>JAJCYT010000031.1 GCA_029262795.1 Candidatus Fraserbacteria bacterium
CCTGTCCTTGAGTGACATCACAGCAACATTGGTGTCCGGCAACTTAACGTTGACGATTGTGGACGATGGTGGAGACTTGGACATCGATGAAACGACTTCTGTGCTGTCTGTTGTGCTGAACCCGAATCAGAATCCTGCTGACTTTGTTATCACTTTGGAATCTGACAATGCAGGTTTGGCCGCAGCGTCCTTCAGCTTGGGCATCAGCCGTGGTGCAATCAACTTGGACTCCACCACCACATTTAGTGGCAGTGGCAGCTTGAGTTGGTCCAGAACGAGCTTCAGCCTTGACGTAGACGGTGGCGGCGGCATCAACTTTGGTGCTGACTTCTCCTACACCCCAACGGGTATGGGCACCACTTCCATCGCTCTGGGCATCACGTTCTAACAAACTAGAATCTCCTTTTTAAGTCGAATTGAAGAGGCTTGCGTTCATTGAACGCAAGCCTCTTTCCTTTTTGTATTGACCTTGGCAGCTATTGGCAGTTATCATTAAGAAAAACTGGTTGGCATTTGTATAGGTCTACAAATTAGGAGGCTTTCATGTCTAGAAGAATTCTCTCGGTTTTTCTAGCCGTAATGATTGTGGCTGGATTCGCAGTATTGTCTAAAGCAGACGTCACAGGTAGTTTTGATCTGGATATTGCTCTTATCCCTGAAGGCGCTCAAACAGAAGCAGTAAAGTTTGATATCGACTTTCAGGCCAATCTACAATTAAACATCACTCTGAGCGGCATCACTTTTGGTGCTGACTTAGGTTTTGGGGTGACTGGCGTTGAATTCGCCGTGCTCAGCCTCACCACCAACTTGGGTGCGTTGGCTGTATTCGACCAATTCGTTTTCGCTGAACCTTTTGGTTGTTTTAATTTTCCTGTGGGTGTGAGCAATTCAAGTGGTGGCATTGTCGGTCAGTGTTCCGGCCAAAATGTTGTTCCCATCGGTGATGGTGATGGCGACAATATCATCGACCGCGCTGTGGGTTTTGTAAAAAAACGAATTCAACTTGAATTAAATATCGCTGGCATTACCTTAACTAATTTAGCATTGTTTGAGGATGTGGATTTTCCGGACATTCAGGGAATTAATGCTTCTTCTGGTCTCAACGACCACGAACATGACCATTTTGACACGGTTACGCCATATTTTGTAGGTCAGATTAACAACGATATCGATGATCAAACCCCTACCTTTGGGTTTGGCGATGTGATTACTATCTCTGGCCAGACTGTTTCTGGGATCACCGTTTCTGGTGCTACTGCACTGTGTGCTTCTGGCAACAACTACATTAAGAAACGTTCTTGGGTGTATGAAGTCAACAGCGCATGTACAGCTGGTTTCGGCAACGGCACCACCCCATTGGAAGGTGGTGCAAAAACACCATTGCTGTTTGAGGAAGAAACCTTGAGCATTAGTGGTATTGAAGTGGGTGGGGTAACAATTAATATTGACACCACTTTCCGCCCATTGGAACCTATTAGCAGCACGATTATAGCCACGACAAGTGTATTGGATTTGGCTGATATCACGGTTGTGTTCTCTTCCGACAACATTACAAACTTGTCCTTAAGCCAAATTTCAGTGGATATCGTATCGGGGAATTTGTCACTTTCATTGATCGATTTAGGTGGAGATTTGGACATAGACCTGAGTTTTGCCACCTTGTCTGTGGTATTGAATCCTAACCAGAATCCTGCTGATTTTGCCATTAGTTTAGTCTCTGTAGATGGCGTTGGTTTGGTACGTGCTGACTTTACGTTGGGCATCAGCCGTGGCAATATTAACTTGGATTCCACCACCCGATTTAGTGGTGCTGATAATCTGAGCTGGGCTTCTACGAGCTTTAGTCTTGACGTGGATGGCGGCGGCGGTATCAGTTTTGGTGCCGACTTCTCTTACACCCCAACGGGTATGGGCACCACTTCCATTAGCTTAGGGGTCACGTTCTAAATTAAAGAAACTGTATTTCGATTCAGTAAAACCAAAGAAGCTTCTGTTCACCGAACAGAAGCTTCTTTTTGTTTAGAATCAGTGGCAGTTCTTTAAAAACTCCCATACACTAGAGTCAGTATGAAAAAATGGATTTTTGTTGTTTTGGCCATTGTGGTATCTTCACTCACTGGCCTGTGGACACTGACCAATGGATTTCAAACTTTTACCCAGCCGAATACCAATGAATGGCAGTTGACATTGCCCAATACATCCAAAAATCCAGTTCAGTATGAAATTGAATCCCCAACCACAGATTCAATTGAAACAGTACAACCATTCACCAAACCTGAAGCAGTCATTGAAGAAACCGTTGAAACAGACAAGGAAATAGCTGAAATGGAGGTAAGTCCAGAGATTGAGGCTGTCTCCCCCACAGTTTCTTTGCCGGAATCTGGCACATTGGTATTCCAGATTCGTGGCAAAAATCAAGGCCAGGA
Organism: Candidatus Fraserbacteria bacterium; assembly: GCA_029262795.1. GTDB lineage: Bacteria > Bipolaricaulota > Bipolaricaulia > RBG-16-55-9 > JAJCYT01 > JAJCYT01. The sequence continues at coordinate 2,427 of JAJCYT010000031.1, forward strand.
AACCTATCAATTTTCACGACGACCAGGTGGTGGTTTTCAAGTATTTGCTGAAGGAAAGTTGAAAACTGAATTTTTTTTCATCCCATTCTCTCTAGCCTATCGGCAATTATTACACTTGGATGAGCAACTTCATCCAACACACTTCGTCATCGAATTGAAGGGGCCATTTGGGTTTGGAAATCAACACACCAGGGTCGAGTTGAGCAATTCTATAGCCACATTAAACTTCAGGCGCAAGCAAATTAATTTTTCAGTGCCCGATCAAAAACTGGCAATTATCAACATGTTCAGCACGTTTTCACTGTTTCCACAGTTGTTTGAGTTAGGAGCCCCTTTGGCAACTTTCAGTGCGTTGGATGCTGGTGGATTTAATGAAAGTGGCATGGCTTTTAGCGGCAGCGAATATCGTTTGGGCCGCATGGCACTTCAAAGACTGAGTGATCTTCAACTTCAAACAGCTCAGGGCATCTTTTTTGCTCAACGATATCTGCTTAAGATTGCTGGCCCTCAGGATGATTATCAATTGCTTTTTTACGAAGGACGCTGGATCGGCGTGGTGGGTGAGGTTGCAGATAATCTGGGTGGCCTTTTTATTGTATACCGATCTGATTTATATCCAGAAGGTTTCGAAATCCTCAGTGAACCTTTCTAAATAAATTTTTCTCTATGCATCTGATCAAACAATAGCACCCATAAAATGATATCTTGAAAACTTTGAGATTAAAATGCCAGGACGGTTGGGCTTGACATCCACTGACCTTTGGTTCATGTATAGATACCAGAACAGGAGCATGAATGGCTGATATGTATTCAAGAATTACACAATTTTTACTGGGAGCTGCTTCATTTGTGATCATTGTGCTTGGGATGCAGATGGCAGAATCCATTCTGGTCCCCTTCTTGCTCGCGTTGTTTTTGGCTGTGATCAGCGCATCCCCCTTTTTCTGGCTCAAACGACACAAAGTGCCGTCCTGGTTGGCCATGCTTCTGGTGATTTTTGTGGTGATTGCCTTTATGTCAGGGATCACTTTGTTGGTGGGCAATTCCGTGACGGAATTTTTGAATCAGGTCCCACGATATCAAGAAAGCCTGATGGAACAAACACGTGATGTAGTTGTTATGCTAAAAGAGGTGGGTTTTGATATCTCCTTTAATGCTGTCACTGAGTTTTTCAATCCGGGTACCATCATGCAGATATCGGCCAATGCCTTACAGACGTTGAGTAGCGTACTGACCAACGCGTTTCTCATTTTGATGATGGTCATCATCATGATGATCGAATCGCTCAGTTTGCCAGACAAAATGCGGGCGGCGCTGAAAAACCCTAAGCCTTATCTGGAATTTATCGATAAATTCAATGACACCATCGAACATTATATGATGATGAAAACGTCCCTTAACATTGTAACTGGGGTGTTGATCGCTGTATGGCTGAGCATTTTGGGCGTCGATTTCCCAATCCTCTGGGGTGTCTTGGCATTTTTATTAAACTATATTCCAAATTTTGGTTCTATCATTGCATCTGTCCCCGCCATTCTATTGGCGTTGGTAGATGGAGGAATTGGAATAGCAGCAGGCACTGGCGTTGGCTATATCGTGGTCAATGGCATCATGGGCAATGTAATCGAGCCTCGATTCATGGGGCGAACGATGGGGTTATCTATCTTGGTTGTGTTCCTCTCATTGGTGTTCTGGAACTGGGTACTGGGGCCAGTTGGCATGCTGCTGTCCGTGCCATTGACCATGACATTTAAAATTGCTCTGGAAGCCAGCCCACAAACGCGATGGATGGCGATTCTTTTGGATGATAAAGCGCCAGAAGAAACAGAAACTTCTAAATGATTTTAGGCGAGATAAAAGGCTTCAATCCCCCAACCTCCTTCGTCTAAAGGAACCCTCTAAAATCGAAAGGGGGCTACGATTGGATAATCGAAGTGAATTCTAAATTGCAATTTAACTTTCTAAAAGAATCCTTATATCAAAAACAAATTGAGCTAAGCTCTTAAAATTAATTCCTTAGCGGCTTTTACATCATCCAATCGGCGCACTGGCGTGGTGTGTGGTGCTTCGAGCAACACATTTACATCTTGTTTGCCTTCTTTAACGATGGCCTTGAGTGCGTCGATAAATTCGTCCAGTTCTTCTTTGGAAACCGTTTCTGTTGGTTCGATCATCATGGCTTCGGGCACAATCAGTGGGAAGTAGATGCTTGATGGATGAATCCCATAATCCAGCAATCGCTTGGCAATATCGGTCATATGAGCACCTTCCACTGCGCCTCGCCCACTAAAGACCACTTCATGCATACAGGTTTCGTCATAAGGCAGATTAAACGTGTCTTTCAATCGCTCTTTGATGTAATTGGCATGCAACACAGCGTGATCAGATACAGATTTAAGGCCATCCGATCCCAACATGCGAATGTAGGTGTAGGCACGAATCAACATGCCAAAGCTGCCATGAAATGCCTGCATTTTGCCAATGCTATCTGGGCGATCAAAATCCAGACCATAAGTGCCATCGTCATGTTTCACAGCCACAGGCACTGGCAAATAAGGCGCAAGTTCAGCTACAACCGACACAGGGCCGGAACCTGGGCCGCCTCCGCCATGAGGTGTAGAGAAAGTCTTATGTAAGTTATAGTGAACAATGTCAAAGCCCATGTCACCTGGGCGGGCATGGCCCAAAATCGCGTTGAGGTTGGCCCCATCCATGTAGCAGTAGCCGCCTGCATCATGAATAATTTGGGTGATTTCTAGAATATCTTCTTCAAATAACCCCAGCGTGTTGGGGTTGGTGAGCATGAAGCCCGCGACAGTGTCATCAACATTGGCACGGAATGCTTCGAGATCCACCTTGCCATTTTTATTTGATTTGGTTTCCATCACTTCAAAGCCACAAATCATGGCTGAGGCAGGGTTGGTGCCATGTGCGGAGTCTGGCAGGATGATTTTTGTGCGCTTGCCCAGCTCGCCACGTTTTTCCAGCGCCTTGCGAATAAGCATCATGCCAACCATTTCGCCTTGCGATCCGGCCGCTGGCTGAAGTGTAATTGCATCCATGCCTGCAGTCTGGCGCAGCATCTCACCTAAATCATACATCAAATGTAAAGACCCTTGTGAAAGTTCTTCACCCTGCCATGCGTGTGCATCGGCAAATCCTGCCAGGCGAGCCATGTCTTCATTGATTTTTGGGTTGTACTTCATTGTGCAACTGCCCAATGGATAGAAGCCGTCTTCAACTCCATAATTCATTTTTGACAGTTTTGTATAATGGCGGACCACTTCAATCTGACTGGATTCTGGAAGATTTGGCGCTTCCTTGCGCAAGAGGGCATCTGGAATGAGTGATTCAATCGGCTCTGTGGGCACATCGGCTTCGGGCAACCGATACCCAATCCGCCCTGGTACACTTTTTTCAAAAATAGTAGACAATTTTTATGCCTCCTTGAGCGCACTGACCAATTGATCCAACTCAGCGCGGGTCCGCTTTTCCGTCACCGTCAACAACAAACCATCATCAATACCACAAAGTTGAAGCGTGTCTGCACCCAACACCAGAAAACCTTTGGAAACAAGCTTTTCTTTGGTGGCTTGCGGGTCGGACACCTGAATCACAAACTCGTTTAAGAACGGCCCATTAAACTTGGTTTCGATGCCTGCAGCATTGAGTTCTCTGGATAAATAATGGGCTTTTTGTGCGTTGAGTTCACCTTGTTGACGCAAGCCATGTTTGCCGATTAAGGACAAATAAATCGTTGTCCCCAAAGCCAGCAACGCCTGATTGGTACAAATATTTGAAGTGGCTTTGGCGCGACGGATGTGCTGTTCGCGTGCTTGCAGCGTCATCACATAACCAGTCTTGCCTTCTTTATCCACAGTTTGACCGGCAAGACGCCCAGGCATTTGGCGGATGTATTGTTTTTGTGTGGCAAACATGCCAAGCATCGGGCCACCAAAGTTGGGGGCATGTCCCAAAGCCTGACCTTCACAGACCACAATATCGGCACCAAATTGCCCTGGTGGGGCCAATAAGCCCAATGACATCGGGTTGGCACTCACCACCAAGAACGCATCGCCAATCATATCTTTTAATCCTGAAAGTTCTTCGATAACGCCTGTGAAGTTGGGCGATTGAACGATTAATCCAGCCAACGATTCTTGTGCCGCCTGTTTTACGGCAGCTCGATCCAATTGGCCTGTTTGTGGATCAAACGGTATTTCTATGAATTCATATTCTCTGGCCCACTGAAAGGTATTCAGCACCTGACGATGTGCAGGGTTAATGCTTTTGGCAATGGCAAAACGCTTTTTCTTTGTGACGCGTTCAGCCATCAACAAGGCTTCGGCCAAAGCGGACGCGCCGTCATACATCGAACTGTTGGCGACTTCCATGCCAGTGAGCTCACACACCATGCTCTGAAATTCAAACATCCAGGTGAGTGTGCCCTGCGACAGTTCTGCTTGATACGGCGTGTAACAGGTCAAAAACTCCTGACGCATCAACATATGGCCTACCGCGCTGGGCACATCGTGGTCGTAAAGGCCACCTCCCATAAAGGACACATATTGATCTGGATTGGCGTTTTCACTGGCCAACGCCTGCAACTGCTGTCGCGTTTCCAGTTCGGTCAGCGCAGGCAAATCCAGTGATTCAAAGCGAGCTTTGATTTCATCAGGAATCCCTACAAACAATTCTTCAATAGAAGCTGCACCAATGGCATCAAGCATGGCCTGCCGGTCGGCGTCGGTGGCCGGAATGAATTCATGCATCATGAGTTATGAACCAATAAATTCCTGATATGCAGCCACATCCATCAACCCGTCCATTTCGGAAAGATCGGCAGCTTTCACCTTGATGATCCAACCGTCACCATAAGGTGCGTTGTTGATTAACTCAGGCTCATCTGCCAATTTCGTGTTGACCTCAGAAATTTCACCACTCAATGGCGTGTACACATCAGACACCGCTTTAACAGATTCCACCACACCAAAGGTTTCATCCTGTTTTAATGCACGTCCCACTTCAGGCAATTCGACATACACCACATCACCCAATTCATCCTGTGCGTGGTCGCTGATGCCAATCACTGCAGTATCACCTTCAAGACGCACCCATTCGTGCTCTTTTGAATATTTAAGATCACTTGGAAATTCCATGCGTCCTCCCTTCGAAATGCTTCAAGTTTAGCATTTGAATGTTTTGCAAATCAAATGATTATCGCCCCAAGCGTATCTTCGTTTTTGCTCATTCGCAATGATAAGATACCTAATGAAGAAGTCATGCAATAAACCGCCCAATACTTTTAGCAGGAGGCTTGATGCAAGCATTTGAACTCAATGACCTTTTAGATCAATACCAGCAAGCAGGAAAGCCCTATTATGAGTTCTTAAAAGTGCCGAATTTGAGCATGGGGCTTTACATCCTGAAAGCTGGCGAGAAAGATTTACAACACCCCCATGAGGAAGATGAAGTCTATTATGTGCTTCAAGGTCAGGCCATGATCCATGTGGATGGAGAAGATCGATCCGTGCAAGCAGGCTCAACCATTTACGTTGCTAAAAAAGCCATTCATTATTTCCACTCCATCAGTGAAGATCTTCATTTGCTGGTCTTTTTTGCACCCGCAGAAAGCGAGGCATGATGCTGCCCGAAAATATTGCTTTGATTTTGATTGATATTCAGCAAGGTTTTGACGATGCCGCTCATTGGGGGCCGCGAAACAATCCCAATGCTGAAGCCAACATGGCCAAACTGCTCAACGCATGGCGACAGGCAGGTCAACCCGTATTTCATGTCCAGCATTTATCAAAAGAATCGCAGTCACCACTACGTCCCAATCAACCTGGATGTGAATTTAAGCCTGAAGTTCAACCACTGCCTGAAGAACCTGTGTTTCAAAAGCATGTCAACAGTGGCTTTATTGGTACAAGATTAGAAGTTGAACTGAAGGCGCTGGGTGTTGAAAACGTCGTTATCGTTGGGTTGACCACCAATCATTGCGTGTCCACCACAACTAGAATGGCTGGCAACCTTGGTTTCAAAACTTATGTGGTCGAAGATGCCACCGCCACATTTGACCTCAAAGGTCATGATGGCAATACTTATCCAGCAGCTCAAGTGCACACGATGGCCCTTGCCAGCTTGCACCAAGAGTTTGCTACAGTTTTGACAACTCAAGTTGTATTAGATCAGTTGGGTGTCACATCGGTTTAAAATCTCACGAGGGAGTCGCAATGTCTCAAACTGATTTTAAGATTGAAAGTTTTGTACCCACCGAAACTTCGGATGAGTTATGGACGAATTTCTTTGAATTCAATGATGCCATGCATTATGAAACCTCACCCGACCCTGATGATCCGCCAATGGCGCATCAGGTCTCCAGGCGCTTTATGGAAGATCCCAGTCCCTATCGGGAGCCTCATCGTTGGCTGGCATTTAACAATGTCGGCAAAGTCATTGCCTATTGCCAAGTAAACTTTGTGACAGAAAAAGCTCCCAATTACGAAGCCACCAAACACACTTGTGATGTGGTGTTGAAAGTTTCAAAATCACATCGCAGGCAAGGTCTTGGCTCCAAACTGTTGGGCATGGCAACCACCATCGCCATGAAAAAAAATTGTACGAGCCTCCATACATTTACCTCACACGAAACTGGGAAAGTTTTTCTCGGCGCTTTGGAAGGTGAAGTGGCTATTGAAGCGGCGGAAAATCGCCTCAAAATGGCAGAAGTGGATTGGGACATGATTGAGGCTTGGGACAAAGAAGGTCCAGAACGTGCACCTGATGTAAAACTCGAAACATTTGAAGATGTACCTGAAGAATATATTGAGCCTTATTGTGAAATCTACACAGATTTGATGAATCAACAACCTTTGGGCGAATTGGATTTTGAAGAAAAAACCACGCCCGAAAAACGTCGTGTTCAGGAAAAAGAAACGCGAGACAAAGGGTGCCAATGGTTCACCAGAATCACACGAGAAGCCAATGGCGACATCAGTGGTACCACAGAAATTTTCTATATTCCCGAAGAGCCTCACAAGATGCACCAGATGTTGACGGGTGTGAATGAAAAATATCGAGGCAAAGGGCTTGGAAAATGGCTCAAAGCCAACATGCTGTTGCACATCCGAGATCAATATCCTGAGGTCAAAACCATCGTCACAGGCAATGCGGATTCCAACGCACCCATGTTGTCCATCAACGAACGGATGGGATTTAAGCGTTACTTGGGTGAAACGGTGTATAAATTTCAAATTAAAGATCTTTGTGAAAAACTGGGAGTTTAATGATTCATCATGAATGAACTAAAAAACTTTCTAGACTTTGCTTTAGACTTAACCAAAGTCAGCGATGCTGAAATTTTGCCACGCTATCAGAACACCAGTATCAGCACCAAGCCCGATGGCACAGAAGTGACTGAAGCCGATCAGGAAGCCGAACGAGTCATTCGAGAAAAGATTGAAGCGACGTACCCTGGTCACTCTATTTTAGGTGAGGAACATGGTGTCAAAGAACAAACCGATTCGCCTTACCAATGGGTGATTGACCCGGTGGATGGTACTGCCTGGTTTACCTTGGGCATGGCCACCTTCGGCACGCTGATTGCTTTGTTGGAACATGGCGAACCTATCTTAGGCGTGATTCACTTTCCCGTTCTAGAGGAAACTGTGTATGCCAGCAAAGGCAACGGTTGTTGGTTCCAGCCTCGAAATGGCATGCTTAAACAAGTCAAGGTCGAGCCAATCAAGTCTCTGAAAGAGGCTGTGGCTTCAGCTTCTGGTCCGCATGGGTCAGACTTTTTTCTCGATGGCTGCCCCGTGGGCTACAACCTGACTGGCCTCATCAACGAAGCGCGTAAATTTAGATTTTGTACCGATTGTTTACAGCACGCATTGGTGTGCCGTGGACGAGTGCATGTGGGGCTTGATCCTGTGATGAACCCTTGGGACTCTGCGGCCATCATCCCTTGTGTTGAAGAAGCGGGCGGCATTGTTTCCACAGCATCTGGTGTGCGTGAAAATGTGGCATTTAGTGGCAGTTTGCTCACCACTTCATCTCCTGAACTTCATGAAGAAGTGGTCAAGCTGCTTCAACCTCGGTGATGGCCCTCTAAAGAGATAATATGGTTGAATTATTACAAGATTGGTTCATCAACATTGGTCTAAATACTTTCTTTGCAGATATGTTGACCAAGACGCTGCTTTCCATCCTGGTCATCCTCCTTAGTTTTGTGTCTGTATTTATCGTTCAGCGCTTGATTCTGAAAATTGTCGAGCGTGTGGTCGAAAAAACCAAAACACATTGGGATGACATTTTTGTCGAAGAAAAAGTCTTTAGTCGTCTGTCTTATCTCGTTCCTGGCATCATCATCAACTCCATGTTGCCTGTAATCTATGAGGGTGATCCTACCAGCATTGCCTTCATCGACGGCATAGCTTCTATTTACATGATTGTGGTGTCTATGTTGGTGGTTGACGCACTCCTCAATGCTGTGCTGGCCATTTATCGAACTTACGAAGTGTCGCGCCGCATCCCTATTAAAAGTTTTATTCAGGTCGCCAAAGTGGTGGTCACCTTCATTGGTGCCATTCTCATTATTTCGGTATTGATTGGCCAATCGCCTGTGGTCCTTGTCGCAGGACTGGGCGCTTTAAGTGCAGTTTTACTATTGGTGTTCCAACAACCCATTTTGGGCTTTGTCGCAGGGATTCAACTCAGTGCGAACAAGATGATTTCACGCGGTGATTGGATCGAGATGCCCAAATACCATGCCGATGGCGATGTGCTTGATGTGACTTTAACCACGGTGAAGGTGCAAAATTGGGACAAAACTATTTCCTACATCCCATCTTCCGCATTTTTACAGGATACATTCCGAAACTGGCGCGGGATGAGCGAATCCGGCGGACGCCGCATCAAACGTTCCGTCAACATGGACATGAACAGCATCAAGTTTTGCACACAGGAAATGTTGGATAAATTTTTGAAAATTCAATACATCAGTGAATATCTCGAGCATAAACAACAAGAATTAGATGAATACAATCAGGCCAATAATGCAGACACATCCACCTTGGTTAATGGGCGACATCTGACCAACGTCGGCACGTTTCGCGCTTATGTGGTTGCTTATCTCAAAAACCATCCGATGATCCACAAAGACATGACCTTTTTGGTCCGTCAACTTCCGCCTAGTGAACATGGCCTGCCCATCGAGATTTATGTGTTCAGCAAAGATCAGGTGTGGGCCAACTATGAAGGCATTCAAGCTGACATTTTCGACCACATTCTGGCTGTAATTCCAGAATTCGAGCTAAGAGTTTTCCAAAATCCAACCGGACAGGATTTTCAATCCATGTTCAGAAATGAGCATTGAGCATGTCTAAAGTCATTCTTGAAACCGAACGATTATTAATGCGAGAATTTAACGCAGGCGATGAAGACGATTTACTGAGACTCAATGGTGATCCGGATGTGATGCGTTACGTTGGCCCTGGACAGGTACAGACTCGCGAGCAAGTCCAAGCCGGGTTAGGACGTTTGGCCAAACTTTACCAGGATCATCCTGGTTATGGTTCATGGGCCACCTTCGACAAAGCGTTGGATGAGTTTGTCGGTGCATGTTTACTCGTTCCTTATCCAGAAGCAAATGAAGTCGAAGTTGGCTACCGTTTCTTCAAAGACCATTGGGGCAAAGGCTACGCCACCGAGGGCACAAAAGCATTGATTCAGTATGGTTTTAAAGAGTTGGGGTTGAATCGCATCATCGCTATTGCCTATCCCGAAAACAAAGCCTCTATTCGCGTAATGCAAAAATGCGACATGAAAGATGAAGGCATCATCCACAACGATCAACTGGATATTGATGTGGTTTATTACACCATCGATGCTGAGTAAGGAAAGCTCATGACCAACGAAGCTCATTTTCGCAAACTGGAAAACATGTATCACAATGCCCTTTGCAACGCTTATTATGAGCCAAAAATGAGCATCAGTGAGGGTGAAACAGAAGTCATCATTCCCATTAAACCAGAGTTTTTTCACGCTGCCGGCGCCACACATGGATCGGTTTATTTCAAGGCGATGGATGACTCGGCCTTTTTTGCTGTCAGTTCGTTGGTTGAAGATGTGTTTGTGCTGACATCCACATTCAATATTTATCTGACCCGCCCAATCAACTCAGGCAACATGAGGGCTGCTGGAAAAGTGGTGAGCCAAACCCGAACCCAATTCATCGCTGAATCTGTTGTGTATAACGATGAAGATAAAGAAATTGCCAGAGGCAGTGGCATATTTGTCAAAAGCAAGTTTCCGCTGAGTGAAGACCTCGGCTATCGCTAAAGGAGCCTGTGTGACCTGGATCAAAACCGTTGAATACGATGAATCAGATGGAAAACTACGCACTCTGTATGATCGCGTGAAAGGGCCAGACAACAACGTGGACAACATCATGATGGCCCATAGCCTGCGTCCACACACCATGGAAGGTCACATGGCCATTTACAAAAATGTGATTCATCATTCATCGAATAAAGTACCCAAACATATATTAGAAACTCTAGGTGTTTACGTCAGCATGCTCAATGGCTGTGACTATTGCGTACTTCATCATTTCAATGGGTTAAAGAGACTGCTTCAGGATGATGATCGATCACAAGCTATCTGGGATGCCTTCAACAAAAACTCCTTTGAAGATACGTTTGATGCCAAAGACCAAGCACTTTTAAACTATGCTAAGCGGCTCACACAAACGCCTCAAACAATGGAAGAATCAGACATTCAATCTCTACGGAATGTTGGTTTGGATGACGGCGAAATTCTTGAAATCAACCAAGTGGTCAGCTATTTTTCATACGCCAATCGAACGGTGTTGGGCCTTGGGATCAATACCGATGGTGATATTCTCGGTCTGTCTCCGAATAACATGGATGATTCTGATAATTGGTCGCATCAATGAGTGATTAAAACAAAATCCCGACAGTCACCAACGCATCTGTTATCCCACTGGGACGGAAGCCAAAGTCTGTACCAAAAGTGAACAATCCAATTTGTGAATAAAGTCGAAACCCTGTTCGCTCCCAATCAAAGCCATTTTCGTTATTGGGACCAAATCGACTGTCACTCCCCACGGTGAGCAACCCGCGAGTGAACCCGAAGGATAGAATTAATCCACTGAACCCTTGTAGATCAGCTTCAAGTCGCAATTGCAGATCAATCAGGTTTCCTTCAGGGTTGAGTAGGAAATTAAAAATTCCAACTGCAGAGTCCAACTCGGAATCTGCACCTAGGTCATGGAGAATGATGGTGACATTGTCCGAGATCAGTTGACCGATAAGCGCATTGGGTCCATCTTGATCGACATCAATTGTCACCATTACATTGGCCAACTCTGCAACACTATAACTGGCTGTGACCATGGCAGAGAAATTCTGTGGCGGTTGAACTTCGGTATGAATGTCCAACGTTAAATCTCCTGCTTCGAGACCAGTAATCCACAATTTTTGCGATTCAAACAAAAAATCGCTACCACCGCCTTCAACAACCACACCGAGTAACAACGACGCGCACTGTTTGGTGACTTCATAATCCCATTGACGTTTTTTGATGTGATGGGTGTTTTTGGCACAAATGGCCGTTTCGCTCTCTACATTGACACCACTGACTGTTTGGCCGCTGATGGTTAACACACCGCCAATGCCGTAAGTGGGCGTTTGATCATCGAATTCACCATTGACTTCGTAGACGTGATAAACGACATCACCATTGAAGTGATCATGTTCATGATCATCCCCACTGCGAATGTCGGGAAAATCCACATCCTCAAATAAAAACAAAGTGCTTAGACTAAGCCCTGCGATGTTGATTTCAACTTCGGTTCGCTTTTGTACAAAAGCCACAGCATTGAGATCGGCCACATCGTCACCGTCGACATCGCCAACAGGAATGAGAAATCGACCTGGGCAAACGCCACTTATTTGACCATCCGGCCCATTGCCTGCCGGCTCAGAAAAATTGAGACACGCAAAAGGGATGGCAAAAATATTGACATCCCTCAATGTTAAAGCCCCTAAATTTACTGCTGCTTTGAGAATGGAAAACTCCAAGCCTGTCACCCCAAAGCCAATATCAGCTCCTGTGGTGATGCCACTGAACACACTGTTGAACTGCAAATTGGACATGATGTCGAATAAAAACGTAACAGCTTCTGTTTGTGTGCCTTCAGGCGTGAGCATGATGTCCAGATTAAAACTACCAGTGACATCGGCTTGAACAGAAATAGACAGGCTAAATACAAATAAGATCGTGGTGCAGACAACAGCGATGTGGTTCAACATATCAGAGACTCTCCCTCTCTATTTTGCTGATGATCGCCGGGGTAGGTTTATTTTAGCACAAGGTGTATGAAAATTTAAAGTTTTTCGCGTTTACACCAAACATCGATTATTAAAACAACGCTTCCACAAATTCTTCAGCCACGAATGGTTGTAAATCTTCTGCTTTTTCACCAATGCCGATAAATTTGATGGGCACTTGCAATTTGGATGTCACAGCAAGGATGGAACCACCTTTGGCTGTAGAGTCAAACTTGGTCATCACCAGTCCGGTTAAAGGGACAGATTCATTAAAGTTGACAGCTTGGGACAAAGCGTTTTGCCCTGTGTTTGTATCCAGAGTGAGCAAGCGCTCATCGGCAGGTCGACCCAGACGATTTTCGATGACGCGATTAATTTTTCTTAATTCTTCCATCAGGTTGTATTTGGTTTGCAAACGGCCAGCCGTATCAATCAGAACAATGCCGCCCTTTTTCTCTGCATGATCGATTGCATCGAAAGCCACGGCACTGGGGTCAGCGCCGTGTTGATGGCGCACAAAATCCACTTTGAGTCGTTGTGACCAGATTTCGAGCTGCTCAATTGCTGCAGCACGAAAAGTGTCTCCTGCCGCAAGCGTGATTGGCCCCACGCCTTGTTCTTTGAGATGTTGGGCCAGCTTGGCAATGGTGGTGGTTTTGCCTGCGCCATTGACGCCAAGCATCAAAAGGACGGTGAGTCCATCTGGATTGAGGTTGAGTGTGCCTTCAAGCGGCTTGAGTTGCTCTGCGATGATGGTTCTGAATAATGGCAGCAATTCAGCAGGGTCTTCTATCTTTTCTTTTTTTGCTCGAACCTTGAGTGTATCAATCAGCGCCATGGTGGTGTCCATGCCTACATCACCCAAAATTAAGACTTCTTCGAGCTCTTCCAACAGATCGTCGTCAATCTTCTGATGCCTGCCGACTACTTTTTCAAAATTATTGACCAGTTGTTCTTTGGTTTTACTTAATCCAGATTTCAGTCGTTTAAACCAACTCATGCTCACACCTCGTTTGGGGCAAAATCTTTCTATGTTTAACCGCTGAACGATCCAATCGCAATGCAATTGGACAATTGTGCTTGTCAACAAGGGGCAATGGAAGTAAAGTAAGCGACCAAAATTTTGAAGGAGGCCCCATGTTTTCTTTGTCGAAGCGCGCGAAGCTGCTGCCAGTATCCCCAATCCGTCGTCTTGCCCCTCTGGCCACCGCCGCCGCGCGCGCGGGCAAGACCGTCTACTACCTGAATATCGGTCAACCTGACATCGAAACGTTTCCAGCCTTCATGCGCGGGGCCGCCAAGGTGCCAAAAATTGTGGCTTACAGTCCTTCTCAGGGGATCAGCGAGGCCCGCTTGGCCTGGTCCAATTATTACAAGCGCCACAACATCAATTTCACACCACAACAAATCACGGTGACCACAGGCGCAAGTGAAGCGCTTTCATTTGCCATGCTGAGCTTGTGTGATCCAGGTGATGAGATTTTGATTCCTGAGCCGTTTTACGCCATCTACAAAAGCTATGCCACCATCAACGATGCGGTGGTCAAGCCGATCACGACCTATGCTGAAGAAGGATTTCATATTCCCAGCAAGGAAGCCATCGAATCTCAAATCACACCACGTACCAAAGCAATGTTAATTTGTAATCCCAGCAACCCGACAGGCACGGTCTACACATTGGAAGAAATGAAATGGTTCCGCGATGTGGCTGTCAAACACGGCTTGTTTTTGATTGCCGATGAAGTTTATCGAGAGTTTGTCTATGACGGGCGCGAATATTTCAGCCTGTTCCATCTGGATGGCATCGAAGAGTGTGCCATCATGGTGGATAGCATTTCCAAGCGTTTTTCTGCTTGTGGTGCGCGTATTGGCTGCGTGGCCAGTTACAATCCAGACATCATCGACGTGTTCACCAAATACGGTCAGGCGCGGCTCAGTCCGCCAGCCATGAGTGAATATGGACTGGTTGAAGTACTCAACGATCCTCAAACTGATGTTGAGCTAGATAATATGGTCGCCCGCTTCAAAGCCAGACGCGATGTGCTTTACGAAGGTTTGAAGGACATTCCTGGTGTGCTTTGCCATAAGCCCAGAGGTGCATTCTATGTGGTTGCCAAATTGCCTGTGGAGAGCAGCGAGGATTTTTGCTCCTGGATTTTGTCTGACTTCGATCTGGATGGTCAAACGGTGATGATGGCGCCGGCTGCAGACTTTTACGCCACCTCTGGGTTGGGTAAAGATGAAGTTCGCATTGCCTATGTGCTTAACCGAGATGACTTGAAAAAATCTCTCCAAGTGCTCAAAGCAGCGTTGGAAGCCTATCCAGGCACAAAAGTGCAGACGGCTGTAAAATCTGAAGCATCGTGAGCAAAACCAGACTCGATCAATGGCTGTTTGAAAAAGGATATTGTGAAAGCCGAACACTTGCACAGCGTTATATCCAGGCTGGGCAAGTGTTCGTCAACGGCCAACTGATCGATAAGCCCGCCACCAAAATCAAAGAGACTGATCAAGTGAATGTTAAAGCGCTTCCTCGCTATGTGAGTCGTGGTGGGGAAAAACTGGAAGGTGCGCTCAAAATTTTTTCCATCTCCATCGAAGGAAAAATCTGCCTGGATGTCGGTGCATCTACGGGAGGATTCACCGATTGTTTACTTCAACACGGTGCAATCAAAGTTTATGCTGTAGATGTGGGCAAACATCAACTTCACCCCAAACTCCGTGAAGATGATCGCGTGATTGTTCTCGAAGAACTTAACGCGCGTGAGTTAAGCAAAGATGATGTACCGGAGTTGGTGAAAATTGTCACGGCAGATGTATCATTCATTTCGCTGGCAAAAGTGTTGCCGGCTGTGGTGCCTCTCATGAACGTTGACGCGGAAGCCATCACCTTAGTAAAACCACAGTTTGAGGCAGGCAAGGAACGTGTCGGACGCGGCGGTGTGGTCAAAGATCCTGAAGTGCATTTAGATGTTTTACAACAAATGTCCAAACAGGCCCAAGCGTTGGGCTTGTTCATTTCAGATGCCACGTTTTCTCCAATTAAAGGACCAGCAGGCAATATAGAGTTTTTGTTTCATCTTCATAAAAAAAACATGGAAGTACACCTTGATCTTGAAATGGTTGTACATCAGGCTCACCAAACACTTTCACCAACCGCTTAAAAGAAATCTCTTTGGCTTTGATGTTGACCAAAAATGACTTCCTAGCCATGGTCTCCTCACACAGCTTGCCATACAATAAAATTGGGTTCTTAGGTGAGGTGTACACAGCACTCAATAGGAGGCATTTTTTTGTTGAAGAAACTACTTATTTCCACTCTGTCGATTGCCATTGCTGTGGCACTTATGGCACCATATCACGCTCCTAACAATACTGTTCAATCAATGCAAACCACTGCCAATGAGACACCTAACATTGCTATGACAGAACTCTTTTTGGGTACTGAGGACCCCCGCGTTGCCATTACCAATTTGGAAAACAGCGCCGTCCAATTGAACGGCTGGTTTTTGTGTAATCGTCCAGGCTATTTCCAATTGCCAAATATCACATTGAATGCGGGGCAGCGTATGGTGGTTCACCTTGGCATTTCTGGGACGGATACGGACACCGATATTTATACTGGTGGACGATTGTCCAAGCCATCCACCACTGCTGATGAAATGGCACTGTATTCCAGTGGTCAATTCGGCAACGTCAATAACATTGTCGATTACGTCCAATGGGGCCGTGCCGGACAAAGCCCCAGTCGTGAAGGCTTGGCCATTCGTGCGAACCTCTGGAATCAAAATGCATTTGTGGATATCTCTGGCCTCAGTGACTCCGACAGCATTTATTTTGACGGCACAGACGGCAATGAAGCGTCCGATTATTTCATTGCGCCTTCCGGTCTGAACCAAGGCAACAGCGCGGATGTGTTGCTGGTTCATAGCCTCAATGATTTGTCCATTTCTCCAAGTGAAATTGAATTAAAAGCTGGACAAGCCACTTCCCTGATGAATGTCTCAAAAGACGGTGATCACAACCCGATACAGCTCCTGGATGCTGCTGGCAATGTGGTGTTTGATGTCAGCTTTGAACTTCAAAGCAATGGTCTCACCGACATTGAATTTACCCCTTCAGCCGGCGTCTATACGTTGACCCATGCCGCGCATGGGCACGCTATGCAAAGCAAAATCGTTGTGCGATAGCTGCACCGATATTCAAACCTCCATGTCCCCCTGACTTCTTAGAGCGAGTCAGGGGGACTTTTTTCCCCACGCTTGTTAAAATGTCGCACTATGGACCCCATCACTCACACACGCGGCGAGTATGTGATCAGCACGGACAAATCCAGGTTGGACCCCGTTGCCCTCCACGACTATCTCAAAGATGCCTATTGGTGCAAAGGTATTCCCTACGAATTTGTAAAACGTGCCATTAAGCACACCGCGCTGTGCTTCGGCGTCTATTCTCAGGATCAGCAAGTCGGTTATGCCCGCATCATCAGTGATATTACCACTTTTGCCTACTTGGCCGATGTTTACATCCATCCGGACCATCAAGGTCACGGCCTGGGTAAATGGTTGATGGAATGCATCATGGCCCACCCAGAACTAAAACATATCCGCCGTTGGACGCTTGCCACCAAAGATGCCCACGGCCTTTATGAACAATATGGGTTCAAGCCTCTGGCTCGCCCGCAACGCTTGATGGAAATTGTCGATCTGGAAATTTATCAAAAGATGAAAAACAAGGTTTAGAAAGAGACTCATGCTATCCCGTGAAAACAGTCCTGGACTGGGGTCTGCCGATGCTGATTTTAATGAAGTACTTAAAGCTGCTTTAGCAGTTGACAAACAGCAATTACAACAAAGATTACAACAGGGCAAAAGCATTGATGTGGTGGATGAACATGGACGCTCAGTCGTCCTTGCTGTCACCATGAACAGCCGAATGGGTTCGTTGCAGTTATTGATTGAACTGGGTGCTGACGTTGATTATTACGATGAAGCATTGTCTTCAGAAATCATTGACCCGACTGCTTTTTTATATGCTGGCGCACATGGTATGAATGAAGCGCTGATGCTTTTAATGGAAGCTGGTGCAAAACCACACATTTATAATTATTACGGTGGAACAGCGCTCATTCCAGCTGCTGAAAAAGGCCATATTGATACTGTCAAACTTCTACTAGAAAAATCATCTGTGGATATTAATCATGTCAATCGCATGGGTTGGACAGCCTTGATGGAAGCTGTCATCCTGAACGATGGCGGTACCCTTCATCAACAAATTATCAAACTTCTTTTAGAACATGGTGCTGATCCAGCCATTACCGACAAAGACGGTATTTCTCCACTGGAACATGCTAAAGAACGCGGCTACTCCGCTATAGTTACACTGCTAGAAAATCATGTCAGCTAAACCATTTCAATGACCTTGATCCTTTTCTTGACTCACCCGTATAATCGTTGGAACCACCAAGGAGGATGAGTAGGTTGCACATCCAATTGAACAGAGATTCTTTCCTCAAGTTATTCGGACTTATTTTTGTATTTTTGTGGATTGCAGTGGGCAGCGCTCAGGCTTCAGCACACTTGCAGTTGAGTGTGTCTGTGGCGAGCACAAACGAGCACAAAATAGATTCAGTGTTGCAACTTCCGGCGCTGACGCAGCAGGCGAAGCTTAGTGGATTGTCATTTGAAGCTCATTCCAATCAAACCACTTTATCTACTGAATCTAACACAGGATTTCAACCCAGTAATTTTTCAAGTTATACCAGCTCCACGAAAAAACTTGACCCTTTATTGCGCACCGCTCTCCGGCGCCATCAGCAGGGTGCATTGAATGGTTCTCCATTGGCGCAGGCACTGGTCATGTACAGCACCTATGGCAGCAGTGCGCCGGTGGCACAATTACATGAGTTGGGCGCATTCGATGCTGCCTTTCCTGCCGTGAACAGCAGAATTGCACAATCCATTCAGCAATTGGGCGTGCTGATCAGCCTTGATGGTTCTGCTTCTCGATTGCGAAGCCTGGGCATCGATTTGGGAGAACGGCAGGGTGATGTTGTCACTGCACGAGTGACACCAGATCAATTGGCCTTTATCAGTCAGTTGCCAGAAGTTGCTTATGTTGAAGCGGGCACAATGCTCGCTCCAACTTTAGACAAGAGCGTGAACATGGTGCGTGCAGACAAACTCCGTTTGCAAGATCCGACCAGTGGTGGGCGCGGCGTGTTTATTGGCGCGGTGGACACTGGCATCGATTGGTCACACCTGGACTTTAGAGTTGACTTGAATGATGATGGCATCGAGGAAACCTCACGGATTGCCTACCTCTGGGATCAGACCGAGCAGGAGCCTGTGGGCCGGCGCGGCAATGTGTCTTTGGGTGTTGAATATCTTCAGGAAGATATCGAAATTGATCTCGCCTTGGAATCCGGCTTTGATGAAGGTCGTGTACGCGAACGAGACGAAAATGGTCACGGCACACACGTTAGTGGGATTCAGGCAGGCGACGGCTCAGCCTCAGACCTTGGATTTATCGGCGTGGCCCCTCAAGCCACGATTGGGTTTGTCAAAACCACCTTCTCCAGCAATGATGTGGTAGATGGTGTTTCCTATCTGTTTGATCGCGGCGCAGAATTGGGTATGCCCACCATCGTTAATTTGAGTCTGGGCGGCCACTTTGGCCCGCACGATGGCACCAGCGCTTTTGAACGCGCACTTGATTCTATGGTTGGCCCAGGCCGCTTTATCATCAATTCAGCAGGAAACGAAGGCAATAACCCCATTCACATCAGCAGCACGCTCAATCGCACCAGCTATGTGGTCGATTACACCGCCGATGCCGAAGCGGCCGCCATTAATATCTGGTACGAAGGCGATGCGGATTTCACACTCAGCTTAGACTCTCCTGGTTTTGGAGATGACGTGGTCACCTACATCGCAGAAAAGGGTGGCGTGGTTGAAGAAGAACTGGGCGAACAAACCATTGTCACCATCGACAACGCCAGCCAGGGAGCTTATCCTTATAACGGCGATAATAACCTGATTATCATTCTTGAAAACATTGAAATCGGCTCTGTTTGGACACTCACTCTCTCCCATAACAGTGGGCCTGGACGCTTCGACGGCTGGGTGGGTTTGAGTAATTTGGGTGAATTTTCAAAGTCTGATCCATCCATGACCATCAGTGAACCTGGCAATGCAGCCAATCTTATCACTGTGGGCGCTTACACCAGCAAAGGGCGTTGGAATAGCATTCTGGGACGCAGCTTCGGTTTTGTCGGCGTCAATTTGATCGGCGATATTGCTGCATTTTCTTCTCATGGTCCCACCCGTGATGGACGCATCAAACCGGACATCACAGCGCCTGGCACTGCAGTGGTCAGTACTTTGGCACTTGAATCTGGCCTTAGCACTGTGCCTCAACTTGTGGACCCTGACGAAGTGCATGTCGCATTACAAGGTACTTCTATGGCAACACCCCACGTTGCTGGCACCATCGCTTTGATGCTGGAAGCTGATCCACACTTGAGCTTGCGTGATGTGCTCTACCGCCTACGCGGTACCGCCATCGTCGATCCGTTTACCGGCAATGTGCCCAATAACGTTTGGGGCTTTGGTAAACTTGACAGTCTGGAAGGGGTGGATACGTTATCATTGCCACTTCCGCGATACAGTAAAGGCGTGTCCCTTAAAGTGGGAGGCAATGCTACCAATCAGCGTGCCTATTTTTTTTACGTCACCCCAAAAGATACCGAAGTTGTACAACTTATGATTTTCGATGCCCGAGGCAAATCCATCCGTACATTGGATATGGACCCCTTCCTGCAACGGCACGAATGGGATTTGTTGGATGACAATGGTCAACGCCTATCAAACGGTCTTTACCTGGCAGTGGTCGTTGCCGATGGCCAAAGCTCAAAGCCGCAAGCGGTGGTGATTCGTAATGATTAATGAAATTATGAAAAACACAAAACCAATAAAAAATGAATTAGAGGCTTCTAATCCCCCAACCCCCTTTTCAAAAAGGGGGCGCGATTGGACTGCGATTAAAAGTTCTAAAACAGAATCGTTATCCTTTTTGATGCAACTCAGCATTTGTTTAATGCTTTCGATTGCGTTAAGCGTTCAAACATCTGCACAAGAAGTTCAAGGAAAGATTTCATTACTAGAACTTGGTGTGGGTGCGCGTGCGCTGGGCATGGGGGGCGCTTATGCCAGCCTCGGTGGAGATGCGGATTCGTTGATGTATAACCCCGCCGGCCTGGCTTTTATGGAAAGCTCTCAATTAAGTGGCTACATCAGCCGACCTTTTGAAGCTTTTAATCATTTAGCAATGGGCTATGCACTTCCCAATTTTGGTGTGAGCATACTGGAAATGAATCTATCCAGCGTGATGGAAACCAACGAATTTGGCAATCCTACAGGGCGCGCACTCAATTACGTCAGCCGATCCGCCATTGCTGGCTTTGGTTATGAGATTGTTGATGGGGCAGCTTTTGGCGCACAAGTGAAACTTTACAATGAAGAAAGTGGGCCACTCAGTGGCTTTGGGTGGGCCGTGGACCCTGCTATTCTTTATCGTACAGACAGTTTCAGTCTCGGTGCAGTTTGGCGCAATGCCATCAATGAAAACATTGAATATGACAATGATTACGAAGAAACTTGGACGGACGATCTGGTCATCGGAGGCTCTTGGAAACTGATCATTGATGAAGATGTTTCCATGCTGGTTGCAGCCGATGTATCTGGCTTAACAGGCGAAGAAATGAAGTTGCAATTGGGCAGTGAAATGTGGTTGGGTCAGTTAGGCTTGCGCCTCGGCCTGGATCGCGGTCAATTTACTGCTGGTGCCAGTGTGTTGTATCGAGATTTGCAGATTCATTGGGCATATGCATTTCATGATACATTGCCACAAACACTGAGACTGTCCGCAGCAATAGATTTTTGATTGGAACATGAACAAATTTTAATGCCCGATTAATGCTCCCTTCATCAAACAACAGGCATAGTGGGACGGGCATGATTCAGAGAGAGGGTTTGTTGACTTTGGCAATGAAACGATGCAATGTGATTTTGTGGGTATGTATTGTCTGTTTGGCCATCCCGGCAACCGCTTGGGCACAGGAGGAGCCTCAATCGTCCTCCCAGTCCTTTTTGGACAATCCGCTTGTGATTCAAAACTCGCCGGTGTCCCTGGATGTCTCCGGCACCGTCAGTTTTGGTATTAAGTATGGCCTGGGCGATGGGCGGGGCTTGGTCCAACAGGGGTATAGCCAGGGGCTGCAATTCAATCAGTTATTGGCCCTCAATCTCAATGGAGATGTGCCAGTCACTTTTCCTTTGGATGGCGTGTTGTCTATCTCTGCTCAGTTGAACAGTCAGCAAGCCGATAACCTGCAATCCTTGGCTATGCACTTTGAATCCGAACGTTTGATTCTTGATCTTGGTGATTTTCTTGTCGGTGAACATGCGCCAGAGTTTATCGTGCCGGATCGAAGACTCAAAGGGTTTAAAGGGCTTGCGCTGCTCGATGGTCTCAATATTACAGGTGCATTTGCACGCATTGAAGGCATTGCTGAATCCAAAACCTTTCGTGGTAACACCAGCACGGAAATATCCTTGTTTACTGACAAACAGATCGAACGTCCCTGGCTCGATCAGTTCTACTTAAAAAACCTGAACGGATTGGAATATTTTCAGCTGCCCAGCGAATTTATCGATGGTTTTTCCAAAGTAAAATTCAACCTTAATCCAGGCATCGAGTTGGAAGTGTTATTTGAAAATTTTGGACTGACCTATCTACTGCCTTCCATTGAAGAAAAAGGATCGCAGGATCTTGCAGATGCCATGTTTGAAATTATCCGAACGGATACAGATACCTATTTAATTCTCATTCGTGAAGCTTTCGATATCCTTCGCGCTCGCCTGCGTGAGGCCATTGACAAATTTAATCGTGATGAAGAACTGGAAGCCGAAGACCGCAAAGGATATCCCTTCAACGAAGAGACCGAACTCGAATTGGTCTTTCTGCAACAATTATTGACCCTGGCTACCTTGGATGTAGATGACGATGCATTGCCTCTGGGCAGCTACAATCGACAACGCTTTTTCTATTTGGGGCGACGTGATGTAGATCCTGAATCTCTGCGTGTCGAAGTTCGACAGGAAGGCAGCGAAGAGTTTGTAGATATTAATGAATTGTTTGACTTTGAATTGGAGTTGTTTGAAGATACGGGTTTGGTGGATCTGGATTTTCCGACGGATTTTTTCCAAAACCCAAGTAACCAGTTTCGAGCCAGCTTTAATTACACTTCCACCAGCGGCATTTATATTTTGGGATTATCGATTGTTAAAGGCAGTGACCGTGTGTTTCTCAATGGCAATGTCCTTCAACGCGATTTGGACTATACCATTGATTATGAAACAGGCGCCTTGCTTTTGTTTTCTCAAGTGACCAAAGAAGATTTGTTGCGCATCGAATACGAAGTGCTTCGTGGTGGCCTGGGTGGCTTTACTGAATATCAACGCAATTTGTCTCAATTGTCGGCTGCATTTAATCCAACCCCTTGGCTGGCCATGAACGTGGATATTTTTCAGGGGGCCGATATCGGCGGTGGCGATGACACACTTCGACTGCGCACTATGCCCAATACCCATACTGTATTAGGTGTTCGCGCCCTGGCTGATCTTAGTCCACTGCAAGCCAGCTTGGTTCTCGGCTACAATGTCAACGCCTTCCCAGTGGACAAAAACCTGAGAGAAAACCTGCCCAATCGCATCAACGATATCGAAACGCTGGACTACAATGGCAAAACGTTTGTGTTGTTTGCGCATCAAAATGGCCTTGCCGCCTTCGATGGTGTGCGCTGGGTCGGCTACGACACACGTTCTGGCCTCTCAGGCCGCAGCGTCTATGACATCGCTATACATCGAGACTGGGTGGCATTGGCTACCGAATCGGGCATCACCCTCATTCGCCTGGAAGGTGACGATCCATTCGCCCTCATCCCAAATTGGTTGCGCTTTTACAATCAGGATGGCTTGGCTGAAAACCGTACCTTTGGTGTCACCTTTGATCAGGATACCCTCTGGGTGGCAACTGTTAATGGATTCAGCGGCGTCAATGTGGATGTGAATCAGCGTGAGTTTGAAGAAAACGAAAATTGGATTTCTTTTAAACAAGAAGATTTTTTAGAACTTAACAGCGAAGCCATTACCGAGATTGCTTCACTGGATGGCTTGATCTATTTAGGCAGCGAACGTGGTCTACAAGTGTTTGACCCTGAAACTGAAACCTTTGAAACTGATGGCGCCTTGATGGGTGGCCAGGTTCACGACATTGCCATTGACGATGACATCGTGTTTGTCGCCAGCGACTGGGGCCTGCGAATGCTGATTGATGGGCGCGGTAGTGGTTGGGTTGTCACCAATCAAAAAGTGTTTGCTGTGGCTGCCCTTGATGACAACACTTGGTATGCCAGCGAAGACGGCCTGCAATCCGATGGTCCTATCACCATTCCCAGGGAACTGCGCGATACCAACGTAAGTGCGCTGGGCGTACAGGGTGAAGGTTTTTGGGTTGGTCCGGTTGCCAGCGATGCCCCCGATTATGAAGTCAGCCTTGTTCGCGCCACGAACACAGATGTTGACGTTTACAACGAACGTACCACCCGCATTAATGGTCGAGACCTCAACCGCTTTGGTGATATTTCACTTGGCGAAAATCTGGACCTCGGTGGCATCGGTGAGCTTCGTTTGAGATATCGTATCGGCACTTTGGACATCACTGGTGCAATCGAAGGTGTGTCACGCGACTACACTGTTATTGGCGACCCTTCCCGCCGCGATTATTTGCGCTGGCGTGTGCGAAGTGATTACATTTTGCTCTCTAGCATCAATCTTTACGCTGAACACATTGCTGGACTGGGTGATCCGTCCATCACCGACATGGTGGGGATGACCTGGAATGAAGGTGCACAACTGTCGGTCAATTACACTGAAGAACGTTTGAGTGAACGCGAAGAAACCCGCGCCAACTTTAACCTGACTTTTTCCAACGCTTTTTTAAATGATGCTTTGCAATTGCGCGTCACGCTCGATGATCAGGGCAGCAACAGTTTACGCAGCGAACGCCGTACTGAAGATCTGACCCTGGCAACCACGATTGGCTATCAGATGAACGATGCATTGAATTTTGATATTGATTTGCGTAGCCCTTTGCGATTACGGACCAACAGCGATCTGCGCGGCAGCTTCGAACTCAAAGGGCGCGCTCAGTGGAATCCACAACTGGATTTCGGCACGTTGTCTCTCAGTTACGAACGTGAAAATGGGCTTCGATTTCCACGCGGCGGCGATTCCAACGAAGATGAACTGGAAGCCCGCATGAACTGGACGTCGATCAATTGGAACAACATGATCATCATTCCCAGTAGCGATATCACATTTGCTCAGCGGACCAGTGGTGGAATAGACCAAGTTACATCGCTGTCCGCCAGCAACAACGTGCAAACCCGTTGGGAAGATCTCTCTTTGCAATTACGATGGGGACGTGATCAGGCCTTCAGTAGTCGTAATCAGACTGAAAATATTCAAAACGCTTTCACTGCTCGCCTAGACTATCGTGGCATTGACAACCTCAGCCCAGGGATGGACTGGACCTTCAACACCACCGAACTCAATCATGCTTCACGAGAAACCAAAGTGTCTACCAGCCAGCAGTTGAGTGGTCGCATTGGTTGGGCACCGCAACAGGATTTGAGCGTTAATGCTTCTGTATCTGCCAGTTTCAACAATGCGGATGAAGAAACCTCCACTCGCTACAGTTTCCTGAGCAGCACCAGTTATCGCTTGACCGAAGCGCTGGACTTCAGCGCCAGTCTTAACGGCCATCTGGATGAAGGCATTCGCCAGGAAGAACCTTTTGGTACCAACGGCTTTGACCTTACCTTTGGCGGTAACTGGGGATTTGCTAAGGATTGGGTCGCCAACTTCTCCGCTGGCCTGCTCTGGGGCACGGACAAAGTTGAAGCCAAAAATGACTATCTCAGCTATATCTTGTCTGCCCAGGCTTCACTCACCTTTTAGGAGACAACGATAAAAAAAACGTTGGAATAAAATAAAAACTTCAAAACCCCTTTGCTAAAGGGGTTCTGTTGGACTGTGACTAATTGTTCTTTTCGATACTTAATCGTTGTTTCTTTCGGGTAGATTGGATATAACTTCTTGGCAAGTGAAAATTTTCCAAAGGGGTCCATGTGAAGTTTTGTATGCTGGCCAGCAGTTCCAGTGGCAATTGTAGTGTGATTCAATCTGGCCAAACCACCGTGTTGGTGGATGCAGGCATCAGTGCCAGGCGAACGTTTATTGGGCTAACCTCAGCTGGGTTGGGTGAGCAGATTGATGCCATCTTTATTTCTCATGAACATTCAGACCATTGCAAAGATCTAGGTGTGGTGGCCAAACGATTTCAATGCCCCATCTATGGAAACGAAGCCACTTTGGGCAAACTGGAACCTTTTCTTAAAGGCACAGAAACCCTGATCAACATCGAAAAAAGAAAAGTAATTCAACTCAAAGATCTGGAAGTGACCTCTTTTTCAGTTTCCCACGATGCTGTCGATCCTTGTGGCTATACGTTTTTTGATGGTCAACATCGTGCGGGAGTGGCCACTGATTTGGGCATTATTAGTGAGGAAGTGCAAGATCACCTCAGTCAATGTGATGCTGTTTCTTTTGAAGCCAATCACGATGTGGACATGCTCGAAAAGGGACGCTACCCACAGTATCTCAAGGATCGTATCACCGGCCCATTGGGTCATCTTTCCAACCATGACTCTGGTCAAGGATTGGCCCTCATGGCCATGAAGGGCCAATTAAAGCATGCTATCCTTGCACATTTGAGCGATCAGAACAATCGACCTGATTTGGCTTTGAAAACAGTTCAGCATTGCTTGAGAACGTACAATATCGATTTCAATGTATTGCTCTCGCATAAAAGCAATCCCAGCCCATTAATTGAGTTGTAAAAGAGATGTCAGGATTCGTTGAACAAATAGGTTTTCAAAAACAATGACACAATATAATTGTAAACTTCCTGGTTGTCTTTTCTTAAGAAACGATGGCCTTCATTTCCTACCTGTAAATACCAGACGTTGCCACCGTGTCGGCGCACCGCCTGCACCATTTGTTCTGAATGAGAGGGATGCACAATGTCATCGTTTTCCCCCTGAATGACTAAAAGAGGTTTAGTAATTTGACCTGCCTGATACAAAGGTGAAATATTTTTCAAAAAAGTGACATCATCCTCTACACGCTCGTCCCCGTATTCACGTCGAAATATAGATAATGTGTTGCCTGAGGCATTTTTTATCATTTGCAGCAAATCAGACATGCCTGCAAAATCAATGCCTGCTGCAAGTCGGTCGCCAAAGCGCGCCATCATGGTCAGAGCCATATAACCGCCGTAAGAGCCACCACCCACGGCCACTCTGGAGGCATCGAGTTCTGGTTGTTCTGCAACCCAGTCTAGCAAAGCGCCCATGTCTTCAATGGCGTGTTTGCGCAACATGCCATCATCTAATTGTTGATATCCTGGCCCATAACCCGTGGAGCCGCGCACGTTGGGGGCCAGCACAGCGATGTTCAGTTCGTTGACCAGGTACTGAATCAGTGGATCGAATGTGGGCTGGAACTGATAAAATGGCCCACCATGAATATGAATCAACACTGGCACAGGATGGCTGACCTGTTTGGGATGGTAATAATAAACCGGTACCTGTTGTGCCTGACCGGTGCGATGATTGGAAGTTGGATACTGGATCAATTCTGGCAGCACCAGATCATCTTGCTTCAAAGACTGTTTGTTTTGATCGGTCCAACGCGTCCACTCCAGGGTTTCAAGCTGCATCACATATACATCCCCTGGAGACTGCGCATTGTCCAATACCGCTGCCACATGTGCGCCATCTGGATGGAAGGTCAGTTGGTGTATTTTTCCCTTGGGCAAAGCCACCACCGGTTCCCAGGTGTGGGTGGCGGTATCCATCAAATAAAGCTGATAGCTGCCGCCTTCATTGGCCGTAAAAGCCACGAAATCTCCTGTGGGAGATACGGCAAATTCTTCAATGTCCCAGGGGATTTGCTGGGTCAATACTTGCATGGCATTGCGGCTTAAATCGTAATAACGCAGCCGTACAAATTCACTTCCCTGGTTTGATGTGAGGTAAAGGCCCTGGCCATCTCCGGCCCAATGAATGGTTTCATAAAAGCTGGGAGTGAGTACTGGATGAATAAAATCGAGTTTTCGTTCCTTTAAATCCAATAGTCCAACAGGTCTGTCCAAGATAGGATCACCGTGGACCAATAGTTTTTGATCGTCAGGGGACCATTCGATTGCATACCAGTCAGCGTCTGTGAGCACAGGAGCAAAAAATTCAGTGGTGCCTACTTGGTTCAAATAGAGTTCAGCAAATCCATTGCGTCGATCGCTGGAAAATGCCATCCATTCGCCGCTTTTTGACCAAAGTACCGGGCTGTACCAGGCTGGGTCCGTGCTTAATGGCGTATATTTCCCTGTTTCCAGGCTTAAAGACTGATATGAAAAGGCATCACCATCGTTGCTGCGCAACAGAATCGTGTTGGTAGTGGCTTGCGGGTTGAGATACACCTCAACATATGAATGATCCAACAGGGCAAACTCGCTCATCTGAAAGGGGGCATCCAGCCAATTGAGTTGCGCGCCGCCTTGTTGTTGGACCGATGTCAGCAGGCCACGTTCTTCATTCCAACCATGCAGCACAGTGGGTGTGGCTTCCTGATAAGGCTTAAGTCGATTGACAATGTGCATGGGGATTTCAGGAATGTTGTCGAGTACAAGATGATCAATTTCTTCCAGGCTAAGGTAACTGGGTTGTGTTGACCACCAGACATACCCCAAGCCAAATGCGAAGACTGCGACGATGCATCCAATAATCAGGAATTTTTTTATCATGCTATTTAAAAAATTAAATTGACTGCCTTTGCTCTGATTGGTGATCATCATAAAGCACAAATTATAAATCCTTACAGCAATTCGTTATGTACCAAAGAAACTTTAGTGAAAATAAAAGTTTGAATAATGAACTTTCTATTTTGCCTCTGGGACAGGGTGTTGAGGGTTGAGCCCTTTTATTCAAGAGGCTCAACCCTCATGTTCGGAAGGAAGGAGAATATTTCCACTTAAAAGAGTTCCCTTGTAACTAAAAAAGGAACTCTTTTTGTATCAGTTGTTTTTCATGAGTGTTGCCATCACGGCTTTTTGTGCATGAAGGCGGTTTTCGGCCTCGTCATAAATCACGCTGTTGGCACTTTGGGCGACGTCATAAGTAATTTCTTCATCGTAATGGGCAGGTAGGCAATGCATGATAGTACAGTCCGATTTTGCTTTGGACACCAACTCAGCATTCACCTGGAAAGGCTGAAACAATTTCTTTTTGGCTTCCGCTTCTGCCTCTTGCCCCATCGATGCCCAGACATCGGTGTAGATGACATCAGCGCCTTCAACCGCAGCATGGGGATCATGGGATACTTCCACATTTGTGCCAAATTGTTTTGCATAGTTGAGAATGTCTGGATCAGGACCGTGGCCCTCCGGACAGGCAAGGGTGAAGTGCATTCCCAATTTTGGTGCGGCATTAAGCCACGAATGCGCCACGTTGTTGCCATCGCCAACGAAAACAGCCTTGAGTCCGTCGAGTTGATTTTTATGCTCCCACACGGTCAACAAATCAGCTAATATCTGGCAAGGGTGAAGCAAATCGGACAAACCGTTGATGACGGGCACTGTTGCATGTTTGGCCAAATCGATCATGATATCGTGGCCGAACACGCGGGCCATGATGCCGTCCACATACCCGGACATGACTTTGGCGATGTCTTCGGTGGTTTCGCGTTGCCCTAGCTTGATGTCATCCGGCCCTAAATAAATGGCGTGTCCACCAAGCTGGGTCATTCCCACTTCAAAAGACACTCTGGTTCTTAATGATGGCTTGAGGAAAATCATACCCAGGGTTTTGCCTTCAAAAATCTTTTTCGTATTACCCGATTTTTGATCGTGCTTCATTTGTTTTGCCAGTTCCAGAAAGTGCCACAGTGCCTCTGCATCGTAATCTGCCAGGGATACTAGGTGTTTCATTTTATTCTCCGTAAGTAACGTCATGTTGTCCTCCAAAGGAATATTCAAATTTAAAAAATAGAGTTGTGTTTCAGGTCGGTATTTTTTAGCCCTCAGCAGGTAAACAATGACTTATCTTTTGAAGCGCTCTTTGAATGTTTTACTTTGGAAAAATAGAGGAGCGCCTGCATTCACCCACTGAGGGCTCAACGCAGACGTCGAGAAGTGATACAAATTTGATCTACAACAATCGTTACTTTCATATCGGGCGTACTATAGCAAGGTTCCCGAAAACTGTCAAGTACCTATGCTCGTTGGTTATTGATAAGATCAATTTATGAAAGATTTCTTTCGCTTCGCAGAACTTTCAACAAAACTCAAACAGGTTCAGCGTAAAGGTTGGCTGATTCGCGATGTAAAAGAGGCAGAATCTGTGGCTGATCATACTTTTAGTGTTAGCTTAATGGCATTTGTGCTGAGTAAGCATCATCCAGAAAATTTAAATCGCGAAAAATGTGTGTCCATGGCATTGATTCATGATCTGGCTGAATCCATCGTTGGTGACATCACACCGTATGATGGGATTTCTTCTGAAGAAAAACAGCAACGGGAACATCAGGCCATACAGAAGATTATTGATCTGATCGACGATGATGAAATTCTATTGCTGTGGCAAGAATATGAAGCGGCAGAAACACCTGAAGCTCAGTTTGTGAAAAGCCTGGACAAGCTGGAAACGTTACTTCAAGCCTTTGAATATGAACAGCAGCAACCTGATGTGGATCTTGATGAGTTTTGGGAAAAAGCAGAAAAAATCACCCGGCATCCAGACGCTGAATCGGACTGGATGCCGGATGTTGAAATTCAAAAATGGTTAAAGCTTTTGCTGAAAGAAAGAGCAGCGAAAATGTAATCTCTAGCTTCCATAAATTTGGCTAAGACCGGCTGCGGCAGTTTCATCGTCGAAAACTGGGGTAAACGTTAATTCCAACAAATCGCCCCATTGAGCAGCATGTGCCGCCAATGCTGCAGGTTCGCCTTCCACCAAAATCCAGCCATAACTCGACCCTGGCACATGCCAGCGTCCCAGGATGCTCATTCCTTCTACTTCGGGCGCACCTGTACTGAGAAACCGCTCAACCGCTCCCTTGTAGTTGTTAGGCGAAATTTTCCACTGCCCCATATATTTCATTTTTGTTTCCTCCTTAGAAATAAAGCAATTCAACTCGAAATTTCGAAGAGTTTAGCTCACTCTTGATTTGGCTGTCAAATGAAACCAAAAATGATGATGCACATCCTTTTACATTAGTATTTGCTTTTATACTTAAATTTACCTACCCTAGACGTTATCGTGATTTATGGGAGGTACAACTCTGATGGCAAGCCCTATTTCGCCGAAACTGATTTACAATTTGACAATGGTGTCCGGCCCTGCGCTTTCGCCTGATGGCAGCACGCTTGTGTTTGCTAAGGCCGCTACAGATGAAAGCACGATGGAAGGTTGTTCCCAATTGATGAAGATGTCGCTGCCTGGCGGCGACACGGTGAATTTCACCCAAGGCCCGAAAGATGCCAACCCAAGATATTCTCCCGATGGCAGCCACATCGCATTTTTAAGATCGGACGACAAAGAAAAACGACAAATCTGGTGCATTCCCACCAACGGCGGCGAAGCTCGCCAGATCACACAAATTCCTGGCGGCGTGAGCTTTTTTCAGTGGTCGCCGGATTCTCAAAATTTGGCGTTAGTTGCTCGTGTTGATCCTGACCAACTGCCTGATGATCACGATCCTAACCTTGATCCGCAGGTCAAAGTGATCACTCGATTGCGTTATCGCTTCGACACCTTGGGTTGGATCGGCAATTCTCATACGCACATCTTCACGATTGGCCTGAATGATGATGAAGCCAAACAACTCACCAGCGGCGATTGGGATGACAGTTATCCTGCTTGGTCGCCAGATGGCAAATCCATTGCCTTTGTGTCAGATCGTGAGCCAGATCGTGAAACCACATTCCGTTGTCAGGCTTATGTCATGCCTGCTTCGGGCGACGAGCCTGTGATGTGGTCCGATGGACTTTCCAGCGTGAACAATCCCACTTGGTCCCCTGATGGCAAACAGCTTTTGGTTATTGCATCGGATGATGATGAAGTGGCTGTATGGTGGAGTGGTGAGTTTCACATCATCGAACTAGGCAAAGCGCCTGAAAGATTGCATGACGATTCTGTGCATCCCAATGCAGGATTTGGCCCTATTGTGCCTGCACCAGACATTCGCTGGCTTGAAGATGGTCGCATTATTTTCCACGGCGATGCTCAGGGCGAAGCGTTTTTGTTTGAATTAAACGTGGCTGACAAATCCTTAAAAACCATCACCAAGGGCGGCGAAATGTTCGCTGGTCTGACGTTTGATGCGCAAACTCAAAAAGCAGTCATCATGACCATGCCGCCGACCTCTGCCGGTGATTTGTTTACCGTCGATATTGGCAGTGGCGAACGCAATCAGTTGACCGAATACAACAAAGAATATTTTGCAGAACATCCAACTGCCACAATGGAAAAATTCACGCTGGAACGAGCAGGCATGGAGATTCAATCTCGCCTGTTACTCCCGCCAGGATTTGATTCCTCGAAGAAATATCCAATGATTTTGGAAGTTCACGGCGGCCCTCACGGCGCTTTCTATGATGCCTTCAACCCAATGCAGCAAGTGATGGCCACGGCGGGTTATGTGGTGTTGTGTGTGAACCCGCGCGGATCTTCTTCATATGGAAAAGACTTTGGAAAAGCCGTGCTCGCAGATTGGGGCGGTGAAGATTATCTTGACTTGATGCAGGCGGTGGACGAAGTGATTTCCAGAGGCTATATCGACGAAAACCGTCTGGGCATTCACGGCTACAGCTACGGTGGCTTTATGAGTTCCTGGGCCATTGGTCAAACCACCCGCTTTAAGTCAGCCGTCATCGGTGCACCTTGTATCGACCTTCCCAGCTTTGCTGGCACGGCAGATATCGGCATCAACTTCGGTGAAATCCAGTGGGGCGGCAGACGCCACGAAAACCTGGATGCCTACATCAAACATTCTCCAATTACCTATGCGCCCAATGTAGAAACCCCTGCATTGCTGTTGCATGGTGAAGCCGATCATCGTTGCCCCATTGAACAAAGTGAACAATATTTTGTCGCATTGAAACGTATGGGCAAGACCGTGGAATTCGTTCGCTTCCCAGGTTGTTCACATCTGTTCCTGCGATTTGCTCATCCAAAACTGCGAGAGGAATATCTCACTCGCATGAAGGCATGGCATGATCGCTATCTGATGGGCGCTGGTATGGAAGCCGAAGCTTCTGAAACGGTTTCTGTTTAAACAAAAGCGAAAAACTGGGGGGATTAAGTTATCGCATCCCCTCAGTTTCTTTTTATCATGAATAATATTAAAGCACTTACTTTTGACATTGGCGGCACCGTCTTCGACTGGAAAACTGCTGTGATTGAAGCGGTCCAAACACTGGCCCAAAATCGTCAAGCCAAAGTCGATGCCGAAACTTTTGCGATGGATTGGCGAACCAAGAAATTTGAGTTGTTGGGACGGATGCACGCAGGTGAAATCTCTGGTCTGAATGCAGATGGCCTGCTGCAACTTGGACTTGAAGAATTATCACGCGCCTATTCTCAGTTGAACCTATCAGAACCAGATCGGATTGAACTCACTCAAGCATGGCATCGAATGAAAGCATGGCCAGACTTTCCAGATGCGTTGGTTCAGATGCGAAAATCTTACTATGTTGCTGTTTTGACCATCCTGAGTTTTTCCATTGCGGTGGATTGTTCCAAACTCAACAACACTCATTGGGATGCCATCATGTCTTGCGAATTTCTGGGTCATTACAAACCAAAAGCCGAGGCATATCAACGTGGCTGCCAGTTGTTAGGATTTGCACCTGAACAAGTGATGATGGTGGCATCACACCCGTTAGACTTGCTCGCGGCAAGCAAGGCAGGACTGAAAACGGCGTTTGTCAAAGAGAAAATGAACGAGCCTGATCTGCCTGGATTTACCGGCGAGATTGACGTGAATCAGTTCGATGTAGTGGCAGAAGATTTCACAGATTTGGCAAGCCAGTTAAGTTCTCTCAAGGAGCGCGTATGAAATACGGTGTGTTGTTTCCACAAACAGAAATTGGAAACGATCCCGTCATCATCAGGGATTTTGCTCAAATGGTTGAGCAATTGGGTTTCGATTATTTGATGACGTATGAACACGTGCTGGGCGCAGACCCGAATCGGCCTGAATGGGATGGTTATCGCCCATACAATTATCAAGATGCCTTTCACGAACCCTTTGTATTGTTTGGTTATCTAGCAGGTTTAACCACCACACTGGAATTTGCCACAGGCATTTTGGTGTTGCCACAACGCCAAGCCCCATTGGTTGCCAAACAAGCTGCTCAGTTGGACTTGCTCAGTGATGGACGCTTGCGCCTGGGTGTTGGTATCGGTTGGAATGAAGTCGAGTTTGCAGGAATGGGTGTGGATTTTAAGACACGCGCCAAACTCATCGAAGAGCAAGTGCATGTGATGAAGCAGCTTTGGAGCAATCCATTGGTCAGCTTTGAAGGCGCGTTTCACCAGCTTGACCGAGTTGGCATTAATCCGCTGCCGAGTCGCCAAATCCCTGTCTGGATGGGTGGCGTGGCCGATCCTGTGTTGCGCCGCATGGCGAAAATGGCCGATGGCTGGTTTATGTATGACGGTCTGGTGGACAAATTGAAAGAACAAATTGAAACGCTGCATGGCTATTTGAAAGAAGAAGGCAGATCGCCAGATTCGTTTGGTTTGGACATTCGCCTCAACATGCAGCAAATCCCTGAAGCCGATTGGGCAACATGGATTGATGAACGAAAACAACTGGGCATTACTCATATTGCAGCCGTACCACCAGACCTTCAATCTGCACCTAATGTATTAAAAAAATTCCTGAAAATCGTTGCATCAGAAAAAAATTGAAAACCCGGCGGAAGCCATAAAAAAACTTCTGCCGAGATTTGCAAAAAGGAGATTGAAACTTGTGTCTAGGGCTCGAAGGTAAATAATTCTGTTTCAGTGTTAAACATGACCCAAGCAAACCAAAAGGCTACTGTGCCCACTATTTCCTCAAGTTGATTGCCTGATGCATTGCTACCAGAAAAACTCCAATGATGACCAAATTGATCGACCATACCCTGTTCATCCAAAGAAAAAAGCAGTTCGTCTCCATTGGGTAAAGTTCTTTCAAAGAACCGAACTTGTCCCCCTGGTAACACAAGAACCACCAAAGGAACCCCGTTGACTTCATCGTTATGGAGTTGTTGATTGTGGATAGCATCAATGTCATATGCCTTGGCTTGGCCATCCACCACGATGCCCACAATGGTGGTTTTTGCCAGCAAGCGATCGTCTGTGATAGGGATGCCAAAACTGGTTTGCTCACCCAATTTTGGGTTTCTTAAACGGTAGCTGGCGTAAGAATCACGATCATACAATCGCACAAATCCACCAGGCGCTTGCTGTGGGTGATCAGTGGAATTGCCTAAACGATCTCCTACCACTGGGCGATCCAATACCACCGTGTCGGGGTGTTCCTGCTTCCAAAGGCCGTAAGGGATCATGTCCAATGGCAATCGGGTCAATTCATCAAATTCGCCCACCAAGGGGCCAATCATCGGTTCTGCATCCAACTGCGACCAGAACGTGCCTGTGATGCGATCGTACATCACCAAATCAGATTGATAAATACGCCCCGTGGTTCCAAATTCTGAAAATTTCCCGTTGAGATGAGGTGCTAAAAATGCAAGCCCGGAATTACATAAAGGACAAAAAGTAATGATAATTTTTGTGCCATCAAAATCGTCATTCACAATCTCATGCCAATTCATAATGGACACCGGATAGGCACGCGCAATTCCGTTATATTCAAACCCTATTACCAGTTCTTGATCCGTGATCCATGCATCAGCTGCATCTGTAGACACGTACCGTGGAGCATCGATAGAAGAAATGCCATCGGGCGGTGGGCCACCACGAATCAGAAATTCAAAGTTTAAGTCAGACCAATACCTGACTTCAGGGCGTGATCCAAACCCAAGACTATTCAATTCGAATTTGTTGAAATACAAGCCTCGCTCGACGGCACCTATGGTGATTTCACGACCGTTGTGCATCAAGGTTTCATTCGTTGGCGTTGCCGATGTAGATATCTGGGTACTTGTGGTTGTATCACTAGTGGTGCGTTCACTTTGTTCAGGTTCGACAAATGGCTCAACAGCCACACTATCACCAGATATGTCCATCTCTGAAGTTTGAGACTCGTCTTCTAAGTGTTCCGATGGGCCTCCAGCAAACACAAACCACACCAGCCCTGCGAGTGCCAATGCGGCAACAATGCCGATGAGTATTTGCTGCATGAAAGGCTCCCTTCCTCTATTATGCTAAATGCAGATTCGCATCTTTGATGTAAGCCTGCTTACAAGCCATTTGCTCTGAATAGCGTGTCCCTGTACCCTTAGACCTTAGAGCCAAACATCAATAATGAAAGTTTGAAGATAAAAAATGAAATCGTTGCCCATACCCGCACACTTTAATGCCGATTTGGTTGGTGATGTGTGGAAAGTAAATTATCAGGATATCGCTCAAAGTGCGACCCATTGGTCGAAGCAGCATAATCTTAACCCTGTTCGTAAGGATAGTTTTAGAGTGTGCCTAGTGCTTGTGGATGTGCAAAACACGTTTTGTATACCAGATTATGCTTTGTTTGTCGGAGGGCGTTCTGGTAACGGTGCGGTGGAAGACAATCAACGCCTGTGCGAGTTTATCTATCGCAATCTGGGCAACATCACCACCATCGTGCCGACAATGGACACCCACCATGCCATGCAGATTTTCCATAGTGTTTTCCTTGTGAATGATCAAGGCGAACATCCTGAACCTTATACCCTGATTCATCATGAGGATATTCAAACAGGCCGCTGGCGTTTTAATGAGGAATTAAGTGACCCGCTTGAGATCAGTGTAGAAGACGCACAAAAATATCTACTGCACTACACACACAATCTGGAAAGTTCGGGCAAATATGCGCTCACCATCTGGCCCTATCATGCCATGTTGGGCGGTATCGGCCATGCTTTGGTGTCATCTGTTGAAGAAGCTGTTTTTTTCCATACCACCGCTCGTTATAGCCAAGCCGAGTTTCATGTGAAGGGCGATCACGCGCTCACAGAACATTACTCGGTGTTCGGCCCGGAAGTGAATACCGATGCCGATGGCAACCCATTAAAAAAACGCAAACACCGCCTGTTTGAAAAACTCATTGGTTACGATGCTGTGGTGATTGCGGGACAGGCCAAAAGCCATTGCGTTGCCTGGACCATTGCCGATTTGCTCAACGGCATGATGGAACACAACGCAGATTTTGTCGAAAAAGTCTACCTCCTCGAAGACTGCACTTCACCTGTGGTTATTCCCGATGTGATTGATTACACAGACGAAGCCAATGCCGCTTTCCAACGCTTCTCAGAAGCAGGCATGCACCTGGTTAAATCAACAGACCCCATGTCAAACTGGCCAGGTATCGGTCAACCCGTAACCGCCTGAATTCTCCCTTGACTTCAAAGCAGCATGGTTGAGTTAAATTGGCCAAATTCATCTCAGCCTCATCAAGTTTTGTTTTACGTTCTGATGCGTTATAACTAGAGCGTGATCAAATCTTTAGGAGGTTGCCCTCAGTGGACATTCGTTTTGATACTTACTATCGCTATGATGACCTGACTCAGATTCTCAAAGGTTTTGCAGACAAACATCCCAACTTTGTCAAACTCAAAAGCATTGGAAAAAGTTATGAAGGTCGCGACATTTGGTTGGCAACCGTTACCAATTTTGACACTGGCCCTGACAATGAAAAACCCGCCTTATGGGTGGACGGCAACATCCACGCCAGTGAAGTGTCTCCCTCAAGTGCCTGTCTCTATTTGATCCACACACTGATGAAAGATTATGACAGCAATGCAGATATTAAACGCTGTTTAGATACTCGTGTTTTTTACATCTGTCCACGCATTAACCCTGATGGCGCAGAATGGGCGCTGGCTGATTCGCCCAAAATCATACGTTCCAGCATCCGTCCTTATCCTTATGATGAAGAACCCATTGAAGGCTTAAAAACTGAAGATATCGATGATGATGGTCGTATTCTGATGATGCGCCTGGAAGATGAAAATGGCCCTTGGAAAGCCTACGATAAAGACCCTCGCATTATGATCCGACGTGACCCCATCGAAACTGGCGGCCAATACTATCGCATCCTGCCCGAAGGGATGTTGGAAGATTACGACGGTCACACCATTCAGCTTCAGGCTCCCAAAGAGGGGCTGGACATGAACCGCAATTTTCCGATGGAATGGCGGCAGGATCACGAACAATTTGGCGCAGGACCATACCCAACATCAGAGCCGGAAACCCAAGCTATCGTGGATTTTATCGCGCGAAATAAAAACATCACAGGTGGCATCAGCTTTCATACCTGGAGTGGTGTGTTACTTCGTCCTTATGGTGATAAGAGCGATGAAACCTTTCCTGCTGAAGATTTGTGGACGTTTGAAAAAATCGGCGATAAAGGTACCGAACTTACTGGTTATCCCAATGTGTCTGTCTATCACGATTTTCGCTACCACCCAAAGCAGGTAATCACCGGCGTATTCGATGATTGGTTGTACGATCACCTGGGCATGTTCGGCTGGACCGTCGAAATCTGGAGCCCACAACAGCAGGCAGGTATTAAGGATTTCAAATTCATCGACTGGTACCGTGAACACCCTATCGAAGATGATGTCACCATGATGAAATGGAATGACGAACAACTCGACGGCAAGGGATACATTGACTGGTACGAGTTTGACCATCCGCAACTCGGCAAAGTGGAACTGGGTGGCTGGAACAACATGTATGCTTTTCGAAACCCACCGCCAAAATTTCTGGAAAAAGAACTTTCATTGTTCCCAGAGTGGATCGTCTGGCATCTGTTGATTTCACCCAAACTGGAACTGGTTCACAGCGAAGCCAAAGCCCTTGGAGATGGTACTTATCGCATTCAATTGGTGGTGCAAAACACCGGCTGGCTACCAAGCTACATCACCAAAAAAGCGCTGGAAAAGAAAGTGGTGCGCCCTGTGGTCTGCGAAATTGATTTGCCCGAAGGTGCCATTTTGGAAATGGGAAAAGAACGTGAAGAATTTTCTCAACTCGAAGGCCGAGCTTATAAAGCCGCCGCCCTCGTCCCTTGGAGCGCCACCGACGCCACCCACGACCGCCTCAAAGTCGAGTGGGTGGTTCACGCCCCCAACGGTGGAAAAGTCAACCTCACCGCCCGCCACGAACGCGCCGGCACCGTGAGAGCTGAAATCCATTTGGGATAACCTAAAAAGACCTGTACACTAATCTTCATGGAAGGAGACAACATGAAGATTAGAGGGTTGTTTCTAGGGCTTGCCATTCTTACGTTCACATTAACAGGTTGTTTTCATGATGGATTGGATTTGGACACGATTGATTGGGATCGTTCTTCAGAAACTGAAGTGATTTCAGCTTCGTTCTGTTGTGGGTTCACCACATTTTTGTTTGTGCAAAACTATATCGCTGATGCAACGGTTTGGGGAGATGGGCGCATTATCTGGACTTCTACAGACGAATCTGGCCTGCGCAGTGTTTGGGAGGGGTTTTTAAGTAGTGATGAGCTCGTAAATTTGGTCAGAGATGCAGCGCAAAAAGGTTTCTTTGGCTGGAAAGATTTGTATGAAGACCGTCGCATTGCTGATGTTGCCACGCAATGTCTCAACATCACATTGCTGACCCTGGAAAAATCTGTCTGCGAATATTACCAGGGCGCACCCGCCGCCTTCCACACCATTTTTGATCATCTTGCAAGTGGTGCTGGTGTACAAAATTTTGGGCCTTTCACCCCAGAGACAGGCT
The DNA here is from genome assembly GCA_029262795.1 of Candidatus Fraserbacteria bacterium. Taxonomy (GTDB): domain Bacteria; phylum Bipolaricaulota; class Bipolaricaulia; order RBG-16-55-9; family JAJCYT01; genus JAJCYT01. The sequence continues at coordinate 41,934 of JAJCYT010000031.1, forward strand.
ATTTGGTCGCTTTGAAAATGACCTTCGATGAACCACCTACCTCTGATCAAATAAGTGCTGATTGGGATGCCAGTGATTTGGTGTTCTCTTTGGCTGATGCTACCGACGGCGCCTGGGTTCAGGATAAGGCACTCCATCGTGCTTGGGAAATTGTCAATCAGGGTATCTGGTCCAATATCGTTCACGAAGACGGCACCTACTACGAAATCTCACTCCGAATTCCAGGGTTGAGTTTTACGGATATTATTGAGTAGCTATTTGAAACTTTCAAATCACCCCAACTCCCTATGCTAAGGGGGGGACAGTCTCGCTTCGAGGGTGGATTTTGAGATTCAATTTGTCAATAAGTAAAAACAGGCTCGCGTGATCAACGTGAGCCTGTTTTTTTATAACTCGAAAGCTCTAAAAAATATGAAACTTCAACAGCATGTGCAACTGAATATTAAGTAGATAATCTTTTTTATTGAAGGCCAACATTCAACCACCGAAACCGAAAAACAATTGGCCAATGGAATCTTCATCAGCCCCCATAATGGGATAGGCATAGCCCACAGAAATACTTAGTGGCAGGCCCAACGGCAAATTAATATCCAATTTCACCTGTGCACCCACCTCGGCTTTAACATGATTCATATCGAATTCAGTGTTATGGACACGATTCCACAACTGGCCACCTTGAGCAAACGCTGTTAATGTCACATTTTCTAGCATAGCAAGATTAAGGAGTGAAAAATTAATATCGCTTACAGGGGGCAATACCAACGCTAAACGGCCAAAAGCCTTCATGTCTCCGTGAAAACTTTCTGTAAAGCCTTGAAGTTCGGATAATGAAAAACTCATTAATTCAGGCAATGATTCAAGTCCGCTGCCCAACTTAAGTAGCACATCCGCATACATGCTATGTATGATGCGCGTTCGTTTTGACCCTGCCCAGGATGCGCGTGCGAAGGCACCACTTTCATGCACACCAGCGCGTAAGGAGATCGTATTGGTCATAGCCAAGGCCAATTCATCGGAACGTCTGTAATCAATGCCTGTATAAACGAGAGGATCAGACAACTTGCCCAATGCGCCTACAGAGAATCGGAAGTTGTTGGCATCGTACCAAAATTTTCCTGGCGTACCGATGCTGGGGTGTTCAAACAGAATCCAATCCAATCCCAGGTTGGCTTCCAATATAGGATCAGGATGAGGGGCTTCCACATCAAAATCGGTCATGGTCAGCAGGCCACTGATTGACATGCCACGATCCAGAAACATTCCAAATGCTGCCACACCATCGAGATAAAGACGGTTATCGCCCAGTAAACGTTCACTCTCGTCTTCATGATCATCATTTCCATTTAGAATTTGAAACGCAGCAGGCGTTTCTTCGTCATGGTCATGATCATCAGTTTCAATGTCTTCAGCGGCTTCAAAGCGTGGCACAAATGTCACACCCCAAAAATGTTTCAATCCCAGGCGTCCGGAGATACCAGTGTTGTCCACACGAATGGAATAAGCATCCAATGGCAAGCTGGCTTCGCCAAATTTCACGTCCAGCTTACGTGGTTGGAAATTATTGTAGCGGTCTACATCTGGCATCATTTCCAAAGGATCGACAGCAACACTGACCACAGGTGTGGCTGTGCTGAAGGTGAGCAACCCTTCTTCGCTGTCAGCCTCCCAGGTTTGATCAACCGTTTCGCCATCCTCAGTGGTCACACGAATGGTAACAGGATAGCGAGCTTGACCGGATTTGATGAGCTGTACATCGGTTTCAAACCCTTCAGTGTCCGTTTCGCGCGACACAAACTGATTAACGGCCACATCAATAAAGTCATCTCCATACAACCAACTGTTGAAAAAGAAATCCAAGTCCTGGCCAGTCACTTCTTCGGCTGTTTGTTGCAACAATTCGACAGAAGCCACTTCATGATTGTAACGCTCGTACATCAAGCGAAGCGTTTCAAACATGGCTTCTCGGCCAATCACGCCTTCCAACGCACGGTTGACCAAATAACCCTTTTGATAAGTCAGAAGCGCCGTGGCGTTGCTGAATTCCACATCTTCACTCTTTTTGATGATGGCCTCATCCAGGCGATTTAAAAACACGTTAAGATAAGCAACTTCGACATTGTGTTGGCGCAGATTGAAATAACCAAACTCATCCTTCACAAAACTTTCGAGCAAGCCTTCGCCCAAGTGGTCCAACACATTGGGACCAAATGCACCATGACGATCTTCAAAATAACTAATCGATAAATACTGTGCCATGCCTTCAGACAGCCAGTTTTCTTCATTGAAATCGGTACCAACGCCAATGCCCCACCACAAATGGCCAACCTCGTGAGCGACCAGCCATTCCAGTACACGATCTGCCAATCCAGGCACCATCAGATCCTTTAGGCTGTAATTGTCCGTACCTAACAAAATCATCCCATCGGCGGCCATACCATATGTGCCAGGGGAAGGCACATCTACAATGGCCAGGCGCAGATAGCCATATTCGCCAAAATTTTTGACGTAATAGTCCAACTGATTGCCCGCATACGTGGCCGCCAAACGTGCCTGGGATTCGTGCCCTGGCAAATAATAAGAGTCGATTGTTGCAACACCGTGATTCAGTGTAAACACTTCAAAATCCTGACTGATTGCCAGCGCCACGGAGCGTACAGGCACATCGTTTTCCAGGAGCACCGTTCGTAAACCACCTTCAAGTGATTCTTCTGTCTGACGTTCTGCGCCGGCAGCCAGTACATAGTCTTCGGGCAGCGTGATGCGAACTCGATAGTTGGCATTTGGCAAGATCAATTCACTATTGACCAACATCGACTCTGGAATTGCCACAGGATTCCAGGCAAAGCGCCACACAAACACATTTTTATAAAAGATAGCATCAATATTGCTGGCATGGGAAAATTTAGTTTCAAACTCAATAGTGAGTTTGACGCTTGCTCCTGGTGCCAACGACTGTGTTAATTTGATGCGAGCAATAACGTCATCTAAAGAAAAGGTTTGGAATGAGGGCGGCATGGTCTCCAAGTTGAAATCCAACGCCTGTCCAGACGCATCACTGACACTATGAATGATGGTCCAACTGGGATCGAAACCTTCGGGATATGCCCCATCAATCAGAGAAACATCCACATAAGGATTGGGTTCCCGCCCCAAATTGCCAAACAGGAAAAACAACACTTCGTCCAGTGTTTCATCGGTGTTGTTGTAATAGGTGATTTCTTGTGTGCCAGACAGTAAACGAGTTTCTGGATCAAGTATAACATCCAGTTCGTACTGAGAATATTCAGATTCTTGTGCAAATCCCGCCACTGAAATAAATAGAGCCGTAAAAATGAAAAGCAGATTCAAACTTCGCATAAATGGTTTCCCTCCCAGAAAACTTTGATTTCATGCTACCAGGAAGGAAAAAAATAGCTAATCAGGCATCGGTTATGCAGGCTGAATGCGCTTAGAGCCGCTATAGATGTTTAAGCGAGATTCAGACACAAACCCCAATAAAGCCATGTTGAAGTCGTTAGCAATCTCAATGGCCAGGCTGGAAGGCGCACCCACCGCGACTACAATGGGAATCTGTGCTCGTAGCGCTTTTTGCATCAACTCAAAACTGACACGCCCACTCAGCATCAAAATAGATTCATTAAGAGGTAATTTGTTTTTCATCAACGCATGGCCAACCACTTTATCCACTGCATTGTGACGGCCCACATCTTCGCGCAAATACTTTAATTCACCTGATGAATTGAAAATTCCCGCCCCATGCAGTCCGCCAGTTTTTTCGAACAGAGATTGCGTTTCTCGAAGCTTTTCTGGTAATTGGCTCAGCATATCAATAGACACTTCAACTCCATCGGGCAACATCCTACACCCATCCACTTCCAACGCCTCCAAAGACGCTTTGCCACACACACCGCAACTGGATGTGGTGTAAAAATGCCGCTGCAATTTCTCAGGATCAAACCTTACTCCAGGGCGAAGCTGAACATTGACGATGTTGTAAAGTTGTTCTTCATCGATGCAGTAGGCCATCGTGTCCAAATCCTTCGACTGCTGTAAAATCCCTTCGCTATACAGGAATCCAGCCGCTAGCTCAAAATCATTTCCAGGCGTTCGCATAGTGATCGACACACTGTTGGTTTCCAGCCCGCTTGTGCCTTGGTGCAGCACACGGATTTCCAATGGCTCTTCAGTTGCCACCCAATCGTGAGGATGGCTTACCTGAGTTTGCTCATATCGTTGTAGCTTCACGCGTGTGGTGCTGCCTGGTCGTTTCGTCAACGCTGATGACCTCTGATGTATAAGATAAGGGTCATTGTATCGGGAAATGCTTTGAAATGGCATGAGGTGAAATTCAAAAAGCTTATATAGAGCCCACCTTAGCTTGTTTTGACATAAAGAAGGCTAAGTTGGCCTCCGTGAGTGTTAATTTTAGAGGTGTGAATTAGAAAAATTATTCGCTATTTATTTTATGCAGATTTACAAAAAGCCTCTCTTTAATAAGGATTTTTCTAGCATGTTTCTCATTTGTTTAAACGATAAATTGTCACGTTTATAAGCAAAAACGATACATTGGGGAAATATGGGAGGTTCTGATGAAACATAAATGGATGATGGCTGGCTTTATCGTTGCAGGATGGGGACTCACTTTGGTGATGGGAGCCGCTTACTTTCAATCACTGGAACTGCCATTTCAGGCAAATCTCGATAGCGAATTAACACTGTTTGAATTAGAAAACCAAGGCGCAGGGAGTGCCATTGCAGGTCATAATACCCAGGAAGAAAAACACGGCTTGCTTGGTGGCGCGTATGGTGTTGAAGGCATGAGTGATTCAACTTCTGCAGGCGACATCGGCGTGTATGGTCATGTAGGTGAATCTTCTATATCAGGACTTTCCCCAGGGTTGAATGCCGGTGTTTGGGGCGAATCCAATCGCGGGTTTGGTGTGGTCGGCTCGAGCAACAATATTTCTGTATTTGGCTGGTCAGAAGGCGGCATAGCCATTGATGGCTTCAGTTCTGGAGGGACAGCCATTCAGGCCATCACCCGTACTGGCACGCTGTTTGTGGCAGACAGCATTGACACCAACAATCGCCCCACTCGACGTGTCACTATTACAGGCGAAGGCGATATGACAATCTCTGGCCAAATTAACTCCGGTGGCGCTGACCTGGCTGATTTGCTGCCTGCCGTTACAGGACTAAGCCCAGGAGATGTATTGATCATCAACGAAAATGGATTGTTAGCTCAAAGTCAGAAAGCTTATCAAACCAGCGTGGTTGGCGTGTATTCAACTCAGCCAGGGTTTGTGGGCAGCCAAGGTGATACACACTCCAACCTTGTGCCGTTGGCATTGGCTGGCATTGTGCCTGTCAACGTCACCAATGAAAATGGAAACATTCAACCAGGCGACTTGCTTGTTGCTGCATCACTTTCTGGGCATGCTATGCGAGCAGGCGAAATCATGCCTTCTGGCAGCGTGATTGGAAAAGCATTGCAAGCATTTAATGGCGAAACTGGAACCATCCAAATGCTTGTGATGTTACGCTAGAGATCAGCCGAAGGGCAAAGTGAAGCCACAGGACAATCGCTGCACTTGGGCTTTCGTGCGCTACAGACTTGTCTGCCATGATAAATTAAGATGTGGGCCAATTGGGTCCAGGTTTCTTGTGGGAACAAATTCATCAGATCAGGCTCGACTTGTTCGGGTGCATCCTTGTTGGTAAAAGCCATGCGTTTAGATAAGCGCTTGATGTGGGTGTCCACTACCATACCTTCATTTTTACCAAAGGCGTTGCCCAAAATGACGTTGGCCGTTTTGCGTCCGATACCAGGAAGTTTAATCAACATATCCATGTCGTCAGGCACCTGGCCATTGTGCTTGTCCACCAAACCTTGTGCCAGTCCAATGATACTTTTGGCTTTATTGCGGAAAAAGCCTGTGGAGCGGATGAGTTCTTCAACTTCGTCCTGATCGGCAACGGCCAGTTTTTCGGGTGTTGGAAACGTTTTGAACAATTTTGGCGTTACAAGATTTACACGCACATCAGTGCATTGAGCCGAAAGAATGGTTGCCACAGCCAATTCAAATGGATTGCGATGCGTCAATGCACAATGTGCATCAGGATAGGTTTCATCTAAAATCTGATAAATTATTGCAGCGCGTTCCTGCTTTGCTTTTTTGGATTCTCTGGGCATTCTCAATCCTTTCGCAATCAGAAATCAACTTCTGTACCGAGCCCTCGTTGCGTTGCATTTTGATAAGCAAGTTGTGCAACTGCAACATCTTCAATCGCCAGGCCAACAGATTTAAATAAAATCCACCCATCATTAGGTTGACGTCCAGGTACTTTGCCCGTCACCAATTCGCCCAAACTACCTCGAATGTTTTCTTTGCTGATCAATTCATCATTCATAGGAATGAGCAAATCGCCTGCCTCATGCAAAGCTGCTTCCACATCATCCACAAACAGAGAGACATTTTGAATGAAATGGTCGTCTGTCTCCCGCATCTCTGGCGTGAACGCACCGATAGCGATGACAGTACATCTCTTTGCAAGATCGCGACTGTCAAAAACAGGTTCCGTTGAACTGGTCGATGTGATCAATACATCGGATTGACTTGCCACTTCTGCAGCAGATTCAGCTATGTGTACGTTGAGGTTTAATTCCGTTTCCAATTTTTGTTTCAGTATTTCAGCTTTGTTTGCAGATCGATTGAATAGAATAACCTGCTTAAATGAACGAACACAACTGAGCGCCCATACTTGAAAGAAAGCTTGATAGCCACAGCCAATAACACCCAACACTTTTGTATCGTCAACAGCCAAATACTTGGCAGCGGCACCAGAAGCAGCACCTGTTCGCAAACCAGTCAAATAACCGCCTTCCATCAGAGCAAGCGGTTGCCCGGTTTCAGCATTGTTTAACAAAACAGAGGCGTGAATCAATGGAAGGTTGTTCTTTGTGTTTTCTGGAAAGATTGACACCACTTTGACCGATAAGCCTTTGTGATCTCCCTCCAAGGCTGAGGGCATGGTGAGCAGCATTCCTTGCTCAGTTTGTGTGACACTTCGAAGTGGCATCACACTTTGACCTTGTGCATGTAGTCGAAATGCCTGTTCAATAACATGAATGGCAGCTTCCATTGGAAGCGTCTTCATTAAATCTTTACGATTAAAGATGAGCATAGATTAACTGTGAATCACTCGACCGCCGACATCCAATGCGGCCTCCTTGATTGCTTCAGGGAAGGTTGGATGTGCGTGACAGGTACGAGCTAAGTCTTCGGCGCTGGCACCGAACTCCATTGCGGTTACGCATTCTGCGATCAAGTCTGAAGCACGTGGCCCCAGGATGTGAACACCCAAGATGGTGTCTGTTTTGGCATCGGCAATGATTTTGACAAAACCGTCATTTTCTTCAGCAGCGCGAGCACGGCCATTGGCTCGGAATGCGAACTTGCCGACGCTGATATTCAATCCGAGTTCTTTGCATTGTTCTTCAGTTTTGCCCACAGATGACGCTTCCGGCCAAGTGTAAACCACGCCAGGGATCAAGTCATAATTCACATGCCCTGCCTGACCTGTCAACAGTTCGACGCAGGCAATGCCTTCTTCTTCGGCTTTGTGAGCCAGCATGGGGCCGTCAATCACATCACCAATTGCATAGATGCCTGGGATGGTAGACTGATAATGATCATCCACTTTGATACGGCCTCGCTCATCGATTTCAACCCCAACGTTTTCCAGCCCTAAATCTGAGGTGAAAGGTTTGCGCCCGACAGCGACCAGGATGTTGTCTACAGTTTCTTCAACGATTTCTCCGTTGTTGGTTTCCAATTGAACAGTGATGCCATCTTTTTTCTGATCCACACTGTTGGCTTTGGTGGAGAGCATGAATTTCAAACCTTGTTTCTCCAACACTTTTTGAAGCTGTTTGGAAATTTCCAAATCCATTGTGGGCACAATGTGATCCAGCATTTCAACCACAATCACTTCGCTGCCAAGCCGCGCCCAGACTGAGCCAAGTTCTAGCCCGATGAACCCACCGCCAACGACCAAAAGTCGCTTTGGCACTTCATCGAAGGAAAGCGCTTCGGTTGAACTAACAATCTGTTTCCCATCAAAAGGCAGGGAAGGAATTTCAATTTCTGCCGAACCTGTGGCAATCAAGATGGATTTGGCTGTGTAGGTTGCATCTCCCACTTTGACTTGATTATTGCCAATTAATGTGGCTGTGCCTTGGATATGCTCAACTTTGTTTTTCTTCAACAAACTGGCCACGCCACCTGTTAAAGTTTTAACGACTTTGTCTTTGCGTTTGAGCATGTTGTCCAAATTCAGGTTCACATTTTCAAACTCAATACCATGCACTTTAAAATTATTCAAGGCTTGATAATAGTGTTCGCTGGAGTCCAGCATGGCTTTGGAGGGAATACAGCCAATGCGCAAACATGTCCCGCCAAGTTGTTTTTCCTTTTCGATGCAGGCCACGTTCATCCCAAGTTGAGCCGCACGAATGGCAGCCACATAACCGCCTGGACCAGCGCCGATCACAATCAGATCAAAATTGCTCATGGTTTCAATAATATCCTTATCTTCAAAATCATCTGGTTTAACGCAGGAAGGATATCTGCTGTTTAGATGTCGAGCAACATGCGTTCAGGATCTTCCAGACACTCTTTAACACGAACGAGGAAAGTGACTGCCTCTTTGCCATCCACAATTCGATGGTCGTAAGACAACGCCACGTACATCATCGGTCGAATTTCAACTTGGCCATTGATGGCGACAGGTCGATCTTCGATGCGGTGCATTCCCAGAATTCCGCTTTGTGGTGGATTCAAAATTGGTGTAGACAACATTGATCCAAACACGCCACCGTTGGTGATACTAAACGTACCTCCAGACAATTCATCAGGCATGATTTTACCATCACGCCCTCTGGCAGCCATATCGCCGATGGCTTGTTCTAATTCGGCAATACTCATCTGGTCAGCATATTTCACCACTGGCACCATCAAACCACGTTTTGTGCTGACTGCCATGCCCAAGTGAACATATTTGTGGAAAATCATGTCTGTACCATCGATATGCGCATTAAGTTGGGGAATTTCTTCAAGAGCTTGAATCACCGCTTTGCTAAACAGCGACATAAACCCAAGCTTCACGCCATGTTTTTCTATAAAACGTTCTTTATATTTTTTGCGCAGTGACATGACTGCGGACATATCAACGTCATTGAATGTGGTCAAAATAGCGGCGTTGTTTTGCACTTCAACCAGACGCTCAGCAATGCGCTGGCGGATCACGCTCATCGGCTTTCGTTCGGTCTCTTCTTCTGAAGAAACGATGGTGGTTTTTGGTGCAGGTTTTGGCGCCGGAGCTGGTTTTGCAGGTTCAATTGGCGAACTTGTTGTTCGCGATTCCAAATGTTGAACCACATCGGCCTTGGTCAAACGATCACCTTTGCCTGTCCTCGTGATTTGGCTTGGGTCAAGATTGTTTTCAGTAATCAGTTTACGGACTGCGGGGCTAAGTGTGGTTGCCTCTACAGTGTTGTTTGCCTCGTTGCTTGCAACCACAGGTTCACCTGCTTGAGCAGTGTCAATGGCTTTTTCAGCCGTGGTAGTGGCTGGTGCGGATACACTGGGATCAATCTTGGCGATCAATTGACCGACTTCTACTGTATCGCCTTCCTGGGCCAGAATTTGAAGCTGGCCTGCAGTTTCTGCCGGAATCTCCATCACAGCTTTGTCAGTTTCCAATTCTAACAAAGGCTCTTCAGCCGCGACCACATCGCCTTCCACTTTGAGCCAACGTGCAATTACACCTTCGCTGACCGATTCACCCAGGGTTGGAATTTTAATTTCAATCACAGACACCACCACTCCTTAGCCATTTGAGCAACATTCTTGTCATCATATCGAAAACGAAATTCAATTCATAGGGTATTTACTAAGATTTTGACACATGTTTAGGCGGTTTTTTGTTTGACCCGCTTTTTACTGGGTTTTGGTTTTGGCAATTCAAAAGCTTCTTTAATCAATGCTGCTTCTTCTCGCTGATGGGTCTTCAGGCTACCTGTTGATGGACTGGCTGATGCGGGACGTCCCATATAGGAAAGTGTTTTTTTCGTGCCCAACAATCCTTGCAATTGGGATTGCACAAACAGCCATGCACCTTGATTCTTCGGCTCTTCCTGAAGCCAGACGATTTCAGCATCAGCATAATTTTCCAAAATCTTTTTAAGCATGTCATCAGGAAATGGATAAATCTGCTCCAGGCGAACAATGGCGATATTATTGATGTCTTGTTCTTGTCTAGCAGCCTCAAGCGCGTAATAAATTTTTCCAGAACATATCAACACACGGCGAACATTTTTGAGTGGCGCTGAATCAGCAATGACCTTTTGAAAGCCGTGGTCTGTAAATTCGCTCAAGTCAGAAACTGCCCGCTTGTGGCGAAGCAAACTTTTTGGCGTCATCACAATCAAGGGTTTGCGGAAATTTCTATGAATCTGCCGACGCAACACATGGAAAAACTGCGCCGGTGTGGTGCAGTTGACCACCTGAATGTTGCCTTCAGCAGCCAATTGCAAAAAACGTTCCAGGCGAGCGCTGGAATGTTCTGGTCCTTGGCCTTCATAGCCATGAGGCAGCAACATCACCAAGCCGCTTTGACGTGCCCACTTGATTTCGCCACTGGTGATAAACTGGTCGATAATAACTTGAGCGCCATTGGCAAAGTCGCCAAACTGAGCTTCCCAGATGGTCAGTAAATTAGGGTTGGCACTGGAAACACCGTATTCAAAACCCAAAGCACCTGCCTCATGCAATGGACTATTGGCAATTTCCATTTGGGCCTGATTTGAACTGATATGATTGAGCGGTATATAAGCTTTTCCTGAATTGACATCATGCAAAACGGCATGTCGATGGGAAAATGTGCCACGTTCACAGTCTTGGCCCGTCAGTCGAATAGGGGTTCCTTCTATTAACAGGCTGCCATACGCAAGCGTTTCTCCAGCTGCCCAATGCAAACCTTGGCCGGATGAAACCAAATCACGCATTTGTTCAAACAATTTTGGAATACGTTTGTGTGGTGTAAATGAATCTGGAAAAACGGTCAAGGCATTGCCGATATCTTTTAATTGTTTTTCTGATGTTGATGTATGAGCGCCCCAATCATCACCGGATGGGCCCAAACCTTCCCACAATCCGCCAAAAGCATCTTCTTTTGCCGATTTGCTTTTGTGTTGACGGGCCAGTTCGAGGCAACGCTCCAGTTCCTGCCGAGCTTCTTGATTGATGGCTTGGACTTCGTCTGCCTTAATGACATCCGTATCAATCAAATGCTGTGCATACAGCTTGGCTTCGCTGGGTTTTTTCTTGATTTTGCTGTACATCAAGGGCTGGGTAAATGTGGCATCATCAAGTTCGTTATGGCCGTGGCGGCGATAGCCAACCAAATCAATCAGTACGTCGGACTTAAATTCCTGGCGGAATCCAATAGCCAATTGCGCTGCCCAAACCACGGCCTCTGGATCTTCAGCATTGACATGAAAGATTGGCGTGTGGGTGATTTTGGCCAAATCTGAGGCGTATCGGGTCGAACGGCTTTGTTCTGGGTCGGTGGTAAAACCGATCTGATTATTGATGATGATGTGGATGGTGCCACCTGTGGAATAGCCTTCTAAACCGGCAAGGCCCATTGTTTCGTACACAATGCCTTGGCCTGTAAAGGCGGCATCACCGTGCATCAAAACAGGCACCACCTGATTGCGTTCCACATCGTTTCGTTTGTTTTGCTTTGCATGAACCATGCCCAACACCACCGGATTAACAGCTTCAAGATGGCTGGGATTGTTGCTCAATGAAAGATGAATGTCCTGGCCGTTGCCAAGCCTCAGGTCGTGGGAATAGCCCAAATGGTATTTTACATCTTCGTCTTCCTGAAGCCCTTCAAATTCGGCCAGAATGCGTTCATAAGGCTTGTGCATCAAATGGGCCAGCACATTGAGGCGGCCACGATGAGGCATTCCGAACACAAACTCCTTGGCCCCGATGTTGACCGAATGTTCCACCAACGCGTTGAGCAACGGAATCAATGACAAATTGCCTTCCAAAGAAAACCGTTTGCTGCCCAAAAACTTGGTATGCAAAAAACGCTCAAATTCATCTGCAAAAATTAACTGACGTAAAACCAGCTGACGCTCTTGTGCATTGAGGGGGGGGCGGTTTTTGGTGGGTTCCATGCGGTCCATTAGCCAGTCGCGTTGTTCTTTGTCTAGCAAGTGCATGAATTCAACACCCATTGTGCGGCAATATGTTTGCTGAAGCGCAATAATGAGTTCTTTTATTGGAGCTTGTTTCATGCCACGGAAAGAGCCGGCATCCACGGCGCGGTTTAAGTCTGTTTCATCAAAGCCGAAGTTGCCTGCTTCCAGCAACGGATGGGTGAATATTTGTTCGCTCAATGGATCCATGTCGGCAATGAGGTGGCCTAGCTCACGGTAAGAGTGAATCAGGTCATACACACCAGGCGGGTTGATAGGGCCTTTGCGCTTCAGTTCGGAACCTGCCTGTAAGCCAAATTCGTAACCGGCAAACACAGTGGCCCACTGTTCGCCCACACTGGCAGGATCTTGCTGATATTGTTGATAGAGTTGATCAACGTAGTCTGGATTGGCACGAGAAATAAAATCTAATGAATCAAAGCTCATAAGTGTTCCCTGAGGCCATCTACTATGCCATGGTATAGTATGCGCAAATGATTGAAACTTCAAGAGATTTTCCACTTTTAACAATTTTGGAACAATATTGGTTTTAGATAAAGCAAGATGGTTTTTAATCAGCCAACTCTGAATGGGTTGGTCATGAAAGATTTTATGAACATTTTGACCGTTTTTTTGCGGTTATGAATCTGTATAGAAACTTTCTTGCCTGCATCAATAAATGCCAACATCAGGTGGTTTTTACCTGAATCCCACGACTGTTTTAACATTTTGTTGACATTCTCTTGACACTCCTTCTCCAGACTGTTGGCAGATCTTTTGCTCAGCCAACATCAAGAGAGGAGGAAAAAGCGATTTCGTCGCTTGTATTCAAACATGACATTTATCGAACAGAAAGACACATTGCGCGTACAAATGTTTGGCAGCTTCCAGGTTTGGCAAGGCGCCCGTCCTATTGTGTTGAACAAAGGGGCCCCCAACAAATCTATTGCCATTCTCAAACTGTTGCTGCTGGAACGAGGGCAACCTTATACCAAGGACGAATTGATCGACCGCCTTTACGGCGATAGCAACTATGAAAAAGCCGCAGGCAATTTGCGGGTGCGGGTGTCCGAACTGCGCCAGGCGCTGGAGCCTGATTTGTTGAAGAAAAAACAGTCACGCTACATCCTCACGGTGCATGAAGGGTATCGTTTTAATCCCGATATTCGCTGCAACATTGATGTAGAGCGTTTTTCCAAGCACACGGCAGCAGGCTATCGACGTTGGTCATCGGGTGAATGGCTGCGTGCCAGGCGCCATTTTTTACTGGCCACTTCATTGTACAAAGGGTTGTTTCTGGCTGAAGATCGCTATGAAGACTGGGCGATTCAATACCAGAATCTTTGGAAAGATGATTACATTTCAGCTTTGCTGAAGTTGTCTCAATGTGAGTTGGAGTTGGGCTACACTGAACAAGCGATCCGACACAGCCATCAAGCCATTTGCACAGCCCCGCTGCGTGAAGATGCGTTGCGCCAGTTGATGATCTGTCACTGGAAAAATGGCAGTCGCGCTGCTGCATTAGGCGCTTACCAAGCTGCCTGCGCTCAGTATGATTCAACTGTAGCAATGCAACCTTCTCGGGAAACACAATGTTTGTATCAGGAGATTGTGGCCGATCAACCTCTGCCTCAACCGTCAAAACCAGATGCCTTTTTATACCCGCTCGGTGAAAAAATAAGCATCGTTAGCAACTGGCAAAGACCGTAACTGTTTTTCAGTACGCACACCGTGCTTGTGCAGGGTGTGGTGTGCATTGAATTTGAGTTTCGCTCAACCTTAGGAAGTGGTTCTAGATTTATCAATATAACCAATCGAGGATTAGCAACTGAACAAAAGATCAGGCTCTCTGCGCCCAGCGATGTCAGCATCAATGGGCGCAAAGTCATTTAGGGGAGATGTTTGCATGGTGTCGATCTATTCTCTATTTTATTAATACTCTTTACCCAGTTGTCGTCAGAATAATTCAAAAAACTTGTAACATGATAAAACTTTTCGAAAAGATGCAGCTTCAAAGGGGAAAATAAGATGCGTTATATAGGGTTTTCTTGCCTTGCAGGGCTATTTTGTCTGTTCGGGTTTGTGCCTTTGGTTCAAGCGCAAAGTGACGACATTCAATGGTGGGCCATTGACACTGAACATTTTGAATTGATTTTCGAAGATGGTTTGGAAGAAAAAGCTCAGGAAATGGCCTTGATCCTCGAAGATATTTATGACTTCTGGGATATAAATTTAGGATTTATCATCCCTGCAACATTTCAATATGTATTGGCTAAAAAATTCCACCCAAGCGTTAATCCGCCATTTATCAGCAAATGGCAATATGAAGGCCGCTCAAGTGAAGGTGCTCGTGTGGGGCACGAGTGGTGGAATTCTCGCTCGCCCAGTTTTCGAGACGCCATTTTGTATCACGAATATGGCCATGCCGTTGATATATTCAAAGCAGAAGGTGTAACACAATGGTTGCAAAATTTATTTGGAAGTTCTGTTATCACGGTACTTCATAAATCACTGGCCATTATTGAAGGCACTGCAATTTATGGTGAAATGATTCGAACCGGGCATTCACGAGCCAATGACCCGCGTGAATCCATGATGATGCGTCAACGTGTGCTTGATAATGACATCTTTCCGTTAGATCAGCTGTTGTATCAATACCAACGCACAGACTGGCCTCCACCTTACATGATGACACATAATGTTGGCCCATGGCTAGTACGCTATATTTCGGAAACATATGGCACAGAAGCCATGTTGGATATTTTGGATCGTCTCGCTGCGGATCCACTGCATTTGTTGTATTTTACATTAAACGCTTTTGGCATTTTCAGTCTCCCTATTTCTGCAAATTGGGGAAGTGTTTTAAAGCCAGCCATCGGTGTATCTGGTCAAGAGTTTCATCAAGGCTTTTCAGATTGGCTCAACTTACAGTTTGAAGAACAAATTAATCAGATACAGACAGAGGGTGTGACAGAAAGCCAAAAAATATCACCACTGACGCACTGGGTCAACAAACCTGCCTGGTCACCTACTGGAGAATGGATTGTGTTTTTGCAGACGGATGACATTCGAACCACGCAATTACGATTGATTCGGTCTGATGGCAGCGAGGATCATTCTGTGGTGACAACAGGTTCAAATGGCACCGTGAGATCACCTCTGGCATTTTCAGCCAAACCTGCTTGGGCTCCTGATGGTGAATCATTCATTTATGTTTATAACGATTTTCGCGGAGAAGAAAATTTTACCAATGTATTTGAATACAACCTTCAAATGGGTAAATCAAAAAGACTCACTGAGGGCGTATTGGCTTACAATGCCATTTACACACCTGATGGACAATCTATTGTTTTTGCAGCCAATGAAGAGCCAGATGAATCGCCCAATTTATTTCGCTTGGATTTAGAGACCAACGAAACTTCTCTAATAAAAGAAATGCCAGAACATCTTTTATTAGATTCTTGGACTGTTTCACCAGATGGCACACAGCTCACTCTGTCGATATGGGCTTTAGGAGGATATCAAGATCTTTATATGATGCCCATTGAAGGCGGCGAACTTACACCAATCACTCAAGATCTGGCCTCAGATTTTAACCCCACATGGACATCTGATGGTGAATATGTGCTTTACAGCAGTGATGGTGATGGTGTGAACAACATTTACGCCTATCGTCCATCTGATAATAGTTTCTTTAAAGTGACCAATGTAATTTCAGGTGCTTATCATCCAACTGTGTCACCTGATCTGGATCAAATTGCATTTGTAGGATTTGGTTCACAAGGGTACGAATTGCGAACGATGAACTATGATCCATCTGAATGGAAGTCCATCCCCCCACCCTCTCAAACGCCTATTCCAGTTTACCAAAGAGAAAAAGCCAATCTGCCTGTGCGTGCCTATAACAACAATAACTGGTGGGTGCCTGATGGCTGGTTGCCTTCTTTTATTGGAAATCAGGTGAGTGCGAGCTTTGGCTCTAAGAATGCTCTAAGTCAGTACAACTATAGTTTGAACATTGGTTATGATCT
Organism: Candidatus Fraserbacteria bacterium; assembly: GCA_029262795.1. GTDB lineage: Bacteria > Bipolaricaulota > Bipolaricaulia > RBG-16-55-9 > JAJCYT01 > JAJCYT01. The sequence continues at coordinate 58,239 of JAJCYT010000031.1, forward strand.
CACTCAAAGCAAACCTTTCTACAACTTGAGTATGGACACTGTTCAAGGATTTTCACCAATGACCACCACCGTGTCGATAGGTGAGAGCGCCTTTGGTAGCCAACAACGGATTTCGTTTTCAAAAACCTTGCCTGGAGAGCAAGCATTGAGTCACAGTTTCAATTTCTCTTTATCTCGCATGTCATTTTCGGGCATGGAACGATTTTCAATTGCGCCAAGGTGGGGTGGATCTTACAGCAGTAGTCGCGATTTGCTTCGACAGCGTACGCGTTGGAACATCAACAACTCCCACAATTTTATACCAAACGAAGATTTATGGCAACATCAGGCCATCATAGATTTGCAACACGATATTCGCATTCCAATAGAAACAACCACTGCGTTGAGTTTGAATTTAGTGGCTGGTTTGGCTGAAGGTGGGCCACCTTCATTTCGTGTTGGTGGGCGATTTGGCCCATTTGCAGTGCGTGGTCAACAGCCTGGTTCTGGTATGGGACATCAAGCTTTGGTGGCAGGGGCGGAGTTTCGCTTTCCACTTTGGTCATTGAATCGAGAAATCTTCTGGCCTGTGTTTGTCCAGGGAATGAACGGTAAAGTGTTTGCAGAGGCTGGTTTTGCCGGTTCGCCACTTACCTTTGACCAACCAATAATTGGGTATGGTGGCGAATTAGAGTTGGCCCTTTCTTTGTCTTACAACGTTCAATTCAGCCTCAAGGTTGGAGCGACTCAGGCACTTGATGGTGAATCACCTGAATTCTATTTTGACTTTGGTTTTCCTGGCTCAATCTTCTAAACATCTTTTCAGCCTGATGTACTGACGGTACTTTCAGTGCATCAGGCTGAACCTCAGTCACAATTTCATTTTCAAAACATATAACCCTTGAATTATTTGCGTTTGGTCTATTTTGATGTATAGTGTAAATAGACAGTGTAAATTACATGTAAGGGAATTTTATGGACGAATCAAAACACAAAGGCAGGTTTCATAGCAGACACGCACATGGACATCCGCATCGTAGGAGAGGCCGTCGTGGACGTGGCACACCTTTAGAGCGTTTTGTGGAACCGTGTGTTCTTTTGTTGTTGTGTGATGGCTCTGCGCATGGTTATGACTTGCGAGATCGATTGATTGATCTGGGACTCGCTGAAGGCAAGTTGGACATGGGCAATTTGTATCGAACCCTTCGCCGCATGGAGGAAGACAAGTGGCTGGTTTCAAGCTGGGTGAAAGATCAGCCTGGACCACAAAAACGTGTGTATGAAATCAGTGAAGAAGGTCGAGAAGCGTTACAGTCTTGGTCAGTGGGCATCGAGCATTTGAGAGATGTATTGACCAAGTTTTTGAACATGTACGAATCACAATTTAGAAAGGAGGGATAGTTATGTGTGGACATGAATATCACATGCATCGTTGGCATAGGCGCCATCATGGTCACCATGGGCACGGTCATTGGGGCCATCATCATGGACCAGGAATGGGCTATCGCAGTCGTCGTGAAATCATCCGCGGCCTGGAAGAGTACCAAAAAGACCTTGAGCAGGAAATCGCTGATGTTGCCGACCGAATCAGCGAACTAAAGCAACATGTAAAAGAAGATTAATCATTGCTGTAACCCCGCCTTATCGTGCAGCCAGGCAGAAATATTTATTTTTGCCTGGCTGCCTGTGGTTGTTATCTTTCCTCAATTTAATTAAATCCATCCTTAATTATTCATTTTCATAAATTCGTCAAACAAAAGTTATCTATGTTAAACTATGATGTTGGGCTAGGTGTGGTTTTATATGAGCAGTTGAGAGCTGCTTTTAGCGTTAAAAATGAGATTTAGGGTTCTACTTTAGCGAGGGAGGTTTGATGAATCATCGAAAACCATTTTCATATTTAGGCACTGTATTTGTTTGGATAGTTACGCTTGTCGTTGGCTGGACAGCTATATCTGTCCCAGTTCCCGCCCAGGCTGCTGAAACCAGATATGAGGGTCTGGGTGCTATCCGATGGCCGGGTTCAGCAAATTCTCGTATTCCTGTTAAAGCAGGAGATACTTTTCCAACGGACAACGTGGTGGTTATTGAATCCACTGCCTGGTTAGAATTTAATCCAACCAAGAATCGTTGGGAAGCTGAAATTCATCTTAAGTACCAAAAAAACTTCCAGGAAGGCGGCGCTGTTTGCCGTCGAGAGATTGACACCACTATTAAATTGTGGACACCTGAAGGTGGAAACTTCCTTTCAGGTAATTTAAATCAAGAGGGTGAAAGCAGAAAACTAAGTGTGGTCTCGGGCCCAGAAGGCGATTGCCGTTCTGACTTTTTAATTGGTGGCCTGGACCCTTGGACAGCCGTAGAAAAAGGCCCCAACTCCAGCCGCATCGGTTTTACAGGTGATGTCATAGAAATCGATCAAAATGGTGTTGGTCTGATTGCACAGTTATTGGTCAGTGAAGGAAATAGTAGTACCAATCGCCCGCCAGTGATCAACAGTTTGACCGCATCAAAGAACAATCCACAGGTGGGTGAACAAGTTAACATTGCTGTCAATGCAACTGACCCTGATGGCGACAACCTGTTCTACAAATGGTGGCTTGGTGGCTCATTGACCTCGGCCAGCACACCCTCTGTAAATTTCACACCGCCAGAATCGGGCTCTTTTACAGTGAAGGTCGAAGTCTCTGATGGCAATGGCGGTACGGATGACGCCGAAATTTTCATTACCACTGATGATTGTCCCACAACCAATGCAGTTCCCTCGCAAACGTTCCCACAACAGACATCCTGCCCTGAAGCTTTGAGTGTTAACCTTTCAATGAATCCTATCAATCCTGAACTGGGTGAAACCATCACCTTCACTGCCGAAGTTCAGGGCGCAGAAAACCTTAACCAGGTTAATTATGAATGGTCTATCAATGATGCTGTCCAAGGTGTGAATGCAGCTGTGGTACAGTGGAGTGCAGAAGGTGGTGATTGGACAGTCCAAGTGACCGTCACTGAAGGTTCTCGGCAGGCCAGTGATTCCCTCAATTTTAGTGTAGATGAACTTTCTGTTTCGTTAACCGTTGTCCCAAGCAGCCCAAAAGAGGCAGAACCAATTACATTCTTGGCAACCGTGACAAATGGTATTGGAAACATCACTTATAAGTGGATTTTGGATGGTGTCGAGCAAAATGCAATTAGCAAATCAGTCACCTGGAGCAGCCCAAGCCGGGGTGAACACACCATGACAGTCATTGTTGAAGACAGCAATAGTAATACAGCCACCGAAAGTAAAGAATTTTTTGTGCGTAGCAACAGTGATATTCCAATTCAGTTAAGACATCCAGTGCTATTACTTGACGGGCAAGAAATTGATTTAGGAGCTGATGATACACCTAAACCCCCTGTTGAAATCACGATAGATGAAGGCGAAAAAACTGAACTGGAGCTTGCCTGTGAGAATCTTGAAGGTGCGATTCAGATTGCAGTTTTACAACAAACTTCACAAGTGCCTCTCCATGCAGATGATAAAAGAGCAGTGTTTCGCGCCATTGCACTTGTTTTTGAAACACAAGGAGGCCTTGACGTTTTACGTGCTCAAATCCTTTGTAACAAAATATTATCGTCGAGAGGATCAACACCAGCTTCTGAACGCATCGGCTCACAAAACGATAGGATGATGCCTTTACAAGAAGAACCACCACTTACTTTAAGCATCAACCTCCAACAAGGTGGGATTCAATTTGATATGCAACAAGAAGGCCTTGCATTCGAAGTAAATACAACCACCACCACAGTAACTGCTTCTGGTCAAGACACCTTCCAAGTTTTTTATTTCCCAGATACACAAGAAAGCTTTGTGGTTGCCAACAAAGGAAGCATTGAAGTGTATCCAGACGCCAATGGTGCGGACCCCTTTACTTTACAGCAGGGGCAAGTGGTCATGGTCGATAAAAATGGCAGAGGTCCCATTAGCCAGGTCAATGATGACCCGTTACCATCTCCATCTCCGAGTGGTTCTATCGCTGAAGCATTGGATACCAACAACAATGGCGTGCTGGATGAACCTGAAGTCCGTGCGGCTATCGGAATGTGGATTTTGGGCCAAACGGTTCCTGGTACAAACGATACCATCAGTGACACAGAGATGAGAAACTTTATTTCTATGTGGATATTGGGTACGCCGGTCAGTCAAAACGCAGCAGCAACGTCACTCTCCACAATGTTGCTGGTGGGGGCGGTGTCACTGCAAGTGCCCGAACTGATGCAGCGAACCCTGTCTATTCAGGGGCAAAACATTGAAGCCATACAGATTCAAGTGTTTGATCTGGATGGGAAATTACAACTCAGTCAGCACAATTCAGGATCGCAACTTCGTTTTGGGTTGTTCAATGAAGCAAATCAACCCTTGGCCAATGGTATTTACTTGTACACAGTGTCAATTCGAGGTGTGGATGGTAGCACATGGCGCAGTGGTATCCGTAAGTTGATGGTGTTGCGTTAGAAAGTTTGAAAGAAAAAAGAGAGGCGTGTTCATCATGCCTCTCTTTTATTTTTAGCTGTTGAGTAATTCCATAAAGCGAATTCAGAAAAATGCTTGCTAGATTACTTCTCTTTTTCTTTATAGACCGACACAAACCAAAATGCTCCAATTCCTAAGAAAAACACGCCTAAGCCTTGGAAGAATTGCCCTAATACTGCTAGATTATCCATATTATTCTCCATTCTTGGTCTGTATCTTCGAATTATGCAATTTGCTTCTGCATCGATCCTATTACAATAGAAGTGTAGAAGTGCCATTAAATTGCTTGTTCGATTTGTTCAACAATGTCTATTTTTCCAGTTTTTCCAGCATTGCGTCCGCATTTCGTAAATAACTACACACGGCCACCAAAATATTCTTTGCAAACCCTGGCACATCATCGAGCAATTGACGGAACGATTTGGCGCTCAGGCCCATCAAGCGAACTTCCGTTTTTGCAATCACGGAGGCGCGTCGCTTTTGGCCATCGAGCAAAGAAAGTTCTCCGAAGAAATCGCCCTCATATAGATCATCAATCGTTTTTTTACCACGTCTAACTTCGGCTTGCCCTTCCAGAATGACAAACAATTCCTGACCAGGGTCACCTTCTCGTACAAACACTTTGCCTGCTTCCAAAGGCACAGGATATTCATAGGCCAATTTGACAACCTGTGTGAGTTGGCGCTTGCTCAACTCGGAAAACAGCGGGACTTCCTTCAAAATCTCAATCTTCTGAGACTGCTTTATCCGTCCGATGTTGGCCTCCTTCTCTCTGATATCTTAATTATCTTTACTCATTGTATTCATTTCAGGAAAAATCTCACCCTGCTGTTGATTCATTAAGACAAAAACAATTGGATCAACAGCCTCACGTTGATCATTTAGTTTAGTTGAAGTCATACTTTGGAGTCAATTCGATGTTTGTGCTTACTTCTTTTTTCGAGCACGCACACCATGAAACACAATGATGGGAAAATAGATCAGCCAAGCCACACCAAAGAAACGCAGGAACCATTCTAATGCAGATACTCCCCCAGTGCTTTGAAGCGGACTTGTGATGTTTCCAACAAACACAACAATCAAAGCTGCTCCGGCCGCAGCGTAAGTAAGCGTATGACCAATGAAAGCTCTTCTGCTACCAAACCATTGATTCATCTTTTGCATCAAATTCTGCCAAAGTGTGGTAGAAGATTTTTCACTTTCTTGAGGTTCAACAGATACATCAATCTGGGGCGTGGCTGCTTCAAGTGCCGAAGCCAAGGCAGGATCTATTTCAGCAAGCTCATTTCTGAGAAGTTCAGTCTGTTGGGTGCAAAATACACACTTGGAAACATGTGCAGACAAGCGAGCCAGTTCAGTTGGCTCCAATTGTTCGTATACATAATCTAATAAAAGTGCTTCATCAGGGTGATTGGAACTCTCCGACTTAAGCATATCTTTATTAAAAGCTTCCTGAATCCATTGATCCATGTTTGGTGGGGTGGCATCAGGGCGATTCATGCTTGACCCTCTTTCTGCTGGAGCAAATGCTGATAGGGTGATTCTGAAAGCGTGCGAATCACCATGTCCATCACGCGATCTTTGCGAATATTTTTCTTGAAAATTTTGCCACAAATATCTTCTTCCCATCTTAAGTATCGACCACTGACAGCTTCCAAACTAACGGAAGCTCTTTCTGGTAGTGATTCAGTTTCTCGCTGTGGTCCGTTCTGGCTACAATAAAAGGCGATAAAGGCAATAATGTTTTCTTTGGTATCTGCGCGTGGGCTTTCGGTCTTGAGCTTGGCGCAACTCCAGCACAAGGCTGTGGCGCGATTGAGCTTGATGTTGAGCAGATCAGCTTCAATGGATTCAGTGGATGGCTGTTGGCAGCGAAGCAGCAAATCCCAATATACATCCGTTTCATCAGCCACAGAAATTTCTTGAACATCAGCCACGCGTTCGATGTGTTTGTCATCCTGGGCTGTTATCCCACCACGATGACCATACACTTGGCGTTGATGCTGGAATGCTTTTTTTAGATGTGATTCTGAAAATTGATCGAGCAAGCGATTCAACATTTGGCCGCGTGGCTGTGATGCGTCGATTTGGCCTCTCACTGCGCTGTAATTTTCAGAAATGAATACCTCGAAAAAATAATCGACCACATCGTTCATTTGGCTGGTATCCACATTTGAAAATCTAGATCGAATATTTTCAGCAACGGTATCGCTATAACGATTGCGTGCCTCTTGAATGTAATAATGTCGATCCTTGTCTTTTTCCAAATCGATGATTTTATCCAGCACTTCCTTTTGAGAAATCTTTTGCGGCAACTGATCCAAAAATTTAAAGCGAATGTTTTGTCGTAAAAAGCCTTCAAATGAGGTTTCAGTTGCGTTGTGTTGTTCGTGATAGTTGGAAAATTTCCCGATCAAGCCATCTGAAACGTCAGACCTGAAAACATTTGTAAGCACATCCTGCCACACGTTTACTGCCAGGTCGAGATAGGTTTGATCCAACCCAGTTGATTGTTTCATCACAGCTCCTGTTTGCATCGACTCCAGGTAGCGGGCAACGGCAGCCAAGCCTTCACTGCCAAAGTGTCGGCGCAATTGATACAAAATGCTCCGCCTCAGGATGGTTCCATACTCTTGAACAAAGCGTTTCTGCTTGGCGTCGGTCCACCCCTGATCCAGAATATTTTGAAGAAATGGTGACAGTTCGACCATGTTTCCTCGTTGTACTTATGAGATAGCTGCAATGCTCCCATTATCTGACACTTTTTCAAATAATTATGCAAATGGAAATTGAGAGATTAGCGACAACTTTCAGAAAGTTGTGAAGGCCAATGGAGATATCCACCCGTTCTCACTTTGCCGACCAGGAAGGGTGAAAGTTGTGTGCTTTCCAAGATGAGTTGCTTTAATTCTAAAGGGTTAATCTCAGGGCAAACGCTCCATAGCAATGCTGCCAAGCCTGTGGTATACGCCGTTGAAAAAGATGTTCCATTCGCACGAACCAAATCGCTGGCCAAAAGTACGGTGTCACTGCTTTCCAACAGTGTGCCAGAACCACGTACTTCTTCAGGCATTAAGCCAACCACATTTTCACCTGGGGCAGCCAAATCCACATGCTCCGGTCCGAAGTTGGAAAATGAGGAAAGCTCACCGCGTTGATTAATTGAGCCAATACAAATGATGTGTTCATCAGGATCGGTGCAAGGATAAACAGGATTTTCTTCGACATTCCATCCAGGGCTGCCATTGCCTGCAGCGGTAAAGATAAGGATGTCCAGTGCAGTGATTCGTTGAATCACGCCTTGTAGCAATTCTGAAAATGTGCCACCTGCACTCAGATTGATCATATCGATGGGGCGGCCTGCTTCATGCAGTTGAACCACACGCTCCATCGCATCGATGAAGTCGGCCCAGGTCATTGTGCCAAAGCTGCCAGTTTGAATCAGTGAAGAAATATTGCGAATGGTGCGATCCACCAAATTGAGATTGTCTGCCGCTTTGAACACGATCAAAGATGCTTCCCAGTTTACGCCAGCAATCCCTGTACCATTATTACCCAATGCGCCAATGAGGCTGGCAACCAGTGTGCCATGCCCAATGTTGTCTTCTGGCTCACCATCACGATGAACTGCATCAAATCCGCCGACAATAAGGTTTTCGAAAATATCTTCGTGTAATAGGTCGACACCACTGTCGATCACTGCGACAGTGATTTCTCGACTGTTGGTGAATCCTGCATTCCAGGCTTGGTCAATGCCCAAGCTCGCAGTCATTTCTCCTGTTTGCAGGGGCCATTGCAAAGGAAAATTTTCATCGTTAGGCGTGCTGTTGAACAACGACCAAACCCCATTGAGTTCGCACAAAGCGATGCTCAACGATTGACATGCGGCCAATGCAGATAACGTGTCTGCTGAATCTGCAAGCTGCACATGATACATGTTGAACTCGACAAAGAATCGCAAAATATTCGCATTCAAATCACGAAGCAATTGATCAATTCTTGCTTGTGATTGCTCTGGTGTAAACTGAATCAGAAGTTCACCTTCTACATACGGTGGCAAATCGCCAGAGGATCCCAATACGATGTCTGGCACTTCACCTTCGTTGGCTGTGTCTTGATTGTCATTGGATGTGTTATTGTCTGAAGACGAACCAGCGTTTTCTGTTGAATTATTATTGTCGGTTGATCCTTCCGAGGCCCCACTGTCACCATCAGAACCTTCGTCTTCAACAGGGTCATCACCAGATTCACCTGGAAGATCGTCCACGCCTTCGCCTTCTTCTTCGTGTTCAGGACAGACCCAAGGGCCATCAGGATCGAACTCGTCCCAGTGGCATTCATGCGTGCCGTGGGCGGGCCAAAACAGCCCCCCCACGATCATGCTCAACAAGAATGTCCAAAGGAGAAGTTTTTTACAACGTTGCATGTTTATCACAGTTTTATTCGTTGCTCAATTCAGCCAAATCTTCAATGGCTTGTTGAGCCGCGTCACTTTCCGCATCCAATTGAATGACCAATAAAAACCAATTGCCGACAAACTCCAAAAAGCCTTGTTCAGCATAGTGTTGGGCCACCACCAGGAAGCTGTTTTGCAACCCTTCAATGACGCCTTCTTCAGCCATCACCGATCCTGTGGTTTGAATTTGTAAAGAAACACGCAAGAATTCCAAGCCATTAGAAAATGCTATGAAGTCCGATTGGAACAACAACGCGGTGTTGAGATTGGCCTCTTCAGGTTCAAGACCCTGGCCAACCGTATCTTCACTGTTTTGGAACCAAAGATTTTGTTGTAAATGTGTGTTTTCATTATTGACCGTCAAAATGCCAATCACGTTGTACGCCAACAAGTTGTTTTGCAACATCAATTCTGCGTTTTCATCACGAACACGAACGCCGAGTTGTTGGTTAAATAAAATGGCATTGTGTGTCAACGCTACCGTGGCCATGCCTGGAACGGACACACCATGAAAAGCGTTGTTAACAATGAGGTTCGATTTCAATTCTACCTGAGCGCCTTCATGAATAAACACACCACTACCGCCACTGGCTTCGATGAGGTTGTTGAGCAGGTTGGCAACGACATTCCCTTTTAACTCAATTCCTGCCTCACCATTGATGCCATTGTTTAAAATGCTATTAGCTTCGAGTTCAGCTTGAGCATCACGGTGCACAAAAACACCGCTGCCTTGGTTGTTTTCGATCAAGTTTTGTTTGAGGAAAGCCTTTGCTCCTTCACCTTGAACGTCCACACCTGCACGGGTGGCTCCGGTAATGACATTGTTTTTTAAACTGGCGATAGCAGAAAATACCACCACGGTTGCGTGTGGGTCAATGCCTCGATAGCGAACAGTTACGCCTGTCAACAGGCCACCACGTGTGCCTGCGAAAATGACGACCACATCTGTGTGTTCCAAAATGGTTTGACCTGCACCTGCCCCCACAATGGTGATGTTGTCAACGCGAATCAATACCTGTCCTGAATATGTACCGGGAGCCAGTTGAATGACATCACCAGGATTGGCTGCGTTCACCGCAGCTTGCAAGTTGGAGAAATCGGCCTCATCATCATCGTCTACTGTGATCACTTGACCAAAGAAGGAAGGCGCTTGTGGTGCTGGTGCATTCGTTTCGCCAATAGGAAAGGCGGATACGCTTTCGGCAAAGGAACGGCCCTGGAATCCTTCTGGTTCAACCACACTGATTTGTCTTACTGAGTTGGCTGCCTTTGGCGTGCAATTTAATGCTTGGCCGTTGGCATCCACACCATTTCGTTTTTGTGTGTCGTTGTTGCTCCAGTTTTCATCGGTGTCTTCACCAAACGGGTTGATGCGTTCCATACAGGAAATAATTCCTCGAAGTCGAAACCCTGCTGGCCATGCGCCGCCATTGCCATTGGCGGTATCGATAGTACGACCATCTGGTGCGAGCAATTCCAAACTGCCAGTTTCATCTGACAGGGGTGAATTGAAGATCTGATCCGCAGCGATATCTGAGATGGTGTCATCGTTTGGGTGTTCCAGCAGAAAATAACCCTTAGGCTCAATAATGCCTTCAAGATTCACTTGTAATGCACCATTTGGCGTTTGCAATACCCAGCCATTTAAGTTGATGGGCTGATCACCGTTGTTGTAGAGTTCGATGAATTGATGGGTTTGATCTACAGAAGTGCCCGGCCAACCCAATTCGTTGATCACCACGTCAAGTGATGAAAATGCAAGCGCATCTGGTTGAGGTCTGAGATCGTTCAAAGGAATTTCGACTATATCTGGATCATCGCCGCCATCTGGGTCAGTTGGGGGTGGATCATCTGGCATAAAGGTTGAGGTGGGGGTCAAATCACGATCAAATTCAAAGCACCACCAAAGGTGTGCCACTGGTTTGAAACGCACCCCTCCCCCATCAGCAGGGGCAAGCTCACGGCGATCTGAGATTGTGAGAGCGAAACAATAAGGGGTTTCTGGATCAGGGCCATTTCTGAATAACAGTTTAAGGCGAATTAAGATGTTACAGGAAGCTCCGGGAATGACGTCTGTAAGTTCTACAGACGTGCCAGGTGGACCTTCAAAGGAACCACTACACACCATATTGCTTAGTTCAGCAGGATTACCAAAAATATTGCCATCGCCATTGCTATCAAATGCATCGCCAAGAAGCGTATTAAAAGCACCTCGATCTTCAGGCGCTAGAAATCCTTGTACTTTTTGTGCTTCTGGGACCAAACCTTCGGCGCGACGATCTGCATCAGTGATGGGCACATCTCTAGTAAACAGTTCAAAATGAGGAACGCCATCTTCGCAATCCACATCCACATCACAGGTCAGCGGCGCTTCAGTTCTGCCTTCTGGGTCTCCTTCTTCATCCAGGCGAGGCAAGTCAAAAGGGTCATCATTTGGCATATCATCCGCTTCTTTGCAGCCGTTTTCAGGCGTAGCCGTTGGCAGTAAGGCAAGTGGTCCCGTACATGTTTCAGGAACCTCAGGCTCCGGTTCAGGCTCTGGTTCATGACCAGCGGTTTGACAACCCACTGGGAAATTACCCTGCTGACAAGTGTGATTCGCAAAACCTTCCACGGATGTAAGACTGACACCTAACTCAACCCATAAAATGGTCAGAAAAACCATCAATAACAATGATTTATTTTCGAGATTAAAAATGTTTTTTTTAATGAACAGTTGCATCAATACTCCTTCCCTGATGAGTACCCAATTTCAGTATAGGTGATTTTGGGCAGCGTGTTATTTGTTATTCATTAAATAGCCAGTAAAGAATCTCTTTCCGACACTTGCCCGAAAATCAAAATATTTTTTAGTCGAGTGTCGGAAACAAATCACACCCCCGCTATCCCCTGTTTAAATCAACAAACTGAAGGAGAACAACATGTTTCGCAATTACTTTTTAATCATTGGGTTGGCACTCAGCCTAATTAGTGGCTCAGTTATCTTTGTTCAAGCACAGGACGAAAACAAAGACAATTGTTATTACAACCAAAAACAAGAATATGTTTGTGAAGAAAATGAACCTCAAAAAGAGGAAAAACCAACTGAAAACCCTCAGGAAGTCGAAGAACAGACTGAAGAAGAACCTGAACCTCAGGAAGATGAAGACATGGGCAATGACTCTGAAGATTTTCAGCTTTATCAGTTGGATTTCGACATGAATGATATTTTGCCTATCCCCGCAGGCTTGGTCGGCACAGGCTTTAACCCATCTGATTTCTTTGATGACTGGATTATCACTGCTATGCTCGACCCTTGCTACAACGTGGATTTGGGTGAATTTGGTACGGAACGTCGCTGCCGCCCAGGCACAGTGGAAGACCCTTATGCCGGTTGTTTCGAGTTTGAAGGTGGCGCAAGCTGCCCAGGCATCGCAGGAGATACCACGGCTCGACCGTTGACTCGTCATGATTCTGGCGCAGGCGGTGGCGATGCTGTGTTGGCAGATATTGCTTCTGGAGACATTGATACCACTGGCCAATGCGAACATGCCATTAATAGTGTGGAAAACGATCCAACTGTCGAGGGCAATTGGATCATCGAAGAATTCATGGTTGAAGTGGACACCAATGGCGATGGCATGGCGGATTACTTGATCAAAGCCACTCGCTGCTATGTGGAACGCACCAGTGTTGGCGGTGTGTCCCGTGCTCCAGGTGAGGACAGTGTGGAATACTGGACCTACAGTGCGGGCCGTGATCTCGACGGTGACGGTGAACTCGACTGCATCATTCGCCCTCGTGAAGGCAGTGAAGAAGGCACTTTCCGTGGCACCTCTATGCGTCGCCCACTTGTCAATGAAGATTTTGGCAGCGCTTCCTTGCCCAGATGCTGATCAATCAGGGATATCAATAATTAGAAATTCTATGAAAGAGACTGCTAAAACAGGCGGTCTCTTTCTCTTTAATGTTGATTGTCGGAAAGCATTGCCAAATCGGCTATCTCAAAATTGATTGAACATTAAGGAGGTCACACCATGTTGAACACAACCCATAACACATTGAAAGACCAAACCATGAAAACTTTAATTTTTACCTTGCTCGCGATCTTTTTCATGAGCAACGAATCTGTATTTGCTCAACAGGCACGTCAGCTATTTCAAGTCAATGCAAATGGCTCAGCAGATTTTTCCAGTTTGCAGGAAGCTGTCGATGCGGCAAACCCAGGTGCTGTGATTGAAGTTGCACCTGGAAACTATACCGGCCCTGTGATTGTCCGTACTGAAAACCTGACCCTTCTTGGTGCGGGTGCCTCTCAAACATTTATTCAAAGTGACGATGTGGCATTGGTGTTCCAAAATGTGTCCACGGGGCGAGTGGATGGATTCACCATTCGCTATGACGGCACAGATCCTCATGCCACTGTGTTGATCATTGCCTCATCCATTACGCTCTCAAACAATGTCATCACAGGTGCTTCTTTGAGTGGGGTTGAGGTTCGTGGATTAGGCGGTCAATCCGCTCTGCTGAACAACTTGATTGTTGATAATGACGGCAGTGGCGTGTTTGTCTCTTCAGGTGGCATGGCTGCATTGGCAGGCAACACCATCCGTCACAATGGCCAGGCTGGACAACCTGGCATAGAAGTGGTCGGACCGGCGGCTGCTGTGTTACAAAAAAATCTGATCGAAGCCAATGGCGGTAGCGGCGTGTTCATCCATGAAGGCGCTTATGTTGAACTCAACGAAAATCTGATCGTCCGAAATGGTTTTCATGGTGTGGCTGCTTTGGCTGTGGACCAACGCTCTCAGTTGGTCATGACCGACAACACCATTCTATTTAATGAACAGCTCGGCGTGAGAATGCGAGGTGAGCATATTGAAGCCAACCTGCATGGCAACGTGGTGCTTGGTAATACGGTTGGTTTGCTGACGGACAATGCGCCTCATGTGGTCTATGAAGCTAATATTGTTGCATTGAATGGAACGGATTATCTTGGCAAAGACCCTGATGCAACAGAATCCCAACTTAACACAAACCTTCAAACAAACGCACGCCTTACAGAATTCAACCATGCTGTGGCATCTTTGCAGGTTGCATCTGAAGACACAGGTGTGTTGTTTTCAAATACAACACACATTCACTACCTGCAAACGATCTATCTGGTTTCTGGTGAATTGTTACAGAGTATTGGTTTGATTGACGATGCCAAGACATTCTATGAAGCAGTTATCAACTCTGATCCGAATACGGCTATGGCAGAAATCGCATCACAATATATTGACAATTAACTCTCAATAGTTGCATTGGCATCCTAGCTAGGGCGCCTCTTGCTTTCAAAAATGGTTTATGATGAAGCTCAGGGATGATTGTGTCTGATATGGGTTCAAGACATTTTTTAGGATATGAACTCGAAAGGGGTTCTTTTGAAAATCTCAAACCAACAAGCTCTCTTCTTAGCAGGCGTGTTTTTTGTATTTGCTGTCATCTGTTTGGGATTGACCCCAATCGTTCAGGCAGAGCATGAATGTTATTTTGACCAGAACCAAAAATTGGTGTGTCCTGAACATGAGGAAGAACAGCAACCAGACGAGTCTGAAAGTTCCGATAGTGACCGCGATCAGGATGGGGTGCCTGATGAAAATGATCAATGTCCAGACGAAGCAGGCTTAGAAGATGGTCCAAATGGCGCAGGCTGTCCTGAAAGTGGTGATACTGCCAACACAGGCGAGGAAGTTGATATTGATCTTGATGAAGAAGAGGAACCGTTTGAAACTCGAAACGAGTGTACCTTCGATGCTGATGGCATAGAAGTTTGCTTATTCCAAGCTTTCTTTGCTGGTGATGAAAATCTTGAAGTGATTCGCGTCATTGATCGATGTAATTTCTCTGGCAATGGTAGTGTTTGCGAGCGATTGATTGAACGATTGCTGTGCGATCTCGTCGGTAGAATTTGTGTGATCAATGAAACAGAGCAAACTGAAGAAACCTGTGATGGTCAAGGGACATGTACCGAACGGGTACTGATCGAGGGGGATGCCTGCAATCCACGATTTGACCTTTGCATCGATCTTCCGGACGAGGCATTTGGCGGCAGAGATTTTCCACCAATAACCGTCTTTGAACATGTGGTCATCATGCAATCACCCGAATCCTGTAGAGATGAAGGCAGTGTACGCACATGCGAACGTGAAATTTTTCGCTGTGTTTCAGGTGTCTGTACACGAATCGGGCGAAGTGAAACACAAAGCAGTTGTTTCACATCTCCTACTGGCAGTGAGTCCTGTCGCACACAAACATCGGTGCAAACCTGCGATGGAATGGGCACATGCAGGACAACGAAGTTTATTGATTATCAAATGAGATGTAATCCAGACGGAAGCATCTGTCATGAGGGCACAAGTACCTATGATTGTGAAGGCGATACTTCTGATTTCTCCTGTTTGGGCGGCACCTTAAAATTGAGAGAAGTTGTTTCACACACGGATTCTCCGGGCGCGATGCGATGGTCAAATGCCGAGTGTGATCCAGACACAGATCGCTGCCGTGGAACAGACACCAATATTTCGACACGCGAAGATGGCAGAATTACTGAAAGAACCGATGTATTTGATTGCTCGCGCGAAAGCGCCGAAGATGGATTTCCCGCAGGCGAACCCGAATGCCAATTGGAATTTAATCAAACGAGAGATTGTCCTTCAGCAGCAGGCCCATGCACCATCAGCAATAGACGAAACCTGACTCGCGACAGTTCTGGTCTCGTGACACGCTACATTCAGGAACGAGCCAATGACTGCGCACCGGAAACAGTTATCGCTGAAGATGGATGCGCCGAAGGAGAAAGAAGCGAATGGGTATGTGAGCCCGATGGCATCACCTGTCGGAAAACCACCCTTAGAGGTTGGAGTCACACAGAGGATTCCACTACCACCTGGTCGGGCGAAGATGTTTGTGTGGTGATTGCGCCATTAACTTTCGAATGCCGAACCGTCGAGCGGACAACACTTTTTTCAAGACTTTTACCCAGCGGTGAAGTTGAACGGGGTTCAATCCATACGACTTGTGATCCCGATACGGGCATGTGCGACAGCACCAGAAGTACCTTTGTGTGTAACGATGACCAATCCAGTTGCCGCCATAGTCGCAGAACGGATGAAGGCCGCTGTGATGCCTGGCTTGTGAATGCAGGTCGATGTTCGGATGCATCTTCCAGCAATAGAGCTGTCTCCGAAAACTGGGAAAGAACATGTATGCCTGATGGAAGTTGTACACGTACGGGCACAATCAGTGAATATCAATGCGAAACAGGAGAACGCGCAGGACTTTGTCCAGGGGTGTCTGATACCAGTTATTCAGCCACAGAGCAATGCCCTAGCCCTCGAGCGGATGTGTCTCCAGAAAGCTGTACATTGCTGTCTTCCAGCGCCACCACCACTCATGCCGATGGGCGGACGGAAACTGAGATGGTAACTTGTGATCCTACAGTTCCAAGCTGCCAGATCGACAACAGGATAACGCATCCAGATGGCATGGTAGAAACCCGAAGCTGGTCCTGTGGTCCAAGTGAGTCCGACAGCGTTGCGCCTTATCGTAACGGAACTTGTTTGACCTTGGTGGAAGAACGTTGACAAACAGACATAGATATTTCATGCCTGTTTGTCAAATAAAATAAAAATATACTTGATTGAGAGATGGCAATCATCCTAAACTCAGTCTCATCATGAACATAGTGATTGCACCGGATTCTTTCAAAGGCAGCTTGTCGGCTGTTGAAGTGGCGAGCCGAATTGCCATTGGCCTGAAAAAAGCCTGGCCCCAATGCCATGTCATCGAGTTGCCTGTGGCTGACGGCGGAGATGGCAGCACGGATGCCTTGGTGCATGCATTGGGGGGCAATAAGGTGCATCTCAATGTTCAGGATCCTTTGGGTCGATCCATTGAGGCATTTTACGGACTGGTTCACCAAGGCAAGGTTGCCATCATCGAAACGGCCCAGGCATCGGGCCTTACACGGCTAAAACCTGAGGAACAAAACCCACTCAACACCAGCAGTTACGGCACAGGTCAATTGATCCAACATGCCCTGGATCAGCACGTCGAAGAGATCTGGGTGTGTCTTGGCGGCAGCGCCACGGTGGATGGCGGGCTTGGAATGGCCACCGCTTTAGGCTTAAAAGCGATGGATCAGCATGAGCGCCAAGTGTCAGCTACCGGCCAGGGTTTGATTGATCTGGTCAAGATTGATGTGACAGAGATGGACCCACGCCTATCCCAAGTGATGTTTAAATCCTTATATGATGTGGACAATGTGCTAACTGGACCCAAAGGAGCCCAACTGTTTATGTCACAAAAAGGGGCCACACAAGAAGTGATGGTCCAGTTGGATATCGCCTTGAAAAAATGGGGCAAGCTGTTGCAGCAACATTTTCAAAAAGATGTGATTAACCTGCCCAGTGCGGGGGCGGCTGGTGGCATGGGGGCAGCCACGGTGGCGTTTTTTAATGCTGAGCCAGTGTCAGGCATTGGCTTTATTTTGCATCAAATGGAATTTGACAAACACCTTGAAACAGCTCAACTGGTGATCAGTGGCGAAGGTCGGGTCGATGAGCAGACTGTCCACGGCAAAGTGATAGCCGGTATTGCCCAACACACCAATGCAAATAAAGTACCGTTGCTGGTGATGTGTGGAGCAAAAGTAGAACCTTTGGATGAGTTGTATGAAGCTGGTGTAAGCGCAGTTTATGCCATTTTACCCAAGCCTGTGACTGAAGCTGAAGCTTTCAAACATGCTGCCGACTGGTTGGAGTCCGCTGCATTTAATTTGGGCAAAACCTTGTTGATCCAAACCGTTTAAATATGGCAGATGATTGTTTTTGGGTGACAAAAATAAAAGTGAAATTTAAATATGAGTTTGATCTGGAAGATTTTTTCAACGAACTCGTTCCAGCGTTTTTCCCTGTTCGTCTGCAATTTCGTGAATGCGTTTGGGCAGGGAGAACACAGCGATTTCTTCTTCGACCACATCGAGTGTGTTTACTTTTGATGCACCGTTCTGTTTGAGAAATTCCACCACTTTCTGAACCAAAAAATCGGGCGCAGATGCGCCGGAAGTAACTCCCACGGTTTTGACATTATCGAGCCATGCCAAGTCAATTTCGCTGGCAAAATCAATGCGGTGGGCGGGTGCCCCATGTTTGATTGACACTTCACAAAGACGGTTGGTATTGGAACTTTCTTTAGAGCCGATGACCAAAACCAAATCCGACTTTGTTGCCAATTCTTTGACAGCTGCCTGACGGTTGTCCGTGGCATAACAAATTGTTGAATTCACATTGGGTGGTTCTTTAAGTTCAGGATAGCGGCTTAATAACACCGCACGAATTTCTTTGGTGTCATCAACCGACAAGGTGGTTTGAGTCACGCAGGCGACCTTGTCAGGGTTTTTTATATCAAGGGCTTGGGCTTCTTCCACAGATTCGATGAGATGGCCTTTGCCATAAGGCACATGGCCCATGATGCCGCGAGATTCAGGATGATTGTGATGACCAATGACGATAACATCATAATCTTGCTTCGCAAACCGTTTGGCCCAGTTGTGGACATTGCCAACCAGGCGGCAGGTGGCATCAATCACGTCGATATTTCGCGATGTGGCTTTTTCATAATCGCTTGGTGGAGAACCGTGCGCAGAGAAAACAGCGTAGGAGTTTTCGGGAATTTCTTCGACTTCTTCAACGAAAATCACACCTTTTGCTTCAAAATCTTGGATGACTGCGTTGTTGTGAACGATCGAGTGTTTTACGTAAAGTGGCGTGCCACATAAATCTAACGCGACATTGACCACATCAATGGCCATTTCCACACCACGGCAAAACCCTCGCGGGTTGGCCAGTAATACGTTGAAATCACGCATCGTTTCTCCTTACAGTCTCAGGTCAAATCGCATTATATCGCATGAATCAGTCGATGGAAACCTGATTTAAGAAGCTTTGGCATCGGCAGTCGGATGTCCACCACGCACAGTCCCACCGATCACGATGCCTGCACCAATTAGCACCAGATTTTTGACAATGTATTGGCCTGTTAGTGTGAGTACAAAAGGGAAAGATTGCCAAACCACATCTGGCAGGATGATCAAAGGCAAAGCTGTTCCTGGCATTTGTAGAA
The DNA here is from genome assembly GCA_029262795.1 of Candidatus Fraserbacteria bacterium. Taxonomy (GTDB): domain Bacteria; phylum Bipolaricaulota; class Bipolaricaulia; order RBG-16-55-9; family JAJCYT01; genus JAJCYT01. The sequence continues at coordinate 77,330 of JAJCYT010000031.1, forward strand.
AAAGTAATAATAAAGTGAAGCGCATCAGACGATTGAAAATCAGCCCCAGGCCAATCAACATTTCCCAAACTGCAAGAACAGGCAGAAAGATGTCTGGATCAATGAAATAAACCGTGTTTTTGACCAACTCTTCGGCAGGGCTCATGCCTGGAACCACCTTAAGTGCGCCGAACCAGAAAAAGACGATGCCCAAACCTATTCGAAGAATGGACAAACCATGACGCGCCATCCATTGAGTAATTGCAACATCCAGTTGTTCGAAAGACGTTTTTGAAGTTTTATTCATTGTTTGCCTCCTGGCGTCTTTTTCTGTGGGATGTTTTTTAAGAATAAATCAGCTTAAATTAGGATGGGTTAGAAAGTTGGGCAACCACACTGGCAACCATTGCAACCCTTAAAGGCAAGGAATCCACCTCCAAATATTCTGAGTCGCTGTGATAGCCTCCGCCGACCGGCCCCAGGCCATCCACTGTAGGAACACTTTTGGCTGCGGTGAAATTGCCATCTGAGCCACCACCGGTGGCCTGCCAGCCGAGCTCAAACCCGAATGTTTTGGCAGTGGTTTGCATCATTTCAAAAATAGACTGATTCCAGGAGTTTGCCACCATTGGGCTGCGTCCATTTAAATAAGTGAGCGTGTTGCTGGTGCTCTCGACATCTTTTTTTGTTGCAATCGTTTCAATGGCTTGTTTGATTTGAGCCTCGGCTTCCAGCGTGGGCACACGGACATCGATTTCAGCCGTGGTGTGTTCAGCCACCACATTGGAGCGCGTGCCACCATGCACCACACCCACGTTGACAGAGATACCATTTTCGTAGTCATTCAATTTGTGTAACGCAATGATTTTACGGCACATCGCTTCAATTGAACTGGCCCCATCCTGGGGATTCACACCTGCATGGGCGGCGATGCCTTTGATATCGAGCGTCCATGCCTGCCCGCCCTTGCGGGCCAACACAATGTCGCCATTGGCGCGGCCGGGCTCAAAGACAAAAGCCCAATCGACATCTTCAGCCAAAGCTTCGATATGAACGCGTGAACAGATCGAGCCGATTTCTTCATCGCAGTTGTTGACCACGATGACGTTGAGTTGATCCAACAATTCATTTGCTTTCAGCGTTTCGATCACACCCAGCATGGCGATCAAGCCGCCTTTCATATCTGCAACTCCAGGACCGTAAGCCCTTCCATCACGGATGGTAAAGGGACGTTCTGCGACTGTGCCGCGATCAAATACGGTGTCGGTATGGCCAATCAACAACAAAGTGGGGGCATCAGATTTGCTTGATGGGTGCTTGGAAATGAGTTGTGGTCCTGTGTCTGTTTGGATGGATTCGGTGGTAAAACCAAGTGCTTTCCAGCGCGTTTTGAAAAATTGATGCATCTGTTCCAATCCATCCAAGTCTCGACTGCCACTATCGATGTTGACAATGGTTTCAAGCCAGTTCAGCCAGGTTGATTTTTGTTGTTGGGTATAATTTAACAATGTGTCCATATTCATAATGGCCTTTCAAAAATAATTGCTTTCGAGCCATTATCACAACGAAAAACACATTTGTCGAAGTCTTTTACAGATGGCTGACAAGCTTTGAAGAAGCACTTTGATTTTTAATTAGAACCACCACGCATGGCTCTCTTGAGATCAAGAAGGGATTGAAGTTTTTCAAAATAAATGAGCTGAGAAAAGTTGAGGCCTCTCCATAAAGTAGGAGAGGCCCCGGATGCAAACGAAGGAATGTCGTTTTGTTTTTGTATTTGTTTAGAAGCCGAACCCAAGGGCGATATTGGCCTGTTTCAAGCCTTCTGTGGCGTAGAGCACATCAAAGCCTAAAGAGAGTTCGCCTTGTGCGCCAAAGCGGAAGTTGGTTTCTTCCCAGTGGAGTTCACCATCGGTAGGGTTGCCGAACTTGGTGTAGGTGTCAAAGGTGAAGTTGGCGTAGTTGATGCCCAATGTGCCTTCCACTGCCTTTAAACCATAATGGTCTGTTTCCAATCTAAGCAAGATTTCGGCAGGGTTGTAGCGCACATTGAGGATGGAGCTAAAAATAATTTCGCTGGAATCAAACTTCAAATCGCCTTCATCATCAATGAGAGTGATGTCTAGGTATTCAGCCACAATGTTGGCTTTGATACCGCCGATGTTAAGACGGCTGACGTCGGCGGAGATCAATTCCACATCAATGTCGGCCAGGCGGAACACACTAAATGAGGTAGCCAAAGTGGCGGTGATAGGCTCCAATGGTACAAAGGTGGTGGTGACGTCGAACAACATGCCACCAAATTCCAAGCCCAGAATTTTTAAGGTTTCTTTTTCAAAGAACAATGGCGTTTTGGCACCACCTTCAATCACAGGGAGTGTGTTTTGTTCCATTTCTTCATCATATTCAGGATCGTAGTATTCAGCATCATAATCTTCTGATTCAATTTCTGGCTCGGTCTGGCCAAAACCTGCAGTGCAAGCTTTGTTTACTTCTGTGTTCCAGTTGCGTTTTTTGATGTAAAGTTTGTTGGAAGCGCAAAGATAAGTACTGCCTTCAACGGTGACGCCACTGACGGTTTGGCCTTTTAAGCTGATAACATTTCCAAATCCGAAAGTGGGCACGTCATTGTCCACATAGATATCGGTGGTGGACAGATCGTAGTTGATGGTCTCTACTTCTTCATCGAGTTCCAGCACATAATCGGCGTCGTTGTATTCATTGGCATATTCTGAATTGTACTGATCCGAATCAACCATAAAATGATCGGCTTCGTGATCGTCACTTACTTCGATATCAGGGAAATCGACATCTTCAAAGATGGCCAGATTGCTGATGGAAATGCCGGCCACGTTGATATCAATATAAACACGTTTGGCAACGAAACCAACGGCATTGTCAATCATGTCATCGCCGTCGCCATCACCAATGGGAATGGTCATTGAAGGGGAACAAGTGCCTGCAGTTGGAAAATTAACACAGCCAAACGGTGAAGCAAAAATGAGTTCATCTCTTAAATGAAGTGCGCCCAAGTTGGTGTCTAAAGAGAGGATGGCAAACTCAATGCCAGGGGTGCCGAACCCAACATCCAGCCCGAGTGTGATCCCACTGGTGGTGATGTTGAGCATCAGGTTTGATTGAAAATCGATGTTGAATTTTACGGCTTCAAATTGTGTATTGTCGGGGGTGAGGTTGATGTTGATATCAAAATTTCCTGTGATATCCGCTTTGAGCAGATTGGAAAAACTTAACAGCAAGGCCAGACTCAATAGCCCCGAGACGATGATTCTAGGCATGGAAAATCTCCTTCGTTTGCATTCATAAGTAGTGTTACTTATTTAACTTTCTTAATGTGACTTAAGTTACCTTCGCTTAGTCTTTTGTAATCTCCATTACACAAAGATTGTAATGTGGATCACACTTATTTCTGAGGAAGGTGTTCTGGCCAAATTCAGAAAGTGTTCTGCAAATTGTTAGAAGGAGTTCTGGGAAAGTTCGGAAGGTGTTCTACATTACACTGGAAACGTGTCTGCTGGGGGAGTGATCAAGGAACGAGACGGTGAATTGCTTTTGTTTGAGGATGATGAGATATACTAAATCATTTGAATGATTTAATTGGACGCGAAATGACAATCCTGCTCTTTTTGAAATTTTTGGTTTACTAAGCTTATTAATGGTATCAAATTTATATGTTATTTAACTCTTACGAATTTATATTTTTATTTTTGCCCCTTACGTTTATCCTCTTTTTCCTTATTTCACAGGTTAAACAAAAACATTGGGCTTTGGTCTGGCTTATAGGCGCATCACTCTTTTTTTATGCCTGGTGGAATTCTATCTACCTGTTTTTGCTGCTTAGCTCTATTTTGCTAAATTATTTCATAGGGCTTCAGTTTAAGAGTATTTTAAAAGTAAGGCATCGTAAATGGATCTTGGTTTCAGGGATTTCATTTAATCTTGGTCTCATTGGCTTTTATAAATACTCAGAGTTTATTGTACTGAACATAAATGCTTTTATCGCCCATAACATTTTCTATGAATCTCCTATCTTGCCTTTAGCAATCTCATTCTTTACCTTTCAACAAATTGCATACTTGGTTGATGCCTATCGAGGTGAAATTCAAGATCACAATTTTTTAAATTATTGTTTGTTTGTCTCCTTTTTTCCGCAGTTGATCGCAGGTCCGATTGTCCATCATGGCGAAATTTTGCCTCAACTGAGAAGCCTCGCACTTAAGATTGATCCAACAAACGTGGCTTCAGGCTTAACCTTGTTTTTTATTGGCCTGTTCAAAAAAGTAGCTATAGCCGATCAGGTCGCTGTTTATGCAAATAACGTGTTTAATGCGGCAAAAGGCAACATCGCTTTAACATTGATAGATGCTTGGGGAGGGACCCTTGCCTATACCTTCCAATTGTATTTTGATTTCTCAGGGTATTCAGATATGGCCATTGGGCTTGGATTGATGTTTGGGATCCGCCTGCCAATTAATTTCAACTCTCCTTATAAAGCCAATAACATCATTGACTTTTGGAGAAGATGGCACATGACGCTATCTCGCTTTTTAAGAGATTACCTCTATATTCCCTTGGGCGGAAATAAAAAAGGTGAATCACGCCGCTATATCAACTTAATGACGACCATGCTGCTTGGAGGGCTTTGGCATGGAGCCGGTTGGACATTTATTATTTGGGGTGGCCTTCATGGGCTTTATTTAACAATCAATCACATCTGGGGGAAAAAAAAATCCTCTATTTTTCCAAATGCCAGCTTTCCAAAATGGTTGACTAAAGCCTGTTCAAGAAGCATCACTTTTTTGCTGGTTGCGCTTGCATGGGTGTTTTTTCGAGCTGAACATCTTGATGATGCACTGAATATATTGATGTCAATGTTTGGTTTTAATGGATTTACTGTTGAGGGGCAGTTCTATAGTGTGTTTGAAGCGAAAAGAGGGGGGATTTTGCTTTTGGTATTATTGGCAATTGTTTGGTATGCGCCTAATTCACAACAAATCATGGCCGAACAAATGAAGTTTAACAAGCTCATTTATAACGATAAATTGATTCCTTGGAAATTTTCATGGGCGCAATGGCAACCTAATGTGATTTGGGCAGTGATTATGATTCCAATCATCACCTATGCGATCTTTAGGTTGTCCAGAGTCACCGAATTTTTATACTTTAATTTTTAGATGATGAATATCAATACAAAGTCGTACATCTATTTGATTATCTTGATTCCATTACTGATTTATGTGGGGGGGAGTGGGTATGTGGATTATAAAATTTCAGTTTTTGCAGAAGCTTCCAACCGTGGCCCAAACCCAAGAAGATTTCCTGATGACAGCAGGATGGTCATCATTGAACGTTTTTTGCAAGAAAAGGATGTCACCAAAACAAAAATCCTTGTTTTGGGAGATTCTCAATCTCATGGCAACAAGTATTCTTTTGATCGAATTTTCTCTGCCTACTTAGAGCAAATAAGCCAGCTTGGTTTGTTAAATTTATCCTTTCCTGATGCCAGAATGATTGATCATATGAAACTTATTGACCTGCTTAAAGCCAAGGGGTTTCATTTTGATTTTCTAATCTACAATGTGAACCAGGGGCACACACGTACACCAAATGAATTTCATCTCGAAGAGGATATGAAAAATCGAATTTATTATGTTGAACTGTTAAAAAATCCTTTTACGTATGCTCAGGTACTGGACATTGAATACATGAACCGGGTCGAAACAGAAACATTAGCATTTGTTCAACGACCCAATTATTTTTCAGACTTGGAAAACAAAGCTTATTTTGAGCTGTTTGAAACATTTATCCAAAAAGCTCAAACAGTTTCCAATCACCTGATTTTCTTTGTAAGCCCTCACGCACCATCTGCTGTTGAATCCAACAACTACACCATGCAAGAATTAGATATCTTTACAGAAAAAGCATTTTCTGTATGTGATCAATTAGCCATTCGTTGTACCTACCCGCAAGAAATTTTTGATGATCAAGATTTCTTAGATATCGTTCACTTTAATCAAAAGGGACACCAAAAGATGGCCGAATATCTAAATCAGCAAATAGATAAAATTCTAAATCAATAAGCGAATTAAAAAAGAAAAACCACAACGCGAGGTTGTGGTAGAAGTGAAAGAGTGGATAGTCAGCCTGCACATTACAGGAATAATTGGTCTGTTTAGGGAAACTTGTTACTCCCTAGAAAGGAGGTGATCCATCCGCACCTTCCGGTACGGATACCTTGTTACGACTTCACCCCCCTCATGAAGGATGCTTTAGGCGCCCCTGTAGCGAGACGACTTCGAGCTTCCCCCACTCGGCTGGTGTGACGGGCGGTGTGTACAAGCCCCGAGTACGTATTCACCGTGGTATGGCTGACCCACGATTACTAGCGATTCCAACTTCATGTGGTCGAGTTGCAGACCACAATCCGAACTGAGGATGACTTTGTGAGATTGGCTCCACCTTGCGGTATCGCGACCCTCTGTATCACCCATTGTAGCACGTGTGTCGCCCTGGACATAAGGGCCATACTGACTTGACGTCGTCCCCTCCTTCCTCCGGCTATTCACCGGCAGTTCCGCTAGAGTCCCCAGCATAACCTGATGGCAACTAACGGTAGGGGTTGCGCTCGTTACAGGACTTAACCTGACGTCCCACGACACGAGCTGACGACAGCCATGCAGCACCTGTGTACGCTCCAAACTCTTACGAGTAAGGTCGTTATGGTTTCCCACTCCTACCACGTACATGTCAAGCCCAGGTAAGGTTCTTCGCTTATCATCGAATTAAACCACGTGCTCCACCGCTTGTGCGGGGCCCCGTCAATTCCCTTGAGTTTTAGCCTTGCGGCCGTACTCCCCAGGCGGTCGATTTAACGCGTGAGCTGCGGCACTGGCCCAGCATTAAAGAGGCCAACACCTAATCGACATCGTTTGCGGCGTGGACTACCCGGGTATCTAATCCGGTTTGCTCCCCACGCTTTCGTGCTTCAGCGTCAGGAATCGGCCAGGAAGCTGCCTTCGCTATCGAGGTTCCTACCAGTCTCTACGCATTTCACCGCTCCTCTGGTAGTACCGCTTCCCCCTCCGACCCTCTAGCTGAGCAGTTTCTTCTGGCCTCCCCCCGTTAAGCAGGGGGCTTTCACAGAAGACATACTCAGCCGCCTAGACACCCTTTACGCCCAGTAAATCCGGATAACGTTTGCCACCTCTGTCTTACCGCGGCTGCTGGCACAGAGTTAGCCGTGGCTTATTCATAGGGTACCGTCATCGTACATTCATTACCTAATGTACTTATTCTTCCCCTATAAAAGGAGTTTACAACCCGAAGGCCGTCTTCCTCCACGCGGCGTCGCTCCGTCAGACTTTCGTCCATTGCGGAAGATTCCCTACTGCTGCCTCCCGTAGGAGTCAGGGCCGTATCTCAGTCCCCATGTGGGGGTTCACCCTCTCGGGTCCCCTACCCGTCAGTGCCTTGGTAGGCCGTTACCCTACCAACAAGCTGATGGGCCGCAACCCCATCTTCCCGCGAGGCCGAAGCCCCTTTTATCCGAAGACGTATCAGGTATTAGCATCTGTTTCCAAATGTTGTCCCTGACGGAAAGGTAGGTAGGTCACGTGTTACTCACCAGTTCGCCGCTTTACTCGTCTTCCTATCCGAAGATATTCCAACTTTCTCGCTCGACTTGCATGTATTAAGCGCGCCGCCAACGTTCATCCTGAGCCGGGATCATACTCTCTAAATTTAATTTCAAGGTATCGACAGGAAAATTACCGTATCGAAATACAGTAAATACCTGTAGGTTCATTGTTAAAACGTTTGGCTGACTATCCACTTTTCAATGACCAATTTTGGCTTCCTGTAAGGAAGTGAGCAGTAGTATAAACAGGCATAAGACATTTGTCAAGTAACGGTGGGAAGACATCCGTCCAGATGCGGATTCCCCCTATATATCAGGTTTTTCAAAGTGTCTGAGTTTTCTTTCTAATTATTGCCAAATCACAGAAAAGGTAGCATTTAAGCTCGTTTAGGTGTACTTGTCGGCTACGCTGGAAGCAGCATAAGCTTCGGGTTTAATTTTAACCGGAAAACCGCCACCTACAATCATGCCCACCACCCCATCAATTAGAGAGCGAGATTTACCGTTCTGGCCCACATCGACATGAATTTCCAGATTGAAGTCCAACATGGTGTGCGATTCCAATTCTTCCATAATGGCTTTGGCCCAATCAAAAGAAAGTATGGCTTCACGATAAATTCTCTGACTCAAACTGTGAAAACGACCTTCACAGGAACGATGCCAGAAATACCGTCCCCCTTTGCCAATGCGTCGCACGATGATGGCGGTGACAAAGTCGGTGTCTCCCAGGGATGGGTGAGAATCCGTACCCACAATCACTTCATAAGAATAATCGGGATCTTGTTCCATAATAGAAACAATGTCCACAATCATGTCCGAAAAAGGAACCGGGCCTTTGGTGGGGCTGAAGAATCGGGTGTTGGTATCCATGTCCTATATTTACCTTATCTTTAGAGAATTACAACCATATATGTCACTTGGTTTTTTCAAACACACCATCAGTGATGTGTTCTTGAACACGCGATTCGATGCGTTCCAGCAAGTCGCAGTCAATCGCATCCTTGGCCACGCGAATGGCGTGTTTGATGCCCTCCGCATTCGAGTTTCCGTGTGTGATAATCGAAATGCCGCGCACCCCAAGCAAAGGTGCCCCACCAAAATTAGAAAGGCTCATTGCATCGCGAAATTGACGCAGAGCAGGTCGCATTAACATCGCGCCCAATTTATAGAGAAAACGTTCAGTCAATGTTTTTCTTAGTACAGATGTGGTGATGGCGACCCCACCCTCTGCCGCTTTGAGCAATACGTTTCCAATAAAACCATCACAGACAGCCACATCCACTTCGCCATGAAACAAACGGTTGGGTTCGATGTTGCCCACAAATCCAGGCAGGGTTTCCAAGTAGGCGCGTGCCTGCTTGACCAGCTCATTGCCTTTGTGAAGTTCGCTGCCAATATTGACCAATGCAATTTTTGGATCTTCGACGCCGAGTACACGATGCGCATACACTCGCCCCATGATGGCAAACTGAAATAGGTTTTCTGCGCTGGAGTCGGTGTTGGCGCCCATGTCAATGCCAACCACCTTACCACCCGTGGTGGTGGGTAATGCCATTGCGATACCTGGGCGTTCAATGCCTTTGATTCGGCCAAGCCCAAACAAGGAAGCTGCCATCACTGCACCCGTATTGGCAGGACTGACAAAGGCTTTTGCTCTACCTTGCCGCACTGCTTTGATGCCCTGAACAACAGAACTGTTTTTTTTGCGGCGGACTGTTTCAGCAGGGGTGTCTTCCATCGCAATCACTTCAGGCGCATGAAGAATTGAAAATCTGGAATCGTTTGCGGGCAGGTTAGGTTGGATGACCGCTTCATCTCCAGCGAAAATGATATCAATACCATATTCATCTGCTGCCAAAAGGCCGCCTCGAATTAATTCAGCCGGCGGATTGTCACCACCTTGCGTATCCAGAACGATGCTCAAGGAGCCTCCCTTTTAGATATAGGAGTAAAGGGAAAGGGCATGTTTAAGGGCTTCAAACCCCCAACCCCCTTTGTCTAAAGGGGGCTACGATAAGACTGCGATAATCGATTCTGAAGTGATGGTGCGTTTTCTATGCCCTGGGTTTACTCCTATGTAAAAATCATCCAGCAAACTCTGTGTCACACTTTGTGAAATGAAAATTCATTTCTTATGGTTTTTCTGGTGGTATTATTGATCTTGAAACAGTGCCGTATAGAAGTGCCTCATTGCCTCAAACGGTATCTATCGGCGTTAGCCATGAAACATTGGTGCCGAGAGGGGGATTTGAACCCCCACCGGGTTTACCCCGACTAGGCCCTCAACCTAGCGCGTCTGCCATTCCGCCACCTCGGCGTGGTGAGCATATCTTATGCTGCTATTTCACACGTGTCAAGATGGTTTAAACTAGCACAAATTCTCAAATATCGTTACTTTAGTGGATATGAACAACAAACTTCGATTCGTTCTTTTTTTGTTGATCACCCCAGTGGTGTTGCTGGGGGTAGGCAGCCTGGCACAAAACAATTGTCAACTGCTCTCAGCAGAAACACAGCTGCCTGCTGACACAGGATGTATGGGGCCTTATGAAGTCTCTCAGGTTGAATACAACAGCAATGAAAATTTTCCAGATGGCCTATTGATTAATGGTATCGAAATGCCCGTAGATGTATGGGCTTCGGTCAGTTTTCCTAGCGGTTTTCCAAATGGCCCGGCACCTTTAATTTTGATTCTGCATGGCAACAGTCAAGGCACTTGTTTGGGGGCTTTGGGTAACTGTAATCATCATGAAGGGTTTCAATATCTGACCGACCATCTGGCTTCTCATGGATTTATTGCGGTATCGGTCAACGCCAACCGCATCAATTCAGGTGATTTTGATCGTGTGCTTGACCGTGGTTATTTGTTGTTGGAACATTTGAAGCTTTGGCGTAATTGGAATGCCAATACCAATGGTGAATTTGATGACCTGTTTGCAGGCAAGGTTGACATCAACCAAATTGGTTTGGCAGGCCATTCGCGCGGCGGTGAAGCGGTGATTGCGGCTTACAACCTCAACAAGGAGCTTTCCAGCCCTTCATCCATTCAAGCGGTGTTGTCGATTGCGCCCACCGACAAACAAGGCCTTTACATCGAAAATGTTCCCTATTATTCAATCGTGCCTGCCTGTGATGGCGATGTACTGGACTATCGTGGCGTGCGCTTTTTTGATCGAGCTTTGAGATTGACTGAAGCCAACCCAACACCAAAACAGGTCGCATTTGTGATTGGAGCCAACCACAATTATTTCAACACCCTTTGGGGGCGAGATGGGGGTGGCTGTTTTGGGATTACACCATTGGAGCGAGAAGACCAGGAGCAGTTGGCCAAACGGCTGGTCAACGCTTTTTTTAGGAAATTTCTAATGGAGGAATCATCTCTTCATTATGTATTTACCGGAGATAATTTGGGACCAGCAACACCAGGCGTTCCTTCCTGGATTTCTTACGAAGACCCTATTCATCTAGACATAGACCGGTTTGATTCCTCTCAAGCGGCAAATGAACTTGGAAGGGAGAATAGTTTCTCCGGTTTTCGCAATGCGGATCAGTGTGGTGTTGACAATGATATCGATTGTTCTGTTTCGCTGGTCAACGAAACCTCAGCACTTCGGTTGCGTTGGTTGGGGCGGGATGCGGTTTTTGAAACGCAAATTCCACAAAAGTTACAAGATGTCAGTAAATATACGCACCTGTCATTTCGAGTGACCCAAAACTCCGAAGATGTTCAGGTAGATGGGCTGAAACCTGAAGGTGAGCCAGTCCACTTTGAGGTTCGATTGATGGATGCTCAGGGGCATCAAGCCACGCTGTCTACCGAAGCTTTTGGTGGTGCGTCATTTCCCATTGGGTCAAACGTGAGAGATCAGGTCAGCGGAGAGTTTTTACGTAGAACAGTGCTTGCGACCATTCGTATGCCGTTATCGCAATTTGCTGGTCTTGACATTTCAAGTGTGACTCAAGTCGAGTTTTTATTTGCAGGCGATACCAAGGGCAGCATTTATTTGAGCCATTTGCAGTTTAGTCGCTAATAGCGATACCATGCGATTGTTAGAAGGTTTTCAGGAAGAGGGGTTATGGGTTTTAAATCAGGATTTGTGGGTGTGTTAGGCAAAACGAATGTGGGTAAATCAACGCTTATCAATGCGTTGTTGGGCAAAAAAACTGTCATTGTATCGGACAAGCCGCAAACCACGCGCAATCGTATCCGTTGTATTCTCAATCTCGAATCTTCTCAAATCGTGTTTGTCGATACCCCAGGTTTACACAAACCTGTGGACAAACTCAGCAACTACTTAATTAAACAAGCGATGACTGCACTTGAAGGTCTGGATTTGGTTTTGTATCTGATTGAACCGTGGGGGGAAGTTAAAGCCTACGAACAACGCATCTTTGAACAGCTCGCAAAAATGGATGTGCCTTGTTTTCTTATCATCAATAAAGTTGACCAGGCACAAGGCAATGAGGTGCTGGAAACCATTAAACACCACGCAGAGCTCGACATCTTTGCTGAAATTATTCCTGTCTCCAGTCTTAATGGTCACAATATAGAAACCATATTGCCGCTGATTCAGGAAAAATTGCCACAAGGTCCCGCCTACTTCGAACGCGATCAGGAAACGGATCGTCCCTTGCCATTTTTAATTTCAGAACTCATTCGTGAACAGGTATTTCAACTGACCCGAGAGGAAATTCCTTACTCGGTGGCGGTTGAAATCAGTGAGATGGTTGAACGAGAAGACAAGCCTTTGATCGAATTGTATGCCTATATTGATGTCGCACGGAATTCTCAGCGAGGCATCCTGATTGGAAAACGCGGTGAGATGATCAAAAAAATTGGCCAAAGAGCGCGCCAGCAAATTGAATCTTTACTGGGCGTTCAGGTTTTTCTGGAATTAAAAGTGAGAGTTGTCAAAAAATGGAACGAAGACTCAAAGCAAATTCAGCGTCTTCTTGGCCGAGATGCGTGACAATGATTGTGTCTTATAAAACACTCTAAAATCGCTTTTTAAGGGATTTTCTCTCAATCTTCGCCAAACTTCCATTTATTTTACATATGAGTTTGAATTAAGTTTTAAAATGTGCATCATAATAGTTCAATGTAAGACTGAAATTTAACATTATAGAATAATTTGTATGATTAAAAAATCTTTTGAGAGTTACAGAGACATTTTGAAACCCATCATCAATCAGGTTCAACGTTTGTTGAATGAAGATGATGTGACCTTTTATTTGTATGATGACGATTCCCAAGAATTGGAACTGGTCATTGGCACAGATAAATTGGCTATTGAATACACTGGCACTCGGCTCAAGCTTGGCGAGGGTGTGGCTGGCAAAGTGGCCCAAAACTGCACTGCCATGATTGTCAATGACTATGCAAACTGGGAAGGGCGATCAGGTCAATACGAAGGGGTGCCCTGGAACAATGTCATGGGTGCGCCACTCATTTATGAAGATCGTCTTTATGGTGTGGTTGACGTCAGCGATACAGCCAGGCCTCGTATGTTTCAACAGGAAGATTTAAGCCTTTTGGGCGTGCTTGCTGATTTTGCAGCGCTCAGTTTAGCCAATGCACAATTGTATTATCACGCGCAAAACTCAGAGCAAAACCACCAGAAATTATTAGAAAGTTCTTTGGTTGGCATCTATGTAAATCAAGATGAAAAAATTGTCTATGCCAATCAACAACTGGCAAACATTTTTGGTTATGAGTTGGATGAGATCATGGAGAAATCTTCACATTCGATTATTGCGCCTGAGGATCATGGACTGGTGAAGCAAAAGCTTGACGAACGTTTAACCGGCAAAGTGCCGGTTGACCAATACGCCCTTCGAGGGCAACACAAAAATGGCAGTCAGTTTATGGTTGAGGTGTTTTCCACCACCATTGAGTTCAATGGCAGACCGGCCGCACAAGGCATGGTGGTTGATATTTCCAATCGCATTAAAAGTGATCAACTGTTACATCAATTGCTCAACCTGGGCACAGACATTTTGGCTGAAACTGACATTGATACGGTACTACAACGTGTATGTGATGCCATTGTTGTGCATACCCCTTTCCAAACCGCAGCCATGAGTGTTTTTACACATCCGGTTGTGTTGGAAGATGAGAAAGATTTGGCCATTTCTGATTTTTATATTGCAGGGGTGAGCGAATCGGAAAAAGAAGAAATGATCCGCCTGAAAGACCAGCGTGGTTTGGTGTCCAATCAAACAATTTTGCAACATGGCCAACCGATTGGACAATGTTGGTATCTGTCTGCAGACAGCCACCCGGACATGAAAGAAAAGGGAATTGCAGTCGTCCAGCACAACAGTAAATCGTCTGAGTCAGCTTGGGGTGCTTATGACAATTTGTTCATTTTATTCAAGCAAGGCCAATTTGTTTTGGGGCGAATTTCGCTGTCTGGTCCCAAAGATGGCAAAGTGCCCGATGCGAAACAATTAGAGCCTCTGGAAATGCTCACCAACTTGGCCACCCTGGCCATTCACAACCTGAAGCAAATGGTGCATTTGAAACAACAAAAAGAACGCCTGCATGGGCTTTACCTGTTGGGCCAAGAATTGGCGCAACTCAGTGATGCCAGCTCATTGGTTCAGCATGTTATTGGGCGTTTAAAGTCAGACTTTGCTTATGATTTCAGTGCGGTGCTGTTGAGTGAGAGCAATGAATTGGTGCTTAAAGCCAAGGATGTTTCTGTATCCAATCATCGTTCCAGCACAGATTGTCCCGTGGGTTCACGTTTTCCAATTTCGCAAGGCATTATGGGCTTTGTTGCCACCCACAAACAGCCTTTGATGGTCAATGATGTCAGTCAGGACGAGCGATATGTGATTTCAAGTCCCGCGACGCAATCAGAACTTTGCGTCCCAATATTGTTTGCAGAAAAACTGATTGGGGTACTCAACATCGAAAGCGCACGAAAAAATGCGTTTGATGAAAGTGACCTTGAAGTGCTGTCTTCTGTGGCATCGCAACTGGCATTGGCATTGACCAATCTAGAGCGTTATATAGCGCTTAAAGATCAGGCCATTCGCGATCCATTGACCGGTTTGTACAATCGTCGCCACTTTAATGAGATGTTGCAACAGGAAATCCATCGCGCCACGCGCTATCGCTATCCAATTTCAATTCTGTTTGTAGATGTAGACGATATGCATCAAATCAACAACAAACATGGTCATCTTCGTGGGGATTTTTTATTGCAAGAGGTGGCCAGACTGTTGGATCAGACCATTCGTGCGAGTGACTTGGTATTTCGTTATGGGGGCGATGAATTTCTAGCCCTGTTGCCTAATATTGATATTGATGTAGACATCATTACTGGGCGCCTTGTGGAAGCACAGCAGGCTTGGAATAAAAACCATCAGGATTTGAATATGAGCCTGAGCATGGGGTCGTCCACCTGGCAACTGAATTCTTCACAAACTTTAGAAGACCTGATTCAACAAGCAGATACCCAGATGTATAAACACAAGCGATCTCGCTAAACGTTGCTTTCTTTGCCAATTATGCGTAAAGTGCGCTTGTGGACGTAAAAATTTTTGAGGCCGATGAATCTGCCAAAGATCAACGTTTGGATCGCTGGTTATCAGGCCATCTTTCCGATCTTTCCCGGACGCAATTGCAAACCCTAATTCAAACGAGGCGGGTGACCGTCAACCAGCAGGTGACGACACGTGTGAGTTTTCTATTGAGTGTTGGAGACACCATTCACATTGACATCCCACCTCCAGTGGAAACGCGTGTAGAGCCCCAAAACATCCCCTTGGAAATCCTTTATGAAGATGATGCCATGATTGCCATCAACAAGCCCAGTGGCATGGTGGTCTATCCGGCACCTGGGCATGAGCAAGACACGCTTATCAATGCGCTGCTGCATCATACTGAACTGGCGTCGATTGGCGCGCCTGTGCGTCCTGGCATCGTTCACCGGCTCGACAAAGGCACCAGTGGCGTGATTGTGGTTGCCAAAACCGATGAAGCATATTATCAGCTGATCGATCAGTTTAAAACTCGAACACTTAAAAAAACCTATCTGGCCTGGATTTGGGACAACTTGTCCGAGGCAGGTGGCCGGATTGAGATGCCCATTGGCAGACATCCAGTCAACCGCAAAAAGATGACTGTGAGCAAGCAAGGTAAATCTGCCATCACAGTCTTTACTGTTCGCAAACGAAAGGCTGATCGAACTTTGGTTGAAATAGATTTGCAGACGGGGCGCACCCATCAAATTCGTGTTCATTTTTCACACATCAAACACCCTGTGATTGGTGACACCGAATATGGGCGAAAAACCACAGACACACGCATGTTGCTCCACGCCTGGAAATTGCAGTTGGCGCATCCTATTACCCAAGAAGCGCTTTTTCTGGAAGCAGCCATTCCTCAAGAATTTGATCTGTAGGTGAATTTGGATTTGAAAGATCTTTTTTGTTTCCTTGAAATGAAGCTCAGTTTTTCACAAAATACATGAGATTTCCCATGCACGAATTATCACAAAAACTCGAACCCTTGATTGCAGAATTTGAACAACTGGAGTCTGAGCTGACCCAGCCAGATGCTGCCCAGCGTGAGGATTACATTCAGCGTTCACAACGATATGCTCAATTGAAAGAAATGATTGATATCGACAAAAACCTGAGCGAGGTTATCAATCGCATTCAAGATGCTGAAGTGATGGTCAAGGAATCCGATCCAGACTTACGTGAATTGGCAGAAGTGGAGTTGGCCGAATCAAAGGAAAGCTACCAAAAACTTCATGCCCAGTTAATCGAGCATCTCAGCCCCAAAGATCCGCAGGATGAACAAAACGCCATTGTCGAAATCCGTGCTGGTACGGGAGGGGATGAAGCAGCACTGTTTGCCGGTGATCTCACTCGCATGTATCAGAAATACGCTGAACAACAAAACTGGAAAGTGGACATGGTGGATGGCAGTCCCACCGAATTGGGTGGGTTTAAAGATGTGATGTTTATTATCCAGGGTCGAGGCGCTTACGGGAAATTTAAGTTCGAGTCCGGCGTGCATCGTGTTCAGCGTGTGCCAAAAACGGAATCATCAGGACGGGTTCACACTTCAACAGCCACCGTTGCTGTGTTGCCAGAGGTTGAAGAAGTGGAAGTTGAGATCAGATCAGAAGACATTCGTGTGGATGTGTTTCGTTCAAGTGGTCCAGGCGGGCAAAGTGTGAACACAACAGACTCTGCCGTGCGCATCACCCACATTCCCACCGGCATCAAGGTCAGTTGTCAGGATCAAAAGTCTCAACACAAAAACAAAGCCAAAGCCATGCGTGTGTTACAATCCCGCCTGCAACAACGTCAGCAAGAGGAACAGCATGAGGAAATTGCTGCGCAACGAAAAATTCAAATTGGCAGTGCTGCGCGAAGTGAGAAAATCCGCACCTATAACTTTCCACAAAACCGCATTACCGATCACCGCATTGAACTGACGACTCACCGCTTCGATCAGATCCTCAAAGAAGGTGAGCTGGAATTGCTCATCGACCCACTGGCTCAAGCCTATTTAGAAGATCAGATGGAAAATTAAACAGTTATTTCGCAAATAAAATATCAATTTGAAAAATTTCTAATTCGTGGCTTTCTTTTAAAAGAAGGCTTAAGCATAGGTTGGGAATATTCATTCTAATTTCGTTCGTTTTTCTTTGAGAAGTTGGGATGGATTGTAAAAATTAGAATTTTTCAGTTTCATCTTCAAACTTAAAGAACATTGAAAAAAATTACAGAGCCTAGTCTCAGGAATGAATAAAAGGACAATAAAAAGAACGGGACGGTACAAGACCGTCCCGCGGGAAAGGGGGTTCTTAAGTTTGGTTAGTTTCCCCGACATTAAAGGAAAATCTCGAAAACCCAGAATGTCCCAACCAAACTCTTCAGGGATGAGGTTAGGGCTACATCCTACAAAAGCATGGTTGGCAAAACTGTAAGTGCGCTTACAATAATCTAAAACAATTCAAAAATTAATCAGTTCGTTTTTGTCTGTGGATAAACTCAAAGCCGATCAGGCCTGCCATTACGATGGCAACGGCAATCAAGGCAAACACTGCTTCTTCCAGGCGAACGCCTTCTTCGCTGGAGGAATCATTGTCGCTAGATGTTGCCTCAGTGCTGGCTTCTGTGGCAGTGGTTTCGTTGTTGGTATCGCCTGCATCGTCACCATCTTGAGCATAGACACCTGCGCTTAATAACACCACCACCAGCAAGCTGATCCAGACCCATTGATTTTTTTTCATATCAGCACGCCTCCACGTTGATGAAAGTTCATATTGTCTATTTCACGCTAACACAAACCCATTCCCAAGTCAAAGACATCTAATCCCCATCCTCCTTACATCAGGGGCATGACTAGGCTGTGCGCAGTGGTTCTGGATTTTAGTTTAAATTTCTTTGAGGGAGATTTTTATTAGAATTGATATTTGAAGCCATATCTTAGCCCCTTTCCGATTAGGAAGGGTCCCCTTTCTATGTAAAGGGGGTTGGGGGATTAGAAGTTTTTAAAACCAAATTAACTTTTTCTTAAATCTCGTTTAAGTTGTTCTAGTTCCAAATTAAGGTCAGAGGACAGAGATTCAACATCATTGGTGGGCAAAGCTAAATCGTCAGTTTGGTCCAGCTCCCGTGTGGCATCTAATGTTGCTTGAAGCTGTTTCATTTCTTGATCGAATCGTTCGATAGCGTCGTGGCTGCTTTCAAATTGACCGTCGAGCTCCAAGCCCATTCTCATTTCTTCGGCGGCGAGTTCAGCTTCGGCGGCGCTGCGTGTGATCATCATTTCATCTTTTTTGATTTTAAAGATCATGATGCGATTGATCATGTCTTCTTTGAGGCGATTGAATTCCTCGATGCGTTTGATCAGCACCTGCACACGACCCTGAAGTTGCTGCTGGGTTTTAAATGCAGTTTGTTTGCTTTGCAGTGCCAAAGCGGCAGAGGTTTCGTTGCCAAGCCTTAGGGCCTTTTTTGCTTCGGCTTGATAGCGCTTCATCTGAGTGTCTAGGTCGCGGATGCGATTTTCGACCTGCACTTTGGTTTTTTCCAATTGCAGGGTGTTGCTTTTAAGTTCACGGACTTTTTCATCCATGAGTCTTAAATCCGTTTGTATCACTTCCAACGGATCGCGAGGTTTATTGCTTTTGATCTTGCGTTTCAGCAAGCGGGCAGCGCGTCGCCAGACACTCACGGGCACCTTCTTAAAAGATCAGTTTGGGCATTGATTTCATCACAAAAAATGTTTAGAAACCAATGCCCTTCATTTATGTTAGCGTAGTGCCACATTCTCAGCAAACCCAGGGCCAACAGAAACCACGCCAATGGGGCAGCCTGCAAAGTCGCTGACAAACTGAATATAGTCCTGTGCAGCCTGTGGCAGTTCGTCCACAGTTCGGCAGCCGGAAATATCTTCCTGCCAGCCTGGGAGTGATTCATAAACGGGTTTGCATTTTTCTAAATTCTGAGGCATGGCTGGGAAATGTTCGACGCGTTCGCCGTCGATTTCGTAAGCCACAGCCACTTTGATCTGATCGAAACCGGAAAGCACATCCAACTTGGTTAAAGCCAGTTCGGTCAGGTCATTGACACGGTGGGCGTATTTGAGCGCGACCAAATCGAGCCAACCACAACGCCGAGGCCGTCCAGTGGTCGTGCCATATTCATGGCCGACATCACGGAGTCGTTGGCCGGCTTCAGTTTCATCCTCTGTCGGGAATGGCCCTGCGCCCACACGGGTGGTATAAGCTTTTGATACGCCAATGATGCGATCCAATCGTCGTGGTGATACACCTGCACCGACACCGATGCCTCCCACAGTTGCGCTGGATGAAGTCACATATGGATATGTGCCATGATCCAAATCGAGCAATGTGGCTTGCGCGCCTTCAAGTAACACGTCTCTGTTTTCGTCGATGGCTTGATTTAACAATAGACCAGTATCCGTAATGCGATCCAGATAAGGTTCAAACATTTTCAAAATAGCATCACAGAGCATGAGGCCATCAATTTCTTTAAAAGGTTCATCGCCCCAGACACGGCGTTCCCATTCCAATGTGCGAGCCACTTTTTCTTTGAAAAGCTCTGGGAACTTCAGGTCGCCCAGACGGGCACCTCGGCGTTTCACTTTGTCACGATATGCAGGGCCAATACCCTTTGCAGTTGTATCTAACTCGCTTGTTGAGCCAGCACTGCGTTCCACAATCGGATGATAAGGCATTAACAGATGCGCACTTTCGCTAAAGTACAGGTTTGGATCATCGCTGTTCTTCGCGCGCTTGAGCATTTCAATTTCTTCTTGAAGTGCGTATGGGTCGACCACCATGCCGTTGCCCAATACACCTGTGCAATTCACATTCAATGAACCAGAAGGCACCAGGTGAAATGCAAATTCTTCAGGCACGGTAACATTGCCGTTGTTGGTCACTTCGATGCGGTCATAAACCACGCGGTGTCCGGCGTTGGTGCCGCCGTTAAAGCGCGCACACCAGTCGGCTTCCATTGAAAGCATGTGGACAATTTTGCCCTTGCCTTCGTCCCCCCACTGCAATCCTAATACGGCGGTTGCCGTCATGATAAGCTCCCTTGTGGCTTTTGAAGATGCACTTCTTCAGCTGCCAGATATTCTTGTCCTAAAACACTGCTGACCACCAGCTTTCCATCTTCGCTGAGGCCAATCACACTGGCTGTACAAACTTCGCCATTTCGTTCAAAATGAATCACTTCCGGCAAAGCAGACAGCTCTTCCCATTGTTCGATGAAGGGCGTAAACCCTTCTCGCAAAAATTGTTCGTATCCATCGGCCAATGCATCCAGTACAGTGGCGGCCACGTCTTCCAACTCAAGCGGATGTCCCAGTGCCTCACTCAAAGAGACCGGTGGAATCTTTGCATTCGTTGGCAACGGGTTGTTGACGTTGGTGCCGATGCTGACGATCATCCAGTCGATTTGTTGATCTTTGCTGGACAGATCGATTAACAGTCCACTGAGCTTTCGGCTATCAATCCACAAATCGTTGGGCCATTTCACTTGGACGGACAGGCCAAATTTTTTTCGATATGCATTCGCCACAGAAATTGCCACCAACACCGACATACAGCCAGCTTGTTCCAATTTAAATGTTGGTCGAAGCAAGCCGCTGAACCACACGCCTCCAGGTGGTGCGGACCATGCTCGGCCAGACCGACCACGCGCTGAGGTTTGTGCCAACGGAAAAACTGCTGTGCCTTGTGGGGCACCGTCATCGGCCTGTTGTTTCAGCGTATCGATGCTGGAAGACAGTTCTTCATAAATCTGAATGTCCTGCCAAAAGTCAGACCGACACAACGTTTGGCGAATGGTTTGTGGGTTCATGCGTTCTTTCTTGTTAACCCAAATGTGGCAATCACATCATTTACTTTTTGCTCGGCCTGATACTCAACAGAATCCGGCACCGGTCCCAAGTGCAAATTGTTGGCCAACACTTCAGACTGAATCTTTTCCGAAAAATGTTCGATGGCGTTACCAATGGTGTCATCGCCATTGACGTAAAGCTCAATGCGGTCACTCACCTGGAAGTCTGCTTTCTTACGTAATTCCTGAACCGTACGGATGAGTTCGCGCGCATAACCTTCACGGCGCAATTCATCATT
Source organism: Candidatus Fraserbacteria bacterium (assembly GCA_029262795.1). Lineage (GTDB taxonomy): Bacteria > Bipolaricaulota > Bipolaricaulia > RBG-16-55-9 > JAJCYT01 > JAJCYT01. The sequence goes on from JAJCYT010000031.1 coordinate 98,609, forward strand.
GATGGTCAAATCAAGCACCACACAAGCAGTGTCATCGTACGCAGCGGAGAAACCATCTTTGGCCTGGAAGCTGACTTTTACATCGTCTTTACTCAGGCTGACTTCCTCACCACCGATGTTCAGATGAAGCACGCCTTGTTCTTTCAACGTTTGTGCCACTTCATCGGCATCAGATCCTCGAACAGCTTCATATATCTTGGCGGTCAGGCCACCAAACTTTGGACCCAACTGACCTCGGTCTGCCTCAACCGTTGCGAATAGATAATCATCAACTGTGTCCACGTATTCGATATGTTTTACATTCAATTCGCTGTAAGCCAGCGCTTCCAGCTCTTCAGGCAAATTGCCATCTCCAGGGTGTTTGACCTGAAGTGTCTGTAATGGCTGACGTGTTTTGACTTTTGCATGGTTGCGTGCCGCACGGCCCAAGCCGACCACTTGTCGGGTGAGTGCCATTTGCGCTTCGAGCGTTTCATCACGCAAGGCAGCATTTGGCTCTGGGTAATCACACAAGTGAACGCTTTCCTTGCCGCCGCCACCCAGCGCCTGATACACACTTTCGGCCAGGAATGGCACAAACGGGCCAATCAGTTTGGCGACCGTTAGCAACGCTTGATGCAACGTTAGGTATGCAGACGCTTTGTCCTGTGTCATCTCATCGCCCCAGAATCTTGAACGAGACGTACGCACATACCAATTAGACAGATCGTCCACAAATGAGGTCAATGCTTTGGTGGACATGATCACGTCATAATTGTCCAGGCCTTCGATCACGGTTTCTGTAGTGGACTGCAATCGTGAGATGAGCCAGCGATCCATCGTCGAGCGTTGATCCACAGGCACATCCTGTGCAGTTGGATCAAAACCATCGATGTCGGCATACGTTGCAAAGAAGTTATACGTGTTGCGGATTGTATCTAAGAATTGAAACGGCGCACCGCCTACAGCTTCAACACTCAATGACTTATCACGCCAAGGCGCGCTGTCGGAATAGAAGAACCAACGCGTGGCATCAGCCCCATACTCTTTGAGCATGTCCCAAGGATCAAGCACGTTGCCCCAGGATTTACTCATTTTCTTGCCTTCGGCGTCCAGGCCCAATCCCGTAACAAGGCAATGCTTGTATGGATGAGGGAATTCCTTGTCGCCATGCACGAGCGTGCTGGTCACCAACAAGCTGTAAAACCAGCCTCGCGTTTGGTCCAGCCCTTCACAGATGAAGTCGGCTGGAAATTCCTTTTCATAAAAATCGTCTTTTTTCTCAAACGGATAATGCCACTGAGCTGTGTGCATCACGCCGGAATCAAACCAGCAATCGATCACATACGGCACGCGCGTTAATTCCTCACCTGTTTCTGGATGGATGAGAATAACGTCATCGATCCAGGGGCGGTGCAGCTCCACCGTTTTGGCCAGTTCCTTGTCCTTGGCAAATTGAACAAGTTCTTCGCGCCCAGAAACACTGAGGACTGGCTCACCTTCAGCCGTACACCAGACATTGAGCGGCGTGCCCCAATAGCGATCTCGCGACAAGGACCAATCCTTCATTGATTCCAGGAAGTTACCAAAGCGACCATCCCGCATGTGCTCGGGATGCCATTGGATTTTTTTATTGTTCTCGATGATTTCTTTTTGTCTTCCGGTGGATTTCACAAAGTAAGAATCCATTGCGTAGTACAACAACGGCGTTTTGCAACGCCAGCAGAAGGGGTAGTTATGTAGATAATCTTCTGCCTTATAAAGCTTGCCTTCCGCTTTCATCGTTTTCAGGATTTCTTTGTCGCAGTCTTTGACAAAGCGGCCAGCCCATGGCTCCACCGCGTCAATGAACTTTCCAGCGTCATCGACGGTGTGATGGGCAGGCATGTCGTGCTCCATGCCGAGTTTGTAGTCTTCTTCCCCGTACATCACAGCGGTGTGGACCACGCCAGAGCCATCTTCGAGCGTGACCATTTCATCTGTCGCCACGACGAACCAGGCATTCGGATCATTGTCACCTTCGGCAGCCAGGGCGTTTTTCAAGTAAGGGAATAACGGCTCGTACTTCCAGCCGTGCATGTCTGAACCTTTGATTCGTTCTAAGATTTCAAAATCTTCTTTCAAAACCTTTTCAGTCAGAGCCTCAGCCAGATAATAGATTTCACCGTTCTGTTTCACTTTGACGTAATCGAACTTCTTGCCAACGGCGAGTGCCACATTGCCTGGAAGCGTCCAAGGGGTCGTGGTCCAGGCAATCACGTATTCGTCTTTGCCTTCGAGTTTAAACTTAGCAAACACAGATGGATCACTTACTTCGGCATAACCTTGAGCAACCTCATGGCTGGAAAGCGGCGTGCCACAACGTGGACAGTACGGGCTGACGCGATGGCCTTTATATAAAAGCCCTTGCTTCCAGATGGAGTTCATGATCCACCAGTTGGTTTCGATGTAAGAATCTTCGTAAGTGATGTAGGCGTTTTCTAAATCGATCCAAAAGCCCATGCGATCGATGATTTTTTCCCATTCACCTTTGTACTTCCAAACGCTTTCCTTGCATTTTTCAATGAAGGGAATCACGCCGTATTCTTCAATTTCAAGTTTGGAATTGAGGCCCAGTGCCTTTTCAACTTCCAACTCCACGGGCAGGCCATGTGTGTCCCATCCACCTTTTGGACGGACCTCATAACCACGCATCATGCGGTAGCGTGGAAATAAATCTTTGTACACGCGCGGCATCAGGTGCCCGAAGTGGGGCATCCCATTGGCCGTGGGTGGGCCTTCATAAAAAATCCAGCGAGGCTTGCCCTCGTTTTGCTTCAGAGATTTGGCAAAAATACTTGCCTGCTCCCAAAGTTGTGCAACGTCCGTCTCGCGAGCCTGAAGGTCAGAACTCAACTGCTTGTAGGTCGGCATTTCTGCCACCTCCCTTTCGTCACAAAAAATTGCCCTCCGCAAAGGGAGGGCGTCAATAACATTTGGATATTGACAATGGATGATACACAAGACAAAGAAAGGGTTCAAGGAATAAATAAAATATTGAAAAGCTTCAATCCCCCAACCCCCTTGATCTCAAGGGGGCTACGATCAGGCTGCGAAGATTTATTCTGAATTATGTCATGTTTTCTTTTTCAACCCTATCAATCAAGATAATTTTGCCAAAAGCAAAAGGGCCGACCATATCGGTCAGCCCTTTCGCTCATTACTCAAGGAGGTTTTGCTGATTAATCTTCAGGTTCACCACCGATTTCATGATCAGGTTTGGTTAAAGAAAGTTCACCGATGAAAATTTTTCGGGCACGAGGTTCAATGGGTTCAGGTTCAAACAAGATGGCGATGAGTCGATCTGTGCCTGGAATTCTGTATTCAAACATGAAGAAGTCATTGCCATCTGTTGCGCTGGGGTTGATGTGCCAAACAATAAAATCAGATGCATCCACCGTGCCATCAGCATCGAAATCACCATCGGCAGTTGAATCATCTTGGCAGTCTTCTTGAACAGCATCAAATACAGGTTTGATAATTGTAAAAGGAAAGGACACTTCCTCAGTCTGGCGATTAAACTCACATTCATTGATTTCTCGGTTCCAGCGATCAAGGCGTTCTAAGATTAATCTTAATGAATCAGATAATTCGTGGCCAGATTCAATCAACTCACGAAGACTTTCTTTGAGGTCAAAGACCAACATTTCAACGGCCGGATCTACCATTGTAGGGGTGTTGCCATTATCACAACCTTGACCATCTTCATTGGCTTGCCCGACACAGCCTTCAGGTTCGTCATTGTCACAAACACCATCTTCATCGGTGTCATCACAAGGATTACCAGCATCATCAGTGGTCTGACCCTCAGGGCATTCAATAGGCATCCCGGCTGAATCGGTGCAATCTTGAGCCTGAGTCTGAACTGTGCCGATCACAAACATCAAAGTAAAGATGGCAAAAATGGTGCTCAAAAATTTCATGAATTGCTCCTTTGTAAATTGTTTTTTGTTCTGTTTTTTCTTGGTGTTGTTTTTCATGCTGTCCTCCTGCAAGTTCAGTTTGTTTTGGAAGCCACTTGATCACAGTATGAAGGTCAAATATCATTTATTTCTCATTGCTGAAATGATGTTAGGAAGGTGTTTTTTTGTAGATGTCTGCACGCAACAAAGCAGGTAGACAGGGAAATCTATAGGCGGAATCTCCCTGTCTACCTGCTTGAACAATAATGATTCGTGATACAGAAGATGTTGTCAAACTGATAGAAAAAAGCAAAAGAGACGAGTCCAGGTGGCTCGCCTCCTTGCACCGTTCAACTCAACCTGAGTTGGTCCCTCTCACCAAACCTGAAGGTTGATTATTGCATAGCTTCAAATGGTTAAAGTTGAACTCTCTCTGTGTAAAGTATCCCCTGTTGGGGAACCCTCTCGCTCACTTTTACAAGTCTAGTTAGGTTGAGGTTGAATATAAAGGGAAAATTGGTGGAGAAAAGGTGAAAATTGAGTCGTGGCGTTAATCAGTTCTACTTAGCCTTTGCGCGTTCGAAGGCATTGTAAACTTCTCGCTTTGGAAGGTTTCTCAGTTTGGCTACCATTTTTATCGCTTCTTTAGGGGATTCACCCTGTTCAATAAACTGACTGACATGGTCCTCCATCGGCAAGTTTCCCCAATCCTGATTTGTGGTTGAGCTTGCGCCATGAATCAATAGCACAAATTCGCCTTTCACAGAATTGCGTTCAGTTAGAATTTTTAGCAATTCTATTGCTGTGCCATACAGCGTTTCTTCATGGAGCTTGGTCAGCTCTCGACAAAGTGCCAGGGTTCGGTTTGGCAAAGTTTCTGCAAGGGTTTCAAGCGTTTTGATGATTCGATGTGAAGATTCGTAGAGGATGATGGTGCGTTTTTCTTCAGCAATGGATGTAAGGTATTCTATACGAGCTTTATCTTTCTTTGATGGTGTGCCATCAAAGATGAAATGATCCGTAGGGAATCCCGATTTTACCAAGGCTGCCATCATCGCGGTTGCACCAGGAATCGGAATGATATCGATGCCCGCCTCACTTGCGGCATGAACCAATGGATATCCTGGATCACTCAATAAAGGTGTGCCTGCATCTGAAATTAAGGCCAGCGATTTTCCAGTTTTTAAAAGGCCAAGAAATTTTTTCACACGTTCTTTTTCCACGCCTTGATAGTTGCTGGAGGCAAACGGGGTGTCAATCTCAAAATGCTTAAGTAATCGACCAGAGTGGCGCGTGTCTTCAGCCACAATGAAATCCACTTCTTTCAAAATCCTCAGGGCCCGAAGAGTGATGTCTTCTAGGTTTCCAATCGGGGTAGATACCACATAAAGTGTGCCAGCATTGGTTGCGTTCATGATAGGGCAAGCTTAAAATACGCAATCAATCAAGGCAACTAGCTTTACAAATAACTTATCATTCCGAGGATTTTTTATGGAAGAGCAACTTAACCTGTTGACAGAGCGTTTGCTTAAGGTAGGCGATCGCCTTTGACGTGGCGAAACTGACGACGGAACTTGAATCATTGGACCAGGAAATGCTGGTTCCAAACTTCTGGGACAACCAAAATCGTGCCCGCGAAGTGTCACAAACTGCCGAACGATATCGTGCCACGTTAAAAGAATACAACGCACTCAATACTCGTATTGACGATGTCAAGACCCTGCTTGAGTTGGCTGAAGAAGATATCAGCCTTGAGGCTGAGGTTGAGGCAGACATAGAGCCTTTGAAGAAAGAGATTTCATCATTGGAACTTCGTGCTTATCTCAATGGCCCTTATGATGGCAACAATTGCTATTTGAGTTTAAACGCTGGTGCAGGTGGCACCGAAGCGCAGGATTGGACCGACATGCTGTTACGCATGTATACGCGCTTTTTGGAAGACAATGGGTATCGATTCAAAATCATCGAAATCGGCCCAGGCGATGTGGCTGGCATCAAAAGTGCCACGCTGGAAATTGAAAAGGATTTTGCCTACGGCTATTTGAAAAGTGAGCATGGGGTACACCGCTTGGTAAGGATTTCGCCATTTGATTCCAACCAGCGTCGGCACACATCGTTTGCATCAATTAACGTGGTGCCCCAAATCGAGGATTCTGACATCATCAATATTGATGAAGAGGATTTGAGAATTGACACCTATCGCGCTTCCGGTGCAGGGGGACAGCACGTGAACACCACGGATTCCGCAGTTCGCATTACCCACTTGCCATCCGGCATTGTAGTGGCCTGTCAAAAGGAACGTTCTCAGCATCAAAACAAAGATGTGGCCATGAAACTGCTGCAAGCCCGCTTATTTGAACTGGAACAACGCAAACGCGAACAAGAACTGAAAGGGATTCAGGGTGACCTTAAAGCAATTGAGTGGGGCAGCCAGATTCGTTCCTACGTGTTCCAGCCCTACCAAATGGTCAAGGACCACCGCACCGATGTGGAAATCGGCAACATTCAATCCGTCATGGACGGCAACCTGGATTCATTTATCGAAGGGTATTTGAGCCATCAAAAGAGCTAACTATTTGATAAATTTTAGACATTTTCAATCATTCGCCTAAACCCAGTTTATCGAATCAGGTGAACGAATTAAGGATGATTCATTGGGAATGTAGCTCTTGATCTTTGTAGTACATCCAATGGCCTTAAGTCTAAAAACTTGTTGCTTAGCCAATAGAGTGGGGCCTCTTCGCGCGCACTTGGCTCAGTAGCTAGTGAGCTAATATTCTCAGAAGCTGGCTTAAATGCAATTGCATCTAACCCATCGACCGATTGTCCAATTGTGGTAACAACTCCTGTTTCAATATCGATCGTGGCAATATAGTTCTCGCGAGATCCTCCAGAAAACCTGTCGTTGAGCGATCCGTAGAGAACACCAGATTCTGGGTGAAAGTCCATCCCATTGATTCGTGGGCAATCGTTGGCTGGCGCAGATGGCGACAACTCTCTGAACAAACTTGTAAGACCGGTCGTTTGATCGACCGTGTTCAGATTGAAGAATGAAGGGGGGCCATCACTACAACTCTGGCCCGAAGAAAAATCCGTGATGACATGATACAAGGTGTCATCGGGAGAAAATGCCATTCCATTGCCGGCTTCGAGTGTCAGTGTATCTCCAACAATGATCAGCTCTTGGTTTGAAATATCAATCTCAACCAGGAAGTCCGTGTTATCAGCAGAACTGAAAAGCATTCCAAAGAGTTTGCCATCTTCGTTACGGAACGAAATATCCAGAAGTGTCCCAACATTGCCAAAGCTGGCAATTTGGGTACCAATACCTGTTTCCACATCGATAGTAACCAGAACGGGAGTTTCTGATTCTACCTCACATGCCGCAAAGAGTGTTCCCTCTGCATCGAAATCCATGCCGCTGCAGCGATTGAACCCGATAACACCCATAGAAGTCGCTTCACCTGTTTCAACATCAATTGTATAAAGCGTGCTGTGCCCTTGAGGGCCAATGTGGGCGAGGCCGTAGAGAGTCTGTCCCTGAGCCGTTGCCGCTGGTAAGAGTACTGCAAAAACCAAGCAAATCACTGAAATGCTGATGTAGATATGGCGACCAATCATCCTATTACCCCCTGCAAATTATTGGTTTCTCCAGCATATTATAGGGCATTTCAATTAATATGGATAAAGTGCTTCAAACCTGAAATGTCCCATAACTGTAAGATTTCACACAATATGAAATACATTTCTTCCGTCCAAATCCTACTGATTTAAAACAGCAGATTTTAAATGTTTCCTATTGTCACATTCAGGCATTTTGAAACTATCATGACCTCATGGATCGCAGGGGATTTCTAATTCGTACAGGGTTGTTTTTAGGGGCGGGTGCTTTGGCCGTTGGGTCGGCGAAAGTGTTGGTGGAATCTTCTCAAGCTGAGTTGATGAATTGGGACGCGGTTCGCAATCAGTTCATTCTGGATCAAGATCACATTCACATGTCTGGTTTTTTGCTGGCACCGCACCCTCAGCCGGTGCGTGATGCGATTGAAACTCATCGGCGAGGCCTGGATGAAAACCCTGTCAATTATCTTCACGGCAATCAGGGAAGACTGGAGGCCAATGTGCTTCGTGCTGCGGCCAATTATCTGGGTGTTAATCCAACCGACATTGCATTGACTGACAGCACCACCATGGGATTGGGATTGTTGTATGGTGGTCTGCAACTGAATGAAAATCAGGAAATTCTAACGACAACACATGATCACTACGCCACAGAAATTTCATTGAGGCATCGAGCCGAACGCACAGGTGCGCGTGTGCGGCAAATTTCGCTGTATCAAGATATTCAGTCTGTGACGATTGATGAAATAGTCAGCACGCTTGTTAGAAATATTCGACCTGAAACGCGCATTGTGGCCGTTACCTGGGTGCATTCCAGCACTGGGTTGAAACTGCCGATTCGACAAATGGCTGATGCGTTGATCGAAATCAATGCCAATCGAGATGAAGTAGATCATGTTTTATTGAGTGTCGATGGTGTTCATGGATTGGGTGTTGAAGATGTGACAATGGCAGATTTAGGGTGTGATTTTTTTGTTGCCGGTTGTCACAAATGGATGTTTGGCCCGCGTGGCACAGGCTTGGTGTGGGGCAAACCTGAAGCCTGGCCGATTGCACAACCCACTATTCCCACATTTGATTCCCAAGCGTATCAGATGTGGATGCAGGTGATTCCCACGCGTCCGATTCGGCCTTCTGTGCAAATGACGCCTGGCGGTTTTCATTCATTTGAGCATCGTTGGGCACTGGATGCGGCATTTGAGATGCATCAGTCAATTGGAAAGACAAACATTGCCAACCGAATCCATACACTGAATCGACAATTGAAAGAAGCATTGGCACAAATGAACCATATCAGGCTTTACACACCAGTTGATGAATCGCTTTCATCAGGCATTGTTTGTTTTGATGTCAATCGACTTCATGCTACCCAAGTGGTCGCTCGGCTCGATCAGCAAAGCATTATTGCCACCATCACACCTTATGCCACTTTATATGCCAGATTATCTCCAAGTTTGCTGACCTCACCTGAAGACGTGGAATCCACCATTCAAGCGGTGGCATCACTGGCTTAGTTTTCGTTCATGCGCTGCAAAACTTCTTGGGTTAAATCTTCGATGGTGTCTGAATTGTGATACAACACCACGTTGCTTTGTGGGGTGATCAGATCGAAGCTTTGATCGTTGCCAACCTCTGTTACCGTGTCCACAATTTGTTGGGTGATTTCTGCACTCAACTCTTGATCCAGTGTGGTGAGTTGGTTTTGTAACTCGCTGCGGCGTTCCAGAAAATCGGCCTGGGTGATCAAACCATCGTTGAGTTGTTGATTCAATCGTGCCAGCTCTGCCTGAGCGGCTTCGATTTCTTCGCGAAATTCCTCAATGGCAGTGCCTGTGCCTGCAAAACTCAGGAAAATCTGATCGGCATCAACAAAGCCGATTTTCTGAGGTGCGACGGTTGGCAGCACCACGCGATTAAGGTTGTAAGATTCTCCCTGAAGTTCATGATTCATAAAGCGCGCAGCATCCAGGGTAAGATCAACCAAAGCATCTGGATTGTGAAACAGAACGACATTTTGGCGAACGGAAATCAGATCAAATCCTGTGGCTTCGCCCAAGCGACCCACGCCTTCACTGACTTCTGCAACTAAGTCGTCAACAATGCGTTGTTCAAGCGTTTGTAAATCGTTGTCGATGCCTTGGATGGCTTCGTCAAATTCCTCTTGGGTGATCTCACCATCGTTGAGTTGATCTTGAAGATTTGCTTTTTCGGACTCACTTGCGGCGGCTTGTTGCTGCAAGGGTTGAATGGCTTCCAGCGTACGGTCGTAGCTCAGGATCACCTCGCTTGGGGTGAAAAAGCCCATCATTTGAAGCGGTTGCGGGTCGATATTGAGATTGAGGTCAAATTCAGTGCCGGAAAAATTGGCGTTCATCACCTCAAGCACCGGATCTGTTAAGTCAACTGTCACTTCAGACTGGCCGTGTATTACCACGTTGTCCAACGGGGTAATGAGGTCTAAACCCAACTCTTCACCCACGGTTTCAGCAGCACTGATGATGTTGCTGGTGATCTCATTGGTGAGTTGTTGATTCAATACCAACAACTCAGTTTGAAGCTCCGCCTGGCGAATAAAAAATTCCTGTTCATCGATTTCGCCAACTGCCAGTTGCACGCGCAGCAATTGAAGTTCGGTTTGGGCTTCGATAATCAGATCTTCAAATTCTTCAATGGCGGCGTTGGTGCCTTCAAAATTGACAAACAAATGGTTGACATTAATAAAGCCAACTTTAATGTTGCCTGCTTCTTGGGCAGTGGATGGTAAATTCAGCCAGCCAAGGCCAAAGGCCAGTACGGTCATTAACGTGACCAACATGCATTTAAAAAATGTCACTTTGCTTTGTTGGGGCAAAGCACCCTCCTTTAACATGATCAATCAAATTTTTACCAGAAAGCTCTGGTGATAATAGCTTTGTAAATGTTACCAAAAATAAAAAAATTTCGCCGTGAACGAGACGACATTTATGAAATCATTTGTATGGGGATTTAAGCAGCAGTTTAAATCCAAAATCAATGAAGATTGTGTCAAAGGTTGAACCTAAATTGCCTCTAAAGGGATGATTTCCAGATATTGTTCATGGCCAAAGTTGTACATCTGGTCTGCGTTTACCTGCTTTAACCTGCCTTCTACAGACTTTCTACGGAAAATTTTTTATGGTGAAACTGAACACCCCACGTCGCGACGGGTGATGACGCTCCGACATCCAATTAAAACGACTGGCAAAAACAACTCAGAATCCTGAAACGAGAAAAGAAATTCTCAAAATTTCAGAACTGACAATCATATGCCAGATGTAAAAGGAGTCGAACATGATGAAAAAAATCTCGATTTTGACATTGATGGTAACGATTGCAACCTTATTGACCTTTACATTCATAGTAGAAGCACAACCTCGTGCTGACCGTGTGGGTGTGGTTGTCCGGATTAATACGCCGGATGATTTCTTTATGACGCGTGTCGAAATTGCCGATGAAGTGCTTCGTGATGTACGCAGCAGCATTGATGATGCCCGTGGCATCGCTGTGGTCGATCAGGATGTATTGGTCTCGGCTCAGGAACAATTAGGCATTACTTTAGATGTCGACAGCGAAAATCGTGAATTGAACGCGGTGTCCAATTTGTTGAATTTGGATCGCCTGGTGGTCATTCACATTGATGTGTCCAACCGCTTTAACGTAGAAATTTCCACCGTAATTTACAACAACAACGCTGAACGCACTGCCAACCTCAGTGCCAGTGCCATTGGGCCTGTGTTTGATGGTGTGTTACAACGCGCCACCAATGCTTTGCTGGAAGATTTGATTCCAACCCTCAATTAAACCAAAGGCGGGCGGATCTTCCTCCTATGAAAACGTCGAGGGAGATCCGCCCGTAAGACATCGTTTCAACTTGTGAAGACGCAAACCAACAAATGATAGCCAAATGAGAATGCGCTTTGAAGGAGGTCATATATGTCCCAGGTGAAGGATCAAGCCAATGTCTCTAATAAGATATCCTCAAGCCGACGCGATCTACTCAAACGATGGTGGTCGAACCCTAAAGCGGCTGCAGTAACCGCCACAGCAGCCACAGCGACGGTGACCAAAGCAGTCAATACAGTGGGTCAGACAACAGGCTTTGGCGAGCGCGAGGCGGCTCACTTGCTGCGACGAGCCGGTTTTGGGAGCACGCCTGAAGATATTCAAAACTTGGTCACTCGCGGACGTGCGGGTGCGGTGGATTATCTGCTTAATTACGAAAATATTCCGAATGATGCGATGGAAGCTGAACTCGATGCACTGGTTCAGGATGTGCCTCGCGATGGCCGTGCAGACCCTGGCAGAATTGATCTTGGTCGTTTTCCTGGACTTCAGGCCTGGTGGACTTATCGTATGGCAAATTCAGCACGACAGTTTCAGGAAAAAATGACCCTGTTTTGGCATGATCATTTTGCCACCGCCGTGTCTAAAGTAAACCGTGCGGATTACATGCTCAGTCAAAACCAATTGTTCCGCAATTCTGCCTTGGGCAACTTTCGGACCATTTTGCAAGATGTGTCCCGCGATGCAGCGATGATTCTGTGGTTGGACAACAACACCAACATCAAAGGCTCTCCCAACGAAAATTATGCTCGTGAACTCATGGAATTATTTTCATTGGGTATCACCAATGTTGTGACGGGGGAAGACAATTACACGGAAAATGATATTCAAGAAATCGCCCGCGCCTTTACTGGATGGACGGTACGCCGCCAGGGTTTTTTCTTCAATCGAAATCAGCACGATGATGGACCCAAAACTGTGTTTGGTGAAACCGGCAATTTTGGCGGTGATGATATCATCGACCTCATCGTCGTTCGTGATGCAACTGCTTACTTTATGTCGAAAAAACTCTGGGAATTTTTCGCTTACCTTGAACCTGAACAGGAAATTTTGGATGAACTTGCCGGTGTTTATTTTTCGAGCAACTACGACATCAAAGCAATGGTCAGCCACATGTTCAACATGGATGCGTTCTACAGTGACAAAGCCGTGTTCGGCCACATTAAGAGTCCGACCGAATTTGCCATTGGTGCGTTGCGTCAGTTGGGCATCAAGTTTTCAGATGCACGTGGCTATCAGGCCGTGTCCGTGCTGATGCGTACGATGGATCAGGATATTTTCAATCCGCCCACCGTGGCTGGTTGGGATGAAGGCTTGAGTTGGATCAACACGTCTACATTGTTGGTGCGCTATAACACGGGCAACAGCATCACCACCTTTGGTGATCGGCGTTTTGGTCAAACATTTGATCCCAATGTCATCATCAACGGTAATGATGATCCAGAAGAAATTGTGGACATCATGCTCAGTCAGATGGGACCATTGGAAGTGCCAGAGAACACACGGATTTTGTTGATCGAATATTTAACGGATGGCGATTTGGCTAGCTTCACGCTCGACCCCACCACGGTGGATAATAAGGTACGCGGTTTGACCCATTTGATCATGTCCCTGCCAGAATATCAATTGAACTAGGAGGCTACGCATGGCTTTAAAACGACGAGATTTTTTGAAACGAGGCGTGACATTCGTATCGCTGAGCTTGGCCTCCAGCCACATGATGATGCAGACATCAAATGCAGGTAATTCTGTATTTGCTCAAGCCAGCAATCTTTCCAGTGAAAGCCGTATGTTGGTCGTGATCCAAATGGGCGGCGGAAATGATGGTCTGAACACCGTTGTTCCGTACAGCAACGGCTTGTACTACGATGCACGGCCCACGCTGGCGATTCCAGAAAGTGACGTGCTGACCATCAATAATGAAATTGGCCTAAACCCAAACATGACCAACTTCAAGAAGTTTTATGATGAAGGCAAAATGGCCATTGTTCAGGGTGTGGGTTATCCTAACCCCAACCGTTCTCACTTCCGTTCCACCGACATTTGGGAAACAGCCAATCCCGAAACCGTGGTTGGCTCTGGCTGGCTTGGCAATTACTTAGATGCCACTTTGTGTGAAAGCAGCTGCACCACAGGCTTACCGGCGGCATCGGTTGGGCGCGCACTGCCACTGTCTTTGCGAGGTGAGCAGATTGTGGTGCCTTCCATTGCCAGCTTGGAAAGTTTTCAATTCCAAACCAACGAACGTTATCCGCAAGATCGCGATGCACAGGTCAACACAGTGACTGCAATTAACGAAAGTATAAGTAATGGTGATAGTTATGGTGCCACTGTTGCAACCACCGGCCTAAGTGCGATGCGCAGTGCGGATCAAATTCAAGAAGCGGCATCACAATATGATAGCCCTATCGATTATCCACAAAATCCATTTGCCCAAGGCTTGCAATTGCTTGCTCAAATGATTGGCGGTGGCCTGGGCACACAAATCATGCACGTCAGTATTGGTGGTTTTGACACCCATGCTGAACAACCAGATGCACATGCAAATCTGCTCAATTCCGTGGACACGGGCGTGGCCGCATTTTACGAAGATTTGGTCAGCATGGGCGTGTCCGATGATGTGTTGCTCATGAGCTTTTCTGAGTTTGGCCGCCGTGTGCGTGAAAACGGCAGCAGTGGGACCGATCACGGCACAGCTGCACCGATGTTCATTCTGGGCAATCCGACGGTGTCTGGTATTTATGGCCAGCATCCAGGGTTGGATATAAATTCTTTAGACAGCAATGGGGATATGACACACCACGTGGACTTCCGTTCGGTGTATTCTACCGTTTTGGAAAACTGGTTGGGCGTAGACCCTGCCGACATCCTGGGCGCTCGTTACGAAAACCTGGGATTTGTATAAGAGGCAATTTTGAAAAAAAACGTTTCGCTCTCACAAGCGCGAGGGACGGGCCAACGCCCGTCCCTCATTTCCCGTAGAAAATTTCTAGGCAGCATGGGCTTACTCAGCGCCAGCCTGTTGCTGTTGCCTGGGTGCAAACGCATCGAAACGCTGGCGCAACCTCAGCCACAAATTTATGTGGTTGAGATGAAAGACCTTTTTTATGACCCACTTGGCCTCACCATCAATCGAGGTGACACAGTCATCTGGGTGGAGCCACCTGAGCTCATTCAGTCACGCCACACGGCCACAGCCTATCATCCGGATTTTGACAAGAAATTAAGAATCCCTGAAGACGCACCTGCGTGGAGTTCAGGTTTCCCTGAAGAAGTTGGCGATGCCTGGGGGCATACGTTTGAGACTGTTGGCCTCCATGATTATTTTTGTATTCCTCATGAAACCGATGGCATGGTGGGACGGATTCTTGTTGAAGAAGTCAGCGGCCCAGGCACACAACCTTTAAATGTAGGCATTTCGCCCGCAGGCCAATCGATCATGCCGTTTGTCGAAGAACTGCAAGGGCCGGTTGGTGAAGTGTTTAACTTTCAAGGACGAGTCAATGCCGCCACCTTTCCATGGCGAGAGGATGATCGCGCTGAGGCATTACAACGTTGGAAAACTTTGTTGGCAGAGTCCGACACGTACTTTTCACAATTCTTTGAACACTTGAATGCCATTGGCATTCAACAAGTTCAAGAGCAAATTGCTGCCTTCGATGCTGTTATGACCTCCACTGATTCGGTGTTCGTGGCTCTGGATGCGGCCAATGATCTCAAAGGTTTTTTGGAGTCGTTGGTGTATACGGTTTAAGTTTGCATGATTCAGATCAATTGAATAAATGACTTTCATCATCCAATTTTACCTAAATTTAAATGATAGTTAAGATAGAACCTTTTTAAGCTTTAAGGAGGGGATGATGAAAAAGTTTATCTTAATTGGCGCAATCGTCTGGTTTTTGCTGCTGATGTTAAGCCATAATAGCTTAACGCAACCGGTCGCGGATGATCTCCTTCCTCCCACTCATTTTTACACCAAAGCATTGTTGTTCATTAACGAAATTGAACTCAATCCCGCAGGTGAGGATGGAGGGTTTCAATGGGTTGAATTGTTCAATGCCAGCAACAACACGTATAATCTCAGCAATTGGATTGTGATATTAGATGTTGGTGCAGCAGAGCCTTTAACCGTACAGCTTCCCGAAGGCACGTTGGTGCAACCCCACGAAATGAAAGTGATTCCTTTGAAAAGCAGAGAGGAAATTACTTTTGAAAATATCAGCGTGGAGCTTTGTGATGTTGAAGAACGTGTGAAGGACGAAATCCCCATGTTTTCTGATGTGAAAGACGACAACATGTGTTGGGCCAGGGTTACCGATGGTTACGAGGAGTGGATGTTTAAACCTTGTACCAAAGGCTTGAGCAATTTGGAAAGCTGAGTTTAAGGCGCTTGCAACGCTTCAGGAAACAGATCGCTGCGATAGGCAAAAATTTGCTGATCTGGCAGGCCTACGGCAATTAATTCACTGGCTTGGGTGTAGAGAAAAACCTGGAGATTTCCAATTTGGATCGTTTGTTGTTCCACTTGAATGGCCTGAGAGCCTGTGCGCAGGTTGATGGGATTGGACGAAATGAGTTGGAGTTCAATTATTTCCTTGGCTTGGGGCAAAATAATGGTGCCCGTAAAGCGTCCGTTTTGCTGTTGCATCTTTCGATAGAGCAACAAGTAATGGCTAAACACATCTCGATCCAGGACCACAAAGGGAGCTGTGCCAGTAAATTGTTCGGCTTGCGCCTGTCCGTTGTTGAACACATTCAACTGCACTTGATCAGCTTGAAATTCCACCAACACAGCGCTGCGGCCATCTGTGGTATCGCGGAAATAACGAACAGGGTCTAAATTTGGCATCATTCGCAGGCGTTGAGTAAAGCGAACGTTTTGGCCTGCTTGGTTCAAATCCAGCGTAGAGTGCAAATCGGACTGTTGATCAGTCAAGGAGAGAATAAAGTCTTCTCGTCCATAAAGTTGACCCGCCTGTTGAATGACAAAAGAGCCACTTTCAGTGATGGTGTTGGAATTGTTGTTACCAGGTGTGTTTCGTGGTACCACGCCAATAAAGACCAACACCCCGACCAAAGCGGCAGCAGCAACAGAAAGCACGATTTTTAAAAGATCGTCCATATGCAACCCCTTTCCCTTAGATATACAGTTTACCCTGGGAAAAGGTTCCCGTAAAACTCAAATGATTTTTAGTGAGAGTATCAAAGCTTGATAAATACTACTCTGCCAGCTAAATCGGCCACAATCAATAAGTTTTTCTCCTGCTGAATGGTGAAATCAGCGGATTGTACAAAGCCATCAGCAAACAATTCAGTGTTGCCATTGCTGTCAACGGTCAAGACACCGCGCCCCAGGTCAGTGACATAGAGTGTGCCATCGCTGTCGAAGTCCACGCCATCACCATTAAAGCCATTGGCAATTTCTCTTGAACTGCTTCCATCTGGCGAAATGACCAGCAATGCACCTGGTGGCCGAAGGTCGATGCTGACCACACTGCCTCGTTGCCCAATGTGGCCTTCTTCATCCACGCTTACCCCATTGGGGCCAGTCATGGTATCGGCAAGATCGTGGAACAGGCTGACATTTTTTTCGGGGTCAATCTTAAAAATCACACGACGGTTGGTGTCGCTGACGAAAATGTTGCCCTCGCTGTCGATATCCATGTCATTTAAAAACAACACCGCTCCAGGGAAATCACTGCGGCTTAAAAAGGTGCTGGTTTCTCCGGCTGGTGTGACACGAACCAGCTTGCGAATATCGGCCACAATCAAATCTTCTCCAACAAACACAGCACCTTTAGGGTCATCCAGCCCTGTGGCAAAGGTGGTGACTTCTGCTTCGCCAGAAAATGGATCGCCTGTAATCACTTTGATGCTGCCATCGCCCATCACATCAAACCGTCCGATATCTGAGACATAGTAGTTGCCATCGGGCCCTACCGTTACACTTTCTGGTGTGCGAAACCCTGTAAAAGCAACACGTTCATTTTGGGCCACAACATTTTCTGTTTGAACAGCCCAAGCAATCGATAAAACAACCAGTAAAAAACATCCAAACACGAGACGAGAAAAAACACGCATCTCAAAAACCCTCCCCTTATAGCAATCACTTGTCGAGATTTAAGTGATGAGCCAAATGATGTTTTTAGCGTAACTTTTATTTGTGGATTGTTGACAGGCAAGGCGAACTAAAAAGGATTGCTTGAGAAAACTATGAACTGATTGCTTCTTTCTGTGCTTTTTTGTCTTTCATTCTCAGGCGAATCACAAAGGGCAGGCTGAACATCATGACCACACTGACCACAAAGATCATGCTACGTATACTGTCAAACTCAGAAAAGCCTTGATTGATAAATTGCTGTGAGAGAGTGCCACCCAATGTTGGCCCTGTCGCCATAGCCAACGTAATTGAACCTTGAAGATAGCCAAACGCTTTGCCGCGCGACCCTTGCGGGGCGGTGTCCATCACATAAGTGTTCATCCCAATCACAATGCCAGCCCATGACAAAGCAATGAACAATTGCCCAACCAGCATTTCAAAGATGGTGGCGGCAATGCCATAAATCCAAAAGGTGATAATCGTGCCGATAATGCCCCAGATAACAAGACGTAGGCGGCCAAGCTGCTCGGAATATTTCCCTAATAACAACATAAAAACAGGTTGAATCACCATATTAATAGCCGTGATGGCCCCAATCTCCGTTTTGCTGCTGACGAATGTTTTGAGATAAATGGGCATCATTGACCACAGGGCAATGGCCGCGCTCATACGGATGTAAATGGTGCCATAGAGCCAAAATAGTTTTTTAGGGAATTTTGCATCTGGATTTACGTCATCATCTGATTTAGTCGTTTTGGATTCCATTTTGGCTTCTGGCAATTTGAACAGCACCGTTAAAGCACTCAATAAAGGAAGAATAGAAATCCAAGCAATGGCCATTGCGATGCCCATTTGATCGGCCATAAATCCGGCCACCAAGCTGCCAAGACCCCAGCCAAAGGCTTCAGCTCCGCTCAGACTGCCAAATCGCTTGGTGGCTTCCTTGCCGAAGTGATCCGTAAACAATGCGGTTAACATGGGGTGTGCAGCGAAGCCTATACCCTGGAGCGCTCTGACCATCATAATCTCATGAAGTTCATTGGCGACCAAGTAAAGCAAGCTGGCCCCGGCAAACAACAGATAGCCGCCAATTAAAAAGATTTTTCGCTGTCCGATTCGGTCGGACAAATATCCCCACAAAGGGCTGAAGATAAGAATGGCACCTGAATAGCTGGTGAGTACAAATCCCACTTCAGACAACGAAAAATTGGCTTCATCCAACAAAATGATCAACAGCAGGATAGAGGAAAAACTTCCAAATCCGGCACAGAACGTGGTGAAACTAAAAGGCCTGATGTTGACTCTCATGTTGGTTTAAGCATCTCCAGCGCCGCTTTTTTAAAAGAGATTGCACGATACGAAGGAAATTGACCCTCGTCAACCCCCCTCGCTCAATGCTATACTAGGTCTAAGTTGCAGCTGTTGGGAACGTCCAATATGATGCGATTCACTGTCTTTTAGATAGGAGAATAAAGCTATGTCAAAGCGAACCCCAAAAGGGTCCAAGGATGACCAAACGCAATTGCCTGAACCTGAGGCAGAGTCTCAACTTGAAACCCGTGTGCGTGCGCTGGCCATCTTAGAAGAAGTTTTAAAACAGACGCCGATCAAAGATCCGCGTTACAATCTGCTTGAAATGCTGCAACACCAACTTCGTGTTGATGAAAAACAATTTAGCGAAGCCCAAGAACTTTTGGAAGAATATAATGAGGCTTACGAAAAACTCACATCGCCGGCCAATCGCATTGCCACCTATCTTGGCCCAGCAGATGAAGACACGGCATATATCGCACTTGGCGATGCCGAGTATTTCACCAATGTAGATCCCAAAGAAATTGACATTGATGATTTGGAGGCAGGCACACGCGTTCGTGTGAATGAAGCTTTTGCCCTGCTTGAAGATCTGGGTGTTTCGCCACAAGGCCCTATCGTTAAAGTGGCCGAAGTGATTGATGACGAACGTTTGAGAATCTCATTGGATGCCACAGGGTCCAGTGGTCGTATTGTAATGCGTTCGCCGCAGTTGCTGGATGTAAAGCTCAAATCAGGCGATGAAGTGCGCCTTGATCCATCCGCGCGCATTGCTCTGGAGCATTTTCAGAAAAATGAAACCAAGGATCTTTATCTGGAAGAAGTGCCTCAAATTCCTTGGGATGCCATTGGTGGTCAGGAAGAAGCTATCAGCCTGATTAAAGATACCATCGAACGCCCTTTGCTTCACCCAGAATTGTACGAACGCTTTGGCAAGAAGCCTTTAAAGGGTATTCTTTTGTATGGCCCACCTGGATGTGGGAAAACCCTCATCGGCAAAGCCACCGCTTACAATTTGACACAGACTTATGCCGAGCATGTGGGCCATGATGTCAAGCATTATTTCATGCTTATCAACGGGCCGCGTTTGCTCAACATGTGGTTGGGTGAAACCGAGCGCATGGTGCGCGAAGTGTTTGCTCAGGCGCGCGAACGTGCCAAAGAAGGTTATTTGGTCTTTATCTTTATTGATGAAGCCGATGCGTTGTTACGTACACGCAGCTCGGGCCGTTATCTCAATATTGCCAACACAGTGGTGCCGCAATTCGCTGCCGAAATGGATGGTTTGGTCAGCATGAAAAACGTGGTGGTGATGTTGACTTCCAATCGCCCAGACTACATTGATCCGGCCATTTTGCGCCCAGAGCGCATTGACCGAAAAGTGAAGATTAACCGTCCGAATCGTGAAGCGATCTCTGATATTTTTGGCATCTATTTAGATAAAACTGTCCCAATGGATAAAAAGTGGATTGCAGAACATAAAGATGAAGTTGAAGCTCGCAAGTTACTGGTCGAAAAAGCTGCCGATTTCCTCTGTCGTGAAAATGATGAAACCGCTTTCCTCAGTATTGCCTTGCGCAGTGGGCGCAATGAAACATTGTATTGGAAAGATTTATCTAGTGGTGCCTTAATTATGTCTGCAGTAGAACGTGCCAAGGATTCCACCATCCGCCGAGCTATTGCAGAAGGCGACAAGGAAGCTGGCATTCATTGGACTGACTTGGAAGCAGCGATTAAACAAGAATACGCTGAAAACGAAATTTTTCCCAAAACCGACAATTTGGAAGATTGGCTCAAGCTGCTTGACCATGAGCCTGAAAACGTGATCGAAATTCGACCCGCCCGCGAACGTAAAGGGCGTGAGCGTTTCGATAACGTGGTCTAAAAATACTTGTTTGAAGGATAATATTTTGTTTTCGGGACATGATCAATCATCCTGCAAAAAAGAGCAACATAAAGTAAAAAATTCATGAAGCGACTCCTTGGACTCGACACTGAATATGGGATTTTCGTCGAAGGAAGCACCGTTACCGATTTGGTTGATGAAGCCCGGAACTTGGTGCAAAGCTATCCTGGCATCTGGGCTGGTCCTTGGGATTACAGTCTTGAGTATCCATTGCGTGACCTTCGAGGCTTTAAAGCCAAAAAATTGAACACCGATCCGGACGATGACAAGTTTGAAAAACCACCTTCACGCCCCATGTCACGCAGTGAAGAACGATCTGATCGCGCTTTGACCAATGGCGCGCGCTTTTACCAGGATCATGGTCATCCCGAATATGCCACACCAGAATGCCAATCTATCTTTGATTTAGTGGCTCATGATAAAGCCGGTGAGCGCATTGCCTGGCAATCCGCCCAAGCTTATATGGAAAAAACGGGCAAGCAGGTGTGGCTTTATAAAAACAATGTGGATTTTCATGGCATGAGTTATGGTACTCATGAGAATTATCTGATGCGCCGCGATACGGATTTTGAGCAGCTTCAAACTGTGATGCTGCCTTTTTTGGTTACGCGGATTCTGTTTGCAGGGGCAGGCAAAGTCAGCATTGAAGGCACGCTGAATCGAAAACCTATTTATCAATTGTCACAACGTGCTGATTTTTTTACTGAAATCTGTAGTGTGGACACCCTCCACCGTCGTCCCATTTTGAACACACGGGATGAGCCACACATGGATGAAGAAAAATATCGAAGACTTCATGTGATTTCAGGCGATGCGAATTTATCTGAAATGTCAACAGCGCTCAAAGTTGGAACCACAGTGCTGGTACTTGATTTGCTAGAAAATGATTGGCGCCCTGACTTTAAACTGAAACATCCGGTCAGTGCCATCAAAGCATTATCCAAAGATATGGAAGCTCCTTTGGAATTGGATGATGGCAAAACCATCTCCGGCCTTGACTTGCAGTTCGTTTATCTGAAAGCGGCGCAAGATCAATTTACCGGTCGAGATGAAGAAGCGGACTGGATATTAAAAAGTTGGTCAAATGTGCTAGAAGGGTTATCTCACCCAGCAGATCTGCGGGATCAGTTGGATTGGGTGGCCAAGTATGAATTGCTTTCAGAATTTCTTGAGACCGAAGGCTTGAGTTGGAGTAAGGTGGACGCCGAATGGCTGCAAAGCTTGGATCTGGCTTATCACGACATCAATCCGGAATCTGGTTTGTATATGGGGCTTCATGAACAGGGTGATATGCAATCAGTGGTCAGTGAAGCTGAGATTGTCAAAGCGTTGGATCAAGGCCCTTCTGATACCAGAGCCTTTACGCGTGGATATTGCGCAAAGCACTTCAATGACAAGATCAAGGCAATTACCTGGGGCCGAATTGTGTTTGAACACGAAGGCCAGGAAATTGTGCTGCCATTGACCGATGTGGTGGGTGAACGCGCATTGGAACTCAACAAAGACATTCAAGAGCCAGGGTCACTGCTGAAAGCATTGGCGAAAAGTTAAACCAGCTCTAATTATTTTGATGTTCATATTTAGTGAAAATGACGGAAATTGTCTAGCATCCTTACGGAACTTGCTTTACAATGAAAATGCTGATAAAAGCTAAAAGGAATTTCACCAACGGAGGTGACCATGCCGGAACAACGTCGTAAGGAACTTGATCCTGAACGAAAGACGCCAGGAGAAGACGACGGACCACGCGATCCTGAAGTGGAAAAACCAGGAACCCGCAAGTTGATGGACCGTATGAAACGTGTCGATCCACGCACCGCACGACGCTATCGTCAGCGCAGTGGACAATGAGCACAACGTCAACAGGAAATTTTTCACGCCTGTTAGGTGATCAGGGTGTGCAGTTGTTTGACACACCAACGATGCCAAACAGCGGCGCAGAAAAAATAACGCCCACACATGGGACCACCGTGATTGCGGCCAAATTTAAAGACGGCATCATTAACGTCGCTGATCGGCGGGCCACTGCTGGCAATGTCATCATGTATGACGAAGCTGAAAAAGTGATGGCGCTTGATGATTTTACGCTAATCTCCATTGCAGGCGCATATGCATCTGCCGTTCAGGCCATTCGGTTTTTAAAACATTCATTCCGATATTACGAACGAAGCCAACTTCAAGAGTTAAGCCTGGATGGCAAACTTGCAGAAGTGACCAAAGTATTGGGCCAGGGCCTGGCAGGCGCGATGCAGGGCATTGGTGGATTTATTCCAGTGATCAGCGCATACGATCGTAAATCCAAAGCAGGTCGCATCTTTAACTATGACATCATGGGGGCTCGATTTGAAACGCGAGAATTCGCTGCTGCGGGTTCCGGTGCGGTTCAGATTAAAGGTGCATTGGAATATGTCATTCGTGAAAAAGGCAATTTCAAGGACATGCCCTTGAAAAAAGCTTTGAAAGAATTGTTTATCCTGCTTGATATTGCTGCTGCTTTGGATTCTGCAACGGGTGGTTTGGCAGGTGTGTTGCCACTGGCCAAAATTGTCACAGAAGACGGTGTGGTTGATGTGGACGAAAAAACCTTAAAAGAGGCACACGAAGCGGCGCTGCAATCGCGCGCGCTTGTTGGAGAATTTTAATGGCTTATACCGCACACGATTGGCAACAAACATTGGCCGAAAAGGCCGATTATGCTGAAAGCCGCTTGCGCCACGGTGCGCCGGTGGTGGCGCTTAGTTACGACAAAGGTATTTTATTACTCACCTTACGTAAAAATCAGGGAAAGATTTTTGAAGTGTATGATCGCCTGGCCATGGGGGCCATGGGCAACCCGTCCGATTTGGAAACCGTGCGCCAATTTGCAGTGGATTTTTCACATTCGGAAGGTTATCAGCGCAGTATGGAAGATGTTTCTGTACAGCGTGTGGTTAGTTTTGCTGTCAGTCCGGCTTTTAAAACAGCCTTCAGTGACCCGCGCCGAATGCCTATTGTTCTCAATTCAGTTTTTGCTCAAGTTGGCGATACGCCTGAAAATGACATGTTGTTTGTGCTTAACTATGACGGCGAATTTCATCGTCATGAAGGCCATGCTCACATCAGTGGCAATGAAGATGCCAATGAACGGATGCATGAAGTGTTGCACAATGTCAAAATTGGCAATCAAAAATCAGCCATCGAGTTGGCACTCAAAGCATGGGCTGCAGGCCAATGGAAGCCCGAAGGTGATCAGTCTGAAGATGATGAGAACATCTTATTGCCCTCCAAGGATCAACAAACCAAACTGCTTAAAGAACATTTAGAAAGTGGCACTCGGCTTGAAGCTGCCATTCTTGATCGTGACACACAGCGCGAACGTCGTTATCAGTTGTTGGACAAGGAGACGTTGGCACCTTTCTTGCCTTAATTTCCCATGAAACGCATTTTGGGTATCGAAACCGAGTTTGGTTGTCTGGTCAACGACGAAAGTTTGGGGCCAGATGAAAGCGTGGTTGAGCGCATTAAAAACTTGGCTTTTGATCAGAGCTTAGGCTTGTTGGATCGTCATGGTCATGATTCATTTTTTGAGCCATCAGAATCCGGCGGTTTCTTAAAAAATGGCGGACGATTTTATGTCGATGCCGTTGGCAGTCATCTCGAATATGCCACCCCTGAATGCACACTGTTAAAAGATGTGGTGTCCTACGAAAAAGCCGGCCATCGCATGATCCACTCATTAATTCAGCAATTGGGCTGGAAGGATGAAGTTCAAATCTACAACAACAGTATCGACCATTTTTCCGGAAACACTTTTGGTTGTCATGAAAATTATTCGCTCAGCGAAGGCGGTTTGGCTTCTGGGCGGTTGGTGTCTGCATTGGTTCCATTTTTGGTGACAAGACAAATTTTTTCTGGTGCAGGTCGAGTTGGCGGACATCGTTTGACCAACCAAGTTAAAGATTCTCATTTGCGTAATTTGAGTCGTCACCCTGCCGATTACATGTACCTGGATCAGATCTATGGGGTTGAGCCGGATCAAGGCATTGACTTTCAATTGTCCCAACGCGCCGATCATATTCTTTATGTGTTGAGTGGGCGGGTTCGCTTTCATCGTGCATTGATCAATCCCAAATGGGATGACACACATTCCCTGTGTCGTTATCCACGCTTGCACCTGTTGTTTGGTGAAGCCAATCCGTCGGAATATGCCACCGCTTTAAAGATGGGGACCACTTCTTTGGTGTTGGACTTAATTGAAGATGGCTTCGATAGCTCAATGGTTATTATTAGCAACCCAATTCGTACCATGAAGCATGTGTCACGTGATACTTCGATGAAGTGGGTGGTCAGCCGACAAAAGGGTGGCACCATTAACAGCGTGGATTTGCAACGCTTTTATCTCAGAGAAATCAAACAGCGCTATGCTGGTCGAGATGAACAAACAGACTGGGTTTTGCGTGAGTGGGAGTTTGTACTCAATCAGCTTGAATCCGACCCCATGAAACTGTCTGATCGTTTGGATTGGGTGGCCAAGCGCAAAATGGTCGAGATGTATCTCAATGAAGAAAAGCTTGACTGGCAAGATGATATGGCGTTTAGCCTGGACATGGAGTACCATAACACCAATCCTGAAGAAGGTTTGTATTATGCGCTTCAGGACATGAATCAGATGAAGCGTATCACCGATGAAACCAGCATTTTTAAAGCCATCCAAAATCCACCAAACAACACCCGCGCTGCCGGACGTGCCCAAGTGGTCAAGGGTTTGATTGATCGCAAGCAACCCCATTATGTCATTGAGTGGGATGGCATCCTCGCGGATGAAGATCGTGTCCTGCTCTTTGAAAACCCCTTCCATGATTACATGGATGAGGCCGACGAATTCCTAAAACTTTTCTAAATAATTCAATTCTCAGCCCAGGCTGGC
The DNA here is from genome assembly GCA_029262795.1 of Candidatus Fraserbacteria bacterium. GTDB lineage: Bacteria > Bipolaricaulota > Bipolaricaulia > RBG-16-55-9 > JAJCYT01 > JAJCYT01. The sequence continues at coordinate 124,234 of JAJCYT010000031.1, forward strand.
ATAGCTTTCATGAAGTGTTCGGCGCGTTGAATGGCTTGTTCCTGATTGATGTCTGGTTGCCAAGTGGTCAGCCACTGGGCGATGCCAAATTTTATATCTTCGTATGATTTTAGATTGCCTTGATCATCCTGACAATGTTGGCAGTAGCGTTTGTCTTTTCCCTGTGTTTGTGCTGAAAGTGGCATGGTGCATGATTGGCAAAACATAGATGAATCACCTTCAAAGGTTCGAGATTGATTTTTTATTTAAGCATGACTTGGATTCTTAGTCAATTCAAAAAAGGAAGGGTGTGAATGAACACACCCTTCTCAATACGAACTCTGATTTTAAAAAACTTAATAGATGTTGCTCTTACGCGCACCACCCGTGTAATCGAGGAACACCGTCTTCAATTCGGTGAAAAAGTGTAAGCCTTCTTTGGCCATTTCACGATCACCAATGCCACTGGCTTTGATGCCGCCGAAAGGCACTTGGGCTTCGCCGCCCAAGGTTGGTGAGTTGATGTGTACCATACCGGCTTCGATATCGTCAGAGAATTTCATGGCTTGGTTGATGTCACGTGTGTAAATAGAACTCGACAAACCGTATTTGGTATTGTTGGACATCTCTATGGCTTCCTCATAATTCTTGGCGCGGATGATGGACAACACAGGGCCAAACACTTCTTCCTGTGCAAGGTAGGAGTTTTGATCCACGTGATCGAATACGGTTGGGCGTACAAAGAAGCCTTTGTCCATACCGTTTTCAGTCACACGTTCGCCACCGGCCAGGAGTTTGAATCCGTCCTTGTTGCCGCTTTCGATAAAGCCGAGCACCGTGTCCAACTGAGACTGGTCAATGACCGGCCCCATGTCCACATCGTCATTGATACCAGGGCCAACTTTGAGCGCATTTGCGCCTTCGGCCACGCGGGCAGCAAATTCATCAGCGATGGATTCTTCCACAATCAGGCGGCTGGTTGCAGTGCAACGCTGACCTGATGCGCCAAATGCACCTTTGAGAACGCCAGCGAGGGCCGAATCCAGATCGGCATCGGCCATGACCACACAAGGGTTTTTGCCACCAAGTTCACAGCAAAGTTTCTTGCCGGTTTCCATGGCGGCTTGTTCAATCTGTTTACCCACTTCATTAGAGCCGGTGAATGAAATGCCACACACTTTGTCGGCATGAATCAATTCGTTGCCGACTTTTCTGCCGGAGCCAACCACCAAGTTCAATACACCTGGAGGCAAGCCTGCATCTTCAAAACATTTCGCCAAGTGATAGGCGCTCAATGGCGTAAAACTGGCAGGCTTGAACACCACAGAATTTCCGGCGACCAGTGCAGGCGCTATTTTCCAGCAAGGAATGGCCCAAGGGAAATTCCAAGGGGTGATAATACTGACAGCGCCGAGTGGTTCACGTTTGGTGAACAATAAGTTGTTTCCCAACTCAGAAGGTGCGGCATCACCGATCAGACGAAGCCCTTCGCCAGAGTAGAACTCCAGAAGGTTACAGCCTTTGATGACTTCGCCACGAGCATCGCTGAGCACTTTGCCTGCTTCCAGGCTCATGTCTCGGGCAATTTGATCTTCGCGTTCTTCGGCCAATTGAAGGGCTTTTCGCACAATACGCGCACGCTGTGGCGGTGAGGTGCGACGCCAGCCCTGAAAGGCATCCTGTGCGGCTTGCAGGGCTTCGTGTGTTTGTTCAGTGGAGACCATGGAGAAGCGCGACAGCACTTCATCCTGATTGGCAGGATTCAGCACTTGAAGTTCGCCTGCCTGGCCATCCACCCATTTCCCATTAATAAAGTTTTTGTAAACGGCGGTTGCGGTTGCCATTTTTAAAATATCCTTCCTAATCTTTAAAGCTGTTCGTCTGCCCAACTGAGGGCTTTATCCAGTGCAGCTACACCTTCGTCGATCTGGGCTTCCGTGATGATCAATGGTGGGGCAAGAATCAGTGTGTTGATCATGGGCACCACGTAAACGCCCTCGGCCATCAATTTGCCACCAACCTGAGCCAGGACGCTTGGCTTGCCTTTAATCTTGGCATCGTAATCGTCGAATGGCTCTTTGGTTTCGCGGTTCTTCACGAGTTCCACACCACAGAACAAGCCCACGCCGCGAACGTCACCCACACTCGGATGTTGTTCTTTCAGTTCACAAAGTTTGTCCATCAGATAACGGCCTTTTTCTTTGACGCCTGCAATGATGTTTTCATCTTCGTAAATCTGAATTGTTTCCAAAGCGCAAGCCACGGTCATTGGATGGCCAGAATAGGTATGGCCGATGTTAAAGAAGTTTTCGTCAAAATGGGCCGCAATTTCTTCAGATACCGTGGTGGCTGCCAATGGAAGATAAGCGGAGGTAATCCCTTTTGCCATGGTGATGATATCTGGCTGCATGTTCCACAAATCGCAGGCGAACCATTCGCCGCAGCGACCAAAACCACTCATCACCTCGTCAGCAATCAACAATGCGCCATGTTTTTCACAGATGCGTTTCAATTCAGGCATGTAGTCAGGCGGTGGCACCAGGATGCCGTTAGAACCAACCACAGGCTCTGCAATGACAGCAGCGACCTGGTCGCCTTCATGGGTCATCATTTCATCGATGTAATCCAGCGTCTGCATCGCATTTTTGAACAAGGTGCGATATTCGTAAGGGGCAGGCGCTTTGAGGAATCCGGCCATGCCGTGTTCCGTGGCCCATCGTCGCTGTTCAGCCGTCATTTGGGCTGAGACATAGGTAGAACCATGATAGGAATTGTAACGCGAAATAATTTTATGTTTGCCCGTAAACCAGCGTGCGATCATGATGGCCGCTTCATTGGCTTCGGTCCCGCCTGGAGAGAAGAAGGTTTTCTTCAAATTGCCAGGAGTAATTTCAGCCAGCTTTTTGCCGAGCTTGGCGCGCGCTTCATTGGTGAAGCCGGGAGCCATGAAGGCAAATTTCTCAGCTTGGGCATTCATCGCTTTGTTGATACGTTCGTTCTTATGACCAAGTTGGGAACACATCAACTGAGAAGAAAAATCTAAAAATTTGTTGCCATCCGCATCGGTAAAGTAAACACCCTCGGCATCGACAATCTGTTTAGGATTGTACGCTTTTTGAAACGCCCAGGTTCCAAACACGTACTCTTTATCCATACGTTCAATATCGTTCATGCCAAGCCTCCTTGTGGGGGATTTTTGAGCACTTCTTTAGAAATGCGACGTTCCACAAATTTGCCACGGCCGCGTTCAGCTTTGAGTTTACCTTTTTCAACAACCACTTCACCACGGGAAATGGTGTAGATAGGCCAACCTTTGAGTTCGCGACCTTGATAGATGGTGTAATCCGTGGCGCTGTGCATGTTTTTAGCCGTAATTTTTTTCTTCAGTTGTGGGTCAATAATAACGATGTCTGCATCTTTACCCACTTCCAACGAACCTTTCTTTTGTAGGCCATGAATTTTGGCCGTGTTCTCGCTGGTCAATTGTGCCAGGCGATTGAGTGTGATGCGGCCTTTGTTCACGCCTTCGCTGAACATGTAAGGTAACATGATCTCTGTGCCCATAACGCCGTTTGGCACTTTGGAGAAAAGGTTCTTGCCTTGGTTTTTCTGCTTCATGGTGAATGGGCAATGGTCTGTGCCCATGCAGTTGACCGAACCGTTCTGGATGCCTTCCCATAATTTGCGATTGTCATTTTTGGTGCGGAAGGGAGGCGTCATATAATACTTATGACCATCTTTTTCGTTGTACTTTTCATTGGTGAATTCCAAGAACTGTGGACAAGATTCCACAATCATCGGATGGCCTTCAGATTGAGCCTTGTGCATATGGGCCAAACCTTCAGCCGTGCTGAGGTGAACCACATACAGAGGCGCCTTGGCTTGCTTGGCCAACTCGATACTTGTTGCAATCGACGTGGCTTCCACAAAGTTTGGTCGACTGTCGTAGTGCTGCATCCAAGAGACTTTGCCTTTTGCATTTTCTTCATCCATAAAGCGCATCACCAAATCTGCATTTTCAGCATGGATCAGCAACAAGCCACCGTGTTTTTTGGTTTCCTGCAACATACGGAACATAAAGCCGTCGCCCACTGCAAAGCCCTCGCGCACATAAGGCAGCAACAGTTTGAATGTGGGAATGCCCATGTCAATCAGTTCTTTGACGTAATTAAGATTCTTCTGGCATTCTTCGGTAAACCCTGCGTGAAAGCTGTAGTCAATGACTGAATCCGGGGCAGCCAGTTTCTGTCGTGCTTTCAAATGTTTCAGCATGTCTTTGCCGCGTGCATGGATGGCAAAGTCGATGTAAGTGGTCACGCCGCCAAAGGCACCGGCCACAGAACCATCGTAATAATCGTCGGCAGAGATCGCGCCCTGAAACGGCAAGGCAAAGTGAACGTGCGGGTCAATGGCCCCTGGCATCACCACTTTGCCCGATGCATCGATGACACGTTTGCCTTGCAGCTTGGTTTTGCTAAGCGCGGCGATAGAGCCGCCTTTAATGCCGATGGAATATTTTTCTACGCCACCTGGGGTGACAACTTTTCCTTTTTCAATGACTAGATCGTACATCATGGTCTCACTCCTAAGGTAAATCTTGTGCCAATGCTCCGTAAGCATCAGGTCGGCGGTCACGGTAGAACTGCCACACTTGGCGCACTTCTTCGATCTGGTCCATGTCCATGTCGGCAATTACAATTTCATCGTTGTCTTCGCCGGCTTGCGCAATCATTTCACCACGAGGGTTACAGAAGTAGCTAGAGCCATACCACTTGCCAATGTCCCAAGGCTGTTCATGTCCCACGCGATTGATAGCGCCCACAAAGTATTGATTGGCCACAGCGTGTGCGGGTTGTTCAATTTCCCAAAGATACTGGCTCAAGCCAGCAACTGTAGCAGAAGGGTTAAACACAATTTCTGCGCCATTCAAACCCAAAGCACGAGCACCTTCAGGGAAGTGACGATCATAGCAAATATAGACGCCCACTTTGCCCACAGCGGTATCGAACACGGGGTAGCCTAAATTGCCTGGGCGGAAATAAAATTTTTCCCAGAAGCCTGGGTGTGTGTGAGGAATATGTGTTTTGCGGTATTTTCCAAGATAGGTGCCGTCGGCATCAATCACAGAAGCGGTATTGTAATACACACCTGTAATGTCTTCTTCATAGATAGGAATCACGAGTACGATACCGTGTTTTTTAGCCACTTCCTGCATCAATACGGTTGTTTCGCCGTCAGGAATTTTTTCGGTGAGATCGTACCAGCGAATGTTCTGTTCAGCGCAAAAATAAGGTCCATAAAACAATTCCTGCAAACAGACCACTTGCGCACCTTTTTCGGCGGCTTCATCAATCATCTTTAAATGTTTGTCCGTCATGTTTCGTTTGATGACCTCATTGGGTTCATCAACTGATGTGTTCAGGGAAGCCTGAATCAGGCCTCCGCGTACCATTCTGCTCATAACGCCTCCTTGCAGCTCTTTAGTTTTTGTATTGATCTAAAATTAAATTTTTGAAAAAACATTTGTCTGAATAATAAATTTTCAAAACCCCTACGGGCCTCTACTTCTAGCATATTTTATAAAAACCTGTCAACTTGATTTTTTCTTGCGTTTGACGGCGAAGTAGTGGGTTTTCAAGCTGCTGCCCGATAAAAAATCTTTGACTTGAGACAAAGCGCCTTTGGGTTTGCGGTCCAGCATTTTGACAGACACTTCACCTTGTTTAACGCGCTCGGCATCATCGGTGAAGTAATAGGGGCCGCCCTCGCCACTTGCCTCAATCTTTTTGAGATGAACAGTTTGCCCAATTTCAACAGGGCGTTCGGGGTCACCCCGTGCAATAATGTGGTTGCCACCTTTGGTGTTGACCAATGCCAACAGCATCGGAGCGGGAAATCCTTCCGCAGGCGCATTCAAATAAGTGAACGTTTCAACCACGCCCGTGGTCTGCCGTCGTGGTCGTTTGCCATTAAGCAAGGAAAGTCGTTCTGGTACATGAAGTTGCTCGACTGTTTCTGGTTCAATCGGCGCTTTGCGTGCGCGAGGTTTTCCCAGAATGGTGACAAAACTTTGGTTGAACAATCCGCCCGTGCTTTGACAGAGCGCCATGCCTGTCTTTTTAATCTGAACTTGCTTGTCAACCTGACCACGCATTTGGCTCACCGCTTCGATCACCTGAGCTAAGCCGGATGTGCTAACGGGATGACCTCTTGCTTTCAGACCGCCACTGATGTTGGTTGGCAGTTTCCCTTTGATGTGTGTGATTTCATCCAGTTCCGCTTGTGCGGATGTGCCACGTTCCATTAGGCCGGTGTCTTCCAAACTTAGAACTTCAAACGGAATAAAGGCATCATGAATTTCAGCGAACTGAATGGTCTGAGGTCCGCGTCCCGCCATGTTGTAGGCGCGAATAGCCGCAGCCCTTGTTGATCTAAATGAAGTTAATTCTTCACGATCTGTCATGGATAGCGTATCAGTGCCTTGACCGATACCCCAGATGCGAATATCTGTGGGTTCAGAAGTCAGCAGCATTGCGGCTGCACCGTCGGTAATAGGTGCACAATCGTAAAGGCACAACGGAGACGAAACCATTCGGCTGTCGAAATATTTTTCTTCAGAAATCGGCTTGCGGAATTGCGCACGATCATTGAATTGCCCCATGTCGTGATTCTTCACAGCCACCTTCATCAAAGCGCGACGGCAATCTTCCTCAGATAATTTGGCATCGTGCATCCAACGCTGGGTTACCATGGCTGCCAACGCAGGCATGGTGGCCCCTGCCTGACGATCTTTTGCGGCAATGACCTGAGATAAAAGTTGTGTCACTTTGCGGGTTGGCAAATGCGTCATTGCATCACCCGCAACAACCAACGCACGCTTGACATTGCCCGATGCCACCGCCTGAAACGCTTCATGCAACACGGCTGCTCCCGTTGAGGAGGTGGCTTCCACACGCATGGCAGGAACCCCACTCAGTCCCAGGCGGTCCGTGAGCCAGGCGGCAAAATTACTGTCACCAACAAAGCCTTCAGGATTCATCAGGCCAACGTAAATGGCATCGGGTGAAAGATGTTCAGATTCTGATAGCGCCCCTTGGGCAGCATGAACCAATAAATCAATGAGTGGTTCATGCAACTTGCCAAACTGTGTCATGCCTGTGCCAGCGATGTAGACAGGTTTCATACAGCGATTATATCAAATTGGTTGCCGGATTCATCTCATTTTTGCAGGCGTTGCTCTGCAAGTTGAACAGCCACATCGCGTGGCAAAATCTTCTCCTGTTGGCTGAGGCTCAACACATCACGCGTTGACTTTCGCATTCGCCTGCCCAGCTCTGTGAAAACAGCTTCCGGCTCTAAAGGCACTTGGTTGGTAAGCAATAAACCAAACCCGCCTGCCGTGCCGACATTGGCAATGAAGTCTGGCACCACAGCGATGCCGTGATCAAATAAATATTTTTCTGCAACCTCAGTCACAGGAATGTTGGCTGCTTCGATGATCAAACTGGCTTTGATTTGAGACACATTTTTCATATGAATCGTATCCGCAATCGCTGCGGGGATGAGTACATCTACATCCAATCCCAGCCATTCATCTCGATCTAAGGATTGATATTCTGAATCAAGTTTTGTTCGATCAATCGTGCCTAACGAATTTTTAGCGGCGAGTAATTCATCAACCACCAATCCACCAGGGTGATAAAGCGTGCCTTCCACATCAGACACTGCCACCACTTTGAATCCTTTTTGATTCAGATTCCTTGCAGTGATGCTGCCCACAGTGCCAAAGCCTTGAATAGCCACTCGTGTTTGAGTGGTGTCTAATTGCAAAACGTCACAAGCTTCTTCAGTCACTTCGGCCACGCCAAAGCCAGTGAGCTCTTCTTCCAGATTCACGCCGTTGAGGTCGGTTGGATTGAAATCAGGGGTAAGGCTTAACGTTGCGCCATCTTGGCCCATGTGTTTTTTTACCACATCAAACCAGGAACAATTGGCTTGGCTGTAGATCAACCCCACATCCGCAGCAGTGGTGCCCATGTCTTCGCCAGCAACATACATTTCACTTAGAAAAGGTGCTGCCATTTTTGCAAATGCACGCAGATGAACTTCCCGATCTGGCGAATTTGGATCGGCCACAATGCCCGATTTGGAACCGCCGACAGGAACATCAACCGCACTGAATTTATAGGTCATGGCTTGCGCTAGACGATGTACTTCTTCTTTGGTTACGGTGGGCGACATGCGGATACCACCACCACAAAAGCCATTTCGTAATGTATCTATGATCAAGAAAGCATGGGTGTTGGTTTCAGGGTCATGCATTTCAATCTGATATTTTGGTTGGCGTGGTTGAACCTGCATGCGGATTGCCATGAAAAGCCTCCTTATTGCACGTTGGATTATATGGATAAATGTTGGATGATGACACCGAGATATTGTGCAAAAAAGTGTTTAGAATCATCAATTTGTACAGTTGACACGCTTTTGAGAAAGAATTATGATCCTCCTTACGGAGGCAACCCCTATGACCGATGAAGTTGTAAAAGATGTCGAACAGGTGGCTGAGCCTGCCAATTCAATCATTTCTGTTCGCAATGTGAATAAAATTTTTCCCGGCAAGGAAGGCGATGTGATCGCCCTCAGTGGGTCCAATTTGAAGATTGCGTCAGGAGAATTTGTTTCTTTAATTGGGCCTTCTGGTTGTGGGAAAACCACCTTGTTGCGATTGATTGCTGATTTGGAAAAAATTACCTCCGGCGAATTGTTGGTCAATCACAAATCACCAGAACGGGCTCGTCTGGATCGTGATTATGGTTACGTGTTTCAAGCCCCTGTCTTATATGAGTGGCGCACGGTGCTTAAAAATGTTGAATTGCCTTTGGAGATTATGGGCACTTCTGCCTCAAAGCGAAAGCAAACAGCATCTCGGTTGTTGGAGATGGTCGGCTTAGAACAATTTAAAGAACATTATCCCTGGCAGCTTTCCGGCGGGATGCAACAGCGTGTGTCGATTGCCAGAGCGCTTTCATTCTCTCCAAGCATTTTATTAATGGATGAGCCTTTTGGTGCATTAGACGAAATCACCCGCGAGCAGATGCAACAGGAAGTGCTTCGGCTTTGGCGCGAAACACAGACCACAACAGTGTTTGTGACTCACTCCATTTCAGAAGCTGTATTTTTATCTACGCATGTGGTAATGATGAGCGCTCGCCCTGGACGAATTACCGAAATTATTGATATCGATTTGCCGCAACCGCGCAATGTGGAAACCCGCGAAAGCGAACGTTTTTATGAGTTGGTGACCGAAGTGCGTGAAGCCTTGCGGCGTAGTGAACAGGCATCAGGATGAGGTTTTTACGAAAAGTCCTTCCGGTTTTTGTTGCTTTGGCCTTTATTTTTGTTATTGGCTATCCCACTGCTTTGCTTATCGGATTAAATAAAGCGCAAAGTGATATGAAGGATCGATCCCGTTGGGAACAACGGTCAGTGATGCCACTTGCCCCAATGGATTTAGGAAACGCAGACCAATTGCCATTTCTTCAATCGATCCACAATACAGGATTGTTGGTCAACGGAAATCAACCTTTGTCATTGTCAGCTATCCTCGGCAAAGATGCTGAGCAGAAAGTTGTTTATACAAACTTAAATGCAGATTCTAATGTATCTTTGTTGACGCCAGCTCCACTGGAAGGTGAGGTGGATGGTCAAAATCGTGTGTTTCATACCGATCGGGCCTTTAGTGATCACCCGCTTTATCTCAATGGACGTTTGTTGAATCCTCATTTTGAAAAACCGGAAGAAAAGCCGGATGGCGTCATTATTGAATTCAATTTTTCTTCATCTGATGGTGTTTTTATTTTAAATGGGAAATTGTTGGTGGAGGGTGAAGATTATCATCTGGATGACACTACTCTGGTGACGGCTGAGCCATTGCCCCTTTGGACCAGCGGACAGGAACCTGATTGGGGCCGTCCTTTGCGCGTCAGTGGAGATTATGCCTGGGCTGATAACCAAACCATTGTGTTGCGAGATCCGCCACCTGTGGGCGCCCGCTTAGAGTTGGCGGCCTCTTTTGTTGCTTGGGCAGAACAATTGAGTGGCTCAGTGGATGGTTCCAACCGAACATTCCATTTTGCACAACCCCGACTGGTAACGACTGATCGGGATCGGGTGGTTTACGTCAATGAACAACCACTCAATAACTCAGGCACTCGACTTAGAAACGTCAATGATAATGAATTGCAATTTGGTCTGCCTAAGCCGGAAGGCATTATTGTGATGGAGGAACGCATTGAACGCGTGTTGCACCAAACACAGCTTTTTCCAGATGACGATTACACCATTGAGGAAAATACGCTCACGCTGGTCAACGCGTTAGATAAAAATCAATCCCTGCGCCAATACGATTATCTGATTCTTGACAGTGAGTTCAGTCGTATTGTCCTGGCCAAAGCACCTGAACCTGGGAGTGTGGTCTGGACTGGACATTACAAAGTATACGACCGGCCTGGTTGTGGCTTAACGGTATTCGAATGTTTTGTAACATTGCCACAGCATCCTGTGCCGCTGCCACATTGGATTATCACATCGCTGCCAGACTTTTTCATTAATAATGCCAGCGTGTTTGGGCAAATTGCTTACACGACGTTTGGGAGTTTTGCCGCATTGGTGATGGGGGGCGTGGTTGGTTTGTTGTTGGCGTCTTTGTTTGTGCTTATTCGGCCACTGGAGCGTGCGTTTTTGCCGTGGGTGGTGGCTTCACAGACCGTGCCGATTATTGCGCTGGTGCCGGTGCTGATGCTGATTTTGTCGCAATTTGGCATCACCTTGCAAAGCAGTATTTTACCCACAGCTATTATTGGTGGTTACTTGAGTTTCTTTCCAATCACCATTGGCACAGTCAAAGGCTTGCGCTCGGTAGATCCATTGTCGATTGACTTGATGCATTCTTATGCGGCCAACAAATGGCAGATTTTTTTCAAGGTGCGTTTCTACGCCGCTTTGCCATTTATGTTTGCCAGCTTCAAGGTCGGGGCCGCCGCTGCTTTGGTGGGGGCATTAATTTCGGAAACTGAAACATCAAATTCAAGTGGATTAGGGTATGAGATTTTAGGGCGGGTGCAGGCCGGTAACGTGGCGGATTTGTGGATTTTGTTCTTAATCTCCGTGCTGATGGGCATTATGTTTGTCTCAGCCGTGGGTTGGGTCGAGCGTCTATTGGCCCCGTGGATGCGTAAAGTATGAGAACAAATTTTTTAGTGCTGTTGGGTGTATTGGTTGTTTTGGTGGGGTTGTATGGCCCCTGGACGCCTGTTGAGAATTTCAGCAACGTCAGCAACCTTGAAGTGACATTAACAGACTTTTCTGACAACAAAGTGTATTTAGATGCCTTTGGTGTATTGTTCACATTGGCAATTATTGCGTTAATTGTCACCTTTTTTCTTTCTCGATGGATTTTTGTGGGGCTTGTTGGTATTGGATTATTAGGTGCTTTCTTTTCACTGCTTGCCTATAAAGATTTCTTGGGGATAGACGCTGCTTTGGATTTACCCGCTTCGTGGGGGTTTTGGCTAACTTTCTCTGGATTTTTATGGATTGTTATTGCATCCATCAGTAAGCTGGCAACGTTGCCAGCCATTCGGCCAGGTGATCGGGTAACTTATGTGTTGAGAAATATTCTGCCGCCTGCAACTGTTCCCTTCCTGGTCATGCTAATTTGGGAAGCGGTGGTGGAGGGGCTCCGTGTTCAAATGGCATTCTTGCCAAGTATCAGTGGCATTTTTATGGTGTTTGTTCAGGATTTAAGTGATTTGGACTTCCAAATTAATTTTTCGAAAAAATGCTACGTCCTGACAGGAAGCAATTTGTTAGATAGCAGTTTGTGTACGCTTTATAAGAAAGTGTTGCCTGGATATGCGATTGGATCATTCATTGGCCTTTTGTTTGGTTTCCTTGTTTCACTTAGCTTGTTCTTAAGGCGAGGGTTTTTACCATTGGCTACAGCTTTTAGCACTATCCCTATTGTAGGTTTGGCACCCGTTCTTGGACGAGCTTTAGGCATTGATGAAGAGTCAAAAATTGCCGTTGCCATTATCGTCAGTTTCTTTCCAGTGTTGATCAATGTTGTCCAAGGGTTGATTACCATTGATCCACTCAAGCTCGATTTAATGCAATCTTATGCAGCCAAAAATCATCACATCTTATTAAAATTACGATTCTGGAATGCAATGCCTTATGTGTTTAACGCGCTTAAAATCGCGAGTATTATAGTGTTAATTAGCGTGATTGTGGCAGAATTTCTTATTCCAAGCTCGCCTCAGGTGTTGGGTCAGCGAATTAGTATTACGGCGCGCAGTGGTCAAAGGGATGTGACCTTTGCTTTCATTGTTGTTGCCAGTGTGATGGGGATTGTGTTTTACAATGTGATCGCATTGATTGAGCGTTTCTTTACATCTTGGCACAGCTCTTTTCGTGAAAAAGAATCATAACGTGGTGGTTGCCTCCTGTTGAGATTCCATTCTTGTTACAAATTCCAATTGTTTTAAAAATTCTTGTTAATGAACCGGTAAGCTGAAACCAAATGTGCTGCCTTGGTTCAATGCAGTTTGTACCCACATCTTGCCACCGTGGGCTTCAACCAATCGTTTGGAGATAGACAAGCCCAACCCTGAACCGCCACTGTGGCGGGTGCGGGATTGATCAGCACGCCAGAAACGTTCAAAAACGCGAGTGGCTTCTTCTTCGGACATGCCTGGGCCGGTGTCGGTGACGGTGCAATTGAGTTCGCCATTTTCGCGATGCAAGTTAATGAACACGGTGCCGCCTGAAGGTGTATAACGAATGGCATTGCTGATGAGGTTGCGCAGCACTTGGGCGATGCGATCTGCATCGGCTTCGATTTCGGAAACGACATCGGTGTTGTTAAATTCGAGCCTGATGCCATTGCTTTCCGCTTTGATTTGATAAGCTTGGACGATCTGCTGAACGATAGCTTTGATATCTGTGTTTTCACGCTCCAAGGGCAATTCGCCAGCTTCCAGCAGACTGAGTTCGCGCAGATCGTCAATCAGGCGAGAGACTCGATGGGTTTCGTCGAGCAACGATTGAAACGTTTCCTGATTGGCGGGATAAACACCATCAATCACAGCTTCTAAGTCGCCTTGAATCACGCTCATGGGGGTGCGAAGTTCGTGGGCGATGTCGGCGGTCATTTGGCGGCGCAAGTCTTCGGAACCTTTCAGTTTGGAACTCATGGTATTGAATGCTTGAGCCAGCTCGCCAATTTCATCCTGCGTGTTGACTTCAACGTTTTGTTCAAGGTGGCCTTCGGATATCTTTTCGGAGGCTTGAGTAAGTTCATTCAAGGGTCTTGCCAGTTGGCGAACCAGTAACGTGATCAGCAAGAAAGAACCAGCAATAACAATCACAACCACCAGCAACATGCTACGATTAAGTGAATTGAAAAACTGTCTGGCCAGTGGAGTGAAACGCTCGAATGCCACGCCACTGAGCATGGTGCCAATTTTCTCTCCGTTGCTTTCAAGTGAAACACCTTGATCCAATACAGGTGGAGGCAGCGTTTGGCCTAGCAGTTGGCGATCTACGTCAAAAACAACTTGGCCATTGACATCAACAATAATCAAATCTTCACGGGCAATCAGAAAATAAATCTGGGCAAGGACAGGGTTTCTACGATCAGGGCCGCCACCTGCTTGCACATTCAAAGCGCGATTGAGGCCTTCCCAGGTGTTGGCTTGTTCGTAATATCCTACAAACAGAGGGGCGATTCGGTCTGCGTCTCTAGAAAAACGCTCGGAGGTCAGTTTGGAATATTGATCGATCACGGTTCTCGCGCTGACAAAATAGATGGAAGCAAATCCCACCATGATGACCAGTAAAAATGTGCCAAGCAGTTTCCAACGAAACGGGGTTCGTCGCCAAAAAGATTGAATCGACATATTTAAAACCCTTGCTGAAATTTATACCCGACCCCGCGTACAGTGTGAACAAAGTGTGGTTGAGTTGGATCTGCCTCAATTTTACGGCGCAGGTTTTTGATATGTGTGTCGATAGCGCGTTCTACCGTGGCATAGCCAGACTCCGTGATGGCTTCCATCAACTGACGCCGAGTAAAGGCACGACCAGGCTGTTCTGCCATTGTGCGAAGCAAGGTGAATTCTGAAGGCGTTAAGTCCACCACCTGATTACTCATGGTGGCCTGATGGCCGTCCACGTCAATGACCAATTGGTCAAATTCCAATTTGGAAGCCGCAGGGGCATGAGCGCCTCGACGTAATACAGCGCGCACTCTGGCGACCAGTTCACGAGGGCTAAACGGCTTGGCCACGTAATCGTCCGCGCCCAATTCCAGACCGACCACGCGATCAGTTTCTTCCACTTTGGCGGTGAGCATGATGATGGGTACGCTGGAGGTCTGGCGAATACGGCGAGCCACTTCCAAGCCGTCCATTTCAGGCATCATCCAGTCGAGTACAATTAAATCCGGTTCTTCACGCTCAAATTGAATCAACGCTTGTGTGCCGTTGTAGGCGGTGACTACCTGAAAGCCGGATTCTTGCAGGTAGGCTTGCACCAGCCGCACCAATTTCATTTCATCATCAACCACAAGAATCTTTTGCATGTTATTAAACATAAGCGTTTCTCCCTGCACAATCAACAGTCTCAGTGGGTATTTTTACAAAAAACGATCAGCACCTGTTGAGTAATTTGTGAGGGTTTTGTGAGGGTTTTTCATTTGCCCTAGATAGGTTGTTCTTTGGGTTTTATTTGATTCTTACAGGATTGGGAAGGGGTTAATGGAGTAAATTTTCAACCAGATGTTGTACTTTTAGGCCGTCTTCAAAGCTGGGTAAAGCTGGCGTGCCTTCGAGTGTTTTGACCAGGGCGTTGAGTTGAAACTCTAGTGGAGCCGATTCCTTGACATCCGGCATCACATCGTACCAGCGCTGCTCATCGCCTACTTTGAGTTCGGCCCAGTCTTGAAATCGGTAGGATTTTTTCGATCCATATAAAGTCCATTCATTGTAGTCTGGCGCGGCTCCACCTACACCACCATTGAGGCTGATGGGGATGCCCCCACTATTCAACTGAGCCAAAATATAATTTTCAGACTGAGAAGAATTTTTTGGATAGATAAGGTGCTTTGATTCAATCTCACATTCTCCAATCAGCCTGTGGGTGAGATACGCGAAGTGTGAAAACACTTCGCGTAGAAATCCGCCTTGTACTCGACCAGACAGCCAACTTGCCGCATCCTGTTGCCAAAAGCGAGGCCATTGAGAAAAGTGAAAACGAATGTCAATTTGTTCGATTTCTCCATGTGTGTTTTCTTTCAATAATCGTTCGAGTGTGGCAACCCCAGGTGTCGAAGCAAAAGGAAAATTAATGGCATTGGGCAATCCGCTGGCATTGACTTCGTCAACCAATTGCTGAGAAGCTTTAATATCTACAGCCAACGGTTTTTCGCAAAAGATGGCTTTGTTGGCGTGTAAGGCCAAGCGAGAATATTCAATATGAGACAAGGGTGGTGTGGCAATATAAACCGCATCAATGTCTGATTCAATCAAGGATTGAGCGTTTGGGTGAAAAATCAGGTCTGGAAATTTCTTGCTGGCAGATGTATTCAAATCCCAAATGTCGGTCACTTGAAAGGATGGATGATGCGCCATGCCGTTCATCATGCGTTGCCCCATGATGCCAAGTCCGATCACACCAATTTTAAAATTCATTGCAATGGTTTAGTTAAATTTCCAAAAAAGGCCAAGTCTAAAGTGAAATTGCCTACCCTTAGTGAATACTCTAAGGTCGTCTAACCCGTATAATGTTTCCGCATTTTGACTTCATGGGCTACAAATAAAGTGAAATGCTGACTCCAGGCGGAAAAGTTTTCCGTGCTCCATTTTTCTACATCGAGTGGATTTTTCCTCAAGAAGCCAACCCAGTGATCGAAATGATCACCACATAAGTGCATTTCCCCAGAGCATAATGGGACGGTCCCCACTTTGGTGCAGCCGCTCACTGCACACCGTGGGGTCAATCGTCGCAACTCTCTCATGACACCACTTCCTCATTCTTATGTGATCATCATAACAGATTCGATATCATGCTGCCTAATTTTCCTCAATTGTTTGATGGAAATGAGACAGGATCACGTGCGTCATCTGGCCTTGGACGCCCCCTGTTCAAGCGGCTATACTGCCCTTTGAGGAACGCGATTATGCAAATAAAATCAGTGATTGGACGAGAAGTTTTAGATTCACGCGGAAATCCTACCGTTGAGGTGGAAGTGACGTTGAATGATGGCACGTATGGTCTGGCTGCCGTGCCCTCAGGAGCATCTACCGGAAAGTTTGAAGCCTTGGAGCTTCGTGACGGAGATGCCAGTTTGTATAAAGGCAAGGGTGTTCAAAAAGCCATTTCACATGTCAATGGCCCCATTGCCGAAGCGCTTCAGGGCGCTGATCCTTTGGAGCAAACCAAACTAGATCAACAGATGTTGGCCTTAGATGGCACCGAAAACAAACAGAATTTGGGTGCCAATGCCATCTTGGGTGTGTCACTGGCCATTGCACGTGCAGGCGCAGCTTCATTGAACCTGCCTCTATGGCGTTACTTGGCTGGTGCACGAGATGGCAATTTGCCGGTGCCTATGATGAATGTGCTCAACGGCGGTGAGCACGCTGATAACAACCTGGATGTTCAGGAATTCATGATTGTGCCACATGGTGCATCGACCTTTAAGGACGCCCTGCGCTGGGGGTCTGAAGTTTTTCATACACTCAAATCATTGTTAAGCAAACAAAACCTGAACACCGCTGTTGGAGATGAAGGTGGTTTTGCGCCCAACCTGGAATCTGATGAAAAAGCATTGGCGTTCTTGATGGAAGCCATCGAAGCTGCTGGTTACAAACCAGGTGAACAAATTTCATTGGCTTTGGATGTGGCCTCCAGCAGTTTTTTCACTGATGGAGCTTATCAACTCCGAGGCGAAACGAAGAATTCCAATGATTTGATTTCGTTATATCAACAGTGGCTCGGAAAATATCCCATTGTTTCCATTGAGGATGGGTTGGATGAAGAAGATTGGGATGGTTGGAAAGCCCTCAATGATGCCGTTGGCAGTGATGTTCAATTGGTGGGTGATGATTTGTTGGTGACCAACGTGAAGCGTTTGCAAAAAGCCATAGATGGAGGCAACGCCAACGCCATTTTGGTCAAACTGAATCAGATTGGTTCATTGACTGAAACATTGGATGCGATGAGATTGGCAACCAGTGCGGGTTGGAACAATGTGGTGTCACACCGTTCCGGCGAAACCGAGGACACGTTTATTGCCGATTTGGCCGTAGGCACATCGGCAGGACAAATCAAAACGGGATCGCTTTGTCGTGGTGAAAGAACCTGTAAGTACAATCAGTTATTGAGATTGGAAGAACGACACAACCTGCCTTATGCAGGAATTTTTGGGGGCTGACTATGGCTGTGTCTGGCCGCCTGGTTGAATTTCAAAAACGCTTGCGCCAAGGGTTACGCTACGCTGTGTTGGCAACCCTTGTGGGATTGGTTGGCGTGATTGGCTATGCATTTTACCTGCAAATCAGTGTGGTGTTGAACCTTCATCAAGCTCATGTACAGTTGCAGGCTGAAATTCAGGTGGTCGAACAAGAAAATGAAGCACTCAACCAAGAGCTTCAACTTAAAGACGATACCGAATATTTAGAATATTTGGCCAGAAATATGCTGGGTTTGATCAGGTCAGGGGAAACAAAAATCATTCTGCCGCCTGAAATGCCTTAAAGACAGTTGTACAAGTTTTTATTAAAAAACTTGCTGGGGACCAAAAAGATCACAGAGGGGGAATAAGGCTCTAAAGATCATCGAGCCTTTGTTGTGGTATGAGTTTTGTCCATCTTCACAATCATTCAGAATTTAGTTTGCTGGACGCCACTTGTCGTATTGATGCGTTATTAAAGCAGGCCAAAGAATTTGACATGCCCGCCGTGGCTCTGACTGATCATGGCACAATGAGTGGCTTGGTTCAGTTTTACAAAGGCGCAAAGAAATATGACATCAAGCCTATTTTGGGTTGTGAATTGTATCTGGCTGCCGGAGATCGCCGTGAGAAAATGGCCACACCGGATGGTAAGAAATTTTATCACTTGTTGGCACTCGCTGTGGATTTAGAAGGCTATCATAACCTCATTAAACTGTCGAGCTATGCGTATTTGGAAGGCTATTATTACAAACCCCGTATTGATAAAGCTTTGCTTCGCCAACACAGTAAAGGGTTAATTTCAACCACCAGTTGCCGTAGTGGTGAAGTGCCTCGTCTGTTAATGCAGGATAAATACGAAGAAGCCAAATTAGCGGCGATGGAATATATGGACATTTTTGGCGAAGGCAACTACTACGTAGAGCTGCAAAACCATAATGTGGATGTTGAGGAAAAACTTAATGCCCAATTGTTCCAACTCTCGCAGGATTTAAACATCCCCATCATTGCCACGAACGATGTTCATTATTTAACACATGAAGATTGCGACGCGCATGAAGTGCTGCTCAACGTGCAGAACAAAGGCGCCAACAAGCGCAGCTATGACAGCGATCAATATTATTTCAAATCAGCAGATGAAATGAGAAAGCTGTTTGAAGCCTATCCCGAAGCGATTGCCAATACGGTCAAAATTGCAGATCGTTGTGATGTCAAAATAGACTTTGATACCTACTTGTTGCCATCCATTGGGATTCCAAAAGAGTATCCGTCCGTGGATGAATACATGGACAAGCTCACCTGGGAAGGTGCAGAGTGGCGCTACGGTGAAGTGACCGATGAGATTAAAGAACGCATTGAATACGAAATTGGCGTGATCCAAAAAATGGGCTACTCGGCCTACTTTTTGATTGTGCAGGATTTCATGAACTATGCACGCGAACAAAATATTCCGGTGGGACCAGGGCGTGGCTCGGCTGCGGGTTCCGTGGTGGCGTATTGCTTGGCCATTACGGATGTGGACCCGCTTCAATTTGACCTGATTTTTGAACGATTTCTCAATCCCGCACGTGTCAGCATGCCGGATGTGGATATCGATTTTTGTGAACGCCGCCGTGAAGAAGTGATTCGTTACGTGGAACAAAAATATGGCGAAGATCAGGTGGCTCAAATTGTGACATCTTCCACTATGAAAGCCCGTGGTGCTTTGCGTGATGTGGCGCGCGTGTTTGAGATTTCCTTTGCCGATGCAGATCGCATTGCCAAACTGATTCCGATGAATGCCACGTTGGATGAAGCGCTGGAAAAATCCAAGGAATTGGGCACAGAGTATCGCACCAATCCACAAATCAAGAGCCTGATTGACACTGCCAAACAACTCGAAGGCTTGGCGCGCAACAACTCCACTCATGCAGCCGGTGTGATTATTGCACCAGGGCCGATGATGGATTATTGCCCTGTTCAACGTGTGGGATCAGGTGAAGATCAAGCCTATGTGACGCAATTCAACATGAAGGATGCTGAATCCATCGGCCTGTTGAAAATGGACTTCTTGGGATTGCGAACGCTCACCGTGATGCAGGATGCGATTGACAGTATCAAAAGAGAAAAAGACATCGACATCGAATTAATGAAAGTGCCTTTGGATGATGAAAAAGCATACCAATTGTTGCAGCGTGGGGCCACGATGGGGGTGTTCCAGTTTGAAGGCAGTGGCATCCGCGAAATGGGGCTACGGCTCCAGCCCAGTGAATTCAATGATATCATCGCTTGGGGTGCACTTTATCGCCCAGGTCCGTTGGAAAGTGGGATTGCTGATGCCTACATTGAGCGCAAACATGGCCGGCAAAAGGTGAGCTATGATCACCCAGACCTGGATCAGGTGCTTGGCGGTACCTACGGATTGCCAATTTATCAGGAACAATTGATGCAAATGGCGCAAGTACTGGCCAAATTTTCCCTGAGCGAAGCCGACACTCTACGCATGGCGATGGGGAAAAAGATCAAAGCTTTGATGGAAGAAATGCGTGATAAGTTCATCGACGGTTGCGTGAACAACAACATCGACAAAAAATTGGCCACCAAAATTTTTGAAGAGATCGAAAAATTCTCACGCTATGGTTTCAACAAATCACACTCCACCGCGTATGCGTTGATTTCCTACTGGACTGCGCACCTCAAAGCCAATCACCCTGTGCATTACATGGCCGCACTGTTATCCAGTGTTGCCAGTAACAACGAAAAAGTGGCCGAATATATCGGTGAATGTAAAGATTTGGGCCTCACTGTGTTGCCGCCAAATGTCAATGTTAGTCAAGTGGCGTTTTATCCAAAAGAGGATAACGAAATCACGTTTGGCCTTAGCGCGGTGAAGAACGTGGGACGTGGTGCGGTTGAAGCTATTTTGGAAGGTCGTGAAGAAGGTCCATTTGAAAATTTCTTTGATTTCTGTGAACGAATCAATCCCAGTAGAGTCAATCGAGAAGTGATTGAAAGTTTAATTAAAGTGGGGGCTTTTGATGCGTTTGGCACTCGAAAAGGTCTGTTGGCTCAGGTTGATGCTGGCTTGGAAATGAGTCAACGCGCTTTGGAGGAACGCCGAAGCGGTCAGCAAGGATTGTTTGGTGAACCAGAGGAATCCAGCGCACAAACAGCGGTGGGGGTTAATATTCAGATTTCAACGGAAGAGTTTGATGAAGAAATTCTGCTCCAATTTGAAAAAGAACTTCTGGGGTTATACGTCAGCAAAAACCCTCTGGAAGATGCCGAAGTCTATTTCTCTGCCTTTCGTACGTGTTCATTGGACGAGCTTCGACAAAAAGCGAATGGCGGTTCGTTGAATTTGGGGGGCCGTATCGCCGATGCTCGCGTCATCACGACCAAAAAAGGTTTACCAATGGCGTTTGTGAAACTGGAAGATTTGAAAGGCACCATCGAAGTGACGGTGTTTTCCGATGCCTTTGAGCAATGCGGTGAGCATTTGGTGGTCGATAACTTGGTGGCCGTCACCGGCAAAGCTGAGGAACGCAAAGGCCAGCTTCAAATTCTGGCTGACACCATTACGCCCCTACATGAGCTTCAGACAGAACTCACTTGTCATTTGCGTCTGGACACTGAACAAATTGATGAGCCATTCCTCATCTCACTCAAAGAAACGCTGGAGGAGCATCAAGGCCCAATGCCTGTGGTGGTTCATGTTTGTGAAATGGAAGAACGAAAAGCGCTGCCCCTCACCTTTAAAGTGAAGTGGGATGGTCCTTTGCAAGAAGGGTTGCATGACTTGTTGGGCGCAAGTCATGTTCGTCTACAGAAGCAATAATTTTTAAACATCATTTGTTCGTATCGTTACATTGAATTTATCGAATGTTGCGACGTTCACATTCCCCGACACGGTTGAAGGATATAAAGGTTACACCATGAGCCGTACAAAACGTTTGTTACGCTGGCTTTACCCTGGTATTGGGGTGAAACGCTGGGCAGGTCTTGCTGTCATTGGCGCATTGATTAGCGCGTTGGGCATCCTGGCCTGGGTTGGTCGTGAGTTGGCATTAAACGTTTGGACATTTTTATCGCAATTTTCTTCAGATCGACAGATCATTTACCTGGTTGCCGGTGCCATGATTTTGGCTGGACTGGTGATGTTGATAGGCGGCATCGGACGGATGGTCAACGCCATTGTTCGAGGTATTTCGCCTGAAAGCGAAGGTCGTGCTTCAGAAGTTATTTACAGTCGCAGACGCCTGGGGCGCGGTCCCAAAATTGTGACTGTGGGCGGCGGCACAGGATTGTCTACCCTGTTGCGCGGTTTGAAAGAATGGACGTCCAACACCACTGCCGTGGTCACAGTCATGGATGATGGTGGCAGTTCTGGGCGACTCCGTGAAGAAATGAAAATGCTGCCCCCTGGCGATATTCGC
Organism: Candidatus Fraserbacteria bacterium; assembly: GCA_029262795.1. Classification (GTDB taxonomy): domain Bacteria; phylum Bipolaricaulota; class Bipolaricaulia; order RBG-16-55-9; family JAJCYT01; genus JAJCYT01. The sequence goes on from JAJCYT010000031.1 coordinate 146,140, forward strand.
AACTGCCTGATTGCGCTGGCTGAAGATGAAGACGAAATCGCCTACCTGTTTCAACATCGTTTTAAAAATGGGTCCGGCAGCCTGGACGGTCATTCCTTGGGCAACCTCATTTTGGCCGGATTGCAGCAGAACACGGGACGATTCGACGTGGCGGTGGAGAAATTCAGCCACATTATCAAAGTACGCGGTCAGGTGGTGCCTACCACCCTAGAAGATGTCAAGCTGGTGGCTGAAATGGAAGATGGGGGGCAGGTAACAGGTGAGGTCAACATTGCCGAAGATGAACGGCAGATCAAAAAATTGGGCCTATCTCAGGCTCATGTTCAACCTTATCGAAAAGTGATTGAAGCAATCGATGATGCAGAACTTATTTTGCTTGGGCCAGGCAGCTTGTTTACAAGTATTATTCCCAATCTGTTGGTGGAAGGTGTTTCCCAGTCCATAGAACGAAGCAAGGCTGCAAAAATTTATGTGGCCAATTTGATGACACAGCCAGGGGAAACGGATCAATTTTCACTCTCAGATCACCTTCGTATTTTAGGGGAATACATTGACCTGAACACGCTTGATTTTGTGGTTGCCAATGACAAACTTTTTCCTGAAGATTTAGAAAAGCGGTATCGCAGTGAAGGTGCCATCCCTGTTGAATTGGATAAAATTTCCGATCTTACCAAAGCCAAATTGGTGACTGCAGATTTGTGTGACATTCTTGAAATGGACAACAAACGAACGCTCAAGCACCACTCTCAACAACTGGCACAAACTATCATTCAGTGCGTAAGATAACGTCCTGATGATCCCTTTAAATCTCATTCCAGCAGAGCCACAGCACGCCCGTCAATGGTATCTGTGGCGCAAGGATGCCACTGCGTTGCGTTACAATCCCATGTCTGAAGTGCCGCTTGATTTGCTGCAGGATCGCTTGAGTCAGTCGAGCAGCGATCTTTCTAATGAAACGTTTCACGAATACCGTTGGATCATCGAAACTGAAGGCAACCTGGTTGGTACAGTTTCATTGCATCGAGTTTCCTGGCCGCATCTTCATGCTGACCTTGGCTATCAGATCGATTCAGCCTATCAAGGGCAACGATTGGGCAGTTGTGCCGTGAACATGCTGATTCAAAAAACATTCCAGGAAAGCCGACTCAACCGATTGATGGCCCTGATTCACAGTGAAAATGAAGCATCTATCAAAATTGTTCAACGCCTTGGTTTTCAGCATGAAGGCACCCTTCGATCTCATTTTCAAATTAATGGCCAGTTTGTGAATGAAGAAGTGTATGGTCTGCTACGCCATGAGTGGCAAGATTCATCTGTTTCAGATTAAACTCAAATCATGATCATTCGACCTGCAACCCTGGCCGATGCCGAATCCATTGCTGCTGTGCATATCGCCTCTTGGCAGCAGGCGTATAAAGATTTGCTGCCCCAAGATCGTTTGGGTCAATTGCCTCTGGATCGTTATATCAGTCGTTGGAATCAACGGCTGCAAGAATCTACCCAAATCAATTTTGTGGCTGAACTTGAAACTGAGATTGTTGGGTTTTCTTCTGTTGGACCTTCCCGCGATGACGATGCCCAAGCTCATACTGCAGAGCTTTATGCCATCTATCTTTTGTCATCCACTTGGGGAAAAGGGATCGGTAAAGCTTTATGCGAAAAATCACTGAAACGATTGAAAGAAGATGGCTATCAAAATGTGACACTTTGGGTGTTTGAGGACAATGAGAATGCCAGAAAATTCTACGAACACATGGGATTTGTGTTCGATGGGAAAACATCCACGTTTGAAATCTTTGATATCGTTAAATCAGAAGCTCGTTACGAACGAACTTTATAATTACTGGCAGGAAATTTTCCGGTCTCTACAATACTCAGCATGGAACTGTGGATTGACATACTGGGCTGGGCAGGCGCATTGGCCGTGCTGTTGGCATATGGATTGGTGTCCAATCATAAAGTCAAAGGGGATTCGCAAATTTATCAATGGTTGAATTTGGCAGGTGGCATTTTTTTATTGATCAACACCATCTACTTTGGTGCCATACCTTCAGCATTTGTAAACGTGGTTTGGATTGGCATTGCAGTGGTTGCCTTAATTAAAATTTGGACCAGCCCATTTAGAGGTCGCCGTGAACAAAAAACTGATTGATCTGAGTCACACCATCGAAGATGGCCTGATTACCTATAAAGGGTTACCTGCGCCCATTGTGTGCGATTTTTTGAAGCGTGAAGATTCTGAGCCTCATTATGCCCCTGGCACTCAATTTCAAATTGCCAAAATCGACATGGTGGTCAACTCAGGCACCTATGTGGATGCCCCTTCCCATCGCTATAAGGATGGGAAAGATATTTCGGAATTGCCGCTGTCTTCGTTGGCAAATCTGGATACGGTGGTGATCCACAGCGACTATCGTCAAGGTCGAGCCACTGATGCATCTGCTTTTCAGAATGTGAATATCAAAGGCAAAGCGGTGTTAATTCACACAGGCTGGTCAGATCATTGGAACACGGATCAGTATTTTGAGGGCCATTCTTTTTTGACAGAAGATGCGGCCATTTATTTGCGTGATCAAGGTGCCGTGTTTGTTGGTATCGATTCGCTGAATATTGACGATACGGATGTGGGGCAGCGTCCTGTTCACACTATTTTGCTGAAACATGAAATTCCTATTTGCGAACATTTAACGAATTTGAAGACATTGCCTGATACAGGTTTTCGATTTTTTGCGGTGCCTGTAAAGGTGAAAGCCGTTGGTTCGTTTCCTGTTCGAGCGTTTGGGGTGGTTTGATGCACCGGAAATCTTTACTTGAAAAGCTTGCTGCCTATCGACCTTTCGAGGATTCAGACAGAGATGCAAGGCAACGCCTGACTGACTTTGTAAATGAGCACAGCGATTGTTTCGAGCGATCACTCAAAGTCGGACACGTCACAGGCTCAGTTTGGTTGGTCGATGACACGGGGCAAAACGTGTTGCTGACGCACCATCGCAAGCTTGGTATCTGGGTGCAGTTGGGCGGTCATTGCGATGGTGAATCAGACACCGTAGCGGTGGCGCTTCGAGAAGCTCAGGAAGAGTCTGGCATCATAGAACTGAACGTGTTATCAGAGGATATTTTCGATTTGGACATTCACCCCATCCCTGCCAGAGGCGATGAGCCGGATCATTTTCATTATGACGTTCGCTATGTGATTCAAACACAAGGCAACACCAATTTTGTGGTCAGCGAAGAATCACATGATCTGGCTTGGATTCCCATCGAAAAACTTTCAGACTATTCTCAGGAAACCTCAATGCTGCGAATGGGCCGAAAATGGCAAGCGCAACTTCAATCACTCGATATCTAAAGGAGTGTGTGGATGTATCTCCCCAGCCCTTTTAAAGAAGATAATTTAAACTCACTCCACGAAGTGATTCGTAATTACAATTTCGCCCCCTTATTCAGCCAATCAGATGACATGCCGTATGCTACGCACCTGCCCTTTATGCTCGATCCAGATCGCGGCCCAAATGGCACGCTAATTGCTCATATGGCACGGGCCAATCCACACTGGAAATCGTTTGATGAAAACACGCAAGCTTTGGTTGTGTTTCAAGGTCCACACGCTTACATCTCTACATCCTGGTATGAAAAAGAAGAACACGTACCTACTTGGAATTATGCTGCCGTCCATGCTTATGGTGTACCTCAATTGATTCATGAACCAGAAGAGCTTCTTTCGATGGTTGAAGCTTTGGTGAACAACCACGAAGCTTCGATCAGTGGCATTAAAAATCTTGATGAACATAAAGAAATTTTGTTGCCACAACTCAAAGCCATCGTCGGCTTTGAAATTCCTATCGAAAAAATTGAAGGTAAATTCAAGTTCAACCAGAATCGTTCCACCGAAGATCAGCAAGGTGTGGTCAATGCCTTGGAAAATCATGATGATCCACTGATTCAAGGGGTGGCTGACATCATGAAAAAAAACCTTCAACAGTAATTTTTTCTCTTCTCTGAAAACGTGCTATACTGCTTCAAAATCAGAATGAGGGCACGTTACATTGATGCAATCAGTTAGGAAATCTCAAACATGAATGACTATTATGACCTTGGTTCGTACACCCGTGCTGTCAGTACCAATTCCGAAGAAGCCCAGCTTTGGTTTGATCGTGGATTAAGTTGGTGCTATGGGTATCATCACGAAGAATCCGTTCGCTGTTATCAAAAAGCCAGTGAGCTTGATCCAAATTGCGCCATGGCGTATTGGGGCATCGCTTATGCGGCAGGCCCCAACTACAACAAACCATGGGAAGCCTTTGAAGAAGATGAGCTAAAGCAGGCTGTGGTCACCACCCATACCGCTGCACAAGAAGCGCTGAAACGAATTGATAACGCCTCGCCAGTCGAACAGGCGTTGATTAAGGCATTGGTACATCGCTACCCTTCCGACCAAGTGGTTGACAGCGATGAATTCAGTGCCTGGAACGATGCCTATGCAGCCGCCATGAAAACGGTCTATGCTGATTTTTCAGATGATCTGGATGTTGCAGCCCTCTATGCTGAAGCCATGATGAATCGCACACCATGGCAGTTGTGGGACCTCAAAAGCGGCGAACCCGCTGAAGGCGCAGATACACTTGAGGCTGCAAATGTGCTTGAAAATGCCATGCAGCAAGTGGAAGACAGCAGCCAACAGCCTCACCTTGGTCTGTTGCACATGTACATCCATGTGATGGAAATGTCGCCCCATCCTGAACGTGCATTGCGAGCCGGAGATGCACTGCGCGAACTGGTTCCTGATGCAGGCCATTTGTGCCATATGCCGACCCATGTGGACATCCTGTGCGGCAACTACAATGACGCCGTGGTGTCCAACAGCAGGGCCATTGTCGCAGACAGAAAATGGCTCGAACGCGAAGGCTCCATTAACTTCTACACGCTGTATCGCTGCCACAACTATCATTTCAAACTCTACGCGGCCATGTTTTTGGGTCAATACAAAACTGCTCTCGCGGCGGCTGAGGAATTGGTGGCAACCACACCAGCAGAAGTTTTGCGCGTTGAACAGCCGCCGATGGCCGATTGGCTGGAAGGGTTTATTCCAATGAAGATGCACGTGTTGATCCGCTTTGGAAAATGGCAGGAAATTATTGACGAACCGTTACCCGATGATCCTGAACTCTACTGCTACACAACGGCCATCATTCATTACGCCAAAGCCGTTGCCCATTCTGCCATTGACAACATAGAAGCGGCAGAAGCAGAGAAGGCAAACTTTCAAGCGGCCGTTGCCAACGTCCCTGAATCGCGCACGATTTTTAACAACACGTGTGTGGATATCTTGGCCATCGCATCTGAAATGCTCAATGGCGAACTTGAGTACCGCAAAGGCAATCATGATCAGGCATTTGACCATCTACGAAAGTCAGCTAAACTTGACGATCATCTGCCCTACGATGAGCCATGGGGTTGGATGCAGCCGACCCGACACGCACTCGGCGCACTGTTGTTAGAACAAGGGCGAGTGGAAGAGGCCGAAAAAGTTTATCGTGCTGACCTGGGTCTGGACAACACATTGAGCCGACCTTCGCAACATCCGGAAAATGTGTGGAGCCTGCACGGTTATGTGGAATGCCTGCAACGACAGGAAAAACACGCAGAGGCTGAGGCTGCACAAGCCCGGCTTGATCTTGCCATGGCGCGTGCAGATGTGCCGATCAACGCTTCGTGTTATTGCCGACTTGATGCGTGTTGCGATGATTAAGTGTTGAAAAATGGCTGAACTTTTAGGGCTAAAATCTGCATTCTCTGAATCACAGGCAGCCGATTTGGCGCAGCAGCTTTATGGTCTGGATGTCACTGCGAAATTATTGACCGGAGAAATGGATCAAAACTTTCATTTGACTGCTGAATCAGCTGAAGCCTACGTCCTCAAAATCGCCAATGCTTCAGCCAGTGAACCTGTGCTTGATTTTCAGAATCAGGCCATCGCTCATTTAAATCGGAATTTGGAACAAGATCGTCTTCCTGAAGTTATGGCTGATGTTAATGGGAATTTGATTTCAAGCGTTGAGCAGAATGGAACACATCATTTGGTCAGGTTGTTGACATTCGTGCCTGGAACATTTTTGTCAGATATTGAGACTCATTCACCGGAACTCATGAAAAGTTTCGGTGCATTCCTGGGTCGAATGAATCGCGCATTTGAAAGCTTTAATCACCCTGCTGTCCATCGTTATTTGGATTGGGACATGAAGCATGCCAGTTATGTGATTCGTAAACATCTGGACAAACTTCAGGCTGATCAACGTAGTGTGGTTGAAATGTTTTTGCTCCGCTTTGAAACAGAAGTGCTTCCTGTTTTTCCAGAGCTGAGAACCAGTGTGATTCATAACGATGCAAATGATTACAATGTGTTGGTCGATGAAACCAACCAAGTTTCAGGTATCATCGACTTTGGCGATATGGTCCACACCTACACCATTTGTGAACTTGCCATTGGATGTGCCTATGCCATCCTCAACAAAGAACATCTACTTGAAACTATTCTGGAAATGGTGAAAGGTTACCACAAAACATTTCCATTGGATAACAATGAACTAGAGATTTTGTTCCATCTAATCTGTATTCGACTTTGCACAAGTGCGGCAATTGCGGCGCATGGTCTGCAACAGCGCCCCGATGATGAATATTTGCAGATTTCACAAAAGCCTGTGTGGAAGGCGCTTAAACAACTCAACGACATTGATCCACTCCTTGCCACAAATCAGATGAAGCAAGCGTGTGGTATTGAATTACCTTCAGGTTTGGATGCATCAACTATTGTTGAATTGAGAGATAAACATCTTAATCGCAATTTAAGTGTGGCTTATCAGGCGCCATTGAAGATCGTTCGGGGCAAAGGCCAGTATCTTTACGATGAATCAGGAAAAGCTTATCTGGATATGGTCAACAACGTTTGCCATGTGGGCCATTGCCATCCCAAAGTGGTTCAGGCAGGGCAACGACAGATGGCGATGCTCAATACCAACACACGTTACTTGCATGATCGTCTTGTAGAGTTTGCCGAACGTCTTTGTACGACTATGCCTGATCCCCTCAGTGTTTGTACCTTTGTTTGCACAGGGAGCGAAGCCAACGATTTAGCGTTGAGAATGGCGAAAGCTTACACAGGTGGTACCGACGTGGTGGTGGTTGAGGGCGCTTATCATGGCCATTTATCCTCGATCATCGACGTGAGCCCATACAAATTCAATCGTCGAGGCGGTGCAGGCAGACCTGATCATGTTTATATCACACCGATGCCTGATCCGTATCGAGGCTTGTATCGCAGTGATGATCCAGAAGCGGGCGTGAAATATGGCCAACACGTCAAAGATTCTATTGATCAGCTTAAAGAGCAAGACCGCAAACTAAATGCCTACTATTGCGAATCCATTCAAGGTGTCGGTGGGCAGATCGTCATGCCAGATGGCTACCTCAAAGAAGCTTATTGTCATGTTCGAGATGCCGGTGGGGTTTGCATTGCTGATGAAGTTCAAGTGGGTATGGGACGTGTTGGCTCTCATTTTTGGGCATTCGAGACACAAGATGTGATTCCCGATATCGTCACGATTGGCAAGCCACTTGGCAATGGACATCCTGTTGCTGCTGTGATCACGACGCCAGAGATTGCATTCGCTTTCAACAACGGCATGGAATATTTCAACACCTTTGGTGGAAATCCTGTTTCATGTGCGATTGGCTTGGCGGTATTGGACGTGATTGAACAAGAAGGCTTGCAGCAAAACGCACTCGATGTCGGGAATTATTTGATGGATGAATTGAAGACTTTACAGCAGGACCATCAACTGATTGGCGATGTGCGTGGTCTTGGTTTGTTTATTGGTGTTGAATTGGTATTAGATCGTCAAACGCTTGAACCTGCCACGAAGGAAGCCAACTTCATTTCGGAGTGGATGAAAGATCAAGGTATCCTTGTCACCACCGAGGGGCCGTTTGCCAATGTGTTTAAGATCAAGCCGCCAATCATTTTCAATAGATCTAATGCGGATTTCTTTGTTCAAAAGCTCGCTGAAGCATTGAGTCAGTTAGCTGGTTAGTTCGCTCACTCATTAGCAGAACATCTGTTTATCCACCTCCATCACAAACTGAGGTGCTCACTGTCTGTCTGGTGAGGGAAACAACGCCTTACGTAATCCGTATTACCTTTGCCATCATGAATGAACTATGGCAATTACGATATCGATTTCTAATCAAAAGGGTGGCACGGGCAAAACGACCACGGCTACCAATCTGGCTGCTGGCCTGGCGTTAAAGGGCCACAAAACCTTACTTGTTGATTTTGATGCACAGAAAAACAGTTCAGACTACTTCGATCTGGTGGCCCCGGAAGTCACTGTGATCGATGTAATGGATGGGCGTTGCAAGGCAGAGGACGCCGTCTATGAAACCGATATAGATCACCTCTATCTTATCGGCGGCTCGAAAGAGCTGAAAAACTATGAGGCCACCTTGCTCACTCAACCGGCACGAGAAAGAATTCTGCAACGTCGCCTGCAAGGCATTCAGGAGGACGTTGACTTTATTCTTATTGATTGCGCCGGGGATCTTGGCACCACCACACTCAATGCCTTGACTGCGGCGGATTACGTGTTGATTGCCTCTCAGGCAGAGGAGTTTTCGTTTAGAGGCGTGGAAGATTTGCTTCACACGGTAGACATCATCCGTGATGCGCTCAATCCAAAACTGGAAGTGTTGGGGGTGTTATTGACCATGTATCAGAAAACGCTCAGGCATCATCGAGACATTGAGCATCATCTGTTCAGCAATGACACACTGACTGACAAATTGTTTGACACCAAAATTCGGCGCAACATTCAATTGTCAAACGCTGCTTCGGTCGGCCAACCTATCCAGCTTTACGACGCCGGATGTCATGGCGCAAAGGATTACACCCTGCTCACGGAGGAGGTTTTATCCCGATGCCACCAACCCGTACAACTTTAAAAGGCGAACCAGCACGGCCTTCCACATTGCCAGGCCAAGACATTCAGCCAGTGGAAGATCGCAAGCAGTTTGCTTACCGGATGCGCAGGTCGCTGGGGGAAAAGTTTCAACTTTATGCCAAGTACAATCGTGGCATGAATGCCCAAGACCTGATGGAGGAATTGCTGGAAGAGTTTTTGAGAGATAAGGAGATCAGGCTGCCTGGCGCTTGATTCTCCACTGTCTGTCCATTCTGCAGGAGCAAAGCCGCTGGAAAGTCGCCAGCGGCTTTGCTCTTTTAATTTATGTCTAAACTTGAAAAGGATGAAGCTGGCCCTTGATGGCCTTTTATAGAAATTGCTTTCTTGCAGGCTTGGCAATTATTATGACTAAAAGCCATTTCAAGCCAGCCATAAGGGGAGGAATCATGCTGCTAAAATCTCAAACTTTTATCGCATCATTGCTGCTGTTTGTGACTTTTGCCTTATCAGTTCAAACAGTTCAAGCGCAAACTGTGGCGTTTGTTAACGTTCATGTGATTCCGATGGATTCGGAACGGATTCTGGAAGACCGTACTGTGATCATTCAAGATGGCAAAATCTCAGACATTGGCCCATCTGATCAATTGATTGTTCCTGATGGCGTAGACATCATAGATGGCGAAGGTGGCTACTTGATGCCAGGATTGGCCGACATGCACACGCATCTGGGAGTTTTCGATAATGATCCGCGACACTTGTTGCTCTATCTGGCAGAAGGAACGACCACCGTACGAACTCTCACTGGCTCTCAGTTGGAATTGAACTGGCGAGATCAGGTGCAGCAGGGGGAATTGCTTGGCCCGTCGATCCTGGTTGGTCGCACGATGTTTGGCATGTATCAGGATTCTATAGGGCTCAATGGTTTTATTTCGATGTTTCGTCTTGGAGTTTTTGCCTTCCCTTTAGTGTTTATAGGGCTGGCGATGTTGCTTGGATTTCTCCCAAGAGACCTTTTGATAGGACTTGGTGCTTTAGGCATTGGTGTGCTCAGTTGGATACTTCCATATCCGGCCGCCTCGCCAACATTGTCTACACTGCTTGAACGGCCAGATGTTTTCGTTTCCGAATCTCCGAGCCAGGCGGTAGAAGAAGTACAGCGAATGCATCAGGCTGGCTTTGATTTCTTTAAAGCTTATGACGGCCTGACTGAGCTTGAATTTGTTGCAGCGGTGCGCAAAGCAAATGCCTTGGGGTTTTACACACTTGGTCATTTACCCAATCAAATTCCTATGGAAAAAGCTTTTAGCACAGGTTTGCAAGAAATTGCTCACATGGATGAGTTATTGTCTTTTCATTGGATAGACTATGATCCTAATGGTGAAAACGATCCTGAACTTTTACGAAAAGGGTTTTCTGTCAATTTTGAAACGATTCCAGATACTGTCGCTGTTTTACAAGCATACGATGTGTCTGTTGTTGCCAACCTTTCCACTGATGAAGTACTGTATCGCCTCGTCTTCGACACACCAGGCGTATTGGCTGGACCTGAGTATGCGGTTATTCGTCCACAGGCCCTTGAGGCGTGGGCGACAACCGGTCGCAATGTAACAAGTTTTGCAGAGCAAGGTCCAAACCGCCGTGACGAAGTGCAACCTTTTTTGGAAGAACTGACACTTGCTTTACATGAAGCAGGTGTGGTCATCACGATTGGCACAGATTCCAATGTAGAAGGTTGCATCCCGAGTAATATTCATCGAGAATTTGAATTACTAGTCAAAGCTGGACTTAGCGATTATGAAGCACTTGTTGCTGGCACCAAAGCGGCCAACGAAGTGGCTGGCCGAATGGGCAAAGGAAATCATTTTGGCACCGTTGAGGTTGGCAAACGCGCAGACCTTATCCTGCTCAATCATAATCCTTTAGAAAATGTGAGCCACACAAGGGATCGAAAGGGTGTTATGGTCCAAGGTGTGTGGCATACTCAAGAAGAATTGGATGCAATGGTTCAAGCATTTGTTTCAACTTATTAGCTTTTATTTGATCTAAAAGGGAAAACATGATTTATGCCCACCCTGAATTGGGTCTGAGTGGTTATTGATTCAAGGTGAGTATCGGCATCTCAATATGTCAGCGTCAATAAAAACAATATAGAATCATCTTATGGAATACCGTGAAATGAATCCTGATGAACTTGTCCGAATCGGGGAAGTCAATCGGGAAGAAGTTGTTAAAGGCATTTACAAGCCAGAACCTGATGAATCTGGGCTTGGCATCATCGCCCACTACAAAAAGCTTGAAAAGCCAGTGAACCTCAACCATTGGGGCGAAGCAGGCACAGAGAGCCGAATTAAAAGCTGGAAGCCCGCACTTGATAACGGTGGTGCGATGTATGGCGCATTTGAAGGCGATACATTTGCTGGTTTCATCATTCTAGGCCCACCACAAAACGATGCTTCTGCTGAAGTGGTTGCTCTGTTCATTGATCGGGATTTCCGTTATCAAGGGGTGGGTTCAAAGCTTATGCAGTGGGCAGAGGTAAAGTGCAAAGAAATGAATGTCAAAGCCATGTACGTCTATTCCAACCCAACTGTGTCTTCAGCGAATTTCTATATGAAATCAGGGTTTCAAATCTCTGGTTTGGTTTCAAAACACATCGTCAAGAGTTTGCCTGGTGACCTTGTGCTTGCAAAAAAGATTTGAAAATCATCTGTTTAATTATTACTCACAATTCTCCTAAATAGAAAAAATTGGTGAGTTGTCAAAAAACAATTTCGTTTTTACAATCCGCTTGACCTTGTGAAAAAAGGAATCTTCATGTCCACCAAAATTATTCTCGACACCGATCCTGGCATTGATGATACGATGGCCATCTTTTATGCCATTGCTCATCCTGAAATCGAATTAATTGCCATGACCAGTATTTTTGGCAATGTGTCTGCAAAAGAAGCGGCACACAATGCATGTACACTATTAGATTATGTCGGTGTTGATGCCGATGTTGCCAAAGGTGCAGGCAAGCCTTTGGTCGCTGAACCTCGCCCCCACTCCTATCATGTGCATGGTGAAGATGGTTTTGGAAACGTAAATTTGTCTTTGTCGGAAAAACCTTTGCATGAATTGTCCTCAGCCGAATATCTGGTAGAAAAGACCAAAGCACATCCTGGCGAAATTACTATTGTGGCTGTTGGTCCTCTGACCAATCTTGCGTTGGCATTGGACATGGACCCACAGATTGTCAACCGCGTGAAAGAAGTCGTTGTCATGGGCGGGGTAGTTTATCATTCGGGCAACGCATCTCCTGTGGCTGAAGCGAATATCCTTAACGATCCTCATGCCGCCGAAAAAGTGTTTGCGGCTTCCTGGCCTTTGGTGCTGGCTCCAATGGATGTGACCATGCCTGTCGTGTTTACACCGAATTATTTTGCAGATCTTGCAGATGCAGCACCTAAGATGGGTGGTTTGATGAAACAAATGGCGAAATTCTATATCCGATTTTACAAACGCTATCATGGCTTTGACGGCTGTGTGCCTCACGATGTGATGGCGCTGACCTATTTAACAGCACCCGGCATGTTTTTAAGAAAGCGCGGTTCGCTCAGTGTGGTGACAGAAGGCATAGCAGTAGGGCAAACGGTTTTTGTACCCTCAGGAAAATTCAAACATGTGGCATTCTGGCAGAATCGACCTCAGCATGATGTGTTGCTGGAGATTGATGCCAATATGTTCTTGTCGCATTATTTCCAAACCATCGAAAATTGGGAAGCTTAAGTGACATGCATCCTCTCACAAAGCTGATTCAGAAACAACTCAAAGAAGCGGCTGACTCTGACAAAGCAGTTCCGATGCAGGCTTATATGAAAACTGATCAACCGTTCTATGGTGTTCAGGCAAGGGCACGAAAGAAGTTACTCAAAACGGCAGTTAAAGATTTTAAAAACATCAGCCGCGATGAATACCAAAAAATCATTTTTGAGTTATGGTCGGGCGAGTATCGTGAAGAGATGTATCAGGCATTGGAAGTGGCCTGTCATTATAAAAAATTTCGAGACGAAACCTCCTGGTCTATCTATGGAAAGCTGACCCGAACTGCGACTTGGTGGGACACGATTGATTGGATAGCGAGCCAACTCATCGGTTTATTGGTTCTGGAATATCGACATCTGGAATCCCATTTGATTGTATGGTCAGAGGATGAAAGCATGTGGGTAAGGCGTACTTCTTTGTTGGCACATCTCAAACACAAAGAGGCGACCAACACAAAACTACTCACAGACACTATTTTGAAGCTGTGTCACGAAGAAGAATTTTTCATTCGTAAAGCGATTGGGTGGGCACTGCGGCAATATTCTCACACCAATCCTGAGTGGGTCAAAACATTTGTGCAGCAGCACGAACAAAAACTTTCCAACCTCAGCAAACGTGAGGCATTAAAGCATATTCAGCGTCAGGGATTATAAAGCTGAGAAGCTTAAATCATTTTGAGAACTGCCCGAAAGCGAACATCTCCGGCCATCATTTTCTCGAAAGCTTCATTGACCTGTGACAATGGAAACACTTCAATCATCGGTTTAACGCCATGAGCCTGAGCAAAGGCCATTGCATCTGTGGAGTCCACTGCCGTGCCTGAAGACCACCCTTGAATGCGACGTGTAAAGGACACCAGACCCTGCACATTAATTTCAATTGGCTCCCCTGGCACACCAAGTACCATTAAACAGCCTTGGACCCCAAGTCCATCTGACAATGCTGAAATAGAAGCTGCATCCGGCGCGGTGGCCAAAATAGCCTTCGCACCACCCATTGCCATGAGTTGCTCAGAAACAGACGCAGCTTGAGTGTCTATGTAGTGATGGGCACCCAACTCTTTTGCAAACGATGCTTTATCAGCGCCACGCGAAATGGCTGCGACTTCATAGCCCATTGTCTTTGCGTATTGAATGGCCACGTGCCCCAGGCCGCCCAATCCTTGAATGCCGACCAACTCACCTGGACTTGCTCCAGAGTTTCTTAGTGCGTTAAAGGAAGTCACGCCCGCACACATCAATGGTGCGGCTTCTTCTAAGGCCATAGCATCAGGAATGTTTGCACAAGCCACAGAGGGTGCAATCATATATTCTGCATACCCTCCGTCTGTCGTGATACCAGTGACCTGAGCATTTTCGCAGCGTTGCAGGTGTCCGGCCAAACAGGCATTGCAGGTGCCATCATGACCACCATGCCAACCGACACCCACTTTGTCACTGACTTTCAATCGACTTTCGCCTAGGGCAATGGCTTCCACTACGCCAGCCACTTCATGACCAGGAACGCGAGGATATTGCTGATTCTGCCAAAGCCCATCAGTGACCAGGTGATCGCTATGGCAAATGCCACAAGCATGTACTTTGATAAGCACTTCACCTGGCTTGGGTTGAGGAATCTCGCGTTCTTCTTCGTTAAACAATTCGCCTTGTGCTCGAACGGCCATGACTTTCATAGAGATTCCTTTTTAGAGAAGACTTTTGCCCAGCCGAACCACTTCTTCAACGAGCAAATCAAAATCTTCGCTTCGGGTGCGGTGGTTGGTGTTGGCCACACGAATCATGAACTTGCCATCCAGCGTGGCATAGGAAGGCGCAGCCACACCACTTTCGTGAAGCTGCATCAAGATTTCCTTGTTGAGATCACTTAATTGTTCATCACTCAATCCATGTTCAGTAAATCGGAAACAAGCAACATTTAGTGGAGAAGGTGCCATCATTTCCAGGCTTGGGTGAGTTTCGACAAGCTTTACCAGATACTGAACCTGATCCACATTTTGCTTGATGAGGCGGCCATATTTTTCGATGCCGTGTTCCTTCAGTGACATCCATACTTTCAAGGCGCGGAAGTTACGACTTAGCTGAACACCATACTCACTGGGCCACCAATTGCCTGAAGCCATGCCGCGTTCCATAAAGGCCAAATAGCTGGCAGGGGTATTAAATGTGTTGCGATGTGCTTCAGGAAAACGCACCAAGGTACAGCCAACTTCAATCGGCATGTACATCCACTTGTGTAAATCAAAAGCCAAAGAATCGGCACGATCCAAACCGTTGACCATCGGGCGCAGTTCTGGCGATACAGCGGCCAACGATCCAAATGCGCCATCAATGTGAAACCATAAGTCTTCAGCCTGAGCGATATCGGCCAGCGAATTGAGATCATCAATGGCGCCTGTGTTTACCGTGCCAGCGTTGCCCACAATGCAGAAAGGTTGATGACCGGCTGCATTATCCTGCTGGATCGCTGATTTGAGCGCATCAAGATCAATTTGATAATCGGCGTTGACGGGAATTTTTCTCAATGATTGGCTGCCCAAACCTAATAACTCAACGCCTTTGTCCACGGAATTGTGAACCTGATCTGAGGCATACACCATCATTCGAGCTTTTTCAGCCAGGCCTTCTTGACGAATATCAAAATTGGCCTTGGTGTTTCGAGCCACGGTCAGGCCAGTGATATTGGCCATTGAGCCGCCACTGGTCAGCAGGCCGCTGGCTTCAGGTGTAAAGCCAAGCATTTCTTTGCACCAGTCGATGACTTGAAGCTCAACTTCATTTGAAATCTGTTCGCCGCCGCCCACATTAAAATTCATGCCTGCACAAAGCATGTCGGCCAGCATACCCATTGGGGTGCCTGTGCCAATGACCCACCCCCAGAAACGAGGATGAATGTTTCCTAAAGGGCGAGGCATGATCTACTCTTTAAAATCCTGATAGGCTTGATTTGCACCTTCTGGTTGTTGTGGTGCATCTTGCTTAAAGAAATCTTTGACTTCTTGGGGGATAGGTTGCCACACAGGTTTTTCACGGATGCCTTGTAGCAAATCCATCATATCATCGACCATTTGATGGCCGAGATTGCGCATTTCCTGCCAATCCTGTGGGTCTAATGTTTCTTCCTGAAGTTTCAATTTGTCGGTCATGGTTCACTCCTTGAACAGATTCAAACGAACACCGATTATACATTTTTTTGCATCGGCTGTGGCAAAAGGCGCTTGCTGGATTAAATTGTGCCAAACCGTTAAAACATAAATACCCCCAACTTCAGGAGGACGTATGAGTGCTTGGCAAACTTACCTTGATAACAACCAGGACAAATTTTTAAATGACTTTCTTGAGTTTTTAAAATTCCCCAGCATTTCCAGCTTGCCTGAACACATGGATGATGTTCGACGTGCAGGCCAGTGGGTGATGGATTATCTGAATAATATTGGCATGGAGAATGTTCAGATGTTGGAAACAGGTGCGCATCCCATCGTTTATGCCGATTGGATGCATGCTGAAGGCAAACCAACCGTATTAATCTATGGCCATTTTGACACTCAGCCTGTCGATCCTTTGGATCAGTGGGACAACCCACCGTTTGAGCCAACCGTCAAAGACGGACGTGTGTATGCACGCGGAGCCAGTGATGACAAAGGTGGGATGTTTACGCCGATCGTTGCTGCGGAAGCATTGCTCAAAGGTGAAGGTGCACTTCCTGTCAATGTTAAATTCTTTTTTGAAGGCCAGGAAGAAATTGGCAGCCCACAATTGCCTGAGTTCATGGAAAAGCACAAAGACCTGCTGGCCTGTGATTTGGCCCTTAGTGCCGATGGCGGACAATGGGGAGAAGATCAGCCTTCGCTGATGTTGGGGTTTAAAGGCATGTGTGCATTGCAGATTGATGTTCGGGGGCCGAATCTGGACCTGCACTCTGGCTTGTATGGAGGGGCAGTACAAAACCCGATTCACGCACTCGTCCGCATCCTCGACTCGTTGCGAAGTCCAGAAGGAAAAATCCTTGTTGGTGGCTTCTTCGATGACGTGGTCGATTTAACAGATGCAGACAAAGCAGGTTTTGCCGAAGTGCCTTACGATGATGCTTCTTACAAAAAAGACCTGGATGTCGATGCCCTTTTTGGTGAACCAGGATACACCACGTACGAGCAGACATGGGCACGGCCAACATTAGAGGTCAATGGTATTTATGGTGGCTTCCAGGATGAAGGTGTTAAAACTGTGATTCCTAGTCTGGCACACGCCAAGATCACCTGTCGGTTGGTGGCCGACCAGGACCCTCAGAAAATCTTCAATGCAATCAAAACACATATCGAAAAGAACACGCCTCCTGGCGCAAAAGTGACCGTAACGGCTTTGGGCGATGGGGTCGAAGCTTATCTGATGCCATCCGACCATCCAGGCAATCACGCGGCATCTGCGGTATTGACCGAGTTGTATGGCAAAAAGCCCTATTACGTTCGCGTTGGTGGCAGCTTGCCGGTGTGTACCCTGTTCAAAAAATACTTGGATGTGTACATGATTAACTATGCATTTTGTTTGATGGACGAACAGGCGCACGCGCCCAATGAGTTTTTCCGTCTGAGTAATTTTGATCGGGGTCACAAAGCTTACTGCATGCTGCTTCATCATTTAGGAGAACACGGATTGGCCAGCTAATACAATGGATGCTAAAGGAGATCACATGAGCTTTCCTGAACCTTTTTATCGTTGGCGACCTCATCCTTGGCATGGGTTGGAAGTGGGTCCAAATCCGCCAGAAACGGTGTATGCGTATATTGAAATCACCCCGTTTGATTTGATGAAATATGAGTTGGACAAACTTACCGGTCACCTGAAAATTGACCGTCCACAGCGTACTTCCTCTCAGCCGCCCACGTTGTATGGCTTTATTCCGCGCACCTATTGTGGCAAGCGTGTTGGCGAACTCATGGAGGGAGCCACCCGTGGAGATGCTGACCCACTCGATATTTGTGTGGTCAGCGAACGCCCCATTTCGCGCTCCGAAGTTTTTCTGAGCGCCAGAGTCATTGGTGGCCTGGAAATGATTGATGACGGAGAAGAAGCAGATGACAAAATTATCGCCGTGCTGGAAAATGACAGATTTTGGGACAAAGTATCGGATGTTAGAGACCTGCCAGATGTATTGGTTGATCGGCTTCGGCACTATTTCAGCACCTACAAAATGAGTTCAAGAGGTCAAAACTCCGTCACAGTTGGCGATCCTTATGACCTTGCGCATGCAAAAAAAGTCATCCAAGCTGCCATGGCTGATTATCAGGACATGTTCGGAGAGTAGCGTGGAAATTCGTGAAGATGATCTAACAGGTAAGGAGATTGCCAATCTGCTTCAGGAACACTTGGATGATATGCATGAAACTTCACCGCCTGAGAGTGCTCATGCGTTGGGTTTAGAAGCGTTACAATCTTCCGATATCACCTTATGGTCAGCATGGAATGATGATGTCCTGCTCGGTTGTGGGGCATTGAAAGAGCTCGACTCATATTCTGGCGAAGTGAAGTCCATGCGAACTGCTAAGGATCATCGTGGCAAAGGTGTGGCTTCAAAAATCCTTGAACATATGATCAAAGAAGCTCAACGCCGTGGCTATAAAGTCCTTAATCTGGAAACAGGTTCAATGGTTGAATTTACCCCTGCCCGCACTCTATATGAGCGATATGGTTTCGAATACTGTGGTCCTTTTGCGGACTACACTGAAGACCCAAATAGTGTGTTTATGACCAAGAAACTCGTTGACTAAGCAGAGCCAACGTTGCATTTATTAACGCGTCAATGCCAATCCTGTAGCCAAGCGGACAGTATTATCAACCAATTCATGTAAGCGTTCTTTCATCTCGCCATCGATATCACCCCCCTGGAAAGCGGCGCGGGTGGCATACACAAAGCGCGGCACGATGTAGCTGCGGAAATCGAACATCAAACTGTTAGCCAAACCAATTGGAGACATATAGCTGTTGGCACCACCTGCTGAGCACATCAAGCCAACCACTTTGTTTTCCCAGGCGCTGCCGGTCAGTTCTATCACGTTTTTGGCGGCGGCGTTGAGGTCGTAATTATACACAGGTGCAGCCAGCAAAATAGCATCAGATTCATCAATCACAGTTTTGAGTTTTCCAACAGATTCGTGACCATAAGCGGCATTGCCATCACAAAAAGGCATGTCGAGTTCGCGTAAATCCATGTGGCTTGTAGGGATGCTTTGTTCGTCGAGATACGCCTTGGCCGCTTCAGCGAGTTTGGCAGAATTACTGCCAGGGTTTAGAGAACAACTTAACACCAGAACTTTAATGATGGCCTCATTCATGGATGCTTCAACCTCCAGGTTTGGTTACAATTCAAATTCATTTTGATCAGAATGGATAACAGCATATCGAGATATTTTTCATTTTGCATTGGAGCGTCCATGACTCTAGATCTTGAACAAATTCGTAAAGACACACCAGGGGTGAACCATTGCATTCACCTCAACAACTGTGGGGCCAGTTTACCACCTCAACCTGTAATGGATGCCATCAGTGAACATCAACATCTGGAAGCCACCATAGGAGGCTATGAGGCGGCGGCTCAAGCTCAGGACAAACTGGAGCGCATGTATGATGCCATTGCAAAACTCATCAATTGTTCCAGGGAAGAAGTGGCTTTTATCGAAAACGCCACCCGTGCCTGGGACATGGCCTTTTATTCATTCGACTTCCAACCAGGTGATTGCATCATCACGGCGATGGCAGAGTACGCATCCAATTACATTGCCTATCTTCAAGTGGCACGCAAGCATGGCCTGACGATCAAAGTGGTTCCCAATGATGAATTCGGTCAATTGAGCATCAAGGCACTCGAAAGTTTGATTGACGAAGATGTCAAACTGATCTCGGTGGTGCATGTGCCGACCAATGGTGGATTAGTGAATCCTGCCGAAGCAGTAGGGAAAATTGCACGAGCCAATAATATTCCTTTTTTGCTTGACACATGCCAGTCCATCGGCCAAATGCCTGTCGATGTGGATGCGCTCCATGCGGATATCATTATCGGTACAGGTAGAAAATATTTGAGAGGGCCGCGAGGTACGGGTTTTTTATATGTGCGTGACTCATTGATTGAACAACTTGAGCCACCCTTCCTGGATCTGCAAGCAGCCACCTGGACTGGGCGGGATCAGTTTGAAATCCGTAAGGATGCACGGCGCTTTGAAACCTGGGAGCGGCATGTGGCTGGTCAAATTGGATTGGGTGTGGCCGTTGATTATGCTTTGGATTTGGGATTGGAAAATATCTATGACCGGATTCAAACGCTGGCCGATAGTTTGAGGCATCAATTGGCAGCACTGCCAAGTATCACAGTTCGAGATTTGGGGCAGGAACAGTGTGGCATTGTGACGTTTACATCAGATCAAAAGACACCCGAACAAATTCAAACCGGACTATCTAAGCGGAACACCAACACCAGTCTGTCACAAGCCCCAAGCACGTTGCTGGATATGAATCAGCGAGGGTTGGAAACAGTCATCCGAGCAGGCGTCCACTATTACAACACAGAAGAAGAAATCATCACACTGGTTGATACAATTGAAGAAATTCTGAAAGAGGATGGATGAAATACGGCATTCACCTGCCCAACGTTGGCCCTTTTGGCAGTGCTCGTGTGATGGCCGATTTGGCCAAGGAAACGGAAACCGCAGGTTGGGATGGGTTTTTTATTTGGGATCACATCAATCGCGCTTACGTGTTTGATAATGTGAACCCTTGGGTGGCATTGGCCGCCATTGCGATGAACACCTCCACGGTCAAAATTGGCGCGCATGTGACGCCAACACCCAGGCGTCGACCCTGGAATCTGGCACGGGAAACGGTGTCAATTGATCATCTTTCGGATGGTCGCCTGATCTTTGGCTTTGGCATAGGTAGCGGCGCGCGCGAGGAATGGGATGTTTTTGGCGAAGAAACCAACCCCAAAATTCGTGGTGAAATGCTGGATGAAGGGCTGGCTGTTTTAACGGGGCTGTGGACTGGTGAACGCTTTTCATTTGAAGGCAAACATTACAAGGTCGAAGAAACAAAATTTATTCCCAAACCAATCCAGTCTCCTCGCATCCCATTATGGGGCGCAGGCGTTTGGCCCAACAAAGCACCGTTTCGGCGGGCAGCTCAGTTTGATGGCATCTATCCGATTATTAACCCTGGTGAAACCCCGGAGTTGGAACAGTTTCAACAGATGGTTGCTTTTATGAAAGAGCAACAGATTCAAGCTGATTTCGATTTTATCTTCATGGCAAATTTTCAAAAACCAGAGACTTGGGACTCTGTTGAAGATCAAGTGGAACAGTATGCAAAAGCGGGTGCCACTTGGTGGATTGAGGAATTTACACCTGGACAATTTGGATTGCAGTGGGATGATCCCTGGCCGGTGGATGTGTTGAAAGAACGCATTGCAAAAGGCCCGCCTTCCTTTTGAGCATTTTGATTTAACAGATATGCTTCAAGTAAGAAAGGACAAATTCATGATTCTTGAAGTGGCGACATTGGATGTGAAGGCAGGTCAGCAAGATGATTTTGAAGTTGCTTTTAAAGAAGCTGAATCGATCATTTCCAGCATGAAGGGGTACCTTTCACATCAGCTTCAAAAATGCATGGAAGTTGAGAACCGTTATCTGTTGTTAGTTCGCTGGGAAACATTGGAGGCTCATACCGAGGGGTTTCGAGGTTCACCGGAATATCAGGTATGGCGAGAAAAATTGCACCATTTCTACGACCCGTTTCCAGAAGTGGTTCATTATGAATTGATTTCAGAGCAAACCAAATCATAACTATTTGAAAGGGAGGGCGTTATGGATCAGGAAACCACTGTTGTTGAACTAAAACATTTGATTGCAAGTTTTGTAAAATCAAGAAATTGGGAGCAGTTTCACACCGCCAAAAATCTGTCCATGAGTATTTCAATTGAAGCGGCTGAGCTGATGGAGCATTTTCAATGGCTGGATGGGGAAGAAAGCAAGCAGTTCATGCAGGATCGCAGCTTTAAAGCACAGGTAGCCGATGAGTTGGCAGATGTGTTGATTTACTGTATCAGCTTTGCCAATCAACATGAGATTGACATCAGTGAAGCCATTCGTACAAAAATGATGAAAAATGAAGATCGTTTTCCTGCAAAGTGAATTTTTAACGATTGTTTGACTATTTGTATGAACATGTGATGGGCTGAACTTGCGACACAGAAGAGAGTGAGTCATTTACATGTTGCAGAAGTTTATTCCGTTGGTTGGGCGTTTGTTCATTGCTTTACCACTTCTTAATTTCGGTACTTATAAAATCAACAACTGGGAAATGTTGGTAGGCTGACTGGATTTCAAAGGCTTGCTATTACCGGCTGTTTTACTGGGGTTGTCCATTGCCATTGAACTTGGTAGGCGCTTTGTTACTCATTCTTGGTTTACAGGTTCGTGCTGCGGCAGTGGTGTTGTTTCTTTATTTAATTCCCGTGACATTTATCATGCACAATTTTTGGGCCATGTCTGCCGCTGAACAACAGTTTGCAATCGAAAGCTTTGGTAAGGGCTTAATGATTATGGGCGGATTGTTTTATGTTTACACGTTTGGCAGTGGTCCTCTAAGCCTCGATCAAAAATCAAATAAATCCAGTAAATGAATCAATAAAGAGTAAGCATAAACTTTCATTATCCGGCGGCAGCCATATAAAGTTATTCGAGGATGAGGTGCCAGTGGTCTAGGTCTTTGAGGGCTTGTTCCACAGCACGGCCAGATTCCATAACCTGTTTGGACAGGCTGGCCAGAGTTTGCTCATCTTGGTCGGCGATGGCTTTGTCGAACACTTCCATGATGTCTTTTTCCTGTCGCAGGGCAGAGACCACCGCTTCTAGTTGGGTGATGTATGAGATGAGAAAAGGAACATCTACACTGGCCAGTTTGCCCGAAGATGTTTTGACATCGGTTTTCGCGCGCTCGGATTCGCCAACCACTGTGGCGGTTTTCAAAATCTCTTCGAGTCGGGCGTTCATTTTTTCGGACATGGCAATCCTTTCTCAGTCACAATTGGCTCACTGGATATGATACCAAATCTTGGTAACAGATGTTGAGAAAGATGTAAAAATGAGAGGTGGGCAGTTGGTTCTTGCCTGACCAACTGCCCTAGTCTTGGCTATGGGGAAGATCGTGAAGAGAGTCGTTTAGAATGATTTTGCGTACAACAGAACCTTGTCAATGGTGCAGCCGGAAGCGATCATTTCGAACTGCCACTGCTGGCCTTCTTTGAGGTCTACAGCGTGATCGAAAACCGATTCACAGATGTCGCCATCTGGGTTCATCAGGTTTGCTCGGATGAGCAGAAACTCTACATCTTCGTTTGCTTCTAACTGACCAATAACCTTGTTTTTGTAGACCGCGATGGTGTTGGGAAGCCATTCGACGGTCTCGTTGGTCAGCGTCTCAACACCGACTCTAATCCCCTCATCCGCTTCGGATTGAGTCAGGTTGGTGAAATCAACAGTGCCCGATACGGCCACCATGATAAACGCTCCGACCACCAACACGGTCGCTACGACCACGACAGAAGCGAATGTTTTTAACATGAATATCTCCTTACTTGGCGTTGTAGCGGATGACAATTTCCTTGCCGTCCATAAATTCAACCATCAATTCTTTCAATTGGTTTTGTGCGGTGAACCCATTGGTTTGGCACCACAACTTAAACGCATTGCCTAAATCCTTTGGCAAGCGATAGGTAAAGTCTTTTAGTTCCACAACCTCCGACTCTGATCCACCTCCCGACAGCCCGTTGTTTCTTGGTTTGCCGTTGGCGCTGACCGAGTGCTTTTTTGCCATGGTTAAAAGAACCTCCTGTTGCCAGTTGCTGTGTCTTGTTTGTTGATGCCCACAGATTAGCGGAGGGTGAAAAACACTCACATCCCAGACGGTACGGCTGGCGCGCCAGCTTGGTACGCCACTTGGGTGACGCGCGTCACTTACGGCCAGGGCAAGGGATTTTGGGCCAGAAAGCTGGACACCTGGGTGGCTGGGTTGTCATATGACTGGTCATTAATATGACAATTAAGTCACACTAAGGGTTGTGTAACAATGTATCTTTTTGGTCAGCAAAATGGGTTTATGGAGCGTGCATATCATCACTTTGATTTAACAACCAACTGGAAATCAATTCCAGAAAGCCATCCACAAATTTCTTTGCGAGCGCTGCATATTCTTGCGGGCTGCCGGTGTTGGCAAGTTGGAACAAATGATTGGCACCTTCAAATAAATGAAAGGTGACATTTGTATTGCCAGCCGCTTCAAAGCCGATTTCCATGCCTGCCTGATTGGACGCTGCGGGCACTTGCAAATCGAGCGAGCCAAAAATGGCCAGAATCGGGATCTGAATTTTTTCCAGGAAAGGCATGGGATCGTATAACGTAAACGAGCGATACCAATTGGACTGAATCAAAGCCAGTTGCTGATCGATGTTGGGAATGCCTGCTTGGCGGAATCGGTCTACCAACACAGCCCAGTCTTCTTCCGCATCGGTGCTGATGGCTTGATACATAAGGTCCAGCAGTTCTAACTGCAACGCAACAGCTTCTTCGCTGGCACCTGCGGCACGCATCAGCAATTCTGACTGTTCTTTTAGCAACTGTGTGCCTGTGGTGCCCAGGCCTGCAATCATGACCATAAAGGCGACATCTGTTGATTGTGCTGCGACCATTGGGCCAACCACACCGCCTTCGCTATGGCCGACAATGCCAATTTGTTTTGGGTCAACCGATGGATGTTGTTTCAAAAATTCAATCGCTGATATCACATCCGCCGCGCGATCATCTAAAGTGGCTTCGGCCCAATTGCCAGTAGAACCACCCACGCCACGGTCATCGTAGCGTAACACAGCGATGCCGTTTTTAGAAAGATGATCTGCAATGGCTTCAAATGTTTTGAAGCCAAAAAAATCTGAATTGCGATCCTGCGGCCCACTGCCACTGACCATCACCACAGCGGGGTGTTGGCCTTCTACATTGGGAATGGTCATTGTGCCGGAAAATAAAACCTCATCATTGCGGAATTGGACTTCCTCAGCGCGATACAAAGGTGGGTATTGGAATGAAGATTCAAGCAATCCATCAGGCGTTCTTAAAGAGATGATGGCAGCATCGTTAGGCAATGTGAACGCTGCCTGCCAGAACAGGTTGATGTTTAATCCACCACACACGTCATCCACTTGATTGATATTGGCTGGGCCAGAATGGACCAGCAACTCACCGCGTCCAGGTACAATGCAGTTATTTGGAAATGAATAGCGTGTTTGGCGTGAATAATTGGGCCGTTGTACGCTCAGCGACCAGCCAGTGAGATCTACCATTTGATTGGTGATGTTGACAATGCGAATGGTTTCATCTGTGCTGACTGCTTGTACTTCCTCGATGCTTAACTGTGCTTGAGTTGCCACACTCCATGAAAGCAGCATTGCAACCAATGCGGTAAGAATTTTCATAAAACCCTTTCCCTGAGTTTTTACAGTTTGTGATTCACCCCTTTTGTGAACCAGCCATTTCATTATGTCAAAGAAAGAGGACCAAGGCGGACCTTGGTCCTCTCGAAAGGGTCTCCGCTTAAGCGGGATGGAAAAAGTTGAATTCAACAGTCTTTTTCAATTTTAAACATCACGTTTTTCTATTGGCGAGATGTTTTTGATGCGGAGTCCAAGACCCAATTTAAATCAAATTCTTCAATAAAAAAATTCCAAAAGTTGATCCCACCAGTTTTTTTGTTGATCTAACGAAAAGCGATAGATGGCGGTTTTTCCATCAGCCACATCGCTAACCAGCAAGAAGTTATCGTCAGTCACTGTTAAAGCAAAGGGGCCGCCTTGTTGTAGTGGGTTGTCAATCTGGTCTGTTTTCATTTGACCACTGAAGCCGGTGGAGAACACGTCAATTCGACTGCGCTCTGTAATGAGGCCATTGTCAGGCATCAGGTGCAACACGCGTCCACGCCCATGTTCAGCCAGGTAGAGGGATTGATCAGGCGCAAAGGCCAATCCTGCGGGATAGTTGAGGCCGCTTTTGACCACATGGGAATCACCGTTGGTTTCGATGGCAATCAGGGTGCCATCGGCAATGTGTTCAGTCACATAGGTTCGTCCATTGGTGTCCACTGCCACGCCAGTGGGATTTCTCAGGCCCGTGGTGACCAATTTTGTCTGTGTTTGATCATTTTCCTTTTTGACGCGAAACAGACTGGATTGATTGGGGACAACCATTTCTTTACGCCAAAGGCCGACGGAAGCAATTTGTGCGCTAAACAACCCTGACAACAATTGTTCCATATCAATATCTTGAGCACTTGATCTACTGTTTGCTGCATTGATTTGTAGCGCAGGGGCTGCGGTGGTGGTTGCTGTGCTTGTCGCGGCATCTTCACTGTCGGCGACAGATGTGGCTTCATCATCAACGGGTTCTTCGGCTTCCGATTCCATGGCCACGCCTTCTGCAGCATCTGATGCAGAAGATTCAGTGGCAGCGCTGGGCTGACTCAAGGCGCCTGTGGCATCGGCTGCGACATAACCAAACCCATCTACATCGACAGGTTTGCCGGCTTCTTCATAAATGGCTTGATAAGGTAGGTTTTCACTGGTGCCCATAAAGGTGCCATCCACCCCGGATATGGCTACAGGCGAAAAGGGATTTTGTTGTTGATTCCCTAAATAAAAACCCATACCAACAGCAAAAACAAGCACTGCGAATGCGCCTACAGGTCGCATTAAAAAATTCCATGAAAGCGAGGGCTTGGTAACAACAGCTTGTGGTTGAACGCGGGTGAGTCGGGCATCCAGTTCGGGCACCATGCTGTCGATGTCTTGGGCCAGGGCGGCGCGTATTTCGGTATCGATGGGGTCGTGATGTTCGCTCATGCTGGGCTTCCTTCAAGTATGGTTTTTAACTGCTGCTTGGCACGATTCAGGCGGCTGGCCACGGTCCCGCGTTTGACGGGTGTGCCTTCCATTTCACTTAACGTTTCTGCAATTTCGTCATAGTCCATTTGTTCATAGTAGCGCAGGATCAATGGGATCCGATATGTTTCATCCAGTTGATCAATCGCTTCGCGCATGGCATCCTGACGTGCGTCTTTTTCTACAATTTCATCCACGCCAGGTGTGCTAAATGTGTGCTTGTTGCCTGCCATCCATTTCTTGAGCCACGCCTGGCCGCGTTTTTTCTTGCGTAACATATCTTTGCAGGTGTTGGCTGCAATCGTGTACAGCCAGGCCCGCACATTGCCGGAGGTCTGGACGCGGTGTGAGTATTTAAAGGCTTTTACAAAGGCCTCTTCTGCTGCATCCAATGCGTCTTCGCGGTTGCGCAAATACCCTAGGCACAATCCAATCACGCCTCTTTTGTACTCTTGGTATAGCTCTTCCCAGGCTCTCTCGTCGCCTTGAGAAAGACGCTCTGCCAAATTATCCACAAATACCCTTTCAAACACTTATACGCCGAAGTTGCCAAAAGTTTCCCAATATGATCTTAATTTTCGCTTATTGAGATTAAATCCAGTTTGTTGGCGGCCCTTACTTACCCAATCTATAATCTACGCATACGGCGTGTCAATGAAATCATTATTACTGTGATTGAAGCAAAGGACAAATCGTTACATCTGCGCCAGTGAAGGAATGGGCCCATGAGTATCGAAAAAACAAAGCGAAAGTTTGGGATGGCCAGCGAACAGGAAATCCTGGATGGCAGAGTGACAGACGTTTATTTTGAAAGAACCCACCAAATTCTTGAAGCAAAAAATATCAGCAAGCGCGTCAAAATGGAGATTCGTCTTAAGAGTTTGCCGAATCAATGGACCTGGGGTGTGTTAAGTGGGATCGAAGAAGGACTCAACTTTCTGGAAGGTCATCCGCTCAATGTGTGGGCATTGCCTGAAGGCACCTTGTTTCGATCACAGGAACCCGTGATGGTAATTGAAGCCAATTATGAAGATTTCGATAAATTGGAAACTTCTTTGCTCGGTTTCCTGTGTCATGCCAGTGGGATTGCCACGAAGGCGGCGCGTTCGGTCATTGCTGCGGATGGGCGACCTGTGGCCAGCTTTGGTGCCCGTCGCGCTCATCCTGCCATTTCGCCAATGATTGAACGGTCTGCGTTTATTGGGGGCTGCAATGGGGTATCAACGGTATTGGCGGCAGATTATTTGGGTGTCAAACCAGTTGGTACCATCCCGCATGCGTTGATTTTATTGGTTGAAGATTCCAGTAAAGCTGTCTCCATGTTTGATGAGGTGATTGATTCTTCTGTGCCGCGAGTGGTGCTGGTAGACACGTTTGGCGATGAAAAATTTGAAGCACTGGCCAATGCAAACATGTTGGGCGAAAAGCTTTATGCTGTTCGCCTGGACACCCCATCATCACGCCGTGGGAATATGTTGGAAATAGCACGGGAAGTTCGCTGGGAATTGGATATTCATGGCCATAATCATGTCAAAATCTTTATCACCGGTGGCTTGGATGAAGACACGATTCCGCCTCTGAATGAAGTGGCCGATGCGTATGGCGTTGGCACCTCTATCTGTAATGCCAGGGTGTTTGATTTTGGTTTGGATATTATCGAGATTGAAGGCAGGCCAGTGTCGAAGCGCGGTAAGTTTTCTGGAACAAAACAACTTTATATCTGCCCTCAATGCGGCGAACGTTTGGTCAAGCTTTGGGATGATGAAAATGCGATTTGTCCAAACGATGGCCAAAAAGCGCTGCCTCAATTGGAGCAAGTGATGGATCAGGGCAAATTGTTGATTGACCTCCCTACACCCCAGGAGATTCAAGCATTTGTTTTAAAGCACCTTCCTAAAACACTTTAAATTTTTTCAATGGAAATCGATCCGTAGTTCAGAACTTACTTTCAATGGTCAATCGTAGCCCTCTTTCGATTTTGAAAGGGTCCCCCTTAGAACCAAGGGGTGGATTGAAGCCTTTTATCCCAAAAAAATTTAAATTTTTCTATGAATGTTTTCCTTCATTTTGCCGTTCCGGATGATGCGGTGAGATTTCGTGGACGTGGACCAGTTTTTTCCTCAAACGCAGAGCGAGGAAACCGACTAAAACCATCACACCGATGAGGCCCCAGGTGAAGGTCATGGCAAGGAAGTTGAACAAGCCGTGGGCGATCATGGAGAAGAACAGGCCACGTTGGATCAACTTTTCACCTTTGACGGGGTCCATGAATTTGGCCAGCCCCATAGGATAACTCCAGAGAGAAGCGAACAGCATGTGAGCGGGAACAGACAACAAAGCTCGTAAGAAAAAGGTGGAAGCGAGTTCGTTATCCAATTGAGCTGAGAATAAATAACCGACATTTTCCAGGGCGGCAAATCCTAATGCTGAAGCCGCGCCGTAGACCATGCCGTCCATGGGTTCGTTGAATTCTGGATGACCATAGACTTTCCAGCGGACCACAAAATATTTACAAAACTCTTCAGCGGGACCAACCACCAAGAACATGAGCAAGGCGATATAAAGCGTACGGCTTTGTGATAAGGAATCGGCAACAAATGCGGTGACAATGGGCGTGCCGATCAGTTCTAGAATGATTGCAGGGATGGTGGACGCCATGCCCCAAAGGAAAATACGGAACACCATCATGCGAGGCTCGGGTTCCCATTTATCACGTTCGTACATGAACCAAAGCCAGAAAATACCAGGAGCCATGCCCAATAAAAATACCATGAAGAAGGTGATTTGATTGGGAGCCATGTCTAGAGAAAAAGGAGCCATGTGCTCATTTAAAATCTTTATTTATCATTTGTCAATTCTGGAGATTAAGCTCGGAAAAGATTTTTCAACAAAAACAACACATTGGCGGGACGTTCAGCAAGGCGACGCATGAAGTACGGGTACCATTGCGTGCCGTAGGTGACGTAAACACGTACCTGATGGCCGGCCTCCGCAAGCTTTTGTTGCAAATCACGGCGGATGCCGTAAAGCATTTGGAATTCGTAATGATCGGTGGATATTTTTTCCTGTTGAACCAAATCACACACCCAGCGCAACACCTTTTCATCGTGAGAGGCGATGGAGGTATAAACACCATTTTGAAGTGCTTCGGGAGAAAGTGATTGTTGAATGAGTTGCGCATATGCCTTATCTACATCACTTTTTTGCTGGAATGCGATATTTTCAGGTTCCAGATAAGCACCTTTGACCAAGCGAACTGGTGCGCCCATTTTGATCAATTGTTCCAGGTCGTCAAAGGTTCGCATCAAATTGGCCTGGAGGACGGTGCCCACCTGCTGTCCATATTGCTGATGATATTTGGCAAACAATTCCAGCGTGGTTTGAGTGTATGGAGAATCTTCCATGTCGATGCAGATTTTGGTGTTGCTGGTTTGGGCGTAAGCCAGAATCTTGGTTAGTTCGGCATCACAAACATCTTTACCGAGGGACAGACCGATTTGGGTCGGCTTAATCGACACAGTGGTGTCCACGCCGGATTGGCCGATGGCATCGAGCAAGTTCAAATATTTGTCCGACGTTTGTCTGGCAATGAGAAGATCTTCCGTGTGTTCGCCCAGGTGGTTGACAGTTGCTTGAATATTGTTTTGGTTCAGTTGCCGCACCACTTCGATGGCTTCTGGAAATGTTTCTCCAGCGACAAATCGTTGCACCAGTTTTTTTGCGATGGGCCAGGATGAAAACGCCTTTTGTGCTTGTTCATTTTCGGACAAAGCAAGGAACATCAGTTTTAAAGGTGGGGTAGACGTGTTTTTGGATGTTGTAGTATTGTCCTGCTTAGGTGCAGTCGGTATAAAATCTTCATGAATTGCTTTGCTTTGTGTCTGGCCCAATATTTTTTGGCGGTCATGGATTCTCTCGATGAATTGATGCAGTTTTTCTTCATCAAACCCTTTGCCCTGCCACTGGTTGTTGAGGTCAAACTGACGACTGCCAATGCGAATCATCAGGCGATTGTTTTCCATCCATAGGTTGACCTGATTGAGTGGGTGTTCAATCCCGATACCAAGTTTGCCCAAGGCTTTGTCGATGAGTTCAGGCAGCCAATCATCCATTTTTTGAAACAGCCAGCCAACGCCTGTAGGTAAGGTGGATTTTTCACCACTGAGTTTGTCACGCAACGCATCGAGTTCCTGGCGCACGTATTTGCCGAGTTCGATCACCAGTTTATCATCATGGGTGATGATTAAATTTAACGTTTGATCTTGAGTGGTCAATCGCATCGATTCTTTGCGCCAGATAATTTCATATAAAAGCACTTCGCCAATGCCTTTGATATCGCGTTCGCCAATGGTCATCCACTCCTGAGTAGAAGGATCGAGCTTTTCACGAATTGCATTGGAAACCACGATTTGACCGGAGCGTGCTTCATCGGCCAAACGCTTGGTGAAGTTGACGGCCAAGCCAAACAGATCGTCGTCTTCTTCAATCACTTCGCCGTGATGAATGCCTACACCAACCAGCAAAGGGGTGCTGGGATGGTTTTGCGTATGCGTGTTTGCATGGCTTTGCAAATCAATTGCAGCCGACACTGCATCAGACGCATTTTTAAAGCGAGCCATAGCCCCATCGCCATAGGTTTTAATAAGTTGGCCCTGATAGGTTTCACAGGCATCCTGCACCATTTGGTTGTGAAGCTGCAACAAATTAAATGCCTGTTGATCGCCACGCTTGGCCGTGAACTCTGTAAAATCACGGATGTCGCTGAACAAAACATTGGTGTTGGCTTGGGCACCCATGCAGGCTCCTTATTGAAGATGTGTTCATAAGTATATAGAACGCGAAAACGGAAAACACATGGTCTGTGAAAATGGAAGGATTTGTCGTTGACAAGGCAATAATCCACAGCTATAGTAGCCATAGTTATTCAAAAGGGCCCATAGCTCAGCGGCAGAGCATCCGGCTCATAACCGGCGGGTCGCAGGTTCGATCCCTGCTGGGCCCACACCTTTTCTTCAAAGTTGAATATTTTTAACATCTCTTTTTCAATCATTCGCAATTGAGTTTCGGTTTCAGGTAGTCTTTAGGCACTTTGACCTGTTATGGAGGGCAGCATGAAAAAATATGCCTTGATCTTTCTCATTTTTATTGCGACAACCACAGCGCTGGCAACTCAGGATTTTCAAAACGCATGGGTTTTTGACTCTGGCGAGCACACGATAAATCTGAATGAAGCAATGATTGATCCTGATTCAGGGGATTTAATTTTGAATTATGATCTTGATTTCCAAACCTCTCAAGGATGGCGGTTTTCGTTTTATTCCATGACACCCACCTTGTTCTCATTCATCAGAGATGAAAAAAAGTTGCTGGTTAATGGTGAAAGGGTGGACGCTGCAAATCCAGGCATCAGCCTGATTAGAAATGAACTAAGTGTTGGCGATATAAAAAGAGACAGCCTTGCAGGAACAGTTCGAGCAGAACAATTTTTGGCTGAAGGGGAGAGATTTTTAGTGGCTTCGGCCATCTGCAAAAATCCAAACTTTTTAGCGATGCTGGATGGAACGTTTATCTGGGGTCAGGAAGATTTCATTAACGCAGAGGGAAATCAACAATGTTGTGCAGATTTGGTTGGAGAAGTTACCGGGTTTTATGTTGCTATGGTGGCAGAGTTTGAATATCAAACGCGTGCTGTTGAAATTAACGATCTGTCGATTCAGACATACGATTTTCAATTCAGACATCCTGTTGATTTGAAAGCGCTTTGTTCATCGGCTTAAATCTAATCCGTGCGAGATTGAGGTAAGAATGAATGAAGATTTTCTCAAAAAGCTGATTGCTGAAGTCAGCGATGATTTTATAAAAGCTGATATTGCCAACGCATTTGAAACCAGATGGCAGGAATTCATGGCCATGTCTGAAGATGAACTGGATCACCTTCATGACAAGACCAAAGCCTATGCCATGTTCGTTGCAGGCATGGTGTTCGGGGTTAAATACCGCAACAATTTTTTAGATCGTGGGAAAGATCAAAAGGATTCATCGTGACGTTTGAAATTGGAGACCCATACCAAACAGCCAGGAAAACTTATGAGCCCATCACACAGTACAGTTTTCGAGCTGGCCGTCATGAATTGGGCTTGATCCTGTCGAATCCCACGCCAGAACATATTCAAGGTTTGTGCGATTGCAAAGCTGAGGTGGCATTCTACGCCGAAGAAGATGTGATCTTTTTTCTCTATTATTTCCCTGGAGAAATTGGTTGGACGGAAGTGCCATTTAACTATCATTTGCTTCCATCTGCTGAGCGATCATTGCCTGACGATCCAACCGGATTGCCAAAGGTATTTCGAGATCGATTGGATATGGTTTTTGTGAATAAGCAAACCAACGTGGTTGAGGGCATCCGAAGCAACCGTTTTGGACATGGTTTTACCGTCGCTTTCCGAGAAGCGCTTATTACCCAAGCCAAGCAACCGTGGGTGGGGCAAGCCATGTGGAATCGTCGCATCAGGCAAATCTATGCGCATCATCAAAACACCAATTCCATGCTCATTGATTGTGATTATCAGTGCGTGCTCCAAGGATTAGAAACTCGATGGTAAAGTCGAAAAAATGAAACCTTAGAGTTCACTTGATTGTTTGAGCAACCACGACATATGGGCAATTCGTTCCACAATCAGATGGCGATTGAACGCTTCTTCTAAAGAACTTCCCACACTGACTGGACCATGCTTGGCCATTAAAACCGCCTGTCGATTTCCTAATGCTCGGGCTGTATGTTGAGCAAGTTCTTCAGTGCCAGTTGCACCAAACGTTGCGGTTTCGATATGTGAGCCGATGTAAAGGTGGAGTTCTTCACTGTCCAAATTTAATGGTTTTTGTAAAAAGCTCCAGGCAGTTGCATAGAGGCTGTGGGTGTGAACCACGGCTTTGACATCCGCGCGCGCGTGATAGATCGCCAGATGCACACGCTTTTCGCTGGACGCTTGATGTGGCCCTTCCAAATGGTTTCCTTCGAGATCAATGATGATGACATCCTGTGGGGTTTGATTCTCATACGGAAGACCACTGGCCGTGATATAGATTTGATCACTATCACGGATACTGAAATTGCCCAGGTTGCTGACCACAAGTCCTTGATCCCGTGCCAGCTTGGCAACTCGAATGATTTCAGCTTTGAGATGTTTGGAAGCGATTTGAATCCCCTTAAGTTTTATGAGTCACTGATTGTTTGAATTAACGCTTCAACAGAAGCCAGATCTGGCAAAGCGCTCATGGCACCGAGTTTGGTTGCCGCCAATCCACCGCAGGCATTTGCAAATTGGATCATGCTGCGCAAGGTGGCTTCATCCAATTCAGCAATCGATTGTGAAAGTCTGCTGAGTTGAAAGCAAAACCCGCCCACAAAAGCATCGCCGCTGCCCGTGGTGTCCACCACAGCAACATCAGCCACAGGCACAGTGCCTCGGACTTGATGGTTGTCAAAATATGCGCCGTCTCCGCCGAGAGACACGCAACAGAGTTGGATGTTTTGTTCTAGTAAAGCACTACATCCTTGCTGTAAATCATTGGTTCCTGTCAAGAATCTCAATTCAGATTCATTCATCTTGATGACCGTGGCGAACTTGGAGGCAGACTTAATCCAGCGTTTCGCTTCATCGAGATCAGCCCAGACTGCAGGGCGTAAATTGACATCAAATACCACATGGTGTTTGGCATCTTTGGCCCACTGTGCTGCTTTGAGTGTGGCCTCACGGCTTTGATTCGCCAGGCTGACCGAGCCGAAGTAAAACACTTGTGCTGATTCAATCACGTTTTTTGGCAAATCATCGACACTTAATTTTTCTGCCGCACCATGATAAAGCGCAAAGTGTTGCTCGGTTGGACGGGGAGAGGCAACCACCGCCAGCATCGTGGGGGCAACAGGATCAGCCTGGAAATGAGTGATATCCACGCCTGCCAGTTGTAAAGATTCCTGAAGCAATTTTCCGAATTCATCGTTTCCCACTCTGCCGATAAAGCCGACGTCTGCGCCCAAACGACCCAGAGTCACAGCCACATTGGCAGGCGCACCGCCTGGAGAAGGCTTGAGTGATTCTGCTTCTTTTAAAGGTGTTCCAGGTTCGGCAAACAAGTCGATGAGAGCTTCACCCAATCCCACAATTTTTGGCATTCAATCACCTGCGCTAAATGAAGGCTTGATGAAAACAAAGATATCGTGTTGTTGGAGAAGAAACAAAATTTCGCACTTGACGGATTGAACAGTATAATCTGTGCTTGCTGGTTTATGGCAAAAGAATAGAGGTAATTACCCATGGCACAATCTTGGCGTCCGGACAGTTGGCGGTCGAAGCCATTTATCCAAATGCCTGACTATAAAGACACACAGCATTTGGAAACCGTTGAAAACACATTGAGCAAATATCCACCTTTGGTGTTTGCCGGTGAAGCCAGACAACTGAAAAAGAACCTGGCCAAAGTGGCTGCAGGCGAAGCCTTTTTATTGCAAGGCGGCGACTGTGCCGAAAGCTTTGCCGAGTTTCACCCTGACGCCATCCGTGATACCTTCCGTGTGATGTTGCAAATGGCGGTGGTCATGACATTTGCAGGCAAACTGCCCGTGGTCAAGGTGGGGCGCATGGCGGGGCAATTTGCCAAGCCGCGTTCTGCGGACATGGAAAACCAAAACGGAACAGAGCTGCCATCCTATCGTGGTGACATTATTAACCGCATCAACTTTGACGCTGAGTCCAGAGAGCCAAACCCTGAACGTATGGTTCAGGCCTACAATCAGGCTGCGGCCACGCTGAACTTGCTTCGTGCTTTTTCACAAGGGGGATATGCAGATTTACATCAGGTGCATCGATGGAATCTCGACTTTATCTCTGACAGTTCACAGGGTGAACGCTATGAGGATTTGGCTATGAGGATTGAAGAATCTTTACAGTTTATGGCCGCCTGCGGCATCAATGAGCGAACGGCCAGCCCGATTCGCGAAACCGATTTCTTTACCTCACATGAAGCGTTGCTGTTGCCTTATGAACAGGCATTGACTCGCATCGATAGCACCACGGACGACTGGTACGACGTATCTGCCCACTTCCTTTGGGTGGGGGCGAGAACGGGGCAGCTTGAAAATGCGCATCTTGAGTTTGCACGCGGAATTAAAAACCCACTGGGCATCAAGTGTGCGCCGGATCTGGATACCGACCGCCTGTTGAAAATGATTGATTTATTGAACCCTGAAAACGAGCCCGGACGCCTTACCTTGATTGTCCGCGTGGGCCATGATCAGGTCCAGGAGAAACTTCCTCACTTGATTCGGGCTGTTGAAAAGGAAGGCAAATCAGTGGTTTGGTCGTGTGATCCGATGCACGGCAATACGGTCAAAGCAGATTCCGGTTACAAAACGCGCCCGTTTGATTACATTCTTTCTGAGGTCCAAAATTTCTTTGCTGTGCATCGCGCGGAAGGCACACACCCTGGAGGCATCCATTTGGAAATGACCGGGCAGGATGTGACCGAATGTACTGGCGGTGCGCAGGAGATCACCGATCACAAACTGGCCGAGCGTTATCACACTCACTGCGATCCAAGGCTCAATGCAAGTCAGGCATTGGAGCTGGCTTTTTTGATCGCGGATGAATTGGCTTCAGCCCGAAAACAGGCGCAGCAAAGGGCCTAAGCACTGGTGGCTGTTTCAATGGCTTGGGCCAGTTCTTTTACGTTGGTTTCGATCTGGGATTCAGTCGCGCTGCTGAATCCCAGCAGCAACCCATCTCGATGATGTTGATCCAGATAATTTAATGACAAAGCAACATTTTGAGCGTTGTATTTTTCCAAGTGTTTGGTCACATCTTGAACACGAACATTTTCGGGCAGCCAAATGTTGAGATGCATCCCGCCGTCATTGGGTCCAATTTCAATCATCTCTCCCAAATGTTTTTTTAATGCGTCGAGCAGATGATTACGGCGTTGATGATACAGTTTTCGCATCCGCCGAATATGTCTGGAAAAATGTCCTTCCTGAATAAATTCAGCCAGCACTGCTTGAGACAACAAAGGCACATTGTTTCCCGTGGGCAGGTAAACGCCCACAAAGGCATCGACCAAATCCGGTGGAAGGATAAGG
The DNA here is from genome assembly GCA_029262795.1 of Candidatus Fraserbacteria bacterium. Taxonomy (GTDB): domain Bacteria; phylum Bipolaricaulota; class Bipolaricaulia; order RBG-16-55-9; family JAJCYT01; genus JAJCYT01. The sequence continues at coordinate 182,992 of JAJCYT010000031.1, forward strand.
TAAGACAAGCGAAGTGCAGGAAACAACACCTTGCTAAATGTGCCCATGTAAATGACGCGGCCTTGATGATCCAGTCCTTGTAACGAAGCCAGTGGTGGGCCGCTGTAGCGAAATTCGCTGTCGTAATCATCTTCCAGAATCCAGGATTCATGTTGCGAGGCCCACTTCAATAATTGCAGCCTGCGGGGCAAACTCATCGTCATGCCCAACGGATATTGGTGAGATGGGGTGACAATCGCCATGCGGGCATCCGCTTGAAGCTGAATCCCCTGCTCAACTTGGATGCCTTCATCATCGACAGGCACAGGAACAATTTTGTGTCCCAGGTACATCATCACACCTTTTGATCCACTGTAGCCAGGTTCCTCAACCCAAACAGAATCATTTGGGTTGACCAAGGCTTGGGCTGCTGTGAAAAATCCTTGCTGTGAGCCTGAAACAATCAGTATTTGATCTGCTTCACACCGTACCGCGCGTGAGGTGCGCACATAGCGGGCAATGGCTTCGCGTAAAGGTCGATAGCCCAACGGATCTTGATGATAGCCAAAATGGTTGGCTGAAAGCTTTCGCTGCATTTTGGTCGAAAGCTTTGTCCATAACTCAAAAGGAAAGACTTCTAGTTCAGGAACACCGATCACAAAAATATGGTTGGTGTCTCGATAAATGTTTTGCGCACGGGCCAATTTTCCAAGCCAAATCAGTGATTGGCCGCGCTGCGATAAATGCCGTTCTGTTTCAGAAAACTGTGGTGAAGGTTTTACGAAAGCAAAGCTCAAATCATCCGGAAGCTGATGGCTGACAAAGGTGCCAGCGCCCACAAAAGATTCCAGATAACCTTCTGTGATCAATTGAGAAAACGCTGATTTAATTGTATTTCGAGACACATCATACAGGCTGGCCAACTCTCTGGTTGAAGGCAGTTTGGTGCCTGATTCAAGCTGCTGATTTAAAATGGCTCGACGTAGCTCGCTGTAAATCTGTTGATACAGAGGGGTGTCTTGACTTCGGTCCAATTGGACAAGGGAAGGCATCAATTGCTCTGAATTTCGCGGTGTTTTCATGCAGGTCTCCAATTAAAAATGGGTCTATCATATTATGAATTAATGGATCTTTTAATAGACCCATTAAGATTTTACACTGGTTTCAAAATATTCCAAAATGACGATCACTTGAAAGGGAAAATAAAATGATTTTCCAGAAGCAATTTTCAATGGCTTTTATTATTTTATTGATGCTTGGATTAGGATTGATGGGCTGTAACCATAAAAAACTTATCGAAACCGGATTTGCTTTAAGTGGAAGTGACCCCATATTGGCGCGTGGTGCCAAGGGCGACTGGGATGGGGCACGAATTGATCCTGGTGGCATGGTTTTTCATGATGGTCAGTTTCATATGATTTTCAATGCTTTTTCCAAATGGCCAGGCAATGTTGAGATGGGCTATGCTGTTTCCAGCGATGGTATCCATTGGGAAAAACAGGGTGATGGCCCCGTCTTCAAAACCAGTGATGTGCCTTATGCTGAAGTGGCAGCATCGGCCTCCAGTTTGTTGGTCGAAGATGATGGCACCTGGGTGCTCTACTTCCATGTTTGGCAAACCCGAAGTGCAAGCCTCGGCAATGGTTTCATTGGACGTGCAACAGCAGCACAGCCTCAAGGGCCGTGGACAGTTGATCCCGAACCTGTGTTGCGCATGAGTGAAGATGAGAATGAATGGGATGGTGGACAAGTCTCGCAGGCCAACGTCCATAAAACCGAAAATGGTTATCTGATGTATTACACCGGCGCAGATAAAAAGGGCTATATGCGTATCGGTTTGGCCACCAGTGCGGATGGCATTCACTGGGTAAAGCATGATGATCCTGCCACTACGGAAGTGTCTTATGCAAACAGCGATCCTTTACTGGCTCCTAAAAGTGATTCATGGGAGAGCAATGGTATTTATCAGTCCCGCGTTGTGGTTACACCGGATGGCTGGATTATGCTCTACAAAAGTTTTGGCCTCTTTCCACAGAACAACGGCCTCGGTTTTGCCAGCAGTGAAGATGGGATTAACTGGGTGAAAGTAGAACAAAATCCGTTGATTTTTCCAAATATTGTGCCAGGACAGGGTGGGTTTGGTCAACCAGCACTTCTCTACGAAAAGGAAACTTATTGGCTCTATGCCGAAAGCATTTCTCTGAGTGGGTCAGCAGGGATCTTTTTAATTAATAACGAAGCCCCGATCTTTTAAACTTACGCCGATTTAGATTAGATAAACATGACAAAAAGCCACCCTTAATTGGGTGGCTTTTTGTCATCTATTAAAAAGTATTGTAAGCTGAGTTGAGTGAGAACCTGCTACATTAATGAAGCCTGGGAAGAGGGGCAAATGATGATTCGTCATTTCAAAACGTTGGGTATTTTTTTATTGGCAGCAATTTTTTCTGTCGGTTTTCTAACTGCTTGTGATAACAACCAAACCAGTCAACAAGATCAACAAAACACAGATACCACCAATACCGATCAAACTGAACCTGAAGTTCAACTGGTTGATCTGGCATTGAAGTTGGAAGCGGAAGAAACCTACCGGATGAAAATCACCACAACAGAAGATACCACTCAAACGATGTTTGGTGAAACCACCAAGACCAAAAGTGAATCCGAAACAATTTACAAAATTGATGTCATAAACGTAGATGAAGATGGCAGTACCACACTGAAGTACACGTATGAATCGATGAAAAGTATGTCTGATGGAGCGGTTGTTTTTGATTCCAATCTAGGCACTCAAACTGACAATCCACAGGGCAGAATTTATCAAACGTTGATTGGAAATAGTTATAATGTTGTGCTCACCCCAATGGGCGAGATTCAATCCGTCAGTGGTGTTAATGAATTGATTGACACGATGCTGGATACAGTTGATTCTGAAATTCGTGATTTGATAGAACCACTTGTAAAAAGCATTGTCGGTGAAGAATCCATCAAGGATTTAATGCAAACTTCATTTGGAATGTATGCGGCAGAACCAGTGAAGGTTGGGGATGAATGGACTGAATCTTGGTCGACCACCACTGGGTTTGCGGCCAATTTTGAAACCACTGTCAAATTTACAGAACTCACAGATAATGGCATTAAGTTAAATACCACAATGACACTAAGCGACAACCCCAAAGCGGAAGCACTTGAGTTTGGTCCGTTTAAGATGCGATTCAACAACTTGAGCGGTGAAGGCAAAGGCGAATTTGAGCTTGACCAGGCCACAGGGCTCTTTAACACTGCAACGATCACACAAAAATTTGATGCTGAATTAGAACTCGAAGGCTTAGAAGTGATTACCAGTGATGAACCTGCAACAATTAGTGGCACCTCAGAAACCAAATATGAATTGTTGAAAAGTTAAACCTTAATAAAAAGATAGACCTATTTGAAACAGGGTTGAACATTTTGCGTTCAACCCTGTTTTGTTTTTACCTAAATGAGCCTGAGAAGGTCGATACAAAAATATCTGTACCACCATCAAACGTATCAGCTTCCAAATAGAAATAATATGTGCCATTTCGATAAGCCAATTCTGGATACCAAGGGTTGCGATTGACGTCCGAACGTGCCAGCACAGGTGTGGGCTGGATTTTCTCCCAGTTGATGCCATCATCACTGGTGGCAATGTTATAGCCTTGATTGCGGAAGTTGCCATTAAATGAACTGTAGAGCATCACCCAGCCGTCTGGCGTATTGATCACGCGCGGGTCCTGGATGTTCACTTCCCAATCTTGTGTTTTTCTTAGGATGGGATCACTTTTTGAAAAAGTGCCACTGGTGGAAGGATTGTTGTATTTGGTCCATTCAAGCCCGTCATCACTGGTGGCCAGACCGATGGCCATGTCACCTTCATCGTTTCCGGCGGCGTAGTAGAGAAAGTAACCCCCATCTGTTTTGATCACATTGGTGATCGCCAAAAAGTTTTCGTCCCATTCGCCATCACTGCCAGGTTCCAGCAAGACTTGATCATCCATCACCCAGGTTGAGGTTGGGGTTTGTGCGGTGGCCCGAAGCACGCCCAAGGTGGGATTACCCTGGCTGTTAAACGGTGCGAAATAAAACACCCAGGTGCCGTCATCCTCCACGATGGCGCTGGTTAACAAGGCAAGGCGGACACCATCAAACGGCACACTGCCATGAGAGAACACGGGCTGTTCCATCACCTCGGTCCATTGAACGCCATCTTCTGAAGTGAGATAACCCACTTGTGAAGGCTGAGGCCAACCTCGGTAACCATTACGAAACATATGAAACTGTCCGTCATGAAACACCACGGCACCAGGTGCGGTATGTCGAGCGTCCCATTCGTTGTTGGCACCGTGGCGAACCACAGGGCGGTTGAGATCAAACTCAAATTTCACCAAGTTTTCCTGAGCTTTGATGTCTGCATTGTCGCTGGCTGAAAATAAGAAAAACATCCCTAAACATAAAACACAAATCTTCAAATATCGCATCTGGAAAATCTCCTAAAATTTTAAAGTGGTTTGATGGGAATTTGCAGTTCGACTACGTTGTCGTTGTCATCTCTGGTGCTTCCTGGGTGGAGGTAAATTTCTCGAAACATGCCGTTGCACACTGCCTGGTTGATTTCCATCCATTGGCCAATCGTGGCAAAACAAGTGGGAATTTGCTGGCGTGGCCCACTTAAAACCATCGTAGCGACATCGGTGGCTTCCAAGTTTCGCTTATGAATGGTTCGTTTGCTCGGCAATATCAGTTGATCCGGCGAATCAGGTTGTACCACAAATCCAGCTTCTACACTGTGTCGATGCTGCTGATCAGATGGGCCGTGAATGACCACATGCCCCATACCATTGGTGTGTAGCTGGTGCTGATCCAGAGTGTCCGCTATTTCCATGAACAATCGCACCAAGTCTTGGTCATGTAACGTCACATGACCTGAAGACAGATAAGGCTGCGTGTTCAATTGCTTGACCACCACCTCATCGGGCTGCCAGTGACCTTCTTCCTGAATTTGGGCCAGACGTGCTTTAACGCGGCTGAGGCGCAACTGTTCGTCACTTAAGTGCTGTTCAATTTGAGCTTCTTTGAGCTTGAGCATTCCTTGAATCTCTTGATGAGAAATTTTGTCTTTCAACAAACGGGCGACCTGTTCCAACGAAAAACCCAGATCCTTCAAGGCCATGATCCGATTTAGTGTTGGCAACTGTTGCACACTGTAATAACGGTAGCCTGTCTGCAAATCAGTATGAGCAGGCTTGAGCATGTCCAGCCGGTCATAATGACGCAGCATGTGAATCGACACATGCCCCAACTTCGCAAACTCCCCAATCTTAAACATGGTTTCAATTTGGCCATAGAAAGTTGGTTCTTGCTGACTCACATTCTATTGGCTGGTTCATTTTCCTAACTGATTCTTTTTAGTTCACTGTTTACGCAGTGTGTTTTTACTCCACCTAAGACCATCATAAACCCTTGCATGGTGCGAGAGTCAAGAGATGTTTCAAACTTTCAAAAAATTGTCGTCAGGAAAACATCATGATCAAAGTGACCTCTTTATAATGCTCGGCATGGAAACGGCGACAATGAATTTTTGTATGGCTTGCGGCGGTAATTTGAAAGCAGACCTGGTCACTCACCGTGATCCTTCTGCGCGAATGGAATACAAAATTGTGGAAAATGTGCCCGCACTGATCTGCCAGAATTGCGATGAATATTTCCTCAGCAACGACGTGGTGGACGAGATCGAACAGTTGACCGAGCAGGGCCAGCCCATCCGCCAAGTGGTCACCGCTTTTTACGATTTCGCTTTACGCTAATCTTCTGATCCCAAAACAATAATTTAAACCTGAAAACACCCTGATAAACCCTCTGTCATGCGTTGTCACGGTGTTGTCACGCTCAATTTTTAAAGTGAACTCAACCTTCAACGAGACAAGGAGTTCACCATGAAAAAATTCGCGCTAACACAAACCTTGAAACAGCAATTTCCGCTTGCCCCTATCTTGATTTTCTTCTTAAGTTTATTTATTTCACCAACTGCATTGGCACATCCATTTGCATCTCCACCAACTTTGCCGGCACAACAATCCTGTACTTTGAGAATTGTTGTGATCAACAATTGTTTCGGTAACGTGATCGATCTCAGTCAGGCCACGACCTCAGCCACGCCAAACAATGTGTACACTGCTTCTTTGGGCAACACATTGACCATTGCAATTGATTCTGCATCTCCATATGTATTTGGTGGCGGCATCGGCGTGTTGTTGGAGCCTTTGGGTTTTAATGGTTCGACCACATTGATTTTACTTTGCAATGATCCCAGCACGGGCTTAAATGCTCCATCCATCTTGCAAGGTTGTTCACAGTTTTTATCCTCTAATGGCAAAGCGTTAAACGTTCCTTTGCCTGCACCTGGGACGTTTGGTGCCAACACCTTGTTGAATGGCACGACTTCCAGTTATCAGTTGTTTACCCTCAGTGGCGTTCGCGGCAATTCTAATCATGCCGATGCACGTTCTTCCATCAAATTTACAATCACGCAGCCTAGCACAGGTGGTGGCGGCGGTACCGGTGGTGGTCGAACGACTCCAGGTTTAGCACAGACATTTACCCGTCAACTGCGCGCTGGTTGGAATTTGGTTTCATCACCAGTTGAAATGGTAAAAACAGTCAGCAACTTCAGTGGATGTATGGTGTTGGATCGCAATGGCGCACAGCGCAACGTGGTCTATCACTGGAACAATAATAGCAATCAGTACAATGAAACTAGTGTCATCACCACCAACGCAGGTGTATTCATCCGTGTTCAGTCTGCTTGTACTTTGCAGGTGTCCGGCATTGATCAGGGTGCTTCGCCCAGGTTCCCCTCTGGCTGGTTCATCGTCTCGACCCGCAACCAGACCTGGGCACAAGCTCGTGGTGTGTGTGCCAGTCGACCTTTGTTCACCGATTGGAATGGTGCTGGCTATCGACAGGTTGATCCCAACAACGAAGTGTTGAACGACTTCAACGGCTACTGGGTATTCATTCAACCCACGTGTCAGTCTTCCACACAAGGCTTTGGTCCGCATCCTGAATTTAATACGAACTTGACCATAAGCCCGCCTGCACCACCAACGAGTGAAGCCGAGGGTGAGGATGAAGATAAACCCCAACCTAAAAACGCTGTGCCTGTAATCGAAGCGTTGGCTGGCCCCGTTGCCATGGAACGCAGAGAGTTTTCTCAATCTGTGTTGTATTTCGCCGATAGTGATCAAAACGTGAGTCGTATCATGGTTGAAGCCATGAATTTTAGTAAAGAACAGTTTGATTGGTTTGTTAAATTGACACCATTTAGCTTTGACGAAATCAACGAAAGTGGTATGATTTCTTTCTTGCAGCTTTGTAACTTGCCGGACAACGTTCTGTTTGCAGAACCTAAAGTTAAATTTTATGTAGAAGATAAATCCGGAAACCGCAGTCAGGCTTTTGAGTTCAGTTGGACTTGTGGTGAAGGCAAGTTTGAACGAGCCAGATTGGCCAGCGCACAGCCGTTGACGATTCAGCCGATGGCGGGCGGTCAGTTGAACATTCGCATCAACGATCTTTCTATCGAGCAAGTTCAGTTAGACATCTTTAACACGGCCGGTGAGCGTGTGTTCAGCGGTACATCTCAGGGCCAGGGCCTCAGCTTCCAGGGCTTGAACAACGACGGTCAACGATTGGCCAACGGCACCTACTTTTACTTGGTGACTTTGAAAAAAGCGAATGGCCAAACCGAACGCTTGGATATCAAACGAATGGTGGTTTTGAACTAAGAGTGGAGACAAAAAAGAAGCGGGGTGCATTTCACACCCCGCTTCGCTATTTTCATTTCACAATCAATTACCGAAAAGAAATTTCAGTTTTGGCTAATTTCACTCTCGATTGTCATTCTTGCGAAAACAGGAATGACGATCGAGAGTTTTAAAGTTTTACAATTTGAAAACGCCCTTGACCCAATCCCAGAAATTGAACGTTGATTCTGGCGCTGGCTCAGCAGCCTGAGGAATCGGTGTGGCCAAAATCCAGTAACTAATTAAATTCAGCATTTTGTCATCACCGATGCGGAGGTTGTCGGTGCCAGCGACAATTTCGCCAAGAATCCAATATTGAATCCCTTTTATAATTTCTGGATCGTCGATACGAACATTGTTGTTGGCATCCAATGCCTGTGCGACGGTTTTGCTGCCAGTGCCTGGTCCAGGTCCTGGGCCAGAATCGCCGCCTGGGGTGACGTCGAAGTTGATGGTGTCTTGCGTGGAATTGCCTCTGCCATCGTTGACTTTCACCATCACGGTATGTGTTCCGTCTGCAGGATCCGCCCAGCGGACTTCAGGATCAAACACCAGTTGCTTGTCGCCATTGAGGAACCATTCGTAGGTGAGCGGATCACCGTCAGGGTCAGTTGCATTGGCATTGAAGACCAAGACCCCAGAGTTATTATCCTGAGCTGCTTTCAAGTCAACCACTGGAGCAACATTGCCTGCAGGTGGGCTGATGGGTGAGCCGCCATACAATGACTGAATGGAGGCAATATCGCCCGCGCTAAGACCACTGCGATTGCCAATGGGGGTGCCTGCCGGAATGGTTTCTATTGTGGCTTGATTATTAGAACTAAAGGCAAACGCCGGATAATGCATGATGGACCCATGATCATAGCTGCCAATGTCAGCGCCGGTGACGCATTGATTCTCAAAATTGCCTTCTCGCCCTGCTTCGATATTGCCGAAGTTGATGCGCACAAAATTGTCGCGGTCACAGCGGGACTGTTCGTGGAAAATGCCTAACGCGTGAAGGATTTCGTGGATGGTTGAGCCCAACCCACAACGTTCGTTCACAATAATTTCCTGTTTGCCACCAATGCGACCAATATAAGACGAACAACCGGCACCCGGTTGAAAGTGAACGTAATCGGATTCTGTGGTGCGTGGCGCAAAGCGAATCACAGAAGCGGCTGAAACCATCTGCATGGCTTGGCTGATTTCATTTTTTTGTGCCTGAGAGAAACTGTTGTCTATCGTATAGGCCATCACACCAGCGGGCCATAAGTTGCCAGCAAATGAACGAATCCCAATACCCTGAGGCTGGTTTGCTGAGGCCGTGGATTGCAAAGTGGGTGTGCCATTGTCCATCTCAACGCGGCCCAACAGAATATCGCCTTCAAAAATGGCTCTTCCGTCGACAATGATGTACTTAACGATAACCGGTCGATCCGCACCTGGGAATAGAACAGGGCCACGCACAAGCTTAAATGGCAACCCTGGGCCAAACGCTTCAACAACAACTTCAGGCTGACCGATTTCACTGATGCTAAAGCTTGTGGTCCGGCTGTAAGGGCTTACATGCTCGAATTCATCATAAACTTTAGCTGTCCAATAATAGCTTTGGCCCAGTGAAAGCAACCCTGAAGGCACATTGATGTAAAAAAGATTGCTTGAATCGAAACCAGAGTCAAACACAACATTGCCAAACTTGGCATCGGTGGCAACGATCCATTGTGTATAAGAAGGCTCGCAGCCCAGGCCTTCAGACTCGATTTCAAGTTTTGGTGTGGTCGTTGAAATGGTTTGTTCATTTTCTGGATAATAGTTGACCACTTCGGCAAACTCACAAGAGTTATTTGTTGTTTGTGTAGACACCGTGAAGCTGGTTGGGTTACTAAACGGGCCTGAACCGAATTCATCATATTGAACAGCGACCCAATAGTAAGTTTGCCCTGATTCAAGATAACCACTCGGAATGGTCATTGTGTATAAGTTGATGTCGTCTTTGTTAGGGTTTTGCTCACTAGAATCGAAGATAACGTTGTCCCCATTGGAATCTGTGGCAATTTGCCAGCCCGTGTACGTGTGAGCACACGGATCCGATGGAGTCGTCCCGGTAACCACGCCTAATGTGGGTGTGGTGGAAGACACGGTGGCCCCATCGACAGGAAAATCATTCAACATCTGGGGATAGTCACAGGCGTAGCCTGGAACTGCCCATAGAATGCCTGAAACAGCTAATAAAAATGTAACAATAAAACGTAACCTCATATCCACCTCTTTGTAAAATTTTGAAAAGAAAAAGTAACCCCTTCCCTCATTAAAGAAAACTATGAAGGAAGGGGTGCATTTTGTCAAACTGTTGAATGATTTGAGTGCTATTCAGACTTAAAATTCATCACAACCGTAAATCACATCGGAATCGTTCCAAAGCTCCCAGAATTCGCTGGTGAAGGATTCCACCGTTTCTGCATCTGGGATGGAAACGATGTGATTGTCCTGGCGTTCAAACGCTTCTTTGGTCCAATCGGTCGAACCGGTGAGCACCAAATCAAAATGCTCGCCGGAGAACACGCCAAACTTATGGTTCAGGCCCAATAAAAATCTCACTTGAACATCGCGCAGACGATCAAGCTGCGTGCAGATTTCGACTTCGGTTTCGTGATTGCGATTGGGGCCATCTGTTTCTGCGCCAATGAGCAAGTACATTTGGAAAGGTTCATCACTGCGATTTCGCTTCATGATGGTGTCGGCGATGCTTTGATAAGTGAAGTCATGGACGGCCACCAAAATGTGTTCGCCAAAGTTTTCAAAGGCATTTTCGACCAGATTCATCATACCGGTTTGAGTAAATTCTGTTCGGATTTCATTGATCGGGGGGGATATATCTAACGGGCTTTTTGATTGATTCGGCGAATAGGGTGCCATCCCCAATGTCAGCAACACGACCACAGCCATGGCAAGATACTTTTGCACGGCACAACCTCCTGATTGGGCAATGAATATTTTAATTTTTTATAAGCATAATATTATAAGGGTTTTGTATGGTTGCGACTATATTCAAGGTTGGTGCGCTCTTTCATCAATTTGGCTGAAACAAACATAGACATAGGGAAATCTCGCCTATGCAACAACATAAATAATCGAGCCGACGGAAGAATATCAGTGTTCTACAGATCACACTTCTTTGTCATACTCAATGTTTTTTGCAGATTGAAGTGATTGAGGTTTGGGTTTGAATCAGCTTGAGAGTTATGCTAAAACTCAAATCTAAAGAGAGGCATCATGTCAACAACAGAGCCTATCAAACGAAATGGCTTCACCCAAAAAATCTTTGCACCTGTGGATGTGGCAAGTGTGGTGTTTTTCCGCATCCTGTTTGGTGGCATCATGGTGTGGTGGGCCAGCACGTATTTACTCAACGGCTGGGTGTTTGACTACTACATCGCTCCTGGGTTCTGGTTCAGTTATCCAGGGTTTGAATGGATCACTCCCTGGCCTGGTGAGGGCATGTTCTGGCACTTTGGCGTATTGCTGGTGCTATCCATCTTTTTAGTTTTGGGCTTGTTTTATCGTGTGACAACAGTGTTGTTGTTTTTTGTTTACATCTATATTTTTCTGCTGGATCAAGCCCACTACCTAAATCACCATTACCTTGTTGCGCTTTATACATTCATTCTGATCTGGATACCGGCACATCGTGGGTTTTCACTCGATGCGTTGATGCGGCCTAAATTACGCATCCAAATCACACCCGCTTGGTCGGTGTGGCTGATTCGTTTCCAGATGGGGGTGGTGTATTTCTTTGGAGGCATTTCCAAGATCAATCCTGACTGGCTTCAGGGCGAACCCATGCGAATGATTTTGGGGGACCGCACCAGTTTTCCCATCATCGGTCAATGGTTTACTGAAGAATGGATGGTCATGGTCTTTACGTACGGAGGCATGGTGTTCGACCTGTCCATCGTTTTTCTCTTGCTCTGGAAACCAACACGCTGGTTTGGGTTTGCCTGGGCATTGGCCTTTCATTTACTCAATGCCAATCTTTTCAATATTCATATCTTTCCTTGGTTTTCGTTGGGGGCGACCCTGATGTACTTTGCGCCAAGCTGGCCGCGAGATGTGTTGCGCTTACTTAAGATAAAATTTTCAAAGGTGGAATCAGTGCCTCATTCACAATTCTCTCCGAGTGCAATCCAATGGGCAGGGCTGGTGGTTTTGGGTGCGTTTGTGTTAATCCAACTACTATTGCCGTTTCGCCATCATTTGTATGCGGGTGATGTGCGCTGGACGGGTGAAGGGGACAAATATTCCTGGGATATGATTGTGCATAACAAAGAAGGCTTTGGCGATATGCGCGTCAATGACGCCGATGCTCATTTGGAAATGCGAAAGCTGATGCGACAGTTGAATCAGCTTCAAGTGTCCTTCATGCTTTCTGACCCACACATGTTGCAACAGTTTGCTCATTTCGTTGGGGAATCGCTCAAAGAAGTAGGGTATGAAGATGGTGTGCGTGTGAACGTGACGGTATCGCTTAATGGACGCGATCCTGAGCCGATTGTTGATCCCAATGTCAATCTTGATCAAGAACCTCTGAATGTTGTTCCTGCTCCTTGGATTCTTCCTTTTACAGAACCTTTGCCAAAACCTGAGGAGCGACCCAAGCGCTATTGGCTTGGAGGTAAATTACATTCCACCCATCGTCCAGGCATCAAAGTGAATGTTGATGGCGAATTTAAATTGCTTCAAGACCTGCGGTATTCACTAGGGCAAAGCCAAAATATTGATGGTTATGTCTTCACATCAATGGCGGGTGATCGCCTGAAAAAACTGCTGGTGGTTCAGTTTGAAGGCTGGATCAATCCTGATGGTGCAAAGTACAACGAGCCAAGCACACCCCTCATTGATGTCGATGGCTGGAACGTTCATCATGGCGGTTCGTTTGCCAGTGCCAGTGTTTTGTCAGAACAAGACCCTGTGCAGTTGGTGTTGAGCCAATTTGACATTCCGTTCTGGGAAAATTTTTCAATTCAGCGATTCGAGTTCCATGCAGACGATACACGGCGCGATCGTGTGGTCATCAGCTATTTTGAAGACGTGGCGGATTCTGGCCATAGCGTAAGTGAACTCGAAGCCAACAACCGTGCGCTGTGGCATGAGTCGGTGTCGAATGAAGTGCGACAGCGTGCGTTGTCCAGCTTTAAATTAGAACAGCGTTAATAACCTGGAATCTGCAAATGGTTTAATCTTCATACCCATTTGGGTGTGCTTTGTGCCAGTTCCAAGCGGTTTCGATGATGGTGTGCAAGTCATCGTATTTTGTTTTCCAGCCGAGTTCGTTGCGGATTTTATCACTGCTTGCGATTAATGTTGCCACATCTCCAGGGCGTTTTGGACCCATCTCTGTTGGAATGGGATGGCCTGTGATTTTTCTGGCTGCTTCGATGACCTGCTTGACTGAAAATCCCTGCCCACTGCCCAAGTTGTAAGTTCGGCTACCTTGGCCCAGTGCGTTCAACGCCAGGATATGAGCTTGTGCCAAATCAACCACATGAACGTAGTCACGGACACAAGTGCCATCGACCGTTTCATAATCATCGCCGAAGATGGGAATATGATCTCGCTGTCCCAAAGCCACTTGCAGCACAATGGGAATCAGGTGCGTTTCAGGATCATGGTTTTCACCAAATCTCTCACTGGCACCGGCAGCATTGAAATAACGCAACGCTGCATATTTTAGCCCTTGGGTTTTTTCTAACCAATAGAGCATTCGCTCCAAAATATATTTGGATTCCCCATACGGACTGCCAGGTACAATGCGTTCGGTTTCATCAATTGGAATATTTTCTGGATCGTCGAACAGATTGGCGGTTGACGACAGGATGAATTTTTTCACCCCATGATCCGTCATGCTTTCGAGCAAATTGAGACCGTTGGTGACGTTGTCACCCAAATAGAGGAATGGGCACTCCATCGATTGACCCACCAGTGAACGTGCAGCAAAGTGGATAACGGCATCAATGTTATGTTCAGCAAACACAGCGTCAATGACGGTGCGGTCGCTAAGATCGCCTTCAACTAAAGTTGCATTAGGATGAACGGCTTTTTTGTGGCCTTGTGATAAATTGTCAAACACCACCACTTGTTCGCCTGCTTGAATCAATTGTTCAACAGTCACACTGCCAATGTAGCCAGCGCCGCCGGTCACCAATACGCTCATGCTGTGTTTGCCTCCTGATAGTAAAAATAGGACAATTCGTAGCCTACCATAAATTGGTTCTATCGCAAAATTAGTGATCTTTTTTAACGATGTTCCAGAGCCAATGGCAGAAGCACATATTTCCCCAAAGGTGAGTGAAGTGCTATGAAACGTTCTCAAATCAATGCCATCATGAAGGATGCAGATCAGTTCATCAAAAGCTGTGGGTTTCTTTTGCCGCCGTTTGCCTATTGGTCTGCAACAGATTGGAAGCAAAAAGGTGATGAAGTCCGCGACATTGCCAACCACGCACTCGGTTGGGATATCACCGATTTTGGTGGCGGTGAGTACGAAAAGCGGGGGCTGTTTTTATTCACCGTTCGCAATGGTCACCCCGACAATCTCAAACGGGGTGAGGGCAAGGTGTATGCCGAAAAAATTATGATCGTGGATGTGAATCAACTGACACCTTTGCACTTTCACTGGCACAAAACAGAAGACATTATCAATCGTGGTGGTGGTCAATTGCTCGTTAAACTCTACAACGCCACTGAGGATGGTGAATTGAAGGACACACCGGTGACAGTCAGTATTGACGGCATTGAACGCACCGTGTCCGCAGGCGACACCATTGCGCTGCATCCAGGCGAAAGTGTAACTCTGGTGCCCTATTGCTATCATGCCTTCTGGGCGGAAGGGGAACGAGTCCTGGTGGGAGAAGTTTCGACTGTCAACGATGATCATCAGGACAATCGATTTTACGAAAATGTGGGACGCTTTCCTGAGATTGAAGAAGATGAGCCGCCACTTTACCTTTTGGTCGGCGATTATCCGACCTATTTCAATCCAAATGCTGCATAAATATTGCTTTAATCAAACCTTCAAGCCTTGAGCCGAATCACCTCTCACTGTGTTGTAGAAGATTGTTTTTAAAGTCAAAGAATGTATATCATGAACAAAAAGGCGCACCAAACTCAAGGTTTAATTTTTATGAATACATTTCGTTTGCTTCGTTTATTGGTCATGTTGCTTTTGTTCAATGCGTTGATGGGCTTGTTTGGGCTTGAATTACCCGTAGAGGCATCGCATACCAAACTGAGTGTCACTCTTACAGATTCAATAGATCCGGTGTTGTTAGGGCAAACATTAATATGGGATGCCACCATTACCAATGAACACGCTGTGGACATGGCACTTTCTGTGGTGGCACACACCATGGTGCCTTATGGTGCGCATTTGCAAACAATCGAAACCAGCCAAGGGCGATGCCATCAGCGACATCGTTATATCAATTGCTATTTAGGCAATCTACACCCACATCAAACCGTTCATATGCAAATGACCGTGACGATTGATGAACATGCACTTTATCATCTTCCGCCAGATCAGTTGCTGCGTTATGCAGTGACAATAACCAGTTTTTCCAATCGTACACCTGGGGCCGCGGCAGCGGGTGATACCGAGCAAACGCTGGTGTTAGAAGCGTTGCCTGAGGAACCTGTGGAAGAACCGGAAGTGATTGAAGAAGAGCCTGAAGTGGTGCCTAAAACGATTGCAGTGTCTCCTTCCTGTGTTGAACCTGGGGCATCGTTGACATTGTTTGGTGAAGGCTTTGATATTTTGGGGTTAGAACAAAACGATGTAAAGGTAGGAGGGGTGATTGCGCCCATCCTTGCATTCAGTGGCACAGGCATTGTGGTTGAAGTGCCAGATTTGCCAGAAGGGTCAGTTACAGTCAGTGTGATTGATGTTATTAACACCCCCTCGGTGCGGATCAGCACTCAGTGCAATCCTAGATTGTTTACGCCTCAGGATGTGGAAATTGGATTTGTGTCGGGCGATATCTTAATCTTTTTCAAAGAAGATCTTTCTCCAGAAGAACTGGAAGCGTTTCGATTGGAATACAACTTTAAAGAATTGATTCAGCATCCATTGTTGGGCTATTACTTTGCCCAGCTCAATGATGAAGACAAAAATCAAAGCCAAGCACAATTTCCTGTAATTGATGAACCGGATGCGCCGGTGGATTGTTTGATCAATTTGCGAAGTGCTGCACAACCGGTTGACCTGCTGCTTCTGGTCGATCGATCTGGTACGATGGAATCATCTGTTTTAAAACCCTATCTACGTGAATTGCTTAACCAGATGTATTGCTTGGTCAATCGGGAATCTCGTATTTCACTGATGGTGTTTAATGAAGAGACTGAACTGGTTGCACCTTTTGAACCGTGGTCTGCTCAAAGTGATGTGTTGCGTGCATGGTCCAATCAGCCGTTACAGCCGCGGCGTCAATCCAAACTGGAAAGCGCCCTCAACAATGCGCTTGACTATGTCACGGCACAACGACGCGATGTGAACCCTCAGATTATGGTCTTAACCAGGGGGCCAGCCAATCCGCCAATTACAGCGCCTGAGGTTTTAATTGAAAAAGCTGTGTCTCAGGACATTACCATTCATGGTTTGGGCTTTACCAGTCGGTTCTTTGACGACAACAGCTATGATGAACTTGCGGACATTACTGAAGCCACAGGACGTGACCTGTTGTTGTTTGACGAACGAGATATTTCGCAATTGGCTCAAGTGGCAACCTGTTCCATTGTGTATGGTATTTTTGGCCAAAACTGTCAGCAGCAAACACAAGTAGAAGAAACAGAACAAAGCCCGGCAACAGATTCGGTGACGTGTTCCATTGTCAGTGGCATTTATGGTGTGTCTACCTGTGGCGAGGGCAGTCTGGATTTAATTCCAACCTTGTTGGCGGATCGCACCACTCAGGTGATCAATGCACTCAACAATGACCCCCGTGTCGACGAAGCGTTTTTCAACGACTTGCTGGACGAATCACAAAATGATCCTGAGTTATTGGATCAGAATTGGTTCGTGTCTCTGGGGTTGCCTGAAGGCTGGGACATGTTTTTTCCGAAACTGGGAGAGGGAACCAGCATTGGTATTATCGACACCGGTGTTGATTTGTCTTTGATTGCCTCAAACGTATTGGAATTAAGCCTTTCTCAGGAAGCACCGGAAGGGTTGAACTTTGCACCTGTCCCACCAGAAGAAGACCAAACAGCCAACGATCAACTGGGTCATGGCACTGCAGTCAGCACGATTGCTGCATCGGTTTCAAACAATGCATTTAATGGTGCCGGTGTTTCTCCCAAAGCCACGCTTATTCCTTTCAAGGTGTTTGCAGTGGTCGATGGACAGGTGAAAGCATCCAACGACAGCGTGGCACAAGCATTGATGAATGCCTTTGTATTGGGCGTTGATGTGGTCAACATGAGTCTTGGATGCAGTGGATGCAATGAAGAACAGGAAAACACGTTGCGCCGTTTTTATGGTCGTATCATTGATAATTTATTTGGGCAGTTTGAAGATCAATCTCCCATCATTGTGGCTGCCTCAGGCAATGATGGTGACAATTATTTAGATTCACCTGCGTCCCATGAACGTGTGATTTCAGTTGGGTCAGTGCGCGCCAACCTCACACAACGCAGTCGCTTTTCTAACTACGGCCCAGAACTCGATTTTGTTGCATTGGGTGAAAATACATTTACCACGTTGATGGGAAGTGCGTTTGGCAGTTCAGGGTCAGGTACTTCATTCTCTGCGCCTCAGGTGGCAGGGTTGGTGTCTCTTATTTTGGCTGAAACACCAGGGCTGAGTTTGGATGAAATGATGGATAAAATAAAACAATGCTTCATCATTGACCTGGGGCCTGCTGGTTTTGATGAAGAAACAGGCTGGGGGCGCATCCATATTCCAGCAGATGCTTCCCAAGTTCCACCCGAATGTCTAAATGAATAAAACGATGACCGATAAAAACTTAGAACTGACCAAGTTGTGAATCACGCAGATATTTGCAAAGCACATGGATCATCTTGGTTTGCAGGCCTGGCACTTCTTTTAAAAGTTGGTCAAATCCCTTTTTAGGCACCACCAACAAATTGACATCCGATTTGGCCACCAGGCTGGCGGTTCTTAGGCCACCATCCAACAAGGATATTTCACCAAAGAAATCGCCTTTGGTTAACTCACGCAGTATTTTGCCATAGCGCATCACACTTACATCACCAAACAAAATGAGGATAAATTCTTTGCCTGGTTTGCCGTGCTGGACCAGCATGGTGCCGGCGGCGGCGGGGGTTATTTCTGCGAGTTTGGCAATTTCACCAAGCTGTTTTTTGCTCAGGTCTTCAAACAGAGGGACTTTTTTCAGCGCTTTAATTTTATCTTCAAGGGTTTTCATGGCCATAAATTCCTCCCGACTAGATTTTTAAGCTGGAATGGGTCTATGTGGAAATTTGCTGAAGTATAAGTGATGGGACCACCACTGGTCAACTGACCAAAGGATCAAGGTTTAGACAATTTTAGCAGCTTGATCCGCCTGAAAAATCTGGCTATCATCGAAATAAAATTGTCAAACCTTAAGGAAAGGCCGTCTATGGAATTCTTTAATATGTTTCGTGATGAGACCGAGTTTGAAACCTATGAAGATGGCGAGTGGGTGTTTGTTGAAGGCCAGCCTGGCGATGTCATGTATGTGATCAAAGCAGGCAAGATTGACATCATGTTTGAAGACAATGTGCTGGAAACCATCCCCACAGGGGGCATTTTGGGTGAAATGGCACTGGTTGGTTATCCGATGCGCAGTGCCAATGCAATCGCGCGGGGGCATTGTGAACTGGTGCCTGTCAATGAAGAACGCTTTCATCACCTCATCCAAAACACGCCAGGGTTTGCCACCAGTGTGATGAAAGTCATGGCGGATCGTTTGCGAAATCGCACCTTTGATGCGTCCTGAAAACTCAGAATTTTTTAAGATGTGTGTCGCACTTTGTCTTGACAGCATGCCCTATATGTTAATCTGTGTTATCCATCATTAAAAAAGCTTTTTTAGCTGTTTATTTGTTTTATAATTAAATTTCAATGAAAGCTGATAAAACTGTTGGGCAATAACATAATGACTCTTATCCATTCCGAGGAGGATTAGCGTGGAAGAAGCTCAGAAACTTGTTTTAGTGGCGGTGGCGGCTTTGCT
The DNA here is from genome assembly GCA_029262795.1 of Candidatus Fraserbacteria bacterium. Lineage (GTDB taxonomy): Bacteria > Bipolaricaulota > Bipolaricaulia > RBG-16-55-9 > JAJCYT01 > JAJCYT01. The sequence continues at coordinate 202,007 of JAJCYT010000031.1, forward strand.
GGTGGCAGGTGTTGGCATTTTTTTGATGTTGAACATCAGTCAGCAAACCATGCCCGCTTTTCTGATTGAGCCAAATCCATTGGCCAAAACGCCAGTGACGGTGTTTACCGATGCCTTAAGTTATGAGGCTGGCGATGGCGGTTTGATTTCATATGAACTCGATCAACCTGCATATGTGTATTTACTGAACTATCAGCCCAAGGCAGGTGGCGGTTATGGCGCATCGTTGCTGATGCCTTCGGAACAGGAGCCCATTTATTACGATGAGTCAGGCTCTGTGAGCTTTTCCTTGCCCGATCATGCTGGTCGTGGCTATGTTCAGGCCATCACTTCACCTGTGCCGTTAAGTTTGCCGGATTTGTTTGAAACTTCGAATTTGATTGCGCCTAAAGCTGTTAAGAACAGAGTTTTGACTGACATTCAACGACGAGGCCTTGGCAGCACTGCCTGGGCCAGCAGTTGGTCCGTTTACAACATCAATAAAATTGAGCGAGTAAATTCTGGATTTGCTGCTGCAGGAGGAGAAACAGAGCCTTTGGCAGCCCCATCGCCATCATCAGCAACGACCCCTTCCAGGTTGAAAGTGCTTGTGGTGCAGGAAGGTTATTGCCAGATGGGCTCGGATATTCCTGATGATGCCAAAATTTTGAACGCATTTGTGTATGTCGATTCCGATCAGGAGTCCGTGAACACACGCGACCCTGATCGTTCCAAAGCGCCTGCACAGGCAGCATTCCAGATGTTGAATGTAGAGGAAGGCTTGCGCACCATTGTGGTCAGTGTGCCGGCGATGTACGAAATCAGCACCACGCCAATTTTATCCATGCCGGATTCAGCATTAAGCCGAAACCGCATTCAGGTGGATCAAGGCGAATTTGTGCAGGTGTGTTTTGAAATGACCCCGCTTCCCGATGGCACGGCTCAGTTTGGGTTGACCCCATTTGAACCAACCGTCAATCAGGAAGTGCAGTTTAGCGCAGCACGCTCTAATGGCGAAACCTACACTTGGGACTTTGGCGATGGCAGTGATCCCATTATTGGTACGTCTGAAAGCGTGGAGCAGGTGACCCACACCTTCACCACGCCAGGCATTTACAATGTGATTCTTACCGTTCATTATGATCGCCGCGACATGGGCTTTTGCATGGATGCGTTGCGTACCCGTCAGGCAAAATGTGTGGTAGAGCAACAAATTCAAGTCGGCGATGGCAGCAGCAATACGGGCAGTACACGACCAGGCGATGGTGGGGGTAACGTCATCATCATTGATGCAGACAAGTCGTTGGTGGTCGAAACCACGGGCTGCTTTAGTGAAGAAGAAAACCGTTGTGGCGTTGATATGATGGTGGATGCAGCCGACATTAACGGTGCGCTTTCTGGGTTGGAATTTGCGTTTAACTTTCGTTTTAAACAATTTTACTTCCGCCCCAGCGATCTGCATTTGTTGGAAGCCGACTCTTATATGAAAGTGGAACTGGACTTCATCGACGATCAAGGCGAAGCCATCTTCCCCAATGAAATGGTTTTCTGTACCTTGCAAACCGATGAAGACAGCATGTGGGAAGGCTGCAACTATGTGATCCCCACAGGGGAAAATGTCAGTGGCACAGTGTCGATGGATTTACTTACCGACCAAAGCACTTTGCGCGCGATCAATCGTATGATTGATATGGGCATCATCACCCAAATTCGCGTCAATGCCAGTGCGCATTTGAATGTGCGCCTCAACGATTTGGATGACGCGCCGATTGAGGTGGAATATTTCGATGCCGAGCTCCGCATCGAAATCACGGATGCGCGCTGATAATCCAGTTTGCAATTTTGCAATTTGATATGAATCGCTCAACGGTGTATGGACGCCGTTGAGCGATTCTCTTTTTTTGTAGGGATTGTCAAAATTCCTTGGTAATTAACTTCTTTTGTTCCAAGGTTGTGCGCGAATATCCAATGTTGCATCAATGCCTGGACGGTTTTTTTGTTGAATGGGAATAGAGAAGGTGATATTTTCACCATCCTGATTCAGATTTAATTTTTTGGTTGCCTTCCCTGGCGTTTTGGATTCAAATCCATATCTAATTGTCCATGGCTTATTGTCGGGCGCTGTGACCTCAATGTTGATTTTATCTCTAAAAATGTACCCGCCTTCGTAATGCTCATCCAAGAATAAAAAACCATCAACTTCGTATTCTGGCACCAGCACACATATCTCGATGCTGAATCCAAGATTTCTTTTTGAACCGACTTTTGCCCAACTGGATTTGCTCAAATAGGTTGAGAAAAGATGCGGTGGACGACGTTCGTTTTCAGGCTTTTCAAACAAATCTTCATAAGTTCTGAAAATCGCCGAATATTCGTTGGTCAACCGTCGATGCAAATGCCATCGTGCGCCGCGAACCTGTGTAGTGACTTCAAAGTGGTAAGAGGCTTTAATATCCTTGCCTTCAAGCCGTTTTTTTTCGACTTTAGTGGGCAATGTCAAATCTTTCATATTCAAAACGCCATCAACCTTGATGTCGCCAAAGAAAAATCGAACCAGGTTTTGATAACCTGATTCTGAGTTGATGATGCCATGGGGCCCACTGTGTGTGCGGTGGACAAAGGCACGCGGGCTTTTGCGAACAGTGGCATTTTTGATCATGACTAAACCATCTCCAAAAGGTCCGGTTGCAAAACTGGAAAGCCCATTGGCAACGGTATAGTCACTTGAGTTGGTGCCGACCAGACAAAAGAATTTCTCTGTTGGAAATTTCCCATTCAGGGTATCAACACGATCATTCTGATCAAGTGCTAAATACTCAGCCATTCGAGGGCGACTAAAATTGTTGATGTTGTTGTAAGAAATAAACGAAGGCACATTGCCAACCACTTGTAAGTCGATGCCGTTGTGGGGCGTGGCATAGGTAAAAACTTTATCAACGAGGATTTTTGTGTCTGGATTGCCAATAGCATCGTTTTGAAGAAAAGCTCGGCAAATCAGCCCGCCCATTGAATGTGCCACCAGATAAATCTTGAAATCCTGTAAAGCTTGGGCGTCGCCTTGGCAGACTTGCTTTTTGACCTTTTCAATTAAATCATTCAGCCCTTGGGCATAACGTTCGAGGGGGAATTTTTCACCCTCGCCAAAGACCTTTGAAGATGCCTCATAATATCTGTGAATGATCACACTGCGCGGTGAAATAGATCCTTCGAGGGTCATGCCATCTTCATAAATATCGTGATATTTGAGGTCTTTCATGAACCGAATTAGGGGGGATTCAAAAATGTGTTTTTCAATATCTCCAGTCCACTTTTGCCGCATCATGGTAGAACCTTCGTTAAAACCCATGTAGGGGGTGGCTGTGGTTTTTTCGATCTCTTCAGCGCTTGAGGCAAAGCCTCTGACAAAGATGATGGGATAGTATGGATGTTGAATCAAAGGTTTGTTCATGAAAAACCTCCTTGAGTAAGATAAAGTCCGAACGTTGAAATCATTGTGCCGACTCGTTTTAAGATTGTAATTACTCAATCCTATATTGGCGCAATGAGATGATCTGTCTATTTGTTTGAGGATAAGCCATCGATGTTAGAAAATTGTTAAATTTATTGTATGTGCACTAAAATTTGCCCTTGACTATTGTTCCTATCCGTTTTTCTGGCAAGGTTTTTCGATTGAATCAAACCATTCGTTGGGGCATTTTGAGCACAGGGAAAACAGAAAGTGACATCATGCCACTGGCTGAAACAGTGTCCATCATGCAGACCCTGGATCAGGTTCGTGCTCAATGGGCGTTTAAATATCCAATGGAATGAACCCCTTTCAGCTTGCGCTATTGCCCTTTTAATCACTATAGTCATGCCATGACACTGGCCAACATTGTGACCATCGTTCGGTTGTTTTTTATCCCTCTGGTGGTGGTGTTTCTCATTCAGGAAAACCACACGCTTTCGCTGTTGTTTCTGCTGTTGTTTTTCTTGGGGGATTTACTGGATGGTTACCTTGCCCGCTCGCGCAACGAGATCACCCAACTGGGCCAGTTTCTTGATCCGATGGCCGATAAGCTGCTGGCATTTAGTTTGATCGTCACCTTTGCTGTGTTGAATCAACTGAACTGGTGGGCAGTGTGGCTGTTGTTTCTTCCCAATCTGTTATTGGCTATTGGCAGTGCAGTGCTGTTTCGCAAAGGCAAACCCACCGTGGCCGCTGGCTGGAGTGGTAAGATTGCGGCATCTGTTCTGGCGTTGGGTTTGACCTTAATGTATCTGCAGATTTTATTTGAATGGGTGTTGGTTGCGGATGTGGTGATTTATGTGGGCATTGGGCTGGCTTACTGGGCCGTGATTGATTACATCCAAATAGGCATGAAGCAACGCTAGAGGCTCTTTTGAAACGAACACGCACAAAATCCCTGACGGCCCAAATCCAACGGTTGCAGCAACGATTGAAGCGTTATCGAACGCGGAGCCAACAATTTTCCAATTGGCGTGCGCTTACGCTGATCGCAGGGGTGGGATTCACTGCAACTGCCTTTAATGTAAACTCTTTAATTGGCTGGTTGGTGCTGGTGTTGAGTGTTGGGGCATTTGCGCCTTTGGCATATGTGCATCGAAAATTGAAGCAAAGCATTGAGCGTTATGGGCATTGGATTTATATTAAGCAAACCCAACTTGCACGGATCAATCTGGATTGGTCAAAGATTCCGGCGGCTCTTTCTGAGGATTATGGCGAACATCCCTTTGCCAGCGATTTAAATCTGATTGGTTCAAAGTCATTGCTGCAATTGCTAAACGTCGCCGTTTCTGAAGGTGGGCAACAGCAGCTTCAGCGCTGGCTGCTTCAGCTTGAGCCGGACAAAAACCAAATTCTCTCACGACAAAATTTGGTTGAAGAACTTTCAAAAGCTCGCCAATTTCGTGATAAGCTACTGTTACACACCGCTTTAGTGAATCGAAAAAATCGCCAACCCTGGCAAGGCAAACATTTGCTCAACTGGCTTGAAAAACCTTCGGAGCCAGTGTCTCGTCGATTTTTACTGATGATGTCTTCGCTATCGACCTTCAATGTCATTCTTTTTATTGCCAGCCAAATTGGATGGATGCCTGCGTATTGGTGGGTGACTGGCGGGCTGTATCTGATCATTTATCTCAACCAGCAATCTAAAGTGTTGCCGTTGCTGCATGAAGCGTCTTCGCTGGAGCAATCGATGACGCGTTTTTCCACAGCATTTGAGTATGTGGAAAATGTTCGTTATCAACGTATGTCTCACACGAAAAATCTGTTGCAGCCCTTTTTAAATGAGGCACAACAACCTTCTCGACTTTTAAAAAAAATTGCCCGAGTGGCCTCTGCTGCCAGCGTGCGTGGCAATCCGCTGGTGTGGTTGATGCTCAATGCCATCATGCCGTGGGATTTTATTTTTCTCTATCAACTCAACCGAGCCAAAGCATCGCTTAAAGACACATTGCCCCAATGGTTAGATGCCTGGTATGAACTGGAGGCACTTTGTTCTTTGGCATCATTTGCCGATTTGAATCCTGATTACACATTTCCAGTCATCCAGGAAGTTGAAAAAAATGTGTTCTCAACAAAACAGTTGGGACACCCATTGATCCCAAGCTCAGACAAAATTTGCAATGATTTTCAACTCAGCCAAGTGGGGCAAATGACAATTATCACGGGTTCGAATATGTCGGGCAAAAGTACATTTTTAAGAACGATTGCTATGAATTTATGCCTGGCCTTTGCGGGCGCGCCGGTAAATGCATCTCAATTTGAAACGAATCTATTCAGGGTGTTCACCTGCATTCAAGTGAGTGATTCTCTGTCGGATGGGTTTTCCTATTTCTATGCTGAAGTGCGACGTTTGAAACAATTGTTGGTTGAGTTGGAGAGTGATCATCCACTGCCCTTGTTCTTCTTCATTGACGAAATTTTTCGTGGGACCAACAATCAGGAGCGCTTGATTGGCAGTCGGTCCTACATCAAAGCCCTGGTGGGCAAGCATGGTGTGGGACTGATTTCAACACATGATCTGGAATTGATTCACTTGGCTGATGATGTACCCTCCATCAAAAATTACCATTTCCGAGAATCGGTTGAAGATGGCCTCATGCACTTCGATTATCGGCTTCACATTGGCCCTTGTCCCACCACCAACGCGTTAAAAATCATGGCCTTGGAAGGCTTGCCTGTTGATGTGCCTGACATTGAAAGCCATAAAAAATAGCAAAAAAAATTTCCCATCTTCATTTAGAACCATGACTGGTAATAAAGAACAACCTCCCACAGACAAATCGTGCCCCCTTTATGTAAAGGGGGTTGGGGGATTAGAAGCCTTAACCTGTATGGCAAAATTTTTTAAAAGTAAATGTATTAAAAATAGAGGTGTTGGTCACATTTTTTCCACCTTGGTTTCATGATCTTTTCATGTTTGTTTGACGTTTTTTCCATAGTAAACCAATCCCAAATCGTTTAATAACTAATCAGAGCGAAAGCAAAAATTTTTATTTTCAAATCACATATCAAATTTTGAAGGCAGCTTGGGAAGTCCTTTTAGTCAAGGGTGAAACAAACTGTGTGCGTCATTTAGTGTGTTCACCACTCAACACCATGCGTTTGAGGCGTCAACGCATAAAGAAGAAAGAGGTCATCAAGATGAAGAAATTTTCTCTGATCAGTTTTTTTGCATTGATCATGGCAGTGGTTTTGGTTGTGCCTGTATTGGCAGAAACGTTTACAGTGACCACCCTCAATGGAAGGGGGACAGGCTCGCTGCGCACCGCGATTGAGCGTGCTGCTGATGGCGACACGATTCAGTTTGATGTGACCGGCACCATCACCCTGTTGCGTGAGCCTTTGGTCATTGACAAGGATCTCTCCATTGTGGGGCCGGGTTCTCCTGATGACCTGATCATCGATGGATTAGGTGACAAACGTGTATTGCAAGTGAACAGTGGCAGCAAAGTGTTGATTGTGGGAATCACTTTCACTGGTGGGTTTGCTGAAATCATTTTCGACGACAGTGGCGGTGCTATCCTCAACGAAGGCGATCTTACATTGCGAAACAGCAAAGTGGTTGGCAATTTTGCCAAAGCAGATGGTGCGGGTATTCTTAATCGTGCCGGCGTTTTGGTCCTGGAAAATGTAGAGGTGTCTGACAATTTTGCAGATCAGACCAACGGTTCCGGCGCTGGTGTGATCAACTTCGAAGGCGCCATGACTGTCAAAGACAGTCGCTTTGAAAACAATTTTGCCCGCCGAGATGGTGCTGCCATCTCCAACGTGCGTGGTGATCTGGTCATCGAAAACAGTTCTTTTTCCAACAACATCTCCGAACGCGATGGCGGCGCGATTGCCACCGTGGGCGATTTGACTATCTCTGACAGCACTTTTTCGAACAACGAATCTGAAAGTGGTGGCGGCGCGATTGCCAATATCGGTATACGACCTGTGATCGTTACAGACTCCAGATTCATTGGCAATCAGACCCGTGGTTTGGGCGGCGCATTTTTTAACAATGGCAATGCAGATGGGCAGTTTATCAATGTCACGTTCAACAGCAATGTGGCCAAAGCCGGTAGTGGTGGCGCCATTGCCAACGTTGTGGGCAGTCTGGAAATTCTCACCAGCAACTTCAATGAAAACGCCGCACGTGATCAAGGTGGGGCCATTTACAACGAAGATCGCCTGTTGATCACCAATACAGGTTTTACCAAAGGGGCTGCCACTGATGGCGGTGCGCTGCGAACCATTGGGGTTTCCACCATTGAAAATGCCACATTCACCGATAATTTGGCACGTGGCAATGGCGGTGCGATCTCTAATGCCGGTTTGGCTGTGATGACGCTGAAAGACAGCACGGTGTCTGGAAACGTGGCCGAAGGAAACGCAGGCGGGATTGCCAACTTGGGCTCATCCACCTTAACGTTGGAAGAAACTGTGGTGGCAAACAACTCTGCTCAGGATGGCGGCGGCATTTACAACACGCAATTCCTTACATTGATTGAAAGCCAGGTGAATGATAACACGGCCAGCAAGAGTGGTGGTGGTATTTTTAACACGGAAAGCGGCATCCTCAACATCAGCGAAAGCATGATCGATGGCAACAGTGCCGAAGCCGATGGCGGCGGTATCTGGAACGATGGTGATCTTAACATCAGCCTGAGCCAATTGGTCAATAACAGCACCGTTCGCGGCACCTTTGGTGGTGGTGGCGGTATCTGGAATGCGTTTACCGGCAACCTGAATTTGGATGAAACCACTTGTTCTTCCAACCAGGCGGCAGGTCAGAGTGTTGATATTTTCAACAATGGCGGGAATGTTGCCAATACGACGTCTTGCGGCGTAAACACCTAAATACTGATCTGAGGTGAGCTTAAGACCACGCTCACCTCACAGCCAGATACAATCGGACTTATCTGGCTTGGCTTGAATTAAAATGAAATCCCTCCAACATCTTTGTTGGAGGGATTTTTTTTGAAAGAAGCAACAGCTTAAACATCAGAAATGAATTAAAAGGCAACCACATCGTAGCCCCCTTGATGTAAAGGAGACTACGATATGGAGGCTGGATTTAGGTTCTCTGAATGGAACTGTTTTCTTTGCGACTGTTGATTTGGGATGGGGTAAATTTGGCGTCTGGCGTTTAGGTGGAAAGCTTATCGTAAAAAAATCCAGATACTAAGTATATAGGTGCCTAGATAGCCGATGGCGAGAATGACCGATTTGTTGAAATCTCTGTTCCTTTCGTACATTCGATCCCCTTTCACACTTTAAGTGTGGCCCATGAAAGGTGGAAAATCGGTACTCACGACGTGAAAAAAAAGGTCAATAATTAAAAAAGAGCATGACGTCTGTTTTTGACGCCATGCTCTTTCGTTTTGAGATTTTATATTTTTTTAAGAGGGGTTCGATACCAGCTTAGTATTCATTTTTGTACATCTCGTGGCATTTTCTCAGTCTTTCTTTGCGCACGGGGTGTTGTAGCTTTTCCAGTGCCTTGACTTCAATTTGACGCACACGCTCGCGGCTGATCTTAAATTTTTCAGCCACTTCCTGAAGCACGCGCGGTCGGCCATCACGTAGCCCATAGCGCAAAATCAGCACTTCGCGTTCACGTTTGTTCAGTTGTTTGATGGCTTTGCTCAGCTCATCTTTCAGCAACACGCGCAGTGCTTCTTTTAGTGGTGACATGGCCTGTGGGTCTTCCACAAAGTCACCCAGCAAATCTTCGCCCTCTTCACTGATCGGGTTTTCCAGCGACAAGGTATATTGGGTCAGCGTTTGCAACATCGTCACTTTGTCTTCTGTAATGCCCATTTGCTTTGCCAACACGGCCGCTGGGGGATCGACGCCATGCTTGTGCATGTAGGCTCTTTTTTTCCGCTGCAGATCCAAAGACATTTCGATGATGTGCAGTGGAATGCGGATGGTGTTGGCCTGATCTGCCGTGGCTCGCGTAATCGACTGGCGAATCCACCACGTTGCATACGTGCTGAATTTGTAACCACGGGTGTAATCAAACTTGTCCACCGCCTTCATCAGTCCAATGTTGCCTTCCTGAATTAAATCCAATAACGGCATGTTGTAATGCGTGTAGCGCTTGGCAATGGACACCACCAGACGGAGGTTGGCCGCAATAAATTGTTTGCGGGCTTCTTTGTCCCCTTTTTTAATGCGCTTGGCCAATGTGACCTCTTCATCGCGCGTCAACAAGGGGGCTTTACCGATTTCTCGTAGATAAGTTTTCACTGGATCACTTTCCCGAAAGTTTGACCTTTCAGGAAGTGGTGCCAATTCGGTGTCGACATCCTCGGCCTCGGTTGCATTCAATGAAGCTAAAGTAATTGTTGAATGCAGTTGGCGTTTTTGATGACCTCCATCACCTTGTTGAATCTTCCCTGTGGTGAAAAATACATCCACACGATGCCCAGCAAGCCCATTTGCTCTGGATTCAACCATGATGAATTCCTTTCCATAAATTAAGCATTTCTGCCTTTTCCTGATCCTTAAACGCGGGGTAGCACGTTTCCAAATCAGTGAAACCAAAGGTGCCAGCCTGTGGCTGCTGCTCTGCCTAAGGCATAGGGGTGTCATCTGCAATAACCTCAAAAGATGACTTGCCTAAAACCACCACAAGAGGGCGTTTCGGTGTCACGTTTTTTGGAACTGACCGATCGATCATCAACGTATACACCTTATCTACACTTCTATTGTGCATTTGTTTCGGTGAAAAACCGTGAAAATTGTATGTAAATTGTGATGAAATTTTTTGCCTGTTGACAGGCGCAACATTTTCCAAGAAAATAAGAACTATGATGGATATTGTTCAATTACTGTCAGACGAGCTGTCGTTAAAAAACGTCCAGGTCCAAAACGTGTTGGATCTCATGAAAGATGGCGGTACAGTGCCCTTTATTGCACGTTACCGCAAAGAGCGTACCGGAGCACTTAATGAAATTACATTGCGTGATTTGTCGGATCGTTATATTTATCTGAGTGAACTGGAAGCCAGAAAATTGGCCATTCTTCAATCCATCGACAAGCAGGGCAAGCTGACGCCAGAACTGAAACAAAAGATTGAAGCCTGCATGCAAAAAAATGAGCTTGAAGATCTTTACCTGCCTTACAAGCCTAAAAAACGTACCCGCGCTGCCATTGCCAAAGAAAAAGGATTGGAACCTTTTGCAAAATGGCTTCAGGCACAAAACACACCTCGCACCACTGAAATTGCACTTGAAACAGAAGCGCAAAAATATCTGAATAAAGAAAAAGAAGTCGAAACCATCAACGATGTGTTACAGGGGGCCAGTGATATTTTGGCCGAAGCTGTGGCTGAAAATGCTGAACTTCGTTCGTTTATCCGAAACTTTATTTTCCGAAATGGGTTTGTGACGTCCAAAGTCAAAAAACAATTTTCAGCAGGCAGCACCAAATATGAAAACTATCGTGAGTTCAAAGCGCCTGTTCGCACCGTGCCTGCGCATAATGTGCTGGCTTTGATCCGAGGTGAAAAAGAAGGCGTGGTTTCTTTTCAGGTTGAGGTGGACGAACCTGTTATTTTGACTTTTCTGGAAGGCCGCGAAAATCATTCCCGTGCGGCAACGTTGAGAGAATTTTATCATGAAATGCTCAAAGACAGCCTGCATCGATTGTTAAAACCTTCGCTGGTGAGTGAAGTTTTAAAAGAGAAAAAACAGGGTTCAGATGAAGAATCCATTGGCACCTTTGCAGCCAACCTCAGAGAATTGTTGTTGTCCAGCCCTGCGGGTATGAAGCCCACCATGGGCATTGATCCAGGGTTTCGCACGGGTTGTAAAGTGGTTGTGATTGATGGCACCGGCAAATTTTTGGATCATCAAACCATTTATCCACACACCGGCGACAATAGTCGGCTGCAAGCAGAACAGACCATCAAACAATTGTTGCAGCAATACCAAATTGACCTTGTTGCCATTGGCAATGGCACCGCAGGTCGAGAAACCGATCAATTTATTGAAACCATTCTCAACGGATTAGAAGAACCAAAACCCATCAAAGTCATGGTCAGTGAAGCTGGGGCATCTATCTATTCGGCCAGTGATGTGGCCATTGAAGAATTTTCCAACCTCGATGTCACCGTGCGCGGCGCGATCAGCATTGCCCGTCGCTTGCAGGATCCTTTGGCTGAATTGGTGAAGATTGAACCCAAATCCATTGGCGTGGGGCAATATCAGCATGACGTTGATCAGAAACAATTGAAAACCAAACTTGAGGAAACCGTCGAAAGTTGTGTTAATTATGTTGGTGTCGATCTAAACACCGCTTCCAAACAATTGCTCAGTTACGTGGCGGGCATCAACACCACCGTGGCTGAAAAAGTGATTGAATACCGCAACACACACGGTGCTTTCAAAAGCCGTGAGGAGTTGCTCACCGTCCCTCGTTTTGGCCCTAAGACATTTGAACAAGCCTCCGGCTTTTTACGAATCCGCGACGGCGAAAATCTTTTGGATAACACCGGCGTTCACCCCGAAAGCTATAACGTGGTTAAAACCATCGCCGCCGACCTTGGTGTTTCTTTGGAAGAACTGACCCAAATGCCGGAACAACTCGCCGCACTCGATTTGAGCAAGTACGTCACCGACACCATCGGTGAACCCACGCTCATTGACATCATCGAGGAATTACAGAAACCAGGACGCGATCCACGCTCCGAATTTAGCTATGCCACTTTCCGATCAGATATCAACACCATCGACGATCTGGAAAAAGATATGATGCTCGAAGGTATCGTGACCAACGTGACCAACTTTGGTGCCTTCGTCGATATCGGTGTCCATCAGGATGGCTTGGTGCATATCTCACAAATGGCCAACCATTTCGTCAAAGACCCAACCCAAGTGGTCAAGGTCGGCCAAATCATCAAAGTCCGCGTCATCGAAATTGACCACACCCTCAAACGCATCGGTCTCTCGATGAAAATTGAGGAGCCAGGTGAAGAAAAAGAATCAGTAAAACTTAATTGAAACGACAATTAAAAAATTAATAGTTAGAGACTTCCTAACCCCCAACCCCCTTTCAAAAGGGGGCTACGATTGGACTGCGAAACAGAGTTCTATAAATGTTCATTTATCTAAGTGAGAGATTTTAGAAATTAAAAAGGGTTCGAGTGTTTTTTGTGGTTTGCTGAGCAACTTTTTCTAAAGAAACCTTCTTTACTTCCGCCAACATATCAGCAACATGGCGCACATACACTGGCTCATTGCGTTTGCCACGATGAGGTGCAGGAGTAAGATAAGGGCTGTCGGTTTCAATCAGTAAGCGATCCAATGGCAATTGTGCAACCGTTTCTCTCAAAGCTTCGTTTTTCTTAAAAGTCAACGGGCCGCCAATGCCAAGATACAAGCCAAGTTCCAAATAAGATTCAGCTTCTTCCACCGTCCCTAAAAAACTGTGCCAGACACCGCGTATGCCAGGAAATTCTTTTAAGATTTTAAGCAAATCATCCGTGGATTCACGGTTATGCAAGATCACGGGCAGGTCCAACTCAAGCGCCAATGCCAATTGACGGCGTAACACTTCATGTTGAACAACAGGTTCGACATTATCCCGGTAATAGTCCAGCCCGATCTCACCGATAGATACCACGGAATCATGTTTGGCATATCCGCGAAGCTGTGATTCCAAAGTATTATCTGCATGATCGGCTGAGTTGGGGTGAAGGCCCACGGCACATTTAAATTGATGTTGCTCAGCCAGTGCAATCACGGGTTTGATGTTGTCCAGGTGAATGCTCATCAGGATAGCGCCGACCTGATTGGTTTGTGCGCGGGCCACCACTTCATTTCGATCCACATCAAATTGGCGATCATCCAGATGAACGTGGCTGTCGATCACATAAGGTTTTTCATTCATGGTATGCGGGCCCCTTTTATGAATCGACAGTCTAGGTTGGCGGCAAATCAAATGCAAAGTTTTTGGTCGCTTGACTTGGCCCCAAAACCCCTCTAGTATTTAGTCGTTAAACTCGCTTTTAGAACCAGCAACTGTGCCCGGAAAACACGTTGCTGGTTCTAAAAGCATCAATCTATAAATGTAAAAATGCCGGGGTGGCGGAATTGGCAGACGCGAAGGACTTAAAATCCTTTGATGGGGAACCATCGTGCGGGTTCGAGTCCCGCCCTCGGCACCAGAAAAAGAAAAAGGGGAGCGAGTTATCGCTCCCCTTTCTTCATCTTCAATTTGTTTTTAAATCTTTAACGCAACAAGGCCAGCTTTCTCACTTCGCTGCGCCACGATTCTCCGGCAAAGCCTTTGACGGTAACCACATACAGGTAAACGCCATTGGCCAGAGATCGGCCCTGGTCGTCCAGCATTTGCCATCGCAGTTGATTATCCGCGCTCTGGGCGCTGAAGCGGCGTTGTCCCGATAAATCAAAGCCTGTGATCTCAATGCCCGCCACGCCTTTTCCTGCCACCTGAAGCTGCCAATTGATGTCGGACAAAGTGGATAGATGAACAGCTTCAACATTTAAAGGCATGGGCGTCAATTGCTGCTGAACCATTTTGAATGCCATTGATTCGGCATTTTCATTGATCAAATCATCCAATTGCAATTGTGGATAGGCAGAAGCTGTTGAGTTAGATAAAGCAATGCCCAACACAGCGCCTGAAGTGTTGTTTTGCTGTCCAAGGGTGATAAAGCGAATCAAGCCTTGATCTTGGTCAATGTCTACAGCAGCCAACGTATGACCGTTTAGCCCGTAAACGGATTGCACCTGTGTGGTGTTGGGGTCAAAGTAGATTCTTCCTTGAACACCCGCAACCGTTTGCTTGGCATCAATATGAACCTGCCATTCAGCTTTGGACACATTCAATGAAGCTTCTGCGGACTGAGCTTGGTGACCAAATAAATCTTGCATCAAACGATCCCACCAGGACAGTTTGACATAAGCCGCTGCCGAGGCACTCATCGGATTATCAATACCAACTGTCAAAGCCAGCCGTGCAATTTCGCGCACATCGGCTGAGTTTAATTCCGCACAGGTCGGCACAATGCCAGGACCAGCCTGAGGGGCGGTGACATCGCCTGCCTTTTTCTGTTCATCATCCAATGCCGGATCGATCACGCCAGTGCTGGTACACGACAAAATACTCTGCGCCACAGTGAGCGCGTCTTTGACGGTGGTGTTGTTGTCTTTATCGACATCCCCTGGTGATAAAATCGAAATCCTGCCCGAAATCACCACCACGCCGCCAGTTAAAATGTTGTCGTTGATATCTAACACTTGATCGAGTTGAAAGACCACAGGTGTTTCCTGGCCCGGTACGCCAGTCACTGAAAAAGTGACATTGGCAATTTGCCCTGACGTTTTTGCAGATGGGCTTTGGGCTTGATCCACGCTTAGGCTGAAACGTAATGTGCCTGCCCGATTGTCAATATTCAATGAATCAATGAGGTAAGGTGAAACCGGCTCAATATTGCTGACCTGAATCACATTGGGATCAAACTTAATGGGATTGGTCTGGACTTCCAGGCTGCCTAATGGCTGTGGAAAATTCTTAATTTCAATCGGGAACGAACTGCCAACGACAGAAGTATCTGGAATAAGCAAAATGCCATTTCCAATAAATACAATATTGTTGCTGCGAAGTGTGGGTTCCACGCTGGTATCAATGTCATTGCCCAGAGGCTCTTCCACCAAAAAGCGCACAATAACCTGTAAGGATCGACCACGCTGTGCCGTCGGTGAAATGGCTGCATGAAGTTCAAATGTTTCGCAGGTGTTGGTGCTGACTGTAAAAGCAGCACCAAGTGTAAAGGTATGTCCTGTACCACCTGGGTTGAAATCTGTGGTCGGTGCAGTGGTGCCTAAGGAAACCGAACCGCCGCCAGTGATGTGGAACAGATTGAACTCAAAGATATCATTGCTCAGTGCAGTGCTTCTGGAACCGGAAAGCAACACCAGGTCGGTAATCACCAAATCGTCTTTGGCATCATCATCACACACCTGAAACTGGGAGACCACAGCACTGCTGCCCACCGAAATGGAATTGGTCGAAATATTAAATTCCTGAAGCCGGTTGATCCCGCCATTAAACACCAGGTCGGGTTCGTCATCCGTCACAGAATCAGTAAAGATAGTATTGACCTGGGGGCTGCCGACTTCTTCTTCGAATTGGATGCTCACACTTAAAGCCAGGGTGTGATTCTGAGACCCATCCATCAAAGTGGCTGTTGGGGCGGTTCGCACGGCGATCTGAAAGGTTTCCGAGCCAATCACATTGTTGGCAATGTCCGTGTCGCCAATCACAAAATTGCCAGGGCCGGCAGGTTCAATGAAAGCTTCAAAAGCAATGTTCCCTCCGGCAGATGCACCGGCTGGGCAGGTGGCTGTGGCTGCCGCACCTGAGGGCGCAGCAGGGTTTTGAGACGCCGCAGTGACAGAAGTGCCTGTGCCATCAAGCACGGCCACTTCTACAATATCACCAGGAAGCGCTGTCCCCAAGTTCTTGATATGAAAACATGTGATCGTGATTGCACTGGTGTCATTGGCCAAAGGATCAATATCCTCAAGCTGAAAAGTGAACACCACCACACCATCGTTTAGCATAGTGACAGGGGCCAGCACCATGCTGGTGGCATCTCCTGGTTTGACCAGGGTTGTAAATCCATTGTCACTTCGGACAATCATTTGAGCAAAGCTTTCCACAGGCGCCAAGCCCACTGCCAACAGCGTTACAAGCAGGCAACCGATGAATTGAGGCAAGAAATTTTTCCAATTGTGGCGGTTCATAACAAGGCCTCCACGTTTCATAAATATTGATTTCATTCATGTCGTACACACCCTGGCAGCGCTGCTGTGTATCACACAACAGACCTTCCCAAGTGTTGCCGAGTGTCTATCAAATATTGTAAAAACGACATCTGTTGGGCGGGATGACCACAAACACTTGTTAAAACGATGGTGGCGACATTTTTCAGAGAAACGCTTACCAAGAAATGCGCCTCTGCCGTGATCTGGGTTACTCACAGGCAGTTTTGTGAGGTCGTGTGCGACTTCAAAGAAAGGCTTTAAAATATCAGTTGCAGCTTCAACAGAGGGCTGTTATAATGCCGCACCACACGTGCGGGGTGGAGCAACAGGAAGCTCGTCGGGCTCATAACCCGGAGGTTGCAGGTTCGAATCCTGTCCCCGCATCCACTTTTCTTCAAATATCCTGAAACACCAGACAATATTTTTGCAAATTGGCAGAGCTGGAACTGGTTTGTTATACTCATCGCGCCGTGACGAGGTAGCTCAGTTGGTTTAGAGCGGTCGTCTCATAAGCGACAGGTCGAGGGTTCGAGTCCCTCTCTCGTCACCAGTTTTTTCATGGTTGTTTTTCATGGCTACCGCCGGATATTTTTGCTTTTCGATCAAGAAATTTTTATCTAAAACTCTTTTAAAAACCAGGACAGTAAAACACCAATCAGCGTGACACCATACAGCCATGTCAACATGCCCCAATTTCCAAATCGTTGTTTGAGTTGATGATGAATGTGTTCATGATCCGCAGAAAAGATCGGGCGTTTAGCGCGCAGTCTCCTCACAATGGCAAACAGCGTGTCACCCAAAGGAATCAAAAAAATCAATGCCATTGAAAATCCTGAGAACGTGTTTTGATTCGATTCAGCATCTAATAACGACAACATCCCAAGCAGAAAGCCTAACAAATATGCCCCGCCATCTCCCAAAAAAACTTTTGCAGTTGGCTTGTTAAACCACCAGAATATTGCACCTCCACCCACCACGGCCCAGGCGATGTGTTGTACCAGTGGTTGAGAACTGCCAAGCCCAAACCCCAGGGCAATGATCAATGCCACGCCCAACGACAAGCCATCACTGCCATCGATAAAGTTGAAGGCATTGATCAATGAAACCAACCAAAAGACAGTAAAAGGAATGGCCAGCCAGCCAAGGTCAACAGAAAAAATTTCGAGAGAGAAAGACTGGAATTGCAATTGACCCCAAAGAACAATGCCTGTTGCAATTAAGAATTGCCCCAACAACCGCCACTTGGCAGACCGAGGTTGACGGTCATCATCAGCGCCCAGCAGCAAGAAAGCTAAAGCTCCAACCAATAAAACCACCAACAAAGGGGACGGTGACCATAGCCAAGATGTACTCAAAATGCCGATGCCCAAAGCGACGCCTGCAATTGGTTTTGCACCTTGATGTTTTTTGCGCCCACCATCAGGTTGATCTAAAAATCCCCAGGGTTCAGCAAACCTGAAAAACAGCCAAAGGCCCATCGCTGTGATGGCAAACGCCAGTAAAAAAATCCCTATCACACACTCATCGTATGGGCTGGGAGATCGAGGGGCAATTGCCGCTGCCGTCTGTTACACTCAAAATCATGGTTGCTTCTCTGGGAAAATTACTGGACACCCAACAGCTCGCACAGGCCTACATTCTCAGTGGCGCACAGTCCACTGACATGGCCCGGCAGTTTATACAAAAACTTTTTTGCGAGCCTCAATGCGGCGACTGTGGACAATGTCAAAAGCTGACCAGCGGCAATCACCCTGATGTGCGCTGGGTGTTGCCCGATGGAAAAAATATCAAGATTGAACAAATCCGAAATCTTCAGCACATGGCCTTATACCCACCAATTGAAGCACCTCACAAAGTGTTTGTGATTCAATCGGCAGAAACACTGAGTCAGGAAGCGGCCAACAGCCTGTTGAAAATCCTGGAGGCCCCACCCACATTTCTCATTTTTATGCTGCTGACACAGCGTTTGGGTGATTTGCTGCCCACGGTGGTATCCCGTTGTCGCGTGGTGCAAACAGGCATCCAGAACTTGAGTGAAGATCTTGAACGAGCCTGTTGGGGCAATCCTGCCTGGATGCAAACATTTACGGTTGATGATGAAGAACCGTTTGAATTGAATGAAGAAAATCTCATAGAAGCGTTTTCACAGACACAACTGATTGCATTGTATCAAGCCACTCAAAAGGTATTTCACTATGCACGTACGTTGCCATTGTCTCAGTTGATGAAACTGGCGGCAGCACTGAGTAAAAGTGGCCGATCTCAATTGGAATATCTTTTTCAGGGACTGGCTTATTTGAACCATGAAGCGGATACAGCTTCTGTATCTGGTCTTGAATTGACGCGCCAGTTGTCACAGTCCTACGGTGCATTAAGAAGCAATGCAAATGCGCAGTTGTTGTTGGAAACCTGCCTGATTAAACTTTGGAAAACCCATCATCATGTACAACGCTAGTTTTGTAACACACACGACCAAGTGAAACCAACATGTCGCGTGAGCTACATTACTGACCGGCACGGATGTCCGTTGCTAAGATACTTATGGTGAGTAAACATAACTTGGAGGAACAGAGATGACTGAAAACGAAAATCAAGAACCGATGGACGAACTTGTTGCGGTGATTAATCGAGGGCAAACGCAGCAAATTCAGTTTCGTGTAAATGAATTTAAGGGCAGCAACTATATTGATATTCGCACGTATTATTTCGACGAAAATTCAGAAGAGTTTAAACCCACACGGAAAGGGATTTCCATTCCTGTGGAATTGTATGAGGAACTGAAAGAAGCGCTTGCCAAAGTAGAAGGGGCACTTCCTTCATAAAGTAAATTCAGTTGTTTTACATGTGCTTTTAGGATCGTTAGGAGGATCGCATGCGTTCCATTGTTTCACTCTCGCTGCTGATACTCGCCCTGGCATTAAGTGGTTGTGCGGTGCTGGAAGGCACCAAGCTTGCGCCAGTGGCTGTGATCGAAGTGATTATGCAAAAAGGTGTTGCACCATTTGAAGCCCATTTTAGCGGGGTTGCTTCTCATGATTTGTATGGAGAAGTGGTGTCTTACGAATGGGATTTTGGTGAAGGTGGCAGTGGCAGTGGTGCTATTGTTGAACACGTCTATCGGAACCCCGGAACCTTTGTGGTCTCACTGCGTGTCGAAAACTCATTGGGGATTCAAAACACGGCTCGAGCAACTGTGGTCGTGAAGGAAAAACCAGTGCCCGATACGCCAAGCGGTCTGGTTGCCTCAGTAGCCGACGACGGTTCTATCGAGCTGAGTTGGTCTGATCGCTCTGATGATGAAGAGGGTTTCCAGATCGAACGTTCTGGTCCTGAGAGCGGATTTGAAGTCATCGAAATCACGGACAGCAATATGCGTGATTTCGTGGATAAGAAAGACCTTGAACCGGACACCGAGTATTGCTACCGTGTTCGTGCTTTCAACGATGACGGAGAATCTGATTACAGCAGCCCAGCCTGTGTCACCACAGAAGCAGCGTCAGAACCTATAGATGATGTGACGTCTGTGGATGAAAATGATGTGGTCACCGTGACCCGTACGGTCATGGTTGATGGCGACACCATTACTGTAGAAGTGGTGGTCGAAGCCAAGGTCGAGCTGGAATTGCTGGCCGTGGTTGAAAAGCTGGAAAGTCTGGAACTGAGCAACGGTGAGTTGACCACGTTTGCAGTGAACTTACAGCCTGGTGATACACTGATGTTCAGTTACGAAATTGCAGACTCAGAAGCTGATGGCGGCACTGTGTTTGGCACCATTCGTGCCAAACCAGTTGATGCCGACAGTGAGATTCTGGAGTTGACATCGACCTTGGAATAAACGAGGCATAGGAGTTTTAATGTC
The DNA here is from genome assembly GCA_029262795.1 of Candidatus Fraserbacteria bacterium. Taxonomy (GTDB): domain Bacteria; phylum Bipolaricaulota; class Bipolaricaulia; order RBG-16-55-9; family JAJCYT01; genus JAJCYT01. Next base: position 222,141 of record JAJCYT010000031.1, read on the forward strand.
CGAAGCTGTCTTTGCATTGATGATCTTGGCCATGGTGATTGGCGGTTTGCTGATGATGGAAGCCATGTGCGTTTACGATGACAAAAGACGGTATAGACGTTGGGTCAATGATCGTGAACAGATTCTAAGAAATCTGGAAAACGAGAATGACTCCAATAGTGAAGAGGACAGTTCCAACGTTTAATCCAAACTGAATTTGATTTTGAAAGGAGCGTGAGTTACTTCGCGCTCCTTTTTCTTTTTTAATATTCCCCTCTCCGAGATCTCGGCAAAAACGTTCTTTATCATCACTCAAAACTTTCAATAAGATATTGTTTCAAATAAAGAATCAGACGATCGCAGCCTGATCGTAGCCCCCTTTATGTAAAGGGGGTTGGGGGATTAGAGCCTTTTACTATTATTGAAAAATTGAAGTTTTTCGCCTTTCAACATCTTTGCAGTTGTTTTGAGAATGGACTAACATAAGCGGATTCCTAGTTCATCCTTTTTGAGGGAGTGTTGGCATGTATACGGTGATTGGTCTGGAAGTTCACGCGCAGTTGAAAACGGACACCAAGTTGTTTTGTGGGTGCAGTGCGGATTATTTTCAAAAGGCACCCAACTCTCAGGTTTGTCCAGTGTGTTTGGGGATGCCTGGGGCGTTGCCTGTGTTGAATCAGAAGGCCGTGGAATACACGATGCGCGTGGGATTTGCGTTGAATTGCACCATTCCAGACCGATGCAAGTTTGACCGCAAAAATTATTTCTATCCCGATTTGCCCAAAGGGTATCAGATTTCTCAGTTTGATGAGCCGTTGTGTGTCGATGGTTATCTCGATTGTGAAGTGGATGGAGAAGTCCACCGTGTGCGCATCAATCGCGTCCATTTAGAGGAAGATGCGGGCAAGCTGATTCATGCCGCCAATGGTACGAGCCAAGTCGATTTAAACCGCGCCTGCGTGCCTTTGATTGAGATTGTGACCGAACCGGATATCAAGTCTCCCGAACAGGCGGCGGCCTTTATGAAAGCGCTGCGTCAATTGCTTCGTTATCTGGAAATTTGTGATGGTGATTTAGAAAAAGGGTCATTGCGTTGTGATGCCAATATTTCGTTGCATCCAGAGCCGGACAAGTTGGGGACGAAAACGGAAGTGAAGAACATCAACTCTTTCAAGGCTGTGGAGGATGCAATCAAGTTTGAGCAGGCTCGGCATCGAAAAATTCTTGAGTCTGGTCAGGAAATTGTTCAACAGACGTTGGGATGGGATGCAGACAAAGGCATCGCTGTGCCGCAGCGAGCGAAAGAAGCGTCGGACGATTACCGTTATTTCCCTGATCCTGACTTGTTGCCCGTTCACGTCAGCGAGGATTGGCGCGATGAGGTTCGTGGTCAAATGCCCGCAACACCAGCGCAATGGCGCGAACGTTTCTCTAAAGATTATGAGTTGCCTGACTATGATATTGGGGTGTTGACCGAAGAAAAAGAAACCGCTGTTTACTTTGATCAAGTTACCGAAAAATTCAACAAGCCCAAGGAAGTCAGCAACTGGATGATGGGCGAAATCATGCGTCTGCTTAAAGATCACGATGAGATCAAAGTGTCTGCATCAGACTTTGCTGATTTCTTGCAGGTCATCGACGAAGGTCAGATCAACCGCAACACCGGCAAAGAAGTGATTGAAGCTGCCTTTGAAACAGGCAAAACGCCCCTGGCCATCATTGAAGAACAGGGCCTGAAACAAATCTCCAACACCGATGAACTCGCTCAAGTGATCGATCAACTGTTAGCTGACAACGCCGATCAAGTCGAACGCTATCGTTCTGGCAAAACAGGTTTGATGGGCTGGTTTGTCGGTCAAGTGATGGCAAAGACCCAAGGCAAAGCCAACCCGAAAGCCGTGAATGAACTCTTAGAAGATCGCCTAAACGCATAAAATAACGTTTGTTTTTAAATGAATAATTTGTAGAAGTTTTCCTGATTAGGAGATTATTGATTTAGAATTGATTGTTTTAAGAGGAAGGAGGGAAGGCAAGTGGGGGCTCGCCTTCCCTTGAATGAGGTTAGCAACCACAGAAGAAAATAAAGTCACTCAAACCATTGCGGGGAATCGAACCCCGACCGATCTTCATCCAAGGGAAAATCCATGTCAAAGGAGGTTGGCAAGATGACATGGCAAAACCCAGATGAATTAGGGCCGTAAACCCTGTGTCCGGTGCATACCGCGTCCTGAGTTTGGAACCATAAAAATTTTCTTCTGCTTGCGATCATCATTCGAGAGCATAACGCCCAGAATGAGCATGTGTGAGGACACGCGTTCAGTCATTTTTTCCAAGGAATCACCTCTTGGCGAGACACTTGTCCTTGGTGGCTAAACGGGCCTCAAAGATTAGATTAGGGCATGGCGTGTGGAAAGACCATGAAAGAACAGTGGAAATCCCGTCCAATTCTAATTGGAATTCAATTGGAAGGCGGTTTGATAACAACCACCTTCCAAGTTCAGGAATTTTTAAGATTAAAAGCGCCCACCATGATAAATGGCTATGGCATGATTATTCTGGAGGCAGTTCTGCCATTTCCCAGTAATCGCGCACGGTGTTGATGGCTCGAATAAATTCGCTGGAACTGGCAGGTTTCTGAATATAGCTGCTGGCGCCGGAATCGTAGGCACGAATGCGATCTTCTTCGCGTTTGGACACGGTCAAAACGATGACAGGAATACGTTTTAACTGATCGCTTTGCTTGATCTTTGCCAGCACTTCCAGGCCTGAAATTTTTGGCAAATTAAGATCCAGGAAAATCAAATCAGGGCGTGGCGAATCGTTGTATTCGCCTTCCTGATTTAAAAAATCCAAAGCTTCCTGGCCATCTCTGACCACATGAAGGTCATCTTTTAAGTTGCCTTTTTTGAGCGTGCGTTCAGTAATTTTTACATCATCCGGGTTGTCTTCAACCAGCAAGATTTTTAGCCGTTTCATGTTGGTTCACCACCTTGGTTTTTGGCTTGGGCAATGTGAAGTAAAAAGCGCTTCCTTCCCCAAACTTGGATTCTGCCCAAATCTTCCCTCCGTACTCTTCTACAATTCGTTTGCAAATAGCCAATCCCGCCCCTGTGCTTTCATAATTATCCTGATGCGGGTTGAGTCGTTCAAACAGCTCGAAAATCCGGCTGCCCACATACTCTTTTTCGATTCCAATCCCGTTATCTCGAACACAGAAACGAAATTCTTTTGTGGTTGGTTCCCACGAAATATCAATTTGTTTTTCTGTTTTATCGTTGTATTTAACCCCATTGGAGATAAGGTTCGCAAACAACTGCTCAATGCGGGTGCGATTGACCACCACATCGGGCAAGGACGTTGGCGGCAAATTGACCTTCACACCTTCCAAAGAAGCTTCCAGATCGTGCATCACATCATCCAGCACCTGATTGATGTTGACCTGCTCTTTGGGTTCATTTAGACGCCCAATGCTGGCCAGTTCCAGCAAGTCTTCAATCAGGCCCTTCATGCGTTTGGCAGCGCGACCGATGGAGCTGAGATAGTCTTTGCCTTCTTCATCTAGAAGATGCTCGTAGTCTTCGATGATATACCCACTGAACATTTCCAGCGAACGCAACGGTTCTTTCAAGTCATGAGACACCACGTGCGTAAAAGCTTCCAGGCGTTCGTTGGCGGCTTCGAGTCGGGTGGTTTTTTGGCGCAAATCTTTTTCCAACTTTTTGATTTCGGTGATGTCGTGATAATAATCAATGCGTCCACCCTGGTAGCGTTCAGTGGAAATGGGAATACTGTTGAAATCAAAAATACGCGGCCCTTTGCCGTTTTGGATACCAATGGTCATTTGCGAAGCTTCAGCAGTTTCAGCAATTTTTTCAGTGATGTCTGGTGACAAAAAGTTGGGCTTGGCTTCGTCCAGCATGCGATTAAGGTCACGCCCCACCAGGCGCTCCTGGTTGACACCCAGAATATGACCCAGGGCATCGTTGGCGTAAATCACTTCCTGGTTACGATCCATCACCAAAATGCCTGTGTCCAGTGACGCAATCGCATCTTCGATGACCACGCGATAGCGGGCTTCGGCTTCGGACAGACGGCGTTCGATTTTGTAGAGTTCGGACAGATCGTGCAGTTCCAGCATCAGTTGTTCGTTGTCACGAATCAATTGGGCTTCCACGGGGATGCTCAGCTGATTGATGTCCACCACACGCAAGGTCCAACGCGACTCATCTCTGGCAAAGGCATATTCAAGCTGTTCTTTGGCGGTGTCTTTTTCTTCTGGATGCACAAAATCGAAAAAATGTGTGGCGCTGCCCAACACGTTGCGGGCACGCAGGTTGCTTTCTATGACCTGGCCTTTTGGGTCCAGCTTTAACTGAATATCGAGTGCGTGTTCCCAGGCGTCGTGTTTTTCTTCGTCTTCATCGCCCGATTTTTTCCGATTGATATGCAACAGGCCAAACCCAGCGCCAATGGCCAGATAGATGAGAATATTCAACAGTGGCTGAGTGAACCCCATCACGGACCAATTGGGGTTGAGCAGCATCATCACCGAAAAGGTGGTGCCTGTCATCAAACCAAACCCCACGCCCACAAGTGGGCCAAAGGCAAAAGCAGTTACGGCCAAAGGCAACACCAGGATAATAAACACAAACTCTTGGGACGCCTGCTGTGAAAACAACAATCCCAGTGCCAGCACATAACTGAGGCACACCAGCCCAATACGGGCCCAGTAGTGGTCGAAAGAATGCTTCATGATTGCATCCTTTCAGAACCCTTCCCCAATAAAGCACGCACTGGCACGCCGTTTCTCAAAGAATTCATGTTCAAATTTTTAGATAGATTCTCGTTTGATTTAGATCAAGACCACTGTAATCGCTGGGAAACCTTACGGAAAGGACAACCGTCCAACCCTGGAGTGTCTTCCTTCCGAACACTGTTTTATCCATTACACACAGCCTTTGGGCCATTGGTTAGAACGTGTGATGCCACCGATCTCCGCTATGAAATTGAGGGACCAACTGGTACAGCTCTGACCACGCACTTAAATGATCAAATGCGTTCCCAACGGAATTGGGAATGGCTCAGCCAATCCTTCAAGGCTGTCAGGATCAAGCACGGTCAGCTTGCGGTCATCTACGGCAATTACGCCACGCTCTTCCAGTTCGCCCAAGGTGCGGATGGCGGTTTTTGAAGAAACGCCAGCCATTTCGGCCAATTCGGTGCGCGACAGTTCGATGCCACTTTCACCCAACTTCAAAATCAGTCTTGCCAAACGTTCTTTGCTGCCGTTATAACTGCGCTCGGACAGCTTGAACTGAAAAGCTTTCATTTCTAGCGAAAGTTTTTCGAACAGACGGAAGATGACGGGGGGGTGCTTGAGCAAAAACGCATAGAAATCGCCGCGCTCAATAAAGCCGACCACCGAACGCCCCAATGTTTTGGTGTAAGCGATGTGAACGCCTTTGTCAAACAGCGTGGTTTCGCCGAGCAATTCACCGGGACCAAGTAGTTTTAGGATCTGTTTTTTTCCACCCAAAGAACGTTTAACCTCTTTGACCTGTCCTTCAAAAAGCAGATAAAACCCGAACGTTGGTGCGCCTTCTTGGTAAATAATTTCACCGGCACCATATCGGATTTGCTTAATCAGCTTTTCCAGCTCGGACAAATCACGCGGACTTAGGTCGGAAAAAACGATAAAGTCTTTAAGCTCTATCATTTCCCTCTCTCCTCACCACACAGGATTTTTAAATTTATAGCATCCTACCAAACATATCTGCTTGGTAGGCCCTATCTTGTTCGCAATTATCTATCGGCTGCCCATTGCCCTATGCAATGGGACACGATTACTTTTCCCGTAATCGTAAGGGACTGTTTTCCTTGCCGATGCCCAAAACAACTGCTGTGTTTGTACCTTCTATATATGGATTACTTAACAGTCTTTTGATTTCCTGGTTCATCGTTTCGGTGTCTTTGAATTTGCCAACGGCCACCACGTCAAAATCACCCGTGGTTTCATAAACACTGATCAAGCTACGATGGCTGGTGAGTTCCTTGAGTACATCAGGGAAGTGATCGCCATGAACGCTGACCTGAATGATCACCGTTAAGCCAAAGCCCAGTTTGTTATAGTCGATAACAGGGCGATATCCTTGAATCACTTCTGTTTCTTCCAAGGTGCCTAAACGATTACTGACCGTGGTGGTTGCCACACCCAACGACATTGCAACCTGTCGCAAACTGGCGCGCCCGTTCTTTTGAAGCTCCGATAAGATTTCAAGATCAAGATTTTTATGCATTGCTCTGGCAGTCTAGCACGGAATCCGTTCCCTTGCAAGAGTGCGTCCTTTCTTAAGTGTCCAAAAAACTATCCATATTTTAACCAAATGTTTATTTTTTTGCAACTCGCAGTGCGAGATCGGAAACATTTGTCAGAATAATTGACAAGAAGCGGTTTTATTGGTATATTGCTCGCCAGATTAAATACGGTTTGGTCAAAATTGACATTCATTCGAAAACATAAATCAATTTGAAACAAGTAAGATGGAGGTCTCTCCTCATGGCAAAGTCCGTAGCAGAAGTTGTCAAACTTCGTGAAGAAGTGGATATGGTGGATTTGCGTTTCACGGACCTGTTTGGCCAATGGCACCATTTCAGCACGCCATCGCGTGAGTTGTCTGAAGACATGTTTGAGGAAGGTCTGGGCTTTGATGGGTCATCCATTCGTGGATTTCAGTCCATCAACGAATCTGACATGATTCTGATCCCTGATCCAAACAGTGCCTTCATTGATCCTGTGATGGAAACAGCCACGCTGGTGTTGATCTGTGAAATTTATGATCCGATCACCCGCCAACCTTATACCAAAGACCCCCGTTACGTCGCCAAAAAAGCGGAAGAATATTTAAAAAGCACCGGTATTGCTGATGTGGCCTATTTTGGCCCCGAAGCTGAGTTCTTTTTATTTGACAATGTGGTTTACGGTGGTACGGCCAATGCGCAGTACTATTCCGTGGACAGCAGCGAAGCCTGGTGGAACAGCGGTGAAGACCTCGATCCGAATTTGGGTGGACAAATCCCTGCCAAGCGCGGTTATTTCCCAACGCCGCCTGCGGACACGTTTCAAGAAGTGCGCACCCAGATGGTCAAAACACTCGAAGAAGCGGGTGTGTTTGCTGAAGTCCACCACCATGAGGTGGGCGTGGCTCAAAACGAAATCGATATTCGATTCGATGCTTTGGGTCTTACAGCTGACCGTTTGATGATTTATAAATACATCATTAAAAACGTGGCCCGCCATTATGGATTGTCTGCCACCTTTATGCCCAAGCCCTTGTTTGAAGACAATGGGAGTGGGATGCATGTTCATCAAAGTTTGTGGAAAGGCGACACCAACACCTTCTATGATGAAAACGGCTATGTGCAATTGTCCGACACGGCCCGTTACTATATTGGTGGTTTGATCAAACACGCATCTGCGATCCTGGCGTTTGCGGCCCCTTCGACCAACTCTTACAAACGATTGGTACCTGGTTACGAAGCGCCGGTCAAGCTGGCTTATTCGCAGCGAAATCGTTCTGCTTGTGTGCGTATTCCAATGTACTCCAAGAGTCCAAAAGCCAAGCGCGTCGAGTTCCGCCCACCGGACCCCACTGCAAATCCTTATCTGGCTTTCAGTGCCATGTTGATGGCGGGCTTAGATGGGATTCAAAATCAAATTGATCCGGGCGAGCCATTTGATAAAGATCTTTATGATTTGCCGCCTGAAGAAGCGGCGCAGATCAAATCGACCCCAGGTTCTTTGGGCGAAGTATTGGACGCGTTGGAAGCCGATACGGATTTCTTGCTGCAAGGCGATGTGTTCACACCCGACTTGCTGGAATCTTATATCAGCTACAAGCGCGAAAACGAGGTGGATGCGATTAACCTGCGCCCTCATCCACACGAGTTTGCGCTGTATTACGATATTTAATATTAAAAAAAAAGCCATTTTGGCAACTCCTGAGCGGGGCAAAGCGGGGTCACCCGCTTTGCCCCGTTTTCTTTCATTCCATAAACTAGAGCCATGTCACTTCGGTTGAGAGAACCCGATTTAGTCGCCCGCGCCATCGAAATGTTTGTCTTCGAGCACGTCAATCGCACCCAGGGTGCGGTGATTGGCCTCAGTGGTGGCATTGATTCAGCACTCACGCTGAGCCTGGCCGTTCGTGCGATGGGACCGGAACGGATTTTGGGGCTGCTCATGCCCGATGCCGATGTCACAAACGATCAGGACATGAAAGATGCACGTCAATGGGCTGAACAATTGGGGGTTGCCACCCACACCATTCCCATCAACAGTTTTGTAAAAGAATTCAATTTCACTGGCCTGGGCACATTCACCGAAGACCGAAACATTTCCGGCAACCTCAAAGCGCGCATCCGCATGGTGTTGAGCTATACCGTGGCCAATTTGCAAAATCGGGTGGTGTTGGGTACGGGCAATCGCAGTGAACTGCTGCTTGGTTATTTTACAAAGTTCGGCGACGGCGCTGCGGACCTTTTACCGATTGGAGCACTTTACAAAACACAGGTGTTTCAACTGGCCAAGCACTTTCAAATGCCCATTCAATTTTTGGACAAACCGCCCAGTGCGGATTTGTGGGAAGGGCAAACGGATAAAAAAGAACTGGGCGCTTCTTATGAAATCATTGACCCCATCCTGTATGAGTTGGTGGAACGCCGCCGTCAGCCGCATCAAGTGATTGAATCTCTGCCGGCCAATGAAGCGTTGGTCAGAAAGTTGGTTGGTCGGATGGAAGCCAATCAGCACAAATCGGAAATGCCGCCGATTGCTGATGTTGAACTCACGTTTTAAACAATTCTTTTCTAATTTGATATGCCTCATCCGGACAATCCGTGACCACCCCTGCGATGCGGTCATTTAAAAAACATTGCTTGAGTTGTTCGTGATCATTGACGGTCCAGACGAAGATAGGTTTGTCATCAAATTTTTTTAAAAAAGCAGATTTGATCAAACTCAAATGAATGGCATAAGCATTTAAAGATGGATCGATATGGTCTCGTTTCAACCACTTTAAATATTGATCGCGTTTGCCAAGAATGCAGCCGATGTTGATTTTGGGATCAAGTGAGCGAATACGGTCAATGCTTGGGCGATTAAAGGAAGTAACCACCACATCCTCCAAAACAGTTTCTTTGTGAATGATATTGAGAATGGCCGCTTCGTCGCCTTCTTCTTTTAATTCGATGTCAAGTTGAATCCGCCCCTTGGTCAACTTCAGGGCAGCTTCGAACGTGAACAATTCAAAGCCCTTTTTGCGTGCGGCTTGTTGGGCTTGTTCAAATGTTGATTCGCACAATATCAAATCATCAATGTTTGGATCGTGATGCACGACGAACACGCCGTCGGTTGTTTTGCGCACATCGAACTCGATCATGTCTGCACCAACTTCAATCGCTTTTTCGAAAGCCTTTAGTGTGTTTTCAGTTTCAAGCCGCGAGGCGCCTCGATGGGCCACGATCATTTTGTGGGGTGTCAAATTGAAAATCCTTTTTTAGGGTTTCATCTTTCTAAGCTGGGATTATAATACCAATATGTATTCATGGAAATTTTTAATCGTTTTGTCGGCGATGTTTCTGGTTGGTTGTGGGCAGGAAGCTGTTCAGCAAGCAACTTTGCCTGTGGTTGAACCTATTGCTGCCTTGCCTGAATTGGTCTTGGCGCAGCAGGGCGCTGAGGTTGAGAACCTATCTACGGATGGTACAACGGCAATAAACTTTGCGGGAATGATCAATGGTTATCGGGCTGAATCCGAATCTGGATTGTGTAAATGGGAGCCAAAACTATATCGGGTGGCCGAAGCCCATGCACTGAGTCTGGCCACCAATACGGCGTGTTTGCAACAGGTGGCGCAAAATCTGGAATCTGCTGAAGCCACGTGTGGTGGCATAGGCCAACTGAAACAATTGGCTGAGTTACAGGGCTATGACTTCAAAAATATTTTGGGAAACAGCTATGTGTCGATTGGCCAGGCGCTCGATTTTGAATCTGCGGCCAAAGCCTGGTCAGAAAAAAATCCTCATAAAAATATTTTTGCTAGCAAGCAAGTCAAAGACATTGGCGCGGCTGTGGTTCGCAGTGGCAACGCCATTGTCTATGTAACAGTTCTGGCAAATGAGTGAATGCGCATATGCTTACCCTTATTGAAAATTGAACATTAAATTCAAAAAAATTGTTTGTGGTTTTGACAAACGCTTGTTTTTTGTTTGCAATATCTGTTATAGTGGTAAAAACAAGGAAGGCCTTTAGCAACAAAAAACATTGATCTGTTCGATGTTTTAGACGGTTTCAGGGGGGTGTTCTGTAGGTCTTGTTTGTATCCTTAACATTAAAAAAGTTGCAAAGGCCTAACCAAATATAGTACGTTTCTACACAAAAGCTTCAAAAATTCAAGGAGGCTACATTGAAAAGAATTTTAATTGTTGCATTTGCCGTTTTGTTAATGGTGCCTGGCTTGCTGTCCAGCGCCCAGGGCGGCGACACGTTGGCCGCCGTTCAGGCACGTGGTGTGTTGAACTGTGGTGTGAATGGTCAGTTGCCAGGCTTCAGCGGCTTGGAATCTGATGGTTCCTTCACCGGTTTCGACGTGGATTACTGCCACGCAGTGGCTGCTGCTGTGTTGGGTGATGGCGATGCTGTGGAATTTTTCCCATTGACCGCTCCTCAACGTTTCGACGTTTTGGCATCTGGTGAAATTGATCTGTTGATCCGCAACACCACTTACACCGTCAGCCGCGACACCGACTTGGGCAACAACTTTGCACCACCTACCTTCTACGACGGTCAAGGCTTTATGGTCCGCGCGGATTCCGGCATCGGCTCTGTTGCTGATCTGGATGGCGCTTCCATTTGTGTCGGCACCGGTACCACCACCGAATTGAACTTGGCTGACACCTTTGCAGCACGTGGCATCAACTTTGAACCTGTGGTATTTGAAACCACCGACGAAACGTTTGCTGCTTATGATGCTGGCCGCTGCGATGCAGTGACCACAGACCTTTCCGGTTTGGCTTCACGTCGTACCACTTTGGGCAACCCTAGCGATCACAACATCTTGAGTGAAGCTATCTCCAAAGAGCCTTTGGGCCCAGTGGTTCGCCATGGCGACGATAACTGGTATGACATTGTAAAATGGACTGTATATGCAACTTTCTTCGCTGAAGAAGCTGGCATTACTTCCGGCAATGTGGGCAGTTTTGACCGCAGTGACCCTGAAGTGGATCGCTTCTTGGGCGAAATTTCCACCAAGTTTGGTTTGGATGCCGGCGCTTTTGCTGCCGCAATTGGTGCAGTGGGCAACTACGGTGAAATCTATGACCGTAACGTTGGTCCTTTGGGCATCGCACGCGAAGGCGGCTTGAACGCTTCCTTCCAAAATGGTGGTTTGTTGTACGCTCCTCCATTCCGTTAATTTTTGACGAAATCGAGAAGCACTTAAGTTGAACAAGTGACAACAATGGTGTGCGGTTTGAAACAAGGCCGCACACCATTGTCCTTTATTTCTCAAAATTCAAGGGCGCAACCGGATGGTCTATGGCCGAAAAGAGCAAAACCTCAATTCCATTTTGGCGTGATATACGCAAACTCAATGTTCTGATTCAAATTGTTTTTGTTATTTTGGTCATCATTGCGGGCTTCGTGTTGGTCAACAACATGCAAACAAGCCTTGACCAACTTGGGAAAACTTTTGGTTTCGAGTTTTTTCAGGATCAATCCAGTTTTGCCATTCCCCCTGAAAGTTTAGAGTTTGATCGAACAGACCCCTACTGGTATGCCATTGTGGTGGGGCTGGTCAACACGGTGAAAGTGGCTTTGATTGGCATTATTCTGGCCACCATTCTGGGCACGTTTATGGGGATTGCTCGCCTGTCCAGCAATTGGCTGATCAGCAAAATTGCTGAAATCTATGTTGAAATTATTCGTAATATCCCATTGTTGGTGCAATTGATTTTTTGGTATTTTGCTGTGTTTGTAAATTTGCCGGATGCCAGATTCAGCATTGAATTTTTTGGCGTTTTTCTGAGTAACCGTGGATTGTTTCTGCCCTGGGCTTTTCCATCAGAAACGTTTTCAATTTGGGCCATCTACTTAGGGGTGGCTTTGATCATTGCCATTATTGCATATATTTATCGTCGTAATCAGTTGAAACGTGCTGAACGCCCTGGCTTTCCTGGCTTTACTGCAATGGGCGTATTTATGGTGCTTGCAGCGATGACGTGGTTTTTTACAGGACCCGCACCATTAAATTTGGAATTTCCTGTTTTTGGCCGCTTCAACTTTGATGGCGGGATTGTGTTGAGTACGGAATTTTCTGCGTTGTTGTTTGGTCTGGTCATTTATACAGGTGCCTTTATTTCTGAACTTGTTCGTGCAGGAATTCAGGCCGTTGCCAAAGGGCAGGTGGAAGCGGCCAAAGCTTTGGGCCTAAAGGGCAGTAAAGTGTTACAGCTTGTGGTGTTGCCCCAGGCATTGCGCGTGATTGTGCCCCCGTTGACCAGCCAGTATTTGAATTTGACCAAAAACTCCAGTCTGGCTGTGGCGATTGGCTATTTTGATGTGACCCGCGTGGCCAACACCACAATTAACCAAACGGGCCACGGCCTTGAAGTCATTATCATATTGATGGCGTGTTATCTCACCCTAAGCCTGTTGATTTCAATGGTGATGAATGCTTACAACCGGCGCATAAAGTTGGTGGAACGCTAATGGCAAACAACCTGGACAACCGCTCCTTAGAGTCTGTCAATGTAGAAAAACCGCCCGTGGCAACTGGGGGGGTGTTGGGCTGGCTCAGAGAAAATTTATTCAACACCTGGTATAACGCACTGTTGACATTCCTTGGCCTTTTACTCATTTATGTGTCGGTGACGGGTGCCGTTGGATTTATCATTGACGGGCTGGATGAAGAATTTCTGCCCAACTACCAGCTTTCCATTCAGGACCAAAATCTGGTGCTTGATTTTGGTGACATACAGTCCCGATTCAAAGTGGATGAAGTGATCTTTACCATCGAGCACAGTGGCGCGTCTTCACCGATTGTCACCACACTGAACAACAGTGAATCATCTGTGGTGTTGGGTGCTTTTTCCGAGCAGATCAAAATCAGCAGCATCAGCGCACAAATCAAACTGAATGGAAATCAGTACCAATTGGTTGATCGTGTTGCCAAGCAAAAAATAGACATTCAGGTCAGCAAACCAGAGTTGGAAGTGTATATCCTGGGCGGCAACATTGGTGTTGAGTACACTGTCGATGGTGAAGCCACAGCCTTAAGAGGCCCCAGCACGCTGCTGAATCGTGATCACCAGGTAGAAGATTTTGAACTGGGCAACATGGATGAAAACATTGTCTTGGGGAATGTGGTCTTAAATTACGAGTTGGAAACACTTTATCAGTTGGTCGAATCGGAAGGCCAGCTTTATCTCAGCGTTGAAGATTTCCAACGGCGCTTTAACTCGACCAAGATATTTGCCCGTGTGGATTATCTGTTGGACGGGCAAACCGGTTCCATTCGAGAAAACATCAAAATTATAGAAGGCTTTTCCAGTCCCAGGTTACAATTGGGGACCGTAGGCAATTTATCCGTTGACCATATGTCATTGGGCTTTAACCATTGGGAAGTGATTCCCAACAACCTCACTTTGCTGATGGTGGGGCGTTTTCCGCGAGATCAACTGGAGCGCGTCTGGTTTTCGATGTATCTGGTGGCTTTGCTGCTGGGGCTAAGTGCGGGCATCTGGCCTGGACTGGTTCGTCTGCTTGCCGGAGTTTCTGGCGCTGCAACGGTCATCTTGGCATTTTTACCTTTTGCTCCAGGCGTGCAGTTTTGGATTGCGGGGTTGGCTTTGGTGGGGTTGGGCGGATTTGCTTTGGGGTACTTTTTCCAACTCCGGCGCTTGGTCATTTGGGGGTGGGTGCTTTCCTTCCCTATCATCATGGTGCTGCTGTCCGGGGTGAGCAACGAGTGGCCGAATGCGGAAGACCCGGTGCTCTCACTGGTCAACACGCGTGAGTGGGGCGGGTTGCTGCTTACGTTCCTGTTGGCAATTGTGGGGATTGTTTTGTCCTTCCCCATCGGTATTCTGTTGGCCCTGGGGCGTCGCAGCAAATACCCCGTCATCAGTGTGTTTTGTGTGCTTTATATCGAAATTATCCGTGGCGTGCCGTTGATCACCATTTTGTTCATGTCGCGAATTCTCATGCCTTTGTTTTTCCCAGGTTTTCAAATTGAAGAAGTGATTCGAGCCATGGTGGGCATCACCATGTTCAGCGCGGCCTACATGGCTGAAAACGTGCGCGGCGGGTTACAGTCTATTCCTTCGGGACAATTTGAAGCAGGGTATGCGGTGGGCCTGAAGGGCTGGCAGTCCATGTTTTTGATTGTCCTGCCACAAGCCCTGCGCGCAGTCATTCCCGCCATTGTGGGCCAGTTTATTGCCTTGTTTAAAGACACCACTTTGGTGTCCATCATTGGGTTGCTTGATTTCCTTAGGATTGCAGAAAGTGTGGCGAACAACTCCAACTGGCTGGGTCTATGGTATGAGCTGCTGGCATTTACCGCGCTGGTGTATTGGGTGTTTACATTCGGGATGTCTTATGTGAGCCGGCGAATTGAAACCTCTCTTGGGGTTGGCACTCGCTAAAATTTTTATTGAAAAGAAATGTGAATGGGGCAAGTTAAAAGGAGTTTTGTGTGATGGCAAAAGCAGAAAAGTCGGACGAAGGCATTATTGTTTGTCGCGAAGTGAACAAATGGTTTGGCGATTTTCACGTGTTGCGTGGTATTTCGGTCACCGTGCAAAAAGGTGAAGTGATCGTTATTTGTGGCCCTTCAGGCTCAGGCAAATCCACCTTTATCCGCACCATCAATCGTTTGGAAGAACACCAAAAAGGTGACATCATCGTCGATGGGATTGAACTGAGCAACGATTTGAGAAACATTGATGCCATCCGCAGTGAAGTGGGCATGGTGTTTCAGCAATTTAATCTGTTCCCGCACTTAACTGTCAAAGACAACGTCACCCTGGCCCCTATCTGGGTGCGAAAGCAACGCAAAAGTGAAGCCGAAGCCCTGGCCATGCAACTGTTGGAGCGTGTTGGGATTCCCGAACAGGCTGAAAAATATCCGGGCCAGCTTTCCGGTGGTCAGCAGCAGCGTGTGGCCATTGCCCGAGCCTTGGCCATGCAGCCGAAAATCATGTTGTTTGATGAACCCACTTCAGCCCTCGATCCTGAGATGATTAAAGAAGTGTTGGATGTGATGAAAGAATTGGCTGAAACCGGCATGACCATGCTGGTGGTGACGCACGAAATGGGCTTTGCCCGTGAAGTGGCTGATCGCATTATCTTTTTTGATTATGGTCAATTGGTTGAGGAAAACACGCCAGAAAATTTCTTTAACAACCCAGAGCACGATCGCACGAAATTGTTTCTGTCACAAATTCTTCATTAACAGGCGTCGGTGCCCTGCATGGTTTCAGCCACAATCTGATCGACCACACTGAACAAAGCTTCTTGTGTTGAAGCACCATCTTTGCAGGCGGTGTTGTAGGTGTGCAGTTGACGGTCTGCGCTGGTGCCATTTTTCAAAATGGTGTGCAGGTAATTGACCTCTTCACGGCTGCCCAATTCATCAACCACATCGTCAATCCAGTTAAGCATTTCAAGGGCAAGGAAACGCATGGGGACTTCTTCTTTTTTGCCAAAGTCAATCAGCTTGCCTTCGATGCCGTAGCGCATGGCGCGCCACTTGTTTTCCATAATCAGGCTGCGTCGATAGCGCCGCCAGCTTTGATTGTTCTGATTCATCTGAATCAGCTTGGCGATCAACGCCTGGATAATGGCGGCCACACAGGTGGCTTCTTCAACTTTGGTGCCGATGTCGGCAATGCGAATTTCCAGCGTGCCGAACTTAAGATTGGGGCGCACATCCCACCAGATCTTGGTGGGGTCGGCCTGTTGGATCTCCTCATTCATGATGGAGCCGACTTTGCCCAACAGATCGACAAATTCCGTGTATTCAGAATAAGAATTAAACGACTGCGGAATCCCTGTGCGTGGCAGCATTTCAAACACCACACTGCGATACGATTTCAAGCCCGTGTCACGCCCCTGCCAAAAAGGAGAACTGGTCGAGATGGCCAGGAGGTGTGGCAGAAAATAACGCAGTTGATTCATGATTTCGATCATCAATTCTTTTTTGTCCCCAAACCCAATGTGAATATGAAAGCCAAAGATCAAAAGTTGAGAGGCCACACCCTGCATGTGGTCGAGCAACTTTCGATAGCGCTGTCCAGGGGTGACGCTCTGATTTAACCAGGACGCAAACGGGTGGGTGCTGGCGGCGGCAATCTGAAGGTCGTTGTCGTGGGCAATTTTGCACACGGTGCGGCGCAGTCGTTTGAATTCTTCTTTCACTTCCTGGATGTTGCGACAGACCTGACTGCCCACCTCAATTTGGCTTTGCATGAATTCAGGTTTCAGCTCTTCATCGGGAAAAATAAGTTTGCCGTGTTCTAAAAATTCCTGAACGTAAGAGTGAAGATCGCGTGTTTCTGGGTGGATGATTTGATACTCTTCCTCCACCCCCATCGTCAGTGGAACCCCTGCAAATGCCATTTGGCCAAAACCTCCCCAATGTTTTGTCTCACTTTAGCCCATGTTTGGCTAAAAATACAATTTTAGTTAAAGTTCAGTTTAACAAACGTTTGATTAAATTTAACAATATTCTTGGCATTGGATCGTGATATGAGCGAAGCAATACAGGTTTTTACCACAGTGGATTCCGAAGCGGCTGCACAAAAATTATCAGCAGTGTTGGTGAAGGAACGATTTGCGGCGTGCGTTCAAGTGTCCGGCCCCATCACCAGCACCTATTGGTGGCAGGGCCAGCTTGAAACGTCCCAGGAATGGCTGTGCATCATTAAAAGTGAACGATCACTCTATGGTGTCCTGGAAGCAGTCATCAAGCAAAGCCACCCCTACGATGTGCCGGAAATTCTGGCCATGCCAGTGGTTGCTGGAAACAAAGATTATTTGGATTGGCTGATAGCAGAATTGAAATTCTAGAGCAAATTGAAAAACTGTCAGGACACTTCTTCTGATGAACTAAGATGAATTAAGAACACACGTCAGGGGAAGGACCACATGCACCGCACTAAAATATTCGCGCTTGTTATCATTGTGATAGCCATTGCTTCACTTCAAACATCTGCCACATTTCAACAACCAAAATGGGAAGCGTTTGAGCTGGCAGATTTGGTGTCACAGCGAGCAGAGGCTGAAGTGGCCTTCATGCCATTTTTAGACCGAAACAGCATGGTGGTCGGGTTGCTTGAGCTCATGCCTGCAGACGAAGACACACGCCCCATTGCGCCTCTGGATGAGGTGTACTACATCTTTGAAGGCGAAGGTGTGTTGCAGGTGGGGGAGCAAAACATCGATATTCAACCTGGGATGGTGGTTTTTACCAAGGCAGGTTCCAATGGACGGTTCACCAATATTTCCGAAGCGATACAAGCTGTGGTGGCGACGATAAAATCACCTTCCAGTAACACATCTCCGGCCTCACAAGTGTTTACACAGCAGCGCATTGAAGCAACCAGAAACCCCAACAGCAATGTTTGGAATCCATTTTTGAACAGACCCAACGTAACTTTTGGCCTGTACATGTTGCCCGAAGCACGTGGCGGTGACGGTCGTTTGGTGCATACCTTTGAAGAGCTCAACATTATCACCAAGGGCAGCAGTAAATTTAGAATGGATGACGACGAAGTGGACGTAAAGCAACATTCAATTGTATTCATCGAGTCAGGGGTAGGTCACTTTTTCCATTCGCTGAATGAGGATATCGATATCCTCATTTTGTGGAGTTAGGTTTTAATAAGAGTCAAAAATATCAAATAGTTCATAAGGCTTCAAATCCCCCAACCCCCTTCCTCTGAAGGGGGCTACGGTTTGTCTGTGTGAGGTTATCCTTTAGTTCAAAACATTGTTCTAGCCGAAAGATTAAGCAATAAACATTTTTTTGAGATCTAAATATTGATCAATACAGACCAAATAATTTCAATAAACTCTCAAAAAGAATGCCGTTGTATATTAAAGAACAAACATTGCAGTCCAATCGTGCCCCCTTGATGTTAAGGGGGTTGGGGGATTTGAAGCTTTCACTTTGTTAAAAAATTTCCTTTCATGTGTTCAAATAAAAATGTATAATGGTATGATCCACCTGTAGGGAGGGCGCATGGGCGAACAACAGTTTGAACTGATCTCACCATTTGAACCTCGCGGCAGTCAGCCGGATGCCATTGCAGCGCTGGTTAAGGGCGTTGAATCCGGCATGAAAAAGCAAACGCTGTTGGGGGTCACCGGCAGTGGAAAAACATTCACAGTCGCTCACGCCATTCAACAATTAAAACGCCCCACCTTGGTGCTGGCGCACAATAAAACGCTGGCAGCGCAGCTTTGCAATGAATTCAGAGAATTTTTTCCAAACAATGCGGTTCACTACTTTGTCAGCTATTACGATTACTATCAGCCGGAAGCTTATGTGGCCCAAACAGACACTTACATTGAAAAAGATGCGTCGGTCAATGATGAAATTGACCGCTTGCGTCATGCCGCCACCAGTGCCTTACTTGAGCGTCGGGATGTCATTATTGTTGCCAGTATTTCCTGCATTTACGGTTTGGGGTCACCTGAAGATTATGCGGGCATGACGCTGGCTTTGGAGCATGGCGAATATCGCAATCGTGACGATATTCTAAAACGCTTGGTGGAGATTCAATACGAGCGCAACGACATTGGCTTCGAACGAGGGACCTTTCGTGTGCGCGGTGACACGATTGAAATTATTCCCATCTACGGCGAAAATGTGATCCGAATTGAATTGTTCGGCGATGAGGTCGAGCGAATCCGTGAAGTCGATCCCATCACGGCAGAAGTGATTCAAGAGAAATCCACACTCACCATTTATCCAGGCTCGCACTTTGTGACCACTCAGGAAAAACTTGCTGTGGCAAAGGAAACTATTCAGGTGGAATTGGCACAACGATTGAAATATTTCAATTCAAAAAACAAATTGCTCGAAGCACAGCGCCTCGATATGCGCACCAAGTATGACCTGGAAATGATTGAGGAAATGGGCTATTGCTCCGGCATCGAAAATTATTCCAGGCACTTGGCGGGACGTGCACCCGGCAGCACGCCGACCACATTAATCGATTTTTTCCCAGATGATTTTCTATTTGTGATTGATGAAAGCCACCAATCCATTCCACAGGCCAGAGGCATGTACAAAGGTGACAAAGCACGTAAGACAAATTTGGTGGATCATGGCTTTCGTTTGCCATCAGCCATAGACAATCGCCCGTTGATGTTTAATGAATTCGAGCAAAAACTGAAGCAGGTGATTTTTGTTTCTGCCACCCCTGGGCCGTATGAAAATCAGCACAGCGAACAGGTGGTCGAACAAATCATCCGTCCCACCGGCTTGATTGATCCTGAGGTCAGCGTTAAACCAATTGAAGGTCAGATTGACGATTTGCTTGAAGAAATACGCATCGTGCTGGAGCGAAAAGAACGCGCCTTGGTCACCACTCTCACCAAGAAAATGGCGGAAGATTTAACCGATTATTTGGTCAGCCTTAATTACAAAGCGCGCTATCTGCACTCTGAAGTTGACACGCTGGAACGCATCGAAATTCTGCGTGATCTGCGCCTGGGGGTGTTCGATATTCTGGTGGGAATCAACTTGCTTCGTGAAGGGTTGGACCTTCCTGAAGTGTCACTGGTGGCAATTCTGGATGCGGACAAAGAAGGTTTTTTACGTTCAGAAACTTCTTTGGTACAAACCATCGGGCGTGCGGCACGAAACATCGAAGGAAAAGTGATTTTATACGCCGATAAGATTACTGATTCAATGGATCGTGCTTTGAAAGAAACCAGCCGCAGGCGTCAAATTCAGTTGGATTACAACGAGCAACATGGGATCACGCCGGAATCAATCAAAAAGGAAATCACCGACATCGTTCAAGCGCTGAATCTTGAAAGTGACGAAGCAAAGGCCAAAGCTGAAAAACCTTTGTCCAGTAAAGAACTGGCCAAGTTTATCCATCAACTCGAAGATGAAATGGTTGATGCTGCCAAGAAACTTGAGTTCGAACGCGCTGCCCGAATCCGCGATGAAATCAAGGAACTCAGAAAAGATCTGGTTGGCGTGGATTAACTTTGCGTTTATCATAAAGGTGATCCAGAGGGTAAAGGAACAAACATGAATAAACTTTTCTCAGCCTTAACCATATTGATGTTGCTCGGCCTAAGTGCTTGTGACAATCCTTCAATTTCTGCCTCCACAGGTTGCGGTGAAACTGCTGCTACAGTGACCTCTAATGAAGACAGTGCAGCTGTGTATAGTTTCTGTATCGTCAATACATATGACCACGACTCCAACGCATTTACTCAAGGGTTGGTGTATTACGAAGGTGTGTTCTATGAAGGCACGGGCCGTTATGGTTTTTCCAACATTCGCAAAGTTGAAATTGATACGGGAGATGTGCTTCAGAGTCGCGATATTGCTGATCAGTATTTTGGTGAAGGGATCACGCTTTGGAATGATCAACTGTTGCAACTCACCTGGCAGGCACAAAAAGGCTTCATCTACGATCGGGAAACCTTTGAACCTCAGGGTGAATTTTCCTATCCCACCGAAGGTTGGGGCATTACCCATGATGGTTCCAAGCTGATGATGAGCGATGGCAGCAACGCCATTTTTTATTTAAACCCTGATACTTTTGAAATTACCAGCGGGGTTGAAGTGGTGGACAAAGGGCAACAGATTAATCGTCTGAATGAACTTGAGTACATCAACGGTGAAATCTGGGCCAATGTGTGGTTGACCAACAACATCGTTCGCATTGATCCTGTCTCAGGGGATGTGATTGGCTGGCTTGATCTAACAGGCTTAAAACCCACAGCCGATTTAAACAATCGAGATGCCGTTCTCAATGGCATTGCCTATGATGAAGAGAATGATCGCTTGTTTGTGACGGGCAAATGGTGGTCCAAGTTGTTTGAAATTCAATTGGTCGCCCAAAACTGATGAACGTTGTTGATGCCATTGAGTCCAATCTGTTTGGTTATCTGGAGGCTTTTGGCAGGATTGCTCAGGGGCAACTTCATCAAACCTCAGAATTAAGCTGGACCCATACAGGCAGTCCTCTTTTAAATCGTGCTTTTGCCGCAAAGCTTGATCAGGATGCTTTTGCACAGATTGATCGAATTGTTGACAACTATCGAACCCTCCAATCGCCTGTCACATGGATGACAGGCCCATCGACCACGCCCACCAATCTTTCGGACCAATTGTTGCAAAAAGAGTTTAATCACGTTTCAGATTGGCCAGGGATGTCCTTATCTCTTGATGACTTAGGCATGTATGAAATCCCTCAAGGGTTTTTATATCAGCCTGTTACTGAATCGAATTTTGATGCCTGGACACAGATTACGCGACCTTGTTTTGGAATTCCTGAAACATTTCAAGATGTTTTCGACGCCATTTTTAACGAGTTACTGTTGGGGAAAATGGCACCATTTCGAGGGTTTTTAGCAAGTGTAAATGGTCAATTTGTCTGCACATCACTGGCTTATTTGAAGGATGGTGTGGTCGGCGTTTACTGGGTCGCCACGCCACCTGAAGCACAAAGAAAAAGCTACGCCACAGCATTAACGCATCAAATGCTAGACGGGCTTAAAGATCAAGCCGAATTTGCCGTGCTACATGCCACACCGGCAGGACGAAAAGTCTATGCGCGAATGGGATTTAAAAACCACTGCAATATCGGCTTATATTTGTGGTCGCCGGAAAGCTGATTTATCTTCGAATACTGCGTGGGTCCAAGGCATCGCGCAGACCATCGCCGAGCAGATTGAAGCACAATACCGCCAGGAAGATGAATAATCCTGGAAATACCGCAATAAAGATGCCGTTGGTGCGGAACAAAAATCCTTGCGCCCCGGACAGCATATTGCCCCAGGAAACCGCCGGTTGTTGAATCCCCAATCCCAGGAAGGACAGGCCCGATTCCACCAAAATGGCTTCTCCCATCATCAAACTGAACTGCACGATAATCACCGCAGCCGCATTGGGCAGAAGATGGCGCAGGATCACGCGGAAATGGCCGCCGCCCAGAACACGTGCAGCATCTGTAAATTCGCGTTCTTTGAGGCTAAGCACTTCGCCGCGCACCAAGCGTGCGGTCGCCATCCAGTAAAACATAATAAACACCAGGATGATGATAAAAATACTCTTGTTTGCCGAGCCTAACCAATCATCCAGCATTTGCCCCAGCGGGACTTCACGGTTGTTGAGCAGGGCTGATAAAATTAACAACAAAGGTATTTGAGGCATGGACAGCATGATGTCAATAAGGCGTGAAATAACCATGTCAAACTTACCGCCAACATACGCAGCCAAAGCCCCTAAAACGCTTCCCAAAATGGTTGAAATCAATGCGCCCACAATGCCCACCAGCAATGAAACACGCCCACCATAAAGCACACGCGTGAGGATATCGCGCCCAAGCTGATCGGTTCCCAAAGGATAGACGCCACATTCCCAAAGGAATACTTTTTCACTGTGGCACTGGCCTGCAGGAAAAAATGCAGCTTTTTCCACACTGGGTGAACTGAATTTCATCGGACCATTGATTTCTCGAAAATCGTAAGGCGAAATCCAGGGAGCTGCAATAGACATGGCGGCAAAAAGAAGCACCACAAACCCACCCATCAATGCCACTTTATGACGAGAAAAACGTCGCCAGGCCATTGCCCATGCTGAATTGGTTTGTTTGCGAGCAGACTTGACTCTAAGTGGTCTTGTGGTGGTTGTCATAATAAGTTACTCCTAATCATATCTAATTCGTGGATCAATCAGCGCGTAAACGATATCTGCCAGCAGGTTGAACAACAGCACCAGCATGGAGATAAACATTAAAGCCACCATGGCCACATTAAAATCGTTGTTCAACAAAGAGCCTAAAATGGCAGTCCCCATCCCTGGCCAGTTGAACACCGTTTCGGTCAGCACAGCACCACTGAATAGCACCGGAATAGACAGTGCAATTAACGTGATGATCGGCAGGATGGCGTTTCTTAGCGCATGTCGAAAAATCACTGTTTTGTGGGTCAAGCCTTTTGCCTTTGCGGTTCGAATATAATCCATGCTAACCACTTCGAGCATTGAACTGCGCATAAAGCGCGTCCATTGGGCCAATTGCAGTGACGCCAGTGCCACCACAGGCAAGATCAATTGACGGCTGTAATAGGCAAGGTACGTCATGGCTTTACTGAAGTAAATGCTCAATATTTCCAATGTGTCACTGGTTTCCTGTGCCAGCGTATTCCAGTCTGGCCAAGGGATGCCTCGGTCCACAAATCCGGCAGGCAAAAAATTTCTAATTTGTATTGAAAATACATAAATTAAAAGAATAGCCAGCCAGAAAATGGGTATGGACACCCCGATGAAATTGATGAATGTAATTAAATAGTCCCAAAATGAATGTTGCCTGAGCGCGGAAAAAATACCTAACGGTACAGCAATAATAAAGGCAAAGAATAACGAAAGTCCCGAAAGCACCACGGTATAAGGCAAACGATATTGAAACACATATTGTGTTGCTGGCATCCCATATTGTCTGGAAGGGCCAAAATCACCCTGTACAGCACGGCCCAACCATTTCAAGTAACGAATATACCAGGGGTCGTCCAATCCGTAAAGTTCGCGTAAGCGCTCATAGTCGGCCTGCGTAAACCCTGGGTTGCCGCGACGCATGTCGTCAATTGGATCACCTGGTTTGAGGGCCAGCAAGCTGTAGAGAATCACGGAAATGACAAACAGCGTTGGAATCAGTTGCAGGAATCGGCGAATTAGAAAATTTATCATAAAGTTTTATAAAAAGGGGGCAGGATTTAACCTGCCCCCTTTGCATTTTAAAGCTTATATAAAGAAGCTGACAAGCAAATGCTTAATTCCAGCTCCATTCCCATGGGTTGAAGAAGATGGTTTTGGTCAAAGGTGTTTCCTGACCATAGTTCTGCAAACCATTCTTAAACGTTACAACCTGGGTTCGTTCGTACAATGGGATGATTGGCAATTCGTCCAACACGATGCGCTGCATCTCTTCAACAATGGCAGCACGATCAGCGGTGTCGAAAGCACTTTCAGCCTGAATGATCAGATCGGTCAGTTCAGGAATGTTGATGCCACCCACGTTGTTGCCACCAAAGCTGCTGTCTGCGTTGGAGACCAAGCGGCCATCCAGCTGACGAGCCAATGGATCAAATGGGGACTGACCCAAACCAGCGGCTTCAGCAAACTCAAACACACCAGACCAAGAGCACTGGGAAGCAAACTGGATGAATGGGCCAGAGAAGACCACGGAACCAGGCTGAGAAATAATTCTCATCTGGATGCCCACATCACGCAAGCTGCTTTCCAAGATAGCCTGTGTGTCCTGGCGGAACTGAGCTGGCGTAGCAACGTGATCGAGGAAGAATTCAACCAAGCGACCATCATCGGTGCGGCGATCCAAAATGCCGTTACCGTTGCTGTCTTCCCAGCCGAGGTCGGCCAACAAGGCGCGAGCGGCGTCTGGGTTAAATGGCCATGCTTCTTGCGTTTCAGGCAAGAAGCCGGTGTCGCCAGCCACCACGAAGGAGGTGGAAATAATGGAACCTGGGAACACCAAACCATGCAATTCTTCACGGTTGATGGCTTGAATCAAAGCCTGGCGTGTGCGTTTGTCACCCAAGAGCAAATCCTGAGCGTCCAAGCATTCTGGATGCAAGTTCACGTTCAAATGTTCAATGAAACCAGAAGCGGTGACTTTAACAGTGTAAGCGCCATCGGACTGAGCTTCGAGTTCGGCAGGATCCACACCAGCCAAAGCGATGTCGTCAGAAGCATCCAAGGTGCCGTTGATGATGTTAGCAATCAACGTGTTTTGGTCAACGATGAACTGAACCTGAACGCTGTCCAAACCTGGTACGCCCAACACAAAGTTGTCATTGCGAGCTGTGCGCATGAACTGCGTTGGCTGCCACTGGTCCATGGCGAAAGCGCCACTGACCACGGTTGGGCCCTGAGCGGCGGTTGCAGGATCAGCACCGATGAACTGCGCGGTGATGATGTCTACAGCGTTGCCAGAATCTGCTTCGGCAGCAGCCACAGCTGCATCAAAGATAGGTTCCCAAACGTGCTTAGGTGCAATGTCGTAGAAGCGGGCCAAACCAACCTGACCACCAGGACTGGTGGCAAACAAGTTAGGCGTGTTATACACGATGGTGAAGCTCTTGCTGTCTGTTGCAATAATTTCTTCAACGGTGCCGGAAACAGCCGTGGAAGAAACAGGAATCAAAGGATGGGTCTGGACTGCAAAAGTGAACAAAACATCATCGGTGGTGATGTCTGTGCCATCAGACCACTGAGCGTTTGCACGAAGGGTCCAGTCCACTTCTTGGCGGAAGTCGCCGCCATCAACAGAACCGGTGATGCGCACGCCACCATTGGCCTGCGTTGGAATGCTGTCAGCCAAACCAGGCAGCAAATCACCATTATTATCAAAGTAAGACAAACCTAAGAAAAACAAGGACAAGGCGTTTTCTTTGGTATCAGCAGAACCTTCCCACGGATTCAAATTATCTGGTTCCTGTGTGGCGCCAACAATAAGGCTGTTGTCTTCGGGACCAGCAAAGGCATTGAATACCAGCAGGACTGCCAGCATACCTAGAACAAACTTTCGCATATTTTTCCTCCCAGAGAAATAAAAAGTTTTTTGGGGTAGATTGGTTGAAGCCCGACACGTAATCCGCTAGATAACCTCCAGACTAAATGAGGTCATTTTTGACTATTTTAGCTCCTTATGTGTATATAGTGCAAGTTGAGAACACTTTTTCAGAATTGTGAAAGCGCAAAAATATAAGTCCAACACCCCTTTGGGAATTTGATGAAAGAACGCGGTTTTGTTTTTTACAACCTATTTAAACATTATATGAACCGATTTTGATAGTTTGACACCTTTTGTTTGACACCTTTTGATTTCAAAAAATGTTCAACAAATTTTAGACAAAAAATTTAATTGGCGAGGAAGAGTGGGTTGCTTAAAGCGGCTTTAACCAGAAACGGGAAAGCGCTGCTTTTTGGGAATTTGGCAACCCACTCTTCATGTGTCTCGACCAAGGTGTATAAGGTCTCACCACCATAGTATTCCCCTATACACCACTCGGGGAGGAGGCCCTACAAAAGGGATTTAAAACCTCCCTGAAAGAGGATGGAGGTTTTAGAAACGACCATCCCTTCTAGATAAAATAAAAAATTTGTCAAAACTAGATGGGCATAGGTTAGGATGATTTTGCAATGGACACAACAGACGCTCTGTGCCCTATCGCTCTATCATGTGAATCATACGGACCTAAACTAGCCCAATCTAGTTTTGGTTTCCTAAAGCACAAAAGGGGTGACCGTATATCACCCCTTTTGTGACATTAAGTTAATAATTGTATCTGTTTACCTCACGTTATTGCAATCACCCAAGTAATCACATTTTAACCTATGATAACCTCAATTTGACATGGTATACTAACAAATTTCACAAGTGAAAACGCTATAAGTTAAATAGGATCGACATTTTTGCTTTATTTGTCTGGTTTTGTTTTAATCAAATTTTAATATGTGCCATATCGAAAATATACAAATGTCTAGTTCTACTGTCACTTAAACAGGCATTTGAACAAAAAATAAGGAAGTGAGTGTGAGGTGTTTTTGATTAATTTTTGTCGAGAGTATA
Source organism: Candidatus Fraserbacteria bacterium (assembly GCA_029262795.1). Taxonomy (GTDB): domain Bacteria; phylum Bipolaricaulota; class Bipolaricaulia; order RBG-16-55-9; family JAJCYT01; genus JAJCYT01. Next base: position 249,021 of record JAJCYT010000031.1, read on the forward strand.
TGGCTTCCCCCAGTTAATTTATTTTGCGTTCTCTAGCTTCTCTCAGTTATTCTGTTTACCTTCTATAGTTTCATCACAGTAAAATATGCGGGGTACAGAAAGGAAATGCGTGTACCTCCATCTAAACTTGGAGAAAATATGACACTTGAAATTCAGCCAACAATAAAAAATCCTAACCTCGAACTGGAATTGTCTTCCGACAAGATTCGCTACATGGTGCAGCAGGCTGTGGAACATATTGTTGCACACCTTGAACAGGTTGCTGAAATGCCTGCCATGAGCAATGAAGGCGGGGCTGAGTTGTCTCATCGCCTAAAAGAAGCGATGCCGGAGCAGGGCACTGGAATTGAAACCATTTTGGAAGAATTTTTTAATGACATCGTGCCATGCAGCTTTAACACTGCTGGCCCAGGGCACATGGCTTACATTCCAGGGGGCGGCATTGTTCATTCTGCCATTGGAGATTTGATTGCCAATGCGGTCAATCGCTATGTGGGCATCTGGCTTGGTGCGCCTGGTATGGTGCAGCTTGAGACCAACGTGATTCGCTGGTTCTGCGACATCATGGGACTTCCTAAAGATGCGTTGGGCATTTTGACCACGGGTGGCTCGATGGCCAATTTCTCGGCGATTGTTGCAGCCCGCAAAGATAAGTTGCCTGAAAATTTTCTCAAAGGCACAGTTTATGTCTCTGATCAAGTGCATCATTCCATCACCAAATCAGCAACCTTAGCGGGTTTCCCAGAAGATAACGTACGGTCTATTCCATCAGATGAATTGGGACGAATGAGATTGGATGGCCTGGAAGTGGGTATTGCCTCAGACCTTCACGCAGGATTCCAACCGTTCATGGTGGTGGGCAGCGCTGGCACGACCAACACAGGGGCTGTGGATGATTTACAAGGATTGGCAAAAATTGCACAGGATAAAAATCTATGGTTTCACATTGATGGGGCTTACGGGGCTTTTTTCATGTTGACGGAAACAGGCCGAAAGGTGATGGCTGGTATTGAACAATCAGATTCGATTACGCTTGATCCTCATAAGGGGTTGTTTTTGCCCTACGGCACAGGGGCCCTGTTGGTTCGAGATCGTGAAACACTGAGAAGATCTCACAGCAGTCATGCTGAGTATTTGCCCCCCATGCAGGAAGATGCAAATTTTGTGGACTATTGTGATTTGTCTCCAGAGTTAACGCGCGATTACCGTGGGTTTCGTGTCTGGTTGCCGATTAAGCTTCATGGAATTCAGCCATTTCGAGACAATCTTCAGGAGAAAATTGAACTCACTCACTGGGTTACTGAAGAACTTCGAAAGCTGGACAACATCGAAATTACTTCAGAGCCGCAATTGACGGTGATGGCGTTTCATCTAAAGTTACCGGAACTGGACACAGAAACTTTGAATCAGCTCAATGAAAAATTACTGGAACTTGTGCTTGCCAAGAAAAATGTGATTCTTTCGGGGACAACATTTCATGGAGTTTTTGTGATCCGCTTTTGTATTCTCTCATTTCGCACCCACCTGGATCGAGTGCAACAGGCGCTGGAAGATATCAAAGCCTCCATCACTGAACTGACAGATTGACATCGAATTGAATCCCTGCTAAAACCTAACCATCCACTATTTAATATAGATTCTAAAAATTTTTGGGACAGATCATCGACAATAGAATCCACATGAATAGGGGGCAAATAAAAATCGTCCACTGTGCAATACGGATTCAAAAATCTATTTGGGCAGATCATCGACGATAGAAATCACTTACATGGGGGCAATGTAAAAAATGGATTATTTAGATGCGAAGGAACCGAGAGATATTGCCAAGGAAAAGTTCATTGGTGAAGGAAAGCCTCATTGGCATTTAAAAGATTGTAACATCATGTGGTTGTATCAGGACAAGGGGCGGATGAAAAATGGCTATGCAGTCACGCGCGTGGCAAAGCTTTGGCATCACGTCACGGGGTTTGATGTGGTCATCAAAATCCTGGTCGAAACCTGGGATCACTACAAGGCCGATCAAAACGAAGCTGCATTCGTGGACCACATGTTGTCTCACATTGAGCTCACCGAAAAAGAAGCCTACAAAATTAACCACCCACCCGTTCAGGAATTTATTGAGGTCATCAACCGCCACGGCGCATGGCGTCAGCCTGTCACCGACATGGTAGAAACGCCATCTCTGCGAAAATCAGGTGGGTAAATCTAATTGGGGCTAAAGGCAATTTTAGATAGATAAAAATGATAAAGGGCTCTAATCCCCCAACCCCCTTCAATCATGAAGGGGGCTACGATGAGACTGTGTGAGTTGGTTCTACTTCTCGATTTAGAAAAAGGGGAGCCAGGGGGATTTGATCAATCCCATCAAATTAATGCATGTCGAAATCGCCGTAGAGCGTCTGCATGTAGTTGATCTGTCCGTTGTGGTAGAGCAAATGATTACAGTGGGCGGCCACAATATCTGAGATGGTAAATTCCTGATCGCGGCCTGGGATTTCAATCACTGTATCCAGTTCATTATCAGAGATGTTTTTGACAGCTGCGATAAAGCGGTCTGTGTATGCTTTGCACGCTTTTTCACAGTCGTCGATGGTGGCCCAGCTTTTGCGTTCAGCCTGCATAGTGGCGCGATCTTCATCCGAAATTTCTGGAAACTTTTTCTCTTCCAGTATCATGGCGTAAAATCTGGGTGAAGAGGAGCATTCCTGTAATTGATCCAACACGGTGCGACCCTGGTCCATCGGTTGCCATTCCAGCTTGTCGGCAGGCACGGCGCGAGCATTTTTAAACAACGTTTCCACTGCACGACTGGTGGAACGAACCATTCGATCCTGATAACTCATTGTTCACTCCTTGTTGAATCATGACGAATCTGTCATATTCATGTGTGTTTTTGTCGATTATGGAGGAGGTGTTTTGATGCCGCAAGTTTGTGTAACTCAAAGAATTTTCCCCGAAGCCATCGAATTGCTTGAATCCGAAAACCTGAGCCACAGCTATCATGAAAGCGATCAGGCACTTGACCCTCAGGACCTTAAAGAAGCGGTCAAAGGTTGTGAAGGTCTCATTTGCTTGATCACAGATAAAGTTGACGGCGGCCTAATGGAGCACGCCCACAACCTCAAAGTGATTGCCAATGTGGCCGTGGGTTATGACAATATTGATGTGAATGCTGCCTCCGAGCGCGGCATCATCGTCACCAACACACCTGATGTGTTGACAGAAACAACAGCAGATTTAACATTTGCACTGCTCCTCGCCGCCGCACGTCGAATCCCTGAGGCAGACACATACATGCGATCTGGCCAGTTCAAAGAATTTAAACTGTATCAGCCTCAAATTGGTGTCGATGTGTTTGGAAAAACGCTCGGCATTGTGGGCATGGGGCGTATCGGCACAGCCGTTGCGCGGCGCGGCGCACTGGGTTTTGGTATGAAGGTGCTTTATACGGCCAACTCTCCAAAACCCGAAGCTGAAAAAGAACTTGGCGCAACCCAAGTCACCTTTGAAAAGCTTTTGAAAGAAAGTGACTTCATCAGCATTAACACGCCTTCCACACTTGAAACGCATCATATATTCACCCTCAAAGAATTTAAGCAGATGAAGCGCACAGCCTTCCTCATCAACGCCGCCAGAGGTCCGATTGTCAAAGAGGACGATCTGGCCGAAGCGCTCGAATCCGGTCTGATTCAAGGCGCAGGGATTGATGTGTTCGAGCGAGAACCGTTGATTGATCCAAAACTCGCCCAACTCAAAAAACATGTCGTGGTGGCCCCTCACATTGGCAGTGCCTCTGTGGAAACCCGACGGAACATGTCCCTGATGGCAGCACAGAATGTGATTTCAGCGTTGAAAGGGCAATGCCCACCCAATGCACTCAATTCAGAAGTTTGGAAAAACGTTTCATAGATTGCTACTGCACCTGTCATTTGTTACCCTTGCCAGGATTTTTATTAAAAATTAAATTTAGAATTCAAAATTGAACCAAAGAGAGGCAGCAATGAAAAGTTATTTGACCCATTTGGAATCCAGCGTGACTGACACAAAGGTAGATGCCGATCAACTGAACACCGTTTGTGAAGAAAGCGGCAAACCGTTGTTGGCCCGTTACGATCTGGATGCCGTGGCCCAAAACTGGTCCAAGGATGATTTGGTGGGCCGCCCTGAAACGATGTGGCGATATCACGAAATTCTGCCTGTGCGTGAAGAAAAGAACATCATCTCGTTGGGCGAAACCATGACGCCGTTGGTGCATTCACCACGATTGGGCAAAGCCACTGGGTTTGAACAACTTTATGTCAAAGACGAAAGCCGCCTCCCGACTGGCACATTCAAAGCACGTGGCTTGGTTATGGCTGTGTCCAAAGCCGTTGAACTCGGTGTGAAAAAAGTGGCCATTCCTTCTGCGGGGAATGCTGCCGAAGCCTTGAGCGTGTACGCTGCCCGCGCTGGGTTGGAATGCTATGTGTTCATGCCCAAGGATGCGCCTGTTGCCAATCACAATGTTTGCCGCGCCACGGGCGCTCACGTTTTCTTGGTCGATGGCCTGATCAACGATGCAGGCAAAATCGTTCGTGAAGGCATTGAGTCCTGCGGCTGGTTCGACATCTCCACCTTCCGCGAACCTTATCGCGCTGAAGGCAAAAAGACGATGGGATTGGAACTGGCTGAACAGATGAACTGGACATTGCCAGACGTCATCGTCTATCCAACCGGTGGCGGTACAGGATTGGTTGGCATGTGGAAAGCGTTTGATGAACTGGAAAAAATCGGCTGGATTGGCTCCAAACGTCCGCGCATGGTGGCGGTTCAGACCGAAGGCTGCGCCCCTGTGGTTCGCGCGTTTGAAACTGGCGCTGAAGAAGCCGAACTCTGGGAAAACGCCAGCACCATTGCTGGTGGGTTGCGCGTGCCATATCCGTTGGCAGATCGCCTCATTCTCACTGCCGTTCGAGACAGTGGCGGCACGGCTGTTGCGGTTTCAGATGATGATATAATCACCGCCATGAAACAGATGTGTGATCTCGAAGGCTTGATGCCCTCTCCCGAAAGTTCGGCCACATTGGTGGCGGCACAACACTTGCTGAAAAAGGGCGAGATCAAGCCCGAAGAATCTGTGGTGTTGTTCAGTTGCGGCACCATGCTCAAACACGTCGAATTGATGGGCGGACCGGAGTTGCCTTTGCTCAACCCGCATGGAGATATTGACTACAGTCAATTTGCCTAAACCCTGTTATTGATAGACAATGGTGAAACTGTGATGACACAAAATATTTTTCCACAAAATACCATTGCCATCGTTTGGGATTTTGACAAAACGCTGATTCCGTACTACATGCAGCAACCTTTGTTTGAGTATTTCGATGTGGATGAAGGTCGCTTTTGGGATGAGGTCAACCACCTGCCCGAATTTTTTCATGAGAACGGGTTGGATTTGGTGTCTCAGGACACGATTTATCTCAACCACATATTGACCTACGTGCGGCATCGTTTGTTTAAAGGGTTGAGCAACCAACTGCTGCGCGAACTCGGCGACAAGATCGAGTTTTACGATGGCCTGCCAAATTTCTTTCGTACAGTCAAAAACCGGATTCAACACGATCCGCGTTTTTCAGCGTTTCAAGTTCAGGTAGAGCACTATGTTATCAGTTCCGGCCTGCGTCAGATGGTGTTGGGCAGCAAGCTGGCCCCATTCATCGACGGCACATGGGCCTGCGAGTTTGTGGAAGCCATGCCGCGCCCAGGCTATTTGCAGGATGCTCAAATCACACTCGTGGACGACATGAAGGAAATTGTCGAGATCGGCTACGTCATTGACAACACGACCAAAACCCGTGCCCTTTTTGAAATCAACAAAGGCGTGAACAAAGATCGCACCATCGACGTTAACGCCAAAGTCGCCGATGCTGACCGTCGCGTCCCCTTCGAGAACATGATCTACATCGCCGACGGTCCCAGCGACATTCCCGTGTTTTCCATGCTCAACCAAAATGGCGGACGCACGTATGCGGTGTATAAACCCAACTCTCAAAAAGAATTCAACCAGGCCAATCAACTGCAACGCCAAGGCCGCGTCAATTCTTTCGGCGAAGCCGACTACACCGAAGGCTCCAAAACCTTCATGTGGATTCTCAATGCGGTGGAGGAAATTGCCTTCCGCATCGTCCAGGAACGCAAAGTTGCATTAAGTGAACGCCTGGGCCAGCCTCCGAAACATCTTTAATTAAAAGATTGTACATGAAAAGCATAACGGCTAAAATGAGGTTGAATGCGATGCTGTTGACCACCACAATGAACCTTGTGTTTCCTTTTTTAGTGTAATGGTGGTTGAAGAAACACCCTATTGAAGGTCTTATTTAACTTTTTCAAGATAAAAGGAGAAGGGGATTAGTCACCCCCTTCTCCTTTATACACTTTAAATGTTCAGTATGGGATTAGCCACATGGTGATAGATACCACCTGACTAACTAAATAGTTGTCTGATCATGTGAAGAGCTGCTTCCCAAACTGTTGGATTAGCTTCAATCTCTATAGCCTGGGTTGAGTCTGGATTGGGTGCCCAACCTGGGTCAATATGAGGAGATCCAGTTTCATGTGCCAAGACGTCGTCGCTTACAATGACAAACAGAAACGCAACAAGGCTTAGTGCCAAAAGCAAAGCCGTTTTAGTTCCGAAAATATTAAACATGAGTGTCCCTTCTTTTAGCGCCTTGGATAGTTTTTGTAATGGAGACATTTGATGAAATGGGTGTCCCGTCTTTATTCGAATGACCATGAATCATTACATTCCAAGGCACTTGGCAGGTTGGAGATAAGACTCCAGTTTTCAGATTTTACTATAAGGTATTTTAATGTAGAAAAACAGTGGAATATAGGTTGAAAATGTGGTGAATTTCGGAGAAAATTCCGTGGGCATATCATCGGATAGCTAACACAATGCCGATTTAGATTAGATTCAACTTTCCCTCTCATCTTCTAAATAAGATATTCATAAATAAGGGAGCATGATAAGAAACTCATTTAGAAAAAAGATTGAGAAGGGTTTGAAACAATGCAACTGCCAAATCTAAAACAAAGAAGGAGAAGGCTTTCACCTTCCCCTTCAAGTAAAACTTAATTTAAAAAATTCTAAAAACTATCGAGCTGTCTGCACATTTCCCGTTCGAGCACGAAGCTTTCGATTGCGTTTCATTTTGCGAGACGTGTCCCACTTGTCATACAACGCATGGAGGATGTTGGGAATGTATAACCCTGCCACGCCAGCTCCAATCAGTGGCCAATTTGGCTGCCACTGCTGAACTTGAGGCAGATTGACGCCTGCGTAATAAGCGCCTGCAAAGCCTAATCCAATCAACAAAGAAAGATAACTAATGCGGGTGAGCATCCCAAAGAAAAGATTGTGGCTGAGGCCACGATGTTTAAAAACCTTGCTGTAAGGAATCCAGATAAAGCCGAGCAAGCCCCAGCGTTTTCGCGTGTCGTTGTGACGCAAATCCAAATCGGGTGTCAACAACAAGCTGGATGCGAGATACGCTGCGCCAAAAGCAATCAAGTGATTGACAGTTGGATCAAGATAGTAATAGCCGCCCAAAAATGCGGGCAACAAAATCATTTCAAGTTTGAGATGTCGTTCTCCTGAAGGCATATAAAACTCCTTGCTCATTTGTTATACATCCAGCTTAGGCAAATTGTTTCAGCACGAAAGAGATGCACACCACAGTTGAATAGCGACGTTGGTACGGCGATCGCGGAAAACTTGTCCAATCCGAACCAGACGCTTATGCTGGTTGCCTTATGGCTGAGCAACCAAACAAATGGCGTCAGGCTGGTCCCTGGATGGGGATTGCCACCGCCCCCGCTGCATTGATGTTGGGTGGCAGTGTGGCCGAGCAGGTCAGCGTTGATGCCTTTTTCTGGGCCCTGCTGATCGGTGCGGCAGTGGTGATTTTATTGTCCACGCTTCAGGGACGGCTCGGTGTGATTCATCAAAAACCACTGGTACTTCTGGCTCGCCCCGTGCTGGGCGATCGCGTCGCACGTTGGAGCAACACCGTGTTGATTTCGATATTGATGCTTGGCTGGTCTGGGTTTGGCTTCGGTGTGGTTGGTGAAAGCCTGGCAAAATTATTTGCCATTCCTGAAATTTTTGCGCTGTTGATCTGGGCGGCCATCATGCTGGCAGTCCTTTGGAAAAGCATTCATCATGGCAGTTTGTACGCACTCATCAGCAGCTTGGCCACGCTTGCACTGGTGGCTTGGGGAATTTTCCAGATCAGCGGCATCGAGCCGGTCACGTCTGTTGAATCAGGCAAGGGCACATTTTTCTCAGGCATCGGACTGGTGATTGGCTATGCGTCTGCGTTTAGTTTGCGTAGCGTGGATTTTACGCAAAACATTCAACACACTCGATATGTGTTTTGGACAGCCATCTTTGGTATGGGGTTTCCATTAATGCTTGTCATGATTTCAGGCGCATGGATGTATCACTTTGCAGGGACGTGGGATTTAAGCCAACTGCTCACCGATTTGGGTTTTCCGATGATTGCTCATATTTTTGTTGCCATCGGCTTTTTAGGCGCAGGTGTGTCCAACATGCACTCCGGCAGTCTGGCTTTGCAGGACTTGCTGCGCTGGCCGAGACAAATTTTATTGTTCTTTATTTGTGGCGTCAGCATTGTGTTGGCGCTTTTGGACTTTGATAAAGCAATGGTGGAGTGGCTGAAATTTTTAGCGCTGGTGGTCGTTCCTTTAATTGGCGTGATTCTAACCCACTATGCCATGGGGTCATCTAAGATTCGCCAAGTCAATTGGTCAGGACTCATCGCCTGGGGTGTCGGTGCAATTGCGGGCATCTTGATTCCTGAAATATTTCCCAAAGCATTGATCAGCATCCTCATTGCCGCCGCCACTTATGCTATCCTGGAACAACGCCACCGAGGGAGGTCTGCGTGAGCGATAAAAAAATTCTGATTCACAATGCTGAAGCCTTAGCCACATTCGAGAATGAATCAGGTTATGTGCGTGATGGCTACGTTCTGATCGAAAATGGATTTATCAAAGAAGTGGGCACGGGCACACCACCAGATGTTTCTGTGGATGAAATGATTGATGCCTCAGACAAACTCGTTATTCCTGGCATGATTAACACGCATCATCACATGTACCAAACGCTCACACGCGCCGTGCCAGATGTATTGGATTCCGGTTTGTTCGATTGGCTGGTCAAACTTTATCCGCGTTGGGCTGGCATTGATGATGAGGCCATTTATCTCAGCACCCAATTGGCGATGGCTGAACTCATGTTGTCAGGTTGTACGGCCACAACGGACCACCACTACGTGTTTCCTCAACGTGCGTTGCAGGGCATCGATGTTCAAATTGAAGCCGCCAAAGAAATTGGCATGCGCTTTCATCCCACCCGTGGCAGCATGTCGTTGAGTGTCAAAGATGGCGGACTACCGCCCGATTCAGTGGTTCAGGATGAAGACACGATTTTGGATGAAAGCGAACGATTGATCAAACAATACCACGATCCCAACCCTGGGGCAATGGTAAGAATTGCACTGGCCCCTTGTTCTCCATTTTCTGTGACACGTTCACTGATGGAGGAAACTGCCAAGTTGGCCAAAACACATCAAGTGCGGATGCACACCCATTTGGCTGAAACGCACGATGAAGATGATTTTTGTGTTGAAGTTTACGGCATGCGCCCGACTGATTTGCTCGAAGATGTCGGGTGGATGAATGAAGGCGTGTGGCTGGCGCACGGCATTCATTTCAACGGCGAAGAAATCAAACGCTTGGGGCAGAACGATCTTTCAATTGCCCATTGTCCAAGCTCCAATGCGCGTTTAGGGTCAGGATTATTTCCTCTGAAAAAACTATTGGATGCAGGTGTTAATGTTGGATTGGGTGTCGATGGCAGCGCATCCAACGATGCATCGAATATGATTTTGGAATTGCGTCAGGCATTGTTTTTGCAGCGTGTGTTTCACGGGCCGGAAGCAGTTCAAATTACAGATGTATTAAAAATAGCCACCCAAGGCAGCGCCGCCTGTTTGGGTCAATCAGAGTTAGGCAGCATCGAGGTGGGTAAAGCTGCTGATCTGGCAATCTTTGATCTCAACACAATGGAATATTCTGGTGCCCACGACCCGCTTGGCGCGTTGGTGCTGTGTGCGCCCACCCGTGTTGACACGCTGTTGATTGGCGGCAATGTGGTGGTTAAAGATCAGCAGCTATGCAACATTGATTTGGATACACTGATTCAAAAGCATCGACAAAAAGCAAAGGAATTAATGGAGATGGCACGCGGCTGATTTGGGAAAAGAGATTTTATGGCCTTGGATGAAAAAAATTTACATCTCGAATTGTTTCAATTTTCCTTTGATCATCCAAAAGTTCAAGCGTTGATCTTGCCCGTCGGCTTTGACGATCCTAAAGTGGCTTGGCAACGCATCCAAAAACTCAGCCAAGATGCTGTGACTCAGGCTCAATTTACAACATTGTTTCCACAACTGTTACGACACCTTTCTCAGATTGCCTCACCAGATCGAACACTGACCAGCTTTGAGCGTTTGGCAAAAAATGTGCGTGCTCCTTTGGAATGGTTGCAAACCCTTCAAGAATCACCGCGTGTTTTGGAAACGTTGATCACCTTATTTTCCGGCAGTCAGTTTCTCACTGAAATTTTGCTCAGGCATCCCAGTTATGTGGATCGCCTGAAGGATCTTACGCAACTTTCTGAATTTAAAACCATCGAAACATTTGAGCGAGAAGCACACGCTGTCTGGCAAAGCGGCGAAGATATGGCTGACTCGCTAAATAAGCTCAGGCGCTGGCAGCGGTGGGAGTTGTTGCGAATTGGCATTTGTGATTTGCTGGGGTTGTTTGATCTGCCTTCGATCACGCAACAGCTTTCCAGTTTGGCAGACAGCTTGGTGTCTCAATGCTTACAAAGAATTGCGGAAGACCAGGGAGTATCTGTCGATAAATTTGCCGTGATCGCAATGGGCAAGCTTGGCGGCGGTGAACTCAATTACAGTTCGGATATCGATTTGGTGTTTGTGGCCGAAACCAACGCCATGCAATACGAACCACTGGGACGTCGTTTGATTGATGCCTTAACACGGATGACAGAGCAGGGGTTTTTATATCGCGTTGATATGCGCCTTCGACCCTGGGGGCAGACGGGCGCATTGGTCACCTCATCTGATATGTATTTAAATTATTTACAGCAACATGCGCGGCTTTGGGAAAAGCAGGCATTGTTGAAAGCACGTGTGATTGCCGGTGACGAAGCGTTTGCCAAAAGCCTTTTAGAACAGATTCGGCCCATCATCCTCAAACTCTCAGACCTGGATTTACGCAGTGAAGTGGCGGCCATGAAGCAGCGCACAGAGACACACCTCAAACAGCGTGGGCAAACCTGGGGAGAAGTCAAACTGGGAGAAGGGTCGATTCGTGATGTTGAATTTATCGTTCAGTATTTGCTGTTGGTCAATGGTTACGAGCAGCCGGAGTTGCTTTCCTCAAATACATCAACCGCACTACAAGCCCTCAAAGACAAAGAATTGTTGTCACAGGAAGATCAGCGAACGCTGAGCGAAGGGTATACGTTTTTGCGAACCATTGAACATTATTTACAGATGATGCACCATCAACAAACGCACAGCCTGCCTCAACAACCCGATAAATTAGCGCAACTGGCCAGCCGGCTTGGGTTTGAAACAGAGGATGGCAGCGAACAGTTTTTACAGCGTTATCAGCAACATTGTGAAGCTATTCGTCAGGTTTATCTCAATTACCTGGGGCAGGAAGATGACGAGCTGTCTTTGGATCATGATATGGATCGACTTGTCCATCGGATGCCACCGATGTACCAGGAAACATTTAGCACAGAGACGATTGAGCATCACACACGCCTGCTTCAAGCGTTGGGCGAGCAATCTCCAGTCAACGTCAGCGTCAAGGCACTTGAAGATGGTTGCTGGGAAGTCACCATTGTGGGCTATGACTATCCTGGTGAGCTTTCGCTTATCTGTGGTTTGTTTGTGGTGTATGGGCTGGACATTATCAGCAGCCATGTGTTTACCTATGAAACATCTCGCAATAAAATGCTCAATCGGTATCAGCTCAGCAAGCGATTTAAACCGTCTTCAAAAATTGTTGATGTGTTTAAGGTGCGACCACTCAAGGAAATGAAGGCTGAAAACTGGGAAGTGTATAGCCAACGATTGAGTCAGTTGCTGCGCCTGCTTCATATGGGGAAACGAGATCAGGCGCATGGAAAATTAGTGAAACGGGTTGCGGCTTCCTTGAACCAAGACGACCAAGCGCCATTGAGGCTTGCGCCGGTTGAGATCGAAATTGACAACGACCGATCCAAAAGGTACACCGTGTTGCACATCGACTCCAAAGACACGTTTGGATTTCTTTATGAGCTGACCAACGCGCTGGCGCTCCACGAAATCTATATCGGACGATTGGAAGCCAAAGGTGTTGGTGAACGCGTTTATGACACACTCTTTGTTTGCGATGCGCGTGGACAAAAAATTGTTTCCAGTGAAAAACAACAAGAGCTTCGGGCGGCGGTGGTGCTGGTCAAGCATTTCACCCACCTGTTACCACATGCGCCAAATCCAGAATCTGCCCTGATTCACTTCCGTGAATTTTTGGAAAAATTTCTCACCAGCGACACCTGGATGGATGAACTGGCTTCGCTAGAGCGCCCTGAAGTGCTGGATGCATTGGCTCGATTGTTGGGCATCAGCGATTTTTTGTGGGACGATTTTCTCAGAATGCAATACAGCAATTTGTTCCCCATCATCAGCGATCTGGATAACCTGGTCTGGGGCAAACCCAAAGCGCAATTGCAACAGGAATTAAATGATTTGCTGGGCGTTCTGCCGACATTTAAAGAGCGAGTGGCACAGTTAAACAGCTTCAAAGATCGGGAGATGTTTCGCATTGACATGCGCCATATTTTGGGGCATGTTTCTACCTTTGAGCAATTTGCATCCGAACTTTCTGATCTTGCAGAATCCGTTGTAATCATCGCTTACCAGCAATGCTATGATTTGATGATTGAAAAATATGGCATCCCCATGCTCGAACAAAGTGACACGCCATCTCCACTCTGTATTGCGGCTTTGGGAAAATGCGGCGGGCGGGAATTGGGATTTGCCTCAGACATTGAATTGATGTTTGTCTATGCCGGTAACGGTACAACCACCGGTCCGAAAAAAATCACGACCACCGAATTTTATGAAAAAGTGGTTGAGTTGTTCGTGCGAGCCATCCACACCAAAAGCGAAGGCATTTTTGATATCGACCTGCAACTCCGACCTTATGGCAAAGCCGGCAGTCTATCGGTGCCATTTGAATCCTTTGCCAGCTATTTTGGCAATGAGGGAGCAGCCTGGGCTTATGAGCGTCAGGCATTGATTCGACTTCGACCCATCGGTGGCGATTTGTCTTTTGGCGAAAACCTGACCCGTTTGCGTGATCGACTGGTTTACAACGAAAATCCATTTGACTTTATCGCCATGCGCGCCATGCGCGAGCGTCAGGTTCGACACCTTGTTACAGCAGGCACGTTTAATGCCAAGTTCAGCCCAGGGGGGTTGGTGGATATTGAATATCTGGTACAGGGATTGCAGATCACGCACGGCCATGAGCATCCATCATTGCGCGTGCCAAACACGCAAAATGCGTTGCTGGTGTTGGCTGAAATTGGCATTCTTTCAAAATCAGACAGTGAAAAATTATCCGATGCCCACCACTTTTTGAGGCAGACCATCAATGCGCTGCGCATGGTGCGTGGCAACGCCAAAGATTTAACTGTCCCCAGCCAGGACAGCGAAGAATTTTTATTTCTGGCCAAACGCCTTGAAGATAAACTGGATGCGGAAAAGCTTCAGGAAAAGTTAGACTTTCATACAGAAAACGTTCAACAGATTAGTAAAAGCCTGACAGAAGACTAAGTTGCTATTTCGCTATTTGCCCACACAGAATTTTGCAAAGATGCGTTCAATCACCGCTTCGCTGGCACTTTCGCCTGTCAGTTCGCCAAACACTTCCAAAGCCTCCTGGATTTCAATCGCGACCAGATCCAGGGTGCCGGAAGCAGAAACGGTGTCCCAAGCCTGTTGCAACAAGTGCTGCCCGCGTCTGAGCAATTCTTTTTCTCGCAGATCAAGAAAGAAAATATCTTCGTGTTTGGAAAGCTCGCCGCCCCAAACTTTTTTCACCAGCGTGTCTTTGAGTGTTTCCAGATTCTCGCCTGTTTCTGCAGAAAGGCCAATGATTTTTTGCGTATCCAATTGAAGTTGGGTTGAAATCGTTTCAATCTGATGCTGGTCACAAAGATCGAGTTTGTTCAACACAATCAAATGCTCTTGAGATAGGACCTGTTGCAAAATCGCTTGATCCTGTTCGTTGATTGCCTGGCTCATATCCAAGATGACCAAAACCAAATCAGCATTGGCCAAAGCTTCCTGAGTCCGTTCCATGCCAAGCTGCTCAACTTCGTCCCGACTCTCATGCAGACCTGCGGTGTCGATCAGGCGAAACGGAATGCCTTGGATGTCCACAAATTCTTCCAACGTATCGCGGGTGGTGCCAGCCATCGCAGTGACCAACGCACGATTGGTTTGCAGCAGGGCATTAAGCAAAGTGGATTTTCCAACATTGGGGCGACCCACAATGGCGATAGAATAGCCTTCTTTGAGCAAGCGCCCATCCTTGGCGTGTTCGAGGAGTTGATTCACGGTGGTCAGTGATGATTGCAGCCCGTCGATGAGTGCGCTTTGAGGGATTGCATCATCCTCATATTCTGGATAATCGATGCCCACACCCACGCCTGCCAATAACTCCGTTAATTGATCTCGAACTTGATGAAGCGGCTGTGAGAATTTTCCCTGCAAGCGATCCAGCGCGTAGTGGGCGGAAAGTTGGGTCTTGGCCTGAATCACATCCAGCACCGCTTGAGATTGGTCCAGACTCAAGCGTCCATTTAAAAAAGCGCGTTGGGTAAATTCTCCAGGCTCGGCAGAGCGTGCGCCACTCTGTAACAAGGCATCCAGGATCGTTCGTAAAATGACGGGACTGCCATGCCCCTGAATCTCAACCACGTCCTCATGTGTATAGCTATGAGGGGCGCGCATGATGGCGAGCAACACTTCATCAAGCGTTTCTCCGTCGACGACCATGTGGCCGTAATACAGGCGGTGGCTTTCTGCGGTTTGCAGATCAATCGATTGTGTTGGTTGAAACAATTTTGCTGCAATCGAAACGGCGTCAGGCCCACTGAGTCGAATAATGCCAATCCCGCCTTCTCCAGGCGGCGTGGCAATGGCGGCGATGGTGTCGTCGAGATGGAGCATAGCGGTTTATCTTAACAAAAAAGAGAAAGGTGCACTTATTTAAAAAAAATCATTCTAATCCCCCAACCCCCTTTTCAAGAAAGGTGTCCCTTCCTAATCGGAAGGGGGCACAGTTAGACTGCGAAAGATTGTTCTTGAATGCGATACTTGATTCTTTTTGAAAGTTTGGTTGAGTAAATAAGAAAAATCTTTAACAAAAAAAGCAAGAACCCCCAGTAAAGGAGGTTCTTGCTCGTCATGTCTAGAAGTCGGAGAATAAGACACTGTCCCCCAGTAATCTGATTCTCCGAAGGTCTCTCGGTTAATTTAATCATAGGGGAAACTTGGTCGCATCAAAAGGGAAATCAGGTGGAGAATCGGTGAAAATAATGGCCTAAATATGTTCAAGCAAATGTTACTGATCAGACTTTTCTGGGGCTTCAGGCGTTTCAGACGTATCAGGTTTTTGTTCAGACCTTTGTTCAGGCTTTCTTTGTACGGGTTTTCTTTGCTCAGGTTTTTTCCCTGGCTTTTTTGACTCTCTTTGCGGCGCAATCACCACATGGCGCTCGATATTGCCTTCGCTGTAAGTGCGAACTTCGGTCACGCTTTCCAATGCTTCGTGAACAATTTTTCGCTCCCAGGAGGTCATGTGTTCCATGCGTGCGATTTCTTTGGACTCCATTACCTGCTCGGCCAGTTCCTGCGCCAACTGACGCAGGCCATCGGTGCGTTGCGCACGGAAATTGTCCATGTCCACATGCACGCGGATTTCTTCACGAAGATTGCGCCTGAGATAAAGATCGGCCAGATGCTCCAGCGACTGAATACTGGCCCCTTCACGCTCGGCAAAAATAGAAGATGGGGTGAGATTCACCAGAATCTTTGGCCCATCCCGCTCAATTTCAACAAATAAATTTGGTTCAATCCGATGCAACAAATCCTCTAAAAAACTTTTAACAAGCGCTACAGCTTCGTCTGGGCCAGGTGTTGCATCCTGTACAGGCGCTTCTGTGTTCATTCAGCCTCGTTCTTTTTAGGGGCTTCTTCTGCGTCAGATTCTGTGTCTGTTTCAGCGTCATCTCCAGAATCTTCAGATGCATCCTCCACCGCTTCGGCTTTCGCTTCAGGAATCGGATCCTCATCATCGTCTTCATCATCATCCTCATCGATGGTGGGGGATTTGGGCTTTTCGGCAATTTCACGGTTGATGAACAACTGTTGCAGCACCTGAATACCGGTGGTGAGGAAGTAGTACAACCACAAACCTGCAGGGAAATCGCGCAGGAACACAGCCATCATTACAGGCATCAAGTACATCAACATCTGGTTTTGGCCAGCGCCAGCACCCATTTGCGGTGTGGTCTTGGTTTGCAAAATCATCAAACCGGTGGTGAGTAAGACCAGAATATAGATTGGGTCAGGCTGACTTAAATCGCTCATCCATAAAAAACCTGGAGAAAAGTGAACTGCTTCGGCACTGTATAAAATGGTGCGCCACAGCAAAATCAGGAAAGGCATCTGAATCAAACTGGGTAAACAACCGCCCAATGGATTAACGCCTTCCTTCTGATACAGTTCCATCATTTTCTTTTGCATCTTGTCGCGGTTGGCGCGGGCGCGAACCTGAAGTTCGCCTGCGTCCATGTCTGAATGACGTTTTCGCAGTTCGTTCAAAGAAGGATAACGCTCTTTTAAGCGATTCATCTTGGGCTGAACTTCGCGCATTTTGGCCATGGAATGAAACTGCTGTCGCAACAAGGGGAACATGAGCAATCGTGTGATCAGCGTGAAGACAATGATGGCCCAGCCATAATTGCCCGTTGTTTTGTAAAGCCACTCTAAGCCTTGAATGGTGGGCACCAGGAATTGACTAAATGGCCCTTTACCTGCCACCTCTGCCAAGCCGGAATGATCCATCAACATGTATTTCCAGCGACCTGCATACAGCAGATAGTCATAACTGACCGACTCGTTGTTCTCTAATTCCAGAGATTCAACTTTGACGCCGAGTAATCTACGGCCAATGGTATCCTGACCAATCCAGGGAGACACAGTCGTGTTGCTGCCCGTGAGAATGGTTTCATTCTTCAGGAACATGGCCAAGCCCTGCCCCAGGTAACCCAAGCCGCCGAACAAATTGGGCGGCGGTTGAATGGTTTCGGATTTTTTATTGTTGAACAAATAGGCGGTTTGCAGATTGTTCTCACCAATTTGAGCAATGCCACCGGACAAGGTGAGTGTGTAGCCGTCATCAAGGGTTAGAGTGCCCCCGCTCACGTTTTTCAGTGACAGGTCAAAATCAATGTTGTAATAAGGATCGTTATGAACGATGTAAGATTTTGTAATTTCTAGGCCGTCAACGATTTTGGTAAAGGTTACCTGAACCGTGGCATCGTCAAGGGTTTGTAAATCATAGGTGTAAAGGCTGTCTTCCGTGCCATCGAAGCTGGTACGGAAAGGCAAGGATGCCCCTTCAGGCACCGTGACAAACAATGATTCTTGGTCCGTAATTACACCAGGGATTAATTCAGTAGGCTGTGTGTCGAAGGTGTTAAAATGGATGTAGGCACTTTCCAACTCAGCGTTGGTCACATTGAACTGATAGCTCATCAAGTTGGTTTTGATCCGAATTTTTTCACTGTCTCCGCTACCAATCACCTGGGTTTCAATAGGGGTGACATTGGCCAATACCATTGTGGAGATGGTCAGCACCATCGCAAAAATTAAGCTGAGTCTCCCCGTCCATTTAAATAACACAACTGCCTCCTTGAACGTTCAAGGCCACCATAAAATAAGAAGTTGATGATCACAAATAATTTCAGTGCCTTACGTGTGTCGAAGTGTAGCCAACAGACACCTTGTTTTCAAACAAATTTAAAGGGTTTAGGCGAAAAGGGAATGACAAAAATATGTAAAAAATTCTAATCTCCCAACCCTCTTTTCAAAAAGAGGGCTACGATTGGACTGTGAGAAGATGTTCTGATTTCCGATTCGTACTCTTTTCGGAAGGGGATTGAGGTTTGAAATTTATACAAAACCTGAAATATTTAGACCGTCATTCTTGCAAAATCAGAAATCCAGATATGAAACAGTTCAAAGAATCTTCCTCCTTTAAAAAGGGAGAAGACGAATTACAAAGGCGCACCTTTTTTAAACACAGGGCAAAATTTCTTTATTGCACATTCATCACAAAGCGGTTTTCTGGCCTTACAGGTTTGACGTCCGTGATGTACCAGATGGATGTGTAACGGGCCTTTCAAATCATCCGGTACCAGTTCATTCATCACATCATGAGGGTCTTTTTTGGGCGGCACCCAACCAAGTCTTCGAGTGATTCGAGTGACGTGTGTGTCCACCGCAAAATAAGGAATGTTGAGCGAAAATGTCAGAATGATGCCCGCTGTTTTTTTGCCCACGCCCGGCAGGCGAGTCAAATCTTTGACGGCTTCTTCGGGCGTCATCGATCTCAAATAGTCGAGTGAAAATTCACCTTGTTCTTCCAACAAGGTTTTCAGTGCAACTTGAATCCGTTCTGCCTTTTGATGATGCAGCCCCGCTGAGCGAATGGTTTCGGCCAGTTCTTGTTGGGAGATAGAAATGACTTCATCCCAGTTGGTATGGGTGGCTTTTAACTTTCGAAAAGCCATGTCCCGATTATGATCGGTGGTGCTTTGGGACAGGATGGTTTCGACCAAAACGTCCACAGGGTCCTGCTCGCTTTTCCACTGCATCGGGCCATGATGGGATTCTAATTGAAAAAAGACTTCTTGAAGGGTGTCGGGAATTGAGCGTGTCATGCGTGTCTAGCGGGATTTGCCTTTGCGGACGAAAATTTTGTAACCGTCCTCCATCGCATCGAGAACCGCTTCGGCAGGTTCGGTGCCCCACATCAATTTCATGCTGCCGCTTTTGGAAACGGCTCCGGTAAACAACAAGTGGCCGTCTGCCATCACATCCACGCTTTGGCCGCGCAGCCCTTTGGGCGCATCCAGAATGACGTGAGTATCTCCCGTGACCACATGGGCTTCCTGGCCGCGTTCGGTATTGGCTTCTTTAAAGGTACGCACATCCAGCTTGAGGCCGAACTGCGCTTCCAGTTCGTTAATGCGTTGACCGCCCCGCCCGATGACCTGAGGTTTTGCCCGATCATCCACATAAAGGGTGGCGCGGGAATCGTTGTTGAATTGCACACTGACAGGCGTTTTCAGGATTTTATTCATCTCGCGTTCCAGTTGACGTTCAGCCAGTCGCCAGATGGGTTTGATCATGTCCATCGATTCTTCCAACGGCATGACCACGACCTGATCACCAAAGGTGTAGATTTCGTATTTTACCTGCTTGGTGTCAAACTCGCGCACTTCAATCACGGGTCGAGCCAAGTCACTGTCGCCCATGCCCGCAGGCGATTTGACGGTGAAGCCGACTTCCAGTACTTCGGCCACATCCCCATTTTCGATATAGACAACGGTATCCACAACCTGTGGAATCATGCCCAGTTCCACGCGACCAATCAGGCGTTGCAGGGAATCAATCCCGCGCGTGGCGTGAACCACACCGACCAAGCCCACGCCTGCCAGGCGCATGTCGGCAAACACCTGAAAATCATGTGTCTCGCGCATTTCGTCAAACACGGTATAGTCAGGGCGAACCAACAAAAGAATGTTGGCGGTGTTGGCCATGTCGCCATCCAGAGCGGTGTATTGGGTCACGTTCTCGCTGACCTGAAGGTCACGAGGTTTTTCCATCGTTTTGACCACCCAGTTTTCAGCTTCAATGGCATCAATCATGGCTTGCACAAAGGTGCTTTTTCCCGCACCAGGTGCGCCAGAAACCAACACGCCGCGATATTTTTCGCGCATGTGTTTTTTCAATAACTCTGCATGTTTGTAGTTGTCCAACGTGGTTCGAGCCACCGGACGAACCGCCGTGATTTCCAGCGCATCCGAAAACGGAGGGTGCGCAATCACAATGCGATAATCCTTCAACTGCACCACGGTGGCACCCCCCATGTCCAACTCGATAAAACCGTCCGGATGCACTTCGGCCATTTCGACAATTTCCTGAGCCACACGCTCTAATTCGCGTTCAGTCAGGGCGTTGTCATCAATGGTTTCAATGTCCATTTTTCCTGGTGTGCCTCGTTTGGCTTTGGGTGGTGTGCCCACGCGGAGGTGGACGGACATGGTGTTTTCGTCAAAATATTTGATCAGCTGGATTTTATCCAGGCCCTCTTCTTCGGCACTGCCCACATACTGAAGTTCAATGCCCTTGGCCTCAGCCACCATCGACTGAATGCGATGGCTGGTCATCAATACAGCACCTTCGGATTCGGCCACCTGACTGACCAGACTGTCCACATCGCCGCTTTCAATGCGACCATCGGCGTTTCGTTCGGGTCGATCTCCAGAATAGATAAGTTGAAGTTGATGTTCCTGAACCAGAAGCTGTAGGTTTTTCAGTTCCTTGAGTCCCGTGTAGCCAATTTCCTGGCCGCGGCCTGCCTGATATTCAAGTTCAGCAAGCACAGCTTCGGGAATGATTAAGGTCGCACCGTCCAGCTTGCCTTGGCGGATCTCTTCGATAAAGCGACCGTCGGTAATCACACTGCTGTCCAGGACGTATTTATTCGAGATTTTTTTTGTTGGCATAAAGACTCCAGACTCCGGCGCATCTTACTCAACCGTTTTAAATGTAGCAAGCATGTGTTTATTTGTATGAACTTGATTTCAGCGCAACAGCAGGTAGAGTAGAGACCATGTCCAATAGGTTTCGCAATGAGCCAGGTCAGTTCTGGTGTTTATTAAACGTTAATCTTTTTCATCATTTAAACCCCGACGAAATGAACGAGCTTAATCGTTGGGTCAAATCCATTTTTTATCGTAAAGGTGAAACCATTTTTCTACCTGGCGATCCCAGTGATTTTGTTTATTTTCTGCACAAAGGGCGCGTGAAGCTCGCCTATTTAGACGAAAGTGGAAAACGACTCACATTGGCGATTTGCCGCATGGGAGAACTGTTTGGCGAAATGGCCTTGCTAGGTGAAGAGCGACGCAGCCTGATCGCCGAAGCGCTCGAAGATGTGGAGCTGTGCATTGTCTCCGGCAAAGATTTATTGCGCTTTGCTGACACGCATCAGGATTTTTCCATTCAGATCACACGGGCCATTGGTTCTCGCATGAGAGATTTGGAAAACCGGCTTCAGGATTTGGTTTTTAAAGATGTGCCCACTCGTCTGGCGCGCTTGCTTTATCGTTTGATTGACGATTATGGTGTGGCCCACGAACGCGGCACGATGCTGGATGTCAAGTTCACTCACCGAGATTTGGCGGATCTGATTGGCTCTACCCGCGAGACCACCACCGCCAACCTAAATGAACTGGTTAAGCAGGGATTGGTGCTCAAGATCAAAAACCGCATGGTGCTGCCTGATGAGGAAAAACTCAAAAGGGCAGCCAATATCGAAGAAATTAACGCTTAGTTAAAACACACGCAATTCTTCAAACAACGGCTCCAAATCAGCCACGGACTGCTGGTTGTTTTCAATCTGACGTCGCGCTGGCGGTTCACTTCGGTAAGTATCAATGCGTTCACCAATGCGTTCTTCATACGTATTCTGCGTCAGATTTCTGAGGAAAATGCCGGTTGGAATGGCATCGCCCCACTCCAGCGCCTTTTCGATGAAAACACCAACTTTGGCGTGGCGTGATTCTGTGGCTGTTTCGGAAGAAATCAACGGATCATGGTCCTGATCTTCCAGGTTGTAGACGCGTGGCCTGGCAGTGCCCTCTGCATCCTTACGGTCCGCGCCACCATACCACTCTCGTGTGTTGATGTTGTTGTACGTTGGGCATGGCTGCAGCACTTCAACAAACGACAGGCCTGGGTGCTCAATGGCATCCCGAATCAGACCCTTCAGTTGTGGTATGTTGTAAGCATACCCGCGTGCAATGAAAGAATATCCAGAGGCAAATGCCAACAGCAGCGGGTTCACTGCGCCAGAGCTGTTGGGCTGCGGCAAGCTTTTTGTCTGTTGGCCTAACTCTAAGGTAGGGGAGGCCTGCCCTTTGGTGAGTCCATACACACCGTTGTTAAAAAGAACATAAGTCAAATCCAGATTCATGCGACCTGTGCCCACAAAGTGTCCGGCACCAATGCCCATGCCATCGCCATCGCCGCCCACGGCAATGATGTTTAAATTGGGATTGGCCAGTTTTGCGCCAGTGGCGAAAGGCAGCACGCGACCGTGCAACGTGTGTACGCCATACGTTTGGATGTAATGAGGTGTTTTGGCGGCACAGCCCACACCGGAGAAAACGGCCACCCGATGAGGGTCCAACTGCATGTCCATCAAACTCATTTGCACGGCGTTGAGAATGCCAAAGTCACCGCAACCAGGACACCAGTTGCTGTGGACGTCTGATTTGTAATCCTGAATGCTATATGCCATGGTGCAATACCACCTTTTGCGGCGCTTGGCCACCCATAATTTCTAGTACCGATTCTTCCACTTCATCTACCGTGATCGGGCGGCCATTATATTTCGAGATGAAATAATCCATTGCAATGCCCGTGTGTTCACGAATCAGTTGAGCAAACTGACCAGAGTAGTTTTCTTCAATCCCAATCAAATGTTCCGCTTTTTCAAGGATGGTTGAAAAAGCGGCTGCGGGGAACGGACTCATCAATCGTCCCTGCAAAAAGTTGACCGAATGATCTGCATTGTTCAAGCGACCCAACGCTTCCAGAATAGACCCTTTCGTGGACCCCCAACCGACAATGGTGGTGGTCGCGTTTGGATCACCATGCAGTATGAACTGTTCGTCTTCGGGAATTTCCTGCAAGGCTGATACCAGTTTGTTGGCCCGTTTTTCCATCATGAGAATACGATCTATCGGGTCTTCTGTGATGTGACCATCCTCGGTGCTTTCATCACCTGTATACCAGGACACGCCACCCGCCTGCCCTAAAACAGTGCGCGGTGAGATGTTGGAATCGGTGTAGGCAAAACGGTCATAAGATTCCAGCTTGGCGGCCTCTTCATCGCTGAGCAATGCGCCGCGTTCAATCTTGATGCGGTTGCTATCAAAATAAGGAAAAGTTCGCTTGTAGGTGGCCAAGCCTTTATCCAGCAAGTGAATGACAGGGGTTTGATAGCGTTCGGCGTAATTGAATACGCGCATGGCATCATAGAAAGATTCTTCCAGATCACCCGATGCCACAAGCAGGCGGGGAAATTCGCCATGCCCTGCATGAAGCGCAAAGCGAAGATCGCCTTGTTCAGAACGTGTGGGCAACCCCGTGCTTGGCCCACCTCGCTGATAGAGGGTGACCACCACGGGCGTTTCGTTAATCCCTGCCCAACCCAGTGCTTCGGCCATCAGGGAAAACCCAGGGCCGGAGGTGGATGTGGCCGCTCGTGCGCCACTCAGCCCCGCGCCAATAGCCGAACAAATGGCGGCAATTTCATCACCGGTTTGCAGCACAAGGATAGACCCCTTGCCGTCGCCATTTTTCAACGGGAAAGATTCATGCCCTTCTAAATAAGTGCTTTCATCGGTGGCGGGGCTGATGGGGTAATATGCCTGAACACTACAGCCAGCCGCTATTTTTCC
The DNA here is from genome assembly GCA_029262795.1 of Candidatus Fraserbacteria bacterium. Taxonomy (GTDB): domain Bacteria; phylum Bipolaricaulota; class Bipolaricaulia; order RBG-16-55-9; family JAJCYT01; genus JAJCYT01. Next base: position 273,001 of record JAJCYT010000031.1, read on the forward strand.
CATGCCCACCGCTTGATTTCCATTGACATAAAGGCGTTTTTCATTGCTTTCAATGGGCTCAATCTTGCGGGAGAAAGGTTTTGTAAACGTTTTTTTGAAATAATCATAAGTAATTTCAGCAGCCCTGATGTTGAGCTCAATCACTTTTTGCTTGCCTGAAAACGTTTCTTCCAAACCTTGATTGATAAATTTTAAATCATAGTCCAGCAGGGCGGCAGATGCCGCTGCACTCATGGTGTTGACCATTTTTTTGAGTGTGGCATACGGAAGTTTTTGTAACATTTCATCTGTTTTCAAAAGGTCTTCATAAGGGACGGGATAGAGTGTGATGCCTCGCTGCTCAGCCAATTGCAACATGGAATTCATGGTTCGAGGCAGCCCTTTTTCATCCAACACTTTGCCCAAATCCTGTTGGACTCGACGTTCCAGGTTGGGAATTTTTTCAAAAGGGGTGTCAATCAATTTGATGTCATAAATCAACGCGCCACCATCAGCAATTTCATTGCTGTGCCGAATGGCAGTTTCCGCATCAAAAGTGGTCAGCACATTCAGTCGAGTGGTGGGACAAGCCACCGGATGGTCAGACACCCTTAACTCAAAATAACTGTGCTCACCCATAATGTTTGAGTAAAACTCACGGTTGCCAAACACATGCAAACCGCCAGAAGCCATTGCGCTTGCAAATAAATTTGCAGCCGAATCCACGCCACTGCCCTGGGCGCCACCAATACGCCACGCCAAATGATTGATAATCAACTCCATAGTTGCTCCCGAATCCACTGCCTTTCTTTAAATGAAAACCATCATCTTTATACAAATGCCTGCGGTCATGTCAACCAACCGCAGTATGCCTTCGTCTAATTGAAGGTTCTAGGAATTTTGTCACCTGCCAACAAACCCCTAATCCCCCAACCTCCTTTTCAAGAAAGGTGTCCCTTCCAAGATCGGAAGGGGGCTACGATAAGACTGTGCGGATGAGTTCTAAATCGCGGTACATTTTCTGAATGAATTTGAGGTTTAATATAGGAAAGGCTTAAGCAAAATCCCCTCCTTTTAGATAAAGGAGGGATAGGGAGGATTTGATCCATACCCATTTTTGAAATTGAATTCAATCAAATAGTGGAAAACAAATTACCAAGTGCTTTTAAATCGACATTGCCACCGCTTAGGATGATGCCAACACGCTTGCCTGAAAGATCAAGATTTTTATTGAACACAGGGGCTAAACCCAACGTGGCTGTGGGTTCAACCACCAGCTTCATGCGTTCATAAAGAAAAAACATGGTTCGTATTAATTCATCATCTGTGGCGGTCAACATCTGTTTCACATGCTTCAACATCACAGCCAAAGTGAGGTGACCCAGAGAATTGGTCTGTGCGCCATCCGCAATGGTTTTTGGTGTGGGAATTGATACCAGTTGGCGGGATTTAAACGACTGTTGACCATCATTGCCTGCTTCAGGTTCCACGCCAAATATCTCACATTCAGGCGAGAAATGATTTGCACTGATGGCTGATCCACTGATCAGGCCGCCCCCGCCACAAGGCACGAGCAACGCATCGAGTGGGCCAACATCCTCAAAAAGCTCTTTGGCGGCAGTGCCTTGACCGGCCATGATATGTGGATGGTCAAAGGGCGGAATCAGCACCATACCTCTTTCTTCTTGAATCTCTTTGGCAATTTCCTCGCGCTTTTCTTCCGAACGATCATAAAGCAAGACTTCCGCGCCATAGCCTTTGGTGCCATTGAGTTTAACTTTTGGAGCATCTTTGGGCATGACAATGGTTGCTGGAATGTTGAGCAGTTTGCCCGAAAGAGCCACGGCCTGAGCATGGTTGCCCGAAGAAAAAGTGATCACACCGCATTTTTTTTGTTCATCATCCAACTGGCTCAACGCGTTATAAGCGCCTCGAAATTTAAAAGCCCCCATGCGCTGATAGTTTTCACATTTCAAAAAAATCTCGCAGCCACAAATCTCATTGAGTGTTCGAGAAGTCATTACCGGCGTGCGATGGGCCACGCCATCAAGGCGTTGTGCGGCTTGCTCAATGTCGCTAAAAAAAACCGGAGTGGTTTCAATATTGGATGTGGTCATGGTGTGATCGTTTCGTGAATCAATGTGGGTTTGTCAACAGGATCGTTTGAAAACTGAAACGCGTTTTCAATTTTCTGTTTTGCCGACTCAAGGCTATCTGTTTTGTTGACATAAAGTGTGGCAAGTGGATCGCCTTGATTGACCTGATCAGAAATTTTTGCATGCAATACCACACCCACAGCATAGTCGATGCTTTCACTTTTCTTCTCGCGTCCAGCGCCCAAAGAATGCGCTGCTTGCCCAATTGAAAGGGCATCCAGACTTTGCACATAGCCAGAAGATGGTGAGGTAACCATCACCGTTTCAGCCGTGGCAGGGAATTTTCCGAAGTCATCGACATAAGAAGCGTCGCCGTGTTGGGTGGCAATCCACTCTTTAAATTTCTCAAGTGCGCTGCCATCCTCCAAGTGACTTCTGAGTTTGGCTTTGGCGGCATCTGCGCCAATATCTGATTGAGTTAGACAAATCAATTGAGCGCTTAAGCCAAGGCAAAGTTCAGTTAAATCTTCAGGTCCATTGCCTTTCAACGTTTCGATGGCTTCTTTCACTTCAACAGAATTGCCCACGGCGAATCCCAAAGGCTGATCCATGTTTGTCAATAATGCGGATGTCTTGCGCCCTGCACCGTTGCCGATTTGCACCATCAACTTGGCCAATGCGCCAGCCTGATCAAGATTTTTCATCAATGCGCCACTGCCCACTTTGACATCCAACACGATGGCATGTGTGTGTACTGCCAGTTTTTTGCTCATGATCGAACTGGCAATCAGAGGCAGTGACCCTACGGTGGCTGTGACATCTCGAAGCCCATACAGGGCTTTGTCAGCAGGTGCCAGGTCGTGTGTGCTTTCGGACAATGCAATGCCCATTTGGTTCACTTGGTCAATCATTTCTTCAATGGACAAAGCCGCCTGAAACCCTGGAATGGATTCCAACTTATCAATCGTTCCGCCGGTATGGCCCAATCCACGCCCGGAGAGCTTTGCAACGGTCAGCCCTGCAGCAGCGACCAAAGGGGTCAATACCAAAGAGACTTTATCTCCGACGCCACCGGTAGAGTGCTTGTCCACAATCGTGCCCTGAATCCCAGGAAACTCGACTGTCTGGCCGGATCTGGCCATGGCCAAGGTGAGGGCGGTGGCTTCGTGTTCATTCATGCCTTTGAGATAAACAGCCATGGCCCAGGCAGCCAATTGATAATCGGGAATGTCACCCCTGGTAAAGCCTTCGACCAGGTAATGAATTTCAGCATCCGTCATTGCGTGTCCATCACGCTTTTTGGCAATCAGTGATGGGGTATGAAATATCGTCGTCATAAGAATCACATACTAGCACGTCTTGCAGCCTTTGACTAGGTTGAGATTTACATATTATTTTAGGCAAAGGCGATGGTTTTTTGAAAAAAAGTAGTTTAAACTTTTTTCGGATACTCAAACCCTTTCTCCTGTATAGACGCCTAATGCAGTTGTATGTAAGATAAAATGGGCTTTTCTCGCTCGTCCCACTTGACATTTGTGGCTTAAAGGTGATATACTTTAACCATCAAGCAGTGATCCGCTTTTAAACAGCTCAGAGGTGCAGCGAAATGCAAATGACGATTTATTACACAGAAGAAGATCAGTACCTGATCGACAAGGTAGAGGAAGAAGCGGAAACGCATCGCAAAAGTAAAAGCGCTGTGATTTTAACCGCTTTGGAACGCTATCTTGAGCAAAATCGTCGTGTGGGAGAGATCCTTTGCGACATGGGACGTTTGGAGCCAAAGCAATTGCAGGAAGCACTCGAAAAACAAAAGAATCAAAAAGGCCGCAAATTGGGTGAAATTCTGCTTGCTGAAGACATGGTTCGTTCCCAGGACTTAAACCGCGCATTGGCCATTCAGGGTAAGGTTAATTCCTAAAAAGCTATTTCTTGTTTTACATGTTTTGAAAATGAAAAAGAGGTGTCTATTCAGACACCTCTTCATCACTTTTCTGTTCAGATAATCAATCGTGTTTTAACTGATTCGATATGCTTTCAATGGTTTTTGACTGTTGATTTAAACAGTCTCTTTATTCTTGATCTTTTCAAGCACCATTGCAGCAAACTCATCAACTGATCGTGCGCCCAAATCTTCTTCGGTGCGCAGTCGCACAGCCACTTGTTGTTGTTCCGCTTCACGATCCCCCATCACCAACATGTAAGGAATCTTTTGCGTTTGAGCATCGCGGATGCGTTTGTTGAGTGTTTGGCTGCTGCCATCCATTTCGACGCGGATGCCTTGGGCTTTGAGTTGATCAAACACCTGTTGTGCATATTCATGATGTCGCTCCGCAATTGGCAACACCGCGACCTGAACCGGCGCCAACCAGATTGGGAACGCGCCGCCGTGATGCTCGATCAACACGCCAAAAAAGCGCTCCATTGAGCCAAGCAATGCACGATGAATCATGTAAGGCTGGTGCGTTTCACCATCCTCACCGATGTAGCCCAACTCGAAACGCTCTGGCAAATTGAAGTCAAACTGAATCGTTGAAAGCTGCCAGGGCCGTTCCAAAGCGTCTTTTACATAGATGTCAATCTTCGGTCCATAGAATGCACCGTCGCCTTCGTTGGTGGAATAAGGCAAGCCGCTGCGTTCTAACGAACTTTTCAGTGCTTCTTCAGAGGCATCCCATTGTGATTCCTCACCGACGCGCTTTTCAGGTCGTGTACTCAGGAAAAGATGAAATTCTTCAAATCCAAAATCTCTGAGTAAGTCGAGGCTGAAGGTCAACACCTTGTCCATTTCGGCAGGCATTTGATCGGGACGGCAGAACAAATGGGCGTCATCCTGCGTGAATCCGCGCACACGCGTCATTCCATGAAGCGTGCCACTGCGCTCGAAGCGATACACCGTGCCCCACTCTGCAAAACGCAAAGGCAGATCACGATAGGATCGCATTCTGGCCTTGAAGATTTGCACATGGAACGGACAGTTCATCGGCTTGAGATAATACTCCTGGCCTTCGATGTCGATGGGCGCATACATGCCCTCTTTGTAAAAATCCAAATGGCCACTGGTTTCCCAAAGCACGGAGCGACCAATGTGGGGCGTGTTTACAAACTCATAGCCATCGTCCAAATGGCGATTCTTGCAATGTTCTTCGGCCAAGTGACGCATTAATGCGCCTTTGGGATGCCAAAGAATCAGACCACTGCCCACCGTATCAGGGTTGGTGCTGAACAAATCCAGCAGTTGACCCAGGTGACGATGGTCGCGCTTCTTGGCTTCTTCCAGTTGCCACAGATATTGTTCCAGATCTTCTTTGCTTAAAAACGCCGTACCGTAGATGCGTTGCAGCATTTTGTTCTTTTCATCTCCGCGCCAGTACGCGCCAGCCACACTCAGCAATTTGAAATGCTTCACTTGCTTCGTGAACAAGATGTGAGGCCCACGGCACATATCAACAAACTCACCGTCACGGTAGAAAGAAATGTCCTCGCCACGATCTGCGAATTCTTCCAAGAGTTCCAGTTTGTAAGGTTCATCGGCTTCTTCAAGCATCTTTCGGGCTTCTTCAACGGACACATTGATGCGCTCAAAGCGGTGGTTTTCCTTCACCACTTTTTTCATCTCCGCCTCGATCTTTTCCAGATCGTCCGGCGTGAATGGCTCTTCCACATCAAAGTCGTAGTAATAGCCCGTGTCGATGGCCGGACCAATGGCCAGCTTCGCTTTGGGATACAGGCGTTTGACCGCCTGCGCCAAAATGTGTGAAAAGCTGTGCCGATACAGCATCTTGGCTTCGGGCGTGTCTTCCTTCAGTTTGATGAATTTTAGCTCGCCGCCGGTAGTCAGAGGAGACTCCATATCGAGTAACTCGCCGTTAATTTCAGCGCCTACGGTGCCTTTGACCACATCTTGATCTTCAATGAGAGCCAACGCATCACGGACACGCTGACCCACTTCAACGTCGCGTTCGACGCCATCAGGAAATGCAATCTTCACAGTCCCCTCCTTCTAAAATATAGGTTTTAAAACGTTGCATTGTAGCCAATCTGTTCAGAAGATGCACGAGGGGTAATTTTTAATTCAAGAGGCAGATTTTTTAAAATGTAAAAAATTTCAAACTCCCAACCCCTTTGATCTCAAAGGCGCTATGATTGACCACAGGGAGTTGGTTCTGCGCCAAAATTTTTACTTAACGGGATGTTTTGTTGATAAAAATCAGATTACAGCTGTTTTCTTGAAAAGGATTATCTTGTACAGAATTCTTGAAGGTAAATAACTAATTAACTATTGTGTGGATAATGAAAATTCCAACTATGGGGACAAAAAGGTGGTTATGGTTAAGCCTTGTTGGCCTAATCATGGCAGTCATTGTGTTGCTGGTGGGGGTGCAGTGGGCACAATATCAGGACACTTTGGAAGACCAGTGGCGGCAGCGAGCAAGACTGATGGTTCGTTCTTTGACAGATCAAGTTGCCTTGGTGTTGTTTCCAGAAGCTTCAGACCATCTGCCAGACATCATGAAGATTGCCGTACAGGGCGATGTGCTTTATGCACAAGTGGTTTTAAATGATGAAATAATGGCAGAATCTGTAGCAGACCAAGGCTTAAAAGTGGTGCCATCCGTTCGTGAGGTGCCAAGCCAACTGGAATGGACATCTCTGGTGCATCCAGATGGCACGTCATATTGGGGTTTGGTGCAACCTTTATCCACGCCACAACAGGCCTATGTGAGCTTGGGAATTTCTCTGGCTAGCTTAAAAGCAGTGCAAAATATGGAAACAACAATGGCGCTGACAACTCTGGTGATCACGCTATTTCTTATAGCAGCTCTTTCCGGATTAGGATGGTGGTGGTTGCGATCAGCTCACCACATGACATCCGATGCAAGTATTGTAAAGCTGACGGAACAAAGCTCTATTAATGTCGGGCCTCTTGAAATTGATGATCATCAAAAAACAGTCTCAATAAACAACACCCCTATACAACTTTCTCAAAGGGAATATGACTTGCTCAAACTTCTGGCTTCTGAGCCTGGGAAAGTATTTTCACCTCAAGAAATTAAAGAGGCTGTCTGGCCTGACGGTGTGGTGCTGGCAGACGATGTCAAGAAATACATTTATTTGCTTCGCCAGAAAATCGAACCCGAAAATGGCACACCTACAATCATTATCAATGTTAAAGGATTTGGCTACAGAATAGGGAATTGACCTTGGTTTGACTGAACTTAGACGCTGTTTTGACCCACCTTATCTTGTCTTTGGACTCACTTGACTCGTACCACAAAACCAACAGAACTTTATGGAGGCATGAATTTATGAGACAATGTTTTATTGGGCTGGTCGTACTGTTGGTTGGATTGTTGGGGTGTATGTCGAGTGGGAGCCAAGCCTCGGCGGTTATTTTGGGTCCAGGCCACGAGTATGTTTGGCAGCTCGCAACAGATCATGCCGCCTGGCCAGCGGAACACTTTTTCAAGAACCTTTTCAGCTTTCAGGATAGGCTTTGGTTAATTGATGAACACATTGGCAGTTGGGTTTCCGATGACGGTACGAATTGGGTATCAATTAAATCACTGTTGCCTCTTAAAGGTATTTGGCTTCCAATGGTGGTGTTTGATGATGAGCTTTTTGCCATTAACCCCAGCAACATCTCAGGTCAAACGCGAGTGTGGGTGTCTGAGGATGGGCAGGCGTGGTCGTCAATCTCGACCAATCTGAACATAGGTGGCGATGATATTTCTGGCTTTAGATCGGTGGTATTTCAAGATCAAATTTGGTTGATTCACGGCGAGCGAGAGGAAATCTGGACTTCCTCAAATGGCCGTCAATGGAGCCAATTAAATATTCAGTTACCTTGGGCACCACGATTTCATTACAACATAGAGGTGCTGAATAACCGCTTGTGGGTCATTGGAGGTCGGATCAGCCAAGATGGTCAATATACGGCGCTTGATGATGTGTGGACATCTGATGATGGCATTAATTGGACACAAACCTCAACGCATTCACCTTGGGGCACGGACCGCATTTTTTATGCCACTGCTGCTTACGATGGCTTTGTATGGTTAATGGGAGGCTATGACGAGCTAGGCACACCTGGTCGCAACGACGTGTGGCTCAGTAGTGATGGCGTCAACTGGCATCAGGCCCCAGATGCAACATGGCCAGCCCGCTCTGCATTTAATGCTGTGATTTTTGAAAATCATTTGGTCATCCTTGGTGGTAAGACAGGCGCAGATAAATTTTTAAACGATGTCTGGATGATGAAAAGTGACCATCATCCTTAAAAATGGATAGCGTTTTAATTTGTCTGTGATCTTAACAGATGGCTCTTTTGAAATAACCAGACCATCGGATAGCTTTGGTCTGGTTATTTCATGTTAATCAATGAGTTGGATGTTCAATTTAAAAAACTGGGAATTTTTCACGAAATCATTCGTTGAAACTGAAGTAAGTCCAGCAGCAAAATTTTGCTGAACTTGACATTTGAGGTCAAAGGTGCTATTTTTTTAGCAGGGTTAATTCACGGGGTTTAAGGAGCATCATGAAACGCTTGAGAATGGATCATCTATGTTTTGTGGTTATCTGCGGATTAATTTTGGCGTTTGCTATCGCTTGGAATCCATACGAATCGCAGGCCATACAAACGTTTCAGCCGGATTTAACGGTGCAAATGAGCGAAGCCTATTTGCCCAACGACAACTTAAACGATGATTATCGTTGCTTCCTCATCGATCTGGGACTGGAAGAAGACACGTTTGTCACCAGCTTTGAAATTTTGCCTGATCAACAGGATTTGGTCCATCATGTTATTTTATTCCTTGCCACCCCTAACAATGTGCCGCAGGCACAGGCATTGGATCGTTCTGAGTCCGGCTTGGGTTGGACTTGTTTTGGCGGTTCAGGCGTTGAAGGGGCAGGCGGTAGTTTGGCAGGTTCTTTAGGCACCTGGGTGCCAGGGGCGAGCGCGGCCGAATTTCCTGCAGGCACGGGCAAACTGGTTCGTGCAGGCTCGCAAGTGGTGATGCAGGTGCATTACAATTTGAATGGTGCAAATAATATTCAACCCGACCAAAGCAGTGCCAGATTGGCTTTAGGACGGCCAGAAGAAGATTTGGCGCCCATTCAGGGCATGACGTTAATCGCGCCAGTTGAAATTCGTTGCCCTGGCCCTTATCCTACGGATACAAGTGATTCCTGCCATCGGCAGTTTGCGACGCTTCAGGTGCAAGATCCACGCACGGCCAATTCGTTACATCAAATTTGTGGCACCTCTCCCAACCTTTACATCGAACGAGACATTGGGTTTGGCGATGCGCAGGACACGCAGTGCGATATCCTCGTTCGACAGGACGGGCTGGCTTTGGGGGCATCCAACCACATGCACTTGCGTGGCAAATCTCTCAAAATTGAACTCAATCCGGACTCACCCGATGCCCAAACGCTTTTGTTCAATGAAAACTGGAACTTCAATCAGCAGCAAGGGATTTGGTTTGAAACACCTGTTGAGCTCTCACGCGGCGATATCCTGCGCCTCACCTGTGTGTTTGACAACAGCAGCGCCATCCCTGGCCCCGACGGCAATCCACTCGAACCCCGCTATTTGGTCTGGGGCGAAGGCACCACCGATGAAATGTGCCTGGGTGGCATCAACTGGATTAGACAGTAAAATTCAAACATATGTCCAACTGTGTCAGGATTTAGACAGTGAGTGTTACACTTGTCATGCTGGGTAAATGTCAATTTACTCGCAAAGGGGAAGTGAGGCTGAACAAGACATGCGATTCCTACGGCTGAAGTTGTATCATCTATGCTTTGTGGCGATTTGTGGTCTTATCTTTGTGTTCATCACAAAATGGTCTCCACATGCTGCCCAACCCGAAGCGCCTTCCTCACTGGAGGCAGGCTATGCCGTTCAAATGAGAGAAAACTCTCAGGGCACAAAAAAACTGGTGGAATATGATAACGCTGGTGAACCTCTTGGGGTGGTACAAAATCTGACCTTAATCGCGCCGATTGAATTGCGTTGCCCAGGCCCTTATCCAAAAAGTGCCGATGATCCTTGTCATCGCAGTTATGCGATCAAAAACGGGACTTCCTCCGAAGTGCTTGATTCCATTCATCGGTTTTGCGGCACCACACCCAATTTCTATGTGCAGCGTTATATCGGCTATGGCAATAAACAAAGCACCCATTGTGACCTGATTGTGCGTAATGACAGTCTGGCATTGGGCGCCACCAACCACATGCATTTGCGTGGTAGGTCTATGAAAATTGAACTCAATCCTGGCTTCCATGATGCACGGGTGCTGGTTTACCGAACCGACTGGGACACAAGCACACAGCGTGACATTTGGTTTTATGAACCGATTCCTCTCAAGCGCGGTGATATTTTGCGTATCACCTGTGTCTATGACAACACCAAGTCTGTACAAAACAGCGACGGTCAGTTGTTGAAACCTCGCTATCTGCTTTGGGGCGAAAACGCGAACGAAGAAGAAATCTGCCTTAGCAGTGTCCATTGGATTGGTCTTTAATCAGGCTTTTCAGCCATGAATCTTTTTTTGATGCACTTCATTTAAATACCTGATGTCTATCCTGTTCTTGCATTTTGGGAACACCTTCTCTGTCACCGCGTATATGAAAATGAACAGAGCGCCGAAGAGAATGCTAGACGCTACAAAACCTCCTTGATAGCAAGCACATCCCGCCTTCACGGGATGTGCTTGCTTTTTAACTGAAGATCAAACCGGTAGCTTGAAAAACGATCCAATTGCTGACTATAACTAATCTGCTGATTTGCCAAACAATCTTGGACTCAACCCTAAACGCGATTGCATTGATGTTCGTCCAGCATTTAAAGGAGCTTTTATGAATGCCGAATGGCAGCCCGACACGTTGGCAGCACAATTGGGCCACTATATTGATCCAGTGACCGGCGGGGTGATTCCACCGTTTCAACCGTCCACCACGTATGCCCGCGATGCGCACTACCAGTTGATTCAACCCCAGACTGAATACAGCCGAGATGACAACCCAACTTATCCTCTTGCAGAATCACTCATCGCAGAACTTGAAGGTGGTGAGGATGCCTTGCTGTTTGCCTCAGGCATGGCGGGGATTGCCTCATTGTTTCAAACATTGGATCAAGGAGATCGAGTGGCCGCACCCACCCGCATGTATTTTGGCACGGTGAAATGGCTCACTCACTTTGCGCAAAAGCGTCAAATTGAGATCAACTGGTTTGACCCCGCAATACCAGGTTCATTGGAAGCCGCCATTCAGCCCAATATCAAACTGGTCTGGGTGGAAAATCCAGCCAACCCCACCTGGGATATCATCGACATCAAGGCGGCTGCCGAAGCGGCACATGATGTGGGCGCACCGTTGGCAGTGGACAGCACCGTGGCTTCCCCCGTATTGAGCCAACCACTGAAGTTGGGGGCGGACATCGTGTTTCACTCTGCAACGAAATATCTCAATGGGCACAGTGACGTGATGGGCGGGGTGCTGGTGAGCAAAGAGAAAAATAATCGATGGGAAAAAATTCGCTTTGAGCGTCACCATGCAGGTGCAATTATGGGGACCTTTGAAACCTGGCTGTTGCTGCGAGGGATGCGCACGATGTTCGTGCGTGTAAAACATTCGTCGGCATCTGCAATGGCGATTGCCAGACACTTTGAAAAACATCCAAAATTGGAACGGGTGCTCTATCCTGGGCTGGCATCGCATCCAGGACATGAGGTGGCCAGTCGTCAGATGCAGGATGGTTTTGGGGGGATGCTTTCGATCTTGGTTAAGGGAGATTTTCAAATGGCGGTGGAAGTGGCAAAGCGTTTCAAGGTGTTCATTCCGGCCACCTCCCTGGGTGGTGTCGAAAGTTTGGTGGAACACCGCAAAACAGTGGAAGGGCCGGACAGCCCCACGCCGGATCATCTGCTGCGTTTGTCTGTAGGGTTGGAAAATCTGGATGACTTAATCGCTGATTTAGAGCAATCCTTGCAGGTTGTTTAAAGTGTGCTGTTGATGTAGCCAGTGAGTTAGCTAACCAGCTCGCTGGCTGATTGATTAAAAAATGCTCTTTTCAAAAAATGTGATCCTGTTTGAAATAGGAACGATCAAAGGTTAAATTTTGGGTTGTTGCTTGCATCTTTCAAACGGGGCCCTAACAATAAGTAAGATGGAAGTGTCATTTTTTGATCGTAATATTAATGGACTCTAAAGGAGAGATATGCACTTAAAGGATTTTATCATCAATGCCACCAGCCGCTCTGTCGATGGAATTTTTCGTACTGCGCGCGCCATGCCGGAAGATAAGATTGAATGGAAGCCAATGGATCAGGGACGTACCGTGCTCGACCAGCTTCAGGAAGTGGCACAGGCAGCCAACTTTTTTTCCGCAGTGCTCGAAAAAAAAGGCGATCCACAGTTCTCAGACGAATACTGGGAACAAGCACGTGAAGAGCGAAAAAACTGGGACACGCTGGATCAATGCGAAGAAATTTGCAAGGCCAACACCGAAAAACTGTTTGACCATATCCGCAGCCTTTCTGATGAAGATATTGATACCACGCTCAAATTTGAAGGCAGTGATCGGGAATATTCACTGGCCGATATCATGAATTTTCATCTGACGCACTTAAACTACCATCATGGCCAGATTAACTACATGCAGACGCTTTACGGTGATTCAGAAAATCATTAAATTAAATGGATTGAATGGTTGATGAGAAAAGCCGCCAGAGTTTTCTGGCGGCTTTTCTTTTTCTAATCTTTAAAAAATATGTTGAAAATTATTGAGGGCAGCTTGTGTTGTCAATACTGACGTTAAACGTTTCACTCTCTCGAAGGATGCTGGCACCATCCGCGCTGCCAGCTTCGGTATTGACATGGATAACCACCACCACAGGGTTGAAGTTAACCACTTCACTGCAATAGTCTAAATCGGTTCGAGTTACAACTTCACTGAAAGTAGGTGACCAAATATCTTTAAAGGCACCTGTGATTTCTGTGTCATTGATCGATTGAATGGAAGGTTCAGTTGGAATGGTGGACACATTGACATAGCTTTTTACGATGTAATCAATGTCGTCAATGATAAATCCTGCGGGAACTGTGACATTGAGTGCAAACTCTACTAACAATTCTCCAGCCGATAAAATTCGAGTCGACGCCTGATCAATCGTAATCGACGCCGATGGTACTGGTGCTTGATCTTGGCCGAAAGAAAATACAAATAAGGCCAAAACAGAAAGGGCAGTTGTAAATAAGGTTTTTTTCATCAGTTTCTCCGTAATGATTAGGTAAGTAAAGTATAACTGTTGAACTGCATCGGAAACAATGTTTATTTGTAGGTTCCAGTGATGGAAACAGTTATCACTTGACGTTTGTTTTTCAACCGTTCATCATCAGCCTTATGACACCCGCCATTAACCTTGTGAAAAAAGCGAAGATTCAACATCGTATCCACGAATACGAACATGATCCAGGCACTCAGGCTTACGGCGAAGAAGCCGTCGAAGCATTGGGCCTGGATGCCAATCAGGTGTTTAAAACCTTGCTGGCAAAAATTGATGACAAAGAGTTGGTGGTGGCGATCATCCCCGTGCCAGTGCAATTGAATCTGAAGTCAATTGCTTCAGCCGCAGGGGGGAAACGTGCCAAGATGGCTGATATTAAAGAGGCCGAAGGTGTCACAGGCTATGTGGCTGGCGGTATCAGCCCGTTAGGACAGCGAAAAAAACTTCGAACCTTTATCGACGAAAGTGCGTTTTCGTATGATGAAATGTTTATCAGCGCGGGGCGGCGTGGGCTGGAGATTTCTCTGGCTCCTCAGGAGTTGGTCACTCTATTAAATGCAAAAAGCTATTCTTTGGCTGCCTGAAGTGGTGTCTCAATTTTGAGAGTGTTTCACAATTGCAATATCAGAAATTTTGGCTTTAATGAATGAAATGATCAACACAATAAATCGCCTTTGGTCTCATCGTCTCATTTTGGTTTTGTGGATTGGATTTGCTCTGACCCTTCAAGGGTGCGATCTGTTTGTCAATGACAAACCAGTCACCGTGATTGAAGAGGGCAGTATTTATCTGGCCAGTGTTAACAACCGCATTGTTAAGGTGAATTTAGACGGAAGCTCGCCACAAGCGTTTGAAGACATTGAAGGGTTTTTGAGTTTTCCATTTGGCATCGCGTTGGACTTGGATGCTGAGAAAATGTACATCATCAATTTCTTCAATGACCTAATTCTTAGAACCAACATGAATGGGACCAACCCGGATGTATTTGAAGATCCAGGCGGTTTTTTAGATGGGCCAACAGCGATTGCGCTCGATACAGCTCAGGGAAAAATGTATGTGGTCAATGCCAACAATCATATCGTTCGCATCAACTTAGATGGCTCTGAGCCAGAAGATTTGGGCAACCCTGGTGATTTGCTTAATCGGCCTGCAGGGATTGCACTCGACCTGGCTGCTGGAAAAATGTATTTGACCAGTCTTGCTGGAGATCGCATTGTGCGTGCCAATCTGGATGGATCGGGTGCTGAGGATTTAGGTAATCCTGGTGGTTTGATTGATGGGCCAACTGGCATAGCTATTGATCTGGTGGCAGAAAAACTCTACGTTGCCAGCACCCATACCAACGAAATTGTCACCATGAATCTGGATGGCTCTGCTCCTCAAAGCATTGGCAACCCTGGTGATTTATTGATAGGGCCACTGGGGATTGCATTGGACTTTAAGTATGGAAAAATGTATGTGACCACCAGCCACAACCGCATCATCAAGTCAAACCTGGATGGTTCTATGGCAGAGAGTTTGGGGAATCCCAATAATTTACTGGTTCGGCCTGCGGGCATTGCGCTGGACCTTCGTTAGCCAAATCAACCAATTTGCATCTTTAGAAAAATCGATTTACCCTTTCAGTTCAGGTTTGAGGGGATAACACAAATTTTATGAACCAAAAAAGATCTCAATCTTCACTGCTTCGGCTTTGGCATTATGCCGCCAACTTTCAGGGTCGGATTCGATTGGCCACACTTTATTCTGTATTGAATAAAATTTTCGATCTGGCCCCGCCTGTATTGATTGGTGGGGCTGTGGATATTGTGGTGCGCCGTGAAAATTCCTTTTTGTCTGAGTATGGCATTGTCGAAGTGCAAACTCAGTTGTTGATTCTGGCTGGACTGACGTTTGCCATTTGGTTGTTGGAATCGTTATTCGAATATCTTTATGGCGTCATGTGGCGCAACCTGGCACAGGCCATTCAGCACGAACTTAGAATTGACGGTTATCGACACATTCAAACTTTGGAGATGAGCTATTTTGAGGATCGCAGCACCGGCGGGTTGATGGCCATTCTCAACGATGACATCAACCAACTCGAACGATTTTTGGATGTGGGTGCCAACGACCTGCTGCAGATCGTGACGACAGTGGCTCTGATTGGCACAGGCTTTTTCATTCTCGCGCCACAAGTGGCCTGGATGTCGTTTGCGCCGATTCCCATTATTCTCTATGGCTCGTTTCGTTATCAGCGAAAACTGGAACCGCGTTATGCGGAGGTGCGCGAACAAGTGGGCATTCTTAACAGTCAGCTTTCAAACAATTTGGGCGGAATGAGCACGATTAAAAGTTTCACGATGGAAGAGCAGGAAGTGCAGCGCGTCCGCCAAGAAAGCCAAACGTATCAAGAGGTCAATAAAAAGGCCATCACATTAAGCTCTGCATTTTCGCCATTGATTCGTATTGCCGTGCTCAGTGGGTTTACGCCGATGCTGGTGTTTGGTGGATTTCTGGCTTTGGATGGCCAACTTGAAGTGGGCGTTTACAGTGTGATGGTGTTTATGACTCAGCGGTTGTTGTGGCCGCTAACGCGACTGGGTCAGACATTCGATTTGTATCAACGGGCAATGGCATCAACCAATCGTGTGCTGAATCTTTTAAACACCAAGCCAAAAATTATTGATGGAAAACAAAGCCTGCCGCTTGTCGATGTGAAAGGCCAGATTGAGTTTGATGATGTAACATTCGCTTACCAGGAAGGCTTTCCTGTGTTGAAGTCGATGGATTTAGAAATGGCTGCGGGTAAAACGACTGCTATTGTTGGCCCGACTGGATCAGGAAAAAGCACACTGATCAAACTGTTGCTGCGACTCTATGACATCAATCAGGGTAGCATTCGGATGGATGGTCATGAGCTTCGAGATTTGAAATTGTTTGATTTGCGTCAGGGGATTGGCTTGGTGTCACAGGATGTGTTTTTGTTTCACGGCACGGTGCGCGAAAATATTGCCTATGGTGATCCCAGTGCATCCGATGAAGCTATTGTGGAAGCGGCCAAAATTGCGGAAGCTCATGAGTTTATTCTGCAATTGCCCCAGGGCTACAACACGATTGTGGGTGAACGTGGTCAAAAACTATCGGGCGGGCAGCGCCAGCGAATCTCAATTGCGCGCGCCGTATTAAAAAACCCTCCTATCCTGATTTTGGATGAAGCCACTTCGGCAGTGGACAACGAAACCGAAGCGGCCATTCAGCGTTCGCTCGAAACAATTTCACTCAACCGCACGACCATTGTGATCGCCCATCGCCTGTCCACCATTCGCCATGCTGATCAGATCTATGTGCTTCATCAGGGCGAGTTGGTGGAGCAAGGGGATCACGACCATCTGGTGGCACAAGATGGTCTGTATGCTGGCCTTTGGAAGGTGCAAACCGGCAAAGCCGTTCAACATCATGCTTAGCTGACCCATAGTGCAATCAATCCAATGAAGATTGACCCCACCAAGGCAACACTTAAATACCAGGCAAAGACTGACTTTTTGACCAAGGCGAACACAGCCATGGCAGCAGGCACACTGCTCACACTTCCTGCGGTTAAGAAGGCCAGGGCATTTGCGGTTGACATGCCCATGTCCATCAATCCGTCAATCAATGGAATGGCAGCAAACCCATTGAGGTAGGCGGGCACACCAACAATGACAGCAGAAAAGATGCCTAAAATGGAATCAGTGCCTAACCAATTTGTGATGACATCCGTTGGAATATAGGCCACCATTAAGCTTTCCAGAACAAAGGCAATGGTCAACCATTTCAACAGAAGTGTGCCTGTGCTAAGAAACGTGTTTTTAAATTCTAACCTTCGAGGTGCATCCTGCCAGAACTTCCAATTAACTTTAGGTTCATCTGCTGGGCCAGAACCACAACTGCTGGAACAACCTTGTGATTTAAGTGGCGATTCAAACCAGTTGAATCGTTGGATGCCTAAAGTCACAAATCCGGCAAACAATCCCATAGCAGTCGCAGTGCCTACCCGCATCAGTGCGAAATCAAAACCGATCATGCTGGAAGTTAAAATGAAATGCTCAGGGCTCATTAACGGTGAAGCAATCCAAAATGCCATGACCGCCGAAAGAGGTACACCTGCTGCCAGCAATGCAGCAATAATAGGAATCACACCACAGGAACAAAAGGGCGAGAAAGCGGCAAACAATGTGGACACAACAATCATCACCACAACTCGTCCTGAAAACGCTTTACTCACCAGTTGATCTGCTGAGCTTGCCTTGGCATACGCTGCAAACAGAATGGAGATCAATAAGAACAACCCAGTGCTCCACAAACTTTGAAGGGTGAATTCCACACTGGCAATGGCTTGATCAAATGAAATCAGTGCAATGATAGCAAGGATGAACAATGGAAAAAATGCGACCCAATCTATGTTTTTGAGAACCCTGGTTGTATTTTGAAAACTTGAAATTGTTTGAGACATGGTGTTTCCTTTCTTGTTTAAAACTATATAACTAGAAATATCGTTATTTGAAATCAAAAAAATATCTATCAGGCGTGTGCTTCTGCCGCTTTTTGAGTGCGTTCATCAGCACAGCAGTCTTCTTGAAGGAATGAAATTAATTCATCCATCACATCGTATTTGGCTCGGCAAATTAAGGTGGTGCCAATACGTTCTTGAGTGACCAAATCAGCCTGCATAAGGCGATGGATGTGATGAGACACCGTTGATCTTGGTGTTTCTGTTTTTTCCTGAATCTGTCCTACGGCCATTCCTTTATGGCCTGCCTCGACGAGCATTTTATAAATGCGCAATCGCACAGGAATGCCCAGTGCATCCATACAGTTTGCAGCTTGATCTAGGTTCATAAGTTCAGTATAGGCAAGAAAGTTGGACTTGTCAACCATATTCCTAGAAATATCGTTATAATTGAATTGATAACAGCAAATGAATCTAAAAGAACCGACCTTCAATAGCTGGCGGCAGCTATATAAAAAACCCTCACAGAACCCTCACAGGGTGATCATAGAGATTACACATCAGCTAATTAATCTAAGAGCAACTGCATAAAACGGAGCGTCAAGACACCGTGCACGGTGCTTTATGCAGATGGGAAGGCAAGAGCATGTGTTTGAATTTTTTAATAATGGCCGCATGTTGGTTCTGAGCTGATCGCAAAAAATGCTCAGTATCCAATTTGGAGACCCATTTGAACCACCTCCTTGATGTATGTCTCGCCTCCCCCGACCTTTGAACCCCTGAACGAAGGTCGGGGCCCTTTCCCTGGAAAAATCTCTTTCGCTTAATTTCAGGAAAGAGATATATTGATGTTATGGTTCAAGGAGGATTTTTTAGATTATGCAAACGATTTTAACAATTGTAGCAGTACTTGCAGTGGCTGTGGCAGGTTTTTTCTTCTGGCAATCTCAATCCAACAGTGTGAGTCCACCTGTGATTGCAGATTTTGTCGGCCCCCAAATCACTCGAATTGAATTCCCCCAACGCATTAATTCTGATGGTGAATACAACGAAGGTATTTTACATTTTCAGTCCACGGGCGGGATAGTAACCTATGCTCAGTTTGATGTGGTTGAAGCGGGTTTTTTCTCACCCTTTGGCTTTGAAGTCGGGTTTTTAAATTTGACCGAAGGCTCATTTGAGTTTTATATCAACAGTCTTGTGCCTCAGGAAGTGACGCTGAGTGTGACACTTACAGATGCATCGGGCAACGTCAGTCCACCTGTGGAATTTTCATTCAATGTGGCCCCTGGCGCACCGCCCATTGGAAACGATGATGGGTTTTAAATTTTTTATGGCTGCTGCCGGCGAATGCTTCAATTTTCTGCCTGGAGGTATGGTGACAACTGGTGAGGCTTACTTGATGAGATGGATGGGGATGTGGCGTCATCAAATCTTCACATCTTCATCATGAGGCGCACAAATGTATCAACTATGTTCAGAGGATGAACCGAAAAACAATTTTAAGGAAACAGAAATTAAAGGAGATTCGACATGAAATTTCGCGCCATTGCGATTGGTTTATTGTTAGGAATTTTGACACTTGGTGTCGTTGCAGATTATGCTGTGCAGGCCCAACCAGGCGGCGGTCCTGGCCCTGGCGCTCGCGGGTTGCTGCGGTCTTTCTTTCAGGCCATGGGGTCTGGTGATTTGGCCTTGTTGAAAAATGGCGCGGCCATCAGCGGCAGCATTCAGGGCGATGAATTTGTGGTCAACCTGGAATCTGGCGAAGTGCAGACGATTGCCCGTGCTGACATTGCCACCATCAGTTTTGGTGAGCCTGATCAGTTGTTGTTGCTCGGTGGCGATACTCTGAGAGGGTCTTTTGCATCGGAGAGCTTAGATGTGGTCACCTCCTCCGGCAATTCGTTGAGCATTTCCAAAGATGAAATTCAGTTGACGATTTTTCAGCTTGATCTGCCGCAGCCTGGGCAGGGTCGTCCAAACCCACAAATTTTCCAAGTTTTCCAAGGCTTGCAGGCTCAGAATATTTTTGGTTTGTTCGCACAGGCACTGACCACCTTCGATATGGCTGTGTTCCCTAATGGTCAGATCTGGAGTGGCGTGGTGTTGAATGAACAGGTGAGTTTTACCTCCACCATCTTTGGCACGCTGACGGTCAATGCAGCCGATTTGAGCAGCATCCAGTTTGCGACTGAAGAAGGCGAAAGTGATTTTATTTCTCTGAAAACAGGTGACCGTCTTTCCGGCACCATTGCTGAAGACACGTTGATCCAGTTCCAGCCAGCCGGTCTGGTCGATGAAAGCGGTGCGCCAGTGACCTTAACCTTAGAAGGTGGCGGCGGCATTCAGCAGGTCAACTTTCGACAGCCAGCCAGCGCCTTTGGCGGCGGTGGACGTGGCCCTGGTTTGGGTGGCGGCCCTGGCAACTAATTGATGTTTTTATAACGTTTTAACGAACCAAAGGAGCATTTTGATGAAGAAACAACTGTTGACCCTACTGTTGGTGTGTGTTGTGGGCCTGGGGCTGCTTGGTGGTAGCGTAGACCTGCAGGCACAACCCGGCAGCCCCTTTGTTGTCCCTGCGGTGCAGATGCAGGATGGCTTCGGCCAGCAAGGCGGCTCGGTCACCATCGATAATATTGACAATCCAAAAACGTTTAATCCGATCACACAAAATGAAGCCAGTTCCAGTGCGATCACCAGCTTGATGCATGAAGCGCTGATCGACACCACGGGGCAGGCCACACTGGCTCAATCTTTGGATATTGCACCAAACCAAACCACTGTGACCATCAGGCTGCGCGAAGGTTCGAGTTTTTCCGATGGTGAACCGATGACGGCGAATGATGTGGTATTTACCCTTAACAATATTATTTTTAATCCAACCATCAGCAGCACGCTCAAGGATGCCTGGCGCGTGTCTGGCACCTTTCCACGCGTGACCGCACTCGATTCGTTGACCGTTGAAATTGCTTCGCCCGTATCGTTTTCCGGCCTGCTGAGCGCCATTGCCAGCACGCCGATTTTGCCACAACATTTGCTACAGGATGATGTGGACAATGGCAACTTCAACGCCGCCTGGGGCATTGGCACTTCTCCGAATGAGATCGCAGGCACAGGGCCATTCCGCCTCAAGAGCTTTGTGGCGGGACAGCAAGTGGCATTGGAGCGCAATCCGTTTTACGGCAAAGTCGATGAAAATGGCACGCAGTTGCCTTATCTCAACGAAATCATTCTGCCTGTGGTGGCTGATGACAACGTGCGCCTGTTGCGTTTTAGCAACGGCCAGACTGAAATTTACCCACCCCGCCCTGAAGATGTGCCTGTATTAAGACAACAATCGGCACAAGGTGTGGCCGTTTCCGTTCAGGAAGCTGGCACGGTGGATATGAATGTGATTGCATTTAACCAGGATTCTGCGGATGCAAATTTGCAGACCTTGTTTCGTGATGTACGTTTCCGTCAGGCGGTGTCCTTTGCGACAAATCGCCAGGGAATGATTTCGGCAAACCTCAACAGCTTGGGTGAAGCCCGCTTTGGGCCAGGTATTTCTCCCTTGTTCTGGATTGGGGACGATGCGAATTTTCCATCCTTCCAATTCGATTTGAATCAAGCTTCCGCTTTGCTAGATGAGATTGGTCTGGCAACGGGATCTGACGGGATGCGCCAGTTTGCTGACGGTTCTCCCGTAGAGTTCACATTGTTGACCGTCCAAGGCTCAACCGTGCTGACCAACGATGCAGTGCTGTTTGCCAACGATTTGGGCCGCATCGGAGTTCAGGTCAACGTGCGTCCTCTGGATTTGAACGCGGTGATTGATCAATTGCTGGGCAGCCTGCCACCTCAGTTTGATGCCGTTCGCATCACGATTAACGGTGGGGATGGGGATCCTAACTTGTTGCGTTCTGTGTTTGAATCCACGGGCAGTCTGCACTTTTGGAAATTCTCTGATGGTTTCGGTGCAGGCGTGGCCGACTGGCAAAATGAAGTGGACGACTTGCTGGAACAACAGGCGCAGTCGCTTGATTTAAACCAACGTG
Source organism: Candidatus Fraserbacteria bacterium (assembly GCA_029262795.1). Taxonomy (GTDB): domain Bacteria; phylum Bipolaricaulota; class Bipolaricaulia; order RBG-16-55-9; family JAJCYT01; genus JAJCYT01. The sequence goes on from JAJCYT010000031.1 coordinate 294,884, forward strand.
CGAACCTGTTGGCGGATTTCCAGGTGCTGGTGGCCGAAAACCAGCCGGTGATTTTCCTCTACAATGCTCAAGGATTACAGACATTCCGCGAAGACCGTGTTGGGAATTTCAGCGGCACGGTTGAAAATGCCACGCTGTTGAACCCTGAAATTTTGTTCCGAAAATAACTAAAAAATCAAAGGCCCTCTCCACATGTGGAGAGGGCCTTATACTATTAAACAATGCTCACTTATTTACTCCGGCGCCTGTTATACACCATTCCCTTGTTGCTCATCATTTCTGTCATCGTGTTTCTGGTGATGCAGCTTTCGCCTGGAAATTTTTGTACCACACTTAAACTTCAATCCGAACAGATTTATAACGAATGTGTGGAGCGAACCGGCATCGATCAATCAATCTGGGTGCAGTATGGAAAGTGGATTTGGGGGATTGTTTCTGGCTTTGACTTTGGTTTTTCGTTTCAAAATGGCCAACCCGTGATGACGCAATTGTTTACCAGTGGTACATTTGAAAGCGGCAATCCGTTGGTGTGGACGTTGGTCCTCAGTTTCGGCGCAATGATTTTAAGTTGGCTATTGGCATTACCCTTGGGCATTTACGCGGCCACAAATCAGGGCACATGGCGGGATTGGGCCGTGAATGTGTTTGGCTTTATTGGCTTGTCCATCCCCAATTTCTTTTTGGCCATTGGCATTTTGTGGATGCTGGTGGTGGTATTTCAAGTTGGCACAAATTGTTGGCAATCCGAGCAGTTGGGGCAAAATGTCTGCTTGGGCGTGTCTGGATTGTTTGACGGTGGATACGTAACGGCTTCGTGGAGTGGGGAAAAATTTCTTAATCTGATTTGGCATTTATGGCCGGCATTGCTGGTGATTGCCGCAGCGAATCTCGCTGCCATTGTGCGCTACGTTCGCAGCGAAATGTTAAACGTGCTGAGCGAACCTTACGTTCAGACCGCCCGTTCAAAAGGACTTAGCGAGCGAGTGGTGGTGGTGAAGCACGCTTTGAAAAACGCGCTTAATCCATTGATCAGTATGTTGGGTTACTGGTTGCCTTCCATGTTTGAAGGCACTTTGGTGGCTGCAATGATTTTACAATTACCCACGGTGGAAGGCGCATACTGGACGGCCCTGCGTCAGGGCGATCAATATGTGGTGATGGCTGGATTGTTGTTTTTTAGCATGATCCTCATCGTGGGCAACCTGCTTTCAGATTTTCTGTTGGCTTGGGTGAATCCAAAGATTCGATATCAATAAACTTATGGCAACTTCAACAGCAAATGTGCAAACAGCGTCTACTGAAAAAACGGCCACGTTGGGATCACGATCTCAGGCGGCGTTGATCTGGCAGCGCTTTAAGCGCAACAAGGCCGGATTTATTGCCAGCATCATTTTAGGGATTCTTGCATTGATGGTCATCTTTGCGGGCTTATTGACGCCGTACAATGCCAGTAGTTTTCATGCCGATGCAAACAGCATCAACTTCGATTATGTGCCACCCATGATCACTTGGATTCATTTCGATGGTGTGCAACCGTATGTGCATGGACTAAAGCGAACTTATAACCCATTTACAGGCGTTAAAGGTTTTGAGGAAAACACAGAAGAGCGCTTTGATATTCAATTTTTTGTCGAAGGCGAGCCGTATCTGTTGTTTGGATTGATACCCAGTTCGATTCATTTGTTTGGCACTGGCCAACCGGAAGGTTCTACAGGTCAATTGTTTTTGTTGGGCACGGATCGCTTTGGGCGTGATCTGTTCTCAAGAATTCTCTATGGTGGCCAAATGGCACTTGGCGTTGCACCATTGGTGGTTATTTTCAGCTTCATCATCGGTATTTTTCTGGGCGGTATTTCCGGGTTTTATGGCAATAAAGTGGATACCTTCATTCAGCGTACCGTTGAAGTTGCGATGTCTTTACCAAGATTGGCGTTATTGTTAGCTTTGTCTGCGATGTTGCCGCCTGAATGGCCGGCCACTGCTCGCTTTTGGGGCATCGTGGTGATTCTTGCCATCGTGGGGTGGGCACCCTTGGCCCGTGTGATTCGTGGGCAGGTATTGGCATTACGTGAAGAGGAATTTGTACAAGCCAGCCGAGCGTTGGGTGCCAGTGACATGCGCTTGATTTTTAAACACATTCTGCCGAACACGTTTGGCTATTTGATTGTGTCCGCCACATTGGCCGCACCGAGTGTGATTTTGCTCGAAAGCGTGTTGAGCTTTTTTGGCTTCGGCCTTCAGGAGCCTTTGGTGAGTTGGGGCTTATTGATGAAAGATTTAACCGAGAATTTTCAGTTCCAAATTCAGTTTCACCCTTGGCTGATATTGCCAGGGTTTTTTATATTTATCAGTGTGTTTACGTTTAATTATTTGGGAGATGCCTTGAGGGATGCGGTTGACCCATTCACCATCAGCAAAGGAGAAAATTCGTGACCCACAAAGTGTTTTTCATTTTAACATGTTTTATTTTGGTTCTGTCATTCAATGGTTTTTCCCAATCGATTGATGAATTGCTTCGCCTGGCGCGTGAAGATTCCTTGCCCGAAGTTCGCGAGGCGGCCTCTTTGGCATTGGGCGAGCTTTGGGTCAACTCGGAGCAAACCAACGACCAGCTTGAAAAAATGGCGCTTGAAGATGTTTCGATGGAGGTTCGTAGTGCCGCCGCAAATGCTTTGGGTGTGCGCTTGGCACAAGCCACTGATGATCAGGACACATTGTTGAATTTAGTGTTGATGGAAAATTTTCCAGAAGTTCAGAATCAGGCAGCCCGAACACTCAGCGAACGATTGCTTTTTGATGAAACTCAGACGATTGAAAGTTTAATCGAACTGGCTTCAGGCAACGAAGATGAGCGCGTTCAAAATGCAATCATACCAGCGCTTTCTGATCGACTTGCAAATGCATCGCTCTCTTTAGCGGCATTGTCTGAGCAAATCATAAGTAGCGATACTGCCGCCCAGAAAGCAGCTTTTGCACAAGCGTTGATCACCCGACTGAAAAATTCGTCAATCTACACTTTGGAAGATGACGCCCTGTTTGACCTAGTGAATGGTGTTGATGTTTCAGTCAACGGCGCTGTTGTTGGTGAGAATGACGCGCTGAAAAATGCGTTTGGGCAGTTGTATCAGATTCAACTTCAACAAAGCAGACTCAGGCTGAATGGCATTATTCGATTGGCTGATGATCCTGATGAAGCGGTAGACGTTCGCAAGGCAGCAGGGGCGGTGCTTGCAGAACGCTTTCTCAATGCCAATCTGTCATTGAACGAACTGGAAGACCTGGCCCGTGGACAAACGCCCGAACTGCGCGGTGCAGTCAACGACGCTTTGATTCAGGCCATCGTTGGAGCGCTTGGTCGGCTGGAACTTCAGTTGAATGAACTGGCCGCATCCGTTGCCGTATCAGAAACTTTGGAACTTGCCAGAGCGCGCGCCGAAGGTGTGTTTGTGTTGTTGAGAACAACGCTGATTCGCCTGGATGCTCAGGCCGATTTAGAAGCTTTGGCAAACGGTGAAACAATCACTGTCAATGGGCTGATACTAGATGGTTCTGTGGAAGCCTATCGCTTGGCAGCATCCGATTTTCTCACTGGCATCTATTCATTTTTTGGGCTGATTGATCGTTTTGAAAATCCTTTGACCGATCTCACCGCCCTTGCCGAAGACAGTTCTCTTACACATGAATTTCGTACTGCTGCAGCCAATGCCTTGGTCATCATTTACCAGGCGGAACAGGTTCGATCTCAGCAAACAGTGGATACCCTGTTCGGGCTATTGGATGCGTTTGACCAAAACCTGAGCGCAGGTGAACTTGAATCTGCGATTGAATCGCTCAATCAATTTTCATCTTTGCTTGATGCACAGCGCGAAACAATCATCCTCACTTCAGAAGCCGGTGGCGATTTCACCGCGCGACAAACGTTGAACAATGAAGTGAATCGTTCAATCACCACCATCGAGCAGGCGATAGAAAATGCATCGTTGATCACCATTCGCAGCGAACTGGCATTGGTCAGAAGAAATCTCAGATCGGTAGAACAAAACATTGAACAAGCGCCCGATATCGGTGACGATCAATTGCTGCAAATTATCAGAAGTGGAGCCACTTCGGAAATCCAGCAAGCCGCCAGCCAAGCGTTGTCACAGCGCTGGGTGCGGCATCCACTGCCATTGGATTCGCTGATCGGTTTTTCAATAGATCGAATTGAATGGGTTCGCCAGGCGGCTGTGGCTGCTTTGACAGATGTGTTGAAGGCTGAAAATATGTCGCTGGATCAACTTTATCGACAGGCTTTGAGGGGTGAAACTTTTGAGCTTCGGCTGGCCAACGCTCAAGCCCTTTTGCCTCAGTTTGATGAAGTTGATCTCGAACAAACACAAACGCTGGCCAGTGGTGGTTTTGTTGAGCTTGAAGCTTTTTTGCTTGAAGCAAATCCCGTTCAGGTTCAGCAAGCGGCCTCTCAAGTGCTGAGAGGTGTTTTTTTAGATGAAAATTCTTTCTCTCTGGATGATTTGATCAATTTTAGTGTGGATGGAGAAAATCTTCTGTTGCAACAAAGCGCTGCTTCAGCGTTGAGTCAACGTTGGATTGAATCAACGTTGAGTGAAGGCGAGTTGTTTGTAATCGCCTCTGAGCGCACCTTGTTGTTTGGGTCAAGACCTGGATCAAGCGAAGCGCTCAGCCATGCGCTTTCACTGGCGTTGGCCAATCGGTTTTTAATCAACATGCCAGCACCAGCAGATTCTGGTGAACCTATCAGCATCAGTTCTTTCTAAAACAATACTTGTCTTTGCCTCAAGCGGCATCCAGCAAAACATTGTTTGCTAAGGGCGTGATTTTGCCCTAATATGAAATTTCAGTTTGTTGCAAGTTCGTGTCAGGGAGTGACATATCGGGAATAGAATTAAACACCTAAAGGGGTTTGTCCCATGACGCAAGGCCAACGCCGACTTGCCGCAATTGTATTTACCGACATCGTCGGTTATGGCGCATTGACGCAGCGCAACGAATCACTCGCTCTTGATTTGCTTTCACACCACAATCAGTTGTTACGACCCATTTTTTCCAAACATCACGGCAAAGAAATCAAGAACATGGGCGACAGCTTTTTTCTCGAGTTCTCAAGCGCTTTGTCAGCCGTTCAGTGTGCGGTTGAAATGCAACAGGCGTTGCGCCAATACAATGAAGGGGCGGATGAAGGAAGCGCACTGCAGATTCGCATTGGCATTCATCTTGGCGATGTCGAAGACCGCGATGGGGATATCTTTGGGGATGGGGTTAACATTGCCTCACGCCTGGAAGCCATTGCCGATCCTGGCGAAATCTTTTTATCGACTGATGTTGCCAGTCAGGTTCGCAATAAATTAGATCAACGCTTAATTCATCTGGGGCAAAAATCGCTCAAAAATGTCGAAGGCAATGTGGACATTTATCGTGTGGATTTAAATCGCAAGCGAATCAAGCCAACAGCAAAAGCATCGCTGTCGCAAAAAAAATGGCAAGTTGTTGGTGTGGTGACCCTGATTGTGATGGTGTTTGTGGGCGTTTGGCTGCTTAATATTTTTCCAGCTTTCAACGACCCTTCTTCTCAAACTGCGGCAAACCAGTCAACGAATGATGGCTTAAGCACAGAAACACCCGATGAAGTGTCCTTAGAAATTGAATCCATCGCTGTCCTTCCATTTGTCAACTTAAGCAATGATGAAGAAAACGAATATTTTAGCGATGGTCTCACCGAAGAGTTGATCAATGCCATTGCCCAAATACAGCAACTTCGAGTGATTTCAAGAACGTCGGTTTTTTCTTATAAAGGCAAAGACATCGACATTAAAACCATTGGTGAAGAACTTAATGTGGATGTTGTGCTAGAAGGCAGTGTGCGTCGCTCTGGCAACACCATTCGCGTGAATACGCAGTTAATTCGCGTGGCGGATGATTCTCATTTATGGTCTGAAACATTTGATCAGGAAATGGAAGATGTGTTTTCCATTCAAGAAGAAATTGCCAAAGCCACTGTAGATACTTTAAAACTTCAACTCGCTTCAGAGGTTGTATCTTTTATAGAGCCAGCCACCACCAATTTTGAGGCGTACGAAAACTACCTCCAGGGAAGATTTTTCTGGAACAAACGAACTCAAGAAGGGTTTGAAAAAGCGATTGAATATTTTGAAGCAGCCATTGAAATTGACCCCGACTATGCCAAAGCGTATGCAGGTTTGGCAGACAGTTACAGCTTGATGGTCAACTACGATATGATCTCAGCGGATGAAGGTTTTCAAAGAGCCAAAGAGGCCGCACTACATGCTTTGACATTGGACGATCAGCTGGCAGAAGCCCATACATCCCTTGCATACGTGCTGATGAGGGGGGATGCTGATTTGGCCAAAGCTGAAGAAAGTTTTCAAAAGGCCATTGTTATCAACCCCAACTACGCAACAGCTTATCAATGGTATGCGAATCTGTTGTATTTGGTGGGGGAACCTGAAAAAAGTTTGGAAATGAGCGTGCGCGCACTTGAGCGAGATCCGCTGTCTCCTGTCATCAATGCAAGTTTGGGAGGAAAATATTTAGACAATTTTGAACTTGATGAAGCCTTTGAACGTTATCAAAAGGCATTGGAACTGGATCCAGACTTCTTATTGGCTCATGTCGGAATTGCAGAAATCAAAGAAGTTCAATTCGATTGGGAAGGTGCTTCTCAGGCTTACCGGGATGGCATCGAAATCAATCCTAATTTTGCAATGATTCACTATCTTTATGCCATTAGCTTGTTGCGCGTGGGGTTGTGGGAAGAGGGTTTTGAAGAAATTAACGTGGGATTGGCATTAAATCCAGACACGGCCTGGGGACATTTCGTGTTGGGCGTTTATCACTACTTTAATCGAGATTTTGATAAGGCGATTGATGAAATGAACAAAACGTTGCTTCGTGACAAAAACCATGAAGATGCCTATTTCTTCCTTTCAAGGTCGCTTGCGCAACAAGGGGTGTATGAAGAAGCTTTGGAAGCCATCCGCAACACAGAGGTTATTGTGAGTCAAGAAGCACCTATTTTTAACAACCTCATTGAAGCCAATCGCGGCATATTGTTGGCACGCATGGGCAATCATGAAGAAGCCAGAAGCATTGCCGAACGCCTCAAGTCACAAACGGCATTGCCTAATGTGCCCTTGTGGACAGCTGTAGCCACCATTTATTTCGAGTTGGGTGATTTGGATGAGGGGTTTCAATGGCTCGAAAAAGCGTATGAAGAAAAAGAAGACGCTCTGTCGTTTCTTAAAATAGATCCTATTTTTGACATGATCCGCGACGATCCGCGTTTTGAGGCGTTGCTGGTAAAGATGAATTTGCAACCTCCTGTTTCCTAATCCATAAGACATATGACTTATCCCCTCGGTCTTTTGCCCGAACCTGATCCCATCATTGCTCCGATGCTATTTGGTTTTCTCAGTCGTAAAGTGTGGACACTGTAGAAGAGAAAGGGGCATGGCATGAAGTTACTGTCAACTGGAATTGTTCTGGCCGAAGCTGGACGGGTGCGCGAAGGTCTTTATGCTTTGCTGGCTTCAACAGCTCAGTTTGAAAAAATCACACAACTTGAAAGCGTACAAGATGCAGTTCAGCGCATTGATCAAGAAAAACCTGCATTGGTGTTGATTGAAATGAAATTGGTCTGCACCGAACTCCAAAATGTTTTAAATCAAATCAAATCTAAATCCCCTCAAACCAAATCTGTGGTGGTGGTGGAAAACCATCTGCAACAGCATTTGGCGCAAAAAACTTCAGTGGATGAAGTGTTGATGAAGGGATTCAGGACGGAAAGACTCATTCACATAGTTGAAAATTTAAACACAACGTTAGATGATAGCACAACGCCTGAAGGAGGCAGCATGATCCTAGAAACTCAACAACTCACGAAAACGTATGATGCTGGTCAGGAACAGGTCCACGCTTTACGCAGTGTGGATTTTCAAGCAGAAGCAGGTGACTTCATTGTGGTCAATGGCCCTTCCGGCAGTGGCAAAACCACTTTTTTAAACATGGCTTCATTGATTGACCTGCCCACATCAGGGGACGTATTGATTCAAGGTCAGTCCATTTCTCAGTTCGACTCAAGCAAGCTGGCCGACATGCGTCGTGACAAAATTGGGTTGGTGTTTCAGGCATTTAACCTGATTCCGGTATTGAGTGTGTATGAAAACATCGAATACCCCATGTTGCTGCAAGGCGTTGCCCGCAAAGAGCGATATGAAAAAGTGATGCAACTGATCGAGGAAGTCGATTTGATGAAAGAAGCCAATCGCCGCCCCGATCAATTGTCTGGTGGTCAGAAACAGCGTGTGGCCTTGGCTCGTGCCCTGGTCAATGATCCGGTTTTATTTCTGGCCGATGAACCCACAGGCAACCTGGACACCAAAACCAGTGGGCGTGTGATGGAAATTATGAAACGCCTTAATGAAGAACACAAAGTGACCTTCATTGTGGTAACCCACGATCTGGAAGTGAACGAATACGCCAATCGCGTGATTCACATCCGTGACGGTCAATTGAGCGAAACGCCAATTTCGTCTGCTGCATCTGCATCGCACCGACAGAAAGAGTTATCTGTTGGTGCCACAGAGCCTGTGTTTGCAAAGGAGGGTCAACATGTGGTTACCCCTAGCGCTGCGTAATCTTTTAAGAAACCAGCGTCGCACCCTGCTCACACTGGCGGTGATTGCGCTGGGCACGATGATGAGTTTTGTGATCAGCGGCATGATCACAAACGCCCTGAACACCCTTCAGGAAGCGGCAGTGTCTCAATATGGCAACATCCAGATTGCTTCAACGCTGCTTTGGGAAGACGACAATCAGGGTGAAGAAGCGCTGATTAATACCGAAACTTACGCAAAATTTGAAGAAATTCTGACCAACCAATCTGCGGTGACCGGCTACTCTCCTGAATTGGTGTTTTCCGGTATCGCTTCCACCGACATCAATGCCAAAGTGATTAACGTCATGGCCTTTGAGCCTGGCAATGATGCATTGGATTACAATAATTTGCTGGTCGAAGGGGATGCACTCACCGAAGAAATGCGCGATCCGGTTTTGATCGGTGGGGGCTTGTCTCGCGAGCTCGATCTTCAGCCAGGTGACACTTTCCGCCTCACCACCTCAACCATCAGTGGTGCTTACAATCAGGAAACGTATCAGGTGGCTGGCATCTATTTTCGCAATGATGTTCAAGACGAAAGTCAGTTGGTGTTTGTGCCATTGGATACAGGCATCAAAACGTTCAACACCAAAGATTCAGTGAGCAAACTGGCCATCACATTAGAATCATTGGGACAAACCAATGCCACCGCGCAGGCCATTCAGGCTGATTTGGATGCGGCTGGCTTGAATTTTCAGGTGCGAACCTGGGAGCAATTGTCCGTGGCTTATCAACAGACGCGTGGCTTTTTTGACATGATGTTTGGCTTCCTGTTGGTGTCAATCACGTTGCTGGTGTTCTTCATTGTATTCCAGGTGCTGTCCATGTCGTTCTTTGAGCGCACCCGCGAAATCGGTACGATCCGTGCCATTGGCACCAAGAAACAACAAGTGTTTTCCATGTTTGTGCTGGAAAGTCTTCTTATTGGTGTGTTTGGTGGCTTGGCCGGTTTGGCTGTGGGCTGGGGCTTGGGCCTTGGCTTAAACAATTTGGACTTCAGTTGGATGCCGCCAGGCGCGTTGCAGCCGTTCCCTGTTGAAGCCGTATTGGCTTTTGACAATGCATGGGTGCCTTTTTTGGTCGCCATTTTGGCCACCTTCCTTTCGGCGCTGTATCCGTCGATGCACTCGGCTCGGATCAAGATTGTGGATGCGCTTCGCACCAACTAAGGAGCTTTTAATATGTTTTTCAAAATCGCATCTCGAAATGTTTTTAGAAATAAAAGAAGAACGGCGCTGAGCCTTTTTGTGGTGGCGTTTGGTGTGTCGATTCTTTACCTGGTGATTGGTTTCATCAACGAAAGTCTGGAATCCACCAAGGTCAGCATGGCCGACTTGTATGGCTCTGTCCAAATTGCGGATGAACGCGTGTTTGATAAAACCACCCGTGGTTACTCTCACCTGATTGACCCTGAAACATCCGCTCAAATAGCGGGGCTACTCGATGAAGATGAACGGGTGACGGGCTATAAAGAGGAGCTGGGTTTCTTTGGTCTGATCGGAAATGAAAAGGGCAGCAAGATTATTACCGGCAGTGGCTTTGTGCCTGAGAATGACGTTAAGGATTTCAGCGAAGCCATCACGGATGGTACAGCAATGAACATCGCCGATGGTTGCCCGTTGAATGATCGCTTGGAAAACTGTCAGTTGATCATCGGACGCCGTTTGGCTGCATCACTCAACGTCGGCCCAGGAGATTTTATCAACGTGGCCACCACCTCAGTGACTGGCAACTTCAGCGCTGCCAGTGTGACCATCACCGGTGTGTTCAAATTCAACGACATTGATCAGGAAGGCCAGATTGGTTATGTGGCCTTGACCTTGGCACAGCGCATTTTGCGTACTGATAAAATTGAAAAATATGTGGTTAATATTGACAACCTGGATGATTCTCAGGCATTTGCTCAAGACTTACAGGGCAAGCTGGATGCCGCAGGGATTCCATTGGTGGTCAAAACCTGGCAGGATTTGAACCCGCTTTATGATCAGGTTCAGGAATTTGGCAATTATTTCACCTCCTTCACGTTGGTAGGCGTGTTTATTCTCGCTTTCTTTGGTGTGTTGGAAGTGTTGACCATGTCGTTTCTGGAACGCACCCGTGAGGTGGGCACCGTTCGCGCGGTGGGCACCAAACGCAGTCAGGTGTTTTTGACCTTCGTCATCGAAGGGTTCATCATGGGTATTTTGGGTGGGATTGCCGGTATCGTACTGGGCAGTGTACTGGGCGTGGTGGTCAATCAGATGGGCTTAACCTGGTTGCCTCCTGGCTCTATTGACGCTGTGCCTGCGGTCATTCAACTTAGCCTGAGTGTGGCAGGGATACCATTTATGGTGGCCTTGATTTCCACTTTCTTCGGCACAATGTATCCGGCCATGAAAAGCTCGCGCTTTAACATCGTCAAGGCGCTTGGCTACGTTTAAATTTTAAAGATCGCCCACAGGCGTTGCTTCGGTCTGAAACGTCTGAATCACCGTCTGTGGGATATTTAGGATCACTTTCTCCTCAGTAAACATCCCGCTTTCAACATGTTTGAAAGCGGGATGTTTAGATTTTATAAGGGTTTGTCGTCTACGTCATTTGTCTTATCGACTTCCCAACATTGCTCCGATGTGGCCTGTGTTAGGCGATGCTATATTTACAACACGTGAAAGCGTACGATCAGAAAACTAAGGAGAATTACATGAAGAAAGTTATCCTCTATACGCTGGTTGCCTTGATTGGCCTGACGTTCAGTTTTAACACCGTCGCTCAGGACGATGCAGAAGCAGAAGCAGATCCTAATGCTGAATTGCTTGCTGCAATGGATTTCCAGCGCTTTGCTGCGTATTTCAGTCAGGAAACCCCTGGCACCACGTTCACGGTTGAAATATTGGCCGAACGCCCAGATGGCAGCAAACAGGCCACCGTGCAGGTGTCCTTCGCTTTTGACCCCGAATTGGGTCAACGCGCTCGCATTGATTATTTAACCCCAGAAGAATTGGCTGGCGATGTGTTTGTCATCAACGGCGACGATATCTTCTTTTGGAACCCTGATTTGATCACCCCACTTAAGGTCAATGGCCAGTTTGAAGTGTTTGGTGATGCCACTGTGGCTGAAGTGGTCGGCATTGGTTTTCAGGGTGCTTACAACGTTACCGAACGCAACGATTACACCAACGATGATGGCATTGACGTGATCGAACTCAATCTTGAAGCCACTCGTGAAGAAATTGCTTTCCAGAAAGCACGTGTGACGGCCAATGCTGAGACGCTGCAGCCCATCACCTTGGATTTGATGGATGAAAACGGTGACTTGCTGCACCACAATACTTTTGAATCTTACGACACCGTCGAAGATGGACGCCCGTTCTTTAATCGACAACTGTTGGACAACCGTGTGGTTCCTGTGAACCAGACGTTGTTGATTGTGTCCAATATCGTCAATGCGGCGTTAGACTTTAGTATCTTTGACGAAACCCTGTTAGGAGCCTAAGAATCATGAATCGCCTGATCCAGATATTCGCCTTAACCTCCTTAGTTGTTTTGCTGCCTGCCCTCTCTGTTTGGGGGCAGGCATTGCCAACGGACGACGAAGCCCGCCAACTTCAGCTTGAAGCATTAAAGGTGATTGGCCTGGTTTTGTTAAATCCCGAAAGCACTGAAGCCGATCGTGTCAACGCCATTACGGTGCTGGTCAGAATAGGGGAACGTACCTCGATGCCCCTGTTGACTCAGACTTTGTTAAACGATCCATTTGCCTCGGTGCGCCGCATTGTGGCCGAAGGTTTAGGTGAGTATCAGGCGCCAGAAGCCAAGTTTGCCTTGCGTCAAGCTGCGCTCACTGCGCCCATTGACAGCATTCGCTGGGCCTCTGGTGTGTCATTGGTTCAGATTGATCCTGAAGAAGCAGACATTTTAGACATCCTGTTGAGCGAACGCGACACGTTGGCATCCGCTGCGCTGTCGTTACAGAGTGACAACGCTGTGGCAGAATTTCCAGAACAGTTTCATGAACTGGCCATTGCTGCTTTTACCGATGCGTTTCCAGACGATCGCACTTACAACAGCGTGGAGCGCGCTGCTATGCTCAAAAGTTTGGCAGAGTTGAACAGTCAATCATCTGCCAACTTGATGCTGAACAATTTAAACGATGAAGAAGGCGATGGGTTTGTACAAGGGGCGGCTGCATTTTCTTTAGGCCAGTTAGGCGTTTTGCGTGCTGTGCCTGATTTGATTGCCGTATTGGACAGCAACGACGATCCTTTGCAAGTGGGTGCCATTGGCGGGTTGAGACTTTTACAGGACACTGCTGCCATTGAACCACTAACTTCTATCGCGCTTCAAGAAGATACGGCTGAAATTCGTGCTTCTGCCGCCACCGCTCTGGGCGTGTTTGGCGAATCAGTCATCGATACGTTGGTCGAAATTTTGAACACCGATGTCAGCCCTGCTGTTCGTCAGGCAGCTTTGAGCAGTTTGACTCAAATTGGCGGTGACCAGGCGCAACAGGCTGTGGTGGCTTTTTCCACCAGTGAGTTTTTAATCACTTGTGATCCACAGGCATGCAGCGGCTTGGCCTTAGAATTACTGGTGTCTTTGGCCGCATTTGGTGAAGGCGATTTGGCTGTTGAATTGTTACAGGCATCCATCAATGCACTGGCGGATGTGTTGCCTTTTGTGTTCGCCTTTGCAGAAGCCGACCTCATCAATACCGCTATTGCTGTGGCTAAAGTATCTCCTGAGGTAATTGACATTTTGCTTGCAAACGAAAATCCGTTTGTCCAAGCGATTGCTCTTGGCGCATTGCCTGCTGTCTCTGGTGAGTTTGCGCGCAGCACACTTTTGGACTTTGTTAACCCAGATGAAAATCGATTGTTGCGCCGCATGGCGTTTGAAGGCTTGGCCCAAATGCCACTGGCTGAGGATGCCGAATTATTTGCTGCAGAATTGCAAAACCGAGACCGACGCACCCGCGGTGCTGCCTTTAATGCACTGGTGGAAATTGGCGATGTCGATGCAGTTGATCCTTTGCTCGCTGCCCTGGCTTCAGACAGCCTGGCTGTCCAGCTTCAAGCTGTGGAAGCTTCGATAAACTTTGGCAATCGCGTGCTTGAATCCAACTGAAAATTGAAATTAAAAAACACAGACGTATTCTGAGCAACTAAAAGAATACGTCTGTGTTTTATTTTTTTGTTAGTTAACGATCGACCACTTGAGCAAGCTGATCTAATATTTTAACCACTTCATCTCGCTGGAATTGTAACTGCCTTAATTGTTGTCCCACTACTTCACTGACATTTTCTTCTTGATTGATAAAGAGAATCAATTCATCAATCAATTCGTTCAAATAAACCACCGATTGACGATAAGCGTCAAAAGCACTTTCATAATCCTGCGTGCTTAAAGCCGCTTCTCCCAGGGCCAAATACATTTGACCAAATTCCGGATAATCCTGAAGCGTTTCTTGTGAAATTTCTATGGATTTTTCTGTGTTTCCCAATCGAATTTCAATCAAAGCTTCGAGGTAGCGCATCTCTAAAAAGGTGTCTGGGTTAGGAAACAGGGCCCTAAGTTGATTCAAATAGTTGCCAGCTTCCGTATAGTTTTGGTCCTGAAAATTGAGGTTGGCCAATTTCCACAATGTGTCTTCAAATACGCGGGTTCGAAGTGAGCGTTCAAAATAATCTTTTGCAACATCAGTTTGGTTTTGTTCAAGATGAATTAGCCCCAAATAATAAAGTGCTTCACTTGGCTGAAAATCCAGACTCAGGCTTTGCTCAAAAAATTCCTGCGCGCTGATTGAAAGCCCATTGGTTAAATATTCTTTGCCCAATTCCAGCTTGAGATTGGCTTGCCAATCCTGATAAGCAATGACACTGATGGAAACACACATGACGATTAAGGCAACGGCAAGGCCATGGCGCCACCAACGTTTTAATTGAAAAATAGTTGCCTGAGGGAAAAGATAACGTGAATGTGCCAACCCCAAAAGCAAGATCAAATTCATCGAAGCTGCAGGCAGGTGTCCGGGAAAATTAAACAAACTGTCGGCCACAAAGGTGAATACCCCCACATACAGCAATAAAAATATCAATTGTTTTTTAGGGCTGTGTTCTGTACGCAGCTTGCGTAACCCGCTCCACAACAACATGGCCAGCATCAAGACCACAGATGTGATGCCCAAAATGCCTGTTTCAGCAATCACTTGAACATATTCGTTATGTGCGCGGGTGGGGCTGAGGTTGGCTTCAGGTTTTTCTTCGCGTATTTCCATCAACTGCTGTTGAATCTTCTGCCCAAATGGCGTCGGGATGAGCTTGGCCCCATAAGTGGTGTATAGAACTTTATAATGGCCCAAGCCGACACCGAACAAAGGTTGTGCTTTAAACATCTCCAACCCCACCAGCCAATAATAGGCACGCAATTCGCCTGAATTTTCCTGCCAAATTTCAATTAAATTGTCGATTTGTTTGTAGACAGGCAGTGCCAAAGTGGCCATGTTGGTTTGTGTTGTCAGATCCAAAATTTTATGAGGGCCAGCCATTTCATTGCGTTCGGGTGCATGTCCCAGTCTTAATGGCGACCATGTGGGCTGTCCAATGATCACCAAGCTCAATGCTCCCATGAGGAGCATTGCAACCAGCCACCCTTTTATTTTCATTAACGAGAGGAACGTTTTTCTAAACACCGTCAGACCAAGCGCAAACAGCCCAAAGGATGCAATCAGGCTGAGCAGTGGGCCAGTGGTGTCTGTGGCAAAAAGAACGCCAAGCCCTACGGTGAAAATACTCAAAAAGAGTACCTTCATCCAAATGCTCACATGCCCAATGAAAAGCAACAGCCCTACAATCAACATGCCATCGAGATATTGGGCCACAGCAACGGGGTTGCCCATGGTGCCAATAAGCGTGTTGATTGACCCACCCACCATAATTCCATATTTCTGGAACAGCACATAAACCACAATAGGCAACAGGGACAGTGCGGCGGCACCAAAGTACAAATAAAAGGTGTGTGTGCCTTTAGCCGTGTTGGCAATGTAGACATAGAATAGAAAAAAGTAAACCAGCGTTGCCAAGGATTGCAATACGATGCCCAAGCTGGTGGCATTGATGGCCGAAAAAGCACCGGCCAAGATTAACAACACCCCCGGCCAAAACAGAGTTGGCAGGTGCAGACGGAACTCACGTTGCAGCCAGGATTGAACGCCCCACAGAACCAGCAACAGGGAAATCATCACAAACGAATAAATCACTTTGGGATAACTCATGTCGGTGTTGAGCACATAAAACACGACGGGCAGGGTGAAGATGAAAAAAGTGGTGAGTAATTTTTGTAAAATTTCCAGAAAATAGATGATCTTTTGAGGCGGCTGTTTTTCTGAAATGTCAGCTTGGCTTTTGTTCATGCAAAGATTCCTCCACTTGATCCATCATGCCATATTCTATAAAGGAATCTTTCAAGATGCGAAACGATAGATTTATCCCATCCGTTTACGAATTTGAAGCGACTGTAGATTCTGAGTATACTGTGGACCTCTTGGGGATATAGCTCAGTTGGGAGAGCGCTCGGATGGCATCCGAGAGGCCAGGGGTTCGAGTCCCCTTATCTCCACCACTTCCCATAAACAATCAATTTATTTTCGCGGAACTGTAAAGTGTCTTACATTTCTCAAATTTTTAATTTGGATGTTGCCATTGGTATCAATTACTTCATCGCCAGCATATTTGGTGCAATGTTTATATTGATTGGCTTCAAAACAGACGGTAAAATTCGGCTTGGGTTGAACACTGCCTAAAGCCTCGCCTGTTGGAATATCCACAATATCGTTTCCATCAATGGCCAAGAAGTACTGTTGTGAACGAGATGAATTCATTGACGATATTTTGAGTGACATAAAGCTTTTCAACGCTTTCATCTTTTGAAGCGTGTTGTCTGCCTCGTGGTTGATGCTGTCGATGTCTAGGCCGAAATGGCTTTCGCTATTGGTAACACTGAACATTAAATAAAATGCAGATATCATCACCACGCTGATGAACAATATTTTTTGAATGATCGTCCTTTCTCTAGATTTTGAATTTAATGAATATCATAACATATATTGTGTCCAAAGTTTATTTTCATAATTACACCTCATCGAAAAGAACACCGGCAGTTTAGAACAAATTTACGCAGACCAATGTAGCCCCCTTTAGAAAAGGGGTTGGGGGATTAGAAGTCTTTATCCATTCAAAAGATTTTAAAAGTTGTTCTAAATAAAAATCCCTCCCACAGTACTTGTGGGAGGGATTGATAGATCAAGCTTTGGTGTGATGGTTAGGGTGTGCCGGTTGGTTCACAAGTAAATGCGAACGATTTTGGCGCGCTTTCCAGTCCACCTGCATCGGTGATCGTCACTCTGTAGGTGACATTGAAAAACTGAGTGCTCGGATTGTCGCAGGAAACATTGAAGTGATAGGTGCCCGTGAAGTCCGCTGCTGGTGGCACTGAGTCAAACATTGGTGGGCCACCTGCATTCGGGCCATCTGTGATTTCGATTTTGATTTGATTCACATTTTTATTCTGGTCTGCGAAATTGACGCTTACTTCATGTGCCACGCCATCTCCAGGGAAAAAGCCTGGGGCATCAATGTCGATAATCGTAGGTGCGGTGTTTTCCAACGGTGGTGGTTCTGGTGTGCCAGTGCCTTCACAGGTGTAGGTGTAGGTTTTTGGATCGCTTTCCAGACCTTTTGCATCAACGAGAACAACTTGTTGCGTGATATTAAACGGATCAGTGTCCGTATTTGTGCAGGAAATGGAATAGTTTGTTGTACCTGTCGTTAGACCTGAAACATTCGACAGCGATAACGTTTGAGTCGGATTGCCAGCATTGGGGCCTTCCGTTGTCAGGATACGAACTTCTGACAAGTCGCCATTGACGTCTTCAAACTCGACGGTCACTGCGTGGGTCTGACCGTCCCCGGCGAACATGCTTGGGGCAGTGAGGTTGATGATTTGTGGTGCCGTGTCGGGAACCTCTGGTTCAGAGGTTGGAGCGGCTTGAATGGGTATGGTCAGTGTTATGGTTTTGGTTTCTTTGGCACTAAAAAATGCCCCATCGTAGGCAGTGCAAGTAAAAACAACATTTCGCGCCTGACCAGTGACCGTTGAGTTCCATCTAATTGAAAAGGCTTCTATTCTTTCTCGACTACTGTATTGGCGCTCCAACATCAGATCCGCGACGGGATTGCCATTTTTATCAATGAGATGAGCCTCTGCGCCAGCCTGAATCGACACTTTTATTTTGCTAATGTTCCACGGATCTTCTGCAAAGCAAGTTAACTCCTGAGGATCACCTTCGACAGGATTTTGATTGAAATCGTCCACAACAAAAGAAACGTATAACTCCCTATTTGGGGCAGCAGTCTCTGATGGAGATTGTGGTCTTGGGGGTGGTAGTAGCCCCAAAGAATGTTCGAAAAAAACCGGGTCAGTCAATAAATCTTGGACACCCAAAAAAGACCCAAACAGCGAGTCCATTAATGGCCTCAGAGATTGTGGCACGCCGCCTGATTTATTGAGCAGTTTCAGTAAGTTCGAAACCTCAATTCGTGCCGCGATGCTGCGGCTTTCGCCGGAAGGCATCTGTGGAATTGCATTTTCCAGTTTGTCCATTAATGCCATAAGGTCATCAACCTCATCAGTACGTTGCTGGCCTGCAAAAGCAGCTCTAACGGCATTGACAAAATCCGATATGATCTGTATGGGATTTACAATGGCTTCAACATCGACGGGGTCAATGGTTAAACGCGTGCTTGCCATGACAGAGCTATTGTTTTTGTCCGAAACCACAATGTCAACGGTTTTAGAATCTTCACCCACATGAGGCACACTGGTCAGTAGTCCTTGGCTGTTGGCAGCGAAAACTTCGATCTGAAAACCGTCTACGCGAACCACTGGTTCTTCTGGGAAAAGCTCACCCGCAATGATAATCAAGTTCCCCGAAATTGCTGTTTGAACCGATGATTCTGCTGTAATGATGTTACCCTCAGCATCCACATCTATATGGAAAATTCCATCAATTTGAAATGAACCAGATGGTGGTGCAGGAGGTTCTGCTGTAATGGGTTGCCCAGAAATCCAGAGTTGAATCAGTTTCAGAATAGCGACATCTGAAATGGTCAGGTTTGTATCAGGGACGGTGCTTCCACCAATCCAAATCTGAATGGCTTGGCGAATTTCGGTGTCGTCCAACACTTGATTCCCATTCGCATCCAGCACAGCCGCAATCTGTTGCACCTCAGCATCGGATGACCCTTGAGCAGCGAGTTCGATATGAAGAGAAGATGTAACGACGAATAAGCAAACAATCATAGAGACAGCCAAAAAGTGTCTCCACAACGAGATTCTCATGATTCATTTCCCCCTTTAGGCTAACCATCACTTTATCCGACGCTGTAGAAATTCTTCAAGTGTCAATTCTGAAAAACCTCGATTTATAATTTTTCTTAAGTAGGGATTGCAAAGGGGAAAAATCATGAAGAAGTTTATCTTGGCTCTATCTCTCGTTTTATTCGTCGTGCCCGTGGTGTTTTCACAAACCGTGACCACATTGTCTGACGCGTTCAATGGCAGTGGCGGCATTGCTGTGGATGCGGAAGGCAACATTTACGTGGCTGATTTTGGCGATCTCTTGAACAATGCCAACGGCACACAAGTGTGGAAAATTACGCCCGATGGCATACGCACGGAATTCGCCACAGGTTTACAGGGCGCATCGGGCAACACATTTGATGCGGAGGGCAATTTATATCAGTCCAACATTGCGGGCAATCGCATCAGCATCATCACACCGGATGGTGAAGTGAGCACGTTGGAAAACACACTTGCTGCCAGTCCGGTGGGGTTGGATTTTGATTCTCTAGGCAATTTATTTATCGCCAACTGCGGCAACCGAAGCATTCGCAAAGTAACACCAGAAGGAGAATCTTCTTTGCTTGTACGTCACAATCTACTGTTTTGCCCCAATGGCTTGGCCGTGGATGATGATGGCAATGTTTACGCCGGCACCTTTAATGGCGGTCGCGTGCTTAAAACCACACCCGATGGAACCTTAACCATTCTGGCCACGGTACCGGGTGGCGCTATTGGCCATTTAACCTATGCCAATGGGATGTTGTATGTCGTCGCTCGAAACGATCACAGCGTATACCAACTCACATTGGACGGCGAACTGACCAAGCTTGCAGGTTCAGGCGATCAAGGCAACGCCGACGGGCCAGCCTTGGAATCCAGCTTCTCTTTGCCCAACGGAATTGCAGCCAGCCCTGATGGCAGCAAACTTTACATCAACTCAAAAGTCAATGTGGACCCCAATGACCCGGCCTTGAATCCTATTCTGGTTCGTGTGATTCATTTGACCGATGCAGCAGAATCCGAAGCTCAAGTGGATCAATCTATATTGACGCTCCCAACGCTTTCGTTGGACGCTTCGCCAAGCGCATCTAGTTTGTCTCTGGATGATGAACTCGCTTTTGTGACGTGTGCTGTGGCTTGCTTGGCAGGCAACTAAGTTTAAAAACTCTTATAAAGAAATGAAAATCGGTTAAAAAAACAGAACTTGCATTCGAAGTCACACTGTAGTCCCCTTTTTGAAAAGGGGGTTGGGGGATTAGAGCCCTTATCTATTCAAAATTTTAAAAGTTGTCTGTCTTAAATAAAAAATCCCTCCCGCAAATACTGCGGGAGGGATTGATAGATAGAGCAAATTGAGTTGGAGGGCTGGATTACATCATACCGCCCATGCCACCCATACCGCCCATGCCACCCATATCTGGCATTGGGGCAGCTTCTTCGCCTTCTTCAAACTTGGCGACCATGGCACCGGTGGTCAAGAGCAGGCCAGAAACGCTCACTGCGTTTAAGACGGCTGCTTTGGTCACTTTGGCAGGATCCAAGATGCCGGCTTTGACCATGTCGACAAATTCGTCCGTCAACACATTGTAGCCCACACCCTGTTTTTCCTTCTTGATCTGTTCGATCACGATGTCGCCGTTGAGGCCAGCGTTGTGGGCCAGCTGTTTGGCAGGATACTGCAAAGCGCGGCGCAGGATGTCTACACCCAACTGAGCGTCAGCATCTTCAAAAGTAATTTTGTCCAATGCTTTGCTGGCGTTGAGGATGGCCGTGCCGCCGCCTGGCAAGATGCCTTCTTCCACGGCTGCTTTAGCCGCTTCGAGTGCGTCTTCCATGCGGTGTTTCTTTTCTTCACGTTCAGCTTCGGTGGCAGCACCAACTTTGATGACAGCCACACCGCCGGCCAATTTGGCCATGCGTTCCTGAAGCTTTTCGCGATCGTAGTCAGAATCGGTGTTTTCGATCTGCATACGAATCTGGCCAATGCGGCCTTCGATGTCTTTTTTCACGCCTTTGCCGCCAACCACGGTGGTGGTTTTGCTGTTGACCACGATGCGTTCGGCCTGACCCAGTTGATCCAACTGAGCTTCTTCAGGCTTCATGCCAGCATCTTTGGCCAACACCTGACCGCCGGTCAGAATTGCAATATCTTCCAACATGGCTTTGCGGCGATCGCCGAAGCCAGGCGCTTTGATTGCACACACCTGCAGGGTGCCGCGCAATTTGTTGATCACCAAGGTGGTCAACGCTTCGCCTTCGATGTCGTTGGCAATGATCAACAAAGGCCGGCCAGCCTGTGCGGTTTTTTCCAAAACCGGCACCAAGTCTTTGGCTTTTTTGATTTCCTGGTCGGTGATGAGGATGAATGGATCTTTGAGTTCAGCTTCCATTTTTTCAGGATCGGTCACGAAATAAGGAGACAAGTATTCGCGATCGAACTGCATCCCTTCGGTGGTTTCGTAGTAGGTGGTGATCGTGTCGGATTCTTCCACGGTGATCACGCCGTCCTGGCCCACGATTTCCATGGCATCGGAAATAATCTGACCAATTTCCTCTTCATCAGAAGAGACGGTGGCAACACGAGCGATGTCGTCTTTGCTTTTCACCTTTTTGGATGCTTTGGAAAGTTCTTCAACGATGGTTTGGCAACCTTTGTCCAGGCCACGTTTGAGCAACATGGGGTTGGCGCCGGCGGTTACGTTTTTGAAACCTTCTTTGATGATGGCGTGTGCCAAAATTGTAGCGGTGGTGGTGCCGTCACCAGCCACATCGTTGGTTTCTTTAGCCACCTGTTTCACCAACTGGGCGGCCATGTTTTCGTATTCGTCTTTATATTCCTGTTCGTCAGCGATGGTCACACCATCGTAGGTGACTTTAGGGGCACCAAATTCTTTGTGCAAAATAACGTTTCGGCCTTTTGGACCGAGGGTGACGCGCACGGCGTTGGCCAATTTCTCCACGCCGGCCAGCACCTTGGCTCGAACTTCCTCATCAAAAATGACCTGTTTGTACTTTTTAACAGCCATGATGTTCCTTTCTAATTAAAACAAAAATCAGGGGAGCGGCAGCTTAATTAGCTGATGACCGCCATGATGTCGGTGCTTTTAGCGATGAGGTATTCTTCACCGTTAATTTTGACCATGCGGCCAGAAAAGCCATCCAACAACACTTTGTCGCCAACGGAAAGGTCGACTTTTTCTTCTTCAGAACCGACCCCATCGCCCAAAGCCAACACTTCAGCACGGCGCAAATCGCCGGAATCTTTGGCTTCATCTGGCAACAAGATGCTGCCGGAATCAAAATCTTCTTCGTATTCCTGTAACAACACGCGTGTGCCTAAGGGTTTAACTGCTGCTTTAGTGGCGCTTTTTTTCGCCATAAGCTGCCTCCTTCAAAATTTGTTAGTTAGCACTTTAATAGTTTGTTTGCTAAAAAATCGCAGTATGGACATTCTAACGGCTGCCAATGAGGTTGTCAAGAAGATTCTGCTAAGTGGAGAATCTTTAGAGTGGATAGGTGTTTTTCCTATGGCTCCTCGACAACGGACGAAGGTCTTTGCCACTGTGATGCAAGGCACACTAAAGTGTTGGCAGAGGCAATAAAGATGACATTACAAAACCTTTGGCTTGGCATCATTGGCGCAGCAGTTTTGGTCACCAGTGTATGGGTGTTTCAGGCAACCCGTTTTGACGAAACAGGCATTGCTTCCTGGTATGGTCCAGGTTTTAACGGCAACCTCACGGCCAATGGCGAAGTGTACGATATGTACGAAGTCAGCGCCGCGCACAAATCGCTTCCCTTTGGCAGCATTGTTCGAGTGACCGACTTGGAAACAGGAGAATCTTTGGTTGTTCGCATCAACGATCGTGGTCCCTTTGTGGATGGGCGCATCATTGATTTGTCCTATGGGGCTGCAAGACTGATTGGGCTTTCAGGGGAAACGCCTCGCCACAATGGTCGAGGCATTACTAAAGTGGGCATCAAAGTTCTGGTCAAGGGCGATGGCTATTATGTGAAACGGCCTGAGTGAGTTCTGGAATATTTATTTTTAGTTTGTCATTTTAAGGTTGATCAAATCCCCCTTTTCTAAAGAGGGAAGCAAAGAATAACGTATCATGATTTAGAACCAACTGCCACAGGCAAATCGTAGCCTCCTTAATGATTTAAGGGGGTTGGGGGATTAGAGTTTTTAACCCATTTTAAAATCTGCTTTTAAGTTCTTAATGGATTTAAGTTGTTTTGCCTGAAGATTGATCTTTCAATTCTTCTACATGCAATGCCGCATAGATGTGTTCTGCCACCAGTTTAGAAACCCCTTTGACGGCATGAATTTCTTCAATTGTTGCTTTTTTGATTTGAGTCACTGACCCAAAATGCTGAATCAATGCAGCTCGTCGTTTGTCGCCCACGCCTGGAATGTCATCCAATGCGGAGTGAACGGTGCGGCGTTGACGCAGGGAACGGTGGTAGGTCACGCCGAATCGATGGGCTTCATCTCGGATGTGTTGTAATAAGTAGAGCGCTTCACTGTCGCGTGGGAGCCAGATGGCTTTGGATTGTCCGGGTTGAAAAATTTCCTCTTGGCGTTTGGCCAGACCAACGATTGGAAGGTCTTCCAGGTTGAGTTTTTTCAGCACTTTAACTGTCGCGCTAAGTTGACCTTTGCCGCCGTCAATGACGATCAGGTCAGGGAATTTTGCGAACTTAATGGCGGGTGGCGTGCTGCCATTTTGAGATTTAAGCGAATCCTGTTCGATCAATCCACGCTTCAGGCGACGCTCCAGCATCTCGGCCATCATGGCGTAGTCGTTGGCCCCTTCGACGGTTTTGATTTTGAAACGGCGATAGTCTGTTTTCTTGGGCACCCCGCCTTCAAACACAGTCATGGCCCCAACGGCATCTGTGCCCTGAATGTTGGAAATGTCATAACACTCAATGCGTTCGGGCAGTCGCGGCAGGAAAAGTTCCTGTTGCAGTTCGACCAACGCTTGCTCGCGGCGCGTTCGTTTTTGCATTTGGTTCTGCTTTTCAAATAAAGCAAGTTCTGCATTGCGCATGGCCAGATCAATTAATTTATGCTTTGAGCCGCGTTGTGGCACCAGGAATTGAACTTTCTGACCCAGCCTCTTGGTGAGCCAGTTTTCGATCCATTCACTTTGTTCCAGAGCTTCAGGCAACAGGATTTCTTTGGGGATAATGGATGCTTCGGTGTAGAACTGAGTGAGGAAAGCGTGAAGCACTTCGCCTGGTGTAGACCCTTCAGGCACATCCATAAAAATGTGTTCACGACCTTTGATGTCCCCATCACGCACAAAAAACACCTGGATGGCACACGTTCCATTCTCAGATGCCATGCCGATGACATCACGCGAGACGAGGTTGGAAGCGTTGTACGCTTTGTGTTGTCCAATCAATCTTTGCAGAGATTCCATCATGTCGCGCAACTTGGCGGCGCGTTCAAATTGCAGGGCTTCGGCGGCTTCGTGCATTTCGGTTTCCAGTGGTGCGACCACGCTTCGATGTTTTCCTGAGAGAAATTCACCGAGCTGTTGGGCGGTTTTGCCATACGCTTCGGGAGACACTCTCAGCACACACGGTGCTGAGCATTCCTTGATGAAAAAATCCAGACAAGGACGCTGCCGTGTCTGTTTGCTGTTGATCTTGTCATTGCAGGTACGAATGGGGAAAAATCTTCTTAATGTATTCAACGTTTCTCGCATCAACTGCGCATTGGTGTAGGGGCCAAAATAACGTGCCCCATCTCGAAGCACACGGCGCGTGATCATCAATCTGGGATATTTTTCCTTGAGAGTGATTTTTAAATAAGGAAATCGTTTGTCATCTTTGAGCAGCACGTTGAAGCGTGGTCGATAGCTTTTGATCAACTGTTCTTCCAGTACCAATGCTTCCACTTCAGAACGGGTGACGATGGTTTCCAAATCGTCAATCAGTTGCGAGAGCATGAACACTTTGTGATCGTTCTGTTGGTGATATTTTTGAAAATAGGAACGCACACGTTCTTTTAAACGCAAGGCTTTTCCCACATAAATAACCGTGCCATCGGCGTCACGCATCAGATAAACGCCAGGCAACAAGGGGAGTTTTTTTGCTTTTTCCAGCACGGATGCTTTGCTCATGGCTTCTCAGCTTATGAATTGAACTTTGGTTTGACAAGCAAAAAACTTCATCCTCAAAATGTTTTGTGGGTTATAGAACCAGCTGATGATTTTCAGGCACTCTTGAGAGAGTGAAAATGGCCTCGAAAAATTGATGTAAAAAAAGTACAATAAATTACTAAAAAAACAGCTTACACACTCAGGAGAGGATGACTTTGAAACGACGTCTACCCCTAATAATATTTGCTTTGGTTGGTGCAGTGCTGCTGACCTCTTGCGCATTTGAACCGTTTGCGAAAATTCCATTTTCGGTAAAACTGACAACCGCTGTTAATTTGCCAATTGCAGGCGAACCCACAGAATTAATTACGGCCGATTTTAATGGCGATGGCCATTTGGATTTGGTCACTCTGCATTTGTTTAAACGTAACATCGTGTTTCATGCAGGGGATGGTTTGGGTGGGTTTGAATCGCAAAGCCCCATTGTGTTTAACCCCGATCCCATTATGTATCGCATCGCAGACATCAATGGCGATGATTTAAGCGATTTGCTGGTATTGGTTGATGAATCATACGAGATGGCGATGTTGCTGGGCAGTGAAGAATTTGGCCTGGTACTGTCTACCACCGTGCCATTGGTTCACGAAAGCCTTGAGGAAGAAACCGAACAAACAATGTCTGGTTTAGAAAATGTTACACCAGAGCATGGCGGTTTTGGCGAGCAGGGCCGATTACACTCCTTCACCTACGGCGATTACGATGATGATGGTAACTTGGATTTTGTAATCGGTTATCAGGACGGCGAAGTCGAGTTGTTTAAAGGCAATGGCGACAAAACGTTTGAGGTCACTGAAAAAATCGATACCGAACTTGAATTGCCGGAATTGGAAAGCCTTGATCTCAACAACGACAACTTTGATGATTTGATTGTGTTTGGCAATTTGGAATCCCTGTTGGAACCAGGCCAGGTGGATGGCAGCAAAATCACCATTTATTATGGCAGTGCCAACGGATTTTCTGAAGAAGAGGACATGATCGTACGCGTTACTTCCGGTACCGTTGGCAGCCTGATGGTGCATGATTTTGACCGCGATGGATTTGAAGACCTTGTGGTCGGCTTCTCTGGCAATGGGACCGTGTCCGTGATCCCCAACAGCGGTATTGGGTCGTTTGACGATATGAAAAATTATCTGGTCAAAACTGCTTCAGGCATTTCTCTTGCCGATATGGACAATGATGGTGATAATGATTTAATTATCAGCCAATCACGCGGAGAGTTTAATACGGGCGTGGTGCAGGTGTTTCTCAATGCGGGCGATTATCGTCTGCGTGCGCCTGAGAGCTTTGAAGTTCGCATCGGGCCAAGATCCCTGGTCAGTGGTGATTTTAACGAAGATGGTCTGCCCGATATTGCGGTGATCAATCAGTTTAGTTCGGATTTGAGTTTGATTTTTAATGAAACCGGTTCAGCCGAATTAGACAACTAAAGTATTTAGAATAAATCTTTCGTTTAGAAAAAGGGGAGGCGCAATTGCGCCTCCCCTTTTTTAATTGATCAAGTAGACAGGGACAACACGTAAGGCAAGGTTGGGCCACCAATTTTGATGGTCAACACCAGGAACACAAACCCCGGCACAGGGCCACCACCAACGGTGGTGAATGGTGCCAAAGCTGCAGGACGGTCACAACTCACGGACAAACCGCCAATCCCCAGGAATGTTGGAGACAGAGACAAGCAGAAGCCGCCACCAATCACCATCAACACCATGTTGGCGTTGGGCTGATCGTAGGTGACGCTTGCACGAAGCTGACCAGGTGCGCTGACCCAAACGGCAGAAGCCTGGAAGCCGGGCGCCAAAGCACCCAAAATCAAAGGATCGTCAACGTTGCCTAATTTAGGATTGGCCTGGCTGCCCTGAACGTCCACCTGGGCGCCGCGGGACTGCAACGTGGCAATGGCTTGATCAGGTGTCAGTCCCTGAAGGCCGGACACTTCGGCTGGTACAGGCACGTCGGTGTTGTTTGGTACTTCAGTTTGGCCGCCACCTTGTGTGCCACCGCCGGTTCGGTAGGAAGCACTAATGCATTGCGTAGTGGCTGTGCTGTTGGCTTCCACGGTCAAGTTGTAAGGCTGGCCGCCTTCTGTACCAGCAAGCTGAACAGAGGTTGGGACAACATCAGAATTGCCTGTTTCATCAAACGGGAATTCCACGGTTTGGCCGCTAGGCACATTTGTGGCTGGAATTTTTAATTCCAATTTGGCCAGCGTGCTGCCATCCACCCAGCTAAGTTGAGCGACATTCACAGTGACACTGCACTGATTGGACACAAATAATGTTGGATTATTTGACTGGGTTTGAACGCCTGTGGTTGAAGCTTGCGGCAGTGCATCACCTGTGGGTAGCAAACCAACTGCCAGCACTGCGATCAGTGCTGCAATACTAAAAAATCTCCTCATTTTTGAAGACTCCTTTCGCGACATGCGTGTAAAACTTAAAGATTTTGGTGTTATGCTTAGATAAATCTGAAGCAGTCACCCCCTCTATTTTTGAACAGTGCCATAAATATCATAGCGGAATGTGCAGAATTTGTTAATTCCTAAAACCTCTAAATAAGGTTTGAATCATTTTTAGGTTGATTTCAATCCTATGTGCTGAGTAAGCTGAGGTATGAAAGCAGCAAGCATTTTTGGGGCAGGGAGTTGGGGCACGGCGATTGCATATTTACTGGCCTCACAACAGCGAGACGTGTGTTTATGGGGGCGGGATCAGATTGTTGTTGATGAGATCAACCAAACCCATTGCAACAAAGATTATCTTGAAAAAACAATCCTGCCTCAAAACGTGAAAGCCACCACAAATATTGAACAAGCAGCATCATTTTCAGGGGTTTGGATTATTGCTGTGCCTTCTTTTGCGTTAAGAAGGATTTCAGAGCAACTTCAGCCGTTTTGCAATACAAACACGATCGTCATCAATCTGGCCAAAGGATTGGAATCCGACACCCTCAAAACGATGTCTCAAGTGATGGCCGAAGTGCTTCCAACGGCGTTGGTTTACACGCTGTCGGGGCCGAGCCATGCCGAGGAAGTGGGGTTGGATTTTCCCACCTCTGTGGTGCTGGCAGGCGAAGATATAGAGACTGGCAAACAGCTTCAGGAAATATTTAAGACCAAACGATTCCGCCCCTATCTCAGCCAGGATTTGCTGGGAGTGGAATACGCAGGCACCACCAAAAATGTGATTGCATTGGTGTCCGGCATTGTGGATGGCCTCGGCTTTGGAGACAATGCCAAAGGCGCGTTGATTTCACGCGGCCTGGCCGAAATGGTTCGCCTAGGCATAGTATTAGGCACACAACCTGAAACCTGGTTTGGCCTCAGTGGGTTGGGTGATTTGGTCACCACCTGCGCCTCGCAACACAGCCGCAATCGTTTTGTGGGCGAGCAATTGGGCAAAGGACGATCACTTGATGACATCATCGAATCCATGAACATGGTGGCCGAAGGTGTGCTTGCAACCAAAACTGTCTATACACTGGCAAAAACGCATGATATTGAGATGCCGATCACAAAGGCTTGTTACGAAGTGCTTTATGAAAACGCTTCACCACTGGAAAAATTGACTGAACTGATGACACGACAACTCAAGATGGAATAACTCGGAGGGACCATGACACTCAAAAAAACACCACTGCACGGACGACATCAAGCATTGGAAGCAAGACTGGTTGATTTTGCAGGATTTGAGATGCCTGTTTTATACAAAGGTATTTTGGAAGAACACGCCGCCGTGCGAAATGAAGTTGGTGTTTTTGATGTGTCACACATGGGCGAAATGACAGTCAAAGGCCCTCAAGCTCTTGAATTTTTGGAGTATCTGGTTCCCAACAATGTGAGTCGATTAGACACCTATCAAGTGCTTTACACCTGCATGTGCTATCCAGATGGCGGCACGGTGGATGATTTGTTGATTTATAAAATGTTGGATCATTATTTGTTGGTCATCAATGCTGGTAATACGGACAAAGATGTGGAATGGATTCAGCAACAAGCAGCTAACTTTGATGTTGAGGCAAAAAATGTCGGCGCTGAGTTTTCTCAGTTGGCACTTCAGGGGCCGAAAGCAGATGAAGTGCTATCAAAAATTGTCGATACAGACTTGGCTTCATTGAAATATTTTTGGTCACAGGAAGTGGAACTCTTTGGCGAAAAGGTGTTGGTTTCAAGAACAGGCTATACCGGCGAAAACGGTTTTGAAATCTACGGTTCTCCCGAATTTGGTGTCAAACTCTGGGATGTATTGATGGATGCAGGCGTACACCCAATTGGTTTGGGGGCGCGAGATTCACTTCGCTTTGAAGCCTGCTTGTCGCTTTACGGACATGAACTGGAAAGAGATATTTCTCCGGTTGAAGCTGGCCTGGGATGGACGGTTAAAGACAAGCCCAACAACTACATCGCAAAAGACATTCTTTTGGAGCAAAAACAAAATCCACCGCGTCATTTGATCGGCCTGAAAATGCTTGATCCTGGGGTGGCTCGACAAGGATATCCTGTGATTCACGGCGGGCAGGAAATTGGGTTTATCACCAGTGGCATGAAGGCGCCTGCATTGGATTCATTCCTGGCATTGGCATTGGTGAATCAGGATGTTGAAGTGGGGGCAACCGTTCAAGTAGAGATTCGTGGCGCACACAAGCAGATGGAATGTATCAAGATGCCATTTTACAAGCGCTCATAAAAGCAGGGTGGAAATGCCCTTCCAGATCATGTTTAAACCGGAAAAAGCCAGCACCACGCCAAAGGCTTGACGCAGACGTTTGCGTGGGATTTTCATGGCCAATCGAGTGCCAATCTGCGCGCCAAAGATGATGCCGATGGCAAGCAGGCCCATAAACTGAAAGATGATATTGGCCGACTGCCAATGCTTGAAAGAAGCTATAAATGCAGAAGGCACCATCACAAACAAGCTGGTGGCAACGGCGTAGAGCATGTCCACATTTAGAAAAATGGCCATGGCAGGCACCATCAAAATACCACTCCCCACACCAAAGAATCCTGATGCGATGCCTGCAATCGTTCCGATTAAAATGATTTTAATGGGGCTGTAAGTCTGATTTTGTGATTCTGTTTTTTCTTCGGTCTTAGAAGGTTTTTTGAAAATATTAACGACTTCTTTCGGCTCTCGACCGGACACCATCATCAAAGCTGGATACATCAACAAAACACCAAACGCCAAGGCCAGCCCTTCGCTCGATATAAAATCGGTCAGCCATGCGCCAAGCACTGCACCGACAATGACGGTGGGCATCATCATAAAAGCGAGTTTGTAGTCGATGACTTTTTTTCGCCCGTAGTTGATCGAACTGACAATGCCAGTGACCACAACAGTCGCAAGAGAAGTGCCAACAGCTTGTTGTGTTTCCGGCACAAAAAAGAAAGACAAAAGCGGCACCATCATGATGCCGCCACCCACACCAATCATGCTGGAAATCGTGCCAATCAACACGCCTGACACAATTAAAATGCCAATGCTTAAAGGATCCATATAGGTGTCGATCATACGTTGCATCAAAAAAATTCACAAACGGTGATCCTCACCAAACCCTCATCATGTTTCCATGGACAACCCACTTGTATCAGATACCATGAAATTATCCGGGAATTTTTTGAGACCATTTTTGGAGGGTCCACCCATGTCCAACATGAAAAAGAATTTACCACTCATCATCATCTCTGCCGTAGTCCTTTTGGCAGTAGGTGCAACGGGTGCGTGGTATTACGGCAATCAGTTGGTGGCTTCTGAGGCATTTACGCTTGAAGAAGTGATGGAAAATCAAACCACCAGCGAATCACAAACCGAAGCGGTCAACGAAACAGAAATTGCCAGCACCACTGATCCTGTGATCGCAGAAGCAGTGGAAACCGTCGAATCAGTATCCGAACCCGTGCCAGAAGTTATTACGGAATCAGAAGTTGTTGAAGAAATGCTTGAGGATGAACCTGAAGCCATTGATCTTAGCGAAGGTTTTGGCCTCATCAATTTTGCGGGTCGAAACGGGTTTGGCCTTGCCAATGGCACGTTTCACGATTGGACCTTCACTCGTGTTGAGGTAAACGGTGATGCGCTTGCTTCAAGCGTTGTTGAACTCGAAGTGGATTTAACCAGCCTCGATACTCGAAACACGCGTCGTGACAACCACCTGAAATCAGACGATTTTTTTGATGTGGTCAATTTTCCAACAGCAACGTTGAAGTTCTACAACTTCGCTGCTCAAAATGTCACTGACGATGGCCTTGGCCTCTACACCGCGACTTTGGATTTCAACTTGCATGGCGTGACCAAGACTTATGAAGTGGAATTCAAAATGCTGGCAACAGCCATGATTCAGGTGGAAGGTAGTTTGGAAGTCAATCGCCTGGATTTTGGTGTGGGGGAGCCACACAATGGATTTGATCCAACCTCACCCGAAAACAAAATTCAACTCATTTTTTCTGCAACCATTCCAGCTAATTTATAGTGTCTGAAAAAGAAAAGGGATCGGTTTTACCGATCCCTTTCAATCATTGACGTGGTGGAGGTGGCGGGACTCGAACCCGCGTCCGAAAGTGCATCCACTCGGCATCTACAAGCTTAGTTCTGTGTTTTATCCTAAGGCCTACAACTCCCACAGAACAGGATTTGTAGGCCCGGTCCTTCTAAAATGTCCCCACCTCCCCGAAGGCGTGGAAGATAAGTAAGCGCCTATTTTCGATGTCTCATAGCGCCTTAGGCGCAGCAGTCACTATGAAACAGCTCACTTTCTGCTTAAGACTAGCTTAAGGAAGGAGCGGCGAACGCTAATTCGTTGCCAATTATAAGTGTGATTGTGGATTAACGAGCAAACAATCAAGCTCGACTTGCAGCCTCGATTCAACAAATCCGTCGAAGCCAAGCACCCCCATGTCAAAGAACAATGTGTCTCCTTAAAGTATATACGTTGTCCTTGAACAATCAATCCAAGATGTGCTTGAATAAGGCGACATGGTTTACAATCAATCAGGGACATGGTGGGCTTTAAAGACACCTGAGACATGTAGAAGGAGAGGGCATGTACTCTAAACAAAATTTTTCCAGTTTCATTTTGCTTTTCATCGTGGTTGTGTTTACACAATTTTCCTATGCAGAAACGTTTAACGTCAATAATTCGCAGGATGATGTTGATGTCAGTGTGGGCGATGGCGTGTGCCGTACAGGTAACAATCAATGCAGCTTGAGGGCCGCCATTCAGGAAGCCAATGCCATGCCTGGGCCAGATGTAATTCGAGTGCCTGCTGGCACATATCAGATGGTGATCAATGCGCCTGGCGAAGATTTTGCAACGGCTGGTGACTACGACATTTTGGACGATGTGCAAATTATTGGCTCAGGGCGAGAAAGCACCGTTATCAACGGGGTGCGCCTGGATCGAATTTTTTACGTCGCGCCGCGAACAGTGGTCACAATTTCTGATATGACTTTGCAAAACGGGCTGACCCGTGGCGGTGACGGTGCCGAACAAACGGGACTGGGGCGTGGCGGCGGTTTACTGAACTTTGGTCAGACCACGCTTTCCAGTGTTGCCATTGTCAACAACATTGCCAGTGACAGTGGCGCAGGTGTTGCCAATGTAGGTGTCGATGCCATTTTGCAAATGAACGACGTTGTTTTTTCTGGCAATTCCATTGAAGTCGGGTCGTTTGGCGACAGCAGGTTGGGATCTGGTGGAGCCATCAGCAATGAAGCCCAAGCAAAGATGGTTTTGAAAAATGCCACCCTATCCAACAACACCGCAGGAAATGGTGGTGGTGGACTCTACAACGGCTTCGACAGCGAAGTCTGGTTCAATGATGTGGCTGTGGTCAACAATTCAGCCACAGACGGTGGAGGCATTTTAAACAAAGGCACCCTCATGCTGAACCGAGTTCTTCTGGCAAACAATTCAGCAGACAACGGGGGCGGCATTGTGAATGCAATGTTGGTGGGGGAGGGAGAAGTCCGGCCCATTTCAATTCCATCTGCCATGTTGATGAATGTCACCATTACCAACAACCTGGCGTTTAATTTGGGCGGGGCAATTTTTAATCGAGGTGCAGTGATTGAGTTATTGCATGTCACCATTGCCAACAACGTGGCCGAAGACAACATAGGCGGCATTTTTAGCGGGAGTTCGCAAACCACGGAAACCATTCTAAAAGGCACGCTGCTGAGCCAAAATACCAGCGGGCAAGATTCCAGCGAAAAAACCAACTGTGTGGGCGACACATTTATCTCGGCAGATTACAATTTGAGCGACGATGATACGTGCAGTAATTTTTTAGATGAGCGATTCGACCTCAACGACATAGATGCACAACTGGATGAACTGTCCGATGAAGTTGGCAGCCTTCAAGCACATCCCCTGCTGCCAGGCAGCCCTGCAATAGATGTGATCCCTTTGGACGATTGCGATGATTACAACACCAAAGACGCCGTTGTTGTGGATCAACGTGGTGGTCAGCGTCCAAATTCGGGAGCCTGTGACATCGGTGCGTATGAAAACGGTGCATCTCCGGCAACAGAGTTGCCTGACTTTCCGGCGGATCCCATCACGCCACCGGCGCCACCCGATCCGCCTGACGAACCACCTGATGAGCCAGAAGAACCTGAAGTCATCAGCATCGAACAGGCATTGGACACCAACCAAAACGGCGTGATCGACGACAGCGAAATCAAAATCGCCATCACTTACTGGGTTGATGAATTCGAAATCCCAGGCACAGGCGGCCAAATCATCGACGATGCAAAGGTCAAAGAACTAATTGAAATGTGGGCGTTGCAATTGCCCATCTCATGAGATTTCTTGTAAGTACCATTGGTTCAGCCTGCAAGCTTCTTCAATCCAGGTAATGATTTTGGCAAAGTGATAATCTTCCATTGCGAGTATTTCGAGCTGGCATTGTTTGTCGTTTAGAAACTCAATAATGAAGACCAGCGTATGTGCCTCATTTAAACCAGTATACTTGTTTTTGAGCAATATCCATGTGTCTTTGGCTTTCGAATGATGCTGATAATCATGAGACAAACCCTGCCCTAGAATTCTAGGGAAATCATTCAAGTGTTTGCCTTCGAGGATGAATTTTCTGGTTTTCATTAAACCTCAAATTTTTAATAGTTAAGTGACTTTAGCCCGTATGAACGATTTCCCAATCGTTATTTTTGTGCGTGCAAATGGTTTGAAACCATTTCATCACTCTGTTGAGGCTGTGGTTTTCCGCACCCCAAGTGAGGCTTAAAGTGCCTGCTTTTCCACCGCCGGAAACGATTTCTATGTGACATCTTTTATCGTTTTCAAATTCAAAGATGACACAAACCAAAAGGTGTGAACCTATTCTGAAATAAAACCTCTCCCAAAAGTAAATGAGTGTTTGATCCGAACTGGAAACATAGCGATGTCCATTGTCTCGACGCTTGGGCAGTGTTTTTTGAAAGAGTTCAGGTAGCATTTCGATGTTTGTTCCCTGGATGGTGAAATTTGTTGTTTCCATGTGTTTCTCTTTTCTTGATCCAGTTTTATAAAATGCGTACAATTCGCCACACTTGAACCTGTTTGGTTTTAAAGCATACACATTGGAGATTCAATTATGAGTGCAACTGAGCCAGTAAGCAGCACCAACTTTGTTCAGGAGATTATCGAAGCGGATATTGCCAGTAATAAATATGATGGCAAGGTCCACACACGTTTTCCACCTGAACCCAATGGCTATTTGCACATCGGGCATGCGGCCACAATTTATTTGCATTTCCACTTGGCCAAAATCTATGGTGGTAAAACCAATCTACGATTTGATGACACCAATCCCACCAATGAAAAAACTGAGTTTGTGAAAGCCATTCAGGACGATCTGCGTTGGTTGGGGCATGATTGGGAAGATCGGCTTTTCTTTGCTTCTGATTATTTTGGTCAGCTTTACGATTTTGCTGTGCAACTCATCAAAGACGGCAAAGCGTATGTGGATGATTTGAGCCCCGAAGATATTCGTGAATATCGTGGCACGCTGACTGAGCCTGGAAAAAACAGCCCGCATCGGGATCGCTCTGTTGAAGAAAATCTCGATCTATTCGAGCGCATGAAAAACGGCGAGTTCAAAGAAGGCGAACGCGTGCTGCGTGCCAAGATTGATATGACACATCCCAATTTGTATTTGCGTGATCCGGTGATGTATCGCATTTTGCACGCCCATCACCATCGAACCGGTGATGACTGGTGCATTTATCCCACTTACGATTGGGCGCACGGTCAGTCCGACGCCATTGAGAATGTGACGCATTCTATCTGCACGTTGGAGTTTGAAAACCACAAGCCGCTTTACAATTGGTACATTGAACAGTTGGGCATCTTCCCATCCACACAAATTGAAGTGGCTCCGACGATGCTTTCTTATGTCATGCTCAGCAAGCGCAACCTACGCCGCATGGTGGAGGAAGATCATGTGAATGGATGGGACGATCCACGCATGCCAACCGTACGTGGGATGCGCCGTCGTGGCTATCCGTCCGAAGCGTTGATGACGTTCTGCGAAAATCTTTCGGTCAACAAAGTGCCGGGCCGCGTGGAGTATGCGTTCCTGGAAAGCTGCGTGCGCGACAATCTCAACGTCAATGCTGACCGTGTGATGGCGGTGCTTGACCCACTCAAGGTGATCATCACCAATTACCCCGAAGGTCAGGTCGAAGAAATGGACGCGGAAAACAATCCTGCCAATGAAAATTCGGGCACGCGCAAAGTGCCGTTCTCTAAAGAAATTTATGTGGAACGTAATGACTTTATGGAAGACCCGCCGAAGAAATTTTTCCGCCTGGGTCCAGGCCGTGAAGTGCGCCTGAAAAACGCTTACTTCATCACTTGCGACGAATTCATCAAAGACAATGCAGGTAACGTGATTGAACTCCATTGCACTTACGATCCCGAATCCAGAGGCGGCGAATCGCCCGACGGACGCAAGGTGCGCGGCACCCTCCACTGGGTGTCTGCCGAACACGCCGTGCCTGCGGAAGTGCGCCTGTATGACAACCTTTTCCTCAAAGAAGACCCTGCCGATGTGGAAGAAGGTCAGGACTTTTTGTCCAACCTTAATCCAGATTCACTGAACATCATTGAAAACGCGCTGGTGGAACCAGGACTCAAAGCTGCGAACGTGGAAGACAAATTCCAGTTCATCCGCCACGGCTACTTCACCGTCGATTCAGATTCCTCAGACGAAAAACTGGTGTTCAACCGCACCGTCTCGCTCAAAGACACCTGGGCAAAAGTCAAGAATAAATAAGCTCTGTCATTAGCCCAGAGACGTCACAGAAGTAAAGCTACTCAAAAGTGAACATCTCTATCTCAATGGCTGTGGTGCTGCCAAAGTCGCAGTCAATCAGCGTCATCTGGTTCATGGCATTTGTCATTGACATTTCGAATTGAATGAGGTTATTCTTTGGAAAATCTATTCCAGACTGGGTTAAGGGGTTTCATTGCAACGGTGGAAGGCAGTTCGATACAGCGGTGTGGGTGTGTTCTTTGCGGGAATTATCACCGTGATCCAAGGGTGCAGTGCCAAGGAAAGTGGATTGGCTGTTGTGTTGTTGCTCCTGTTGCAATTTTGTTCTGGGCCCGTTGACGATATGGGAGGCGGCGGTTCTTCCTCAACGTCTGGGCCTCCATTCATCTACTGGGTCGAAGTGTTGGACAATGCGATCACGAGGTGTTCGTTGGCCGATATTCCTTGTGACTCAGGCGATGCTCAAGTGGTGGCCCAAGATGGCGCAGAGTTCAATGCTCCAACAGGGATACTGATAGACAGTGGGTACATCTACTGGTCAGAACAGGCTGACGATGCAATCATGAGGTGTGCTTTAGCCGATATTCCTTGTGATGCAGGCGATGCCCAAGTCGTGGCCCAAGACGTCGCAGAGTTCAATGCTCCAACAGGGATACTGATAGACGGTGGATTTATCTACTGGGCAGAAAGGGGTGATGATGTAATTTCGAGGTGTGCGCTAGCGGATATTCCTTGTGATGCAGGCGATGCTCAAGTGGTGGCCCAAGACGGCACAGAGATCGAAGTCCCCTTTGGAATAGTGATAGATGGTGGATTTATCTACTGGGCAGAGCGGGATGACGATGCGGTTATGAGGTGTTTGCTGGCCGATATTCCTTGTGATGGGGTCGATGACGAAGTGGTCGCCGAAGACGGTGGAGCGTTCGCTGGCCCAACGGGGATACTGATAGATGGTGGATTTATCTACTGGACAGAAGGGGATCACGATGCAATCATGAGGTGTGCTTTAGCCGATATTCCTTGTGATGCAGGCGATGCCCAAGTCGTGGCCCAAGACGGTGCAGCGTTCGCAGGCCCAACGGGGATACTGATAGACAGTGGATTTATCTACTGGGCAGAAAACGCAGACAATGCAATCATGAGGTGTGCGTTGGTAGATATTCCTTGTGATGCAGGCGATGCCCAAGTCGTGGCCCAAGACGGTGCAGCGTTCAATGTCCCTGGTTTCATTGTGATAGATTAATTCTCTTTAGGAAACTGTTTACAAACAATTCCTGGATAAACCAGCGTATTTCTTTGAAGGATCACTCAAGCTTGTGGGTGACCTGTATCACAAAAATCGTGAATATTTCACGTAATTTTCATTCTAAGCAGTGCCATCTCTGGGCATAATCATTAAAAAACATCAAAAATAAGGGGGCGGTAGTGTGCAGCGCCGACTCGGATTTGTCTTTGTTTTATTAACAGTTATTTCTTTTTCAGGTTTGGCTCAGGAGGACACCACGCCACGAGCCGTTTTTCTGAACCCCACGGAAGACGGCATCATCCGCAACACTGTGAATGTCGAAGTGGAAGGGGTCAACTTTTTCGATCTGCAAAACTTCGGCTTTGTCGATTTTCTCTATTCCTCTGATGGCGAAAACTTCACCACCATCGGACGCGATCAAAACACCTTCGATGGCCTGAGCATCACCTGGGACACCACCACCGTGCCCGACGGTGAATACATCCTCCGTGCCGAAGTGACCGATTTGGTCAATACCATGGGCACTGGCACCACCACTGTGTTTGTCAACAACAACGGCAACCAGTCGTTCACCAATCGACTGATGGAACTGCTGGCCGTGTCGTTCGATGCATTGTCACAGGCATTGAACTCCCCTGAAGAAATCAGCCTGGACGAAGCCATTGGCATCATTCAGGAAAATCTGGATGCGGGTGCGGTTATTATTGAATCCACCCTGGCCGAAATCTTGACACTTTCTGACGCTGCGCCTGATTTCATCAAACAGGCCGATCCATTCCTGCTGCAACTGCCCGCCGTCGAAAAGCTGTTGACCGCCACCATCACGGCGCGTGACAGCATCACCAATTTGGTGCTGGCCGATGCTCAAATGGCTTTTGGAGATATGGCCTCAGCTTTGGGCACCTTGGCCAACGCCCAGCCCAATGGGTTTGATTTCTCACCATTGGCCGAAGTGTCTGTGGCCGTGGACGATGCAGCCAGCCGACTCGATGAGTTAATCGAATCCATCGGCGGCGAAGGCGATTCCAACACAGACGAAATCCTGGCTGAATTTGTCGAGATCACGCGCTTGGCTGTGCCCGTGCTGCAAGCCATTTCTGTGGGATTGGCAGAATCGAACGAAACGTGCCCTGTGCGTTTTAGTGATTCACAGAATCCCATTAGCGTTCAGTTTGCTCAAGCAGAAACCGAACGGAATATTTTGGTCGATGTGGATGCAGGTTCAGTGGAATTGTTCAATGCAAACGGTGACAGCTTGATCAGTGGTGATTTTTCAGAAGGCACCTTTACCTGGAATGGTAGCAACACAAACGCTGACACGTTCTACTTTGTGATGAATTTTGAAGAAGCAGGTGTTGGCGTTACCAAATCAGGCCGACTGGTGGTGCTTCCCTAAATTAATTTTGCCAAGCCGTTGTTGAAAAGCGTACACTGCGCACTAGATATTTATGTATTTTTTGCGGAAGCTGTACCCTTGGCGATGGTTGATTGTGGGGTTTTTACTGGGCGCCATCATCTTGGTGTTACCCACGCCCGATGGCCTCACACCCGAAGGCAAACGAGCCTTGACCATTGCCGTAGTGGCCACGCTTTTTTTTATTACTGAACCCATTCCGCTTCCGGCCACTGCCCTTTTGATCGCTGTGTTTCAAGTGCTGTTGGGGCTTGGCACGGGCAATGAAGTGGCCAAATCGTTCATGAGTGATTCTGTGTTTTTTATCATGGGATCACTGATGATGTCTGTGGCATTGGTGAAACAACGACTGGATCGTCGCATTGCCTATGGGATTTTGAAAATGACGGGCCCATACGTTTCCAGAATTTTATTTGGATTTGCGGCGGTGTCAGCACTGTTGGCCTCCTTCATTGGTGAGCACACTGTTGCCGCCATGATGCTGCCTGTGGCACTTGCTATCTTTGGGCACGCACAAAAAGACCATCCCAATTTGAAAAATCTAGGTGCGCTTCTTTTGTTCTCTGTCGCCTATGGCACGGTGATTGCGGGGATTGGTACCCCTTCTGGTGGTGCACGAAACGCGATCATGATTGATTATTGGAAACAGCTCGCAGACGTGGATGTCAGCTATCTCGATTGGATGGCGTATGCGTACCCGTTGGTGATTTTGCAAATCCCTGCCTTGGTTGGCGTGCTCATGTGGACGTTTCCACCAGAAGTTAAAACGTTGCGCCGCGCGCTGGTGAGGCTGCGCCGAGAGGTTCATTCTGAAGGCGGACTCTCTAGCAAAGATATTCAAGTTATCGTCTTGTTCTTTATGGTGATGATTGGTTGGATCACGCTTAGTAGCCAGATCGGGTTGGGGATTGTGGCATTGATTGGGGCCTCTCTTTATCTGCTGTTGGGATTGGTGCGCTGGGAGGATTTGAACAATGGGGTCAACTGGGGTGTGGTTTGGCTTTATGCGGCCACAATTTCTCTAGGTGTTCAGATGAAGGATTCCGGCGCTGCAGAGTGGGTGGCTGGAAACTTTCTAGGATTTTTATCAATTGTCGGATTGGATCAAGGGATTTTGTTGTTGATCACGTTGAGTTTGTTAACCGTGTTTGTGACCCATACCATGAGTGCGGGTGCATCGGTGGCGGTATTGGGGCCGATCACGTTAACGATTGCAATCACTTCTGGAAACAGTGTGTTGGCAACAGGGTTTGCCACAGCCATTTCATCTGCATTTGCTTACATGGTTGTGGCGGGAACGCCTTCATCTGCCATCATTTACTCAAGTGGACATTTAACCACGAAGGATTTTTTGAAGGTGGGCATCCGAATGGTTGTGGTGTCATTATTGATTTTGTGGTTGGCGATGTTCTTTTACTGGCCTTTGTTAGGGGTATAGCATGTTTCGCAAAATTGTGATTCCAGTTTCATATCTGCCTGCTGCTAAGCAAATGCTGCATTGGGGCGCAAAATTGGCTGGACAAACACACAGTGATTTGACTTTGTTGTATGTGGCTACCCCACAGCAGGCTGGCCCCATCAACATTCGTGTGACGCATGAGAAAATGACGGAGTGGGGTGTGGAGCCACCGAGCTTCAGAATCCTTCGCGAGGCTGAAGAATTGGTGAAAGCCGAAGGCATTCTTCAGTTAGATGACCAGGGGCGTGAAGTGGAACGACATTCTTTTAAATCTTTGAATGAAGGTTTGGGCGAAGTGCATCTTCAAGGCATTAATGATGGAAACATTCGCCTGCGTTTGCGGGAAGGGCCAGTGGTTTCAGAAATTTTGGAAGAAGTCGAAGATCCAAGCTACGATTTGGTTTTGATTGGTACGCGCGGCACGCGTGGTTTCCGTCGCAACTTGCTTGGCACGGTGGCTCAGGATGTGGCGTTACAATCACCGTGTTCCGTGCTGATTGCCAAGAACCTCGATAAAGCCAAAGCCATCCTTGTTGGTGTGACAGGGCGAGAAAGTTCACACGAAGCTGTTCGGCAAAGTGTGGCATTGGCTCAGGCGTTGAGCCTGCCCATCCGCCTGCTGGCCATTGCGCCAACTTCAGAATCAATGGAGCGTGCTCAAACGTATTTAGAGGATGGATTGCGTCTGGTTCAGGCATTGGGAGGAGAAGCTGAGCTTGTGCTGGAAGCAGGAGATCCCGCAAAAACACTGATTCAAACTGCTGGAGAGGATCATGTCCTGGCGTTAGGGCGAACACCTATTTCGTTAATGCAACGGTTCTTTTTGGGGGATATTTCACAGAAAATTTTGGACAAAGGGAAGTGTTCTGTGCTCATCGCTGTGCCATCTAGAGCGTCTGATTCAGGTCATTCGGATTAACAGCATCAGCCGCCGCCGCGCAAGGTTTTTTTGCGCAATTGCCGAATGGCTTCTGTAACAACATCAGGTTTGCCATCAAACGTTACAGTGATTTCATCAAGTTCAGCAATGGCCATTGGTACTTTTCTGGCATCAAGGGTAACGCTCCAGCCATCGCCTTTATAAACATTTTCAGAGATTTCTACGGCATTAAGTTTGACCAGATAGGTTTTCAACAAGCGTGGGCTTAAGCCTCTGAGCACCAGTTCGTTTTCAAATTCAGCCATCATCACCCTCCGGCAACTGGTGGGAACAGTGAGAGCACTTCACCTTCCTGCAACGGTGTGTTCAATCCCTGTTTGTGTCGAATGTCTCGACCACTGACAAACACGCTGACATGCGGCAGGACATTGCCTTCTTCATCCAGAATTTCAGACTGAAGGCTTGGATAATCAGCAAAAATGGTCTCTAAAACCTGTTGTGTGGGCATAGGGGTGGGCACATCCAGTGTAATTTCTTTTTGATTGTCAAGAATACGCCGGTAGGTGGCAAACACTTTTACGGTGATCATGCCCATAGCATAGCTTTCAATATTGACTCAAGCAAGAACTTAATGAGATCGAATCGAAAGCCGTAGATGTTTTCAGCCAAGGACAAATGACAAATAAAGCATCCAATGGCTAGCGCAATCGAAAGACTAATGCCACGTGGCTGTGAGACTTGCGTCCACGTTTGAGGGTGCGCTGTCCGCTACATTTGACAATGAATGCTGCTGCACAATTGGGAAGGAGTTTGGGAGCACATGAATACGAAGTTAAATACTTTTTTGGTCATTTTGTTTGCCGTAACTATTATTGCTTTCAGCCACACTGGTTTTGCCCGTGAAGGCGCGGCGGCTGGGGTGTTTTTGGACCTGGCCGGCAGTTTGTCTGACAGCGGTGTGTTGCCCTCCACCCGTTTGATTTTAGGCGATGGCATCACCGTGGCGCATTTGGATATTTTGTTTGGCTTGGCCACACCCGCGATTCCAACTCCGGGTTTGCGCTTTTTGCCCTATCTGGTTTTAAATTTTCCAATTAAATTTGGCGCTGCCGTCTTGACACCGTACGCAGGATTTGCCCCTGTGTTGTTCACTGCTGGTGCCTTGGCAACACCCCCATTGGCCGACATGATTTTTAAATTTGGTGCCTCGTTTACGTTTAGTGGCTTTGGCTTTTATGCGGAAACAGGCTTCTTTGTGCCGGTGGCTGCGTTGCCAACCTTTGCGGTGGGCTTCATGGTGGACTTCAACTCAATGGACTCTTTGTTCTGTGATGCATGTGGCGGCGACGAGTACTTCTAGGCACATTTATATGTCTTTTTAGCCTAGCCATTTCAGGGCAGACTTCTGCCCGTGAAATGGTTGGCGGCGGTCTGTTTATAGATCTGGCAGGCTGCCTGGGTGTCAATCCATGTGCCAACAGTGTGGTGGTTTTTCCACAAATTCGCATCATTGTCGAAGGTCAATTTGTGGCAGCACATTTCGATATTCTCCCAATTCTTCCCAGCACGTCGGCACTCTGGATTCCTTACGCTGTCGTACAATTTCCACTCGAAGTCAATGAAAACATTCAAGTGATCCCCTACATCGGCATTGGGCCAGCCATTGCCACAGCCAATGCCCCCCTTACTTCTATCGACTGGATGTTGAAACTGGGCGATTTGTTTCGCCTGGATCATCTCACCTTTTATGGGGAATTGGTTCTGCCTATCCCTTTTGTCGCTGTGCCGAGCCTTTCTTTTGGCACGCTGATCGAATTTTAATCTGAAGCAAAAACCTGGTTGTTTCCCTTTGAGGATTTTTCTACAATCGATGCCACCTCATTGATCTGGAGGCTGTTTGTATGAGCAGCAAAGTACCTGCCGTTGAGTCGTTGGTTGGCGATCACAAAAAACTGGGTTTGTCCGAAGACGATTTGAAGCGAATGTATCGCTACATGACGTTGAGCCGCTTGCTCGATGAACGCATGATGCGCTTGCAACGTCAGGGACGAATTGGCTTTTTTGGCACAGCCAGTGGCGAAGAAGCTGCTGTGGTTGGCAGTGGTGCGGTATTGCGTGCAGACGACTGGGTGTTTCCTGCTTTGCGCCAAGGGGCTGCTGCATTGATGTTGGGGATGCCGCTTGAAATTTTTATTGCCCAGTGCATTGGCAACTCTCTGGATGTGGCCAAAGGCCGTCAGATGCCGGTGCATTATTCGTATAAGCCGGTCAACTTCGTGTCTTGGAGCAGTTGTATTTCCACCCAGTTGCCTCATGCTGTGGGGATGGCCTATGCGGCCAAGCTCAAGGGCGATCCTGTTTTTGCAATGGCCTACATGGGCGATGGGGGCACGTCCGAGGGCGATTTTCATGTGGCCTTGAACTTTGCTGGTGTTTACAAATCGCCTGTCGTGTTCTTCTGTCAAAATAATCAGTGGGCCATTTCGGTGCCGATTGATCAGCAAACCGCATCGGAGTCGATTGCCATCAAAGCAAGCGG
Source organism: Candidatus Fraserbacteria bacterium (assembly GCA_029262795.1). Lineage (GTDB taxonomy): Bacteria > Bipolaricaulota > Bipolaricaulia > RBG-16-55-9 > JAJCYT01 > JAJCYT01. The sequence goes on from JAJCYT010000031.1 coordinate 338,933, forward strand.
TTATGGATTTGAGGGTGTTCGCATTGACGGCAACGACATTTTTCAAGTGTACGAAGCCACCAAAGCGGCGGCAGATAAAGCGCTCGCTGGTGACGGCCCCACACTCATTGAAGCGGTAACCTATCGCATGGGCAGCCATTCTTCATCCGACGATCCCACCCGTTATCGCCCAGAAGGGGAGATGGAATCCTGGCAGGTCAAAGACCCCATTGTGCGTTTGCGTCATTACATGGAAGGCAAAAAACTTTGGGATGAAACGGCCCAGGAAGCTTTGATGAAAGACCTGAATGATGAAGTGAGTGAGGCCATCAAAATTGCTGAAGCCGCGCCGCCTCTTGCCTCAGAGTCTTTGTTCACAGACGTGTATGCCAACCCGCCTGTTCAATTACAGAAACAAGCCAAAGCACATTTGGATTCGCTCAAATAATTTATTGTGTGTCTGTTGAATCTTTCGAATTGGTAAGCTCATCTGGTTTTTTATGTCTTGAGGCCGATGGGAGGGTTGCCACGTGCTGTTGAAACAGGCGCTCCATTGTGGCATCCGGTTGATATTTCCAGCGTGAGATGAGCAGCATCAAAATGAGATATACAGGGAAATTCACCAGCCACCAGCCAAAAAAGGCATCTTGTGATAAACCATCAGGAATGATGTTGATTTGATCCAGGCTTACTTCTTCAAAGATGGAAATCATAAAATTGTTGGCAAAATGAAAGGCAATGGGCATCCACAGCGCCCTGGTTTTGAGATAGGCCATTGCAAACAGGATGCCGCTAAAGCCGGTGTCCAGCACCACCACGGCTGCATTCCACACATCACCTGTAATATGCAGCGCACCAAACACCACTGAAGTCAATACCACCGCAGGCACAATGCCGACGTAGCGAATTAAAACCTGTAACGGATAACCACGAACAAGCAGTTCTTCACTCACAGCCACCGCCAACATTAAAATACCAAACGAAAGCATCTGTGCGCCTGATGCTTTGACTTCAGGAAAGGCCAGCATCTCACCGCCAGCCATAAAATGCCAAACGATGTCAATGGCCCAGAGCAAGACCAAAATTCCTCCGCCCAGGAACAGGCCGATAACAATTTCAAAGCCTGCCTTGGGATGAAATAACAGGCCCAGGCTGGACCAGCGACGTTGATCCAAAAAACGGCTTGCAAACAGTGAGGCAATCAACACAGGGATAGAGATGGCCAGGCTTTCAATCAGAATGTTGCCCAGGGCCAGTTCGTTGTTTTCATCGTAGGGTGTCAGTGAAAAAATCAGGGTGCCGACCAGCAAGGAAAACCCAATCCAGATAAACGCATAATTGGTAAGCTTGATGAGGCCCTGGACGAGTGGTGATTGCATGAATGGTTTTATTAAACCGCCTCTTGCTGAAGTTCTTTACAAATTACCTTAGAATAACGTTTGCAACAACCTGTAAGGAGTGAAGATGCAAAAAGTTTTGTTTGTCTGCCTGGGCAATATCTGCCGTTCTCCCTTGGCTGAAGGCGTTTTTAGAAAGATGGTTCAGGATGCTGGCCTGGCTGATCAGTTTGAGATGGATTCTGCCGGCACCGCCAGCTACCACATTGGTGAAGCGCCCAGCATGGGGTCGCAACAGATGGCCATTGATCATGGCGCTTCACTGGATGGGCAACGCGCCCGACAGGTTAAGGCATCAGATTTCGACGAATTTGACTGGCTGATTGCAATGGATCAATCCAACATGAACAACCTGCTTCGCCTCAGTCCAGCCTCTGCAAACAAAATTCGCCTGTTGTTGGATTTTTCTGATGAGGCGCAAAAAGAAGTCCACGACCCTTATTACGATAACAATTACGCAATGACTTATCATCAAGTGGAAACAGGTTGTCGCGGGTTTTTGGCGTTCTTGAAATCTCAAGCATCCTGATGCTTGATTCAGGCTTTCAGCAAGCGGTTGAACATCAACTCAAACAAGTTTTTGGACAAAACACACAGATTGAATCAGTCACGCCTGTGAGTGGTGGTGACATCAACGAAGCATTGTGTTTAAGACTGAACGATCACCGCAAAGTTTTTATGAAATACAATCGTTCGCCTTTGCCAAAATTATTTCAGTGTGAAGCTGAGGCGCTTCAATTGCTTGCTGACACTGACACGATAAAAATTCCGCAGGTTATTGCTGTCAGCGAGAGCCATGAAGACCACCCATCGTACTTGCTGTTGGAATGGATAAAGGCCGATCAAGATGTGGCTGCATCAAGTCAGCTGGAATTTGGGCGACAGTTGGCAAAACTTCATCAACACACGGCTGAGTTTTATGGGTTGGAGCATGACAACTACATTGGCACTTTGCCACAGTCGAATCAGCCTCAAACCCACTGGATTGATTTCTATCGAGATCAGCGATTGGGCGTTCAGTTTTTATTGTTGAGAGAAAAACAACGCTTACCTAGCCATCGGGCGAATTCATTAGAAATGTTGATGGGCTCACTGGATCGATTCATTGATGAGGCAATGGTCCAACCTTCGTTACTGCATGGTGATTTATGGGGTGGCAACTTCATGATGTCGCAAGGCCAGGCGGTGTTGATTGATCCTGCCATCTATTATGGCCATCGAGAAGTGGAGATGGCATTCACTGAGTTGTTTGGCGGGTTTTCCAGAGAGTTTTATCAGGGCTATAACGAAATTTGGGCGTTGTCATCCGACTGTCATGAACGTAAAGCATTGTATCAACTGTATCCGCTACTGGTTCATTTGAATTTGTTTGGTGAAACTTACGGTGCCAGAGTGGATTCTGTTTTGGAACATTATGTAGGTGGAGGCTGACATGCGCGCTTGCCTTCCATTTCTAAATCACATAGGCTTAAAGGTGTGAGGAAAGGAGTGGATTATGCTGAAGCTGGCTCGGGTGTCTATGCTGATATTGATGTTGTCCCTTTCTGGTTGTTCTGTATTACAAATACAATTGTTCTCTATCGATCAAGCCGTGGCACGATTGGTGCCCAATGACCCGCCTGGTGCATTCCATTCCGATCATTTCATTGGAGAGCTGGAAATTCAGCGCGCGACACAGCTTTGGGTGCAAGGCAAACCTGTGCCAATGACTGGTGGGCAGATCATCACTGAAAAAGGCATCGAAAACCTGATTGTCTTGTGGCAGCGAAAAGCGCCCGTTATATAAGTAAAATTTTTCAAGCCCGTATTTTCTCTGCAATAAGGTTTCCTTTCTAAAAGCCATAAAACCTTTCAATTCTCACCTTCTTTTATCTAAAGCACTCTTTCCCAAAGACAAATAAAAAAATTCTTGATATGAGGGGGCTGCAAACGTATCCTAAAACCATCTTCGTGGAGGTGCGTATGAACTCAAGATCGATTGTTGCTTTTGCTCTGATTTTAACTTTTTTCAGTGTGTGGGCGCAGGCCCAGTCTGTGACCATTGCAGAACCTGTGGATGGTGCCACTGTGGCTGGTCCCGATGTCACCATTCGCTGGCGATCTGAAAACATTAATATTCGTGATGCCAATGGACAGGTTGAAGATGGCGTTGGTCATTATCATTTGATTTTGCTCGAAGGCAAAGATGCCCAGCATGGTTTGAACGCGGGTGAAGCGATTCCCAGCCTCGACAACATCATTCACACCACTGAAAGAGAATACACCTTCTCAACGCTTTCACCAGGCAGCTATACTGTTTATGTGGTGGTGGGTGACGGCCAGCATGTGCCCTTAAATCCTACAGTGGAAGCCATGGTTCAGTTTGATGTGCTTACCTTGGCCTTCATCGAGCCAGTTGAAGATGCAACGATTTGGGGCGATCAATTGAATGTACGCTGGCTGTCTGATGGCGTCGATATTCAAGCTGCCGATGGACAAGCGGCTGACGGGGTTGCCCATTATCATTTGATTTTACGGGCACGCGACAATGCAAGATTGAACCTGACTCCAGGTGAACCGATTGAAGCCAATGAGCGCATGGTCCACACCACTGAAAAAGAATATCGCTTTCAGAACATTCGCCCAGGTCCGTACACGCTGTTTGTGGTACTAGGAGATGGTCAGCATATTCCTGCCGACCCACCTGTGTTTAAGGCCCTTCACTTTCGGGTGGAAGGTGTGAATCCAGGCTCCTCGATTCAGGACACGCCGTGGTGGTTGGTGGGCTTGATTTTGGGTGCCATCGTGGGTGCCGCTTTACTTTTACAACAGCAATGAAGCTTTCCAGCCATGGTGCCGCACAGGAAGTGACAGGCTCTTGTCATTTGCTGGAAGTGGGCAACGAAAAAATTCTGATTGACTGCGGCATGTTTCAAGGCGGGTCGGTGTTGGAGGCCCGCAACCACGAAGAGTTTGGCTTTTCGCCGTCGTCGGTCAATAAATTGTTTCTCACCCACGCACATTTGGACCATTGTGGCCGGATTCCACTGTTGGTCAAACGTGGGTTTAGTGGGCAGATTGTCACCACCAAACCCACTGCGGACATTATCCGCTACATTTTGCTTGACTCTGCCCATTTGATGCGCGAAGACTACATTCGGCAGAGTCGTCGAAGCCGTCGTCGCGGTGAAGTGACACCAAAGCCTTTGTACGATGAGCAGGATGTGTTTGAAGCGCTGGACTTGATCACCGCTGTGGTCAATGAAGATGATCCCCTGGAATTTGGCGACATCAAGGCCACCTTCCGTCGGGCGGGCCATATTCTTGGATCAAGCTTTATCGAGTTTGAAATTAAAGAAGATGGCACCACGCATCGCGTTACATTTGGCGGCGATTTGGGCAACACCGGACGAGATGTCATGCCAGATTACAACCAACCCAATCCTTGTGATATTGTTTATTGCGAATCCACATATGGAGATCGACAACATCGCAACATAGAAGAATCCGAAAAAGAGTTTTCTGAAGCTGTGGTTGCAAGCCTCAAGCGCGGTGGCAATGTGATTATTCCTTCTTTTGCTTTGGAGCGATCTCAGGATGTGTTGTATGAGCTGAAGGAAATGTATCAAAAGCGATTGCTTCCAAAAGGAACAGGGGTTTTTCTCAACAGCCCATTGGCGATCAATATCACTCGAATCTACCAACGCTACCCCGAAGGACTTGGCCCCGAAGTCAAAGCTGCGCTGGAAAGAAAAGACGACCCTTTCAGTTTCCCTGGTGTGGAATACACGCAGACCGAACAGGAATCACGTGATCTAAACTCGCTGGCAGGTGGCAACGTGTTCATTGCCGGTAGTGGTATGTGCAATGGGGGTCGTGTGCTGCATCACCTGAAGCACAACCTGTGGCGTGAGGAAGCCAGTGTGGTTTTGGTCGGTTATCAAGCCAAAGATTCATTGGGCCGTTTGTTGGTTGAACGACGCAAAACGGTTCGCATCTATGGTGACGACATTTTTGTCAAAGCCAATGTTCATACGATAGGCGGTTTTAGCGCCCATGCCGATCAAAAGACGTTGCTGGATTGGCTGGACCATACAGGCGGTGCCGAAGTGCGGCTGGTTCATGGCGAGTCCAATGGGTTGAGGGGGCTGAAGCAGGCGTTAGAATCCAAAGGCAGAACAGCAACAATTGTTGAAGACGGTGTGACCTACTCATAAATGGAGGCAAACAGCGTAAGAGGTGACAATGCCATACACCAAAATGAGTGGTTTGTTGGTCATGGTCCTGATGTTCATTTCAGGATGTGGTTTGTTTCAGCCGGAACTCTCTATCGAAGCCGCAGTGGCGCAGTTGATTCCCAATGATCCATCGGTTGCCGTGGGTGGCAATGCGGATCGTCTGATTGGGGATCAGGAAATTTTGCTGGCAACAGGGTTTTGGGTCAAAGAGGCGTCTGTGCCCAGAACGGGCGGCAAGCGAATCAACGATCAGATGATGAAAAATTTGGTGGTCGCTTGGGCCAATGGGACGTTAATCATTAAATAATTCAGAATGTTCATTCGTCATTCCATTGATAGAAGACCAGCAAGTTATCACCATACAGTCGTTGTTGAATCTGGATGAGGCGGCCGTACTGGTTGTCCATTGATTCTTTATGGAACACCTCCGCGATGAGGACGCCATCTTCTTTGAGCAGGGTGGTTTCTGAAAGCATTTTTAGTGTTTCATGCGCGAGGTCGTCATAATACGGCGGACCCACAAAGATCAGATCAAACGACTTATCCAATTGGCCGATGATGTTAAACACATCGCCGCTGATGATGGTGCTTTCAGCTTCGAGATCCAGTGTTTTTAGGTTGTTTTTTAGAATATTGAGTGCTTCTGGCAGTTTGTCAACAAAGGTGGTGTGGCTGGCGCCACGGCTAAGAGCCTCAATGCCCACACCGCCGGTACCAGCAAACAGATCGAGAAATTGACAATCAGGCAAAAAATCCATCAGCATGTTGAACATCGCCATGCGAACCGCATCACGCATAGGGCGAATGGCGCTGGTTTTGGGTGTGTTCAAATGCCGCCCACTAAGGCTGCCGCCGGTGATGCGCATGGTGATCCTCCATCAAGCGAACTAAACTGGAGGCATTTTCCAGGAAATGCCCATGTGATATCAAGGAGGGTTTTTATTTATGGCTGCCCACAAAGCCGTTATTTTCGATTTGGATGGCACACTGTGTGAATATCGCATTGCGCCTTACAAAGCATTTTACAGTGCGCTGGAAGCAGCAGACTGCGCAAATCTGCTGGTCGCTCACCCTGACATTTTCAATGCGGACAATTTTAAAACTCAGATCAAAAGTGTTTGGGATGAAAGCACGGAGCGTGCCAAACAGGGTGAGATCAATCTGTTTCCCTACGGTGCCAGTACCGAAGGCGTGCGTCGCTTGCTCATCCAGGCAGGTGTTGAAGATGAAGCTGAGCTGTCTCAACATCAGCAATCCTACCTGGAGCAAATGGTGAGCCATCTCCATTTTTGTGAAGGGGCAGAACACGTGGTACATGCACTCAAAGAGCGCTACCAAGTGGGTTTGATCACCAATGGACCAAGTGAATTACAGTGGGGCAAAATCAACCACCTCAACATCAAAGGCTGGTTCGACGGCATTATTGTGTCCGATGATCTAGGCATCCGAAAGCCCGACCCTCGTATTTATGAAACGCTGTTGGCTGAACTGAATGTTGCGCCAAGTGAAGCCGCTTACGTGGGAGACACGCTTCAATACGACATGCTTGGGGCGCGTAATGCAGGGTTGACCAGTGTGTGGGTGAATCAAAAAAAAACTTATGATCCTGCGTTTCCGAAACCAGATCATGAGATCAAACAACTTGAAGAGCTATTAACTCTGTTTTTTGCTGAGTAAAATTTCTAAGAAACAAAGGCTTCAATATCTTTCTAAAACATTGAAGTCAATTTGGGTTAGCGTGAATTTGGCATAACTGAAATCGCCTTCATCCAAGTGCCAGATGCCTTCAATTTGGGTTGGAATTTTAATGCCATTCATTTCTGAATAATTTTGATAATAACCACCCCAGCGGGTTTTTATCTGTTCATTGCCCGCCGTCCGATAGCGGTCTTCAGATACCAGTTCTGTAATGGCGCCTCTTTCGTCAAAGAAGAAAATGACTGAGGCTGTTACCCCGTGGTCATTGATGACAACCTTGGCAGAATGTTCATCCAAGGGCTCCCAGTTCAAATAGTCACTTGGCAGTAAGGCGGTGGGAAACCATGGGGTTTCTGAAAGGTATCTGAGCAAGGAAGATACATCCAGTTCGGGGCCTTTTGCATTGGCCAATGTAATCTCACCCAATGGTCTGATCCACATGTTGCCGTGCTGATTTTGATAAAGATCTCTTGCCCAAATAGAAAACAAAGGCATGAATTTTAATTGGGCATACCACAACAACCCAGGCTGATCTGTTGTGAAATATTCGTGGCCTTCAACAGGAAACCATGCTTGATCTGGCTGAAGTCGAAATGTGCCCTCGTGTTTTAAGCGAGCAAAGCGGATAGCAGGTTTTCCTTCAATGCCAACAAATTGGAAATATCGCCTTACAGGTTCTGGCAATTGGGGATAATCGGCTAAATCAATGTAATGATTTTTTTCTGACGGAATTTGATTAAGAAAGCTTTTTATTTCTTGATGCACTTTTTGATGAAAAGAATAGACACTTGCACCAGTCAAAATGCTGAGGCCCAAAAGAAGCAGCAAAGTCAGTTTCCAAACATCCATACCTCCTCCTTTAATTTGTCGGCCAGCCGGTTTTAAGGAGAATGGGGATCTTATTCAATGATTTGAATCAAGGTGAAGGGGATGGATCAGTGGCTTTGGAATGTAACTAAACAAAAGAAGTTTTTTAAAAAAGGAAGGGACACACGAAAGTGTGTCCCTTCATTCATAAACTTTGGTATAGATGCTCAGAGAGGAGGCCCCTTTTGATCCTTATAGAATCTCTTTAGGTCTATGAATCCGAGCACCTCAATCACCACTCATTACTGAGAGGTCTGGTAGGTAGCCTCCTCTCCTCGCTGGGGGAAGTACCAATTTCAGCTACCTATTAGATAAGCAAATTTAACGCGATTGCAGCAGCACCAGCCAACAGTGCCAACAAGGCCAAGCCGTTTGCGGCATTAGCATTTTTCTTGGCTTCGTCAACCATAGCGGAGAGTTCGGTGATGTCACCGATTTCGCTCAACACTGAGGTGCGAATTTCGTTGGTGATTTGCTGAACGTCAATGGTGGTCTGATTGCTACCAACCTGATCGCGCAACTCTGCCAATTCCATCTTTGTACCTTCCAACTCAATAACGAGTTGGCCAATTTTGCCTCTAAGGTCGTCAATTTGGGCTTGGCTTGCTCCGCCATCGCCACCAGACGTGCCTACCAGTGCTTTCAAACGATCAATTTGGTCCTGAAGATCAAAGATAGCAGCTTCCAAGAAGGAAGTGTCTGTGCCTTCAGTTTCGCCCAAGCTGGCCACTGCATCTTTCAATGCAGCAATCATTGCTTCAGCGTTATCCAAGCGACCATCCAAAGCATCCACTGCTTCAGAGGAAGCACCATCGTCGCCGCCTTCAGCATTAGCCACTGCTTCAGCGAAAGCTTCCAAATGGCTCAAGCGAGCGTCCACGCGGTCAGCGCGGGCTGCCAGGCCAGCAACGGTGTTTCGCAGGCTGGACAAAGTTGGACCCAAGATGCCAAGTTCTTCCACGGCGCGCTCAAGTTTGCCAATACGTTCATCGACAACTGTATGAGCTTCATGCACCATGCCGAACTTGTCTTCAGTTTCTTCGAAAGCAGCGCTTACAGAAATGTAAACTTCTTCCAAAGCGGAACCCAACTCTTCAATCGCGGCATGATTGCCATAGATGCTTTCAGCATTAGAATCCACCTGAACGTCCAAAGAGACGAAGGCTTCATTTAAAGAGCCAACACCACTGGTGTTTTCGTCCACAGCGGCTTTCAAGGCGCTTACTGCGCTGTAAAGCTGAGCAAATTCGTCACTCAACGTTGCAATCTGACCGCCCAAGTGATCGTTTACCACTGTCAAGCGTGCATCGGTCTCATCAGCCTGGTTGGACAAGTTTGCCAAACCAACTTTGAGCATATCGATGTCGTTGGTGATGTAATCCAGCTTGTCGCCAAATTTTACCACCGTGCTTTGCAGGGTGATCACCAAAGGTTGAAATTCTTCAACCTGAGCAATCAAAGCATCTACATAGCCATGAATATCAGACATGGCTGCAACTGTTTTCTTAACATCAAAAGACAGGTCTTTGACCATGTTTTCAACATTAAAGATACGAGGCTGCAAACCGGTTGCCTGAATTTCCAGGTCCTTTGAAGCTGTCATCACGGAAATGGACAGGTCTTTAACCAAAGACTCCAAACCATTCACTCGTTGATAAAGCTCTTCCAAATCGTCATCCGAAGCCGCAAGCGCACTACTAGCCATTAAGGTCGTCAGCAGTGCAACCACGAGCAGGGACAAGAGCCCCTTGCTCAACCGTACCGATCTTAACATTTACATCCCCCCTTATATGGATCGTGGCGCTATTGTAGTGAAGTAGACAATTGATCTCGGTGATTCGAATCACACAGAGCCTATGCGACTTTGGTGATGTTGATCACACGTGGAATTTGAGCAAAAATAGAGATTGTTGTGTGGTAGACTGGGCTGTAGCTGTCTAAACAGTCACATTTGTCAATATTTCTGAGTAATCGACATCACACAAGAAATAATTTAAGTTGTGGCGTTTGTCCGTGAAAAGAATGAAAAAATACTCCTGAAGGTTGGGCAATGTGAACACTGTCAAAATGAGCGAAAAAAATTCCCTTATATAAGGATATAGGGTGAAGTTATTGCTTAATGATATTCAGGGCCAAATTAATGGCCTGATCCACTGACAATAGTTGGCCCTGCTCAAAGGCATTTTGATAAACAGTGTGTCATGGTGTTTTATGGCCTCATCTATGGCATCATGGTCTTGTTCCCACAACTTATTGCTGCCCTGAATGTCTGTGAACAAAAATGTCATTATGCTCGATGGAGGCCGACTCATGCACACCCTCCGAAGCATTTAATGCTTCAACTGTAGCCGATATTCAAAAGATCCGGCTAGAGGAAAGATGATTACAATTTTGGCAGATAGGTTTTACAGTGCGGGCACGTTCGCTTTTTGATGCTGATGGTTTCACTGCACCCTGGGCAAATTCGGGTGAGATCACCGTAGCAGTGCGGGCATAAATCATCATTGGCTTTGGTAACGAGTGTTCTTTTGCAGTGAGGGCATCGATGTTGACCAAAGATGGGAAGTTGGATTCGCATCTTTGGTTTCGGTTCAGCTTGAGGCGGAAGTGTGCTTTCAACAGGCTTGGGTTTGCCGCCAAACAAGCGATAGATGCCATATCCCACCTTGCCGACAATGGCAATGCACAAGGATGCAATTGCCATCACCAGATTGTAAATGCCCTTAAAGATTTGAAGGATTGCCTGAAACACATCGTTCATGGTCGTGATCTTTTCGTTATCAGATTGATTTTATGATACCCGAATCAGATCAAAATTTGTCTTGTTTGACCACGTGTGCTTCTTCGTCTATCTCTAGAGAATCACTGTATTCGACATGTTCGATCTCACAGCCAGGGCCGATGGTGATCTTTTTGCCGCGCACCATGCTGGCTTTGGTGTATTCGAGATAGATATCGTCACCCTCGATGGTTTCTACCTGGAGCATGGCAAGGTAATCGTCATCAAAGTTGCTTTCGATGTTGACCTTAATTTTTTCGCCGACTTTAACGAGGTCGTCCACCATTTTGTCGATATCGCCCAGATCGATTTCGATGCCGAATTTGCCGCGCATCTTGGTCAATCCTTTTTCGAGTTTGTGACCCACCTTGCCGAGCTTGCGCTCCAGTTTTTCTTGATCATAGTCCCAAAAAGGACCCTTGCTTCGCACTTCAATGCGTTCTCCGCCAATTTCACTGACCACGCAATGTCCACCGCGACCATGCCCCAACTGGATGCGGATGTCGTCCGCACTGAGCAATCCGCCAATGCGGAAACGACCTTTGGACACAAACTCATCGGCTTCCACATCATTGCTGACATTGCAGGAACCACTCAGTCGAACACTGCCGGCAATCAAATCGTTGCCCACACGTTGTGAGCCTGAGCAGGAAAAGTGGGTGGCCCGCAAATCCCCATCCACAGTGGATGACCCTGCTGATTTAAAACTGCCCGTGCTGACGTCCTCTGCGATGCGGAGGCTGCCCGCATTGTGAATATGAAGGGCATCCACGCTGCCCGAAAAGCTGGCCGAGCCTGCGGTGCGGATGGTGTTGGCTTCCACATCGCCACTCACTCTGGCTGATCCCATCACTTTGATGACATCGTAGACGCCGCCACCGATTTTGCCGGAGCCGGTGATGGTGACACTTTCACGTTTGGTTTCAGTCATGGATGCCTCCTGGTTTATAAGCTTTTGCAAATTGGACATTGCGTTTTTGCCACCAGCGATAGCCCAGATAAGCCACGCCACCGACAAATGCAAGGTTAATTAACGAGCCTAACACCAGCCCAATGGCTGAAAAAATTACCCCGAACACGACTTTGATCACGGCAAATGATGCCGTCAGGAGTGCGCCAATGATCGTAAAGATCGCCCCAAGAACAGCGCCTCCTGCAAAAATTGCAATCACGAGGCCCACCGCCAAAATCCACCAATTCGATGCTTTCATAGTGTCTCCTTTCCTGTTGTGCGGGCCTTGCGTACACCACTTACTTTTAACTTGATGTCTTCTAAAATTGGATGTAAATCAATATCGACCACCTGCTCTGTTTCTGCATCCAGCAGGCAGGATTGATCGTGGATAAAACACACACTCACCGTGCTGGCGTTCTCCGCTTTCGTCAGATTGGTGGACGCGGATTTTCTCCCAATCAGCAAATGCCAACGAAACTCATTGGTCTTTTGCAACGTGTCTTCGTGCAATGTCAATGTAGAGATCACCAACGCCAATGTGTCATCGTCGAGTTGATGTCTCAGTTTTTCCAGCACGGTCAAAAACAGGATGTCATGGAACAAATAATCACCGGAAGTGTTTCGGTAGTCTTCATAAAAATCACGCACTTCATCAGAAATCCAGTTGAGCGTACCCACTTCTTCCGTGGAAAAATCGCGCCCACTCACTTCAGGGGACAACAACTTTGCCAATTCTTCCAAAGAATGATCGTCCTTCAGGTCCTGGATTTTCTTAATACGTTCCAAAACCTTCTCACGCGGCAAAAATGTTTCCTGCCCCGTAAACGTGCTTTTACGAATGAACCAGGACTCAGGAATCAGGCCCTTACGCTTCCAGCGATAAAACTGGCCGTAGGAAATCCCAGTCATCTCAAGCACTTCCTTTTTGGAAATCAACACCTCTGAATCCATGAGCATCCTTTCAGAATTCATAATAACATAACACTGTTACGTTATCAAGTGACTGACAAAACAAAGCTCAAAAGTGTTAGCTGGCCATATTAAATTGAAAACTAGAACAAAGTCTGGTGTGGTCTGCCAGGTAGATTTAGATGTTTATAGGCGTGTTCGGTGGCGATGCGGCCTTGGGGGGTGCGTTGGATAAAACCTTTTTTCAAAAGGAAAGGCTCATAGACTTCGGAGATGGTGTCTTTTTCTTCGCTGAGGGCGGCAGACAGGGTGTCCAGGCCGACGGGGCCGCCGCTGAATTTTTCGATGATCATCTTTAAAATGCTGCGGTCCAGTTCGTCCAAACCCTCCATGTCGATTTCGAGCAATGCAAGACCTTCTTCGGCAATTCGACTGTCGATGATGCCGTCTCCATGAACCTGCGCATAATCGCGAAGGCGTTTAAGAATACGATTGGCGATACGGGGTGTGCCTCTGGCGCGACGGGCGATTTCAAACGCGCCTTCCTCTGTGACTTCGACATCGAGAATTTTTCCACCGCGAAGCACGATTTGTTGCAGTTCATCGTCGGCATAAAAGTCCATATGAAAAACCACTTCGAAACGATCGCGTAATGGCGATGTTAATAAGCCTTGTCGGGTGGTTGCGCCAATCAGCGTAAAGCGAGGTACATCCAGTCGCAGGGATTGAGCGCTGGGGCCTTCGCCGATCATGAGGTCAATCTTAAAATCTTCCATCGCGGGGTAGAGAATTTCTTCCACATTGCGACGCAGACGGTGGATTTCGTCAATAAACAACACATCACCTGGTGAAAGGCCAGTAATCAAGGCTGCAATTTCTCCTGGTTTTTCGACCACAGGGCCGGAGGTGGTTTTGATGTCCACGCCCATTTCGGTGGCGATAATGTTGGCCAGGGTTGTTTTGCCCAGTCCTGGTGGGCCGTGCAGCAGGATATGATCCAGCACCTCCACGCGCTGACGGGCGGCGGACAATGCCAGGTTGATCTGACCTTTTAATTTTTCCTGGCCAATAAATTCAGAGAGATCAGGTGGACGCAAACTGTTTAACGAACTGTCCTCATCTCGCTGTGTGGGATCAATGGGCTCTCTTGGCATAACAGCATGATTATAAGCGAAAGCCATTTGCAGCGCAGCTTGTGGGATTGAATAGATGCGGAAATCATCACTGTAATTGTATTTTGTGTCATTTTTATGCTAAGATAAGGACGCGAGGTGAGAGAACATGACAACAGAGAAACACTTCTCTATTTGGGCAAAAATTACGTCTGTCGTAGTGGTTTTGTTGGGCATGAGCGTATTTTATTCCAGTGGTGCACAAGCCCCAACAGGAGATATGGCGCCTGTTTGGTCACCCATTAGTAATGATATTGCGTATGAATCCGATCGCGATGGCGATACCGAAATCTACCTGCTGAACCTACTTGACGGTGAAGTGACTGCTTTAACGGACAACAGTGCCAGTGACCTCAGTCCCAGTTGGTCGCCCGATGGCAGTCAAATTGCGTTTTATTCTTCCCGTGATGGCAACTTTGAAATCTATGTGATGAACGCTGATGGGTTTCAACTTCAGCGCCTTTCCAGCAATACAGCGATTGACTGGCACCCTGCTTGGTCGCCGGATGGCAACAAAATTGTGTTTGAATCCTGGCGTGATGGGCAACCGGACCTCTACGCCATTGACTTACAACAGCAATCTGTCGAACGTTTAACTCAAACGCCGCAACGTGAATCTCATCCCACCTGGTCCCGCAACGGCATTGTATTTGGTTCGCTGCGAGATGGCAGTATGGGGATCCATGTGCTCGATACAGATACGGGAGAGATTCGCACTTTGATCACCGAACTGGGCATTGATCCCAATCCAACTTGGTCACCCAATGGCAATTTTATTGCTTTCACAGCCATTGACCGTGGCAACATTGACATTCACATCATCGATGCCGATGGACAAAACCGCGAGCGTGTTACCCGTGATCCTCATCAGGATGATTTTGCCACCTGGGACACCAGTGGCTCGCGCCTCGCTTACAGCTCAAACCGTGATGGAGAGTGGCGAATCTTTATTCGAGAGGTTACACTTCCTTAGAATATGCTCAAGGTTTCCGCCCTTGCTTCACCTTGAAACCTGAGCCAAACTTAGGGAGTTTCTCTTGTTAGACCAGATCGCATCTTTTATTCAAGGTCACGATTCATTTACCATCAGCACGCACATGAGTCCAGATGGTGATGCAGTCAGCAGTGCCCTTGGCATGTATTGGATTTTGAAAAAACTGGATAAAAAAGCGGTTGTCGTGATGTGTGATCCTGTGCCCAGGCACCTGGATTTCTTACCAGGGGTCGAAAAAATTCTCTCACCCAAAGAATGGGATGAAGCCCGTTACGAACAAGCCATTGTCGTGGATTCCGGCAATGCCAAGCGGGTGGGTGATCAGCTTTATGAAGGGTTCCGTAACAAATTTGTGATCAATCTCGATCACCATGTAGACAACCCCGGCTATGGCAACCTGCATTATGTGGCAGGTCATGCCTCGGCCACAATGGTGATTGATGAACTGCGCGAAACCCTGGATGTGCCATTGGATCAAACATTAGCCACTTGTTTTTACACCGGCCTATTTTCAGATACCAATGGGTATCGTAATGCCAATGTGGATGGAAGTGTGCTTGCCGTTTCGACCAAATGGGTGGGGGCAGGTGCTGATCCGCATTTTATCGCCAAAAATTTGTTCGAGCGTCAAAGCTGGCCTGAGATGCAGTTATTGGGCTATGCACTTTCTGAAACCCACATTGAAGATAAAATCATCTGGTGCGCCATTCCACATGAAGTATTTGACCGCTTTGGTGTTCACCCCAATGACACTGATGGTATTGTGGGACAACTTCGCTCCGTTGATGGGATTGAGGTTTCCGCATTTTTTAAAGAGATTGATCAAGACAAAGTCAAAGTGAGCTTACGCACCAAAAGTGATTTGCCTGTCAATAGTATTGCCCAGCATTTCGGTGGTGGCGGTCATGTTAAAGCGGCGGGATGCTTGATTCACGACACGCTGGACAATGCCACACAAATGGTGATTGATAAAGTGCGCGAACACATGACAGCGGCACAACTCTAACGGAGGCTGGCGGTGGCTGTTTCCCTGGACCAATACGAAGCAGACAGCGAAAGTGTGGTGGCCCTGGGCACCTTTGATGGTGTGCATCTGGGACATCAAGCTTTGCTAAAAGAAGCTGCCACTCAAGCTGAGAAATATTCTTGTAGTAGTCTCGCGTTCACCTTCCCCGACCCACCTGGAAATTTTTTAGGTTATCCGAAACCGTTGTTGGTGTCTCCTGGTTTGAAATATAAAATCATCGAACAATTTGTGGATCAATCTGTGTGGGCAGAATTTCCCACACTGGTATCCATGTTGCCTGAAACCTTTGTAGAGCAAATATTGCATCAACAACTCAAGGTGCGAGGTGTGGTTGTGGGAGGCGATTTCCGTTTCGGTAAAGACCGTGCCGGTGATGTGGCTTTGCTTAAATCGTTGGCCAAACAATTAAACTTTGAAGTCTACGAAGTTGGTGATATCGAGTTTGATAATGAACCTGTCAGTAGCACGCGGATTCGTCGTGCCATCCGTGATGGCGACATAGAGTCGGCCACACAAATGTTAGGACGTGCGCCGCTGCTCTATGGTCGTGTGGTGCCTGGTGAAGGCCGAGGTCAGAAGCTGGGGTACCCTACAGCAAATCTGGATCAAACATTCAATCACATTCACCCTGAGCAAGGCATTTTTGCAGCCGTTACCTGCTTACAGGGGAAGTCACATTTATCAGCGGTTTACATTGGCACCAAACCCACTTTTGATGGCCAAGAGCAAGTGACCGAAGTGCATCTGCTGGAAGGGGTGTTTCTCCCTCTTTATGATGAAATGCTACACGTTCACCTCATTGGCAAAATCCGCGATGATGAATCTTTTGAAGG
The DNA here is from genome assembly GCA_029262795.1 of Candidatus Fraserbacteria bacterium. Lineage (GTDB taxonomy): Bacteria > Bipolaricaulota > Bipolaricaulia > RBG-16-55-9 > JAJCYT01 > JAJCYT01. The sequence continues at coordinate 355,760 of JAJCYT010000031.1, forward strand.
CGCCGAAACTTTAAAAGTGCAAATTCAAGCCGATATCGATAAAGCGCGAGAAATATTGAGTCATATTGAGCCTGAAGCATTTTGTGTCTAAATATCAAATTATCTTGTTCATTCTCAATTTTCTAAAAAATCTATGAGGGCTGTATTGACGGCATCCGGTTCTTCCACCGTTGAGGTATGTCCCGCTCCTGAAATAATCACCAATTTTGACTGAGGGATGCGTGCATGGATTCGCTCTGCTTTTTCTGGTTCTGTTGCCACGTCCTGATCACCAACAATAATTAAGGTGGGGATAGTGATTTTATCCAGATGTTCGTAAACACCCTCACGATAAATGACCCCTTTGACAGCGCGAGTTATCCCGATTCGGTCATTGGCAATAATGGATTTTTTCCAGGCTTGTTTTTGTGTTTTTCTACTTTCATCTTCAAGGAATTTTTTGCCAAACATAATGGGCATAACTCGATTTATTACCACCCCTAGACCAAACCAGCGAGCCACAAAATTTAACAGGCGGTATTGAGATATCGTTTCTTTAGGTTCAGCATCCGCTGAGGTTTCTAACAACATCAACGACTTGATCAATTCAGGGTGCCGGATGGCAAGGCGCATTCCTATAAAACCGCCCATCGAAAGGCCGAGAAAGTGGCAAGGTGTGCAGTCCAATGCCTGCATTAAGGCCAAACAATCGTCGGTCAGTGTATCCATGTCGTAGCCAGATGGCGCAACATCACTTTGTCCCTGGCCTCGAAAATCGAAGCTGATACAGCGGTAACGGCTTTTAAGCGCAGCAACTTGATTGTCAAACATGCGTCCACTGAACAACAGTCCGTGTGCAAAGACGATGGTTTCCGGACCGTCTCCCTGTTCTTCATAATGAAGATTAACTCCATTGATGTTAATTTTAGGCATTTTGAACCCCCTTGAAATCACCATAACACAAGCGGTTTTGTAAATGAAATTTTCAGAGCAACCAACATCAGCAGGTCATCGTAAAATCAATTTGTTGAGAACGGATAACCATTTCGGTAAACTTTCCGCATGTTGACCCTGGGGGTAGATACGGCGACCAGTTGGGGCAGTGTGGGGCTTTTTCATGATGGGCCGCTTGGAGAAATAGCTTGTAAACGAGTGGCACGAAAGAACGACCCTTTGGTGCCTTCGCTACAACAATTCTTAAAAGTTCTTCATGTTGAAAAAACTTCATTGGAACTCATTGCCGTGGCTTTGGGGCCAGGTTCATTTACCAGCCTCCGTGTGGGAGTGTCTCTGGCCAAGGGATTGGCAATGGCCCTCAACCTGCCGTTGGTTGGCGTGCCTTCGTTGCCAATGCTGAAACAGCGTGCAGATCATTGGCAAGACAGTGTTTGTGTTTTGATCACGGATCGCCCCACTCAGGCTTACGTCAGTTTTTATGAACAGGGTCAACCCTCAGGAGAGATTGATGTGTTGGATGTAAACGCGCTTCAACAAAAGTTGGAGACATTCACCACGCCTGTGTTGCTGGTTGGACCAGGTGCCAATGCGCTTTGCGAAGCAATGGGGCCAATGGATCACGTGAACGTGGCGTCAGAAGCAATGTGCCAGCCTTCAGGGATTGAAGTGGCACGACTTGGAATTGAAAAATTTAAGGCCACAGGGGCCGATGATTTGGCCGCACTGGAGCCACTTTACAGTGCAGCGCCGGCCATTGACCCAGGTGTGACCAAGAGGTGATGATTTTTGGATATTTTGGTTTGTATCAAACGGGTGCCTGATACGGGCGGTCGCGTGAACCTCACGTCCGACAACCGTCAGATCGACACCAGCAACATGGAGTTTACCATCAGCCCGCACGAAGAATGTGCGGTGGAAGAAGCCATTCGCATCACTGAGGAACAGGGTGGGGAAGTCACTGTCCTGGCCCTCGGCCCGGAAGGCACAACGGAGCAGCTTCGAGAGTCCATCGCCAAAGGCGCAACTCAAGCCATTTTGTTGCAAAGTGATGATGACAATTGGGATGCGCATGCTACAGCTCACGCCATCATCAACGCTGTCAAAGATAAAAAATTTGATCTCATTTTGATGGGCAACGAAGCGGCAGATTTGGGTCAGTATCAGGTTGGCCCTCGCGTTGCCACCATGCTTGGTGTGCCTTGCGCCACGGGCGTGAAAGCGTTGCAATTTCAGGATGGCAACGCCATTGCCAAGCGTCAGGATGGCAACAACTGGGCTGTGTTTGAGTTGCCTCTGCCCGCAGTGGTGACGGTGAAAGAAGGTATTAACAAACCTCGACATCCAAGCTTGCGTGGCATTATGGCGGCCAAGCGTGCGCCGTTGGAACAAATCGCTATGGATGCACCTGCGCCAAAGATGGTGCATAAAGGCTTAAAATTACCACAAGAATCCGGCGATCAGGTCACCATGTTGGGTGAAGGGGCAGCAGCCGTGCCCAAAATTATGGAAACGCTGAAAGAACTGGGGGTGCTGTAATCATGACGCTTGTATACGTTGAATATCAGGATGGCGCATTGACAGAAGCCTCTCAGTCTGCACTTTCGGTGGCTTCTATGTTTGGTGGCCCAATTCATGCGATGGCCTTGGGCAGCGCGGACGCTGAAGTGCTCAAGCCTTACGGTGTCGAAAAAGTGTTGCATGTGGCTGACGATCGCTTGAACACTTATGCACCAGGCGCGGCAGGAAAAGCGGTTCATCAGGTCATCAGTTCACAATCTGCTGAAACTGTGGTGGCGGCTTCAACTGCGAGTGCGAATGAAATTCTCTCTCGTGCTGCGGCATTGGGCGATTGGGGATTTGCATCTGCCTGCACAGAATTATCTGTGGATGGTGATGTCGTGAATTTAACCCGCGCCATTTGGGGTGGCAGTTTGTTTCAGGAAGCCCAGCTCACTGGTTCTCCAAAGTTGATCACCGTCGATCCAAATGCGTTTGCACCTCAGCAAGCTACTGCACCTGGGGCTGCTGAAGTGGAAGCGGTGTCTGTGGCTTTGGATGATGCTGATTTTGTGGATCAACTCAAGGCGGTTGAAAAAGGCGAACAACAGGGCATTCCATTGGCTTCAGCCAAAGTCGTCATTGGTGGCGGACGCGGCATGGGCAGCGAAGAAGCTTTTTCCATTTTGGAAGAACTGGCCGGATTGCTCAATGGCGCAGTCGGCGGCAGTCGTGTGGCGACCAACAACGGCTGGCGTTCCCACTCTGACCAAATTGGGCAGACAGGCACACAGATTGGACCAGATGTGTATATTGCCTGTGGTATTTCTGGCGCGATTCAGCATATGGTCGGTTGCAAAAACTCCAAGAACATCATTGCCATCAACAAGGATGCTGAAGCCCCCATCTTCCAACGTGCCAGCCACGGCGTGTTGGGCGACCTGCATGAAATTCTGCCAGCATTGATTGAAGAAGTGAAAAAAGTCAAAGGCGTTTGAAGGTTTTCTCAAAACTTCATTCTTGCTCTATCAAAGTTGAAAAGGGTCAAGCTGAACAGCTTGGCCCTTTTTCTTTTTGAAATGAATTGTTGATTCAGGCTAGGATCAAAAGTGTTTGAGCATCGTATTCAATAATAACGAGTAAACTTGATATCGTGTCCACGGGAGGTGTTATGAAGAGGCCATTAGGCATCACGCTGGTATCACTCATGAGTTTTTTAAATGGGGCTTTAATTCTTGTTTTCGCGTATCTGCTTCTTTCAGATAGTTCCCTTGCCATTGAGGTTTGGCTTGGTATTGTCGAAATAGTGATCGGTGTGTTGTACTTCGTTTCAGCTTATGGGTTATGGCGATTGAAGAATTGGGGCCTAGGGCTGGCGTTGTTACTTCAGGTGGTCAGCGTTGCTATTTCTCTAGATGATCTACGTCCAGGATTTGTGGGTGGATTGCTGATTCTGAGTTACTTGGCGTTCAGCCCCACGGTCAAAAAAGTATTTCGAGATCATTAGTCATTCTATGAAATCAAAACACTTTGTTGCCCAATTGTCGAGATGTTGTAAACTGACGTATAATAGAAAAATAAGCTTGAGCTAAGAAAGGATATCGAATGTGGAGTGATGATCGCCCTTTAGGCATTACGGTAATTTCTATACTGGGTTGGCTCTATGGGGGATTGACATTGCTTTTGGGCGTGATGACCATTGTGTTTAATCCACTTTCGATCTTTGGCTTGAGTCCCATTTTCGCCATCATTACAGGCCTAACTTACATTGTGGCTGGCTTCGGTTTGTGGGCCATGCAAGGTTGGGGTTGGAGAACCGCAATTTTTGTGAACATCTTTGGCTTGGTGTTTGCATTGATCAGTATGGCTGTACCTCTTTTAATTGTTCATGGCCTGGTATTGGCGTACCTCTTTACGGTCAGAGAATCATTCGATCAGCATTAAATTTACAAAGCTTTAAAATTCTTTTTTAAACACGATGCCTCGACGCTCGTAGCCTCTGTGATGTTCCCAAAAACGGTGTGCGCCTTCGCGTTGTAATCCTGAATAGAGAATCGCTTTTTCACACCCTTGGTCTTTGGCCCAGCCTTCGAGGTGATCCATCAACTGCTTGCCATAGCCTTTAGAGCGATGCTCCGGGTGCGTGGCCATTTCGTAGACATACAGATGTTTCCCATTGGCAAAGTCCGTACGAATGGCAATACAGGTGACGGTGACGATTTCATTGTTGTTTTCCACAGCGAACAAGCGACAGCCTTCTGATGCCATGTTGTGAAACACATCGAGAAATTGTTGCTCGCTCAAATCTTCGTTAAATTCTTCTTTGTATGTAGGATAGATGGTTTTGTATTCAGCATCCGTAGTGAGTTCTTTGATAATCATGCTTCTCTCCATGCGGGTGGCACACGAATAGCGACCACCTCAGCACTGGCGCATTTTTCGCCTTGGGAAAATAAATCGCAAGTGACGACCGTTTTCTTTTCTTTCATCTCTTTGATTTGGGAACGAAGTTCCACGGTTTCGTCAATGGGCGTGGGTTTAAAATAATCGACATGCAGCGAGCCAGTGACATACCAAATCAAAGGAAGACTGGAGACAGAGCGGCCTTGTTTTCGGTAAGCTGCGGCGGCGGCTGTCAATATGCAATGGCAATCGAAAATGGTGGCAATCACACCGCCGTTGAGGATATGGGTGGGACCGGCCATGTGTTCTGGTTTGGGTTTCCAGTGACAGACAGCTTCGTCGCCATCCCAATAGCTTTTAATCTGTAAACCGTGCGGGTTCAAACTGCCACAACCCCAACAATGATTGTCGGGAATTTCATCTTGAAACGCGATAGGCTCCATCAATTTCCTTTCAAGAGTTTTTGTACAATTAAAATATCTGCTGCATGTTGATGCGGAATATTGCTGGAATTGCAATCAAAAATGATTTGTTCCTGTTCGAGAATATTCCAGCCTGCATAATGATTTTCAAGTTCTTGAGGTTGATACAAATATTCGTTTTGGCCCCAGTCTGGGGCGATGTCTACTTCAGGGTGATTCATAAACGCAAACAAAACATGGATGCCACCAGGGTGTGTGATTGCTTTAAAATGTTCAAATTGCCGTGATCTGTTTTGGAGTTCGATGTATTGCAGCGCGCCGATGGAGTAAACCACGTCGAATGAATCTGAAAAAGAAACGTCGTTAATATTGGCTTCGAGTGTGTGAAGTTGTGTATCGAATTCCTCAGCCAGACGAACCACTTTATCCAATCCGGCAGGGGCGATGTCCATTGCCAGAACGTCAAATCCCTGTTGGGCCAAAAACACACTGTCTCGGCCTTCGCCTGCACCAAGGTCCACCACTTTTTTTGGCGGGGCAACATATTTTAGAATCTTTTTTGCCAATTCGTTAGGGTCCTTGCCCCAATAATAATCCTCTTGAAGGTAGAGCGTTTGCAGTTGTTCTTTGTCCATCGAATCACATTCTTTCTGGATGGAATAGTTCGAGTTTACCAAATCACAAGAAACGTTTAAAATGGATGGATAAAGGGAAAAATCAATATCTATTTTTGTCGTTTGCTTCTTTGCTTCAGGGGTCGTTATAATTTAGATTTTAAATTTTATTTTATCTCTTTGGGGTTGATACTGTGGTCAAATATGGGTTCGTGATTGACCATCGCAAGTGCATTGGCTGTCATGCCTGCACGGTTGCTTGTAAAGCCGAGCATGATGTGCCTTTGGGGGCGTTTCGCACTTGGGTGAAATACATTGAAGAAGGCGAGTTTCCAGACACGCAGCGTCACTTTGCCGTGTTGCGTTGCAACCACTGCGAAGCGGCGCCATGCATCGAAATTTGCCCCGTCAACGCGCTGTTTAAAAGTGAAAATGGAATTGTCGATTTCGATGGCGATTCTTGTATCGGCTGCAAAGCGTGTATGCAGGCCTGCCCTTACGATGCGCTTTATATCAATCCCAGCACCAACACCGCACAAAAGTGCAACTTCTGCGCTCACCGTGTGGAAGTGGGCCTGCAACCATCGTGTGTGGTGGTGTGTCCGGAGCAAGCTATCATTGCCGGCGATATGGAAGATCAAAGCAGTCATATTTTCGATTTAATCTCAAATTTGGACACCACTGTACGTAAGCCTGAAAAAGGCACACGGCCACAACTTCACTATATCGAAGCGGATAAAAAAGCCATTACGCCTTCTGAAGTCAGCCGAGAAGAAGCTTACATCTGGGCCGAAGCGGCTGGCAAAAAGGTTCACAAACAAGACTTTGAAGCCGCCGAAAAGAAAGCGGCCCGTACTGTTTATGACGTGGCCCATGATCGACCCTGGGGTTGGAAAGTGTCCGCCTACCTTTGGACCAAATCCATTTCAGCAGGCTTTTTCCTGGTTGCCGCAATGTTGATGGCATTTTTTAAACCAATCAGTGAACCCTTCCTCGCTAGCACATCTCCAATATTGAGCCTTGTGTTTTTAGCGATCACAGGCGCATTGCTGGTATTGGACTTGAAACGACCAGAGCGCTTTTATCGCTTGCTTCTGAGGCCGCAATGGAAATCCTGGCTGGTGATTGGGGGCTATATCATCACGGCATTTGGTGGCGTGGTCAGTGCCTGGTTATTGGCGCATTGGATCGATTGGCCCATTGTGAAGCAAATATTGCTTTTGCCCGGAGCCATCCTTGCAGTGTGTACTGCCAGCTATTCAGCCTTTTTGTTTGCACAGGCCAAAGGGAGAGATTTCTGGCAAAATCCTGCTTTAACTTCTGTTCATTTTCTGGTTCAGGCTGTGGTGGCGGGAGCTGCTGCAATGTGGCTGGGCGTGTGGCTGAGTCAAGGCGACACGGCCTTGCTATCACTTTTACAAAACACCTTGTTGTTCAGCCTGTTGGTCAATGTACTCATTATTGTGGGCAGTGAGCTTGGTACATCGCACCACACGCCCGATGCAAAATTTGCTCGTGATCTGATTGTGAAAGGTTCCTTAAGTCGGCCTTTCTGGGGCTTGGCGGTGGCTGTTGGGAATGTGATTCCTGCGGTGCTTATCCTGGCTTTTGGTGTCACCTTGCCTGTGATTGGGGTGGCTGCTGTGATGAGTTTAATTGGTTTGTTGGCCTACGAACACATTTGGGTTGTGGCTGGTCAAGCTGCGCCTTTGAGCTAAGGAGCTTTTTAATATGAGCACAGACAACCCAAAAAGATTTTCTAAGTCTGACTACAAACCGTTGCCGCTTTCTGCTTACCCTCCGATTGAAAAATGGGACGACTGGGTGGAGTACGATGCCGCCGCTTGGCCCAAGAAAGTGGAAAACCGCTACACGTTGGTGCCCACCATTTGTTTTAATTGTGAGGCCGCTTGCGGATTGCTGGCCTACATCAACAAAGACACGATGGAGATCAGAAAGTTTGAAGGCAACCCGGAACATCCTGGCAGCCGAGGTCGAAATTGTGCCAAAGGGCCTGCCACGATCAATCAGGTCAACGACCCTGAGCGTATTTTATATCCATTAAAACGAGTAGGTAAACGTGGGGACGGTGGCTGGGAGCGCGTCAGTTGGGACGATGTGCTGGATGATCTTGCGGCAAAAATTCGAAAAACGATTGAAGAAGATCGACACAACGAAATCATGTATCACGTCGGTCGTCCGGGCAGTGACGGCTATATGTATCGCGTCATGCAGGCCTGGGGGATAGATGGACACAACACCCATACCACCGTTTGTTCTGGTGCGGCAAGAGTTGGTTATTCGTTGTGGATGGGAGATGATCGCCCTTCGCCTGATTTTGCCAATGCCAAATTCATCCTTCTATTAAGTGCCCACCTGGAAACAGGTCACTATTTTAATCCGCACGCACAGCGCATCATGGAAGGCAAAATGGACGGCGCCAAAATTGCAGCCGTTGATATCCGCCTGTCCAACACTGCGTCCGTTGCCGACTATTGGATTGCGCCTTGGCCTGGAACTGAATCTGCGATGTTACTCAGCTTCGCGCATGTGATTCTGAATGAAGGTCTTTATGATGCAGAATTCATGAAGCGTTGGGTCAACTGGGATGAATACATGAAGGCCATGCATCCCGATACCGAATCCACATTCGATAATTTCATTGCTGAACTCAAAAAACTGTACGCATCCTACACGCCCGAATTTGCTGAAGAAGAATGCAATGTGAAAGCAGCCACTATCATCGAAGTGGCGCGTGAGATTGGCAAGGCTGGATCAGCATTTGCCTCCCATGTTTGGCGCAATGCGGCGGCGGGCAATCTTGGGGGGTGGCAAGTATCACGTTGCCTACAGTTTCTGAATGTACTGGTTGGAAGCGTCGGCACCCCTGGTGGTGTGTCGCCGAACTCCTGGGACAAATTTGTGCCACCGCCCTTTATGAATGGGCCGCAGTTAGAACGTTGGAATGAACTGTTATTTCCCAAAGATTATCCATTGGCACATTATGAAATGAGTTTTTTATTGCCCCATCTCATTAAAGAAGGTCGGGGCAAACTGAGTGTGTACTTCACTCGCGTTTACAATCCCGTCTGGACGAACCCTGATGGCATGAGTTGGGTCGAAATGCTTCGAGATGAAGAACAAGTCGGCGTCCATGCGGTACTTAGCCCCACCTGGAATGAAACGGCTTTGTTTGCCGATTATGTCTTGCCTATGGGTGTGGCTTCAGAACGCCATGACCTGATGAGTCAGGAAACACAGGCCGGGGCATGGATTGGTTTTCGTCAGCCGGTGCTGAAAACAGCGCGAGAAAAACAAGGCGAGACATTTGAGTTCACCTACGAAGCCAACCCTGGCGAAGTGTGGGAAGAAGACGAATTTTGGATTGAACTGTCCTGGCGCATCGATCCTGATGGCAGTTTGGGCATCCGCAAATATTTTGAATCCCCTTATCACCCTGGCGAAAAAGTGACTGTTGATGAATATTACCAGTGGATCTTTGAAAACAGCGTGCCCGGTTTGCCCGAAGCGGCGGCTGAAAAAGGCTTAAAGCCTCTTGAATACATGAGGAAATTCGGCGCTTTTGAAGTGAAGCGTGATGTGTACAGCTTGTATGAAGGAAGCGTTAACACTGAACAGAGCAGCGTTGATCCAGATACGCAGATCATTAAAGATGCAAACAATCATGCCATTGGTATCAACATTGAAGGCAAGTCGATCGCAGGATTTAAAACACCCTCGCGCAAATTGGAATTTTATTCTAAAACCATGGGGGAGTGGAAGTGGGAAGATCAATCTGTGCCAGGTTATATTCGCAGCCATGTTCATTGGCGTAACCTCAATCAGGACAAGGGTGAATACATCCTAGTACCCACCTTCCGCTTGCCGACGTTAATTCACACACGCTCCGGTAACTCCAAGTGGCTCTATGAAACTGCACATCGAAATCCATTATGGTTGCGCCCTGAGATCGCTGAAAAGTTTGGGGTGAAGACAGGCGACCTGATTCGCATTTGCACAGAGATTGGTTATTTCGTTCCACGCGTCTGGATCACCGAAGGCGTTCGCCCTGGTGTGGTGGCCTGTTCGCATCACTTTGGTCGTTGGCGTTTGCAGAAAGATGGGGGCGGTGAGCGTTTGTCTACAGCCTTGGTTGACCTCAACGAGCAAGAGCAGGGCAAGTGGTTCATGCGTCAACTGCAAGGCATCGAGCCATTCAAGAGTGATGATCCCGAAACCGAGCGCATTTGGTGGCGCGATGCAGGGGTGCATCAAAACCTGACATTCCCTGTGCATCCAGATCCGATCAGTGGGATGCATTGCTGGCATCAGAAAATCACCATCGAAAATGTGCGACCCGAAGATCAATATGGCGATGTGTACGTGGACACCAACAAGTCACACGAGGTCTATAAGGAGTGGCTGAAGATGACAAAGCCTGCGCCTGGGCCAGATGGTTTGCGCCGTCCGTTGGAACTACAGCGCCCATTGAAGCCAACCAGAGCCGCCTATCAGCTTGAACCAGAGGAGTGATTGCTTTATAACGTTCATCTGATGACAACGATGAAATACAAAGCCATCTTCTTCGACTTTGATGACACACTGGTTCACGCAGATCCACCTGTGTTTGATGTGCTGTTGCCAGCCTGCGAAGCTGTCGGACTTTCTTTTGATGAAGAGCAAGTGCGTGAGGGACATCGGTTTCTGTACGAATATTTTTCAGGCAGTTCGGCTCAAGAAGAATTTCAAACACTCAAAGGTGATCTGGAACAATTTCATTTTAACCTGACCACCAACGTTTTGGTCAACATGGGCGTCGAGCACTCGAAAGCACAATCAACCGTTCAAAGCGAAAAAATATCAGTTGCTCTGCCGCAAGGGCGGCGCTGTTATCCAGAAGTTTTTCCGGTGCTGAACAGCTACAAAGAGCAAGGCTATTTGATGGGGGTCATCACCAACAACGGAAGCAATATCGCTGAAAGCTGCGTGGAACATGGATTGGATCATTATTTCGAGTTTGTGATTTCTCGCATCGATGCCGGATGTTCAAAACCGGATGCAGGAATTTTTGAAGCGGCACTCAATCACGTGGGCATTAAAGCCAAAGAAGCTGTTCACGTGGGTGACAATTATTATGCCGATGTGGTCGGTGCCAGAAACGTTGGCATTACACCCGTGTTGTTGGACAATCACAAAGTGTTTGCCGATGCGGATTGCCATGTCATTCATCAAATCGATCAACTGTTAGATGTGATCTAGGAGTTTTTATCATGAACAAACAATTGGTTGTGGTTGCCCTGGGCGGCAATGCCATCTTGCAGCCTGGACAAAAAGGGACATTTGAAGAGCAATATGAAAATATCAAAAGCACCTGTGCCCAACTGGCCAAAATGGTGTTAAGCGGCAATTACAACATTGTGATCACGCATGGCAACGGACCACAGGTGGGCAATCTGCTGTTACAAAACGACATTGCCAAGGACACCATTCCACCCATGCCTTTGGATATCTGCGGCGCACAGAGTCAGGGCTTCATTGGCTACATGATGCAGCAAACATTGAACAATCATTTCGTCGAAGCGGGTCAAGAAAATATTCCTGTGGCAACCATTGTGACACAAGTGCTGGTGGATCCAAAGGATCCTGCCTTTGAGAATCCGAGCAAGCCTGTGGGCGCTTTCTACTCTGAAGCAGAAGCCAAACAGCTTGAAGCTGAAAAGGGTTTTGTAATGAAGGAAGACGCAGGTCGAGGCTGGCGTCGTGTGGTGCCTTCACCGCAACCGCTCGGTATTTATGAAAAAAATACGGTCAACGATTTGCTGGCTGCCAACAATGTGATCATCACCTCCGGCGGGGGTGGTATTCCTGTGATGCTGCAAGATAAAAAACTGGTTGGCATTGAAGCTGTGATTGACAAAGATCGCTCCGGTAAAGTGTTGGCAGAATCTATCGGTGCGGACGTGTTGATGATTTTGACCGATGTTAATGCGGTTAAGATCAATTATGGCAAACCGGATGAACAGGATCTCAGCCAAGTCAGTGTTTCCAAAGTTGAACAACTTATCAGTGAGGGGCACTTTGCCGCAGGCAGCATGGGGCCCAAAGTGGAGGCTTGTGTTTCTTTTGCAAAAAAGGGAAAACGCTCAGTGATTGCGTCGCTTCATGAAGCACTTGAAGCGTTGGAAGGCAAGGCAGGCACAACATTCTTGCCTGATTAAGCTTTGAGTTTTTTTGCAATGGCTTTGGCAAGTGTTTCTCTTGAATCGGGATTGAATTTCATCAGCAATTCAGGGTCAATGAGTTCGGATTCGCTCAACAACAGTGTATCCTCATCAGGGATCATGTCGATGCGTGCATACAGTGTATGATTGCAGGATACCATTAATGCGTGGCGAGCTTGTTTAATTTGGGCATCGGTGGGGTCAATGAGTTTACTGGAACTGTCAAATTCGCTCTGAGTTCTGAAATCGTCTTGTTTCGGCGTTTTTAAAACGGTGTGCGTCAACGCATTATCAATGAACACAAAAGAGTATTCACCAGTTTCTTGAACCGAAGTTAAAAATGGCTGAATCAGAATTTCAGAAGTTTTCAAGATTTCATCAAATATTTGTTGGCAATCAGATAATGTTTCAACCGATGCGGTGACTGTTTTGTAAGCGGACGCAGAAATTGCTGGTTTGATGACAATATTTTTCCAGCCTCGCTGCTTTAAATCTGTTTCGATCAAATTGATGTTTGAGTCCGTGAAAAATGCTGAAGGGACGATAGGGACGCCTTGCCTCTCCAGCGTTTGCAAATAGCGCTTTGTGATGTTTGCTCGCAACGTTTTCGTATCGTTCCACACTTGACATGAAAGTTGGTCTACATGATCCAGCCAGCGCATAAAAGCATTTGTGTGCAGATGGTAATTCCAGGCAGAACGCAGATTGATCAATGCAAAAGATGTCCAGTCTACAGAAGCATCATCCCAGGAAACGATGGATGAAGCAATGCCTTGGTGTTCCAAAGCTTCCTTGAGCATCTGATTCTCAGCGGCATGAGCAAATTCCAGACTGGTGACAATACCAACCAACTGGCTCATTGATTCACCATCTCCGTATTGTTGAGTTTTTCCAACGCCAGTGCCAGCGAGTGTGTGCCCAGGCGGCCATGCCCCTGAGCTTTGAGTGCCACATAAAGCTGTTCAGCCAGCGCCAGGCCAGGGAGGCTGAGGTTCATGCGTTTGGCTTCGGCCAGAGCGATGCCCATGTCTTTGACAAAATGTTCAACGAAAAAGCCAGGATCAAAATTACGCTGAATAATCCTGGGGCCGTAATTGCTCAACGACCATGACCCTGCTGCACCGCCACCAATCGCGCCTAATACAGTTTCCAAGTCCAAACCAGCCTTGTGGGCATACATCATGCCTTCGACCATGCCGATCATGCCGGTGGCAATCACGGTTTGATTCACCATTTTGGTGTGCTGGCCGCTGCCTGCTGGTCCCATATGGGTCATGCTTTTGCCCATCGCCTGCCACAAGGGATCGAGCGCTTGAACCACCGATGTTTCCCCGCCGACCATGATCGTGAGCTTTGCTTCTCGTGCGCCAACATCTCCGCCAGAAACAGGTGCATCGACGCTATGAATGCTTTTTTCTTTGGCTTTTTGATTAATTTCAACTGCGAGTGACGGTTCGCTGGTGGTCATATCCACCATGATGCCACCCGATTTCATCCCATTCAGAACGCCGTCTTTGCCAAGAAATACAGATCGAACATCATTTGGATACCCCACAATGGCAATCACCACATCAGATTGTTCAGCCACTTCCTGAGGTGAGTGTGCCAGCACCGCACCTTTTTCGACCAACGGCTTCGTTTTTTCAGCCGAACGGTTATACACCGTTGCGTTGAAACCTGCATTCATACAGTGTTCACACATCCAGCGCCCCATGACGCCAGTGCCGATCCACCCTAGTTTTGTTTCACCTGGAACAACGTTGATATGGCTCATTTTGATGCACCTTTCAGTGGGTTTGCTCAATCATGTTTGTTCAAAGTTTTACTGTCTAAGAGGCTGAGAATTCAAATCGGATTTTGAAACAGATACAGCATCTTGTACCATTTAAAGGAGTTAAGCACAATTGTTCGTGGTTTTTCTACAGATTTCAAGAAAGCTGAGGCATCCTATTTATGTTCGCCTGGTTCCGTTGGGACAGTTTGAGTACCAAAATTATTGTGTGGACGTTTGTGCCTACGGCCATCATTCTCTTGGCCGTGGCCCTAGTGGCCCTGAATGCCTATCAGGAAGTTACACAGGATCTGGTGATTGAACGCGATCTGGAATTAACGCGGCTGGCGTCTAATCAGTTGATCTTTGAATTGGCCGAATATGCCGAATTGCTCATGGACACCATCCGTACAGCCAACATTTATACTGGTGACCCGATGCACCAACAAGGGGCTTTGGTCCAGGCGTATGACCGGTTGTCGGTGTTTGATGGGGGTGTGGTCGTTCTCAATGAGGAAGGCACGGTGGCTGCCACCTTGCCACATCGACCCGGCTTGATGAACCAGGATTGGTCGGAGCTGGATTTTTTTCAAAATTTAAGCCAGCATTTTCAACAGTTCAATGCCGATGAATCGAAAGAGTTAGAGATTTTCTTTTCAGACATTCTGCCCGATCCCAGTCAAAGCTATAAAGATGTGATTGGTATTCCATTGCCAATTGTCGACCTTCAACGCAATGTGTTTCGTGGGGTAATCTTTGGCATGTTTCGCCTTGATCCAGGCAGTGACAATGCGTTTTTTAATATCATCCACGATCTTGAGTTGGGCGACATCGGGACCAAATATCTGGTGGATGGCAATGGTCGGATGATTTATCACTCAAATCCGGAAAAAATTGGCAGTGATTTCATTGGCAAGGATGTTTCAGATTTGTTTGTGGTGCAGCAGGTGTTGCAAGCTCAGGAAGGTTCAATGCGGACCACAGACATCAACAACCAGGACATTGTGGCAGGCTATTCTCCAGTGATGTACACCCGTTGGGGGCTGATCACTGAAGAAAGCTGGGCGGTGCTCACTTCTGACAGTCACAATCATCGAAAATATTTGTATGCCTTGCTTATTTTGGGTGTCATCGTGCCCACTTTGCTGGTGACCATTGGGGTCAAACGCATTATGCGCCCCATCGAATTGCTGATGGACGCGGCGCAGAAAGTGGCCAAAGGTCGATTTGGGCAACCCATCAAAGTGTCTAGCCAGGATGAAATTGGCCAGCTGGCCGAGCAGTTTAACATCATGGCTTCGGAGCTTCAGGAATCCTATCAATTTATGGAGCAACGCGTGGATGCGCGCACACGAAAACTTTCGGCCTTGTATGAAATTACCTCAGTGGCCAACGAATCATTGGATTTAGATACCACCATTGAGCGCACGTTTTATCAAGTATTGGATGCATTTGAAACCCAAATAGGGTCTATTCAGTTGTTGGACGAATCTGAAACTGTGTTGCATCTGGCGATTCAAAAAGGCATTCCTGACGAAATTACTGATGCCATTGAAAAAATGCCGCCTGGAATGGGACTTGGCTATTGGATTGTGGAAAACAAACAACCCTTGATTGTTGGCGATGTCACCAAAGATAAAAGAGTTTCAGAACGAACCAAACATATGCCAGTCCATGCTTATGCAGGGGTGCCGATTCGGGCCAAGAAAAAAATTCTGGGTGTGTTGAGTGTTGCAAAAGAAGGCGCACATCAATTCAGTGCGGATGATGTTGCCTTGCTGGCAACCATTGCAGACCAACTCGGAGTGGCCCTTGAAAACGCTCGGCTGTATGAAGCAGAACAACGGCGCGCAGAGCAATTTAGGGTCATTGGTGAAGTGGGCAAGCACATCACTTCGATTCTAGATTTAGATCAATTGCTGATTCAAATAGCGACGCTGGTGCAAGGTGCGTTTGATTTTTATCACATTGCCATTGGGCTAATTGAAGAAAATGAAGTGGTCTATAAAGTAGGCGCTGGTCCTCTGTGGAAAGAACTTGGCAATCAGTTCCCAGAGGATCGTTTTCAGGTCGGTAAAGAAGGGATCTCCGGCTGGGTGGCAGCCACAGGTGAGCCATTGCTGGTGCCGGATGTGTCGCAAGATTCGAGGTTTGTTTTCGCTAAATTTGGTGGGGATCGAATTCAGTCAGAATTGGCGGTGCCCATCAAAGCCAAGGGCAAGGTCATTGGGGTTTTGGATGCACAGAGCAACGAACTGAATCACTTTGACCAGAGTGATATGATGTTGTTGCAATTGCTGGCGGACCAGGCAGGTATCGCCATTGAAAATGCTCAGCTCTATGAACAAGCTGAACAGGCAGCAATCATGGAAGAACGCAGCCGTTTGGCCCGTGATCTGCACGATTCGGTTACGCAATCGCTGTATAGTGTGACTTTGTTTGCTGAGGCAGCCAAACGCTTGGCCAAAAACAATGATCTGGAAGGCACCGAAGATTACCTGCAACAATTGGGCGACAATTCACAACAGGCATTGAAGGAATTGCGCCTTTTGGTCTACCAGCTCAGGCCATCCACGCTGGAGCACGAAGGGTTGATCGGGGCTTTAAAACATCGCCTAAACACCGTTGAAGAACGTGCTGGGGTAAAAACGGAATTGGTGGTCAACGGGGCTGCGGACCTGGAAGAGTCAGTTGAAGAAGCACTGTATCGCATTGCTCAGGAAGCACTCAACAACTCTTTAAAACACTCAGCCGCCAGCTTGGTCAAGGTAGAGTTTTCCTCTGAGGCAGATCAAGTGGCTTTAAGCGTTCATGACAACGGACAGGGTTTTGACCCATCTCAAGCCAGCCAGAATGGCGGCATTGGCATGATCAGCATGCGAGAACGGATTGAAAAGCTGGGCGGCAAGCTGCATATTGATTCTGCACCTGGCAAAGGCACCCAGATTCAATGTTCGTTAAGTTTGACCTGAGGCGGATGAAAGGCACGCAATGGCCATGAACACATTTAAAACATTTGACCTGCTAAAAGAAGTGCCCTTGTTTGCCCAGTTTAAAGACAAGGAACTCGAGCTGGTGTTACAGGGCGCGAAACAGCAGGTATTTGAAACCGATGAGGTCATCATCCGTGAAAATGAATTGGGGGATGAATTTTTTCTTATCCTCGAAGGCCAGGTGGAAGTCCGCAAAGGGCAGGAACCCTTGGCGGTACTGAATTCTGGTCAGTTTTTTGGTGAAATGGTGCTGTTGGACAAGGCGGTGCGTTCTGCTGATGTGATTTCACTGGTGCCGACCAAGTGTCTGATTTTAAGCCATCACATATTGCGTGAGCTTATTATCACTCATCCAGACATGTCACTCAAGATGTTGGCCGAAATGGCCCGTCGCCTGCGAAACACAGATCAAGAGTCTTATGCCGCCTTGGAGCAACGAGTGGCCGACCGCACTCGTGAGCTGTCTGCTTTATACGAAGTCACGGCTGTATCCAGCCAATCGCTCAGTTTGGATGCAACTTTAGAGCAGTTGTTAGCGCGTTCCATTGAAGCGATGAATGCTGAAATGGGCGTGATTCACCTGCTGGATAAACAAAAAGCCACCCTCAATTTGGCGGTACAGCGCGGCCTGCCACAAGTGGTGGCCGAAGAGCTTGCCTGTATTGATGTGGATGACAGTTTTTGGGACTGGGTATTAAAGCATAAAGAACCCATGTTGATTCCCGATGTCACCCAGCATTCTGAAAGAAGATCTAAACACATCATGGATATGCATCCGCAAACCCTGTTGATGGTGCCGATGCGCTCGGAGGGCAAAGTGTTGGGTATCATTGACTTGTTTCGTGATGCTGAACAGCCTTTCAATGTTGAAGACGTGGCGTTGCTGGCCTCAATTGGAGATCAGGCTGGCGTGGTGGTCGAAAATGCTCGTCTGCGACTTCAGGCTGAAGAGGCTGCTGTGATGGAAGAACGTGGCCGTTTGGCGCGCGATTTACATGATTCGGTCACTCAGTCGATCTACAGTGTGACCTTGTTTGCCGAAGCTGCCCACCGCTTGCTGGGTGAAGAGAAAGTCGATAATGCGAAAGAGTATGTGCAACAACTGAGTGAAACCGCCCAGCAGGCATTAAAGGAAGTTCGTTTGCTGGTGTATGAACTGCGGCCTTCACTGCTGAAGCAGGAAGGCTTGATTGGAGCATTGCAGCAACGGTTGAACACGGTGGAAGAGCGCGCAAACATGCAGGCCAAATTTATCCACAATGGCGATATTGAACTGAGTAAGCCTGTCGAGTTGGGCCTTTACCATATTGCACAGGAAGCCTTGAACAACGCGCTTAAGCATTCTGCTGCCAATTCGGTCACTTTGCGCATAAATGCTTCAGAAGATCAAATTGAGCTGGAAGTGTTCGACGATGGCAAAGGGTTTAACCTGAATGATATTGCAGATCAGGGCGGCGTGGGGATGGTGAGCATCCGTGAGCGCACCGAAAAACTGGGAGGCAAGCTGGATGTGGTGACTGCCCCCGGCCAAGGCACTAGCATTCGGGTGCAGTTGGGGTTAAGCTAGAAACCATCATGTCTGAAAAAATCCGAATTTTAATCGTGGATGACCACACTGTGGTTCGCAAAGGGCTCAAAGCACTGATCCTCACCGAAGCTGACCTGGAAGTGGTGGGTGAAGCCGGAGATGGAGAAGAGGCAGTGCGTCGTGCCCGTATTCTTAACCCTGATGTCATTTTAATGGACATGTCAATGCCTAAGATGGATGGGGTTGAGGCCATTACGGAGATTAAAAAAGAAAATTCGGAAGCACGCATCCTGGTGTTGACGAGCTTTGCCGAGGACAAAAAAATTCTCGATGCCATCAGGGCCGGCGCGCTGGGCTATTTGCTCAAAGATGCTTCTCCAGATGAATTGTTACGCGCCATTCAAGATGTGTATCGAGGTGAATCCTCGCTACATCCCACCGTAGCACAAAAGGTCATTCATGCCATTCAAGGACCAACCGACCCTGATCCCAAAGGCAACAGTCAGTCTTTGACCGAACGCGAATTGGAAATTTTAAAGCTGATTGCCGAAGGCCTGCCGAACCAACAGATTGCCAAGCAATTGTTCATCAGCGAGCGCACCGTTCGTACGCATGTCAGCAACATATTGCGCAAACTTAAGCTGCCCAATCGCACCCAGGCGGCATTGTACGCTGTGCGCGAAGGGCTCGTCGCTTCTGGTAAATAAATTCGCTTTTTTCTTCTTGATTTCATGCATCAAATGACGTACTGAGTCAGTCATTCATCCCTGCCGTGAACACGGCTTTTGTCCACCCTTAATCATAACATTCCACCGATGTAGCAGCCCTTTGCAAGGTGTACATTGTGGGTGTTAAACAAAACGAAATCATTGAAATTTTAAAGGAGTATGGGATGAATAACATGAAAAAGATAATTTTGGTTGCATTGATTGCCCTGGTGGGTTGGACGGCTGTGAGTGCCACAGCACAATCTGAACTGTCTGATCAGGAACTGTTGCAGGCGATGGATTTCCAACGTTTTTCCGGGTATTTCAATCCAGATCTTCCTGGCACCACTTTTACCTCTGAAATTTTGGCAGAACGACCTGATGGTTCAAAACAGGCTGTGGTTCAGGTATCTTTCCTTTTTACACAGGAAGGTGGCTTTACAGCTCGTATTGATTATTTGACGCCAGAAGAATTGGCTGGCGATGTGTTTATCATCAACAACGAAGAAGTGTTCTTCTGGAACCCTGATTTGATTTCACCCATCAAAGTGAATGGTCGCTTTGAAGTGTTTGGTGATGCCACAGTGGCTGAAGTGGTTGGCATTTTCTTCGACGGAGATTATGCAATTTCTGCTCGTGAAAACATCACTTTAGAAGATGGCACCCCTGCTTTGAAATTGGACCTGGAAGCCACTCGTGAAAGTGTGGCCTATCAAAAAGCCACGGTGGTCGCCAATGCATTGACCTTGGAACCCATCACGCTGGAATTGTTTGATGAAAGTGGCGATTTGCTTCACTCCAACACCTTTGAATCCTACGATGCCACCGGTGATGGCCGCCCATTCTTCGACAGCCAGTTGTTGGACAATCGCGTGGTGCCTGTGAATCAGACGTTGTTGCAGATCACCAACATCGAAAGCAAAGTGCTGCCCGAAGCACAGTTTGATCCAAACGGATTGGGCAATTAATTAAAAAACCTCTTCTAAACAAACTTACCCTTATCCTCACCCTGTCCCGCCAGGATCATAATTGATCCTGGCGGGTCTCTTTTTTAGGTTGATTAGGCATAATTAGAAAAAATGTCTTTACAGCCACATTCAACCGACTGTGGAGTGAATTACATGTTGCATCTGCTTCTCGTGTATAATGTCAATGTGGAGTGACACTGTAGAAAGGGATTATGAAGTATCGTAAAAAAATAGGTTGGATGGGGTTGTTCATTGTTGGGCTGTTGTTATCATTGAACACATCTCACGCCTTTGAAGCACTGTCGCAACCACCAGAAATTCAGTGGTTTCGGGTGGGTCAAACCAACTTTCCAGGTGGATTTGGTCAGGCCATTGCCACTGACGGCAAAGATATTTATGTGCTTCGTCAGTTTATCGAAAACACACGTCTGGATTTCCAAAAGCTGATACTAACCGATGGGGTGGTCACAAGAACCTCAAACTTACAGGCACCTCCCTATGATGCCAAAAACGGCACTGCGTTGGTTTCGGACCCTGATGGCAACTTGTATGCGATGTTTGGTGCTGACTACACCGAACAACGGCATCATTTCGCCCGTTATTCAGGGGGGCGCTGGACTGAGCTTCGGCCCACGCCGGTGGCGCAAGGTGCGGGCGACGCGCTCACCTTTGTCAGTCATCGTGGCTCGCGCTATCTGTATGCAATGGTGGGGGCTTCCAACGTGCAGCGTCCTGGTGCAGAGACGGCTTTTATGCGTTATAACCTGGGCATCAGTGACTGGGAACGTTTGCCTGATCCGCCGTGGGAATGCAGTGATGATGGTTCCTCCCTGGCCTGGGCCGGTGAAGAATTTATCTACGCCTTCCAAGGATCAGACTGTGATGATGAGCCCAGCCGCGCTTTTGCCCGCTATTACCTCACATTAGACTTGTGGGAGGAATTGCCTGATTTACCTGGCACGGTCGACTATGGGGGATCTTTGGTATGGAATGAGGATCAAAGCTTGTATGCCATTGCTGGCTCCGCCACTGAATTCGAAGGTCGATCATTCTTTCGTTACAATCTCCTGACTCAGACCTGGGAAACAGAAATCCCTCAACTTAACTGCTCTGTAGGCGACTACAATGGCAACCGTCTGGTCATTGTGGACCAGCGAATTTTCTACTGGCAAGGCACCCCGCCCACCTGGACAGACAATCCAGAGTGCAATGGCCGAGGTCTTTACGCCTTTGCCTGGCGTTAATTGATAGCTGGCTAGTATGGGGTTTGCTAACAATTAGCCTAAACATGCCTCAATCTCATCCCTTAACCAAATACAAAATGTTTTCACGAATATATTCACGCTATTCATGTTGGAAGTTGGGGCAATTGCCCATGTGAGCGCTTGTCTCATTTGTGGCTCATGCTGTGGATATTGATCAGAAAATCCTTGGTAACACGGATACAAATCTCGCGTGTATTTTCCAATCTTTTCCATGACAAGATCAAAACCGCTTCTTACGGTGCGTTTCATGATCCAAGCACAAGCATCTTTAAGTTGTGTGGCAGTATTTAGAGTGGGGTATCGTTGTTGAAATTGGGTAAGTTGTTTGGCGTAATGTTGGGCAAAAAAAGCGATGGTTTTGCCGGGCATAAAGGAAGGGATGTCTTCAGACAAGTTGTGACCCCAAAGGCAAAGGCTATTGATCTTAATGTTGAATGGGTGAGCGCTTGATGGCGCGATGACCTTGGCATAGGGCAGGGTATAAAATTCAATTCTAGTGGTAAATGGAAATTGTTCACCCAGTTTTTTTTCGATATTAAACTCTCCTTGGGCATCTCTAATGTGGGCTGAGTCAGGCTGAAGGATGGCAAAACTATCAACATCTGAAACCTTTTGTATGGCAAGGCCTCGAGGAACGGACCCTCGTAAGTAAATGCTGTGAATATGGTGTTCATATTTTTCCAAATAAGCCGTTTGAATTGCGGAGACAGCCTCTGTCCAGGGAGGGAGAATGAAGGCGCGGTGAGTCATGTTGATGATTTCACCTTGCTCATTATTCTTAAAGAAAGAACCGTATGGTTTAATGATGCGCATAGAGTCTTTTAGTGATTCAAAGGTTTTTCTAAAGAGAGAAAAGTAAACGATGAGTAGCTTTCAGCCAGAAGTTTTTGGATTCAAGCGGCGAATGAAATTCACCAACGCCCTTTTCATTATTTGTAGACAATAAAAAAAGGCTCCAGCGTAATGCTGGAGCCTTTTTGGTAAGTCAAATATTAACTCAGCTTTATTTAGAAGACAACGCCGAGTTCGATGGTGGTGGTGCCCATGCCGTTAGGCGTGTAGCTGAAGTCAGCACCGAAGCTGAGGCCGCCATCGCTGTCCACGCTCAAGCTGAAGCTCGTGCTAGCCCATTCCAACTGGCTGGCCGTGCCGCTGTAAACCGTGGTGGTATCCAAGTTAATCACACCGCGGCTGATGCCCAAGCTGAAGATCACTCGGTTCAAACCGGTGGTGTCAGTGCGCAACGAAATGGTCAAGTCAGCTGGGTTCTGGTTCGGGTTCAATACCATGGCCAAAACTGCTGTCACTTCTTCGAACTGCAAGTTACCGCCATCATCCACCAAAGTCAGGCTCAAGTTGCCCGAAGACACGCTGGTGGTGATTCGGCTCAAGCTGAGGTTGGTGATGTTGTTCGAAGACAACGTGGTGGTCACATCAGCCAAGTCCAAAATGGTGAACTGAGTGATGATGTCTGAGCTCAAAGGCTGCAAAGGAACGAAGGTGGTGTTGATGTCGATGGTCACGCCACCAATTTCAATACCTTCCACGTTCAGAATTTCTTCTTCAAACAACAATGGCGTTTTTGCGCCACCTTCCAATGGGGTCAAACCAGGATCACCGAACTGAGCCGTACAAGCTTTGTTGACTTCCCAGGTGAAAGAACGCTTTTTAATGCGGTTCACACCAGAAGCACAAATGGCTGTAGCGCCAGTCACGGTAATACCAGAAACGGTCTGACCACTGATGCTGATGACGTCACCAAAACCAAAAGTTGGGGTCTGGTCATCAATCAGAGTGTTGGTCCCACTGAGATCATAAGCGACACTGCCATCGAAATGGTCAGGTTCATGACCAGCAGAGCTGGAGATGTCAGGGAAGTCAACATCTTCAAAGATGGCCAAGTTGGTCAACGTAATACCAGCAATGTTAAGTTCGAGCTGGATGCGTTTTTTCACAAAACCCACAGCGTTGTCGACAACCCCATCGCCGTCGCCATCACCGATGGGGACAACGCGGTTGCCAGGGCACTGAGAGCCTACTGCACCCACATCGTTGTTGCCGTTAGCAGCACCGTTACCGCCGCCGCTGAACAACGTACAACCAAAAGGTGAAGCAAACACGAATTGGTCAAACACAGCCAACGCACCCAAATTGGTGGTCAGGCTTAAAATAGCGAATTCAACGCCGGTGGTCCCAAAACCAAGGTCCGCACCCAAAGTCAAACCACTCATGGTGATGTTGACCTGAAGGTTGGACTGCAAGTCGATTTCCAACTTCACAGCCTCCGTTTGCGTCCCTTCCGGGGTCAGCGTGATATCAATGTCAAGACTTCCTGTGACATCTGCTTTAGACATTACCGCGAATCCAGCCACCAAAGTCATGGCTAGAAAGACCGAGAGAACTTTTTGCAACATGAAATGACCTCCATAAATTTTTCGAAAATCCCCAAAAACATTCTAACACGAATCATGAGCCAAAGTCAACATTTTTTCGATATAATTTGCATATTTTATCGAGACAGTATGACTGGAGCCAACAATACCTGGCTCCAGTCACTTTAGTTTGTACCGTATTTGCTTAAAAAATGATCCCCAACTTAATACTGGTTGGTCCCATACCGCCGGGCGTGTAAGTGAAATCCGCGCCAAACGACAAACCGCCGCCTCCATTGACGTCAATACTAAAGGAGGTG
>JAJCYT010000032.1 GCA_029262795.1 Candidatus Fraserbacteria bacterium
TGCCGGCTGGCCAGTTCTTTACCTCCGTGCCGTTTGGCTTTACCTATTCACAAATGATGGCCTGGATTTATGGCGGAGGTGGCCTGGAGTTGTGGCACGAAACCTACGAGCCTTTCGGTGCGATTGCCTTCCCGATGTTGACCACAGGCGTGCAGATGGGTGGTTGGTTCAACAAAGAGATTAACAGTTTGGACGATTTGCGTGGCCTGAAAATGCGCATCCCCGGACTCGGTGGCAAAGTGATGGCCAAAGCTGGTGTGGACACTGTGGTGCTGCCTGGCGCTGAAATTTTTACCGCTATGCAGACAGGCACCATTGACGCCTGCGAATGGGTTGGTCCCTATCACGATCAAATTTTGGGCTTTCCTGAAATTGCTAAATATTATTATCACCCAGGCTGGCATGAGCCAGGTCCAGTGACCGAATTGAATCTCAACAAAGATGCCTGGGACAAATTACCGAAAGAACTTCAATTGATCGTTCAAGCCTCGGCCACCGATGCGACGAACTGGTCGTTCGCTCAGTTTGAAACAGAAAATTACAAAGCACTTGCGGCCTTGAAAGAAGAATCACCTGAGGTCGAAATTCGCCGCTTCCCCGATGAAGTGCTGGCTGAATTGCAACGCTTGACTCCTGTGGTATTTGATGAGGAATCTGAAAACAACGCACAATTTGCAAAAGTTCGAGCTGCTTATGACAGTTATTCCACCGGATTGGCCAGCTGGAGTGAAATCTCGTTGCTGTCTTATCTCAATTCCATTGAATAAAATTTCAATCAAGCAGGGTCAGCCAATGACCCTGCTTTTCTTTAAAGGTAAACAATGTCTGAATTCAACAATACGTACTTTGAAGACCAAACGTTTGAGCATGTGGATGGTGCGGAGCAGACGTTTGTTAAAAAATCTTTCACTCGATGCATGTTTCAAAGCTGCCAGTTTTTTGAAACCACATTTGAAAACTGTCGCTTTGAAAAATGTCACTTTCTCGACAGCGACCTTAGCATGGCCAAGGTCAAAGATTGCACCTGGCTCGACGTTCAGTTTGAAAAATGCAAGCTGATGGGCATTAACTGGGCACAAAGCAAAACCCTGCACATCCTTGATATGGATTTTAAAAATTGTGTGCTGACCTATGGATCATTTATGGAGTTGGATTTAAAACACCTCACATTTGAAGATTGTTTGATTAAAGAAGCCAACTTTGGAGAAGCTGATTTAACGGACGTTGTTTTCGCTCGATGCGACCTCACCGAATCAGATTTTCTCCACACCAACCTGACTGGCGTCGACTTTCGTACCTCTAAAAACTACGCCATCAATCTCAATGACAACAAAGTGGAAGGCGCAAAGTTCACCTTCCCTGAGGCGTTGTCCCTATTGAAAAGTTACAACATCACTATTGAATTTGATCACAAAGGTGGCGATGACGGTTAGTTTTCACGTTGACGTTTTAAATATAAAAGCACACCAATCACATTCATGCCGATTTCTTCATTGGACATCAAAGAATCGTAATGGCCGTCATAATCGGGAAGCAATTTCTTGACAAAATGATTGCGGATGCTTTCAAAATCATCGGTGGTGTCATAAATTTTTTCGATATTCGTCACCCACTGTATCAGTAAGTCGGCATAGTCATCCAGGCGATTTTCTGCTTTGTAGGCACCATAGTGAGTGTACAGCAGCATCTTTGGGTGAAGTGCTTTGAGCTGGTTAAGTGTTTCCAGGGCTTCTCCCAAACGAAACGCTGGCGGTGGGGTCGTGACTGAAATTTTTTCAATTTCTTTTAAATAAATCCCACAGGCATCGGCAGTAAACAATGCGTGATATTCTGGCACAAATACACAAAATTGATGCGGTGCATGACCAGGCGCATGAATAATTTCGATAGAAAAATCATCCTGTAATTTAAATGTTTCGCCGCCACTTACTTTGATCAAACGATCTTCAGTAATGGGAATCATTTCACCGTAGCGCTCAAACAAACTGCCGACCGCACGCTCTACACTTTTGACCAAATCGGCTGGATCAACCAGATAGCGAGCCGCTTTGTCATACACAAACACCTGAGCATTTGGGCAGGCTTGCGCCAAGCCGCCTGCGCCACCTGCATGATCCATGTGAATATGAGTAGGGATGATGTATTTGACATCCTCTGGAGAAATGTTGAGTTCTTCCAGCCCTTCCAGAATGCGAGGCACACTGTAACTGAATCCTGTTTCGATGATGACAGGCGATTCAGTGTCCACCAGAAACACGCCCGTATATTCCGGCATGTTGATTAAACCGGCGTCCAGCAAGTGAACGTGCGGAACGCCGGTATTCGTCAATAAAGTCATGATCAGCCCATGTTGGCGACAATGGCTTCGCCAAATTCTGAAGTGGATACGGTGGTTGCGCCATCCATCTGGCGCGCCAGATCGTAGGTTACAGTCTTGTTCTGAATGGCAGCTTCAACGCCTTTGCTCAACAAATCAGCCGCTTCGAGCCAGCCGATATGTTGCAGCATCATCAGCGCACTCAAAATAAGCGACGTTGGATTGACCTTGTTTTGATTGGTGTATTTGGGGGCGGTGCCATGGGTGGCTTCAAACAAAGCCACTTCATCGCTGATGTTGGCACCAGGTGCCATGCCCATGCCGCCAACCTGAGCAGCCAAAGCATCAGACAAATAATCGCCGTTCAGATTCGGGCAGGCGACCACAGAATATTCTTTGGGACGCAACAACACATGCTGGAAGATGATGTCCGCAATGCGATCATTGAGTAGGATTTTGCCTTCAGGCATTTTGCCATCGTACTTATCCCACAAATCGCTTTCAGCGATGACGGTATCGGCAAATTCTTCCTTGGCCAGTTCGTATCCCCAGCGCTGAAAGGCACCTTCGGTAAACTTCATGATGTTGCCTTTGTGCATCATGGTCACGGTATGACGCTTTTGGTCGATGGCATATTGAATTGCTTTTCGAATCAAACGTCGTGAGCCGGTGCGGCTGATGGGTTTGAGGCCAATGCCAGTGTCATCGGTCAAATCAATATCAAATTCACTTTTTAGAAAGTTGGTCACCTTTTTGGCTTCAGGGGTACCAGCTTCCCATTCGATGCCTTTGTAGGTATCTTCCATGTTTTCACGGAAGATGGTGATATCCGTATATTCAGGGTGTTTCAATGGGCTGGGTGTGCCGTTGTAATAGCGCACCGGACGCACACAGGCATACAAATTCAACAACTGACGTAAAGACACATTCAAACTGCGAAAGCCGCCGCCCACAGGCGTGGTCAGCGGACCTTTGATCGAAACAGAAAATTCCTGAATGGCTTCCAACGTTTCATCAGGCAGATAACTGCCAGTAACGTCATTGGCTTTTTCGCCTGCATAAATTTCCATCCAGGCAATTTTTTTCTCGCCACCATAGGCTTTGAGTACTGCGCCATCAATCACATGACGCATCGCGCGGGTGATGTCCGACCCAATGCCGTCCCCTTCGATAAATGGAATGATGGGGTTGTTGGGCACATTTAATTGATTATTGTTATTTGTTATTTTTTCGCCGGTGTCCGGCACTTTTGCAAACTGATAGCTCATGGAAACGTCATCCTCCTATGTGGTGTGTACATGATACAAATGGGCGAAAAAGCGGGCAAGCGGATGGACAAAGATCAAGGAATTTTTGGAAAACACTACGAATTTCAAATCCCCCAACCCCCTTTTCTAAAGGGGGCTACGATTTGACTGCGTGTATTGGTTCTAGTGTTCGTTGCCTCGTTCTTTTCGAAGGGGAATCAGAATCATTAAAATGATGCGTCCTGGAAAACGACTCTGCCTCCCAGCATGGTCAATAACACGTTGGTTCTGTCAATCTGGCTGACTGGAACTTCAAACAGATTGTGATCCAACACAATTAGGTCAGCAAGCTTATCGACTTCAATGGAGCCAGTGCTGCCTTCTTGATGTAACAAAAATGCCACATCCAGTGTCATCATTCGCAAAGCGGTTTCAAGGTTTGCAATGCCTTCATTGCTGCGAGTCAATACAGATTTGATCTTTTCAAACGGTGACAACGAATCCGCATCCCAGTCGCTGCTGAGGACGACGGTCGCGCCTGTTTTAAGGATCGAGGCCGCAGGCAACAAGTCATTTGCACGACTGCCAATCACTTCAGCAATCAGATTCGCATACTGAAGATCGGTAGATCCTGGTGCCAGTTGGAAATCTGCAACCACACCTAATTCTTTGAAACGTGGTCGATCTGCTTGATCAATCAAATACAAATGCGTGATTCGATGGCGAGCATCTTCGGCAGCACTGCTTTGTGCCTGCTCGATTGCATCCAAAGCCAACCCTGCACCGCGATCTCCGGTGGCGTGGAAGTGAAGTTGATATCCAATATCAGCCAAACTGCTTGCATACCTGTTTAGTGTTTCGGTTTCAAAATACAAAAAACCCTTTTCATCGGTTCCAGGTAGATCAAGGAAAAAATCATAAGGGTCATTTAAAGCAGATGTGCCTAAATCTAAAATGCCATCCACATAAATTTTAGCCTGATTGAATCGCACCAAGCCATTGGCATCGTTATTGAACAAACGACCTAGTTCAGCGATCTGCTCATCAAAAGGGCGATCAGGGAACACATAAAATGCATTGCTCGCGCGAACACTGAGTGTGCCCTCTCGTTCAGCACGCGCCCAGATGTCCTGATGATTGCGTGGCCAGTAGCCGCCTGCATCACTGACGCTGGTGATACCAAATCCAGACAACGTTTGCAGCGCACCTAAAAAGTTTTGATAGGTAAAGTTCAGATTGTCCTGAGTGGGCAAAAGAGAGGCAGTTCTCAGTTTTTGCTGTGCATTTTCCAGCACAATGCCATTGAGGTTGCCTTGTGCGTCTCGGCCTAAAGTGCCACCCTGCGGATGACCGTTAATTTGATCATAACCCACCGCTTGCAGTGCCAATGTGTTGGCCCAAGCGCCGTGGCCCAAATCATCCTGAATGACCACAGGTCGATTTGGAATGGCACTGTCAATCAGATCCAATGGGGATTCATTCAATTCAAAAAGATCAATCATCGAAACACCTGCGCCGCGCACCCACTCCGAATTGCTTTGCTGTTGGGCGCAATCTTGTAACTCTCGTCGGTACTGATTCGCTGATGCTGTTGCAGACAGGATGCACAATTGCTCGTTGTTGCCTGCTTCGACAGCGTGAAGGTGTGGATCCTGAAACCCTGGCATGAGCATTAAGCCTTCAAGATCAATCACTTCGGTCTGATTGCCAATCCAGACTTCAGTACCAGCATTGTTTCCCACATACACAATAAAACCATTTTGAATTGCCACTGCTTCGGCCCAAGGGTTCGATTCATTAACGGTATACACAGCCGCATTGATGAACACAGTGTCTGCAACACTGGATTGAGCTGTGGTTGTTTTCTCGCTGATATTGTCTTCGAGGCCGAGCAGCACTGTTGGTGTGCAGGCAGTTAAGGAAATGATAAATGCAATTAAGACACTTGATCCGAGCCAACGTATCATGGTTCAACCTCCGAAGTGTTTTGATCGATGTGGATGTCTATTTGCGTGAGAATGACGTACTAAGAGCTAAAATTAATCGTCGAATACACCAGGAACGATAAAGTGGTCGCCATCCTGCTGGGGTGCATTTTTGAGCGCGTCTTCCTGAGACACACTGGGACGATGCTCATCGACGCGCAAAACGTTTTGAGTGTCGATGACGTGTTTCATGGGTTCGACATTTGAGGTGTCCAGTTCATCAAGCTTTTGGAAATAATCCAAAATGTTGGACAGTTGAACTTTAAATTGTTCGCGTTCTTCGTCCGTGATTTTCAGGCGGGCGAGGTTGGCAATGTGCATCACTTCTTTGTCGTCAATCATCGGCATTTCCTTCATCTGTCGTGTGTCGATTTATGGCATACAGTTTACCCTCAAAATAGATCGAAAAACAAGCAATCAAGCTGTATAATCGCCTCTGTTCTCAACTATAAAACTTGATGAAGCGGAGGCTGGAGAATGGCGAAAGTTCCAGTAACCGTTGCCTACGGCGACGGCATCGGCCCAGAAATTATGGAAGCCACATTGCATGTGTTGGATAAAGCAGGGGCCGAACTTGAAATAGAAGAAATTGTAGTAGGCAAAAGTCTTTATGAAAACGGGTTTAGTTCCGGCATCAAACCCGAAGCCTGGGATTCTCTTAGACGCACCAAAGTATTTTTAAAAGCCCCAATTACTACGCCTCAGGGCGGTGGGATGAAAAGTCTCAATGTGACCATTCGTAAAACACTGGGATTGTATGCCAATGTTCGGCCCTGTATTTCCTACGCGCCGTATGTGCGAACCAAGCATCCTTATGTGGATTTGGTCATCATCCGAGAAAATGAAGAGGATTTGTATGCAGGGATTGAATATCGTCAGACACAAGAAGTGACTCAGGCACTCAAGCTGATTTCGCGCCCTGGGTCGGAAAAAATTATCCGCTATGCGTTTGAATACACGAAACATCGTGGGCGCAAAAAGCTTACCTGCTTTACCAAAGACAATATCATGAAAATCAGTGATGGTTTGTTTCATCAGGTGTTTGATGAAATTGCCCAGGATTATCCTGAAATTCAGACTGAACATATGATTGTGGATATTGGCATGGCACGCCTGGCAGATACGCCGGAATATTTTGATGCTGTGGTGGTGCCCAATCTTTATGGTGATATTGTGTCTGACATTGCGGCACAGCTTACAGGGTCTGTCGGTTTGGCAGGGTCATCAAATTTGGGTGATCACGGTGCGATGTTTGAAGCCATTCATGGGTCTGCACCCGATATTGCAGGGCAAGGTGTCGCCAACCCTTCTGGTTTGTTGTTGGGAGCCGTGTTGATGCTGGATCATATTGATCAAGGTCAGGTGGCCGAACGCATCCGCAACGCCTGGCACAAAACCATCGAGGATGGGATTCACACCGGCGATATTTTTAATGAAGTCAAAAGTAAAGAAAAAGTGGGTACCAAGGCTTTTGCACAGGCCGTGGTTGATCGCCTGGGCGAAGAGCCGGATTCGCTTCGCAGAACACATTATCAGGCAGATGCTTTTTCGATGCCGGTGTATACGCGAAAGCCGAAGACTAAAAAAGAGCTGGTTGGGGTCGATGTGTTCTTCGACAATGAAGACGCTGATGTTGAAGCGTTTGCCGTACAGCTTCAAGCTTTGACAGGCGATTCGTTCCAGCTTGCTTTGATTAGCAATCGCGGTGTCAAAGTCTGGCCGGACGGATTTCCCGAAACATTTTGCACCGACCATTGGCGCGTGCGCCTTATGGGAGCAAGCGACGGTGCAGTGGTGTCTCACCAGGATGTGGCCCAATTGTTACAGCGCATGGCTGATGCAGGTTTGGATTTCATTCAGACCGAACACCTTTATCACTTTGATGGTGAACGAGGCTATTCCTTAGGCCAGGGGCAGTAAGCCACGCGTACATCCAAACTGAGGCTGACGTTTGTCCTTGAGGCAAATCTTTTGGCAAAGTACCGTTCAGGAGAAATGTCAAGGAATTTTTTGTTTCGAAGTTTTCATGCCATCATCCTGACTGGATTTGTCTTTCTACTTTGGGGATGTACCCCTGGCATGGGGCAAATCGGTGGCGTTGCCACCGATGCCAATGGCAAAGTGCTCAGCTTTGCCGAAGTGCATTTGGGCGAGCACATGACCACCACCAATGTCCAGGGGCAATATCAGCTCATTGACATTCAGCCTGGATTCTATTACTTCAAAGTGCTTGCCAAAGGGTTTTACACACATGAAGCCATTGTGGATGTGTTGTCTGGTGTTCAGCGCGTGGATGTGGCTTTAACGCCGCAGCCAGAGCGTGTCCAACTCACACAAGCAACCGCTTCCGCTAAAGGATCAGGCGCATCGACGCCAGAGCCAGCTTCTCAGTCAGAGCCAGAAACGGTGACTGAATCACCCACTGTCCAGCCTTCAACTGAAGCGCAAGAAGAAACATCAGCTCAGCCAACTGAAGTCATCATTCCTGATTTTAAGCTACCTCTGCCAGGCGGCTATGACTGGTTGTTGAGCACCGAACCTGGCGGCGGTTTCTACGGTGGTGATCCAAACTTGGGCCATCGAGGGCGCGCTTATTTTGCCATGGATATTATTGACAACAACCGACAGCAGGGCGAGCTTCACGGCTTTCCCGTACCGGTTTTGGCTGCTGCGGATGGTGTGGTGACTGAAATTCGTAACACCGTGATCTGTCAGGCATGCGAGTTTGGCTATGGTAATTTTGTGCGTGTGGATCATGGCAATGGCTTTACGGCGGTGTACGCACACCTTCGTTATCCCAGCGTTTCGGTTGATCCAGGTGACAAAGTTCGTCAGGGGCAAGTGTTGGGCTTTATGGGCAACACGGGGCATAGTACGGGCATTCATTTGCATTTTGAGATTCGTTATTTAAACGAAGGCATCAAACAAGCCGATGTTCTCAATGGTGTCATGATGGATGGGTTATCGTTGTCCAGATACAAGGTGGGGACAGTCTCCCGCCCGAAATATTACACCTCCAGCCAAAAAGGGCCTTAGAGAAACTTGAAGCTGGCCCATCTTCTACTTAAACTGCCTTGTTTAACAGAGCAATTATGGGTTTGAGATGATTAAATCAACATTATTGGTATCCCCTATTTCGATTGGCCTTGCAGTGATCGCTGTTTTGTTGCTGGGGGCCGGTGGATTTATTGGTTACACCATCAACAAACGACTGGACGAGGACATCTTTTTTCAGCCACGTGGTGAGATTGTGGAAACGCCTGTCGACTACGGCATGGATCATGAAACCTTTCTGCTGGAAACCGAAGATGGGCTCAAGCTCAATGCCTGGTGGGTGCCTGGGACTTCTAATGATGGCATTGTGATGGCGCCTGGCTACACAGATTCCATGTCCATCATTCTCAAATACGGCCCCTTTTTAAATCAAGCAGGCTACAATCTTTTGTTTTTTGACCCTCGTGGCCAGAGTGAAAGCGAGGGCGAACTCTACGCCTTTGGCGCATTTCAAAAATTGGACATCGAAGCAGGGATGAAGCACATGCGTGAAGTGCGCGGCATGGAAAATGTCGCCTTGTTCGGCCACTCCAATGGCGCATCGGCCGCTTTGATCACAGCTGCGGATCATCCTTATCCAGAAGTGTTTGCCGTCATTTCAGACAGTGCATTTGCCAATCTCAAACTGGCCTCGCAAAGTCCCGAATACACAGATCCATTTTTAGAGGCGCTGTTTCCCATGTATACCTGGGTGGCACAGTTACGCTTGGGGTTTGATGTGTTTGATAAAACCAACGTGTTGACCGTGATTGAGCAGGTTTCCCATGCTATTTTTATTCACGGCACAGCTGATGAAGGCATTACCTA
The DNA here is from genome assembly GCA_029262795.1 of Candidatus Fraserbacteria bacterium. Taxonomy (GTDB): domain Bacteria; phylum Bipolaricaulota; class Bipolaricaulia; order RBG-16-55-9; family JAJCYT01; genus JAJCYT01. The sequence goes on from JAJCYT010000032.1 coordinate 9,411, forward strand.
TAACAACTCAGAACTACTGTATGAACTGGCACAGGAGCCGAAAGAGCTGTGGTTGCTGGAGGGCGTTGAGCATGTTCAATCTATTGATACAGAGCCCGATCTTTATGCCGAGAAAGTATTAAATTTCTTAAATTCTGTAAAGCCCTAGGTTTTTTTGCAAATTCAGATTTTTTTCTGTATACTATGCAGAGTATACATTATTAATGAGTAATTGATATTATGGAGGATGATGATGGATAGAATCAGTATTTATGTACCTCAGAGCAAAAGAACGCAAAAGCCTCTGGAGCGTATTAACAAAGTTGCTAAAAAGCAAGATCGCTCTTTAAATTATGTCGTGATTCAAGCCATTCTAGAGTACGTTGAACGCGAAGAAAAGAAACGCAAGTAATTTTACAGAGCTACCGCCGGCAAACCATGTGTTGTCGGCGGTGGTTTTTATTTCTGCTGTACGATTTGCTTTAACAATATTCCCAATTCATCAGTTGGATTGTCTTTAGATGACAAAAAAGTTTGAACCAATTGGCGAACAATATCTGACCAATTGGCACAATCCCCTTGTTGTTCACACCAGGTTTTCAATTGAATAACATCTTCTTTAGGAATGGCCACATAGATATCGTGCAACCATTCAAGGTCGGTGTCACAGGGATCGATGGCCTTTTCTTCAAACAGCGGTAACGTCAGTAATTTATCGGATGGCTTCATCATTCCAATTGTCTCCAATACCGTACTTTAGCAAAGTGAACCTGTCTAGCCAAGTGGTGCCAATATTCCTGTATTTTTGGTGGCTTGCATCACCGAAATGGGCTTGTCATAATCAGGGTTCTTTGTGAATTTAGTTATGAATTAAAGGAGATTTTAATGGGTGTGGAAACAACACTGGTCTTGCTGAAACCGGATGCCGTGCAGCGTCGCCTCACAGGCACCATTATTCAGCGCCTGGAACAAAAGGGTTTGAAATTGGTTGGCCTGAAATTGATGCAAATCACCGAAGATTTGGCCAAACAGCATTATGCCGAACACGTGGAAAAGCCGTTTTTCCCAGAACTGCGCGATTTCATCACCTCTTCTCCAGTGGTTGCAATGGCTTGGGAAGGCGAAGAAGCCGTCACTGCCGTTCGTACCATGATGGGAGCGACCAATCCGCTTAAAGCTGATCCTGGCACGATTCGCGGCGATTTGGGCTTGAACTTCACCATGAACTTGGTGCATGGTTCGGACTCTCCAGAATCTGCTGAACGCGAATTGAGTTTGTTCTTCAGCGAAGGCGTCATTTCCTACGATCTCTGCGACAAATCCTGGTTATAAACAAACCAAAGCCGTAGGGTTTTCAGTAAGAATAATGAATCGTTAAATTGAACTGATATACGAAAAACAAACCTTAGCCCCCTTCAGACGAAGGGGGTTGGGGGATTGAAGCCTTTTACATTCTTAATTTCTCCAATTCTTTTGATTTTATGGCCTCCTGTCTCCGATCCCTGGTTTCCCTTTCTCGCGCATAAGAGACTTTAGTCCCAGCGATTCCCTTCATAGGCTCGTAAAATTTAATCAGAACCATGTCAACATTATTACAGCCGGCCATTTGGGCCATGTTTGGATTTATTGTTTTGGGTGTGTTGCTGGGGCCGTTGAACAACACCTGTTGTTTGGTGGGGCCGGATGCAGCGTATAAGACCATTCAATCTGCGGTCAATGCGGCACCGGCGGGCAGCACGATTGTGGTGTTTTCGGGTATTTACAGAGAAACCATCACAATCAACAAGCCCATTCGCATTGTGACGGCCAGCCATACAGCGTTTACCTCGCTGGTGAGCAAAAGCAAACCCTTGATTCAAGGCTACAAAGAAGACCAGCCTGTGATTGATATTCTGGTTCCCAACGTAACGATTCAGGGGTTCAATATTCGTGGTGGTCAGGTTGGCATTCGTGTGAACACACAGCGTGTTCATTTGATGAACAATGAAATCACGCAAGGCAATATTGGTATTTTGCTGGAAGAAGCACAGGATGTTGAAATTACGCAGTCCCGAATTGCAGATCAAAAACAGATTGGCGTTCATATTCTCAACAGTGAAGGCATCACTTTTCAGGGCAATACGATTGAGAAAAATCCACAAGGGTTGCGTCTGGAGCAGACGAGTAAAAATGTGATTCGCAACAACATTTTCCGCCATCAGACCAAACAAGCCATCCATGTTGTGGAGGCGCCGAACAACGCGCTGGTGGGCAACCGTTTTCGCGGCGAAACCTCTGGTATTTTGTTGAGCGATTCGCCAAATACCATCATGAGAAGCAACACCCTGGCTGCAGGCACGGCGTCATTTTGGGTAGAGGGCAATGTGGAAACCGCTTATGAGCAGGACATTGATCGCTCCAACACCCTGGGAAATCGAACGATTTTGTATGTCAATGGCTTGAAGAATAAAACGTTTAAATCAGGACTGGAACTGGGATTCCTGGCGTTGGTCAATGCCAGCAACATTACGTTGCCCAACCTCAATGCCAACAACGTGCCAGTGGGGGCATTGTTGATCAACTCATCAGACATCACTCTGACATTAAGCCAATTTCAGGCCACACGTGTGGGTCTGCTGGCGATTGAGTCAGACAACATCACGGTCACCGACAGCCTGATTACGGGCGGACAGGGCAACGGGCTTCAGTTTGAAAACGCTTCATCCATCACTGTAGAGCGCATGACCATTTCATCGAATGTGGGCAACGGGATTCATATGGTCAATTCATCTGATGTGACGCTTCAGGACAATGAAATTTTATCTAATAAAGGCAGTGGCATCTGGCTTGAAACCGTGACCCATGGCACGGTAAGTGACAACCTGCTTGGCAGTAACGGGCAATATGCGACCTCATTGTTGCTGACCACAGATGTCACATTGGACCACAATTTAATCCAAGCCAATCAAACTGGTCTGTATCTTGAGCAGGCGGATGCAAACTTCATTCAGCAAAATCAGATCCAGCAAAACCAGTTTGGCATTTTCCTCAAGGATGCCATCAACAACACCATCGTGGACAACGACCTCACGCTCAATCCACGTGGCAGCATCAAGGGCATGTTGGAAAATAACACCATCGAAGACAACATCGAATAATTTTCAATTTTTTCAATCGGGTGGAACGACCTGCCGGGCTTCATGGAGTCGTTTTTTTAGTGGCGAATTTGGATGGGGGCGGGTGTTGCTGGGGTATTTTTGTCGGCATCATTTGGCAGGTTGTGGCATAAAAAACTGAGTTGTTTTCTGTGAAAAACCTGGTTGCAATTTAGAAATTTCCTGACTACACTGCCCAAAGCTTCGCAATTCTTTGGGTGGAGGCAGGATGGAACTTTCTTTACGAACCGCAACATTTACCGAGTCTGTGATTCGCGACATGACCCGCCTGGCCATGAAACATGGGGCTGTGAATCTGGCCCAAGGGTTTCCTGATTTTTCAGCACCCGATGCCATCAAACAGGCGGCGATCAATGCGATCAATGCAGACATCAACCAATACGCCATCACCTGGGGAGCCAAACCACTTCGCAATGCATTGGCTGAAAAATTTGAAGCCTATAACGGTGTTGCCATTGATCCCGAAACGGACATTACGGTGTGTTGCGGTTCCACTGAAGCCATGATGTCTGCGTTGTTGGCGGTGACCAACGCTGAAGATGAAATCATCATTTCGTCACCCTTTTATGAAAACTATGGGCCGGATACGATTTTGTGTAATGCCACACCACGCTATATTACCCATCATCCTCCGGACTGGTCGTTTGATCCGGAAGAGCTTCGTTCATTGTTCAATGAGAAAACGAAAGCCATTATTATCACCACCCCTCACAACCCAACAGGCAAAGTGTATTCCCATGAAGAATTGGAACTGATTGCCGAACTTTGTCAGGAACACGATGCGTTGGCCATCTCTGATGAAATTTATGAACACATTCTTTACGATGATGCCGAACACATCAGCATGGCGTCTTTGCCTGGAATGAAAGATCGAACCATTACCATCAACGGAATTTCTAAAACGTATGCTCTGACGGGATGGCGGGTGGGCTGGTGTATTGCCAATCAGAAGATCACTGAATCCATTCGTAAAGTGCATGATTTCTTGACAGTGGGGGCAGCCGCACCGCTTCAGGAAGGGGCTGTGGCGGGCCTGCTCATGGCGGACGCCTACTATGAACAGATGGCCAAAGACTATCTGGCCCGACGCGAAATGTTGTGGTCTTCCCTGGAAAAAGCGGGCTTTGGGATGTATGAAAAACCCAAAGGCGCTTATTACATTATCGTGGATATTTCAGATTTTGGTTTCTCTGATGATCTGGCTTTTTCAAACTATTTGGTGGAAGACATTGGCGTTGCTGTGGTGCCGGGCAGCAGTTTTTATTCCCGACCTGAATTGGGCCATCAGCAGGTGCGGTTTGCCTTTTGCAAAAAACAGGAAACCTTGGAAGCTGCCGCAGAACGTTTGGCAAAGCTTCAGAGTTGACGCTTATGAAACATACCAAAGGCAATGAGTGGAAACTTCCGTTAAAGCAAAAGCGTGCGCCTATTGTAGAGCCGGTGAGCGAACTCAATCGCATCAAGATTAAAGACAATGGCGAGCCGCTGATTGATGCGCTCAAACTGTTAAAACGTTCAGAAATCCATCCAGATCGCAAAGACTACAAAAAGAAAGCGCCGTATAAATTTCATGGTCGAGAACAACTGGTAGACATGTTGCGAACTGCAGAAAAAGCGTTGCCACGCAAACATAAGTTTGTGTTGTGGGGCATCTATCGCGGGATGGATGAGCAAATAAAAATTTATAAAGAAGTTTACAAACATTTTAAAAAGAAAAATTCACACTGGCCCAAAAATATTTTACGACGCCAAACCAATCGGTTTGTGCATCCACCAGACATAAAAACCCCACCGGGCCATAGCACCGGTGGGGCGGTTGATCTTTCAATTATTGGTCCAAATGGCAAACCATTGGACATGACCGCACCTTATGACGCAAAGTCGGATGAGCGTCGCAGGGTGGCAGCCACGTTTTCACCTTGGTTGAGTGATGAAGCTCGCCAGAATCGAAAAATCCTGATTCATGCAATGAACGAGGCTGGCTTCACCAACTATGGCGGTGAATGGTGGCATTGGTCGTATGGCGACTCCTGCTGGGCCTGGCGTGAGCGCCGCAAGGTGGCCATTTATGGTCCGGCAACGTTACCTGATAAAAAGTCTTAACCAGGGATGCCGGGGTTGTTTAGACCAGGTGCCGATTGCTTGATGGTGAAGTAACGTGAGTTGTTGGAATCGCGGAAGCGACCAATTAAATCACGAAACTCAATCACGCTGCCACCAAAGTGGACGCGAATCCAAGCATCACGTTCTGTTTCACGCTCAGGGAGCATGGGGGCAATAATTTCCAATTCGATGATGCCGTTTTCGTCAGTGATAAACGTGTCATTCATCAAACCAAATTCTTCGCCTAAAAACTGAACTTCCTGGTTGGCCAAAGGCAACACTTCGCCATTCACCGTATAAGTCAACACTGTGGTGAAAATAAAGCTGTCGCCACCGCGAACCACCGTAATGGGTGCTTCCAGGTCAATGACACTTTCAAACGTAGATGTTGGTTTGATCGTGTCACAAGCGGCCAGCCCAAAAGCCACGACGGTGACCAAAGTGACCGTTTTGATCCAATTTGTGAATCTCATTAGATTTCCTCCTCCAGGGCGGCCTGCCCGAAGTATTCTGCATTAATTCAAGCTTAAGATAACCCAATCGCTGCATTGGGTAACATCCCGTCCGTGACATGAAAAATGCCCTGCTGGTTACATAGGGGGTGGACGAATATCCCTTGATCGAGAGAACTGCGCCGCAGAGGTGTATTTTTCACCTATTTTTCATTGTTGTTGCATGATGATAAAATTGAATTTAATCACAGACAAAACCAAACAGGTTTTCAGGCCATCCAGAAAAACAGAAACAATGGTTCATTCAGCGTTTCAGGCTTTGACAAAATACAAATAAAGGCGTAAGCTAAGTGCAAAGTAATGGCATGGCAAAGGGCAAATTAGGATGTCAGCACACTACTTTAAAACGCTATACTGCTGAGGACAAACCAGCTTTAATCAAGTTGGTAGAGAGATCTGTTGTTGAGTTTCGTTTTATGCAAAAACAGTTTTGATGTATCCGTTGAAGGAGGTCACACCCCTTATGAAAGTTTGGTTTAGTCTACTTTTTAGCTTGTTGTTGATCTTTGCCGGCACTGCCGCAGTTCAAGCACAGGATTTGATCCCCAACCCCAAAGTATTGGATGAAAGTTTATTTTCCGATGGTTTTGGCGTTCGTGGTGGCACCCTCACCATCGACAATGTGGACAATCCTCGTACGTTCAACCCAATCATCCAGTTTGAAAGCAGCTCCGATGCGGTGAACGCTCACTTGCATGCCGCCCTGCTGGAAGGCGGATTTGGATCTGCAGACGCCTTGGCTGAAGCTTTTGAGGTGTCTGATGATTTACTCACCATTACGTTGGTGCTGCGCGAAGGGTTGACTTTTTCTGACGGCGAACCTTTAACTTCACAAGATGTGTTGTTCACCATCAACGATGTGGTGTTCAACGACGATGTCATCAGTCGCAAAACATTGTGGCTGATCAACGGACAGTTCCCCACAGTCAGTGCACCGGATGAACGCACCATTGTGGTGACCACGCCAGTGCCTGCGCCGATTGTGGTGTTGATTAACTTGCAGCTTCAGGAAATTCTGCCACAACATAAACTGGCCAGCTTTGTCAATAAATTAAACCCAGATGTGGCCCCAGGCACCTTCAATGAAGCCTGGAATATCGGCACACCTGTCGAAGATATTGTGGGTGCTGGCCCCTTCCGTTTGGCCAGTTTTACCGCCGATCAACAGGTGGTTTTGGAGCGCAACCCCTTCTTCTGGAAAGTTGATCCCGAAGGCACACAGTTGCCTTATCTGGATCAGGTTGTGTTGCCTGTGGTGAGCGATGACAGTGTGCGCTTGTTGCGCTTTATTAATGAAGAAACACAAATTTATGGTCCTGTGCCTGAAGATTTGCCCGTGTTGCAGCAACGTCAGACTGATGGCATCACGACTATCATTGGTCAACAAGCAGGCACTACTGGTGATAATTTCTTCACCTTTAACCAGGATTCAGCCAATCCAAACTTGAAGCAGTTGTTCCGTGATGTGCGCTTCCGTCAGGCGATGTCTCATTCGCTGGATCGCCAGACGATCATTGACATTTTCCGCAACGGTTTGGCCGATGCTCGCTTTGGCCCAGGCATGGGCCCTTCATTCTGGTTTGGCGTTCAGGATGATGTCAACTTCCCACGTAAAGACTTCAACACGGCTGAAGCCACTCGTTTGCTCGATGAACTCGATTTGGCCGATGGCGATGGCGATGGTGTGCGCGAGTTTGGTGCCAGCTATCCCAACCCCGGTGAACCCGTTGAATTTGAATTGATTGTGCCTGAAGGCAGCCGTGTGCTGATTTCTGAATCCGATTTCTGGACACAGGATCTGGAAAGCATTGGCGTGCGCGTTAACCTCAACCCCATCAGCTTCAATACCTTGGTGGGCCGTGTGAGTGGCAGTCGCCCTGCCGAGTACGAAGCCGTGCGCATTGCCATTGGCGGCGGCGGTGACCCGAATCTGGCAGCCGACATTTATGCTTCCAGAGGGCCGTTGCATCTTTACAAGTACTCTGATGAAAACGCTGAAGACGTGCCCGAATATCAGCAACGCCTGGACGAATTGTTCTCTCGTCAGGCGGTCACCGACGGTGACGCACGCTTTGCTGTGGTGGCTGAAATTCAGGAAATATTGGCCGAAAACGTGCCATTGATCTGGATTGCAAACGGGTTCGGCTTGTTGTCTTTCCGCGAAGATCAATTGGGCAACTTTGCCGGCATTCGCTTGGATGCCACCGTCAATGCCGTAGAAATCGTCTTTCGCAAAGATCTTTAAGATTTTTGAGTGGCGACCGCCGGCCATTGAAAGTGGGTTCAGAATTGAATCTTTATGCTGTGGCTGGAAAAGATGATTGACAAAAACTTCTAAGGATTAAGAGACATCGGGGCGAGGGTTTCCTCGCCCCGATGCTTTATACTTTCACTTATGCTGCTGTTTGTGGTACGCCGTTTCTTCTACAGTCTTTTTATCTTGCTGTTACTCACGGTGTTGTCCTTTGGTGTGATGCAACTCAAACCAGGCGATTCCGTAACAGGGAGGGCATTGCAGTTGTCCGAAGAAACCATGGCCCAAATCCGTGAGTTGTATGGGCTGGATCAACCGGCCTGGCAGCAATATGGAAAATGGATTTACGGTATCGTTGGTCGCCCGTCTGTCGATGGCGCATTTCCTTTCATCCACTTCCAGGCACCTGATTTTGGCAAATCCTTCGAAACCGCTCAACCTGTGATTGACCATTTGTTTCTCAATGGAGATCGTATTTGGTGGACGCTGTTGCTGACGGTGGTGGTGCTTTTATTTACCTGGCTGGTGGCCTTGCCATTGGGTATTTATCTGGCGACAACCAGCCACCGTGGTGGCAAGTTGTTTTCAATTCAACAGGTTCGTCAGGAGTACACTCAGTTTAAATATCAATTGGATGAATCGTTAAAACGACACAATTTAAATCGCCCTCTGACACTCATTGTGCAAATCGTCGCAACAATTTTTCACATAGCGTTCATATTGATTCGTTGGTTTTTTTTATTGTTGATCAACACCTTGAGCATTTTTGGCTTGTCCATGCCGAATTTTCTCACAGCCATTTTAATTTTGTGGTTGTTGGTGGCTGTGTTTCAGGTCGGGTCCACCCTGGGATTGGGCATCAGTGGACTGTTTGATGCCGAGTATCGTGATGCGCCTTGGAGTATCGATAAATTTATCAATTTCCTGTGGCACTTGTGGCCGGTGTTGTTGGTGGTCAGCTTGGGCAACATTGCCCAGTTGATTCGCTATGCGCGTGCCAACTTGCTGGATGTGCTGGGCGAGCCTTATATCCAGACAGCGCGAGCCAAAGGGCTTCGAGAAAATGTTGTGGTCTACAAACATGCGGTTCGTAATGCGTTAAATCCCTTGATCAGCCTGCTTGGTTTTTGGATTCCTTTGTTGTTTGAGGGCTTGCTGGTGGCGGCGATTGTATTTCAGTTGCCGATTGTGGAGCGTGCATTCTGGACGGCACTGGCCAATGAAGATCAATATGTGGTGATGACCGGCTTGTTGTTTTTCGGTTTGATTTTGGTGGTGGGCAATTTGCTCTCCGATGTGTTGTTGGCTGTGGTGAACCCGAAAATTCGTTATGAATAAAGAAACCTCTACGCCTGCTGTTGAAGTTCAAGGGCCGGAAAAAACAATTAAAGCACCTTCCTTATCAAAGCTGATCTGGCGACGTTTCAAGCGGCGACGTTTGGGCCTGGTCAGTGGTATCATCATTGCGATTTTAACATTGATGTTCTTTGGTGCTGATTTCATTGCCCCCTATCAATATGACCAAAACCACCGCCGTGCGCCCAGTGTGCCACCGATGCTGGATCGAATTCATTTTTTTGATGAATCAGGGCAATGGGTGGGGCCGTTTGTCTACGGCATTGAACGGATGCGCGATCCTGAAATATTGGGCCTTTGGATTTACGAAGAAGACACATCGGCGCGTTACCCCATTCAATTTTTCGTCAAAGGCGAGCCATACGATTTTTGGGGCGTGTTTCGTGCAGACATTCATTTGTTTGGCACAGGAGAATCACCCACCTCCACAGGCCAGTTGTTCTTGCTCGGCACCAACCAAAGCGGCAAAGATTTATTCTCACAAGTGATGGTGGGAGGGCGTGTTTCGATGTTTCTGGTCACCGTGGTTATTATCACCAGTTTCATGATTGGCATTTTGTTGGGTGGACTCAGCGGTTACCTCGGTGGCTGGGTGGACAATGTGCTTCAACGTCTGGTTGAAATCACAATGGGCTTGCCGCGCTTGGCATTGTTGTTGGCGTTGTCTGCGTCGGTGCCAGCCAATACGCCGCCTGAAATGCGTTTGTGGATCATCATTGGGGTATTGGCTGTGGTCAACTGGGCCCCTTTGGCGCGTGTGATTCGCGGTCAGTTCTTGGCGTTGCGCGAAGAGGATTATGTGTTCTCTGCCAAGGCGGTCGGGGCAGGCACGGGGCGTATTATCTTTCGCCACATCTTGCCCAACACAATGAGCTATTTGGTGGTTTCAGCGACGTTGGCTGTACCCAGTGTGTTAATTTTAGAAAGCGTGCTGAGCTTTTTGGGCTTTGGCCTCAACATTCCGTTGGTCAGTTGGGGGCTGCTTTTAAAACAGTTTAACGACAACTTTGTATCGAATATCGAGTTTTACACCTGGTTGCTGTTGCCAGGCGTGTTCTTGTTCTTCACGGTGCTGGTGTTCAATTTGTTTGGGGATGCGTTGCGTGATGCCATTGATCCGTTCACTGTTGATGCTGAGAATCAGTAGCCAAACACTCATTGATGATTCGATACGTATTACAATGTGCCTGAATCGTATCTTCCAGAGGCACAGCATAGCCACCACTTAAAACGCAAACCAGCGGAATTTTTTCTAATAAGCAAGCCGAAATCACACGTCGATCCCGATCTTTAAGTCCCTGAAAACTCAGGTTCAACTTGCCCAATCGATCACTATAAAGTGGATCAACCCCTGCCAGATAAAACACAATGTCCGGCTCAGCCTGTTCAAACACTTTTGGCAAAAATTGATCCAATCTGTCCAGATAAACCAAATCTGCCACACCATTGGATAAGGGAATGTCTAAATTGCTTTGTGCTTTTCTAAAAGGGAAATTGTATTCGCCGTGCATTGAAAACGTGAACACCGTTGGATCATGCTCAAAAATCGTGGCCGTGCCGTCGCCTTGATGCACATCCAGATCGATGACCAGCGCCCGTTGAATCTGTTTTTCCTGTTGTAAATATCGAACCGCGACTGCCACATCATTGAAGGTGCAGTAACCACTGCCAAAGTCCGCATGGGCATGGTGTGTGCCTCCGGCCAGGTTGCCTGAAATCCCATCCTCCAAGGAAGATTGGGCTGCGGCCAGTGTGCCGCCTACAGATCGTTTGGCACGTTCCATCAATTGAGGCGACCAGGGAAATCCCATACGCCGAATCTCCTGATCGTTCAACTGACCTGCAAGTACTTTCATCACATAATTTTCCTGATGTGCCAAACACAACTGAGCCACGGTTGCCGCCGGTGGTTCATAAATTTGTTCGCGCTGAATCAGGTTTTGACCGAGCAATGCCTCACGTAACAGCCTGTACTTTGGCATTGGAAAACGATGCTTTTCTGGCAGGGGGACGGTGTATTGATCTGAGGTGTAAACACGAAACATGACGTCAGTATACAGAGCTGATTGCCATGTGTGCGCCGTGCATTTACAGTGGGGCAAAACCATTTTTGGAGGCGTTTGATGAACAAGAAGGCCACAGACGGATATTGGACGTACAGCGAGTCAGGCAGCTTGGAGTTTCGTAGTGTCGATAATGACGAATTGCTGGATGAGGTGCCATTTGCCAAAGCGCGCAGCTTGGCCGCTTTCATGCTGTGGCAGATTGTCGAATCTTTCGGGTCCGAAGAAGACGATGACGACGATGGTGAGTGAGGCTACAAAGATTCACCCGTAATCCAACCGACCACAATGCGGTCCATTTCTTCATCGCTGAGTTGATGCCCGCGCAGAGGTTGTCCTTGAATCCAGGCATCCAATGCGGCCTGAAACTCCGAGGTGTCTACAAAACCATTGCTGTTGGCATCAACAATGCTCATTAACGATGCATCTTCTGCGGGAGGTTGTGGCTTGGGTTGAGGGGGCAGTTCGTCTGAGGGTTTTAAGCTGAGTGCCGCAGCAATATCCAGAATTTTGAACAACGTGTTCCCATGATGACCAATGGTGGCGGTATCCAACATCTTCTGTTGGGCGTCGATCGCACTCATGCCATTGGCACGCAACAACGCCATTGCGCTTGCCACAAAAGGTGCAGCAAGGCTGGTGCCCGTAAATGGCTGACTGCCGGTGTATTGTAAATAGCCATCTGTAAATGCCCCGACCGCATAGATTTCTCCACGATGACTGAAGCAGGCAATCCCATTTTTGACGGCTGGCTCATCCACACAGCCTTCAAAATCCCGATCTTCATTGGCGCTCCATTCCACCCTGGCAAGGTCTTCATCGTAGGTGGCACCAACAGAAAGAACTTGCGGCACACAGGCAGGGTATCCAGGCGTGAATTTGGCCGAGTTGCCTGAAGATATGACAATATTCACATCCCGTTCCCACAAACTTCTGATGGTGGTGTTAATCGAGGAATCATACTTGGTGCCCGTGCTGCAACTGTCGCTTGAACGCACGTAACCAATCGACATATTGACCACTGACCATTTCTGCTGTGCCCACATGGTCAAGGTGCGTTGTAGCGCTCTTAACACAGGATCGAGAATCCCTGCGAATTCCTGGCGAAGTTCGCCGATGATCACATCCAGATCGATATAAAAATATTCCGCATCAGGTGCTGCCATCATCATGGTTTCCATCACAGCCCAGCCATGTTGGGGCCCCCACAGTGTGCGGGCTCCAAAGAAGTCGATGATCATCACCTTGGCCCCGTCACCTCTGTGCCCTTGCTGATGGACCCTGTCAAACCCCATCAAGGGCAGCGATTGGGTAAACTCAGGTGTCAGTTTTAAACGGTGTTGCAGATAGTCCGAGTAATAGGCGCGCTGGACCTTAATTTCAACGTTAGGTGTTTGTGGCAGTGTCTCTGCCTCGAAAAAAGTGGTGCATCCTGTCAAGCCCAACAATAGAATCAGTGGCAACCAGCGAATCATGTTTGTCCTTCAAAAATTCTTTTTCCTCAGCATAGCGAAACCTCAGTGAATTGTCAGTCTGTGCGCTTACATTTATGATGGCACCGTATGAAAGGGTGGTTTGATGTACGTTTGGAATTTTACCTTTGGATCGCATTTATCCAGCAAGCAATATCGAGACATTATTGGTGGTGATCCCATACAAGCCTTGCCTGCTGTGTTAGCCGATCACAGGTTGACTTTCTGGCCGGTCACGCAATATCCAGAAGAATATGCACATCTGGCCACAGGTGGTGGCCCTGCCTTGGTTCAGGAACAAGGGCGCTTGATTCATGGTGTGGCTTATCAAGTGACGCAGGCTCAATATGATGCCGCCGATCAGTACGAACAGGTTTGGGGCTATTTGCCATTTAAGTGCCAGGTGATTGGTCAGGATGGCATTCCTATTGATGCATTGGCGCATAACTTGACTGTGCCTGGGGCGCACACGCCGCCCGCAGCCTCTTTTCTAGGGTTGATGTTGGAAGGATTAAAAGAACATGGTTATGAGGAACGCATCATCGAAGGGGTTCGCCAAGCGGCCCAGTCAGCTTGAAATTGCGATTTGTGGATAAAGTTGATCTACATCTTCAGCACGACAAAGTTCACTGCCAGCCGTCATCACCGCAGCGCTGCCTGATGCCACACCAAGTCGAGCCGCCTCTTCCAAGGATTGACTGCAAGCCAACCCCAACACCATACCGGCCACCATGCTGTCGCCTGCGCCGACCTTGCTTTGAATGGGGACCGTGGGCGCGTTGAGTCGAATCGTCTGCTCAGCAGAGGCACACAGCGCGCCCCCTGCGCCGAGTGACACCAAGACGATCTCACTCAGACCTTGATCAATGATGTCTTTGACAACTTTAGTGAGATGCACTTCATCTCGAATAGGCTGGTCTATCCAGGCGCTCAACTCACGCAAGTTGGGTTTGCTTAAATAAACGCCAGCTTTCAAAGCACTTTGAAATGCTTTACCGGATGTGTCCACCACCAATTTGCTGTTCATGGTTTTAGACAGTTTGGTGAGCTCGACAAAAATGTCCTCAGAAATCCCTGGAGGCAGGCTGCCACTCACGACCAAAAAATCATGACTTTGGCTTTTTAATTGATCCAAACAAGTCTGCCATTCTTCCTGATTGACCATGGGACCAGGCATTCCGAAACGATATTGTTGCTCACTGATTTGCTCAAACACCGTGAGATTTTCACGCGTCCAGCCTTCTATGGTGATCGGATGCTGATTCAGCTCTTCTTTATTTAAAAGATCTTCCAGCAGTTTTCCACTGAAGCCGCCTGCAAGATAAATGGCGTTGGCTTCCCCACCGAGTTTGCAAATCGCACGGGCCACATTGATACCACCGCCACCGGGTTCAAACAAAGGGGGCTCGCAACGCAATTTATGTTCTGCCAATACCTGGTGCACATTGGCACTTTTATCGACACTGGGATTCAGCGTGAGAGTGACAACGCTTTGTGATTGTTGAAGTGCGGGCATCGCCTCGACTAAGAAGAAGCAGCCACTTCTTCGGCTTCAGCAGGGGTCTCTGCCTCAGCAGCATCGGCGACAATGGCTTCGGTGTGACCACAATTCTTGTTGGTGCAGGCCAGCATTTCGTCGTCCTTGGCAATCAGCACGCCTTCTTCACAGGAAGGGCAGGCGGCCAAAGGCTCCTCGTTGGAGGTGAAATTGCAAATAGGGAACTGGCTACAACCCCAGAAATTCTGGCGACGCTTTTTGGAATAGCGCTCCACCAGCGTGTTGCCGCAATTGGGACAAGGTGCTTTGGCCGTAATGGGTTCAGTGGTCTTGCACTCCGGATAACGGCTGCAGCCATAGAAGCGGCCAAACGGACCTTGTTTGATGTTCATGGGCGCCGCGCAAGTGGGGCAGGGGCGATCTCCCATGGCTTTTTCTTTTTCCTTCTCAGCCTTCAATTGTTCCTGCACTTTGACCATGTGTGGCTGATATTCAAAATCGACTGTCTCAGGAAAATCCACCGTGTTCTTACATTCTGGATAATTGGTGCAGCCCAAATACTTGCTGCCCTTCCAGAAGCGCACTTCCATCGGGTTGCCACAATTGTCGCACACATAGTCAGTGACGGTCTGGAAATTGAGTTTGCCTTCTTTGAGCGCTGCTTCCACGGTGTCCATGCGCTTGGACAAGGGTGTATACATTCCCTTAAGTACATCCAAACGCGTCATGTTGCCCACAGCCACTTTGTCCAGATCGTCTTCCATGTTGGCAGTGAAATCTGTTTGGATGGCGATGGGGAAAAATTCTTTCAAGAAATCACTGGTGATAAAGCCCAGCAATGTAGGACGTAACTGCCCTTTTACCTTCGCAGCGTAATTGCGATCCTGAATGGTGGAAACGATAGATGCATACGTGCTCGGACGTCCAATGCCCTGCGCTTCCATCTCTTTAATCAGGCTGGCTTCACTGTAGCGTTTGGGTGGTTCTGTGAAGTGCTGATCGCTGATCGTTTTATGATGATGTAACGTCTGTCCGTCACTCAGGCTTGGCAGACTCATGCTCTCGTCTTGAAGTGGTGGCAACGGCATGACTTTCAAAAAACCTTCAAAGGTGCAACTGCTCACCGAGGTGCGGAACTCATAATCGCCTGCTTCAATCGTGACTTTGGTTCGAGCGTATTCGGCATCGGCCATTTGGGTGGCCATAAAGCGTTGCCAGATCATTTCATACAGACGCTGCTGCCCTTTGTCCAAATACGCCTTCATGGCCTGAGGTGTGTACTCAGGGTTGGTTGGACGAATGGCTTCGTGCGCGTCCTGACTCTTTTTCTTGTTCTTAAATTCACGAGGTTCGGGCGATAAAAATTCTTTGCCGTATTTCTTATCAATAAATTCGCGTGCCTGTTCCATGGCTTGATCCGAAATGCGAAGCGAATCCGTACGCATGTAGGTGATCAACCCTTCAGGTCCTTTGCCCAACTCCACGCCTTCATAAAGCTGTTGTGCCAGCAACATGGTTTTCTTGGGGGCAAATCCCAATTGAGAAGAGGCCGTTTGCTGCAATGTGCTGGTAATAAAAGGCGCGGGAGGCTTGCGCGTTTGCTTTTCGTTCTTCACTTCTTTGACGTTAAACGAAAGATTGGCAAGCTCAGCGGTGATGGCGTCTGCGGCTTCCTTGTTGGGAATGCTTGGCTTCTTGCCTTTGAAAAAATGCAGTTTTGCATTAAAGGCTTCGTCTTTTTCTGTTTCAGCCAGATCGGCAGACATGGTCCAATATTCTTCTGCCACAAACGCTTGAATTTCCAGTTCGCGTTCGCAGATAAAGCGCAATCCAACAGATTGCACACGCCCTGCGGACAGGCCCTCAAACTTGTTGCCCGAAAGCGCTTTGGATAACACAGGGCTGATCAAGTATCCCACCAGTCGATCCAAAATACGGCGGGCGCGTTGGGCTTCCACCTTGTTTTGATCCACTTCGGTTGGGTTGTTGATGGATTCTAAAATAACAGCTTTGGTAATTTCATTAAACACCACACGATAGTAAGGTGTTTTTTCATTCTTCTTTTTCAGTGTTTCATATAAGTCAAGCGCAATGGCTTCGCCTTCACGGTCGTTATCCGTGGCCAGGTAAACAGCGTCGGCCACTTTGGCTTCCTTGCGAAGCAGCATGGCTTGCTTTTTGTTGGTGACAATAAGGGTCGGTTCAAAGTCTTTTTCAACATCCACTCCAAGCTCTTTTGCAGGCAGATCACGGATGTGGCCCATAGACGACAACACGCGGAAATCCTTACCCAAATAACGTTCAATCGTCTTTGCTTTGGAGGGTGACTCTACAATTACTAAATTTGGCATAGTGCTTATTTCTATCTTCTTTCTTTGTGGCTTGAATGTCTTCTTCAACACGTTAAGCCTGATATACTTTGGAAATTATAGGTGGAGTTTTTGGGGCGTGCAAGTTTTTGTGGTTGAAAAGGCTCATTATATGAGCCTTTTCTTCGTCATGAGGTTTATAAGGATTTTCACTGATCTCACAATTGTAAGACCTTCAGCGCCCTTTTCTTGCATTATTAGGCATCCGGATAAACTGTTTTGGTTTGCAGTAAATCATCAACTATACTTTGATCTCGATGGAGAAAGGCGAATTGTGAACCACAAAGCGAAGCAGTATCAGGCAGAGATTCAACAGTTGACAGAAACTTTGTTGAACCACATTGGTGAAGATCCCAATCGGGAAGGTTTGCAGCGCACGCCGGAACGTGTGGCCGATATGTGGGCCGAGGTCACCGGCGGCTACGATGTGTCGCCTGATGAGTGCTTAAAAGATGCTGTGTTTGAGATTGAAGGCGACTCCATGTTGGTGGTCAAAGATATCGAATTTTACAGCCTCTGTGAACATCATCTATTGCCCTTCTTCGGGAAAATCCATGTGGGGTACATTCCCAAAGGCAAAGCGGTGGGGTTGGGAAAAATTCCGCAGGCCATTGATATGTTTGCACGTCGCTTACAAATTCAGGAACGATTGACCGAAGAAGTGGCCTCTTTACTTGAACAGATTTTACAACCACGCGGTGTGGGTGTTGTGGCAGAAGGTTTTCATTTGTGCCTGGCCATGCGTGGGATGCAAAATCAGGGTGCGCGTCTCATCACCAGTGCCATGCGTGGCTCGTTTCGCAGTGATGAAAAAACACGTGGAGAATTTTTGCAGTTGCTCGAAAAGGGAACTCTTTGAAATTAAGCTGACTCTGTTTGTGCTTTGACGTCTGAATCTTCTTTTTGTTTTGGCCCGCTTCTCATTCCCATGGCAATGAGCAACGCCAAACCCATCATCAAAACCACATCGCCAATGCTGATTGCGCTGGCAGCAGGAATCCAAGCGGGTATGCAAATCCAATCACCTAGGAAATTAAGTTGCGTGGTTTCATCCATAAAGACGACATTGGCATACTCTCCCACTGTGCGAACAGCATCAGCCACGCGCTCATGGCCTGCACAGGCAATCGCATCTGGATCAGCGGGCATAAAGCCGCCGTTGGCGGTGATGACAATGGCATTGAGCAACATTCCCAGCCCCATCACCCAAAGGGTGAGCATTCGCCAGTTCACCACAAAGAAAAGTGCAACCAGGATGTAAGAGGCATAGTGATAATAGGTGGTGTCGCCGGTGATGATGGGCGACCACCAAGGTGTGGGAAAAATGAGCAGTTGAACAAGCAGACCGGCAAACACCAGCCAGAGATGCTTGAGTGGCAGATTTTCCAAATTGGACAGCTTGCCTTTCATTAAGAAACCAGCAGCCAATCCAATAAACAACCCCCACAATGGAAACATTTGGTTATTTCACCTTTTCTTTAAAAACCACTTTTTCGATGAAAACTTTGACCAAATTGGGGTCCAGCACTTTTCCACCCATTTTTGTCAAGATTTCACACGCTTGTTGTGAAGTATATTTTAAAGGTTTTCCTTGTGCAGGTCTATACTCACGAGGCGTTGTCAGCGCACTATACACATCTGCCACGGCAACGATACGTGCGCCCAGGGGAATGTTTTCTCCCGCAAGGCCGTCTGGATAGCCGCTGCCATCCCAATGCTCGTGTTCATGTCTCACAATGGGGACCACATTTTTGTAAATTTCAATGCCAGCCAGAATTTCAGCACCCACCACGGGATGCGTCTTCATGATGATCCATTCTGCTTCATCTAAAGGACCTTTTTTAAGCAAAATTGAATCTGGAATGGCAATTTTGCCAATGTCGTGGATGGCAGCACCTTTTCGAATGTCTTCGATTTTCTCATCAGATAGCTTTAAAGCCTCAGCCAACAAAACCGCTAGTCGCTCTGTATCATGAGAGTGTTCGCCTGTATAAGGGTCTCGTTGTTCTAACAATTCTGTGATTTTTACAAAGGCTCGATGAGATGTCTGGCGCAGTTCCAAATAATTTCGCATTGAATAGTGAACCAATGCCAAGGGAATAAATGCATAAACAATGTTTAAAGGCGATGTAGAGTAAAGAATGGCAATCAACAAGGCCAAAATGCCCATTGTCACCAACTGCAGGGGCAGGTTTTTTAGTGCGTATTTCAAAATACTTGTAATTTTGTTTTCAGTGACCAAAGAAAACCCGAATGCAACGAGCGATGCATTGACAAGCTGGTAGGTTAGAAAAGCTGAAACCACGATTAAAAAGTCTTCAATGGTGTTATAAGGAGCGATAGGATCACTTAAAAGGTCAATAACAAACGCGGCAGCGGCAACACTGAGAATGAGCTGCCCCGTATTAAATGTGACATACAAAAAGAAACTCCAAAAACCATCATCTTTTATCTTGTCCCAACGCAAAAAGATTTCAGAGGGTATTGCTGAAAGCGCCACCACCCAAATGCCCAGTTCGGGTCCACCAATCAAAATGGCAGCAACATTAATTACGATAGATGTTGACAGGTGCCAGTTTGGCATGATTTTTAGTTCATAGATTTCTGCAAGGAAAGAAATCAATGCCAAAATAACGAGTGCGAATCCAAATTGAGAGAAATTCAAATTTAAATTGAGTACTTCAGCCCCTAAAATAAGGAAACCTACCAAACTTACGAAGGTTAGGTAGGTATAGGCGTGTATTCTCATTTTGGATACCCAGCACTTTTAAAAATTATTTTAAACACAAATGTATTTTATACCGGTATTGCTGTATTTAAACGGTAACCACCGATACACAGGAAACTGAAAAATATCCTTAGAAAATGGGAATGAGAGAGGGAGAATTGAGAGTGTAATAAAAATCGGCCCCAAGATTTTACATCTTGAGGCCGATCCAAATATCAAAAAATTTAGCCCAATTTAAAGCTAGCAGCAGCGGTGACAATCAAGCCAGCCAGTGCCATCAAAACGAACAAAGCACGAATCTTCATAATTTTCTCCTTTATGATGTAGTTTTTGAAAAGATTGCGTTTTTAACCCAATTTGAAGCTAGCAGCAGCCGTGATAACTAAACCAGCCAGTGCTGTCAAAACAAATAGGGCTCGAACATTAACCAATTTAATAAAGGCTGCATTCAATCTTTCGGCAGCTTTCGCGTTGTATTGTCCTAAGCGCATCAAACAACCCTCCTGTAAAAACTTATAAAATAATTTTTTGTAAGTGTTGTTTGGCGATAGTGAGAAAGGTGCCAAAAATTACTCAACATTTATTCTCACTTTAGATTTGATATTTTGGAGGTTCAGTGATTTTTAAAATCACTTGAGAATTTTTTCCTGGATTCTCTCTGAGCCTCCACTGGAATCACTAACAACACTTAAGTTTGTGGTCTTAAACCACACCTTACAAAACTCATTCACTTTCAAATTCCTTATAACATATGGTTGACATGAAAATCCACTCTGTTTCTAGTTTATTATGGTTTTTTTGGACCGTCACCAACTTCATGTAATTCAAAAAATGGTGTTCCGTACTCAAATTTGAAAATGTATCAATAGGAATATGAAAATTACATGAAAGGGTGTCGGGAATGCCCAAGGGAACACGACTTTAGAGGTTTAAAAAATATATAAAGAGAGTTTCTGTGTGCGTGGGTGTGTAAAAAATCTTTTTAAGGTTTTGGCTTCAAAATGTTAGCCAACCCACTGTTTAAGGAACAGCATATCGTGTAAATTTATCATGAACATTGTAGAAGGTGTGGTTGACTAACAACTCTTTTTGCTGTATAGATTGAAGAGAAATAACATGACAACATTTTTTCTGAGGTTTCTGAAAAATCTGGCTTTTGTGATGCTGGTTCTCGCCTTTGAGGTCAGTGTGCTGGCGTTAAGCTGTTTTGATCACTCATTATTTAAGATGGAAGATCATGCCACGCCATTTCAGTCTAGTCATGCCACAGAAACCACAGATCAAACCAAACATGGTCACTCCGGCCATACGTCTCAAGCCAAAGTATTGGAATGTCACCTTGAAGTTGCAGACGGGCCTTCGCCGTCTGGCTCGACTTTTTCTGTGTTAGGTCATGATATGATTTCGATAGACGATCTGACCTCACCCCTTTTCCAGGAAGTTGATGGTCGTCTTGACGATTTAAGCTTATTTATCAAAGAACGCTCATTAACACCTCCTGAGATTCCTCCTCGACTCGTTTAACTTCCCACATCATTAAGTAAAAGCGTTGCTTTTGCTGTTTTCGTTTCGTATCGCCATTTTTTTTCGAGCAAATATTGTGTTTGCGATCTTCAGCAGCATAAGAAGTGCTTTTTTAGATGAAATGGCTCTGTCAATTTAATCATGAATAAAACCTCAATAAAACAAAAGGAGAAATTCCTCTCATGCAAAACGTTTCTTTCAAAGTCGTTGCGGCGGTGTTGGCCATTTTTGGTGTCGGTTTGTTGCTTGCCAATTTTGGGACGGCACACCCTGTGCTGTTGGATGACATTGCTGAAACGGTGCCCAACCCTGGTCAGGTGTTGGAAGTGTCACCGAATGCTGTTGAATTGTTCTTTGACGAGCGCAGTCTGCACGGCGGCATGAATGCTGAACGCAGTATTTTCTACGTGGTTCAGTTGCCAGCTTCCCGCCTGGTGGCTGTGGGCACCATGGACCTGGACAACGAATTCCGAGACAGCATGAAAGCTGTGCTGGATGAACCTTTGGAGCATGGTGAATACGTGGTGCGCTGGATGGGTGTGTCCAATGCAGACAACGGCTACACCGAAGGCGTGTTTAACTTCTTTGTCGGTGAAAACGCTGATGGCATTGGCACCCGTAACGAAAGTGGCACCGCAGTCGGCGGTGTGGGTGGCGAAACTCATGGCCACGGTGAGGAAGAAGAAGGCGACACGCATAGTGAAGAAGGTGACACTCATGGTCACGGTGAGGAAGAGGAAGGCGACATGCATAGTGAAGAAGGTGACACTCATGGCGAGGAAGAAGAAGGCGACATGCATGGCGATGAAGAAGATGGTGGCAACAATTAAGTTTTCTATTTCGATTCTCTAAATAAATCATGGGAGAGGCAAGCGTTGGTTTGCCTCTCCTAAACTTAAAGTGAGTTTAGCAACGAAGGGGGTTGAATGATGACCAGAAATTCAGGAAAAGTCATTGTTTTTTTAATGCTTGCCATTTTGCTGGTGGGCAGCGTGTGGTTGTCTGCTCAAATGGAATCTGAGGAAGGCGACGAAAATGCTGAATTGATCGAGGCCGGCCGGATGCTGGCTGAGTTGTCTGACACTGCCGGAGGCCAGGGGTGTATAAATTGTCATGGCACCTTTGGCGTGGGAGACTTGGAGCTTGCACCCAACTACCGAGGCAGAACCGAAGAAGATATTCGCAATGCACTCGAGAGTGTCGAACAAATGGACTTTTTAGAAGTTAGCGAAGATCAGGTTGTTGCTTTGGGCGCCTATCTGGAATGGCTCGGTGGGTTTGTACCCGCAAAGTCCGAATTGCGCTCAAACAGCTTTAGCCCTACCGAACTGACCGTGCCTGCGGGGGCTGAAGTTCAATTGATTGTTGATAATCGTGAGCGTCGTACGACTCACTTTATCAGCAGTGAAGATCTGGGCATTGAGCCGACTGAAATACGCGCTCGTAATTTTGATGATTTTTTATGGACTGCACCGGATGAACCAGGCACCTTTAGTGTTTTTTGTGATGATTGCGATGAAGGTGACGCTGTACTGACCATTGTGGTTGAAGTGCCTGAAGACGATGGTGAGTCTGAAGAATAAGCAAACATAAACCCATCATTGGGTTCCTTAATCTCAGGAAAGAGAAAGATTTCTCCCTGATTGCTTCCTCTTTCCTGAGTTATCCTTTTTAGATTGTGAGAATGACTTGAGTAAAAATCAACCCTTGATAAAAGTTTTTTTCCTGGTTTTGATTGGCAGTTTTTTAATGTGGGTCAACACCAGCGCACACTCTTACTTGGCTGCGGTGGAGCCGCCTCTGGGCACAGTTTTTGACGAGAGTCCAGAGTTTATCACACTGATTTTTACCCAAGGACCAGACACTGGCCCGAGTGAATATTTTTTGGAAAGCGCTGATGGTGAGCCAATCAGCACGTTTACGCCAGTTTATGAAGGTGAAGTCAATGAGCGTGTGATCCTCAACTTTGACGAAACTTTGGCAGATGGCAATTATCGTATTGCCTGGAAGGCGATTTCGACCACAGATGGTCACCCCACGCGTGGCATTGTGCCATTGGCCATTGGGGTTGAACCTGCTGAGTCCACTTCGGAAGTTGTTCAGACAGAAGTTACTGACCCTTCCGTGGTTCGCATGATCGTGCGCTGGTTGATCTTTCTTTCCATGACCATAATGGTCGGCAGTTTATTGTTTCCTTTGATTGCGCCGAATCAGCTTGTACCACCAGTAAGATCACAAAAACCGTTGTTGCTAGGAAGTTTTTTTGTTCTCATCTTGTTCGGTCTGATTGATTTATTGATACAGTCACAAGAAGTGGGTGCATCAATCACCAACATCCTGTTGGAGAGCCAGTGGGGGTTGTATCAACTGACCAAATATATTTTTGCCTTGGCCATTGGGGCGCTGATCTTCAGTGGCATTCAGGGACGCTTGGGCCGGTTGTTTGTTCAACTTCTGTCCCTGGGGGTGTTGTTGGCGCAATCTCTGGCCAGCCACAATGCCAGTCTGGGCCTTGTGGGCACCATCTCCGATTGGGTGCACTTGCTGGCAGCATCGTTATGGCTGGGCGGATTGGTTCAGCTTGCCTGGATTTGGATGCCGCAGCCTGCAAAACGGTCCAACGAAGATCGGCTTGCATTGATGCAAACACTCATTCCCAGGTTTTCTCAGCTGGCATTGATCAGTGTCATTCTCATTTTGATCAGTGGGGTTTACACTGCCTACCAACACATTCCGAATTTAGATGCGTTGTTCAGTTCGATGTACGGACGTGCTCTGCTGGCAAAAGGTATTCTATTGTTGCCCATTATTGCTCTGGCAGCCGTCAACCGTTTTGTGCTGGTACCAAAAATGAAGCAATGGGTGCAGAGCCATTCAGAAGATCATTCTTTAAAGCCGATACTTTCAAGGTTCCGACGTTTGGTTGCTGTTGAAGCACTGCTGATTGTGGCCGTCCTGTTTTTTGCAGGCGTGTTGACCACTGCATCGCCGCCCCATCTGCCTGGAGCGCATCGCGGTCATCATGAAGAAACGGCAGAAGTTGAGCCGCCGTTTCTCATTCATCACGCTGTTGAAGACATGATGCTGGAAATTCAGATTGAGCAGATTCAAGACCAGCAGCGTGTGTTGACAGCCAAAGTGCTGGATCTGGAACAAAATTCGTTAGACACCGTCTTAAGGGTGAGTTTTGCCTTTGAATATCTGGGCGAAGATTTGGGCGATACCTTCTTCCAAATCGTTGCCGATAAAATCAATGAAGGCGAAAGTTATCGGCTCGAAGGGGGTTATCTGACTTTGCCTGGGCCTTGGAAGGTGGACATCATTGTACGCATTCGTCAGCGCTTGAATGATTTAGAAGTGACCTTTCCGCTTGAAGTGTCTGAACACGGCAAGGTTCAATGGGCTGAATCAGAGGCTTTGGACGATCATGAAGAGCATGACGAATAGCTGTGTGATATAACTAAAATGTGGTGTGAAAAGTAGAAAGGTGTTTGATGAATACATCTCCAACAAAACAAAACGATACGATATGGTGGGCCGTCGGCGGCATTGCCGCTGTGGTGATTGTGGCGGCCGCGTTGTGGTTTGTGTTTGGCGGCGGGGCATCGTCGAGTTCCAGTCAGGCGGGTGTGCCCTCCGATTTGGATTTTGCGACCACACGCACCACCAACCAAGGCGTGTTTGAAGTGACCATTGAACCGGCGCTTGACCCATTGTCCATCAACCAGTTGCATCAATGGGAGCTTCAGGTGAAAACCAAAGATGGCCAGCCGGTTGATGATGCTGAAATCACCATTGGTGGCGGGATGCCGCAGCACGGTCATGGCTTGCCCACACAGCCACAGGTGACCGAAGCTCTGGGCAATGGCAGCTATCGCGTTGAGGGCGTTCGTTTCAACATGGCAGGCTGGTGGGAGTTTAATGTCAACATTGCGGCCAATGGCCAAAGTGACGATGTCACCTTTAACTTGAGCTTACAGTGATTTAAATGAAAGCAAAAATTTTCGCAATTGTATTGATTGTCGGCGCGCTTGGTGCCATTGGCGTTTTGAGCTTTGTGATGTTGTCTCAACCTCAGTGGACGGATGAAGAAATTGACACGCTGAAGTCCCTGTGGATTGGTAGTTTGGGACAACTGCCCCCCGACCCTTCCAACGCCTATGCCGACAATCCGGCAGCCGCAGAATTGGGGCAGCAGCTCTTTTTCGACACCCGATTTAGTGGCAATGGCCAGGTGTCGTGTGCCACCTGCCATCAGCCTGATTTGGCGTTTACAGATGGTCGCGCACAGTCCAAAGGCATTGGTGAAACACGACGGAGTGCGCCGTCATTGGTGGGCCTTTCTTACAGTCCCTGGTACTTTTGGGATGGGCGCAAAGACAGCCAATGGGCGCAAGCTCTGGGACCCATGGAAGATGCCAACGAACATGGGGGCAATCGCACCCAGTATGCACATCTGATCTCTGAAAACTATCGTGAAGCTTATGAGGCGGTGTTTGGTGCCTTGCCAGATCTGACCAGTTTTCCAGCATCTGCAGGACCGGTGGCCGATGCTGAAGCCAGCGATGCCTGGCGTGAGTTGTCCTTTGAAGATCGTGAAACGGTCAGTCGCATTTATGCCAACATGGGCAAAGCCATTGCCGCCTATCAACGACACATCCAACCTGGGGCATCACGTTTTGATGAATATGTTCAGGCTTTGTTGGAAGGGGATAAAGAAAAAGTCAAAATTGCTTTAAGTACGGATGAGGTAGCGGGGCTTCGTTTATTCATGGGCAAGGGCAGTTGCACACAATGTCACAATGGCCCCATGCTTGCCAATAACGATTTTCACAGCACGGGCACCCCTTTATCCAATGGTGTTTTTGCTGACCGCGGGCGAACAGATGGCATGTTGGAAGTGATCGAGGACGAATTTAATTGCTTGAGCAAATACAGCGATGCCGATCCTGAAGCATGTGTCGAGTTACGTTTTCTGCCACCCAACGGGTCGGAATTTTTAGGTGCCTTTAAAACCCCTACCTTAAGAAATGTGGCTGAAACAGCGCCCTACATGCACGCCGGCCAGATGGCGACGCTTGAAGAAGTGATGGATCATTACAACGAAGCGCCTGCAGGGCCGCACAGTCATACGGATTTATTCGAATTAAACTTAACTGATCAGGAATTGGCGCAGCTGGTTGCTTACATGAAGACACTGAGCGGACCTGTTTTTGCGCCATAAACGGGATTTTAGGCTGTTTGGTTGTGCCCATTAAGCCATCAGCTTAGAATAACATTGAATTAACAAACCAAGCAGCGATGTTGTGGGAGCCAATTGTGTCTATAAAAAAATTACCAGTTTGGATATTGACCGCTTTTGTTTTTATTTTTTTCGTTGAATTGCCATCTCAAACACAGCCAACAGTCACCGACTTAAGTGATCCCATTATCGAACGGGGGCGCAAGCTCTACATGGCACACTGTGCTTCCTGTCATGGCGATGCAGGCGTTGGCGACGGGCCGCTGGCTGATTCAATTGAAACAACCATGCTCAACCTGCAAGCTCACACGATTCACCACGATCAAGCCACCCTATTTCAAATGATTGCCCAGGGGTATGGTTCTGAAATGCCAGGTTTTGCCACTGAGCTGGACATGGATCAAATACTTGATCTGATTGAATACAGCTACACGTTGGATGCCAGCTATCAACTTGCATTCAGCCAAGCACAGGCAGCTTCAGCATCGACGCAACAAGCAAATACCACGACTGAGTCTAGCAATTTAGCTACAACAGTCAACGCACAAATTGGTGAAGATGTGGTGTGTCCGTCGCATATTGTGGATGAGGCTGAGTCCAGTGAATTTGTGTTTGATCCCATTGACCTGATGGACGCGGTGGGCCTGGGTGCAGACTTAGATGGAGACAACGATCCTGATGAGATTGTCATCTGTCTGCAAATTCTGGAGCTGGCCCAAACGTCTTCGGATGGGTTGCAGCGCATTGCGCCTGGCATTGATTTGCCAGTGTGGGTGTTTGCACCCGACCTGGGCGGTATGGAGCCCACAGCGCGTTTCCCCAGCCCCACCATTCGAGTGGAGCAGGGCGATCGTGTGAAAATCATTTTGAAAAACACACACTATTTTCCTCACACATTGCATCTGGATGGGGTGTTAAAACCCAACAACATGGATGGGGTGTCTGGCGTGACCCAGCTTGCCGTGCAGCCAGGAGAGTCGTTCAGCTACGAATTTGTGGCCCAGAATCCCGGCACCCACTGGTATCATGGCGGCGTGCAAAACCCATTGAATACACTGATGGGATTGTATGGCATGTTCATCATCGAAGAGGAAGGGCCTCAAAATTTTGTCACGCCATTGGTGCTGATCTCTGAGATGCCGGAAGTGTCGGCAGGCAATCAGGAAGCTGGTTATGCGTCTGAATATGTGCTGCTTTATCAGGACATCGACCCTACGTTGCATGAGTTTATCAATGATCCAAATCTGTCTCCGGCCCAGCTGGAAAAAATTATTTATCGAGACTACAACATCCTCGAGCGCCAACCCACATACTTTGTGCTCAATGGGCGGGCGTTTCCATACACCTTAATTGACACACAGGTTGAAGTTCGCCCAGACGAACACGCCCTGCTTCGGGTTCTAAATGCGGGACTGCAACCGTTGAATTTGCACTTGCATGGCCATTATGCAACCGCGATTGCCATCAATGGTGTGGCGGTGCCGCCGGAACAGCGTCGGCTTCAAGACACGTTTCCCGTTGGTGCAGGGCAGCGCATTGATATAGACCTCAACACAAGTGAGGATGGGGTGCATGGTTCAGGGCCCGGGGTTTGGTTGATTCACGATCACACGGCAGAGGCCACCACCACCAATGGGATTTATCCTGGTGGTAATCTGGCCTACATCGTCTATGAAGAATTTAAGGATGTGTACGGGTTGCCCAAAGTGGCGGGCGATCCTTCAAAATATTTTAACCCCAGTTATTACGAAGGAACTGAAGCCTTGTTTGAAGGTGAATCTTATCAGGACAACAGCATTGTTACAGATATCGGTGACTCGTTTGTTGTAAAAATGTTTGAGGTGCTGCCATTGTGGGCCTGGATCACCATCTCAGCCGTTGTGGGGTTATTGATTGGTATATTGTTGATTCAGTTGGTAATCAACCTGATGCAAAAGTCAAGTGACACGCGGAGGGAAACATGAAACGATTTTTAGGTTTGTTTGCGCTCGCAATGATCGTCGGTATTTTTTTTGCAAGTGGATTGGCCTGGGCACATGGTGAAGGGGACGATATCAGCTTGCAGTGCGACAATCCCGTGGGTGAAACGGTCCGAGTGACGATCAATGGCGGTCGGGCGTATGCTGACCCTGGCGAAGTATTTGGATTTGATGTTGAAGAGCTGAAATTTAACCTGTGTCAGAAAGTGGAAGTCACGTTTGTGAATCATGATGATGTGCGCCATGCGTTGATGGTTGACAGCATCAGCCCTGCGTTCATTCTTGAATTACCAGGCCAAGGCGAGAAAACGGCCTCTTTTGTCACGCCAAGTGTTGATGAAAGCCTGGTGTTGCACAGCCATGTGCCAGGTCAGGATCGAGCTGGCATGAAAGGCCTCATCACAGTTGGGCAGGGAGATAACAGCCTCAGTTCAGGCAATTCTGAACAAAATGCCTGGACCAATACCACCTGGGTTGCCCTGGCGCTGTTTGGCGGTTTTATATTGGGTGGTGTGGGTGTGTGGACGAAAGAATCTTTGAAGTAATGTTTTATTCACGCCTGCAAATTTGATCTTTGTGCTGGGCGATGTAGGTTTCGATTTGTTGCTTCAGCATTGTATGAGCCTCATCTAAGGTATCTGGCGTTATTAAATAATTTTCTAAAGCCATTTGATCAATCATCCATTGATTGATGTGTTTTGAATAGTGTTTGGTGTCTCTATAGTTGTCCAAATCCATCGTGATTTTTCCAGCCGTTGTGAAATCAAAGATCCGCACATTTGAAAAAATCTGTGTTTGTGAAAGTATCTGTGCTTTGACCTGGTGATGGGCATCTAGCTCGCCACTTATGTCAAAACCCAAAAGCCTCAGGATAGAAAAGGGTGGGAAGATGAAGTGGTAATGGACTTCAGGGTATTGTTCGATGAGGCTGAAGATGTTGAAGTTGAATCCATCCAAGTAAGGTTGTACATCTCGAATGATTGAAGATTTTTTGCAGGAGATGGGCTTCCAGCGCGACCAAATATTTTCTTCATCGTAGACAAACTGATTGTGCCAGGTGTTAATGGTTTCCAACGTCCAGGGATAATGAATGAGGTTGAGATTCACCAGGATGTTGTGAATGCTGCGTAAAAACACATCGCTGCTAAACAGGTATGGATAATCGTTGAGCAGGTTGTGGTCATAAAGATACAGAGGAAAGTTTTCGCTGATATCCAAAGGGGGTTTTTGCAACTGATTGATGTCCAATACCCAGATGACGTTGTTCACTTTTTCCGTTTCCAGTGCAAATTTTAGTGTTAAATACTGTTCCCTTAAACTGCCACCTTCCACTGCCAATTTTAAAGTATGATACCCTAAGGTGTCTTGAATGTGGCTGGGCATAAAATTTTCTGAATAAGAGTTACCAATGATCACGGTATCGAAGTCGTAGTGTTTGGCCAGCCCAGGGTTTTGATAACGTTGATTGAAATTGAAGGTGGGGGTGAGCCACGACTTTCGATAAAATTGAAATGGGTCGATGGTCCAGTTAAATAACACAAAAAAGGCAACGCCAAGGATGATCAAGCCCAGGAGCCATTTTAAATAGCGTGGAAATTTGATATTCTCATTCATTTCGATTCACCGCGTGGGTGCTCTTCTAAAATTGGAAATATAAAAACTCACTTACTTTATTCATCCCGATCAAGGACCAAACCGCCAACACGGCAATGAGCAGTGCCCAGGCCACGGTAGGTTGCCATTGAAACCGTTGCCACCAAACCGAAGGCAATTCAAAGCGATACACATCCAATGCCGGTTCATAGCGACGCATCAACTGTTGTGTATTGGGCCAGCTCCAGGCAATTGCCCACAGTGACAATAACAAAGGGATTCCAGGGCGCAGGTCGCCAACCAGGTCACGATAGATACGGCCTTCAAAAGCAATCCCCAACTGAGTCAATATCGATTCCAATCCAAACAGACGACCGCGCAGCATCAAAGGCAATGACAACTCATCGAATTGGCCCATGGCACTGACAATGATGAGTGCATCTTCCATGCTGGTGGCCCGAAAAAACACCCAAGCCACTGCCACCGCTAAAAATGTAACCAACCGCGCCAACCCTCTCGACCATTTGCGTTGATGCTGCTGTGGTCGAAAAAATACTTGCCAGCCGTGGTTGATGGCCAGGTATACACCGTGCAGGCCGCCCCAGATGACAAACGTCCAGCCTGCCCCGTGCCACAGGCCGCCCAACAGCATGGTCAGCATTAAATTCAGATAGCGTCGGGGGGCGCCCTTTCGATTGCCACCCAAAGGAATGTAGACGTAGTCACGTAAAAATCTGGACAAGGTCATGTGCCAGCGACGCCAGAATTCGGCAATGTTGTGTGCTTTGTAAGGTGAGTGAAAGTTCAACGGTAACTTGATGCCAAACAAGCGAGCCAGCCCGATGGCCATGTCCGAATAGCCTGAAAAATCAAAGTAAATTTGGAACGTGTAAGCCAACGTGCCAAACCAGGCTTCAAAAAATGTGGGCTGTACCCCTGCTTCTACACCATTGAACAGCAAATTGGCGTAGATTGAAATGTTGTCGGCCAGCATCACCTTTTTAAACAAACCAATGGCAAAGATGGTCAGCCCGATGGCCAGATTTTGCGGCAGAATTTTGAAGCGATGTGCCTGCTCAAATTGCGGCATCATTTCCTGATGGTGGACAATGGGACCAGCAATCAGTTGCGGGAAAAAGGTCACAAAAAGACTGTAGTTCAAAAAACCGTGAGGTTTCGTTTCGGCGCGATAGGCGTCCACCAGATAGGCAATCTGCTGAAACGTAAAAAAGGAAATGGCCAATGGCAGGATGATTTGTTGTAGATGCAGTTCAGCACCAGTCAATGCGTTGATTGAGTCCGCAAAAAAGTTGGCGTATTTAAAATAACCCAACAATAAAAGATTAAAGGCTATGCCGCCGATTAAAATCCACTTTCGCGATATGGTGCCAACAGCCTTTTGTCTCATCCAGTGGCCGGTGCTGTAATTCAATGCAATTGAAGCAACAATCAACGCCAGGTAAGTGGAGTTCCACCAGCCATAAAAAAACAAAGAAGCTCCCACCAACCACAAAAGCACGATGTGGGGGCGTGCCAGCTTTCCCAACACATAACAACCAAGCAAAACCACAGGTAAAAATAAAAAAATAAACAGATAAGAATTAAACAGCATGATGTCTTAGAAAACGTATCAGCTGATGCTGTTGTTTGATGCTCAAGATTAAATGATTCTCTTTCCTAGCGCCGAAGCAATTAACTCGACTGCCAGACGGCCTGTGCGGTTTCGTTCGTCCAATATAGGATTGACTTCGACCAATTCCAGCGATTTGAGCAGATGTGATTCCTCGGCCAGCAGTTCCATTAAAAAATGCGCCTCACGATAACCTAGGCCGCCTTCAACGGGGGTGCCTACGCCTGGGGCAATATCGGGGTTGATCACATCCATATCGAAGCTCACATGCAATGCGTCGCAGTGGGGTTTGATGTGGTCTAAAGCGTGTTCCACCACCTTTTGCAGTCCGTCCCGATCGATGTTGGTCATTGTGAAAATGTGGACACCAGCTTGTCGCAACAGCTGTTTTTCCTCATCGTCAAGATCGCGTGCGCCAATGATGCACACGCGGTGAGGATCGACAAAGCGTCCTTCAAACAGTTCCAGCAGCCGCGCCGCGCCGCGCCCTGTGCCAAGTGCCAGCGACATGCCGTGGATGTTGCCAGAAGGCGATGTTTTATTTGTATTGAAGTCGGCATGCGCATCAATCCAAAGTACGCCAGGATGTTCCCAACAGGCAGTGACAGCGGCCAGGCTACCGATTGAAAGACTGTGGTCGCCGCCCAATACCAACGGAAAATGGCCTGCTTCAAATGTGTCCTTGACATGGTTGCGCAGTTGCTGGCAAATTTCAAAGATGGGCTCCAAGTGTCGCAGCTTTGGGTCAGGGCTGGCGGCGGTTTCGTGCAGCGGGGTTTTGAGGTTGCCACAGTCTTCGCAATTCAAATTCAATTTCTTGATGGCTTGGCCCAATTGCGCGTAGCGGATGGCACTGGGCCCCATATCCACGCCACGTCGTCCGGCCCCCATGTCCATAGGTACGCCTAAAATACGGATCAATTGTTGTTTAATCATGATCAAAAACTTCCTCTATACGGGTTTCTAGCACTTGTGAGTCAGTCAATGTTGCCAGTTTAAGATAAGATTTTCCCACATCCAAGAGCGCCTGTCGTGGGGTGAGCCCGACGATTTCACTTTCAGCGATGGTGACGCCTGCATCTGCCGCCAGCTTTTCGATGGATTCAAACACCTGGAACAATGAAGTGCTATGGTAATTGGTCATGTTCATTGACACTTGAACCAGGCCACGATGTAAGAGCGGAAATCCAAGTGCCTTGACGTGTGGCAGCCCGCCATTGCTGTGGCGAATCTGTTTGGCGATCTCTTTTGCCAATTCCAAATCATTCGTGTTTAAATTGACGTTAAAGGCGATGAGTGGCTGGCGAGCGCCGACGGCCAGCACACCTGCGGTGGGGTGTCGTTGAGTTGGACCATAGTCAGGCTGCCATTCAGTCTCTTGAAGTTTTTCAGAAAATTGCTCGAATTGGCCTTGTCGGATGTGGGCCAGATTTTGACGCTCAGGTTTTGTTGCAGCAGCTTCATAAAGGTAGACAGGAATTTTTAGCGATGCGCCGATGCGTTTGCCCACCTGATTGGCAAGTTGAATACAATCCTCCATTGTTGCCCCATCCAGAGGCACAAAGGGCAGCACATCCAAAGCTCCCATGCGTGGATGCACGCCTTGATGTGTGTTGAGATCGATACACTCCACGGCAGCTTGGGTCAGTTGAAAGGCTGCTTCGCCCACAGCCTCAGGCGTTCCTGCAAAAGTGATGACGGTTCGGTGATGGTCAAAATCGCTGTCCACATTGAGAAGCGCCACGCCATCATGTTGTTCAATCACTTGGGCCAATTTTTCAATGTTGGTGCTGTTGCGACCATCGCTGAGGTTGGGCACACATTCGATCAAAGGATGAGGCGGCATGAGGTCACCTCACTTTAAGCTTGATTGTCGTCGCTGATTAAAGAAATGATTGCTTCGGCCACCAAGGTGCCATTGACCGTGGCCTGGGCTTTGGCCTTACACAATTTTTGTCGTTGTCGAACCACTTCGGCACTGAGCATGAGCTGATCGCCTGGGACAACGGGCTGGCGAATGCGTGCCTCATCCACGCCGACCAGATAACCCAATCCGGTGGGATGCTTTTCCTGATGCATCAGACCCACAGCTTGTGCCATTGCTTCTAATACCAACACCCCTGGCATCACCGGCTTGCCCGGAAAGTGGCCTTGAAAAAAAGGTTCGTTGAACGAGACGTTTTTGATCGCCTGAATATGGCTGATGGAAATGTCCAGCACACGGTCTATCAGTAAGAAAGGGTAACGATGTGGAAGCCGTTGCTGAATGGCTTCCACATCGAGTGTTTTTACAGTCATGAAATGGTGTTGAGTTACTCTTCGGTTTCTTGGTCGGTGTCTGCGGCGGCATTCATGCGCTCCAACACCTGTTCGGTCAAATCTTGGACGATGCCGCCTTCTTCAGGGTAATACAACACCACATTGTTGCGTCGGGTGATCAGATCAAAGCCTTGTTCGTCACCCAAATCTTGAACAGTTTGGACAATTTTTTCAGTGATTTCAGTGGTCAGTTGTTGATCCAGTTCGGCCAGGCGAATTTCCAACTCCTGGCGCTTGGTCAAAAATTCCTGCTGAGACATCGTGCCTGCAGCAGCCTGATCCTGAAGATCTCTCAATTCCTGTTCAATGCCATTTTTTTCCGTGCTGTATTGCTCAATGGCTGCTTCGGTGCCACTGAATTTTACAAACACTTCTTCAGCTGTTACAAAGCCAATTTTTAAATTTACGCCACCACTTCCGCCAGCAGTGCTGCCATTACCACCCGTTTCAGACAATTGGGCGATCTGGGTTTTTAAGGTCGTGATTTCCGTTGTGGCGTCACTTAACTCGGTTTGTAGCTGGGTAATCTGATTTTGCAATTCGGCTAAGGCGGCAGCGTCGGTGTTTTGTGCGGCCCCCTGGTCGCAGCCCACCAGCAACCCTGCAACCATTACGACTACAGCCAATGACAACAAAGAGAACGTTTTCACAGTCAACCTCTC
This sequence comes from Candidatus Fraserbacteria bacterium, assembly GCA_029262795.1. GTDB lineage: Bacteria > Bipolaricaulota > Bipolaricaulia > RBG-16-55-9 > JAJCYT01 > JAJCYT01. Next base: position 43,849 of record JAJCYT010000032.1, read on the forward strand.
CTTTATCTGTTCCATGTTGGTTTTAGGTTTTATCAAGCTTTGTTCATTTCGGCAACCCCAATTAGAACATATCACCAAATGAGAACTGGAACCTTGGTGCAAATGTGGTGTAATTGGGATCGTTCACCGGCCAGGCCAGAATCAAACGCGTCATGCCCACCAATGGAATGGCCACGCGGGCTTCCAGGCCCATTGTTCCTTGTAACTCGGAGCGATTGGAAAAGCCCCAGTCCGTGAACAGGGCAGTTGAGAATTGATCCAACCACTTGATGCGATATTCCAAGTTCATAAATGTCATCGTATCCACACGTTTATCTACCAGCCCACGGATAGAGCCTGGACCGCCGAGGTGGAATTTTTCCTGTGAAGGCATGCCTTCACCCCAACCGGCAAACAAACGGGCTGAGATGTTTTGATCTTCCAGAATGAAGAAATGGTGAATCAGGGCCGCATCAACTTTGGTGAACTCCACGCCCACCGAAAAGCCGCCTGCTTTTTCAACTTGGAAAAATTCGCGCCCGCCCTGCATCGGGAAGATGGGGGTGTCGCGCGTGTCTCGTAACACGCCAAGTTTCACTGAATCGGTCACCCCTTGAGGGTCGCAATTTTGGTTGTTGCGCAAACATTCCTGGAAAATTTCATGGCGTCCCCCCATCGTCAAGTCAATGTTGGAGGTGAAGGGGTAGGTCAGTGTCAACTCGCCGCCAGTACGGTTGAGTTCCTCATCGAAGGTGGGGCGCTCGAAGGATTGGAACAAGCGCACGGAAAAGTCCTTGTAGATTGGGAAAAATCCGTTGGCCGTGTAAATCAGCGACCAATTGGTACGCGCTGGTCCAAAAATACCTCGATCGTAGTCCAGCGCAATGTCCTGGCCAGTGCCAAACAGATTTTTCTCAGACACGGTCAGTTTGCCCACCAAGCCTGTATCAGACAGAGACAAAGCGCCATTGAGGCTGCCCAGCTTCTTTTTCTCAATAACCGTCAGGTTTAAATCCACCTGGTTGTTGTCCAGTCTAGGGCCAAAACCCACCTGCACATCGTCAAAATAACCCAGATTGAGCATGGTGCGCACCGTGTCACGGATGGCGTTGGCATTGAATAATTGGCCAGGGCGCACCTGCACAGCGCGATTGAGCACGTAAGGCTTGGTATGGGCCAGATTGCCGGCCACTTCAACTTCCTGCCCTGTGTCATCCATTTGGAAATGACGCACTTCTATGTCGCCTTCGTTGGGCAAGGTGACGGTGGTGTGACCCTCATCGTAGTTCAAGCGCACGGACACATCGCCCACGGTGCCTTCGTCAATGACAACTTCAAGTTGGCCATCGCCCAGGTTATTAACGCTGAGATTCATGTTGCTGTAGCCGTTTTTGTGATACAGGTCAAACACACCCTCGAGCACATGGAGCAACTCCAAATTGTCTAAGGGGGCATCTGGATCCCATTTGCTTAAATTGGTGCGTAACCGGTCTTTGCCATAGGCAGAGTTGCCCGTAAACGTGACGCTAGAAAATTGAATCGTGTTTTCAATCAGGGTGCGTGGACCGAGGTTGAACTTCAACACCACTTTGTCGAATTTGGACCCTGGCAACGGTTCAATGGGTTGGCTGCTGGAAGGGACAAAATAAATGCTTTCTGTCAGTCCGGTCAGCGTTTGGTTTAACACCACCGCTTTGACAGGTTCGGTGGTGGGCAGGGTGATCATGCTTCGTGCAATTTCTTCAAACTCTGCATCCAATCCTTCAATTTGAACTTCTTCAATAATGAATTCGACAATGGGAATGCGCAACATATCGCCATTGACAATTGAGTTGTAAACATTGCCCATGTCAATCTGGAACAAGCTGTAACCGCGTTCCTGATACAGTTGTTGAATGGCTACAATGGCGGCATCCAAATTGTTACGGTTGATCAATTGGTAAGGGAGGACATCGTTGTCTTCCAGAATTTCAATCAATTTATCGGATTTAACCACTTCCCAGAAGAAGGGGATTTTTAAGCCAATCAGATCCCAACTGACTTGATATTGGCGGTTGCCGCTGATTTCGATGCCCTGCAACACAGGGTTTTCATCGAGTACAAAAGTGAGGACCACCCCGTCAGTTTCTTCTTCGGGGATAGGTGTAACATTGTTAAACAAGCCCATTGCAAAAATGTTTTCTGAGGTGTCGCGCACATCTTCGACGGTGATGGTGTCGCCCACGGCAAACGTGAACTGATCCATCACAGGCAATAACGCCACCTGATCCAGCCCTTCGATGACAATGTCCTTAATCAGGAACGTCTGCTCCGCTTGCGCGAATGCTGCCACCGCACCCATCCACAGCGCCATGACAAATATCGCAACGATTTTTAACTTACCCAACGTCCAGTCCTCCTTTTGCAAATTAAACCATCTAGAAAATTTCAATATTAGATCCAGTGACTTCAAACCCCGCATTGGGTGATTGCCCAAGCTTCCCCCAGAATACGCCTAAAAGGGTGTTCACTCAAGCAACCAGCGCTCAATCATACGTTTTTGCAGCGTTGGCATGATCTTAAGAAACCATAAATCCTGTTTGGCTATTGCTAAACATAACGAATACACGATTGAGATTAAGTTATAAGAAAGACAACAAATGGAATTCTGCTTGAAAGATAGGTTGGAAAAAAACATATATGTGCGATCCATACAAACTGTAACACCCCTCTTCGATGGTGATTTCTAGCAGCCAGCAACCACTGACTTCGCTCGAAGAGGTCTTTGATCAATTTAGACACTTCTTCAGTTTGGCTGGTTTGTATCTATATCCATTCAATATAGCTAAAACCTGAGAGCAACACAAACATTAAGGGTCGATAAACTGATTGGCTGGGCGGTACTGCAGGGCTTCGGCAGCGTGTTGGGGGAGGATGTGTGTGGTGCCTTCCAAATCGGCGATGGTGCGCGCCACTTTAAGCAGACGGTGAAAGGCGCGGGCGCTGAGGTTGAAGTGATCGATGGCGCGTTCAAACATCTGTCGCCCCTCATCATTGAGCTGGGTGTGCTGGTCGATGTCGTTCACGCTCATTTGAGCGTTACAAAAGGCATTGCTTTGGATAAACCGCTCGGTTTGGATCTGGCGCGCTCTGGACACGCGTGCTCGGATAGAAGTGGACGCTTCCCCAGGGGCTTTGTCAAGCAGTTCCGCTTTGCTTAAGGGCTGCAACGACACGAACAAATCCACCCGATCCAGCAACGGGCCGGAGATGCGTTTTTGATAACGGCGCAATTCGCTTGGTGTGCAACGGCAGGATTGGCTCTGATCTTGCCAGAAGCCGCAGGGGCAAGGATTCATGGCAGCCACCATCATAAAACTGGCCGGATAGCGCACCGAAGTCAGCGCGCGCGAGATGGTGATGTGATGGTCTTCCAGGGGTTGCCGCAGCGTTTCCAGCACGGTGCGATCAAATTCCGGCAGTTCATCCAGAAACAGCACACCGTGATGGGCCAGACTGATTTCGCCTGGACGCGGGATACCGTGCCCGCCGCCGACCATGCCTGCATACGAAATGGTGTGGTGAGGGCTGCGCACCTGCCTTTGTGTGATAAGAGGCTGATCGTCCGGCAGCAACCCCACAATGCTGTAAAGCTGTGTGACTTCCAGGGCTTCGGCAAAGTTGAGATCGGGCAAAATGGTGGGCATCCGTTTGGCCAACATGCTCTTGCCGCACCCTGGTGGGCCGACCAACAACACGTTGTGACCGCCCGCAGCCACAATTTCTAGCGCGCGTTTGGCTTGCTCCTGACCATGGATTTCGCTGAAATCTATGCTCCATTGACGCTGTTGTTGATTAAAATAATGATCCCGATCAAATATGAACGGCGTGGGCTTGACCGTTTGAGTCAACACCTCAACCGCTTGTTTGAGGGTTTGAACAGGATACACATTAACCGATGCCACCACCGACGCTTCATAAGCATTCCCCTCCGGCACGATGACATGCTGAATGCCTGCCTGATGCGCTGCCAGCACCACGGGCAACACCCCTTTGACACGGCGCAACTGGCCGTCGAGTGAGAGTTCGCCGAGCAGCATGACGTCTTTGAGGCATTCGAGTGGAATCTGATTGCCTGCCGCCAAGATGCTGGCTGCCACCGGCAGGTCCAGCCCCACGCCTTCCTTGCGCACATCGGCGGGCGCAAGATTGATGGTGACACGGCTTTGCGGATAGTGAAACCCACTGTTGACGATGGCGCTGCGAATCCGCTCGCGGCTTTCCTGTACTTCCTTTTGCGGCAAACCGACCATGTTAAAAGCAGGCAGGCCACGGGCCAGATCGCATTGCACCTCGACCAAGTTGCCGTCAATGCCTAACAGCGTGCCACTGGCTGCACATGCGTACAAATGAACCTCCCGAGCGATGGTTGATGCGAAAGAATAATGACATAACACGACTTAACATACAGTGTGATAATGTAGCGTTTTAGCAATCATGCTGTCAAATTTTAAGGAAAGGGTTGTGTTGTAGAAAAATTGATGGAGCGAACAGACGTCCGCTCCATCAATCAAAACGATTTAGTTAGACTGAAATAACATTTGCTGGATTTCTTCAGCAGTGCCGGCAAAGTTGGCACCAGGCAGTCCATCCACACCCCACTCTACAATGCCGACCACCTGGCCGGAAATGTTAAAGATGGGACCACCACTGTTGCCGCCGCCAATGGGGGCATCCAGCTTGAGGAAGGTGCGCTCGAAGTTGATGGCTCCAGAACGCTCCATGCGTGGCCCAATAGTGATACCAGAGCCAAACAGACCCAGGTCAATTTCTACAGGTCGTTCCTGAACTTGGACCAGGCCGGTTTCTTCGTCAATACCCACCACATCCCAGCCCACCACTTGATTTCTCAAAGGTTCCGAACCAGCTAAAAACATCAGGCTGTGGCCTGCACCCAATACATTGTTAACCAACTCAGGCAAGGCATTGAGCTTGATGGCAGGTGCTTGTTGAATTTGCAGAATTTCATCCAGACCGATGGTGTCGCGCGAGCCGCCAGTGTAGATGACCAGGCTTTCCAGACGGTCCACGCTGCCTTGTTCGGTGGTGGCATAAAGAATTGGAAGGCGTCCACTCAGGCGGCCAATCGACGCACTAAATTCAGAAAACGGTCCTGGATAGCCAAGCACGAAAACGGAATCCAGCGGTCCCAACAATGAAGAATCTCCCATCCAAACCCGTGGAAAACTTCTTAAGCTGAAATCGCTGTGAGTTTCGGCCAGGGTGTTGAAAAATTCGGGCAGGCCAACAACGTCTCTTTCGTCGTTGATGGGCAGCAACAGGGCGCTGTCTGTGGCGGCATCACATTTCACGACGGCGGCCTCCATGCGCACCTGAGGTGCCCAGGCTTTAAACGTGACAAACACGGTTGAGGCTTGTGCATTGTTGATGTCGCGCGGTGATTGAAGCACGACATGACAAGCGGTCACAATACCCCAGTCAATTTCATCGTCAGCGTTTTTATATTCGACCACAAAGCCGGACCCTGTGCCCACGGTGGTCGATTCGATAAGCACCACGGCGGGGGCCATTTTATCGAACAGGATGGTGAAATCAGTTTGTGACTGCACAGGCTGTGCCACCCACAACAGCGAGGTGCCAATGATGAGGGCAAACAGCCAGCGACCATATTTTTTAAAGATTGAATTTGTGGATACGTACATCTGTTCCTCCGGTAAATAATTGCGTTTCATTAGGGCTCCGTCGACCAGCACAAAGTGTATTTGCCGCCCGCCTCACCACTGAGGGCGCGCACCACGGCAATGTATTCCTTGGGGCTGCTGGACTGGACTTGATAGTTCACCACTTCACGGCTGCCCAGGCTGACACCGCGATCCACGATGACGGTGAGTAATGGGTTTTGGCTGGTAACTTCGTGCAACAAAAGATCAAAGTCACTGCCAGCTGGGCCAAACAACAACACCTGAATCTGCGTGCCGATTTTAAACTGACCCAAGCGCCACAGTTCGCTGGCACCAGATGCCAGTTCATTTTCGATACAGTTGCCCGAATCCTGACCACGTATGCTTAATTTGTAGTTGCCAACACTGCTGGAACTAAAGCCCCGAACTCGAACAAAATATTGGCCGGAGCCAAGCAATGTTTCAATGCGGGGATCAAAGCCATCAAAGTCGTCGTTGCTATCAATCAAATCGCCTTCGTCATTAAAAAGGTCCAAAATGCTGTCCAATGGCGAGTCAATTGAATTGGCATCGACATCGATGACGATTAAGCCAGGAGATTCAATCACAAAGCTGAAAATATCAACATCATTGCCTGATGCAATGTTTAATGAATCAGAACTGAAAGGCAGCGTGATTTCTGTGGCGGTGGTGCCGGTGTTGTTGGGTTCAAATGGGTCTTGCTGGAAAAATGCAGCGTCGGCCAAATGCCCACTCCCTCCAAGCAGCAACATCAAACTTAAAACGATCAACCTCAACCAAGGTTGTCTCATGCCTTCCTCCTTAATGTTTTTGAATTATTCTTTATTTTGAAAATGCTCTACTCAACGTTAAACGTCTGATCACCCAACATGTTCCAACAGAGTAACATGTCAAAGTTTCTTTTTGTTGTATCGCGAGAATTGGCTAGGAAACTTCCCACGCATTTCTATAAAGGCGACATTGGTCTTGATCCAGGGCCACCACATCAAAGCGTAGGTCTTGATCCCAAGGGTGTTCCTGTAAATAATGCTGTGCTGAAAGAATCAATTTTTGTTGCTTCTTCTCTGTGATCGCTTCCTCAGGTGAACCAAAGCGATGACTGCTGCGCTGCTTTACTTCAACAAAAACCAGACAGCTGCCCTCTTGTGCAACTAAATCAATCTCACCATAGCGAGTGTAGTAGTTGGCAGTGACAATAATATACCCCTGCTGTTCCAAAAAAAGAGCAGCCTTTTGTTCAGCAGCTTTTCCTTTGCTGACATTGGATGATATCTTTTTATGTTGCACGCTGTTGAGTGTACGACGGGTGCTTGGCCAAGGTCAAGCACTTTTTCAAACAGAAAAAGGTGTTGGTCTTCAACCCATCCCAATCAAGCGTGTTGCAGGGATGAGCAACAAAAGCACACCGGCAAATGCGGCAACCCACATCCATCCGTTGTTCGCTATTGCCATATCTGTTGATGCATTGAGCCAAAAATTATCCGCTCGATCCTGCTCCAGTAATTTACGCTTTGGATCAACACGTATGCTGCTTGGCGATTGTGGGGTGTTGATGGAAAATGATGCCTGATCTTCAAGCCCTTCCCAGATAAATGATTCAATCACAGTTGAATCGGAAATAATGTCAACACGAATTGGCATCCTAATCGAGCCTTGGTGAATCAGGTCAAATGTGGTGGTTTGCGTTTCATCCGCTTGAAGTTCAACCTGCACGTTTTGCAAGGACACATCGAGCTTGTTGCCTGTGTTTAACCATTGATCAAAAAACCAATCCAGGTCCTGACCGCTTACAGATTTAAACGTGTCAATTAAGTCTTGTGTGGTGGCATTTTGATACTTGAAATTTTGATAGTAAGCGCGCATAGAAGCCAGAAAAATGTCTCGCCCCAATAACTCATCCAGCATCCAGAAAATGCTGGAACCTTTGTTGTAGTGGGCGTTGGCAAAAGCATTGATCGAGTTAAAGTCAGTGCTGGTTGACAGGATTGGAATTCCACCTTCTATATGGGTAAGCATTCGACGAATGTTGTCCGGTTCACCTCTGGATTCAATTCGATACAGTTCACTGGCAAAGGTGGTGGGGCCTTCATCGAGCCACATCTCATCAAATTCGTTGTTGCCCACGCCGGCATAAAACCATTCGTGCCCAACTTCATGCGAAATTTCCTCAACCGAGCCACTGGCAATCATGACAATGCCTGGATATTCCATGCCTCCTGCCGTATTGACCTGAACAGCAGTCAGTGTGTTGTAGGCATATTCCCCAAACGTTTCGCTGAAATATTGAAAACTGTCCAGCGTGATGCTTGGCATCAGAAATTGATTGAGCCATAGCGTGCGAATGGTTTTGCCCTGCCATTCCACCACCTCTTCGCGAAACAGGTTGCTGGCAGCCCAGGCCACATCACGGGCACGTTTGATGTGGTAGGTTTGTGTTTTGGTGTTGTCATCATGAAATGTTTCTTCAACAAAATCACCGCTGGCTCCAACTTTCATGGTTTGAGGAATGGTGATATTGAGCGTGTAGTCAGCAAAGTCGCCATAAAATTCACCCATAAAACGATATTCGTCCAAGTGCCAGCCATCTTCATCAAACACGACCAGTTGAGGGTACCATTTGGCAATGGTGTAGGTGCCATCCCGATAGCCTGAGCGCACGGCCAGTGAGGCGGCAAAGGCATTGCCAGGGGCGGCTTCAACCAGATCATGCACAAATTGAATGTTGACAGTGATGGATTCATCTGGCAGCAGCGGTTGAATCAAGTTGGCTTTCATCAGCGTGTCGTTGATTGAAAATTCCAGTGGAGTGCCATTTGCACTGATGGACTCAATTGCCAAAAAGGCGTTGTCATCTGGATTGTTGTAAATGCGATCCACCGTGACAACGAGAAATCTTGAAAGGTCCTGCTGGTATAAGGTGTCTGATCCACGGGTGAAGGCGTTGCTGACCACATGGAAATACAATTCGTTGAGTTCAATGCCTGTGCGGTTGGTGAAACTCATGGTCTGAACGCCGCTGATGAAATGGGAATCTGTGTTTAATGTGGCATTGATTTCATAGGAAACGTCATTGGGCAATGCCCAGGATGTGGTTGAAATGCCGACAATTAAAATAAATCCGGCCAGTAAACTGAATAATGATTTCATCATGATCTAATTATAGCGAACCCGACCTTAAAATTTCCTTAAATCTTGCTTGTGTCGTTCTCATTGCTTACCTTGAGGGCAAACTTAAAAAATGGATCAATTTTATGATTGAAAAAGCATCAGCCGTCCTGAACAACGTTTTTGGCTATCACGAATTCAAACCGTTGCAAAAGGACATCATTTTAAATGTGTTGAACAAGCAAGACACGTTGGTGATTATGCCCACCGGCGGTGGTAAGTCCATGTGTTATCAACTGCCTGCTTTGATGTTTTCAGGATTGACTGTGGTGATCTCTCCCCTCATTTCTCTGATGAAAGATCAAGTGGAACAATTAGAGGCGTTGGGTGTGGAAGCTGTTTTTCTAAATAGTTCGCTTGACTCACAACAATATCAAAACAATATGGATCTGATCCGAAGCGGCGTGGCCAAATTGCTCTACGTCGCACCGGAAACTTTGTTGATGCCAAGAATTTTAGAGTTGTTGGATCGCTGCCAAGTGGATGCCCTGGCCATTGATGAAGCCCATTGTATTTCCGAATGGGGTCACGATTTCCGACCTGAATATCGGCAGATGGTCAATGTGAGGAAACGTTTTTCAAATGCTGTTTGTATTGCACTCACAGCCACGGCCACACCACGAGTGCGAGAAGACATTAAACAGAATCTTGGTTTTTCGGCATCCAATGAATTTTTAGCCAGTTTTAACCGGGAAAATCTTTTTCTTGAAATCGTTCCCAAAGCCAATGCCGTTGGACAGACGGTTGAGTTTCTGAAAAAGTTTCCAGACCAATCCGGCATCATCTATTGCTTGTCTCGAAAACAGGTGGATGAACTTTCCGATACGTTGGCTCAAAATGGATTTTCCGTCAAGCCCTATCATGCGGGTTTGGGTGAAGACATTCGCAAAGAAAACCAAGAACTTTTCATTCGTGATGATGTGCAGATTGTGGTGGCGACCGTTGCCTTTGGCATGGGCATTAACAAGCCCAATGTGCGTTTTGTGATTCACTATGATTTGCCCAAAAACATCGAGCATTATTATCAGGAAATCGGGCGTGCAGGTCGCGACGGATTGCAGGCGCACTGCCTGTTGTTGTTCAGTTATGGGGATATTCAAAAAGTAAAATATTTCATCAGCCAGATGACCAATGAGCAGGAACAGCTTGTTGCCACATTGCATTTGAATGATCTGTTGGCGATGGTGGAAACGGATGTGTGTCGGCGCATTCCTCTGCTTAAATATTTTGGCGAAACATTTCAATCGGACGCTTGCGAGATTTGCGACAATTGTGTCAATGAGAAAAAGCCATTGGTCGATTTAACGGAAACCGCACAAAAATTCCTCTCCTGCGTCAAACGCACAGGCGAGTTATTTGGCATTATGCACATTGTGGATGTGTTGCGTGGGTCCGAGTCACAAAAGATCATCAAGTTCAGGCATCATCTGTTGTCCACACATGGGATTGGTACAGAGTATTCCAAAAAACAATGGTCGCATCTGGCACGGCAATTTATTCAAAAAGGTTTGCTCAATCAGGATTTGCAGCATGGCAGCCTCAAGCTCACTCAAAAAGCCTACAACGTGATGCTGGGCCGCGAAGAAGTGATGGGGCTTTTGGAAGAAGACACCACACCCGCAACCAAACCCAAAGTGCGTCACTCTGACCTTGACTTCGACGAAACCTTATTTGAGTTGTTGCGACAAGAACGCAAGCGAATGGCGGATTCAATGGGGGTGCCTCCCTATGTGGTTTTCCCTGATAAAACACTGATGGAGATGGCCCACTTCTACCCACAATCACGCGACACATTGTTGCAACTTCACGGTGTGGGTGAAAAAAAAGCCCAACGCTTTGGTGACGAATTTTTAAGCATCATCAACAATTTTTGTGATGAACGTGGGATCCGTGAGAAGCTGGAAAGCTCATCATCCTCCACTGCGACACAGACTCAAACGAAGAAACGAAAATTCACCGTGATTGCCGAAGCTTACAACGAAGGCAAATCCATTCAGCAATTGACCTCAGACTTTGAAGTAAAACAAGAAACCATCGTTCAAAATTTACTCAAATATCTTCAAGAAGGAAACAAACTGCGAGCCGATGGTTTTTTGCAAGCTTCCAAACTTGATGATGAAGATCAAATGCGCGTGCTGGAAATGTTCCGCCATCTTGGTGCATCCAGACTTCGTGATGTATTTGATGGTTTGAGTGAAGAGATCAACTATGATGAACTTCGTTTGCTACAGCTTTATTGGCTGAGTCAAGATTAGTCAAAAGTGCAACTTCATGCCTTCATGCGTGGCTTTGAATCCTAGGTTTTCATAGAAGCGAATGGCATCGGGCCGGGCTTTGTCTGAGGTGAGTTGAATCAAATGGCAGTCACGTTCTTTGGCGCGATCAATTGCCCATTCAAACAATTGGTGACCAAAACCCTGGTCTCGATGATCTGAGGAAACACGTACCCCTTCAATCAATGCACGCCAACCACCCTGGTAAGTGAGATAAGGAATAAACGTCAGTTGAAGCACGCCGACCACTTCGCCTTCGAGTTCGGCAACGACCAACTCATTGTGTGGATCAGCATTGATGGTCTGAAAAGCATCGACGTAGGATTGTGGCAACGGATCTTGAAAATCTTCTCGTTTTACACCAAGTGGATCATCAGCCAGCATTTTTACGATGTGGATCACATCCGCCGAAGTGGCTTCTCGAAAATTTAATTCCATAATCGCTATTTTACTTTGTTTGATTTTATCGTCCAGCAAAGATAGTGTGGCAGCCATGAAGATCAAAGCTGCGCTGCTCAACGAGCCAAACACCCCGTTTGAAATTGCCACACTCGATTTGGAACCACCCAAAGCAGGCGAAGTGTTGGTCAAAATCAAAGCGGTTGGCGTATGCCACAGCGATTGGCATTTGGCCACGGGGGATACGCAACACCCTATGCCGGCTGTGGTTGGTCATGAAGGCGCAGGCATTGTGGAATCTGTTGGTGAAGGCGTAACCGATGTTCAACCAGGCGATCCTGTTTCACTCAATTGGGCACCCTATTGCGGCGATTGTTTTTATTGCAAGTTGGATCGACCCAATCTCTGTGACACTTATGTCGAATCCATTTGGGCAGGCACAATGATGGATGGCACACCCCGACTGTCGAAAGATGGAAAACCTATCTATCACTATTGCGCGTTGGCTTGCTTTGCTGAGTATGTGGTGGTGTCTGAAAAAAGTTGTATCAAACTGGACGAGCGCGTGCCTTTTCCTGTTGCTGCTTTGATTGGATGTGCTGTAACCACTGGTGTTGGTTCAGTGTTGAACACCGCTCAGGTGAAAGCAGGAAGTTCAGTTGCAGTATTTGGTGTGGGCGGTGTGGGACTCAGCACGATCATGGGCGCAAAGTTGGCAGAAACAAATCGAATCATCGCTATTGATCGTGTGGAGAGCAAAATCGAAATGGCCAAACAATTTGGCGCGACCGATGGCATCGTTTCTGATTCAACCATGATTGAGCAAATTCAATCTCTTACCGATGGTCGAGGCGTGGATTATGCCTTTGACACCACGGGTGTGACTCAAGTTCAAGAGCAATGTTTGGATACTGTTCGTCCTGGTGGCGTGGTGGTTTTCTCAGGCTTGTCTCCAATGGGCAGCAACACCAACCTGCCTGGGGCTGTGCTGACCCGACAGGAAAAAACGGTGATGGGGTCTTACTATGGTACCTCTAACACAGCGCGTGATTTTCCACTTTATGCCAACTGGTATTTGGAAGGAAAACTCCCATTGGGTCAACTGATCAGCAAAACATACTCCCTCAATCAAATCAACGAGGCATACGAGGACATGCTTTCAGGTAAGCTGGCCAGAGGTGTTGTGGTGTTTCCTTAAGCTTCAGTATGAAAACCCATCGGTTTCCCCATAAAATATAAATCACTCAAATAAAAAAATTATCGTTTGGTGTCGAGGTTTGATTCAAGCCTCCAGAAAGGAATCACACGATGGCCAAAGCGACGGCAAGTAAACGTAAATTTAAAAGTGAACTAACGGAAATTTTGAATATTATTACACACTCTCTGTATTCCAATACAGAAGTGTTCCTTCGAGAACTTATCAGCAATGCCAGTGATGCCATTGACAAAGTACGCTTTGAAGGGCTGAACAACGATGCCGTGTTTGAAGAGAACAAAGACTGGCAGGTCAAACTCAGTATCGACAAAGAGGCTGGCACACTCACCGTGTCTGACAACGGCATCGGCATGAACAAAGATTCGATCATCGAGAATCTAGGCACCATTGCAAAATCCGGCACCAAAGCCTTCATGGAAAATTTAAAAGATGCCAAATCAAAAAGCCTGCCTGAATTGATTGGTCAATTTGGCGTTGGCTTCTACTCTGCCTTCATGGTGGCAGACAAGATTACCGTGATCTCTCGTATGGCAGGTGATCCTGCCAGCGCGGTGCAGTGGGAGTCTGACGGCCAGGGCGAATACACGATTCGTGATGCTGAAAAAGAAACGCGTGGCACGGACATCATTCTCCACCTGAAAGAAGATGCGAAAGAATATCTGGAAGATTTTAAACTGAAACAGGTGGTCAAAGAGTATTCCGACTTTATCGAATACCCCGTGGTCATGGACATGGAGATCGAAGAAGATGGCCTCAAAGGCACACAGGAAGAAGTGATCAATTCGCAAATTGCTTTGTGGCTGCGCGACAAAAGTGAAGTCGAGGACGACGAATACAACAATTTTTACAAACAAATTTCCAGCGATTTCCAAGATCCAGCCAAAGTCATTCACTACATGGGCGAAGGCTACACTGAGTTTAATGTGCTGATGTTTATTCCATCCAACCGTCCGTTTGAGTTGCAGTTTGGCGATCAAAAGTTCGGGCCGAGACTGTACATCAAACGGGTGTTGATCATGGATCATTGCGAAGCGTTGTTACCACCGTATCTGCGTTTTGTTAAAGGCGTGATTGATTGCCCTGACTTGCCGTTGAACGTATCTCGCGAAATTCTTCAGGACAATCCGTTGCTGGGCCGCATTAAAAAGAATGTGGTCAAAAACATTCTCAAAACCTTGGCCGAAATGAAAGAAAATGAATATGACAAATACCTCGAATTTTACAACCAGATGGGCGATGTGCTGAAAGAAGGGTTGGCACAGGACTTTGAGAATCGAGAGCAGATTGCCGATTTGTTGCTGCTGCAATCCATCAATACAGAAAAGGGCAAGTACACGACTTTCGTAGATTATGTTGAAAACATGCCTGAAGGCCAGACGGACATTTACTACCTGACTGGCGAAAGTCGTAGTCAAATTGAAAATGCTCCCTACCTCGAAATTTTTAAGGACAAAGGCTGGGACGTACTTTTGATGACTGATCCTGTGGATGAATTTGTGTTGCCCCACTTTCAGGAATACAAGGAAAAAGCACTCAAAGCGGCTGACAAAGGTGAATTGGAAAGCGATATCGAAGTTGATAACACGGAACAAAAACAACAATTTCTTCCTTTGTTTGAAACACTCCGCAAAAAGCTGGATGAGGTCAAAGAAGTTCGCCTGTCTACTCGACTGAAAGACAGTCCTTCCTGCTTGGTCAGCGAAGAAGGCGCAATGGGTGCGCACATGGAACGCATCATGCAACAGTTAGGCAAAGCTGATGAGATTCCTCAAGATGAACGAATACTGGAGTTGAACCCAGAACACCCTGTGGTACAGACATTGCAAAGAATCCACGGCCTCAACGCGGATGACCCCAAGGTCGAGAACTATGGAAAAATTCTCTACGATCAAGCTGTGATTGCGGAAGGCTCAGCACTCAAAGACCCAGCAGATTTCACCAAACGAATCAATGAAATGTTGATCCGAGATGCAATTCAATCATGATCATTGGCATCCTTCAATGTGACTATGTGCGGCCGCAGTATCAGCATCTTTTGAATGAGTACAGCGATATGTTTGTCCATTTGTTTGAGCGTTCCTGTCCAGAGGCGCAGCTTCGTATTTACGATGTGATGCATGGAGAATATCCAGCCTCGATGGGTGAGTGTGGCGGCTATTTGATCACAGGCTCAAAACACAGCGTCTACGAGGACTTGGATTGGATACACCAACTCACAGCCTACATCCAGGAGCTCGCTCAAGCTGAAAAGAAAGTGGTCGGTATCTGTTTTGGGCATCAATTGCTAGCGGCGGCATTGGGCGGGAAAACGATGAAATCCGAAAAAGGTTGGGGTGTGGGTGTGCATCAGGTTCAGATCAGTTCAAAGAAACCTTGGATGCAGCCTGCGTTGGATTGCTACCATCTCAACGTATCTCATCAGGATCAAGTGGTACAATTGCCAGAACACGCCGAACTTTTGGGCGGCAACGGGCATTGCGATATTGGCATGTTTTCCATTGGCAACACCTGCCTGGGGATACAAGGCCACCCTGAAATTGAACGCCCCTACCTTGAAATTAGCATGGACAGCCGCGCTGAACAAATTGGCATCGATACATTGGCCAAGGCAAAGGTCAGTCTTTCACAACCAACAGATGAAGCCGTTGTGGCTCGATGGATTTATAATTTTTTCAACAGCTAGTTAAATTATTCTAGCCAGTCGAATGGAACACTGCCGGATTCACCCACGGAGCCTGAAGAAATGGTGTAGAATAACGTGCCATTTGGCGGGCAGTCGGGTTTAAAGCGTTCCCACTGAACGATTTTTTCATAAGTGCCTGGTTCAACGAACAGTGCTTTCCACTGATAAGACCCTGTGTTTGAGCCACCTGTGAGCTTGAGGCATTCAGGCAACGCAAGATCGAAATCCATAGCGTCGATATTTTTGATCGCAGTCAACACCAATCGCGATTCCAGAAATGCGTTTTGATAAAGCGTGATGGTGGCAAACGGCTCATTGCCATCGCCACTCAAATCTCTGGACAGGATAGGATCATTCAAATCGACTTCAACGGTACCATCGCCATCATTGCCAGATGTTCCACCTGTTCCCAACAAACTGTCCAATAAATCGCACCCTGTTAATGTCAATACACAAGCGCACAAAGCTAAAAAACGAATCATAACCCTCCTCGATTTTCCTGTATCATCTATAACGGATTTTTGATTTTCTGACAACTTAAGTTGAAGCCTGAGGGTGTTATAAGATAAAGTCATACAATGAACAGTGTAAATTTATCAATGCTTTTTATTATATTTCAGAATATATTGATGGGTACTTACATTGCCATTCCTGGCATCAGAATTTTCTTTTTCAAAAAGCCAATCATGGTAAATAGATATCGAATATCTTTTAGTTTAACAATGCTCGTTTCATCTTCGATGATGCTGGCTTTACTAACGTACCTTTGGATTGAGCTTATGATTTTGGACGGAGAGATATTACGATCTGACTTTGTTTTTGAAGGATGGGGACTTGTCTATTACCCTATCCTTTTATTATCAACCCTTGCTATTGAGTTTTTCTTATTAAGAAAACATATTGGATCATTTTCGATATTAGCTGTCAATACTGATAATTTTGACGAAGTTTTACAAAGCAATTTAAAAGAATTGAATTTACCATTTGAAGTTGCCAAAGATGGCTACAACATAGGTCAGCCAGCGTTCGAAATGAAAGTAAAAAAATCAAAATATGGCATTTCGTTGTCAACTAAAGATGATTCAAAAAGATATTTAATACAAGGAGTCTTTGATAGTTTAAAAGGCTATTATCAAAATCATCCTTCTCAAGTGCGTATTAAAAGCAGTTACATATATTTCTTTGGCGGGATAATACTTGTTGGTTCGGCATTATTTAACTTATGGATAATGGTTGAAAGTATAAAGCTTATTCTTAGCTTCGATCGATAGAGGAGCATTATGGAACCACACATTCAACAAGCATTGGAAACGGATCGGACGATTGATATCACCACGATTGGCAAAAAGAGTGGAGAGCCTCGGCGGATTGAGATTTGGTATCACCATGTCGGAGGAAAATTTTACATCAGTGGGATTCCTGGGCCGCGTAGTTGGTATGCGAATTTGGTCGAGAACCCTGAGTTTACATTTCACCTTAAGGGCAGCGCACAGGCGGATTTGCCCGCCCGCGCTGCACCTATTCTAGATGAATCGCCACGTCGTGAAATCATCAAAGGGATTCTGGACAAGATCGCGAAGGACTTAACGTCCGACAGTGCCGATCTGGAAACCTGGGTTCAGAAAAGCCCCCTGGTCGAAATCACATTTCTGTGAGATTGACTGCGCTTATAATTCCATTGGCACAAAATTGATTTCGTAATCGCCGCCGTTGTATTGGATGTGTAGACGATCATTGTCCATCATAAATGTTTCGGCATTTTCCAGACCGTCCAAGAAGCGTTGTTCCTGTTGACTCACATCTTCCTGGCAGGCAATTTTAGTGGTGCCGATATGGGAAAATGTGACTCGATTGCCTGTGGTCGAAAATTCTCCGAAGAATAAATTGCAACCTGTCGAACCACTCATGGTGCCATCATCTGCGAAAACCAAATGGGCATCAGTGTTTTCTACAGGCAAGAGCATCATGTCCAGTTCTCGGAATGAATCCAAATTCCATGAAGTACTGGCCAATTCGGACGTGCTTTGCTGGGTTTCGCGGAAGTCGAGACTACGAACATCGTCATCGTAATTAAGGCTCAGGCGATCACCGAAGATTTGGAAGTTATCCACCTTCAGCAAGGCATCAACGTATTGCTGCTCCTGCTCCATGATGCCATCGGGTTCAGCGCAGGCTTTTTCGGTGATGGCCAAACCAAAGATCGTGATGCTGCTGCCATCGACGCCATACGTCCCTAGATAATTGTTACAGCCTGCCACGCCATGCACCGTGCCATCGGCTTCAAACGTGATGGTGGTGGTGTCAAAGATCGCCAAAAACAACGCGTCCAACTCGCGGAAGTTTTCCAATGTCCAAGTGGTGCCAGCGAGTTCGGATTCATTGTTGCCGCCCCCAGGAATTAAAGTATGGCAAGAAAACGCCACCAAGGGCAACACCATCAACAAAAGCATCAACATTCCAAGATTTTTTGAGAACCTCATCATATCCCCTTACAGATAATAGATACCCAATTGTAACGCACCAACAGAAAAAATGTTCCCATAGAAGCTAATGCTTGATGGCCTGACACTGCAAGTCCTTGACCCAATTTTCAAGCTTCTCCCAATCGTCAGGATGAGCGCGAGATTTTCGAGCGATAACTTTGTTAGGTTCGCCATTTTTGTCTGCGTAAGTGGTGATTCTATCAAGAATATTTTCCTTGTATTTAACCTTTACTTTTCCAGCTTCTACTTTGATATCTTCTGGGCTTTCGATTACAAATATTTCCCTTTTTCCAAAGGCGATGCGTTTATAAGGAGGTTTTAAAACTCTTTCTTCATTGTAATTAAAATAAGGTGAGTTGGAAAAATAGATGGACATCATAATTCCAAAAAGAATGGCAGGCAAGCTAATTGCTAAAAGAAAGCTATTTTGAAAAAGAAAAGCCGCAAGATAGATCAATGGACCAGGAATAAGGCTCCATAAAATATTCTTCCAATGATATCGAACTTCAACACCATCACTGAGTTTGCTTTTTCGATTTTTCTTAAACATTAGTTCTTTATAACAGAGTGTTGTTTTGATTCTTCAATCCAGCTTCTAAGCTTTTTCCAATCCTTAGAACGAGCCCAAAATCTATAAGCAATGGTTTCAATAAATTCACCATCTGGGTCTGCGACCAATAAATCGTTATTCAATTTATAAGGCTTTTCTTCTGAGTATTTGACGATTATTTTGTCATGTTCAATTTGGATAGCATGGGGATTTTTAGACAGCACAGAATATTTTTGAAGAAAAGGTATATGGGTAAACAGCGCTGAAGTTTGTACATCTTTACTATCATAAGTCATATATGAGCCGAACATAAAGTTTCCAGTTGCGAAACTGAGTGCTAAACCAGTTAAGTAAGATAGGAGGCTCAACAAGGAACTTTCTATCTCAGTGCCACCCCATAAAAAGAAATAAGCGAGAAAAGGTGTAAAAATTTGCAATTCTATTTTGTATCGAACTTTTCCAGCTTTTGTCATTGCCTCAGACTTTCGAGCAGTTTTTCAATTTCTTCCTCAGTGGTATAGCAGGCGCAGCCGATGCGGACCAAGCCGCCTTGATCTGCGATGCTTAAGCGGTCAATCACAGTGGTGGCGTAGAAGTCGCCGTCGGAGGCGAATAGTCCTTGAGTGGCAAGGTGTTTGCACACGTCGGCTGAGGATTTGCCGTTGATGGTGAAGCCAACGGTGGAGGTTCGTGGTTGATCCGGCGCGGGGCCGTAGAGGGTCACGCCGTCGATTTGGCTCAGGCCATTCCACAGTTTGAGGGTCAGGGCTTCCGCGCGATGGTGGAGTTCTTCAATCGCAATTTTCAAACGAGTGCGACGATCAGGGCCTTCTGCAAGTGAGGCCAAAAAATCCACCGCAGCCGCAGCACCATTGATGCTTTCGTGGCTCTGCGTGCCGGTTTCAATACGTTCGGGGGCGACATCATCTACAGGCAACAGTTTTGGCACGTCCAAAGATTGCAACAGTTCATGCTTTCCGTAAAGCACCCCTTGGTGAGGGCCGTAGAATTTGTAAGGCGAACACGCCAGGAAATCACAACCAATGGCTTTTACATCAGGCAGATTGTGGGCGGCGTAATGGACCGCATCCACATACACCAACGCGCCAACCGCGTGTGCCATCTCCGTGGCTTTGCTCACGTCTGTGACTGTGCCAAGCGCGTTGGAGGCTGCGCCAATAGCCAGCAGTTTCGTGTTCGAGTTCAACAGGCTGGCGAGATGATCCCAGTCCAGTTGTCCGGTTTCAGGTTTCATTTTCGCTTTGTGAACGGTCACGCCGCGTTCTTTCACCAATCGCAACCAGGGATCAACATTCGCATGGTGATCCAACTCAGTCACGACCAACTCATCTCCCGCGCCCCAGTTGATGCTCAATGCTCTGGACACGTGATAGGTTAGCGTGGTCATGTTGGGACCAAACACCACTTCGTTGGGATTGCAATTAAAAAAATCTGCAAACGTCTGGCGGGCGTTAGCTAAAATTTGATCGGTCTCCGCGCTGGTCGGATAGTTCCAATGCGTGTTGGCGTTGTGATGAAAGAGGTAATCGGCAATGGCATCCACTACCATGCGCGGCGTCTGTGTGCCGCCAGGGCCGTCAAAATATGCCACAGGGTGTCCATTGTGCTGGCGCTCCAATGCCGGAAAATGGGTGCGGATTTCTTGAACGGATGCAACATGGGTGGTCGCCATACAAATTACCTCGCTTTTGGGTTGTTTTTACACGCTTGAAACCAGTATGCTTCATACCAGCCAATGCGAGTATACGTCGGTTTTTATTAACGATCAACTTAGGAGAAATATAAAAGGTTCAATAACCAAAACCATTTAAAATTGAAAAGGCTTCAATCCCCAACCCCTTGATCTCAAGGGGCTGCGATTTGGGATGACTGACGTTGATTCTGGATTGCGGTTCGGGATTCTTGGCATAGAGTGAAAACATGAGGGGGCATACATGGCACACGAGATTGATTACAAAATTCATGGCAATGATTTGCAGATGGTCGAAGTTGGGCTTGATCCTGAAGAAGCCGTTCAGGCCGAAGTCGGTACGATGCTGTTTATGGAGGAAAACATCGAAATGCAGACATCCACCGGCGGCGGTATTTTTAGCGGTCTCAAACGAATGGTCACCGGCGATAACTTTTTTATCAGTTCATTCCTGAATAAAGGTGAGAAAAAAAGCAACGTGGCCTTTGGCGCGCCATATCCAGGGGCAGTGATTCCACTGGACTTAGCGCAAATGGGGCCGGTTCTTTGTCAAAAAGATGCGTTCCTGTGCGCGGCCCAAGGCATCGAAATTGATGTGGCTTTCACTAAAAAACTGGGTGCAGGCTTCTTCGGTGGCGAAGGGTTTATCCTTCAAAAACTACATGGCGAAGGCTTAGCTTTTGTTCATGCAGGCGGCACAGTCATCAA
Source organism: Candidatus Fraserbacteria bacterium (assembly GCA_029262795.1). Taxonomy (GTDB): domain Bacteria; phylum Bipolaricaulota; class Bipolaricaulia; order RBG-16-55-9; family JAJCYT01; genus JAJCYT01. Next base: position 64,718 of record JAJCYT010000032.1, read on the forward strand.
AAAAGATCTGGCCGATGGTCAAGTGCTTCGCGTTGATACAGGCACCCTGGTCGCCTTCTCTCAGACTGTCGATTACGACATCAAATTTATGGGCGGCTTCAAAAACGTATTGTTCGGTGGCGAAGGTTTGTTCCTTGCCCGAATGAAAGGCCCAGGCACTGTGTATCTGCAAAGCCTGCCCTTCTCTCGTTTGGTGGATCGCATTGAAGCTGCTGCGTCACTTATTCGCGTGAATGATGAAGGTTAATGTTTTCCTGGCTTAAGACGATTCAAAAGAAGGTTGAGGCATCTGCTGAGCGACACAAGAGTGTCGCTCACTGCCTCACCGTTTATCAGATCATCGACAAAACCATACGCAGCTTCCTTCGAGCCCGTGCGTTGGAAGGTGGCGCCAGTATCGCGTTTTATGCTTTCTTTTCATTGTTTCCAACGTTGTTGTTTATCATCTCCATCCTTAGTTTTTTCCTCAAGCCTGCCGAAGTGAACGTTGAAGTTTTTAAGCTGGTCAAAGATTTTTTCCCGATCTCGCAGGAGGACATTCTCCCGTTGATCGAAGGCACGATCAACACCGTGGTAGATCGTCGAAGTTCAATGAGTATTATCGCGGTTGTTGGCCTACTCTGGTCAGGATCAAACGTTTTTACGGTGGTGGTCCGAAACCTCAATCGGGCTTGGGGCAGCAAATCCGCGCCGCTTCATTTTCTCAAAGCACGATTGATTGCCATTATCATCATTGCATCATTGGCGGGCTTTATCACGCTTTCGCTCCTTATAAATCCCATTGTGGAATTGCTGGCCAATTACGAGTTGGGTACGGTGGCCATGTATCAAACGACCTTTTGGTGGGCGTTTACGCTGGCACTGCCGCACTTTTTCAGCTTGCTGTTTTTCTTTGCAATGTATTATTGGATACCTGCCACCAACGTCCACTGGCTCGAAGCCGCTATTGGCGCAGTGCTGTCCAACTTCGCCTGGCAAAGCAGCATTTGGGGGCTGACCTGGTTGATCACCGAAGGCGTGATTAATTATCAACTGGTTTATGGATCACTCACCACTATTGTTCTCATCATGGCCTGGATATACATCAGTAATCTCATCCTGTTGTTTGGCGCGCATTTGAGTGCGTCAGTGGCTCAGTATCGACGTCATCTGCCTGATGTTGTCTAGAGGTAGATAGCTTATTCATTCGAACCTTCAAGTTTTTCCAAACCTTCTCGGATCAGTTGAGAAATGGTGCCCCACTTGCCCCAGATGGCTTCGTTGCGGGTGTTTACCATGAAGATGCCAACGATGTTGCGCTCGAAGTTGATCCAGGGTGTGTAGCCCGCGCCGCCAGGACTGCTGGCGGTGATAAGGTTGCCGTCGTCATCCACACGATCACGCCAGATGCCCAGGCCGTAAGAGGTGTCACCACCTCTTGGAGTGAAGGCGATTTCTGCATTGGCCGTTTGGTCAGCGAACATTTCTTTCAGTGAAGACTCAGACAGAATTTGTTTGCCATTGTAAACGCCGCCATCCAGAATCATTTGTAAAAAGCGACCATAGTCCTGAAGCGACGACACCACATAGCCCTCGGACAAAATTGGATTGCGTGTGTTTCCATAGTAAGTTCGGATCATGTCCATTGGATCGACAAAGTACTTAAAGAAGAGATCGGCCCAAAGTTTTCCCTCTCCCACAACCACTTCGGCCACGCGTCCTGCCACCGAAAAAGGTGCACCTGCGTACGCGAATGTAGTTCCAGGTGTAGATGCCAATTGAGATTTTGCAATGGCTCGAACGCATTGATCCAGCAGGATTTCTGTTTGAAACATGCATGGATGATATGAGGGTAAACCGGAGGTATGGGACAGCAATTGACGAATTGTAATGGTGCCTGCCACGCCTTCAAAATAGTCCAGATGTTTGGAAACAGGATCATCCAGCGACAAAAGCCCTTCATCCACCAAGCGCAGGATGGTTGCCGCCGAGATCCACTTTGCTGCGGAAATCAAAGGCACAACGGTGTTTTCGTAATAGCTGCCGAAGTATGATTCGCACAAGACAATGCCATCCTTGGCCAAATACATGGCTGTGCCTTCAAGCTGTAAATCTTCCACAACCTGTTTCATCATCGCCGCAGCTGGAGCCAGCTCAACGATGCAGCCATCAACATACACAGGTTCAGATCCAACTTCTGCCACAGAATTTCCGATTGTATCTGTTTGCGCCTCTGATGATGACCCAGATGTTTCAGAACCCTCATTACACCCCAGCAAAAACATGCTTGCCATCAGCATCAAAACCCCGCTGAACAAATATCGAAATTCCATCACAATGACAAACGCCCCTTCCCTTTGATGGTGTCATTGTAAATGGCCACTGGAGAATTATGACTGTCATTATAAATTTTGATGGTTAGGTGGTGGGTTGAAATTAAGCTTCATCGTCCAGAGGGACGATCCCTTGTTTTAAAGCATAGATGGCGACTTGAGTTCGATCATCTAGATGGAGTTTGCTCAAAATGTTGCTGATGTGGGTTTTGACCGTTTTTTCGCTCAGGTTCAAATTCTTGGCGATATTGCGATTATCGAAGCCGCCAGTGATTTCTTTTAAAACATCCAATTCACGTGCGGTGAGGTTGTCGGCAGAAGGGCGTGTGCCTGCAATTTCACCCATCATGCGTTGGGCCACACGGGGGTGGAGTCGGGCTTCGCCTTTGGCGGCGGCGTGAACAGCATCAATCACTTCATCCGGTGTGGCGCTCTTCAATAGATAACTGAGCGCCCCCGCTTTGATGGCGGGAAACACCATCGCATCCTGATGATGGCTGGTGAGGATGATGATCTGTGTATTGGGGCTGATTTTTCTGATCTGTTCTGTGGCTTCAATGCCACTGAGTTTGGGCATGTTGATGTCCATGAGAATTACATCAGGCGGGTTTTCTTCAATGAATTTGACGGCAGCTTCACCGTCTTCCACCTGGCCGACGACATCGATGCCCTCTTGAACTTCCAGTAAAGCATGCATCCCTTGGCGTACGACTGGATGATCGTCTGCAATCAATACGGAAATGGAATCAGACATGCGGCACCTCCAGGGCGACACTCGGAATGGTTGCTGTGATGATCGTACCACGTTCAAACTGGCTATCAATGTTCAATTGTCCGTTGACTTCGGTGGCGCGTTCTTTCATGCTGCCGAGGCCCAGGGACTGTAAAGAATGTGATGCTTTTGGATCAAAGCCGCGTCCATCATCTGTAATTTTGAGTTGAACATTTTTAAGATCATAATTCAAATCAATCCGAACGTGCTGCGCTTTTGCATGACGTGCAATGTTATTGAGTGCTTCCTGTGTGATTCGATAAAGGGCTTGTTCAATGTTAATTGGCAATTCGCGTTCACCACTGACTTCGAATTCAATTTGAACTTTGGTCTGTTCTGACCATTGATTTGTAAGTTCTTTCAAGGCAGTCACCAACCCTTTGTCTTCCAATGATGCGGGACGAAGTTGTTGGATGATGCTGTCCATTTCTTCAAGAATCGTTTGAGTGAGTTCGGACAATTGCTGCAAGCGTTCTCTGGCCAGTTCAGGGTCTTTACTGATAAGCGGTTGAAGCGATCCAGCTGTCAGGCTCAAACCAAAAAGCTGTTGTTTGATCGCATCATGCAAGTCACGGGCCAGACGGTTTCGTTCTTCGAGTTGGGCCAGCCCTCGTGCTTCTTCTGCGAGTTGAGCGTTTTTATCTGCAAGCATTTTCAATTCCTTCATCTGCGAACTGATCTGCTCGGCCATGCCATTGAATTGTGACGTGAGTTGTGTGATTTCATCATTGCCCAATACTTCAACACGTTGAGACAGATCGCCTGTGGCATAGGCCTTGCTCACACTGCTGAGTTGATTGATTCTGCGTGTGAAAGATTTTGAAAGATATGCACTCACTATTCCAGAGACCAACAATGCCACCAAGCCTGCAACCATCAACCCGCCGCCGAGATACACAAAAGCTTGAGCCATCATGGACGAAACTGCATCGCCATTGGCACGAAAATACACCCAGCCCAACAGTTTATCCTGGTCGCTGATGATGGCGGATTGTCCAATATAGTGATTGTCCTGAATGGCGTAATGGGTCCAGGCTTCAGGCTCATCAAAAATGAATTTGGCATCTTTTTGATTCAGCCAGTTTGCGCGAAATCCGGGTGGAAGGTGTTCGCGAATATTTGTGCCAATAGGTAAAAGGACTGTGTGATTGCTACCAAGAATGATGCCTTCGGTTGAGATCAGCACCATCCAGTCATCAAGTTCTGGATCGAAAAAATCTTCAGCGGTGTCATTGTCGTCTGGATCTTTGATCTCCTGCCACAAAACGTCACAAAAGATGTCGCCAAAATTGTCTGCGATGAACAGGCAACTGAAGTTTTCGTCAAAGCGATCACCCTGCACATCCACTTGATAACCGATGTCGTCGGCAATAAAGAAAGCTTGTTCGCCCGCCCACTCTGCGGGGAGGTTGGTTTGTAAATAGATGAAATATCCTGTGATGAGCAGGGCGGCGAGAATGAGTACCGACACCAATGTCACCGCAAGGTGGGAGAGTGTGAGTTTGGTTTGCAGTTTGCTTTTTATCAGTTTTGGCATCTTTTTAATTATAAGCGTTTTGTGAAATGGAAAAGCGGGCGCATGGCAAGTGCGCCCGCTTTGATCCTTAGTTTAATTGAGACAACAAGCTGGAGGCAGCATTGATCACGGTGTTGGTGTCCAAGTTGGAGCTGATTTCAATCACCAATCCATCGAGGATGAACGTGGCGATAAAGTATGGATCACCTGGCTCACTCAAGTCTTCGACAGCCACTTCGACGCCCTGGATTTGGATGGTGTCAGCAGGGGACAATTCAAAGCCGAACTCGTTGATGAATAAGTCGTCCAAGTTGTCGTAGAAAGTGTCTCGGATGACGATTTGCATGAAGTCGCCATCGAAATTTTCGAAGAGGAGAACCGTTTCCAAGTTGCCTTCAAATTCTTCTTCAAAGGCATCGATCAATTCGAGATCGGCTGGCAAGTTATTTGGAATGAATTCCTCAGGTGCATCGATGGGATTAAGCTCACCATCGCCGCCACCGAAATCATCGTCACCAAAGTTGCCGCCACCGGAATCACGACCACCAAACTCACCTTCCTGTGGGGCTTCAAAGTTGGCTGCGTTGAACTGGATTGGTGAGCCACCTGCCTGTCCACCCGAACTGAGGCTGGCGGTGTAAGTTTCGGCCTGACAATCTGAAACATCACTGGCGAGGTTGGCGTTGATGACGATTAAGAAAAGCTGATCGTAGTCATCTGCATTCACCGTGGCCTGACCGTTTTGGAGATCAAACACTTCAGCTTGATTGCCATTGATGCCCACCACGCGGCCCTCCAAATTGCTGTTGTCCAAGCTGATCGTGTTCAAACCACTGGCAGCAATTTCCAAGAAGTCATAGCCCACCTGCTCCACGCCGGAGGTTGGATTGAAACTACCACTGGAAAGTGTGCCTTCCAAGCGCACGGTTGGATAATTGACGCCTTCTTCAAAATCACGAGTCAAGATGGACACCGCAAAGTTGCGGATCACATCGTTTAATGTGGTGCCGACCTGATTCAATGCGGCTTCGACCACGTCGTAACCTTCCAAGTCAACTGTTCTCTCCCACATGTTGCGAATGGTGTTGTGGCCGAACTCTTCAGAAATGGCCCGTAAGAAAATCCACATGGCGTAAGGATCGGCGCTGAACTGACAGGTGCTTGGAGAGCCGACCACTTCACCAATGAGTTCATCGGCATCGTTTACTTCGTCATACACTTCGTCCTGAATCCAGGTGGCGGTGGATTCCCAGAGCCATTCCAAAGTTTCCTGGCCGTCATAGCCCATTTGGATGGAGTGCATGTATTCATGGGCGACGGTGGTGCGGAGCAATTGCTCTTCAAACACGCCACCTTCCTCGTAGTCGTTGTCCAAGCCCATATAGGAAAAAGAAGATCGGGTTTCAATCACGTTTGGAGAATTTGGGTTGTCGCCGACGGTGGTTTCATCAAAACCGCCATCCACAAAACCGGCAATGCCGTCGCTGAGCATTTCCTGTAAGTACACATCGTAAAGATTGTTACCGCCGAACCCATTGTCACTGGGCGGGTTCAACCAACCCAACTGATTGACGATGATGTCATGTACTTCTTCCAACAACTCAGCAACACGTTCCACATAGTCAGGTGTGCCATCGTTGTTGGCATCTGCACGAGGCACGGCATCTGTGCCAGAGCGCGTGAAGTGGATGCGGAAGTTGGTGGTATCAAACGTTTGCTCATTGCCACTCAATTCCGGTGCTGAAAAAAATTCATCCGTTTCCTGGAAGCGGTCTGCCTGAGCGCGCATTGGATGGTTATGATCCAATGAAAACACAGGGGCGGCGCAAGCGGTTACCCCCAACAACAACGTGAGCGCCACGATGCTGAAGATCGATTGGTAGAGATTTTTGCTGGTCATGATGTGCCTCCTCTAAATTTGTTCTTTTTAATTTTGATTCAAAATTTCGAATGTTTACTTTCATCTGAAACCAGCGTAAAACGAATTTGAGAAAAATACATCAGGCCAGCAGGGTAAGCCCACCTCAGACTTTGGGCTGAGGTGGAGTTGGGCGATTGATTGTCAATTTGGCCGATATGAAGTAATTTAGTGCCCTTATGACCACTCAAACACGAGGTTTGTTACTTGTATTGTTGGCAAGTCTCTGCCTCAGTACGGCCCCCACAGTGATTAAGTTTGGATTCAATGCTGATGTCGATCCTGTCACTCAACTCACGCTCCGACTCTGGATTGGTGCGTTGGCATTGTGGATTGTTTTTCTTATGTCTCAGCGTGAAAAACTAAAGATTGATCGTAAGGGCTTAATTGGGTGTGCGCTGGCTGCTGCTGCCAACACGATTAGTCTGGGGTCATTTTATATTGCTGTGACTTATATCGAAATTTCAGTGGCGATCGTGATTTTTTCCACCTTCCCGATGATGGCCTTGTTGCTGCTGGCGTTAAAGGGTGAGCGAATCACACGTTTACACTTGATTCGTTTTGGGCTGGCGTTATTGGGTGTGTATCTGTTGGTGGGATTTGTTGGCCAACTCAATTGGTTCGGGGTGGGGTTGGTGATTCTGACAGCGATCTTTTTTGCCGTTCATATTACGCTGATTCAGTGGCGGTTGAGTGAGTATCGAACGCGCACGATCACGGTTTACATTCTCAGCTTCATGTCGCTTTACATGGGTGTTGTTTATCTGGCAACAGGCCATGGTGTGCCGACGATGGGGGCGGATGGCTGGGGTGTAGTCATTTACACCGGCTTGGTGGCAACGGCGATTGCGCGCTTTGCCATGTTTGCGGGAATTCGTCATATCGGCAGTGGTCAAACGGCATTGCTTGGTCCGTTGGAAACATTGATGGCCGTGGTGTGGGCTATGATTTTCCTGGATGAACGATTGACACTGATCCAGATTTCCGGTGGTGTTTTAATCTTGATTAGCGCAGCGTTGGCAAGTCTGCAACGTAGTGTGTTGCCTTTGAAACAAAGAACCATTCGCAAGCGTTGATTTCAAATCCTACAATGATGGTGTAAAAATGTTTGTTAGAAAGGACATCTATGGCAACAGCATTGTTTGGCGCCGGTTGTTTCTGGGGCGTTGAAGATACCTTTAGACAGGTGGAAGGCGTGACTGCCACAGCCGTTGGTTTTGCTGGTGGACATACAGAAAACGCAAATTACAAAGAAGTTTGCGCTGGCAAAACAGGTCATGCCGAAGTGGTTCAGGTGGAGTTTGATGCTGAAAAGGTTTCCTATGAACAATTGCTCGATGTGTTCTGGAATTGCCACAATCCCACCACACTCAATCGTCAGGGGCCAGATGTGGGCACTCAGTATCGCTCCATCATTCTTTTTCACGACGAAGCACAACAGGCGGCAGCGATTGCATCAAAAGATCAATTGATGTTATCTGGCAAATACAACGGCCCCATTGTGACTGAAATTGTTGAAGCCGATCAGTTTCACATGGCAGAAGAATATCATCAACAGTATTTTGAAAAGAAGGGCATTTCTCACTGCCGTATGGCATAAATTAAACCTTGCTTGATGGAGGAACTTTTACATGTCCGAGCAAACGAATCCTAAGATCACAACTGAGATGTTGTCAGCTGCAGAAAAAGTCAATGGACTTGAGTTTACCGAAGATGAGCGCGAGTTGATGCTGCAAAGCGTGAATGACCGACTCCAAGCCTACGAAGCACTTCGAGAGATTTCCATTGACAACAGTGTGTTTCCAGCACTGGGGTTTGAACCACGTTTGCCAGGCATGACCTTTGAATCAGAACAAAAGTCCATCAAGGCCACTGAGGTTGAAAATGTGCAACGGCCAGACAATTTGGAAGATGTCGCATTCTGGCCCGTGACGCATTTGGCCAAGCTGATTGAAACCAAGCAGGTCAGTTCTGTCGAACTCACCGAAATGTATTTGGAGCGCTTGAAAAAATACAATCCATATCTTGAATGTGTGGTCACACTGACAGAGGATCTTGCGCTGTTACAAGCCAAACGGGCTGATGAAGAAATTTCTAGCGGCAACTATCGTGGCCCACTCCACGGTATTCCCTGGGGTGCAAAAGATTTACTGGCAGCCAAAAATTACAAAACCACCTGGGGCGCAATGCCTTACAAAGATCAAATCATCGATTTGGATGCCACTGTGGTGGCGCGACTCGAAGCAGCCGGTGCAGTATTGGTTGCCAAGTTGACCACAGGGGCATTGGCCTATGGTGATGTTTGGTTTGGGGGTGTGACCAAGAGTCCTTGGAATTTGGAGGATGGGGCAAGCGGCTCATCTGCAGGGCCAGCTTCGGCAACAGCCGGTGGCTTGGTCGGGTTTTCGATTGGTTCGGAAACATTGGGGTCCATCGTTTCGCCATCCACACGCTGTGGGACCACAGGTTTACGACCCACCTACGGACGCATCAGTCGTTATGGGGCAATGGCACTCAGTTGGAGTATGGACAAACTTGGCCCGATCTGTCGTTCTGTCGAAGATTGTGCTTTTGTGTTTGATGCCATTTATGGCCCAGATGATAAAGACATCAGCGTGACCGATTATCCATTCAATTGGGATGTTTCTAAAAAATTATCTGATCTGAAAATAGGTTACGTCAAAAGTGCATTCGAAGAAGAACGGGATGAAGAGGCATCTGTTTGGTCGAACAAAGAAAAGGACAATCAGGTGCTGGAAGTATTGAAATCTCTTGGTGTCGAACTAATTCCTATTGAGCTTCCAGACTTTCCCTATACAGCGATTCGTATGGTGTTGGTGGCAGAAGCCGCTGCTGCGTTTGATGAAATGACGCGCAGAAATAAAGATGATTTGATGGTTCGCCAGGACAAAGATGCCTGGCCCAACATCTACCGTGCGGCTCGAACGATGCCAGCAACAGAATATATTCAGGCCAATCGCGTGCGCACCTTGATGATGCAGGAATTCCATGAGGTGATGAAACAGGTGGATGTGTTTGTGTGCCCATCCTTTGGTGGAAATTCACTGACATTGACCAATCTCACAGGCCATCCTGCTGTGGTGCTTCCTGTGGGCTTTTCAGACGTGCCTGCACCAGCCAGCAGTATCACATTCACAGGTCAGCTTTATGGCGAAGCAGACACTTTGCTGGTGGCAAAGGCGTTTCAGGATGCCACAGATTTCCATCTCAAACATCCTTCAATGACGTATTAATTTAAAGAATTTACAGCATATTTTGGATTTTTTTAGACAATTTTTAAAAACTATTGACACTTGTCCAGGATCAAGTTATAGTGGGTCGAACCATAGACCAACGAAAGGTGGCGTTAGGATGAAAATGTTTAATACGACTGTCAAGAATATTTCCTGCACCTGGTCTGTGGGGTCTTCCTGTCTTTCGTAACCATTTTGGTTGCGTCTAACTAACAGCGGAAGGTCCACACAGGGCTTTTGCTGCTGTTCTCTTTTTCAAATCCATTTTGATTGAGTCCATTTCTAACAGCGAAACACAGTTTTTAATTGTGTCCGTTTTTATTTGAACAGCGTGCAGCAGCCACAGGCTGGAGATGGCGTCGTTTTGGCATAAAGGATGAGGTTTTCAGTTGATTGGTTTTTAAACTCGAGGAGACATATATGCTGCACATTAGACCATTTAATCGCGTTGAAGAAGAATACGTTTGGGTTGTTGGTTTGTTCAATACTGTTTGGCCTGACAAGCAGGAAACAGTCGAGGAATGGAAGCATTTTGAACAAGGCAGGAAAATTGAATTGCTTTATCGAGAAGCGGTGGCCGAATTAGATGGCGAACGAATTGGCCATGTGGTTTACCTGGAACCCTGGTGGAGCAAAGAAACAGGTGTGATTTTAATCGACATCATGGTTCATCCGCATCAACAAAGAAAAGGCATCGGCAAGGCACTCTATGATTATGTCATGAATGACCTCAAAGATTTTGATCTAAAGGCGTTGGTCAGCAAAAGTCGTGAAGACCAGACCAATGCGATGAAATTCTTAAGCGGACTTGATTTTGAGCAAACCATGCGAATGCCACGATCCATGTTGAATTTGGAAACGTTTGATAGTGATCAATTTAAATCAGCCTTTGACAAAATGGCACAACACAACATTCAAATATCGACCATGGCTGAATTACAGGCATCGGATCCGAAATGGAAAGAAAAACTGTATGAACTTCGATGGGCGATTATTCAGGATGTGCCATCGCCTGAACCGCGCAAGAAACCGACATTTGAGGAGTTTGAAAAATTTTCATTAGGGCAGCCAAAATTAGAGCCCAAAGCAAACTTCTTTGCAATAGACAATGGCGAATATGTTGGTTTCAGCAATCTTTGGCCTGGTGAAAACCCAGACAAAATTGACACCGGCTTAACAGGTGTGGTTCGCAGCCATCGACGCAAAGGGATTTGTATGGCATTGAAGTTGCGAGGTTTTGAATTTGCCAAAAACTATGGTGCCAAAGTGGTTGAAACTGAAAACGAGGAAAACAATCCGATGTATCAGATCAATTTGCGACTGGGCTTTGAGCCTCAGCCTGCATGGCTGGATTTTCGCAAAACGATTCAACCGAAGATGAATGAGACAGAAGAACAACAAGAGGAAATTACATCATGAACACACACCTGATGGATATTAGGCAACGGATAAACATTCGACCTTTTAAACCTGACGAGAATGATTACGAAAAAGTGGCAGCCATTTGGAACATTGTCTGGCCTGAACATGAGCAAAGCGTAGACCTGCTCAAATTTGAAGATAAAACGCGCGATTCCAAGTATTGGTTCGAGCGTCTGGTCGTTGAACTCGATGGTCGGATGGTAGCGTATGGCTCATATGGAGAACCATCCTGGATGTACAAGCCGGACAAATATTTCATTGGTGGTAATGTGCATCCAGAATTTCAGAAGCAGGGCATCGGCGCCGCTTTATACGATCATGTGATGGATATTCTGATGAAGAAAGATCCGGTAGAAATCACAGTTGGTCTGCGTGAGGATAAAGCAGATGCCATTCGCTTCATGGAAAATCGAGGCTACAAACTGGTGATGCGTTATCCGATGTCCAAGCTAATGCTCAATGAATTTGATTTTGACCGTTATGAATCAGTGGATGAAAACATGAATCTGCATGACATCAAGATTCATACGATCAAAGAATTGGGCGAGATGGGTGTGGATTGGAAGGCCAAGAGTCATGTGTTGTCCACCGAAGTGTTGAAGGATGTGCCATCGCCTGATCCGATTCCTGAAACCACGTTAGAGCAATATGAAAAAGAATTTCTGAATAGACCTGACTTTTTGCCGGAAGCCAACTTCATTGCGCTGGATGGTGACGAGTTTGTCGGTATGAGCAACATTTGGCTGGACACCGCCAAGAAGGAAAAGCTCATTACCGGACTCACTGGCGTACTTCGCAGCCATCGTCGTAAAGGCATTTGCACAGCGCTGAAGGTACATGCCATCCGCTTTGCCAAACAGTACGGTGCTGAGTTTTTGGAAACGGAAAACGAAGAAAACAATCCGATGTACCAACTTAATCTACAGTTAGGTTTCAAGCCGGAACCAGCTTGGACAAACTATGTTAAGGATATAAAGGAACCGCCTCAATGATAACAATTAAACGATTCAAGCATACAAAACATGAATACAAAGCATTTGCTGACATTCGTAATGTCATTTGGGCAGACATGCCGCGCTCTGTGGCTGAACTTAAGCATAACGATGATACGTGGCATGAGGACAAACTGTTTGGCCGTGTGTTGGCTGAACAAGATGGGAAATTTGTTGCGGTTGGCAATTATGGTGAGCCTGGATGGGCCTCACAAAAAGGCCGCTATTTTATCCACATTATGGTGCATCCGCAGCATCAAAAACAGGGCATTGGCGGGATGGTGTTTGACCATATTTTCGAAGATCTAAAACCGCGTAACCCTGCGGTGGTTGTAGCAGAAACCAGAGGAGATCTTGACCACAGCATTCGCTTTTTGGAAAAGCGTGGATTTGAACTCAAAATGCGAAGTGCCATTTCAAAGTTGGATTTGGAAGCATTTCAGCCCAACGGTCTTGAAAAAAGCTTTGACAAAGTGAAAGCCTCCGGCATCGAGATTCATACGTTGGCTGAGCTTCAAAGCACAGATTCAAAGTGGCTTGAGAAGATGTATGACTTCGATAAGGAAGTGGCGCCCGATGTGCCGACAACTTCGCCAATTCAATTGCCACCGATAGAGCAATACGAAAAAGATGTGTTCAGTGGACCAAACTTCGTTCCGGAAGCGCATTTTGTGGCTGTCGAAGGTGGTCAATATGTTGGATATAGCGGCCTGCACACGCGTGAGTCTGACAAAGACATCATTGAAACAGGCTTTTCGGGCGTACGTCGCAGCCATCGACGAAAAGGCATCTGTACGGCATTGAAACTTTGTGCGATCCAGTTTGCCAAAGACTATGGTGCAAAAAGCATCATTACCGGCAATGAGGAAAACAACCCAATGTACCAGTTGAATTTGCAATTGGGTTATAAACCTGAGCCAGCGTGGCTAAATTTTGAAAAGCAGATTCAAACGTAATCAAGTACCAACACACGAGTTTCATTAGGCAACTGATCTTTAGACAACAGGACTTCGCAATTACACGTGAAGTCCTGTTGTGATTTTTCAAAATAACTGAGAAACGATTCAATCCAAAGGATATTTTGAGGTTTATAACGAAGTGTGCGAAAGTGCATCGGCACAATCAGCCGAGGTTTAATTTGATCCAAAGCAATCTTGAGGTCATCAAGTTTGATTGTGGGAGAGCCGCCGGTCAGCGTCAGTAACACGTCAATGTTTCTGAAAAACTCAATTTGTTCTGGCGTTAGGGGATTGCCCACATCTCCCATATGGCCGATATGAATATCATCAACCACAAAGCGGTACATGCTGTTGGCTTCGGGTGGGTGTTCGGGATGGTCCAATGCTTCTAATGTTTCGATGGCATCAATCTGAACATTTTGTTCCACGCAATGAGTATTTTCTTGAGCCAACTTCAATGCATCGATCACAGTGGGATTGCCTGGAATAAGATCGGCCCTGCAATGAAAGCTGTCATCGGGTGAAGAGATGATGACCAGGTCTGCTGATTCTTCGACAGGTTTGTATCCAGTTCGACCCGGTGGATAAGGGTCGGTGAAGACCTTTATACCAGTGTCCGATTCAACCAAAAAGCAGGCGTGGCCGTACCATTTGAGCTTCATGCACTCTCCTAACAACGCAAATAAAATTGAATTTCCACCAAATCTTCACCTAATTTCCCTGTTCCTTGAACGAAAAAAATCTTACATTGAAAATGTCAGAATTGAAATTATAAACACGCTTCACTGCAAGGACCGAACCTCCTTATTTAATTCTACCGGTAAAAAACACCCTTCCCCAAGGGTGTTTTTTAGTTTTCTTTCGATTCATTTCTGGGAGTGGTTTTATTGTTTTTACTTCTTTCTTTAAGTTGATTTGTGAAGCAGACGTGATGTGGACTTTTGCTCAGCTTTTGAATATATATCTACCAACAAGAACAACCCAACGAATATTACAAAACCTCCTTTCAATGGCCAATCGTAGCCCCCTTTATGTAAAGGGGGGTGGGGGATTAAAAGGTTTTACATTTTGATGTTTTTGTTGAAGAAGTTTTTTTATGTCTTTATTTCAAACAATCCGAAATCGAATCTTCCAGCGTATCCATCACACTGCCAAGTAGGCCCAGGTAGTTTGCGCGGATGGCCCAAACGTTGATCTCAAAGCTGTATTCAGCCAGATTGAGTGTTTGCACTTCGGCGCGATGTTCACTGTGATCGACGGCCCAACGTGGGACGAAGCCGAGGCCGACGCCGCGAGCAACGAGGGAGAGTTGGAATTCCAGCCCAAAGGTTTCAATGGCAATTTTCATGGGAATGTGGCGCTGTTCGAAAGACTGTTGCAGGATATCGCGGTACCAGCAGCCTTTGGGGTTCATGACCCAGTCGAATTCCCCCAGTGATTTCAATGGAACTTTTTTAGGCAGATCGAGAGTTTTGGGTGCAACCACCAGCAAATCTTTGGTGCCAATTAACTGGTAGTCCAGATCGGACAGCGGAGAACGATCTTTCGCGCTCAACACCACAGCACCATCGATGATGCCTGCTTGTGTTTGCTTCATCAGCGAGCTGCTCCAGTCGGTGAACATTTCCACTTTGAGTTGTGGAAACGATTTGCGAATGGTGTCAATCGGCTGGCCCAACACCAAATCAGCCGCGCCGAATGCCACACCCAATCGAAAACTGCCTGTGGGGTCTTCGTTGTTGCTGACGCTGCTGGTGAGTTCATCACGTGCTTTGACCAATCGACGGCAGTGGCTCAACGCAGTTCGACCAGCCGGTGTCAGTGACGGTGGCTTGGTGCGGCGATCCAGCAACGGTGTACCCAGATCTTTTTCCAATTGTTGAATCTGACGTGTGACTGCGGGTTGAGTGAGTCCCAATCGAGTGGCAGCGGCCCCAATGGAGCCGGATTCTGCCACAGCGATAAAGGCTTCGATCTGACTGAATTTCATTTGGTCAGTGTAACAGGTTGAAAATTAATATGCAAAAAATGCATAAACATTATGATCATCATTTATTTGCATTATAATCTAATTTTCGTATTCTTTTTGAGTCGACGAATCAAGTCATTGGCTGATGCGCTATTTAAGGGAGACAACATGACAAAGCGAGTTTGGATCGTCATCATTTGTGCTGGTGCGATATTGAGTGTGGTGATGGGATTTCGCCAAACCTTTGGACTGTTTTTGCCGGACATCACCAAACACATTGGCTCTGGACGCGAAACATTTTCTTTTGCAATGGCATTGATGAATTTGCTCTGGGGCATTGGATCTCCCTTTGCTGGGGCGTTTGCCGACCGTTATGGCGTAGGCCGCGTGGCGGTGGGCGGTGGTTTGCTCTATGCACTTGGTCTATGGATGATGTCCACCGCTGATGGCAGTGCCATGCTGATGCTGGCCGGGGTGATGGTTGGCTTTGGTCTCAGCGGCGCAGGCTTTTCGGTGGTATTGGGTGCGGTGGGACGTGTCGTCAGTCCCGCACATCGAAGCAAGGCACTGGCGCTGGCGAGTATGGGTGGTTCTGTTGGGCAATTTTTGGCGGTCCCTTATGTGCAAGGACTGATTGGGAGTATGGATTGGATCACCAGCTTGCTGATTCTTGCTGGCATGTCGCTGATCATTGTGCCATTGGCTCGCGGGTTGGTCGTCAAAGATGAAACAAAAGCATCCAAGTTTCAAAGCCCAAAGCAAACTCTAAAAGAATCATTGCGTGAAGCAGCCAATCACAAAGGGTTCTGGTTGTTGAATGCGGGCTTTTTTGTTTGCGGATTCAATCTTGCTTTCATTGGCATCCACATGCCAGCTTACTTGGGCGATCAAGGATTTCAGCCTTGGTTGGCAGCTTCTGGTTTGATGTTGATTGGCGCGATGAACATGGTGGGCACGTATGTTTTTGGCACCATGGGTGGGAAATTTCTAAAAAAACATGTGTTGAGCACGATTTACTTTGGACGCGCACTCGTGTTTCTCTTCTTCCTCATGTTCCCGTTGTCTGAGTTTTCTGTGCTGGCATTTAGCGTGGCAATGGGCTTTTTGTGGTTGGCGACGGTCCCGCTGACAAGCGGATTGGTGGCCCACATTTTCGGCCCTGCGTATATGTCGATGTTGTATGGCATCGTGTTTTTCAGTCATCAGTTGGGCAGTTTTAGTGGCTCCTGGTTGGCTGGATATTTATTCGATTCAACAGGTTCTTATGAACTGATGTGGTGGATTAATGTTGGCTTAGGCATTGCGGCTGCTTTAATTCACCTTCCAATTGTTGAGCGACCTGTGGCACGATTGGCAGCGACTGGTTCTGATTAGGGTTTAATTTTTTTAAGCGAGAAGAGCACCTTTGCTTGAGTATATTTAATGGCTTGTGAGGGTGCTTTTCTATTTGAAATGCGTATCATAACTGAATGTCAAAATCAGCAAAAACATCTCCACAACCAGAGCGATTTTCTGTTGGTCAACTGGTCAGCATTGGGTTACTCACGCGACTGTTGATTGATACAGGTGTTCAGATCTTTTTTCCATTTTTAAAAGTCATGGCCAATGGCATCGGCATCACCACCGTTGAAATGGGACGCTTAATCAGCCTTCGCAGTTCGATGGGCCTGTTGGCACCTTTATTCGGTGTGTTGGCAGATCGAAAAGGAAATCGGTTTGTGATGCGCCTGGGGTTGTTCATTGCTGCGGGTGGTTATCTTTTGTTGGGGGTAAGCACCAATTTGTGGACCGCCGCCATGGGCATTGTGCTTAGCGCCATTGGCTCTTTTGCATTTTTGCCGACCTTACAAGCGTATTTAAGCGCTCGCTTGCCTTATGCTAAACGAGCCAGAGGGTTGGGCATTGTTGAATATGCTTGGGCATTGAGTGGGATTATTGGCCTGTTTCTGGTGGGGCAACTGATTGAGTTTACCAACTGGCGCGTCCCGATGTTTTTTATCGGTGGCGGCTTGTTCTTTTGGGGCGCTGTCTATCACTGGTTGCCAACATCGAATGTCGATTGGGCTGAGACTGAACCTAAAAAAACAGGCTCGAAAAAGTTTCAGTTTGGACGCCTGAAAACCTTCTTTGATCTGGGTGAGAACCGACGATCCGCCTGGAGCAATCTCACCGTTAGCGCGTTGGTCATGTTTGCCGCGACAAACCTTTTTATCACTTATGGCACCTGGTTGGAGAGTGAATACAACCTGGGGCCAAGCATTTTAGGCATTGTGGCACTGGTGTTGGGTGTTTCGGATTTGATTGGGAGTGTGCTGGTCAGTGCAATCAGTGACCGTGTGGGAAAACGTCGCAGTGTGATATTTGGTGGCTTTTTAACGTTTGTGGGTTTTTTACTGTTGCCATTGTTCAATGTGTCGTTGATTCCTGCCGTCATTGGCATTGCGTTGGCGCGTGGGGCTTTTGAGTTTACGGTTGTGAGCAACATTCCGTTGCTCAGTGAGCAAGTGCCACAACAGCGCAGCAAAATGATGGGCATTGCCACAGCCTTTGGTTTAGGTGGCACAGCGGTAGCCGGATTGACTGGCCCTTGGGTGTATGAGCAATTTAATGTGCCTGGCGTGGGTGTGCTGTCTGCAACTGCAATGGCACTGAGTGTTTTGATTACCCTGTGGCTGGTTCGTGAACCTGAATTTGCAGACGCCTAAATCTTGTGTTTGAATATGCGTGAAGGGAGTTTCTATGCGTGTTGGATTCTATCAGTGTTCGCCTGAATTTGGATCAGTCGAAGCAAATCTCGATCAGTATACTCAAGCCCTTGAAGGGGTTCAGGCCGATGTGGTGGTGTTACCGGAGTTGGGCAATAGCGGCTATTTGTTCTTGAATCTGGAAGAAGTTAAATCAATGGCCGAGCCTGCCGATGGTCCAACCTTTGAGTTTCTCCATACGCTTGCAAAGAAACACAACACGCATCTGGTGCTTGGATTTCCCGAACGTAAAGGTGATCATTTTTATAACAGTTCGATGCTTGTGGGGCCAGAGGGTTTGATGGGGGTGTACCGAAAGGTGCATTTGTTCTATGAAGAAAAACTCTACTTCCAGCCTGGGAATCTTGGTTTTCCTGTGTTTGAAATTGATGGTGTAAAAGTTGGGATGCTTGTTTGTTTCGACCATCTGTTCCCAGAGGCCGCAAGGGTACTGGCGCTACAGGGGGCACAAATTGTATTACATCCTTCCAATCTCGTGATGCCAACCAAAGCGCAACTCAGTACCAGAGTTCGCTCGATGGAAAACAAAATGTTTTGGGTCATGTGCAATCGCTATGGCACTGAAGATCGCGGTGAAAAATCTTTGACTTATACAGGTGAAAGCCAGATTGTCGATCCTGATGGTATGGTGTTGGCTAACGCACCTGCTGAAGGAGATTGTCTTCAGGTTGTCGAAATTGACCCAGCCAAAGCATCTGATAAAAAAGTCACGTCGCGCAATGACTTGCTCGAAGACCGACGCCCAGAGGTGTATCAACTGTGAGTCAGGATCGACGGTTTTTTATTTTGGGATCCATCTTTGCTGCGCTTGGTGTGGCAGCAGGTGCCTTTGGTGCACACGCGCTAGAAGATCGTTTGACGCCGGATTTACTCTCGATTTTTGAAACGGGCGCGCGTTATCAACTCATTCATGCGCTGGCACTATTGGCCGTGGCTTGGGCATCAACACGCTGGTCTGGGAAAGCAGTTTCCATTGCTGGGTGGGCTTTTATGATTGGCATCGTCATTTTTTCAGGCAGCCTTTATACGTTGAGCCTGACTGAAATTCGCATTCTGGGGGCGATCACACCAATTGGCGGTGTGGCTTTTATCGTCGGATGGATTTCACTGGTATGGTCCGCTTGGAAAAGTCGCTGAATTATTGCTTCACAATTGATTTGCGAAATGCGTAGGTTGCCACTGATAAAGTAATGACAGCAAAGCCTGATGCCACCAATAACCCCACAAACACTGTCTGACCAATTTCACCCGTGGCTAGAATGGCCCTCATTCCTTCGAGAATATAGGTGACAGGATTGAGTTGAACTGCAATTTTGTACCAGCCTTCCAGCAATTCCAGTGGTAACTGCGCGGTGGTGATGAACGAAAATGGAAAAAAGAAAATGAAGGCAGATTGCACCACACGAGGATTCTTGGTGATAAATGCCAAGGACAAACCGATGCCTGCCCATGCCATAGCAAAAATAAAAGCGAACAAAAGAATGAACAAAAGTCCAATAATGCCACCATTAAACTGTGCGCCGAACAGCATAAACATGATGAGCATAATCGATGTTAAGGTTGCAGACTTCAAACCCACGGCAGCCAGCTTGGCAAACACAATGTACCAACGTTTTATGGGCGCAAGAAACAAACGGTCCATATAGCCTGTGCTGATATCGGTTACAACTTCAAGTCCAGTGCTGCCTGAGCTGACAAAAATTGCGGTTAATAATCCGACAGGTGCATAGAATTGAAGGTATGTGGTGTATTCAAAACCAGGTAAATCAACCAGTCGTTGAAATGCGGATGAGTTGATTAGAAAGAAAAACAAAGGAATGATAAGTTCAGGAGCCAGCGCCGCGTATGGGCGGGTCGCTTGCTTGAAGCCACGAAAAAACAGATATTTGATCTTGGAAAATTCAGTCATGTTTTAACTCCGAACGTAAGGGTCCACACCTTTGTTACTCACATCCTCGTCACGAATACCATGTCCTGTGAAGTGGATGAACACATCGTCCAGTGAGCCATCGGCTTCTTTCTTCAGGTTGGCTGGCGTGTCGGTGATGATGATTTTGCCGTTGTCAATAATGCTCAGTCGTTCGCACAGTTCGTCGGCTTCCTGCATAAAGTGGGTGGTCAAAAACATCGTGGTGCCCTGTTTGTTGAGATCACGCAAATAATCCCAGATTACGCGACGTGCGGCAGGGTCGAGTCCTTCGGTGGGTTCGTCTAAAAATAAAATATGAGGGTGATGCATCAACACAGCAGCCAAATCCAGACGCCGCTTCATCCCACCGGAATAATTTTTGACCCAGGAATCGGCCACCTTTTCCAGGTTGAGAATATTTAACAGTTCACCGGCACGAGATTGGGTTTCCTGTTTGGTCATGCCGTACAAATTGCCAATCAGCAGAAGATTCTCCCAGGCGCTGGCCATGTCATCGAGCGTTACGCCCTGCATGGCAAAGCCAATGGAACCGCGGATTTCATCATCCTGTGGTCCCAATTTAAAGCCGGCAATCGTGATTTCACCAGCTGTGGGTTTCAATAAAGTGGACAATACTCGCATGGTGGTCGATTTTCCTGCACCATTTGGACCTAAAAAGCCGAAAAACTCGCCTTCATTGACGGCGAACGAAATGTCGTCCACAGCTTTAAAATCGTTGCTATAAACTTTTGTGAGATTTTTGACCTCAATTGCCTGAACACCCATGCGGTCATTGTAATTGACCCTTGTTGAGGTGCAAGGACATGGGTGCGTTTTCAACAACCGATCATCAAGCTTCATGGGTGGATTTAAACAAATTCCAAACGCTGAGGCTCGCTATCATGCCCACCCCAATCACCAAAGGGCCACTGCTCAATAACACGGCCATTTCAACCATCGAATAAGGACACACGCCTGCGCACAAGTTGCTGGCCCATTGATACCAAGCCAAGCCTGCAATTACGCTGCCTGCGCCGCCGATGGTCGCATATTGCCAAAAAGTGTTTAATTTTTTCATCATCCTGCTCCCTTGAGTTTGATGTTTACAGCTTAGGAAATAACCATTACATAAGGGTTACACTTGCGTTACGCGGGTGTGTTTGGAGATTGGTTGTTTGGCTCTATAATGCGTGAGGTAAGGAGTGGCGATGCCGGAAAAAACGTCTGCCCAACTCAACATCAAGCAATTTGGCCGCTTTGAAGTTTTGCGTGGAAATGACCCATTGGAAGCAAAGGACTGGGGTCGGCGCAAAACGCAGACACTGTTCAAAATTCTACTCACCGAACGTGGTCGCGTATTTTCGCAGGATCAGCTCACGGATGCGTTGTTTCCTGATTTGGAGCCGGACAATGCCGTGGTCAATCTGCGAGGTCGCATTGGCGAATTGCGAAAAGCGCTCGAACCAGGTTTGGAAAAAAATACCGACTCTTCGTAT
This sequence comes from Candidatus Fraserbacteria bacterium, assembly GCA_029262795.1. Taxonomy (GTDB): domain Bacteria; phylum Bipolaricaulota; class Bipolaricaulia; order RBG-16-55-9; family JAJCYT01; genus JAJCYT01. The sequence goes on from JAJCYT010000032.1 coordinate 86,002, forward strand.
GTGCTGACCGCAGATGGCGGTGGTTATTATTTGAGCGAATCCGCACCATTTTTGATTGACACTGAAATATTCGCCCAACAGTTAAATGAGGCACAAAAAGCAAAACAGCAGTCTTTTTGGGATCAATCTCTGGATCATTATCAAGCGGTCATTGACCTGTATCGTGGTGTTTATCTGGAAGAAGACCTTTATGAAGAATGGTCTCTATCTTCTCGCGAGCATTTTCAGGAGCGATATGAACTGGCCTTGGAAAGTCTGGCCGAATGCCATGCAAAAATGGGCAATTATGTTCAGGCTGTCGAAGCTTGTCAACAGGCATTGAAGTTAGTGCCATTGCGCGAAAATTTGTATCGGCACCTGATGCGCTACCATTATCAACTCGGCGAACAAAGTGAAGCCATTCAAACATTTGAAACCTGTCAGGCTATCTTTGATGAAAAACTTTCGACCACGCCATCCATCGAAACTGTTGAGCTTTATGAACAAATACTGAACAAAACGTTGGTGTTGGAATCTGATGAAGCGGCAAAGTCTATTGCCGTATTGCCGTTTGAAAATTTGAGCGAGGATGACGATTATTTCAGTGATGGATTGACGGAAGATATTATCACACAGTTGTGCAAGATTCGTGATCTGAAAGTGATTTCACGCACGTCGGTCATGCCTTATAAAAACTCGGATACCCCACTCAGAGATATCGGGAAACGACTTCGAGTGGCACACCTGCTCAAAGGCAGCGTGCGCCAAGCAGGTCAGCAAGTGCGCGTTGTGTCTCAACTGATTCATTCTGAAAGCGAAGAACAGGTGTGGGCCGAGACTTATGATCATGAGTTGATCGATATTTTCAATGTGCAAAGCGAAGTGGCTCAAGAGATTGCCAATGCGCTTCGGGCGCAGATCACCGATACAGAAAAAGCTCAGATTAACCTTGCCCCAACAGAAAATATGGAAGCTTATCAACTTTACCTCAAAGGGCGTTTCTATCTCAATTTGGGGACCTTGGACAGTTATCAAAAAGCGGTTGGTTTTTTTCAGCAAGCTGTTGAACTCGACGAAAAATTTGCATTGGGTTTTGCAGGATTGGCAGCCGTTTATGATGCGCTAACATTCTTCAGCTTCATGCCACCACAAGAAGGGTATCTTAAAGCCAAGGAAGTGTCCTTAAGAGCACTCGAAATTGACGATCACTTGGGCGAAGCCCATGCAGCATTGGCCAACGTTAAGCTATTCTTTGAATGGGATTGGCAGGGGGCAGAAGCTGCGCTGGAAAAAGCGGTGACACTCAATCCAGGGTTTGCCACGGCCCATGCGCAATATTCTCGCCTGTTGCTCTATCAAAGCAAATTTGATGAAGCCTATGACTATTTGAGAAAAGGCCAAGAACTCGACCCCTTATCACAAAATATGAGTCGAGATGTGGGGTATTTTTTCCTGTTTTCAAATCGCTACGACGAAGGTATTGATCACCTGAACACAGTTTTGGAAATGTTTCCTCATGATCGGTACATGTATTTTTTGTTGGGGCTTTCCTATTTAGGGAAACAACAAATTGACCAAGCACTTGGATCATTCCAGAAATCCGAAAATGCCGCAGCAGGCCTTGACCCTTATCTCAGCATGTATTTAACATCAAGTCGTGGTATCGCTTATGCAAAATCAGGAAACATTTCTCAAGCACAGGAAATGCTTGATACTTTGATGGAAAGTCAGATTGAGCGTGATCGTGCATCGGTGATTGCCACACTTGCTTTTGCATTGGGTAAATTGGATCAGGGGTTTGAATGGCTGGAACAAGCTTTTAAGCATCGCGATCCTTGGTTGTGCCATCTCAATATCTGGCCGTTGGTGGATGATTCAATCCGTAAAGATAAAAAATTCATTGAGCTTTTGCAGCGTATTGGCCTTGATTAATTCAACATGTTTTTTTTAGCCACACCACCTTCAAATAAGTCTTGGTGTTGTCGACAAAATAAGCGCCATTGAGGCGCCTTGGCGAAGTGAAAACCACTAGGTCTTTCTGGTAACGAATCCGACCCAATTGTTTTAATTTGAGGGATAATTGCACATCCTCTGCTTTCTGATAAAAGCTTTGGTGCCGGTGACGAAAGCCGCCTGTTTTCATAAATGCATCTCGACGCACAGCAAAATTGGCACCACAAAAATGAGGCCGCTTCAGTTGTTGATTGATTTTTAAAAACTGTGCGAATGCTTTTTCAATGGTTTGTTTCCCTACCATTTTCTTAAATCCCTGTAAATGCACAGGTCCATACAAACCAACCAATTCAGGATCGTAAAGAAATTCGGCAGCAATTTGGCCTAACCAATCTTGACCAATGAGGGTGTCTGCATCCGTAGAAGCGACCACTTCACCTTTGGCTTCTAAAAAACCTGCCTGGCGTGCGGCGCTCACGCCGCGTTTGAATTCCTGAATCACTTTGCAATTAAACTCGCGTGCCAGCTTGACCGTTTGATCGGTTGACCCGTTATCAACGACGATCACTTCCAGGCCATCAAATCGTTGTTTTTCAATATTTCTCAAACACTGCTGAATATTTTTAGCTTCATTCAGTGCAGGAATAACGACAGAAATAAATGGTTTTTTCATGGTAACCCCTTCTCAGTCCTAATTGCTTTCAGGTTACTGAGCAGGGGTTACAGTCTCGTTACGGATCAGTCATCATAGAAAATCACTTGCGTGCATGTTGCAGCGCCAGCAATACGGCCTGACCGCCATGATACGCTTCATGAGTGAGTACATGATGCAATATCCAGCGCAAAGTAAATTGATACCCTTTTCGTCCAACCACCATTTCAGGATCGTTAAGGTCATGCAGGATTTTCCGTGTTTTCTCACGAATGGCGTCATGTTGTTCAAAGAACCAATTTAAAGGTTTTCGTGGCGGTGTGGGCCAATTCACATTCAATTGCTGGGTTTCTTCACTCAAAAGGGTTTTTAATTCTTCGGGGGAGCGTTCTAATCCAGCAGCACCCGTATGAATCCAGGCTGCTTCTACATCCGCAATGTGCAGGATGATGCCACCGAGGCTGTGACCGTCTTCGAATGCCTGCCAAACCAGCATGTCTTCAGTCACGTCAATGTCGTCCAACTCTTCACGCCATTCCTGAGTGTTGTCATCAAGCATAGACAGGAGCAGGCCCACTTGAGGTGAAAGGGTTTCTACAGATGCAACATCATAAATTTCTTCTGTCATTATGCATCTCTCTTTCAATGATAATTTTGGCTCTAAGAACTGGTGTCATCTTCATTATAATTTATCAATGAAAAGGTGATAAATGTTTCAGTCAACATTAACAAATTTTAATGACGCATTAACTTTGAGTTAATCAGCAATTCCGTATGATTATAATAGAGACGGGTTGACTTTTGCTGTGTCGTCCAAAAACTTTGGGCGAACTGGTACAATCACTATTGAAGCAGTGATGTCAGGGGGTCACATGAGGATTCTCGTTGTAGAGGATGAGCCTAAATTGGCCAAGGCGCTCCAAAAAGGTTTGTCAGAGGAGCAATATGCCGTGGATGTTGCCTATGATGGCGAAGAAGGGCTGCATATGGTTCGTTCAAAATCTTACGATTTGGTGTTGTTGGACCTGATGATTCCTGAGATCAGCGGCATGGAATTGCTCAGAATTATTCGGGCTGAACAACAGGAAGTGCCCGTAATGATTTTGACCGCGAAAGATGCGGTTGGCGATCGAGTGGATGGTCTGGACAGCGGCGCTGATGATTATCTGACCAAGCCTTTTTCATTCGAAGAGTTATTGGCGCGAGCGCGGGCGTTGTTGCGTCGGGCATCATCACATCCGGAATCACAACATTTACAGGTTGGTGATTTAGAACTCGATCCTGTCACTCGTGAAGTGCGACGCGGCGGAGATCTCATTGAACTTTCTCCCAAGGAGTTCTCCTTGTTAGAATACTTGATGCGTCATCCCAATCGTGTTCTCAGTCGAACAGTGCTCAGTGAACATGTTTGGGGGGAATTTGATACACTGACCAATGTGATTGATGTCTATGTCCATCACCTAAGAGACAAGATTGATAAAGACCACGATGCAAAATACATCCAAACCGTTCGTGGCGCAGGGTATGTGTTGAAAGATGGATAAATTTCGCTCGGCATTCAGTTCGCTTCGTTTTAGATTAACCGTCTGGTATGTTTTGGTACTGGCGGTGGTGTTGGTGGCGTTTAGCTTGATTCTTTATAACACCATCGAAATCAGCCAAAAAAATGAATTTGAAGCGAAACTGATTGCCACGGCGGATTTGATTGCGAGCAAAGCTGAAAGTCTGGCAGCGCCTGAAATTCAGGTGAGTGAAATTCCATTAAAAGAAGAAGTTTTTTACCAGCAAATCAATCGCAACGGTCAAATTATCAACCGCACTGCAAATTTGGTCGATTTTAACTTGCCTTTTAGCAATGCCGCCGGACAGGCGGTCAACCGAGAGCAGACTTATTTGGAATATGTCATCCTGCCCACCGGTCAAAAAATTGCGTTGGTGACTCGAGGCTACAGCTTTTTGGGTGGGGAAGGCATCAGTGGTGTGTTGCAGGTGGGGTCTTTGTTCTCCCGTGTTGAAGAAAATTTGGGTATGTTGCGCTTTTGGATTTGGATTGTGGTGCCCACCACATTGTTGTTGACCAGTCTGGGCGGCATTTTTTTGGCAGACCGGTTGCTTAAGCCACTGGCTAAGATTATTGCCAGCGCCAGAGAAATCAGCAGTCGCAACCTGGATCAACGCTTGCCGATTTCCAACCCGAAAGATGAATTGGGGCGTTTGGCCATAACGCTCAATGACTTATTTGATCGGTTGGAAAATTCGTTTAAAAATCAACAGCGGTTTATTGCCGACGCTTCTCACGAATTGCGAACGCCCATGGCGGCGATGCGTGCAGAAATTGAGGTGTCTCTCAGGCGTGAACGCGAGCGCGACGAATACAAACACTTAATCGGCAGCAACCTTGAGGAGGTCAAACGGTTGGCCCGCATGGCTGAACGATTGCTGTTTTTAACTCAAAGTGACGCGGGAAAGCTGCCAATACGAGAAGAAAAAATTCCTTTAGATGGTCTTTGTCGTCGCGTGGTGGACAAGTTGAGTTTGCTTGCCAGTGATAAAAATATTTGTCTGGGGGCTGAGTCGCTCAATGAGGTTAATGTTCATGGGGACAGTGAGCTGTTGGAACAGTTGCTCATGATTTTGGTCGAAAATGCACTGAAATATACACCTATTGACGGCAAGGTGACATTGAGTTGTGGTGCTTTTAAGAAAAAAGCCTGGCTGGAGGTAACGGACAACGGCCAAGGTATTCCCGAACAACATTTGCCACATTTATTTGAACGTTTTTATCGTGTGGACAAAGCCCGCTCCCGTGAGGAAGGCGGCACAGGTCTGGGGCTTTCGATTGCACATTCTATTGCTGCAGCACATGGTGGTCATATTGAAGTTAAAAGCAATTTGAATTCAGGCACCACCTTTCGCGTGTTTATTCCCTTCCCTGAAAAACACACTCTTTTAGACAACAACCAATATTAAAAAATTTTAATGAAGAAATCTTAATCTGGCATTAACGCTGGCTTAACGATGCAAACGCTATGCTCTAAGTGTGAACCAAAACATATTGAATATCAACAATAAAAGAACACATTTGACATCAGCGCAAATGGCGTTGTTGTTGAAATGTCTTGATGACACCTCCTTAGAATTTCGCCCTTACTTTCCCCTTAGCCGTAGGGAGCCAAATGGGGGGAAGATGGCCCTCTAACGAATCACTTCGCTCATTCGTTAGAGGGCCCTCCCTGACTACTGGTGTCAGCCCGAAACATGAAATTAACTTATGCCCAGCGATTCCTTGCAGGACTCCAAGGAAGAAGGCAAAAAAATCTCAAGATGTCTTTGCTTAGGCATGGATGAAAAGGAGTCAGCAACATGAAATTAAAAATTTTCTCAGCCGTTTTTATTATGGCCTTGATGGCGGGTGGTATTGCCTGGGCCTTGTCTGCAACAGGAGTGCCTGTGACCAGAGCCTTGCAACCCACATTTCAGACTGCAAGCTTTCAGCCTCAATCCCCGTCCATTAGTTTGGATGACTTGGACAAATTGCAACTACAAACCTTAATTACAAACTCTGGCCAAAATGCCATTAAATCTGCGATTCAACAGGTGGCACCCGCTGTGGTTCAAATTGATGTCACTCGCTCTGTGGGTGTGGGTCACGAGTTTCAGCAAAAAGATATTTTTGATTATTTTATGGATGACCCAGAAGGAAATTTTAAAGAACTTAAAGAGTTTGAAGACTTCTTTGATCGCATTCCACAATCACGCGAACAACGGGTCAAACAGTCTTTAGGGTCTGGTGTTTTCATTGAATTTGAAGATCAAGTTTACTTAATCAGCAATGATCATGTGGTCAAAGGTGCAGAAAGTTTACAAGTGACCACGCAAAATGGTGACCGCTTTAATGCACATGTGATTGGTTCTGATGCGACGATGGACATTGCGATTTTAACTGTGGACACACAAGGACAAGCCGTGCCTGTGGCCCGATTGGGCAACTCCGATCAGATTGATATTGGCGATTGGGCGGTTGCCATTGGTAATCCATTGGGCCTAAGTCATACTGTCACGGCGGGCATTGTAAGTGCAGTGGAGCGCAGTGTGGATCATCCACAAGGCAATGGTCGATTTCGTGCTTTAATTCAAACTGACGCAGCCATTAATCCTGGCAATTCCGGCGGGCCTTTGGTCAATGCCATGGGTGAAGTGATTGGTATCAATACCTTGATTGCCAACAACGCCGAAGGTTTGAATTTTGCCATCAACATCAATGAAATCAAACATGCCTTGCCTCAACTGATTCAGGAAGGCCACGTTCGTCGCGCCTGGTTGGGCGTGTTTATTCAAGAGCTCGACAACGTGTTGGCTGAACAGTTTGGCATCAGCGATGGTGAGGGTGTGTTGGTCAGCGATGTGGTTTTAGATGCACCTGCCATGGATGCGCTGGAAAGTGGCGATGTCATTCAGACGGTTGATGGTCAAACTGTGGATTCTGTGGTCGAACTCCAAGATGCCATTATGTTTAAATCAATTGGTCAGGTAGTAACGCTAGGCATCATCCGAGATGGACAGCCGGTGATTGTGGAAGTCCTTTTGGGATCACGCCCTGATGACCAAGCTGCGCCCGCACAGCGCCCACAAATCGAACAGCCTGATGTGGAAGCACTGCAAAAATTCGGATTAAAAGTCAGTGGATTGACGCCTGAGAAGGCTGAAACATTGGGTTTAGATTCCGGCCAAACCTTAATTATTGAATACGTAGAACCAAACAGTCGAGCATTTTGGGCCAGCCCCCAGCCGCAGCCGGGGGATGTAATTGCCCAGTTGAATCGACAAGACATTGCAACGATTGAAGCTTGGAATGAAGCCATCAGCCAACTTGATGACAGCGCCGATGTGGTGCTGACACTGATTCGCGATGGCCGCACCTTCTTCATTGCGTTGCCTTAAAAAGTAAATTTGCGAGTGCATTAATTATCATTCTGTGTCTATTTTTCCGTCAATGCACTCACAGACTCCGAAATGACATAAGGGCAGGGGTATGGCCTGCCCTTATGTTTTTATCATAGCACATTCCAAAATTTTTGTTGAATATCCCGAACCCGATGAAAAGCGTGAATTGAGCTTTTTGTGATTGGGACAGGGTTGGCAAGATGTTGGCCGTTTAATTCATCCAACACGCTTTTTGCGCTGTTTTGCAAGGCGTTGAGATGGTAGCCCCCCTCTAACAGTACTGCACATCGATGCTGTGCATGGTCTTTGGCTATGTTCATCAAGATGCGTGCCATGGCCGCAAACCCTTCTTCGCTTACGTGCATGCCGCTTAATGGATCATTTGCATGAGCATCAAACCCTGCGGATATTAAGATGAATTGCGGGTCAAACTGTCGCGCAATGGGATCAAGGATTTCCTGAAACATGGCCACGTAGTCGCCATCGCCACATTGAGCAGGCAAGGGAACATTGACATTGAATCCTGCACCATCACCGCGCCCTACATCTTCTGCTGCACCTGTGCCTGGATAATGAGGCCACTGATGCAGGGACATGTACATGACGTTTGGGTCATCATAAAAACTGTGTTCGGTGCCGTTACCATGATGTACGTCCCAGTCCAGAATCAATACTCTTTCTAGTTGATGTTTAACGCGAAGGTGATGGGCGCCGATGGCGACATTATTAAATAGGCAAAAACCCATTGCTTGATCATATTCAGCATGATGTCCAGGTGGGCGCACAAAGGCAAAGCCGTTGTCTACTTCACCGGCCATGATAGCGTCGAGCAAATTGAGCAATCCACCCACTGCGAGGCAAGCGACTTCGTAGGATTGTGCGGAAGTGGTGGTTTCAAGGTCATATGAAAATTGATCTTGGCCAGCCGTGGCTGCCAATCCCTTGACATGATCTGGGTGATGGTTCCAGGTGAGTTCTTCCTGTGTTGCCAAGCGGGGGTCAATTTTGATGATTCCATCACGCTTGTAGTTGTTCATCAGTTCGAGCAGTACGCCCAAGCGTTCTGGACATTCAGGATGGCCTGGAGCTGTTTGGTGTTGTTGGTATCGGCCATCAATGACGATGCCGGTTTTTAAAAAATTATTCATCTTCTTTAGTGGTTCGAGGTTTGGTGAATTTTTTGAGCAGTTTGGCACTGTTCCAATACAGAGCAATGATGCCTAGCACCAGACCAATCCACGTGAAAAAACCGGTGCCAAGCCAGTTGTCCAGCGCCCATCCCCCCCCAAACATGATGCCAAAAGAGAGGAAAGCCACCAGTCCGAGTTGCCCAACCAACTCCAGTCCTTCCATCAGTGCCTGTACGCTAGGGTCTCTCTCTTTCTTAGGCATACCCACCCTCAAATAGAATTAGGTATCGAAAAATAGAACTGACATACACAGCCCAACCCATAGCCCCCTTTATGTAAAGGGGGCTATGGGTTGGGGGATTAGAGCCTTTTACAATTATTAAAGATGCCTTTAAACAAGTCCTAAAAATCACTTCGCCGTTTGCATATACTCCGAGTTTCGGATCACGTGGATCTTGATCTCACCTGGATAGCTGAGTTGATCTTCGATCACGCGGGCGATGTCGTAGGCCAGCTTGGCGGACATGTCGTCGTTGACCTCGTTGGGTTCGACCATCACGCGCACTTCGCGGCCTGCCTGCATGGCAAAGGCTTCGCGTACACCGTTGAACTCTTTGCAGATGGCTTCGAGCTTGTCCAGGCGTTGTACGTAGCTTTCAAACGTTTCTTGGCGCGCCCCTGGGCGTGCGGCGGACAAGGCATCGGCGGCTTGCAGGATGACGGCGAGCACGGTGCGAGGTTCCACTTCTTCGTTATGGGCGGCCACAGCGTGGCAGATTTCTTCACTTTCACCATAGCGTCTAGAAAATTCTGCACTGATGAGCGAGTGTGAGCCTTCGACTTGATGGTCCACTGCTTTGCCGATGTCATGGAGCAAGCCGGCGCGTTTGGCCGCTTTGGGGTCCAGCCCCAATTCACTGGCCAACATGCCAGCCAGCGAAGCCACTTCGATGGTATGTTTGAGCTGATTTTGGCCATAGCTGGTACGGAAATAGAGTCGGCCTGCCAGCATCACCAATTCAGGATGGACGCCACTGAGGCCGAGTTCAAACACGGCTTCCTGGCCCAATTCGCGCACGTGGTCTTCCACCTGCTCTTTGGCTTTTTCCACATATTTTTTGATTTGAACGGGATGAATGCGTCCATCTTCAATGAGTTTTTCCATAGCCAGGCGTGCGATTTCTCGACGAATGGGATGGAAACAAGATAATGCCACAGTGTCTGGCGTTTCGTCAACCAACACCTCAACACCGGTGAGTGCTTCAAAGGCGCGGATATTGCGGCCTTCTTTGCCGATGATGCGGCCTTTGTATTCTTCGCGCGGCAAGGTGACCACACTCATGCTGTATTCATTCACCGAATCGCCTGCATAGCGTTGCAATGTGGTGGAGATGATGCGAAGCGCTTTGTGCTTGGCTTCTTCTTCGGCGTTGAGCTCGATTTGGCGGACACGTTTGGCGATGAACTGCTGAGAATCGGCTTCGACTTCCTGCATCAATTTGTCGCGTGCTTCAGACTCAGATAGGTTGGCAATGGCTTCCAGGCGTTCACGTTCTTCGTCAAATAAAGTTTCTCCTTGCTGGAGCAAGGTTTTGACGGCATGAATGTCTTCCTGAAGGTTTTCTTCCAGGCGGGTGAGCTGATCGCTTTTTTGTTCAATACGCTCTTCACGTTGCACTAAACGTGATTCGTTTTGAGACAGCGTTTGCTCTTTTTGTTTGATCTGCGCATGAAGGTCGTCCCAGCGTTTTTGGACCTCGGATTGTGCTTCCAGGACTTTTTCTTTTTTAAGCTGTTCCCCTTCTTGCTTCGCTTTTTCAACGAGGCTGTCAACCCATTTTTCTTCTCTTTGCAGGCGTGCAACAATCTGCCACTTGGCCATGATGTATCCAATGCCGCCTACTAAAGCCAAAGCAGCTACAGCGGCGATTCCAATAATTATTTCTTGTGTCATTCCAGCGACACCCTTTCATTATGCCCATAGGCATCGATCCTCTCCGATAGGGTGCTGTATACGGTGGAAGCATCTGCTTACAACCGAGTGATTCCTCATGTTTTTATTCAATTCCAATAAACTCGATTTATTCATAGAATATCACTTCCACAACAAATAACTACAGCGTCTTCGGTATAGATTCATCGTTCATTAATACCTATATTTAGGCGATATCAAGTTAGTCATTCCTTACAATGTATTATAGACAGACAAACGTCCAGGATCAACGACGTCTTGCCAGCACGGCAGGGAGCAATGTCAAACTGCAAAAGGCCACCGATCCCACACCAATAATAGCCGATTTGCCTAATACAGGCAGGCCGGGGGTGCTGGCAAAAATCATGCTACCAAAGGCAACAATAGTTGAAAGATTGGCAATTACAATGGGCATGATGACCGATTCTGTGGCTTCTTTAACGCGATTGGGGTCGTTGCGATGTTCGAGATAGCGGTGCATGAGGTGGATGCCATTGTCCACGCCAATGCCGATGAGGATGGGAGAAATAACCATGTTGGTCAGGTTGAATGAAATATTGAGAATGCCCATGCCGCCTAACATCCACACATAGCCTAAGCCCAAGGGCAACATCACCAAAAATGGTGCGCTAAAAGAGCGGTATGCCATAAAGTCGATGAGCAGCGATATAAAGATCAATGCAAATGCGCCCAGGGTTGAGATCCAGAAATCATTTTCCATCGAAATTTCCAGACGATTTTGAATCATGGGCAAGCCCACGTAGTTTTCGGTGACCAAGTCCATCACTTCAATAAATTCTTCGTAATGGCTGCCCAGATAAATATCTTTAGATACGCTGACAAATACCATTGATTCATCATTTTGGGTGCGGAAAATTTTACGTGCTTCTTCGATGAGGCTATTGATCGCAAGGCGGTTGGTGGTGGTTTCTTGCAATTGATTCAGTTGTAGTCGCAATGGCCCCAGATTGTTTTCCAAAAAGGTGTCATCGAGCAAACTGAGTTCATTTAGAATTCGTCGAGTTTGTTCGATCATTCGCCCCAACAAGTCTCGTAGGCTGCGATAACCAACTTCATCAGCACGATTGCGGAAACTTTGCAGTGTGTTTTCCATGTTGGCCAGTTTGGATTCAAGAGCATCTTTCTCGCCTAAATTCTCTTCCATGGTGTCCAAGAATTCAGTACCACTGGCAAACTGATCTTCTAATTCAAGCACTTGTAATATAGATGTTTGAGAAGTGATGTTGTTAAAAGAGGTGATGCTGGTGACGAGTTGATGGTTATATTCTTGCTCAACCTCATCAATCGTTAACTCAAGCGGGTTTAGGGTTTTCTGCAAACATGATTCGGCATTCGGTGGCTCAATCGGGAGGGTTTCATCGGCATGTGGTGTATAAAAAAAAGTTCTTAAAATATGTTCCAAGCAGGCTGACTGATTCTCATCTTCCAGAAAGAAAAGAAAAAAATCGCCTTCCACACTGGATTCTTCAAAGCCTTGCTCCTGAATCACTTCGCGCGCTTTTTGAGTGGGCAAGCCTTCGGACATCAATTCTTCAGACACAAACTGAATCCGTACTTCTGATGCTGGGCCAATGAGGCCAACAGTGACCAGCAACACCAAAAAAATCACCCAGCCTCGTGCCTTAATGATGGCATCGACCAACCAGGACAATGTGAAGCGATAGCCAACAGGACCATGCAATCCACGCTTGAGGACCAGATGAACCACCACGGTCAACGCAGGTAATACCAATAAAGTTAAAAAGACGGATGCTAACACGCCAAATCCAGCCACCACGCCCATCTCATAAAGCCCCTGAGATTGAGACAGCATCATAATGAAAAAGACCAACGCTGTGGTGATCGCGCCACTGAGCATGGCATTGCCTTTATGCAGGATGGCTTCATGCACAGCAAAGCTGACACTTTTGCCCTTTTGACGTTCTTCCACAAATCGGCCGATAAAGTGAATGCCGTAGTTAATGCCCAGGCCGAGTAAAAGCGCAGGCAAAAGGGCGGTGACCAAATTAAAACCGCCGAGTAAAAACTTGGCCCAGGCGGTGGTCCAAACGGCTCCCATTGACAAAGGTATGATAACCAGTAAAGGATAAATAATGCCACGGAATGTGAGCAAGAAGATTAAGCCAATGCCAATAATAGAAATCAGCGTGGTGTAAAACATGTCTTGGCGAAGTGCCTGATTGCTTTCTGCAGTGAAAGAGTAGGCGCCGGCAATGTAGGTTTCGATATTGGTTTCATCAGCCAGGCTGAATTCCAGTGTTTGTTGGATTAACTCCAGGACTTGTTTGTTGAAATTTAAGCCAACAAAAGAAGGTTGGCTAGGCAAAACCGTGATTCGTAAGGATTCGCCATCTTCTGAAAAATCGGGAACAGGCACCTGTAATTGTGAAATGAGGTCATTAATTAAACTTGACAGTTCGGATACCCGTTGTGTGATTCTGCCAAGCTGATCTTGTTCACGGAAATCTTCCAGTGTCAAAATCAGTTGGTCATTGTACGATTGCAACAAAATGATCAGTCGAGCAGTTGTGCCAAATGCCTGGTCGCTTTGGTTGAAGCCCAAATTGAATTTGCCGATTTCTTCTAATACCAGCTCACTGATGATTTCAGCTTTTTCGGCCACGGTGCCTTGAAAAAAGATTTCAGCTGACTGCAATGCTTCAAGATATTTTTCTTCTTGCTCCATGACAGCTTCAGATAAAGCACAGTCTGTCCCTTCATAAAACTCGGAAGATGAGGTTTGTGGATCAGCCAACTGCAAAGATAATCTGATATCGTCTATCTCGTAGCGACCTGAATAGTTATGGCAGCCTGTTGAGCCACTAAAGCGGTTGTTTGGTTCAAACTTTAACGTGATCGAACGCTCCACCAAGGCTGGTGTGGGCGTGCTTTCTGGTGTGTTGACCAGAGAAAATGTGTCGAGGATCCAATCCGTATTCACCAATGAAGTGTTTGGTTCCAACTCTTGTGTGTTGGCCAGAAAGTTTAGCGCTTCCTGGTTATTGTCGTAATAAATCTCCAGCCGATTGCCAATCAGATTATTTAATTCTGAGGCTGCCGACTGCAAATTATTGATTGCACTAATGAATTTTTCGCTTTCCTCTGGGTTTGAGGAAAATCGTTGAAATGTGGCAATGGTTGGGTCTACTAAATAGGTAGCCGATGTGATTTCAGCGGGAATGGTCAGTGACTGAACAATGCTGATGGCGCGATCTTTAAGAATGCTTTTGCCCTCTTCAACACTGGCTTCAGGTTGTGCTAACTTGAGTAAAATGGTGATCGAATCCGATTGCTGCAACTCTGCATTTCTCAGCTTGAACTGCTCGATCAGTGGATCGTTTTGGGGTAGCAGATCTAACAATGATTCTTTGATAGGTAAATCCAAGATGCTATACAGCGCCAGAGTTGATAACAACAGGCTGATAAACAGCACCCACCAGGCACGGTAGCGAACCAAACGATAGATAGATTCAAAGAAGCGGATGCGAATCCGATAAAAAACCCCTCCTTCGGGCGCAGGACCGTTAGGAGGGTTTTGGTTTTGTTGGTTCATAAAATATTATACGTCAACTGGGGTAAAACGTTTCTAACATCATTCTTCTTCATCTTTGCTGGCAGAAACGTCTTCTTCCGGTTCAGTGCCAGAATCGTCATTAGTGTCAGTTTCAGCAACAGTTTCTGTGGTGTCTTCAGAAGATGTTTCATCAACAGCTTCAGTTTCTGTTGTTGCTTCTGCCTCTTCTGTAACTTCAACAGCCACAGTTGTATCAGCAGCCTGTTCTGTGTCTTCAACGGCCGTGTCAGATTCTTTTTCATCCTTGCCAGCTTCGGCAGCCTCCAGCTCTTTGGGGCTGGTGACATCAATCTGATAGCCGGTCAGTTTGGCTGTAAGGCGTACATTCTGGCCGCCTTTTCCGATGGCCAGAGACAATTCATCATCTCGAACCACCACTTGTGCGTATGGCTCATCTTTCGACAAATTGATGCGGACAACCGTAGACGGTGCCAAACTGTTTTCAATCAATTGGTTTAGGTCTTCACTCCAGCGCACCACATCCACTTTTTCGCCATGCAGTTCGCGCACAATGCCCTTGATGCGTGTGCCGCCAGGGCCAACACAAGTGCCCACCGGATCAATGTCCGGAGACAATGAGCGAATGGCCACTTTAGTACGAACCCCAGGTTCGCGGGCGATGGCTTCTACTTTCAGCAAACCTCGCTCCAATTCTGGCACTTCCAATGCCAGCAGGCTTTCCACAAATCCTGGATGCGCACGCGACACCAGCAAGCGAGGGTCACCGCCGGTTTTTTCCACGTTGAACAAATAGGCGCGCAAGGTGCCACCCACCTGATAACGTTCACCGGGAATGCGTTCTTTTTCAGGCAACAAAGCTTCTGCCTGACCCAGATTGATCCACACATTGCCACCCTCAAAACGGTGAACAGAACCATTGATGATCTCGCCCACACGGGTTTGATATCTTTCAAAAATCATTTCACGGCGATAGCGTAAAATTTCCTGATGGATTGTGTCCTCAGCCTTGCGTGTGGCGATGCGGCCCAATTCGCGCAGGTCAAATTCTTCCACGCGGTCGGTCATCTTAATCAGGATGTCGCCAGAGTTGCGGTCGATGTCGACAGACAATTCATCAACTTCGCCATACTCTTCAACGTAGGCGGCCTTGATCCCCTGATTCACCGCTTCATACAACACGTCGCGTTCAATGCCTTCATTCTTGGCCAGTTCTTCCATGGCTTCGAGAAATTCAATGTTCAAGGCTGCCTTCCTCTCTGGGTCTTGTGTTGCCCTTGGCATCAGCAAATTTTAGTGTCTATAAAAACAAAATCCCCAGAAAAGGTTTTCTAGGGATTTGACCAATACTGCCCCTGATAAAAATACCTAATTTAAGATTATAACTTTATTAGCCAATATTTCAATTTCTAACATTCTAAAGATTGGATTCATAATGGATGGTTATGATTAAGAGTGTTTTTTGTAGCAATCATTTTTTTATTTTGTTAAGCAATATCTCGCATAAAATAAAATCGATATTCAAGAGGAATATGAATTATACTTTCAATTAAATAAGAGAGAGGAGAAATGCAAATGGAACAAAAAAAGGCCGTTTTGTTAAACCAAAAACTCTTAAAATATATCGTTATTTCGATCTTTGTATTGGCGTTTTTTCTAATACAAACTCCAAACTCTTCTGCTCATCCTGGTCAACTAGGGCTTCCCAAGATTAAAGTGACAGTCAAGCTAAACGAAATTTTCTTAACCGATGATCAAGATGATGGACTGGACGGCGAATCTGAAATTGTTTTGGGCTATGCTGTTTGCCATGGTGATAGTTGTAATCATGGCACATCAAATGGAACGGTTAGCGATCAGTTCCTTGATTGGGATAGATTTCAAAGATCATCGCCATTTTTTAAAGTGATCTATACGCATGAAGAATGCGCGCCTTTAGATGAGATTGCGGTAGTTTTTATCGCCAAGGAATCGGATCAATCTATCGAATACACAGTCACATCAGCCTTGACAACAGCAGCAGGCGTCGCGGCAGCATTTGCTGGAACCGGTGTTAGCCTTGCTGTCGCTGCTGCGGGTGGGGTTGCTTGGACCGTTGGATTATTTAATCAGGACGATGATTTAGGATTAACGATAGATTTGGTTGGCAAAAAAGAACGCGACCTCCCCATTGAAATTCCCAGAAGATCTGTGAAAACGAAAGGTAAGGATGGAGGTTTATCCATTGATTATGTGGTGATGGCTGAAGAGGTCTCTGATCCTGATGGAGAATGTGCAGCATCTAATTCTTCAAATGATGGGGATATTGCAAGACGGCATTCATTGGATGAAGGTAAGAAGAGCAGTGAAGACCTTATTATTAATACCGAATGGATGGTAGACAATGCCACGCTTACTGAGTCAGAAATGGGCATTTTTGAAGACATTGCAGAAGAGATGAACGCAGAAACATTTGCAAAATTTCAAGATGAATCTGCTGACATCGCTATTAACAACGGTATCAACTTAGCAGATCATCTGGTTAAAGCAGCAGGTCTGCCACCTATAACAGGCTCTGATGCAGGTGTTATACCCATAGCAGGCGCAAACCTGGGCCCTATTTCAAATTTGATTGACGACGCCAGAAGGCTATTGAATATTCAAAACGACCCTAAATCAGCGCTTGAAGGATTACGTAAAGCCTTTGAGTTATTGTTTTCAGTATCGTCTTCCAAAGCAGAAAATTTTGACCTCAATGGGAACAACCGTTTGGATGACGATGAAATTTTACAAATGGTCACTGACTGGATCATGGGCAACCTCAATGATGAGGAAATTGGCGATGCCATTCGGCTTTGGATTTCAGGTGATTCTATTTCAGATCTCCCACCCACTGAGCCGCCAACATCCAACTTTCCACCAACGGCGGAGTTTGTTTGGCAAACGACGGTCGTGCCTTGGGAAATCAGTTTTGATGCCGAA
Source organism: Candidatus Fraserbacteria bacterium (assembly GCA_029262795.1). GTDB lineage: Bacteria > Bipolaricaulota > Bipolaricaulia > RBG-16-55-9 > JAJCYT01 > JAJCYT01. The sequence continues at coordinate 103,146 of JAJCYT010000032.1, forward strand.
AATTCTACAGATCTCGATGGAAGTATTAAGAAGTACGAATGGGATTTTGGCGATGGCACCAAAGCTGAAGGGCAGCCAATAAAACACATCTTCCCAGGCGATGGACAATATGTGGTTCGACTAACTGTGACCGATGACAAGGGTGTAACCTCGACCAAAACGCAAACGATTCAAGTTGGAAATCCTGAAGAAACTAATCCGCCACAAGAAAATAAACTACCCACGGCTGTTATTGACGAAGGACCCCCTTCTCCAGATCCGGCTGTTTCACTGGATGCCTCTGATTCAGATGATCCTGATGGTAACATCGTGAAATATGAATGGGATTTTGGAGATGGGAACAAGGCTGAAGGCATGTTTGTCAACCATACTTATGTGGTGGCCGGTGAATATGAAGTGACGCTTACTGTGACCGATGACAAAGGTGCAAAAACCACGGTTAAGAAAATAATCACAGCAGGCACACCTTCAGAGCCTGATCCGCCGACTGACCCAGACCCGCCACCCACATTTGATCCTCCAGTGGCCAGTTTTGAAATGTCTATTAACTCTGCCCAAATTGATGAAACCGTCATCTTTAATGCTTCCGGCTCATTTGATCCAGATGGTGAAATTATCGCCTATCGCTGGACGTTCGGCGATGGAAGTACCGCAGGCGGGGTTGTGGTGGATCACACCTACACCACCCCAGGTGAATACACGGTAACTTTGGAAGTGGTAGACATTCAAGGACTCACGACCACGATTGCCAAAACGATTGTGATTACAGGCAAAGAATAAATTGATATAAGATGTAAAAAGTAAATCGTACGCCGCCCGGAGGCAGCCGGACGGCGTACGCTGCTAGGTGTGACCCTTGCCCGAGAAAGGTAAATGATCAAAATACCCCGACTATTTTGATCGACCCTTCCCTAAGGAGGTTATTGCTTCAATGATGAATCAATAATATTTTTCGTCGTGTTCAAAAGGAATGGACAAGACGTGGAAAAAAGGTTCAAAGCACGTCTGAATTTAATACGGAAAGCGTCTAAAAAAGCCTTCTGTAAACAATTTTTTAAAGTGGTTGTTATCAGTAATCAGGTTTGAAACGTCTAGTTTTAATTATTTGTTTGTAGTCTGAGTGCCAATAGAGCAGCTCCAATTGAAAGCAGGCTGACGCCATTTAAAGCAGCCATCATGCCAAATTGATCGGCAGCCACACCCACAAGGCTGACCACCCAAGACCCTATGCCCCAACCCACGCCCATGGTGATTGCAGAGGCCGTACTGGCATGATGGGGCAGGCGCTCCTGTGCGTGTGCGACAATCACAGGGTTATTCATCCCCAACAACATGGCGCCGATGGGCAAGGCCGCAAGGCCAATCCAGTTTTCAAACTGCAAAAATAACCAAAGAAACGGAAAAGCGCCTGCCAGAGAAAATAAGATGACGGGCTTGCGTCCAAAGCGATCGGACAACGGGCCGCCCAATATCGCGCTAATGGCACCGCCAGTGAGGAAGATGAAAAACACAATATTTGCTTCTGCGTACGAATAGCCACGCTGCTCTTGCAAAAAGATGATCAGATACGTCATAAACGACAAAAATACCGCATGACGTAACACCACAATAAAACACATGGTCGAGAGTGGCTTTAACACACTCCATAGCGTTTCCTGATGTTTGGCTGCTTTGGTATGGAAAACAGGCAGATATATTTTTAATAGCACGAATAAAATAAGACCAAACCCCAGCAGAATCCATAAGCCGATTTCCCATCGCTGCCACCGTTGCGCCGAAAATTCAAACAAAAAAGCAGACAACGCCGGCCCTAAGGCAAAGCCCAGACTGCCACCTGCAATAAACAGAGAAATGGCCATGCCGCGACGTGTGTGAGCCAGCGATCCGGCCAGGGCGGTGGCCTGTGGATGAAACATGGCCGTGCCAGCGCCAGACACCACCAGGGCCAATAGAAAGCCAGCATAATTTGGCATCAATCCAGCAATACACACAAAGACGCCTGTAAGAATAGGGCCCCAAAGCACTAAATTGCCTTTCAGGCGATCACCCATCCAACCAAATGCCAATTGCAAAAAAGAGGCGGCACTGGTGAACACTGTGGAAGCAAAGCCAACCAGCGTGAGAGAAAGATCAAATTTTGCCTGAATCAATGGCAGCATCACCGGCAGCACGTTGGCATAAAAATCGTTGGCAAAGTGCGCTGTCATCAATGGTGATAGGCGCTTCCAAAGTGGCACATAAGGTTTGCTGGCAGACATAGCATCGCAGTGTAGGTGTTTGCGTTTTAAGCTGCAAACGTTTGTTGCGGATCAATCACTTAATATGATGGGGGGGATGACGACAAGTGCTGTTACAAATCAAAAAAACAATGTTATAATAAATCTAAGTTGGCACTTTAATTTTTATATGAATCAAATGAAACGATAAACCTTTAAGGAGTTGCTTTAGATGAGAAAAGAAATATTGTTTGGTGTTATCGTGGGCGTTGTACTGGCCAGCGGGTTGTTTTGGGTGTTTGCCGAAACGGATAATGATTCGGCCACTCAAGCGGCGATTGAATTGCACTCTCAATCTTCGAGCACATTGCAGGCTCAAAACCCAGCGCCAATTACGAGCGCACAGCCTCCCACTGTAGAGCATGCGACACAGACACCCGTTATTCTTTCTCCGGATGGTATTTCATTAGGGAATTTGAGCAAAGATGATCTGCAAATCTTGATCACTGCTTCGGGTCAAAATGCGATCAAATCTGCCATCGAAAAAGTCAGTCCTTCCGTGGTGCAAATTGAAGTGGTACGTCCTGGAGGCAATGCTTTTTCCAGTGCGAACTCCTCAGGTTCCGGTTTTTTCTTTGAGTATGAAAATCAGATTTTCATTATGAGCAACAACCATGTGACCGAAAATGCTAGCAGGATTAACATTATCACTGAGCAGGACTGGGAGTTTGAGGCCGAAGTCGCGGGTGCCGATGCCGACATTGATATTGCCGTGCTGCGCATCAAAGATTTTAAAGGCCGCGATGTGCCCACCGTTAAATTCGGCGATTCTGAAAACGTGGAAATTGGCGACTGGGTGGTGGCGATTGGTAACCCTTTGGGTTTGGCACACACGGTGACTGCAGGCATCATCAGCGCCTTGGGTCGCAACATTCGCAACCCCAACACATCAAACCGTTTTCGGGCTTTAATTCAAACCGATGCCGCCGTCAACCCGGGCAACTCTGGTGGGCCTTTGGTCAATGCATTAGGTGAAGTGGTGGGCATCAACACCATGATTGTGACCAATTCCGAAGGCCTGAACTTCGCCATCAACATCAACGAAGTGAAGCGTGCCTTGCCAAGTCTGGTTCAGGAAGGTCAAGTTACCCGCGCTTGGTTGGGTGTTTTTATTAGTGAATTGAATGATGAGGTCACCGAAGCGCTTAACGTGCCTGATGGCCAAGGTATCTTGGTTGAAGATGTGATTTCTCCAGGGCCATCTGATGATGTTTTGCAGGGTAACGATGTAATTACCCATGTTGAAGGGGTGCGCGTCAACAGCATCATTGAGCTTCAGGATGAGATCATGTACAAGCAAGTGGGCCAGGTGGTTCGACTGGGTGTGATTCGCAACGAACAACCCATCAATATTGAGGTGACGTTGGGAAGCCGACCTACTCAAGAAGAGTTGAACAACCAAGCTAATTCTAACTCGACGCTAGAAAAATTTGGACTGGTTGTTGTGCCAAACACCGCTTCATTGGCTGAACGGCTAGGATTGAGCCTTGATACGGGTATGGTTGTCTACGGAGTGATTCCGGGCACCAGGGCATCAACCGCCATGCTTAACTTTGAAGAAGGCGATGTGATTGTTGAAATCAATGATCAACCCATTGTTTCAGCAGAAGACTGGGAAGTATTTGTGGAACCTTTAAGTGACAATCAACCTGTAACTCTAAAGGTATTGAGAGATGGTTTGAGTATTACCATGACGCTTCCATAAAGTGTTAAGCTAAACTGATTTTAAAATGAACCCCCCGACCACAAGCGTGGCCGGGGGGTTTTGTTTTAATAAGCACATGATTTGGTTGACAGAATCAAAGCCAGTGGTTATAACTCGCAGAGTGGTTTACAATAAATATTGAATAAATTTGCGGGAGTAGCTCAATGGTAGAGCGCTGGCCTTCCAAGCCAGATATGCGGGTTCGATTCCCGTCTCCCGCTCCATATTTTACATTTGGCTTACGGTATATTCATGTGTTTGTGTTGGGTCTTTTCACGGAAGCCAGTTTTTAAACGATAGAAAGAACATTCTGTTGTACAAGAATGAATTCAGCGAAAAGAACCCGCATTGAATTGAATCATGCCCTGCGTAAGCTTAAATATAGTTCAAGCGCAACTTGCGCCCGTAGCTCAGATGGATAGAGCACCCGCCTTCTAAGCGGGGGGTCAGGGGTTCGAATCCTCTCGGGCGCGCCATTTTGATAATTTCTTGATGAGAGTCCCATTTCTTGGAGAAGTGGGACGTCTAAAATTGGCCTAGAACTGACACAGGGGAGCCTCGATTAATGAGACTCCCCTGTGCAGCAAGAAGAGGTAAACAATGAAGAAAGATTCTTATATCTCAGTGTACCTACCGACGATGATACCCCCGCCGCGCTTCAATGATTTCTTCAATAGATAGTTTCTGAATTTCTTCTTTGAGTTGTTCCAGATATTCTCGTTGTTCCCATCCAGCATCTTCCATTGCAGCCACAATTGCCCCCCCTGCTGCAGGTTGAGAAGCCAGATCCACACTACGAAAGTTCTTAATCGCATTGACTTTGATATACATCTCATCCGCAAAATCATCGTAGCCATAGTCTCCATCAATATCTGCAAAGATAGACACTCCTGTTCCATTTCCACCAGGGGTTGTGGCTTCATCCAAAATGGCTTTGGCCCATCTTTCAGCAGCTTTGTCTACCACGAGTGTAGCAAACAATCCTTCACCAAAGTCAGGGTGATTTTCGTATGCGGCTTCCTTCAGTAGACCGACGCGGTTGAGGGCAAAGCCACTGGGCTGCATTGGTTCCAAGTCAGCAGGTAGATGAGAAAACATAGGTTGATACTGACCAAATCCATAGGCCTGTACGGGAACATTTTCAAGCAACCGCGCACTACGCTGCAACATCTGAGGGGAATATTCATAGTTATTCAATGAACGCCCGGGCTGAATGACTCGAACTCGATAACGTAATCGAGGGAATGCTTCGCATTGTTCACCTATACAATCGACAGATTCCATAGATATTGGATTAAATTGACCAGGGAAAGGTAGCCCAGAACGCCCAAGTTGCCTACTTTGTTGTTGTACTTCTATATCTTTTAGATCAAAAGGCGGTAAATTTCTACCAGGAGTTTGACTCTTAGGTGTAAATGTGGGCTCAAAAAAGTCTGGAGAAACAAGATCTATACCTGGCTGAGCAACAAGATCAAGAAGATTTTGTTGACGCGAAATTATTCGATCTAAAACTTCTCTAACATGTTCCTTAATATTAGTTTCTCGAAGTTTCTCTTTTACAAGTTCTTGGAATCCTTTTTGAACTGTTTGAAAAACTTTTTGAGTAATTCCACTTACAATGATAGATTTATTCTGATGGATTTCATCTGGTGGCATATTAGCCTTGATTTGGTCTATTTCAAGATAAACTATATCAAAAGCTTGATCCCATATTCTATCTGTTTCTTCTTTAGAAATTTCAATTGTAATTTTAGAAATTTCACTTTGAATTAAGGAGAAGATTTCTTTTTGCTGTTCAAAGTTTAAGTCTTTTATGTTTAGATCATGTCGGTAAAGAAGTTAACCACATCATCAGCAACCCACTCTCCTATCATTCCAGCACCACCCACTATTGTGCCAAATAATCCAATAAAAGGGGAAACAGGCCCAGTAATAGGGTTAGAAGCTCCGGCTAAGGCTAATAAACCAGCTACGCCCCCGGTTGTTTGAAGTTGTTTAAGAATTTCTAATGTGTCTTCTAATAATACTTCAGCAGAAGCCTGATCAAGATCTGGATCAATCGCATTAGCAATTGCTTCACTTAAAGAGCTACCTAAGGCAGCGCTCGTTGTTGCATCCGTGATTCTCGAATTAAAGTCTGGCTCAAAGGTGCTCAGAAAAGCATGGAATGAGATAAAGAAATCTCCTGTGCTTTTTAAACATTTTTCAGGTTCAAAATCATCAATGTTGATATCAAGATAATCTTTGTGAATATTTGTAGCAGCTTCCTTTAAATGATCTAACTCAACTTCATCAATTCCTTGCAGGTTTTCGTTGTTGGGGATCTTGTCCAAATTAATAATTACCTTAGCTAACCAAGCATCGGCACGTTCTATTAGTTCGCCCGACATTGCTTCAGGTAATAATTCGCTCATAGCCTTGTTTGTACAACATCCATCACTGATCTTAGAGTCTATAAAATAAACAATCCCTGGTAAGGCTTTTTCTATACCGATACGAAAATCAGAAATTGTATTTGTACCTTCAACAAAGTCATCACAAGATACCGCCTTTGCATTCTCTACAGTTTTAAAAGCGTTTGTTAGCGCTGTTTCAATATCAGAAGCAGTATGTAAGCATAAATTTGAAGCCTTGGCCGCTCTTTCCCTTAAAATCAACTCAAAATTATGTGCAGACTTTATCAACTCTGCTTTAAAAGTATCGCATTTGTTCTTGTTTCGTTGATTAAAGAGGTCAGCTTCGTGTTCTGGGTTAAACTCTATTTCTTCTTCATCTTCTGGGTTATTATTGATAAATTCATTTATCAAAACAGCACCTCCAGTTAGCCCTCCTAGGAGAATTGCTAATCCGGGGTCGATATCAAAATCCGTGCTTCCATCGGGGCCAGTTCCAGGAGGAGGCTCATTTTCATCTATCTCTCGAGATACATTTTTATTGGGTCTAGGAAAATTATGTTTTTTCTTTCTCATATAACACCTCTACAAAAATTTAGGATAGATTTTTTAGTCTGATATAACTCTAGAGGATTTCAATGAGTTCATTAAAAGTGATATAATTATTGGTAAGAAAACAGCATTAAATGCTGAAAGAGGGTATTTTTGATGAATTTAACATTTTTTATTTTAGTACTCTTAGGTGTGTTGGGTGTTATTTCTTCTTTAGTTTTTGCGCCAAGCAACGATCTTTTTCGTTATTATTTTTCATTTTTGTCCTTTCTTTTGATTAGAGTTTCACTAGCAAGAAATATTAGCTGGTAACAATGAAATCCTTAGTCGAAAATAATCCTCTTTTGTTATATGATTTAATATTTGCTTTAAGGACTTAAGCTTTATAAAATTAAGAATGGAGTAATAATTGCTATGTATTTAATTGTCTCAATTTTGTTCTACATTTTTTCAATTCTATTTTTCTCAGATTTTTTAAAGGATACAAATAGCGAATTTCTATCAAGATTCGCCTTAGGTTTTTCAGCATTAATGATAGGTAGCCTCTCACTCTATAAATATTTTAAGTCGAGATCTTCATCACCTAAGATGCCTTATTTCTTAAATAGTTCTAAAACAACATTTTTGGCTTTAGGCATAGTTTTGCCCTTAATAGGAATTAACATAATGGACCGTGCAAAATGGAATATTTTAGATTTCCCTTACGATCTTATTTGGGGACTAACCCTCGTAGTTGCAGGTATATTTTCACTTACTCAATTCTTTAAAATTAAGAAAGAACTATCTAATAATTCAACTGACTAACAGTTTCTGCATAGCTTAATATTTGAAATGTTTCACAGAATGTCCCATTTGTTGTAGAGGTGGGACATTTTGAGATGTAAGATGGATAAATCTGGGTCTAAAAAGCATGTTTACTGAACTGCGTGTCTCGAATTTTAATTAAACGGGACATTTCTATAGCTTCAAAAGGATAACTAGCTTTGGACAGTTCATGTGATAAACCTAAAATCAGGGTTGGAACATCGCACTCTCGGGCGCGCCAGAGAAGTCAAACTAACTCTTAATCTTAAACCAAATCTTTTGCGTATTTATGTGTGTCATGCTGAAAGGGCAATCCATGAGATTGGATTGCCCTTTCGTGCGTTTTATCTCAAGGAGAAATTACAAACTTTGAACAAGCGCTGTCACATCATCTGCTCCCAAACTGGCGCTGATTTCGTACAGTAATCCATCTTTGATGAAGGCGGCTTCGGTAAACATCATGCGGGTGATGTTTTCATTCACGCGGATTTCAATGTCAAGCGTGCCTAACAACACCTGTTGACCGTTGATGTCTACAATCTGAAATTCGATATCATCGAATGCATTGAACAAGGCGGCGTCTGCGGGATTGGCGAACTCGATGTCGATATCTTCAAAGTCGTCAAACCCTTCGTCAGATGAGTCTCCAAAATCTTCGAAGTCATCTTCAAAAAAGCCATCGGCACAATCAGATGAAGAAAGATCATCAAAGTTGATTTCAAATTCATCTTCAGAAGAAGCTTGATCGGTTGAATCAAGCGGTGCTTCATACAGCGCCTGTAATTCTTCAATGGATGCAAATTCGCTTGGTGATACACTGAGGCTTACAAAACCTTCTGTGCCATCATCATAGGTGACGATTCCACCACATCGGTCAACAAATGCGTCACTTAAGGAAAAACCTTCAGGAACTGTTGCGTTGGTTAATTGTGCCAAGACAGCTTCCACATCCAAGGTGGGCAGTTGTGCTGCAGCTTCAGGTGATTCAGATTGCCCCTGAGTTAGATTAACAAAACTGAGCAGTCCGAAAACGCCAATGGTGATGATTAAAGCAGTTTTCCATAACATATTTTTTTGATTGAACATACAATCATCCTTTCATGAGGGTGGGATTTAATTTCGACCCTTCACCATGGAGTCTAAAAGCGCTATCTGAAGAAAATGTGAAGAACAACTGAAGTACATCTGATCTAATATGGTTTGAAAATAAAGGCATGGAAAATAAGAATAAGGCTTCTAATCCTCCAACCCCCTTTGCATGAAAGAGGTTCCTTCCTCGTCGGAAGAGGGCTAAGGTTGCTTGTGAAAATCAATGCTGTGAATGAATCAGTGTTCTAAACGAAATAGAGAATGACTTTGCGGCCTCTGGTTTTCCTTCACACAATGCTTATTTTTAAAAGGGGTCAGTTGCTGGTTGGAACAGGCAAATACACGGAGAACTGGCTGCCTCGGTGTAAGCCTTCGCTAGTTACTTCAATCCGTCCATCGTGGGCAGTGATGATGGCCTTAACAATGGCTAACCCCAGTCCTGTGCCTCCGCTGTCTCGACTTGGGTCATGGTCAGTGCGATAGAAACGTTTGAAAAGATGTGGCAGGTCTTTGTTTGAAATGCCCTTGCCTGTATCACAAATTTGGATGATTATGTCTGTCGAATTCGCGCTGGCCGAGACGGTGATGGTGCCGCCATGCGGGGTGTGTTCCAAGCTGTTGGCCAATAAGTTGTCGATCACTTGACGTAAACGCCTGGGGTCTACATTGAGTTGAGGAAGGTTTGTTTCAATCTTGGTGTTCAGTTGAACGTTCTGTTCTTGAGCCACCACGACAAAAAAGTCCACGGCGTCTCGAACCAGTGAACTCATATCTGTGGGGTGAGCATCCAATGTCAATTGTTCGGCCTCTGCCTGAGCCAGCAAGTGCAAGTCATTGACCAAGCGGTTTAGATGGCGTGTTTGATTGTAAAGTAAGCCGATTTCGGCATTGTTTGGAGAATACACGCCATCTAAAATAGCGCGTAAATTGCCTTCCAAAACCGTCAACGGTGTACGAAGTTCGTGAGCCACATCAGCCATCAGGTTATGGCGAACCTGTTCAGCTCGTTCCAGTTGTGCTGCCATGTTGTTAAACGAACTGGCCAATGCTTCAATTTCCTGGCTGCTGTGGACTTCAACGCGATGTTCAAATTCGTGACGCCCAATGGCTTGTGCCGCCTGGGCCAGTTTGCCAACAGGGTGGCTGATGGAACGACTGAGCCATACACCCGCCAACAACGCTAAAGCAACACTAATACCTAAGGACCACAACAGCGTGTCTGTTTCTGAAAGCCCAAAAAAGAAGGAAGTTTCTTCCATAAACTGCGCTTCTTGTAAATACTCCATTTCTTCCAAAGTTAGCGATTCAAACTCTAGATCGAATATTGGGTCATAAATAAGAGGATCAGGTTGATTCCATTCGATGAGAAAATAGGTTAAAACTGGTAGCATGGCAACAAATACAAGCAGCGATCCGATAACGAGACTGAGTTTTACCCACATCCGATTCATGCAACATCCTTCACAAAGCGATAACCAATTCCATGCACGGTCTCAACGTATGTTGGTTGTTTGGGGTCAGGTTCGATTTTACGCCTCAGGTTTTTGATGTGGGTATCCAATGTGCGACTCCCGCCTTCAAATGAGTAGCCCAATGCGCCTTCCAGTAATTCATCGCGATGATAAACGTAGCCTGGATGTTCCATCAATACTTTGAGGAGTTCAAATTCAGTTCGAGTCAATTCAATGTCTTTGCCTTGAATGGTTAGGGTGCGATGCCCGACATCGAGTGTCAATGGGCCATGATTGAGTAAAGGCGAAGCTGCCAACCCCATTTGGTTCCGTCGCAGTTGCGCACGCACTCTTGCCACCACTTCTCTTGGATTGAACGGTTTGGTGATATAGTCATCGGCGCCAAGTTCTAACCCTACGATCTTATCACTGTCGTCCACGCGCGCTGTCAACATGAGGATAGGAATATTGCCCAAGTGCTCATCTGCTCGAAGTTGACGGGTTAAGTCCAACCCATCTTCGTCGGGCAAACCCAAGTCGAGGACCATCAGGTCAGGTTTTTCCAGTTTCAACAAGGTTTTTGCTGTTTCAGCATCAAAGGCAGGGAGCACGCCAAACCCGGCCTGTTGCAAATATTCTTTTAACAGGCGCACGATTTGACGGTCATCATCTACAACTAGAATCTTAGCCATCTTCATATTTATGGTAACTCGTATCCGTTCTGCAAATCCTGTCATCAACGGTTATGATACCAACTGATTGTGAAGAAGTTCTGAAGATTCAACACTTCATGCTGTGGCTTGGGTCAACATTTCGGCAAAGTGAAGTGGAAACACGCACCACCTTCACGTGAATTCTCTGCCCAGATTTTTCCGCCATGAGCATCAATTAAAGCTTTGACAATGGCCAAACCAAGGCCGCTGCCGCCGCTTTGGCGCGAGCGGGATTTATCGGCTCGGTAAAAGCGATCAAACAAATGATCCAGATCTGCCTGACTAAACCCTGTACCAGTATCGCATACGCTGACTTGAACAAACTTTGGATCTTCAGCCTGGAAAGCGTGGATACGGATATGACCGCCCTTGGCAGTGTAGCGAGTGGCATTGCTCAACAGGTTGAGAAACACTTGTTCCAGTCGCTGAAAGTCTGCATGGAGTGGTGGAAGTGTGTTTGGTAAATCAATGAGTAATTCAATATTTTGCTCTTCAAATTGCACTTCGATGGTGGTTTGGATGTGGTCTAATAATTGTTTGAGTTCTATGGCTTCTGTGCGGATCGAAAGTTTTCCGGCATCGGCCAGGGCCAATTCCTGAAGGTCATCGACCAGGCGTGAGACCAGTAGGGTTTTTGTGTGAAGGGCTGCGAAATTTTCGGGCGTGGGCTCCAGTACATCATCCATCAAACCTTCGAGGCCAGAGCGTACCACGCTGAGTGGAGTGCGCAGTTCGTGTGCCACATCGGCAATCATCTGCCGTTTGACATCTTCGGATTGTTCCAGACTAGCGGCCATTTCATTGAAGGATGCGCCCAGGCGACCCAATTCATCTCGTCCTCGAATAGGCACCCGTTGTTTGAGATTGCCCTGTGTGATTTGACGAGCACTTGAATCTAAATTGCGCAAAGGGCCCGTGAGTTGTCGAAGCAATCCAAATCCAAGCAGCAGTGCGATGCCGCCCATTGTGCCACCGGCCAGCCATAAGGAATTGTCTACAAGGTCCAAAAATTCTTCGCCCAATGGATTGATTTGTTCTGCCACTCTAGAAATCAATACACCATCCTCAGCCAATGATTCATCGTCAAATGTGAGTTTATGGGCGCCGACCAAATGGACTTCTTCCTGGCGCTCGCTGCCATCTGTTTGTGGCGTGAGCTTGATGGTTGTAACGTCCATATCCCACATGAAAGATTTGAGATGCTCTTGGAGGTTGTCGGCTGGCGTGCGTTCTCCTAAAGCATTTGTGGTGTAAGCTTCAATAAATCCCTCTTTGCCCGGAAGATTTTCAGGGTTTGAAAGATGTTCTATAAACACACCGAGAGCTTGGGCGTATAGTTGTTCCTGGACGTCGATATTGCTGACAGTGAAATCTGAAAATGCTTGATCAACAGCCTGGCTGATGAAGAAATGACTGACGCCCACCGAAAGTGCTGTGACTAAAATGAATGACAACAGTAATTTGGCTTGAAAAGACAGTTGAAGTCGCTTTTTCATTTTGGTCCACCTTCTGAGGCAAATTTATATCCCACACCAAATACGGTCAGAATATATTGAGGGTGCTTGTTGTCTGGCTCAATTTTTTGTCGCAGGCGTTTAATGTGTGTGTCTACAGAACGCTCAAAACTTTCATACGTGTTGCCACGCAATGTTTCAAGCAAATGAAGGCGGGTAAACACGCGACCTGGAAATTGCATTAGATGAGCGAGTAAATCAAATTCCATGGGTGTGAGTTCAATGGGTTGTTCTTTTACCCATACCTCGCGTTGCGACACATCCAGATAAATATGGCCGTATTCCAGCACGGTGGTTTTGTGCCAGTCGGTTTCGGTGCGTCGTAATACAGCCCGAACCCGCGAGACCAGTTCTCGCGGGCTGAAGGGTTTTACAACATAATCATCTGCACCCAGTTCAAGTCCAGTAATGCGGTCTACTTCATCTTTGCGGGCAGTCAACATTATGATAGGTGCTTCCGATTTTTTTCTGATTTGTCGAGTAATATCGAAGCCATCGCTGCCAGGCAGCATCAGGTCCAGGATGACCAAGGCGGGTTGAGTCACTTCAAATGCCTCATAGGCAGCGGCACCATCTTCAACTGCTACCACAGAATAACCTGCCTGCTCAAGGTATCCTTGAATCATTTTGACCACCCAGGCTTCATCCTCTACAACCAGTATGCGTTTGTTCACAGCGTTCATCCTCTTCTACAAACTGAGCTTATTATACTGAACTGCCTTTCATCAATGACCTGGACCACTGCCCAAGCCTGGACCAAGACCGCCGCCGCCAAACGCACTGGCAGGTTGTTTAAACGTGACCAACTGGATTTCGCCTCGTTGCAGTGTTGTGGTGATGGGATTGCCTTGGTCATCTGTCACTCCGGCAGGTTGAAATTGTAACATGCTGTTTTCATCCAACACACCGGAAAGCCGATCACCCACTTCCATCGTGATGAAATCTTGTCTTTCTTCTTCACTTGAACCCAGTTGAACGTTGTCGAGGTCAGCCACGTTGATGGTCAATGTACCAAAGCTATTGGAGTGAAAGGTCACTTGTTCATTGAGGATGGTGCCACTCCACAGTTGCTGATTCGGATACACCAGCAGGTCATATGCTGTTAAAGCTTTGGCGTACTGGGCAGACAAATTTTGAATCTGCAAGCCTGTGGTGACGCGCATGAACACACGCGGCCCATCGCCTTCGGTGACTTCGTTTATGGTTTGGTTGAACATTGTCATATACACATCCGACTTGGCCACTTGAATCGGTTGGCCTGATGGGCTGATAATGGTGAGTGTGTCAAGTTGCAACTCACCTTTAAGTTGTTCTCCACTGGCGAGGGATAATTGATCAAGGCCTTCTTGGAAAATCATGGTGCCAATGTCTGCCCGTTCGAGGGTGCGTTCGTTGCCGTTTGAACCAGTGAATTGAAGTTCATCCAGTTCTACTCGGCCACTCAATGCGCCCCCATCTTTGAGAAAAGTAAGGTCGCTGTGAAACATGGCAGCCAGAAAATAACCCATTGCTGCGCGAGCGCCTGTACCACCGACCTGAATTTCAACTTCGTGTACCTGGGCGTAACTGGCCAAGCCACCCATTAATACGGTGATCATGAGCAAACTTGTAATTAAGGTGCGAAATTTTTTCATCGAAAAACTCCTTGCAAATAATGTCAAATCAAAATTACTTTCACTGAAATCTAAGGAAGGTTTCCTGTTGTTTGATTCTCAAAAGCCGTAAAGCTGAATTCATAAGGCTCACTTTGACGGCCTTGTTCGTCGGTTAAAGTCAAGCGCATGGTGATATCCTGAGATACCAATGTATTGAGGTAAAATGTGAAACCGCCATCTTCAGTACTGTTCACGTGAGGGTCAAACTCGAAAGGCAAAAAGAAACCTGCTTCAACAACATCGAATTTTGCATGGACGATTCTAGACCCAACCGCACGAAAGCGCACTTCACCTAACACAGGCATTCCATCTGCATTCATTCGTTTGGGAAATGATACCGATAAGATTTCTGGCAGTGAGGTGCTCTGATCTGACATTGATACATGATTGACATCAGCAGGACTATTGGCCTGCCAAATGAAAAATCCGGCCACCAGTGCAGCCGCCGCTGCCAATAATATCATTGTGGTTTGCATGAACCGTTATCCTTTCTCTCAGTTTTGGTTCAAACGGTAACAAACCTTTTTGGCAGCATGATGTTTTAATTGTGGCGAAGTTGCGGCGATGATAAAAAAAGGAAAAGCCCCTGTGTTATTCACCAGGGACTTTTCCTTTTTATGAGTAAATTCTAAAGCTTTAAATTAATGGATACCCGCCGGCAATGTAGACACATCACCATTGGTCACCCACAATTCCACTAAAAATATAATTTTGGCATCACTGATTGTTTCACCGGTGCCAGGCACTTCTTCACTGGTGACCCAGAAGCCGATGCAGGTGAGGATTTCGTCATCGTCGATGCGGTTGTTGCCATTGGCATCGCACACGGATTCAATCGTCACACCGGTTGCACCGATGACGGTCACAGTGGCGGTCTGGCTGTCGTTGCCAGAGTCGATCGTCACCGTACATTCGCCACCACGTGGGAACACCACGTTGAAGTCAACTTCAACTTCAGTTGCAGGGTTCAAGGTGCGAGTGACGGTGTTGCTGTCGACGAAGTCACCACAGTCAACTTTCACGTTCACGGTCTGAGATCCTTCTTCAGTCCCGTTGTTACGGATCGTTGCGTTAATCAAG
>JAJCYT010000033.1 GCA_029262795.1 Candidatus Fraserbacteria bacterium
TCCGAATGGCTTTTTCAGGATCATCGCTGTAGCTGATGCCGACAGAGTTTTCCACAATGCGAAATTGTCTGGAGTTGTGCAGAATTTCGCCCACCACTTTTTTATTTGGGATCATGATATTGACACCATCTTCGTCATGCAAAATGGTGTAGCCGAGTTTTACTTCTTCTACAATTCCATATTGGCCTTGGATGGTGATTGTATCGCCGACCACGAAAGGCCGAGCCACGATGATGGTGATGCCAGCTGCATAATTCGACAGCGGCCCCTGTAAGGCAAATGAGGCACCAAACATTAGACCGCCAATGGCGGCAATGAAGGGGTTGATTTCAATACCAAAGTTGGACATGGCGATGATAGCAACAAACATCAACACAACGAGGCGGACGATTGATCCCGTGAATTTGGTCAAGGTGATGTCAATGTTTTTCTTTTCCATCAGCCCTGAAACAAGCTTGGCCACCTGGTGAGCAACAATGATGCCTGCAATCAAAATCAGAATCGCGCCCAAAATGTTAAAGCTGTAGGCGACCAAAAATTCTGTGACCAAGTTGATGATGCTTTGCGCTTCAGAAAATGTTTGATCCAAATCCTGCCATTTAAAAAACATGTCCCCTCCAACCCCATATCCAATTTGATGAATATTATTGACGCCGTGGCCATATTCGTCAAATTTGCTGACTTGACAATCGCTAAATGCCGCACCTATATTAATTCTTATGGGCTACATTCAATTAAAAACGGACATTCCAGGACCCAACAGTCAGGCCTTGTTGAAACGTCGCGCTGACGCTGTGACGTCTGCATTGTATCAATCCGTAGCCATTGCAGTAAAACGGGCTTCAGGTTCCCTGGTTGAAGATGTGGATGGCAACGTGTTGCTTGACTTTGCTGGCGGTATCGGCGCTTTGGGAGTTGGCCATACGCCAGAACCCTTGGTGGACGCTGTCAAGGCTCAGGCCGAACAACTGATTCATGGATGCAGTATTGTGGTCAACTACGAACCTTATGTTCAGGTTTGTGAAATGCTTAATGAAATTACGCCTGGCAGTTTTGCGAAGAAATCCTACCTCTCCAATGGGGGGGCTGAAGCAGTAGAAAGCGCAGTCAAGTTTGCGCGTGCCTACACCAAGCGTGACGCCATCATTGTGTTTGAAGGGGCTTTTCATGGTCGCAGCAATCTAACCATGAGCATGACCAGCAAATATTCGTTGTTCAAAAAAGGTTTTGGCCCGTTCGCGCCAGAAGTGTATCGGCTCCATATGCCCAACATGTATCGCACACCAAAAGGTATGACTCAGGAGGCTTACTTAGAATGGTCACTGTGGAACCTCGAAAATGCCTTTGAAGCGCATGTCGATCCAAGCTCGGTGGCTGCTATTGCGATTGAGCCAGTAGTCGGTGAGGGTGGATTTATTCCGGTGCCACCTGAGTTTTTACAAAAGATTCGTGCTTTGTGCGACCAACATGGCATTATTATGGTGGCTGATGAAATTCAGTCAGGCTTTGGTCGAACGGGGAAATTGTTTTCAATCGAACACAGTGGCGTGGTGCCTGATTTGGTGATCATGGCCAAATCAATGGCAGGCGGAATGCCTTTGTCTGCGGTGACGGGACGCGCCGAAATTTTAGATGCACCGCATCTTGGTGGCATGGGCAGCACATATGGTGGAAACCCACTGGCCTGTGTTGCGGCGATTGAAGCCATCAAACACATCAATCAGCCAAAAACCCTAGAAGCAGCCCAACGCGTAGAACAAATTACGCGTGAGGTATTTGAGCCGTTGCAAAAAGAAATTCCAACCCTGGGTGATGTTCGTGGCATGGGGGCCATGATGGTGTTGGAGTTTGTCAAAGATCCTGAGACCAAAGAACCCTGGCCTGATTTTGCCATCAACGCCATTGAAAAAAGCTCAAAGCACGGCGTGATCCTCATTCGTGCTGGATTATATAGCAACTGCATTCGCTTCCTGCCGCAGTTGGACATTCCCGAAGATCAACTGCGCGAGGGTTACGAAGTGGTTGCCAATGCCATTTGCGAAACGCATCAAGAGTTTTCCTGACCATGGTTGAGCCCATCATGTCAAGCGAAGATGGCCGTTTTTGTGTGATCAACAGCCAGCCTGACATGGTTGATCAATTGGAAGCAATTCAACGCGCATCTTTTCCATCATTGGCCGAAGAAGAATTAATTTTGGCCAAGCACTACCAGGCTCACATCGGTTTATTTTCCGAAGGCCAACATGCCATCATCAATGAACACGATGAGGTGGTTGGCTGCTCTACGGATTTTCGTAGCAAGGAAGGCTCATTCTGGGCGTTCGATGATGTCGAACACACCTACATGGATGCCGTGGCTGACAATTGGCTCAGCAATCACGACCCCGAAGGTGAATGGATGTATGGTGCAGATATCGGCATCCTGCCGAAATATCGAGGCATGAAGCTGGGCAAGTTGTTGTATCAAGCCCGCCACCAGCGAGTGAAGGACTTGAATCTCAAAGGACACGTAGGCGGAGGGATGCCCAAAGGTTTTTATAAGCACAAAGATGAAATGTCGATTGAAGTCTACCTGGAAAAAGTGATCGCCAAAGAATTGTTTGACCCAACCCTATCTATTCAATTCAAGTGTGGATTTAAACCCTACGGCATTATCCAAAACTATTTGGAAGACCCATCCTGTGACAACAAGGGAATTTTAATTGCATGGCACAATCCAGATTACAAAGTTTAACTTTGATCTTTCCCATCCAGCGTTGTGAGCTGTTGATATAAATCTGGACGGCGATCTCTAAAAATGCCCCAACTGCTACGTGTCTGCTGCGCTTCATCGAGATTGAATTCATGAACGATGACACCTTCTTCATCACGATTCAGTTCAGCGACAATGTCACCTGTGATATCGGTGATGAAAGAGGAGCCGTAAAAAGCAATCTCACACGTGTCACCCTGTTCGTGACCTGTTCGATTGGAGGCAATTACAGGGATGAGGTTGGATGCGGCATGGCCTTGCATGGCGCGTTGCCAGTGGTTTTTTGAATCCCAGGTTGGATCAGGTGGCTCGGAGCCAATGGCGGTGGGATAGAATAACAATTCTGCGCCTTTGAGGGCCATGACCCTTGCTGCTTCGGGAAACCATTGATCCCAACAGATGCCAACACCGATACGGCCGAATTGTGTATTCCAGACTTTAAATCCAGTATCACCTGGAGAAAAATAGAATTTTTCCTGATAGCCAGGACCATCTGGGATATGGGATTTTCGATACAAGCCAAGCACCGTGCCATCAGCGTCAATCATCGCCAGTGAATTGAAAAAGGAATTGTTACTGCGTTCAAAAAAGCTGGTGGGGATGACCACATTCAGTTCCTTGGCCAAAGCGCTCATTTGTTCGATGATGGGGTTGTTTTCAAATGGCATGGCGGCATCGAACCATTTTGAGTCTTGATCTTTGCAGAAATATGGCGTTGCGAATAATTCCTGAGGAAGAATGATATTTGCACCCTGATCTGCTGCCTGTTTGATCAGATCAACGATGTGATTGACATTGGCTTCGCTGTCATGTCCGAGTTTGGCTTGAGTGGCGGCCACTTTCACGTTTCGCATGGGTTTATCCCTTCAAAACTTTCGGTTGCTGCTGTGTGATGCAGTGAATGCCACCGCCGCCATGAAAAATTTCGATGCCTGAGATCGAAACAATTTCTCGATCAGGAAATAATTTCCCAAAGATTTTTTGGGCCACCGCATCCTGTGGATCATCAAACACGGGCAGGATGATGGCACCATTGGCAAAGTAAAAATTGATGTAGGAAAAAGCCAAGCGCTCGTTTCGGAAATACATTTTTTTATCTGGCTGTGGAATAGAAATGATTTCTAAAGGGCGACCGTTGGCATCCGTGGAAGCACAAAGAATGTCATAATTTTGTTTGAGCGTGGCGTAATTATCGTCCGATTCGTCATCTGTGGTCATGGCAAGAATGACACTAGGTTTGGCGAAGTTGGCGACCACATCGACGTGACCGGTGGTGTCGTCATCGACCACGCCACCTTTAAGCCAGATGATTTTTTCAATGCCTAAATATTGATGAAACAATTGCTCATAATCCGCTTTGTTAAATGATGGGTTGCGGTGTGTCATGCATTGCTCTGTGACCAGTAAAGTGCCTTCTCCATCGGTATGAAATGCGCCACCTTCCATCACAAACGGCGCTTCGATTCGCTTCAGACTGAGATGGTCAATGACAAATCGTGCTGTTTGAGCATCTTTTTTATATTGAGGATATCGCTCGCCCCAGCCATTGAATTGCCAGTCGATGCCAATCAGTTCATTGTGTTGAAAGGCGAAAGTGGGGGCGGAGTCTCGTAGCCAGGAATCATCAAGTTCACATTCAATGACAGTGACAGTTGGCCCACATTGGGCTTTTGCACTCTCTACAGTATCGGGATTGGCAAGCATAATAAGCGGTTCAAATCGGGCGATGGTTCGTGCAACCTCTGCATAGGCGCGCTGTGCAGCGTCAAAATGCTTGCCCCACAAATCACGATTGCAAGGCCAGCCCATCCAGCAGGCATCGTGAGGGTGCCATTCGGGAGGCATAGAGAGGTTTTTTAGAACGCTTGATTGGTTCATGTTTTGTTCGATAAAGGAAGAGATGAGGAGGCTGTGCTGATATTTTTCTCCTTGACCTTTTTAGCAAAAGGTTGAATATCTCCTCCCCATCCCTCATTTTTGCATTATTCTGCCACATCGATAAGTTCTTGACAAATTCAGGCAAACGTGATAGCCTCCAAATAGGAGGACTTATGCGCCTTTATAACAGGCTTCGCGACCATTGGACGTGGAGTCTTGACCCCAGAACCATTCGCAAACAACCGCAGCCTCGCATCCCATAGCGTTACATTCCTTAGACCAGTATTGCTTTTTCAATAGAAATTTTCTGTGTCGAAGTGAAAAAGGAGTGTAACTTTCGTATGTTAGCGGATAGTCATTTTCTTGATGAGAATATAGAAGTTTTTAAGCAACGCACCCCAGGTTCGGCCAAGCACATTGAATTGGCCAGCGAGCGCATTCCAGCAGGCGTGGGCAGCAACCTGCGTTATTATGACCCGTACCCTTTGGTGATTGAAAGAGCAGAAGGCAGCCGTATTTGGGATGTGGATGGCAACGAATATATTGATTTTGCCATGAACATGGGAGCACAGTTTATTGGTCATGCCAACCCAAAAATCAATGAAGCCATCACAAAGCAAGCGCCATTAGGGACCATGTACACCATGGCGCATCAATTGGAACTGGGCTTGGCAGAAGAACTGCATCGACGTTATCCGATGCTTGAGCAGGTGCGTTTTACCAACTCTGGTACCGAAGCCACCATGCACGTGCTGCGTGTGGCGCGCTCTTACACCAACAACGACAAAATTATCAAGATCGAAGGCTGCTATCACGGGGCCCATGACGATGTGCTGATCAGTGTGAAGCCTGAATTGATCGGACGCTCTGGTCATCCCAAATACCCAGCCACGGTGTTCAGTTCCAGAGGGATTCCTGACAGCAAGCTGGAAGAAGTGCTGGTGGTGCCGTTTAACGATTTGGACTCTGTGCGCGATCTGCTCGAAGAAAATTTTAATGAGATTGCCGCCATCATGATCGAGCCGGTGATGCTGAATGCCAAAATCATTTTGCCTGACCCTGGTTACCTTCAGGGGTTGAGGAAAATGGCCGATGAGTACAACATCCTTCTCATCTTTGATGAAGTGAAGACCGGATGTCGCTTGGCTCCAGGTGGTGCTTGCGAATACTTCGATGTTCAGCCTGACCTGGTTTGCCTGGCCAAAGCCATTGGTGGCGGCCTGCCACTGGGGGCTTTTGGAGGCCGCGCTGATGTAATGGCCGAAATCAGCGAAGGCCGTGTGGTCCATGCAGGCACGTACAACACCAATCCTCTGGTGATGCGGGCAGGATTGACCACACTCACCGAGATCTTGACAGATGAAGTTTATGATCAAGTCACCAGCCTGTCTGGACGACTGGCAGAAGGGTATCGTCAGACGTTGAACAAATATCATATTGCTGGACAGGTCGTCGAAATCAGCCCTTGTGGGGCCGTGGCTTTTACCGACAAATCTTTTAAAAACTGGCGTGAGTTGTTGTTGCATGAAAACGAACCTCTGTTTGACACATACTGGTTTGGCATGGTGAATGAGGGCATTATCCCGCAACCATTTGGTTTTGAAGAACAATGGTCTATTTCGATTCAACACACAGAAGCCGATATTGACCAGCACATCGAAGCGTTTGAAAAGATTGCACCTCAGTTGGCCGAAACCGCCAAAGCTTTGGAAGCTGCGGAAGCTTGATGATTCAAAGGAAAACGAATGGCAAGCACACCCACACAAACATTTGGTCGATGTAACGGTAGGTGTTTTGAAGAAGCGGCTTAATCCATTTGGGCTAAAACCAGTTGACATGCCTCATACTTTGCTCGACTGATGTCCTTTGCCGCTGGACTCAGCTTGTTCCAACTTCGAGTCAGCTTGGCACTGAGCCATTGGGTGGCCTCATCAATATCTTTTCCGGTAGAAGTAAATAGGTAATAAAACAAAGAGGGGATGCTATCAAAGTGCGCCATGGCATCAGCATCTGCCAAACATTCAGCTTCCATACTCGATTTTCCGCTTGGCACGCTGCCACGATGACAGAGGATGCATTCTTTGATGAGTTCGATTTTCTCTTGAGGGTAATTCAATTCAGATAATATTCTTTCAGCTTCGTTTGCACCATGAATATGGTGCTCTTTCACCCATTCAGGGTTTTTGATGCCTGCATAATCGTGGAGCAAGGCGGCAAGTTCGACCACATCAACATCAGCTTGTCTTTGCTCAGCCAATTCTTTTCCATGACGAACCACATGTACAATATGGTGACTCCAAATGCCTTTTCCAAAACTGTTGGAAGCTTCAAAACAAGCGAATTGAACCACATCCTGCACCTGCTGGATGGTCGATGTTGTGTCATTCATGGATGTTCCCTCTTTCCTGTTTCTGGTTTAACCGCCCATGCTGGTAATATCTAGCAACAAAGATCAATCTTTCTAATATAAAATATTCCATCAGCTTGGAGGGATTTTTGAATGCTGCGTCACCGACCTTTGATGCCAGTGGTTTCAAGTTTTGCATTGGGGATTTGGGCAGCGCGTTTGCTTCAGTTGGATTTCCTGGACAGCACATGGATTTTGTGGGTCTTGGCCGGGGTGGTATCGGTCAGTTTGTTGGGAGGATTTTTAGTGCGTCGATTCTCTTGGCATGGTTTTGTGATGACAGGCTTGTTGATTGTATTGATCTTCACGTTCGGTCTGGTTCGTTACACACAACAGAGATTGCCCATCAGCATTTATCAGCAAAAGGCAAATTATACGGACGAAATCCAAGGGGTGATTGTCAACTACCCCAAGCAGTCAGACACGCGAACACGATTTGTCATGAAGGCGGACCACGATCATGGTTCTATTCAGGTGTTTTATCAGCATGAGGCACACGATCCCGCCACCTTCAACTACGGCGATCGGATTGTACTTCGGGGCCGAATTCAGGCACCGACCTGGATCAATGATTTTAATTACCCTGAATATCTGGCTGCGCGAGGCATTTGGGCTGTGGCCCGACCCAATGCGCCAAAACAAATTCAACAGATTGAATCCAATCAAGGCCATCCATGGTTGCATTGGGCGCAACAACAACGAAACTTTTTATTTGAACAGATTGATATTTATCTCACCGAAGCTGGCAGCAGCATGTTTAAAGCATTGCTGTTTGGAGAACGTGCGTTGCTTGATTCAGAATTGGAAGACAACTTTCGCAATGCAGGGGTGGCGCATGTGCTGGCGGTGTCGGGCCTTCATCTTGGTATTTTGATGGGCTTTTTTTGGATCATCTTACGCTGGTTTGGGCTGTCACGAACATGGACTTACGTGCTGATTGGTTTGCTGGTATTGATTTATCTGGCACTGGTTGGTTTTAAGGTGAGCTTGATTCGGGCGACGTTGTTGTTTGGTTTCATTGGGGTTGGCCATGTGTTTAAGGAAAGAGGCTGGATTCTCAGCGCACAAATGGATTCGCTGCAAGGGTGGGCGTTGGCGGCATTGATTATCCTCTGGCTGGACCCACAGGCGTTGTTTGGCATCAGTTTTCAACTCAGCTTTGCGGCGACGGCGGCGATTTTGTTGTCTATTCCATTGTTGGAAGGATTGCAACTTAAATTGAAGTTGCAATCCAAATCAAGCTGGCCTTGGCATAAACGGGTGCGTCAGTGGTTCAAGCGCAACCTTATCGGCTTGTTATGGATAGGCACAGTGGCGCAGCTTGGCGTGATGCCGATTGTGGCAGCAAACTTTCATAAGCTGTATGTGGGGTCGTTGTTGTCAAACATGCTGGTGGTGCCGTTGGTGACGCTTATTTTGTGGGCGGGTGTGTTGTTGTTGTTGAGTTTTTTCCTGCCAGTGGTTCTCTTTGCGGTCATTTTAGGCGAAGGCATGTCCACACTGCTTGAAGGGCTGAGCGTGAGTGTGTCGTGGCTTTCAGCCTTGCCAGTCATGATGTTTGATGTGGCTGCACCGCCTGGCTGGCTGATGGGCCTGTATTATCTGAGTCTGGTTATTGGCATGTTGGCGTTGCAGCGGCGTTGGCATCATTCGATCTTGGTCCGAGCTTCGGTGAATGCTTCGGAAAGATCATGAAAATCTTCCACGGGCACACTCAATACCACGTATCCGTATTGGATGCCCACCTCATGCGTTTCATCATCAAACCACACAGAAACCGGCGTTTCACTGGTGGTGACCGTTTCGATCAGGTCTTTCATAAAAACCTCCTTGGTGTATGGAGTGTAACCGATTTGCATAGATAACGTCTGGTATGGCACACTATATTTCTTCATTAGGGTGACTATGGAGACAGACTTTGGGACTAGCAAAGGATTACAATAACAGCCCCATAGTATGCTTCATCAAAAACGAGGAGGTTGGCCAACCATGGGAGAGGATTTTAAACGGGCAGTTGCCAGCACATTGATTCGCCAGGAAAAACGGATTGCCATGCTGGAAATGATGCTCTCTTCGCTGCTGTTACGCATGGAAGACAAGGCCATGTTTTCTGAAGTAGAGATTGATGATTTGTTCGATTCAGCTAAACAGTTGACCGAACATGAAGTGAAGGATCGCATAGAACAAGTGTGTGAGGCGTTCGGGCTGACGGTGCAATAGCACAGCAGCCCCTCACACACGCTTAAAGCTGGGGGGAAGGCACACGTTTTGTAGACGGCATTAGAATTTATTTCGCCCATAAAATTTATAAAACAGCCAACCCCCAAACCAGCTAAACGCCAAAATGACCACTGCCAAAAATAAATTCATAATCAGCTTTGATTTCTCCTTTCCCGTAGCGTACCGTATGCCCATGAATGAAGGCAAGATTCTTGCATTGGATTGGGGCGATGTTCGCTGTGGCTGGGCGCTCAGTGATGCATCTCAAATTTTAGCCAGCCGCCACGATGTCTACTATCGAGACACGCTGGAAGCAGATTTAGAGTTTCTCTCGGAAACGATCAAAATGCATGAAGTGGTCGAGGTGGTCATCGGCATGCCTTACAACATGGATGGCTCCATCGGCCCGCAGGCAGAAGCCACTCTGGAATTTAAAACCCAACTTGAAGCGCATCTCGACATCCCTGTTTACGACATCGACGAGCGACTTACCTCCGCCGAAGCAGAACGCGTGATGCTGGAGGCCAACCTCTCCCGCCAAAAACGCAAAGAAAACCGCGACGCGCTGGCTGCCGCCATCATTCTGCAAACCTACCTGGACAAGAAGAAACGCCAATCTTAAAGAAGAAATTTATTTAAATATTGGATTTTAAATTGAAGTGAAAAGTGAAGAGGGGTCCAACCCCTACTGAACCCCTCTAAAATGATTTAGCGTTTTGGCATGGCTTCTTTGAAAGCTTTGCCTGCACGGAACTTAGGCACGCGTTTGGCGGCAACCTTCAGGCTTTTACCGGTGCGAGGGTTGATGCGCTTGGTGGCTTTTTGGCTACGTGTTTCAAACGTACCAAAGCCAGTAAACGTGACCTTCTGTTTTTTCTTGGTTGTAGCAACAATCAGGTCTAACGTGTGATCCAACGCCTCACGCGCTTGTTTTTTTGACAAACCTGTCTTTTTGGCTAGCTGGTCGATGAACTCTTTTTTGTTCATTACCCCACCTCTCCTTCCGCAAAAATTGATAAGTTAGTATACATCGTCTAAAAAAAAGCGTCAAACAATCACGGCTTAGGCATGGGCAAGCATTGTTTTTGAATACAGATCGAGGTTTTATTTTGAATAAAAAGCAAAGGGCTGTGCAAAGTGGCGTCCCTTCTTTTGCGGTCTGGCACCGATGATCTCTCTTTGTTTCAAGATATAAGGGGCGCTTTCAGATGGTCACTGAAGTGTTTGGGAAGTTATCGGTGACTGCCGCGTAGAGAAGGGTAAGTTTTTACAAAGATCACCACAGCGCTGTGGTCAAACGATTCAACGCAAGGTTCGTCGGGAGGACGTACATTATGAATTTTAAAACACTTATCCTTATTGGTGCTGCTGCCATTGCTTTGGTGTTGGGCGCCATTTTCATGTCTCAAACAGATCGTGGACCCGAAGGTCCAACAGTGAAAACAGACGATTGGGTCTATGAACAAGATTCTGTCGATATGGAATCCAGTGGTTCGTTTACCACGAAGCAACTCAACACGGCTGCGCCCACCACCACCAGTTCAGGCTTTGGACAGCCTATGAACAGTATGATGTCAGAAGCTGAAGATGCGCTTGGCTTCTCTGTCGGCGGCGCCAAAGACATCAACGGCTTTCGTGAAAATATTGAACATGGCTACTTGCCCTTGCCCACCGATCTCACCTTTGAAGGGTTGATCTACGACTACTATTTTGACACGGGCATGACAGAAATCTGCAACAGCTTGTTCTGCCCCAGTTATCAGATTGCCGTGGCGAACGATCCATTGTCGGGCGAGCCAGAATATTACATGACCGTTGGCCTCAACTCCGGTTTGAAAGAAAGTGATTTCCAGCGCAAGAAACTCAACTTGGTGGTCGTGGTCGATATCTCCGGTTCCATGTCTTCACAGTTTGACAGTTACTACTACGATCAAATTAACAGCGAAGAAACCGAAGTGGATGAAGACGCTGGCAAGACCAAGTTGGAAATTGCTTCTCTTGCCATTGTCAGCATGCTCGGTCATTTGAATGACGATGATCGCTTGGGTGTGGTGTTGTTTGATGACAGTGGCTACTTGGGCAAACCCATGAGCTTGCTTGCTGATACGGATTTGGATGCTGTGAAACAACATATTCTTAATCTCGCACCTGCTGGGGGTACGAATATGTCTGCCGGAATGAGCTTGGGCACGTCGTTGTTCGGAGAGTTCAAAGATATTGATAGCGAACAGTATGAAAACCGCGTCATCTTTCTCACCGACGCCATGCCCAACATTGGTGAAACGCACGAAGATGGTTTGCTTGGCATGACCAAAGCCAATGCGGATGAAGGTATTTACACCACGTTCATCGGCATCGGTTTGGATTTTAATACCGAATTGATCGAACACATCACCAAAATTCGCGGTGCCAATTATTATTCCGTGAAAAGCGCCAGCGAGTTTAAAGAACGCATGGACGAAGGTTTTGAGTTTATGGTGACGCCTTTGGTGTTCGGGCTCGAATTGAGTTTGGAAGCCAGTGGCTTTGAGATTGAAAAAGTCTACGGTTCTCCAGCAGCCGATCAGGCCACGGGGCAGTTGATGTACATCAGCACCTTGTTTCCGTCCAAATCTGAAGGCGGCGAAACCAAAGGTGGTGTGGTGTTGATCAAGCTCAACCCAACGGGGGATGTGACAGAATCCAGCCAGATTAGCCTCAACGTGAGTTACGAAAACCGTTCTGGCCAATCCAACACCGTCAGCAGTAACATTGACTTTGATGCAGAGGACGGCGAGTTTTATCAAAACGATGGCATACGCAAAGCAGTCACCTTGGCTCGCTACGTCGACTTCCTCCAGAATTGGTTGGTTGATGAACATATCTTGGCTGATGCAGGTGACCGCGAACCTTATGTTAACATGGACGATGGCATTATGGTGCCTGATCCTCGCATTCAACTTGGCAAATGGGAACGTCAGTCTAAGCCTCTCAGTGTCATGAATGAATACAAAGAATTGATGCAGACATTCAACGTTTACTTCGAGTCAGAATTAAACTTCTTGGCCGATGAAACGTTGGATCAGGAAATGACCTTGTTGAAAAAATTGTCCGCATACGAACAAGAGTAGACTGCATAAACTGGGACAGGCAAATATTGCCTGTCCCAGTTCTCCTGTTGAAATGATTGGTTTACCCCTGTCCTTGAAACGGTTAGGGCCATTGCCTATGCTGCTGGTATGAAACGACAGAAACTATTCAAAGTTCTTTTCTTCTCTTTCTTAGTTTGGAGCGCCTTTGGTTTAAATCCACTGGGGCAGGAGCAGGTTGAGTTGCCATATAAATCTGTTTCTTTTGAGCAACATCACTCAAAAATTTCAGATCATTTGCTGGCGCTGGCCCAACAGCCTGAAAATGTGTTTCCGGCAAACCTTCCAAATTTTTCTAATTTTTCCAACGATGTCACCGTTATCATTGAGCCACAAGGTCAAATCAACTTGTTGACTGACTCGATGCTCAGGCGATTGGGCATCCAGGTGGAAGCCCGTTCGCGCAGTTTCATCCGCGCCAGTGTGCCTTTGACCAAACTGGAAGCGCTGGCTGATTTGTCTTTGGTGAAATACATCCGCAAGCCTTTTAAATATCAAACTACTTCAAACCGTGTGAGTCAGGCCATCACGCCGATTGGGGCCACGCTGTATCACACCTGGGGCTATCAGGGTGAAGGCGTCAAAGTGGCTGTGATCGACATTGGTTTTGGCGCATTGGATTTTGTCAAAAGCGTTGGCGGATTGCCTGAATCGGCCGTTGTTGATTATACCGATTACAGCACACTGGGAGATGTTCAGGGAGAACACGGGACGGCTGTGTCCATGATTGTGCATGAGGTCGCACCAAAAGCGCAATTGTATTTGAAACAAGTGAATGATGCTGTGGATATGGAAAATGCAGTCGATGACGCGATCCGAGAAGGTGTGCAAATTATCAATCACTCGGTGGGCTGGAACAACAGCAACTTTGGCGATGGCACCGGCTTTTTTGCTGAACTGGTGCAGCGTGCCACCGATGCAGGCATTTTGTGGGTGAACGCCGCAGGCAACCATACCAACAATCACTGGACAGGTCGTCTGGTGGACAGCAACAACGATGACTGGTCGGACTTTCCCGGTGCTGAAAATCAGCAGCTTCGTATCCCTGCCTATTTCGGACTGATTCAGGTTGACCTCACCTGGAACGACTGGCCCAACACCAATCAGGATCTGGATTTATACCTTTACAACAGCGACGGTGACATGGTCGCTTCCTCAACCGAATGGCAAACCGGCAATGCGCCGCCCGTGGAAAGTTTAGAATATCTTGTGCTGGAGCCGGATATCTATTACGTGCGGGTGTTTGCCCGCAGGGTCACACGTCCGCTTCACATCAAAGTGTTTACAGGGTCGTCTCATCAGATTTTTCCAAACACGGCGTATGGCAGCTTGCTGGCACCCGCAGATGCCTCGGCTGCATTGACGGTGGGGGCGGTTTCCATCCGCAACTGGGAAGACGGCGGCCCACAGGAGCCGTTCAGCTCTTTGGGACCAACCAGTGATGGTCGCATCAAGCCGGATTTGGTGGGACCGGACAACACCGCGAGTTTGCTCGGTAATTTCAATCCGTTCTCTGGCACATCGGCGGCAGCGCCGCATGTGGCGGGCGTGGCGGCCCTGCTGTTGTCTCAATACCCGCAATGGGATGTGGCCCAGTTGCGCAAAGGCATCGAAAGCCTGACGCGCGATTTGGGTATGCCTGGAAAAGACTACGTGTATGGCGAAGGCGCCATCGATCTTTCGCTGGTGCGGATGCAGGCTGGCCGCGAGTTAAGTTCAACGTCTGTGTCAGCAGGAGATTCAATTAACGTATCACTCAATGGCCGGATGCCCAGCTTGGCGTTTGGCACACTCACATGGTTTGAGCAATTGCCTGAAGGCTGGAACCTAAATTCAGATGATGCCAGCTTTGATGCGCTTACAAATTCCTGGCAGTTGAAGCGGGTCACTCAAGGACAGCCATTTGCATTTACCTACACGCTTCAGG
Organism: Candidatus Fraserbacteria bacterium; assembly: GCA_029262795.1. GTDB lineage: Bacteria > Bipolaricaulota > Bipolaricaulia > RBG-16-55-9 > JAJCYT01 > JAJCYT01. The sequence continues at coordinate 14,313 of JAJCYT010000033.1, forward strand.
TACCGCGAGATCAAACGCCTGGTGTTTATACGTTGAATGGGCGCGTGAATGGCGTGGATGTTGAAACTCAAATTGAAGTGCTGGCACCCAGAACGCGTCAGGCTCAAGTGAATCAAGCACCTGACGCTCAGGATGCAACTGCTTTGAAGGTTCAACGTGCGGGGCAGGGGATTGCCTTTCAGCGACAAGATGGGTTGTCGGGATTGTCGTTATCAGTTTATGATCTGGCTGGAGAAAAAATTTACGAGGTCCACAGTGAAGCCCACGCGTTGCGCTGGAATGGTTTGACCATCCATGGGCAAACTGCAGCCAATGGTGTTTATTTGGCAGTGGTTCGTTTTCCTGATCGTTCGCAGCGATTGATTCCTATTGTCTGGTTGAGGTGATCATGTCCAGCCGCTTAATTCGTTGTGTTGCTCTTTTCTTAATCACTTTTCTATTTGGTGCGTTGACGTTTGGTGCTCAGGCCGTGTCTTTATCCGCCACAGGTGCCATTTCACCAGAGTTGAATTTTCTGCTCAAACGCACTCAAGCTCTTTCTCAAAGCAACTTGTCAACCAGTGATGCGATCCAAATCAGCGGCGGCGTGGTACAAACGGCTTCCGGCTTTAATGATCCCAATCCCATGATGAGCGTTTTAATTCGTACGGATTCTGTGATTGCACTGCGTCAACGCGGCGTGCAAATCAGTTCCGTGATGGGGGATGTGGTGTCTGCCAGCGCGACTTTGAATCAACTGCGCGAAATGAAACGGTGGCCTGAAGTCATTTATGTGGAAAACAGCAATCTTTTGGAATTGACCGCACAGCCTGTGGGTGTCGCACCTGAACTCAACAAAAGCGTCATGGATTTTGGCGCACACCGCTGGCACAACCGCGGTATCAAGGGTGAGGATGTGGTGATCGGCATTGTCGATACGGGCGTGGATTGGACGCATTTGGATTTTCGTGTGGACCGTGATGGTGACGGCATTGAGGAAGGCAGCCGGATTCAAGCCATCTGGGACCAAACCAATCCAGGTGATCGTCCCGATGGGTTTAGTTATGGGGCTGCGTTTACGCGTGCCCAAATCGAAGAAGCCTTGGCGCTGGATGATGCAAGCCTGGTGCCTCAGGTGGATGCCAATCCCAGTTCGCCCAGTCATGGCACTCAAGCTCTAAGCATTGCGGGCGGTGATGGATCGTCTTCTGATATGCGCTTGATTGGTGTTGCGCCAAAAGCCGACCTGGTGATGGTCAAGTCTCCTTTAACTGTTAACGCCGTGCTGGACGGGGTGAAATACATCTTTGATGTGGCTGGTGAAAAGCCGGCAGTGGCAAGCCTTAGCCTGGGTGGTCATGCAGGCGCACATGATGGCAGCAGCAATTTCGAACGTGCCCTGGATGCGCTGGCACAAGGCCCTGGGCGTGTGATTGTGGTTTCGGCGGGCAATGACGGCGATGAAAACATCCACGTCAACGGCATGCTGGCAGCGACAGGGAAAGCGACATTTACATTCGATATTCCTGCCAGTGTGGATCGAAGCCGTTATTCGTTCGATTTTTGGTATGAACCCTTGGGAAACGATCCCATTGAAGTGCGCGTGATCGGTCCCAGTGGCGATCCGCTTGGCCCTGTTGTTGACGGTGAAGTGGCTGATACCACGATTGCTGATGGTGGCGTGTTTGTCGATAACGTCAGTCAGGGGCCAAATCCCAACAACGGTATAAACGAAGTGCTGATCACCGTTTATGATCAAATCTTAGGCGCACGCAACCCATTGCGGCCTGGGCGTTGGACCATCGAACTTAAAGCCCCTAGGATTGGCGTGGACTATCACGGGTGGAGTTTGGACCTGCCGTTTTCGTCCTCCAATGGTAACAACGAATCCACAGTGCGCGTGCCTGCCACCGCCAAGAATGTGATTGCGGTGGGTGCATACGTGACACGCAATGAATGGCCCAGCTTAAATGGCCGTCTGGAACGCTTTCTTGAAGACAATCCAGCAGGCCAGATTGCCGCATTTTCCTCATTGGGTCCAACGCGGGATGGACGCATCAAGCCAGATTTAACCGCGCCTGGAAGCATGATTGCCGGTGCGATGTCCAAGGATTCTTTCCTGCTGGTAGATGTGAGCCGCATCCTGCCAGACGAGCAGCACATGGTCAATCGCGGCACCAGCTTTGCCGCCCCACATGTGTCGGGTGCTGTCGCTCTTTTGCTGCAAACTGATCCGATGTTAAAAGCACAGGATGTGTTGCAACTGCTCACAGATCACGCCTCGCGTGACACCCAGACAGGTTTTTTCAACAGCAATATCTGGGGCAATGGCCGTTTGAATCTGGATTTTGACAAACAGCAAACGGTTCCATCCACCGATCCCTTAATGGCACTGGACACCGATGAAAATGGTTTTCTGGGTGATCGGGAAATCCTGACCGCCATTCAACTTTGGGTTTCCGGCGGGGTTGTACCCAATGTGGTGGATTTGGAAATCAACGACATCGTGATCCTGTGGCTCATTGAAATCTGGATTCGAGAATTGCCTTTGGGCGAAGTGTAGTAATATTCAGAGTTTCTAATCTCTAGGCAGAGGTATATTTACATAAAAAGATAAAGGCATTCAAAAGGGTTAAGGCGTCTAATCCCCCAACCCCCTTTACATAAGGGGGCAAGATTAGCCTGCGAGGTTTGTGCCTTAAGACGCAACGATTTTCTTTTAGAGTGAAATATATTGGGGTGTTTTGTTTGTCTGGGTTTTGAGCAGTTAGTGCCTTTTAATAAAAAGAAAATTCTTTGCAAAGAATCCGAACCGTAAAACAGAATGAATATTCGCAGCCCAAACCGTAGTCCCCTTTACATAAGGGGGCACGATTGGCCTGCGGGGTTTGTGCTTTAATATGCAACGATTTTCTTTTGGAGTGAAATATATTGGGGTGTTTTGTTTGTCTGGGTTTTGAGCAGTTAGTGCCCTTTAATAAAAAGTAAATTCTTCGCAAAG
>JAJCYT010000034.1 GCA_029262795.1 Candidatus Fraserbacteria bacterium
TTCATTTGCTCAAATTGAAAAACTATTCGCGCACGATGTCGGCGCGTGGGTGATACGAGAAGATCATGTTGTCGTGGAACAACGGGTCGAACTGATAGAACAATTGCGCCCCTGACCTTGGTGATTCAATGTTTGCAACGATAGATGTTTGAGGCTGCACTGGCCGACCGTGCATGTAGGTCTGATCCACCCACCAGGTGCCATCGGGCGCTTTGAGTGTGCCGGTTTCTGGATTCAGGAACAGGAACGGTGCCCACACTGGTGTTGGCGGAATGAGATCGCCGCCTTCAGGGTTTGGATTTCTCAAGAACCCTGGGAAGTTCAACTCAGCAAAGTCGGTTTGATTTGGATGCTTGGTGATGGTTTCCGTTGGCATTTTGGCAATGCCGAAGGCTTCGGTGTCCAGCCCCATTTTCACACCTTCCGTGCCATCGGTTTCTTTCATCGGTTCACCAGGAGGTAAGAATTCTGCCAAAGCCCCAGAGCCTTCACGAATCGGCGCGGGTGGACTGAAGCGCCAGTGACCGCTCACATTTTTAAACACATAGCCCATCTGGGTTTGCCCAAATTGATCAAGGAAAGGCGTTAAGCCCATTTGATCTTCTTCTCGTGGGAACGTCCAGGCTTGTGGTGTGACGCCCAAATGTGGCGTATATCCCCAGCCGGTGCGCCATTGCATTTCGACCACTTTGGCGTGCCCGTAGGTTGGTTTCGGATTGAACTTGTTAAAGCTGAATTTACCGTTGCCAAACACCTGGCGCATTTCATCCACCACCGGTTCACCAAAATCCACATTGCGATAATAATGAACATGATTGTCCAGGTTGATGACCTTTGCTTTAACTGTGCCACCTTGTTCAAAGTTGCGTATCACGCCGCCTTTGCCCTCGGTGCCAACTTGTGCGTAAGGGGTTTCACCATAAATTTCGTTGTTGACATAGGCCAAAATTACATCGTAATCGCCAAATTCGCCTCGACCCAAGCCATCTTCTTCAGTCAGAATGTCCCAGGCTTCGTCGGGCAATTGACGCACGTCTGATCCCAGTCGCACCCACTCACGAAAGGTGCCGCGCGGTGCCACATCTGGATCGTACAACATGGCGACAATTTCATCGCCTGTGGCACCATCCAAAGCAGCTTTGGCCACGGTGTACATCTTCAAGTCTGGAGAGGCCGAGCCGATGTCGTCTATCGACATCAATGCCGTGCGTTCCAGGAAGGAAGCTGCATGTGGTGTGCCTTCAGTGGTAAATTGCAGGAACTGTACCCGTGGAGGATGGGCCCCCCAACCCCACACATAAATGCCACGCATGCTGGAGGCGATAGGATATTTGATCGTGATTTCGCCCAGCGTTTCGTTGGGAATTTCGGTAAAGGTGCTGTCCAGGCCGTGCAAAATTTTCCCTGCCGCGTCATTGACCACGGTGGTGGGCGCAAGGTCTTCTTGAATTAAGGAATAGATGCGCCAGTGGATCACAAATTCATCCAATGGGTGCACTTCTTTGGGCAGCACAACCAGGAACGTATCGCCCAGGAAATCCTGTTGCAACCAAAGTTGGTTGACCGTAATTTCCCAGAGTTTGTGCTCCTGACCATCAATGCTGCTGATGAAAGTTTCGCCAGTGTTCTGAAGTTTTTTTGTTTTGTACTGGCCATCTTCATGGTCGGGCATAAACGCGCCACGATTAAAGTTCAGCAACTGAAAGCCGTCATACACACGACCTTGGGTGTTGCCCAGTTCGATGTCGACGATTTCCTGGGCATCACTCAGATCCCTCAAGCTTTCAGCGCCCGCTTCACGCGCTTTGGAGCGCAGGCGAGCCAAGGCCAATTCCAGATCCTGATGTGGATCGCGGGTGCTGGTAATGGCATGGCCAGTGAGGCTGCGGGCTTGAGTCAGTGGCGTTAATTGTTTTTCAGTTTCGTGCAGATTGGCGACCATGTGGCCATTTTCCTCAATCACCGGATTGGTGTTGGGCAGACGCACGATTTCTTGTCGTTGCACACTCATCACCGGATCGACAATGTCATGGCAGGCCAGTTCATAATCGGATAGGCCAGCCGTTAAGGTTTTATAGTCACTAAAGGTTTGACCCAATGCTGTGGGGGCGGTTTGACCCAATCCTAAAGCGCTGAGAGAAAGACCGGCTGTACCGGCACCCAGCGCCTTCAAAAAGTTTCTGCGGTTTAAATGTTTCATTTCGCGTTGCCTCCTATGGCATTGGCATGTCTAGCACATGGCCATAGTGAACGTTCATCATCTTGGTGATGCGGTCACTGTCGTAGGTTTCGTTGGACAAAGTCATTGCTGCTGAAACGGTAAAAGTGCGATCTGACAACGGCATGAAGTCCACTTCTTCGTTAGGGGAGAACAAACGCATCATGCCCCACTGGCCTGCTTTTTCGTAGGGCAGGCGGTGATTGCCCCACTGATAATCGCCTGAGAGATGCTGTGGTCCGCCCGTGCTCATGAGCTCGATGTTGAGCACGCCCGTTGGTGGAATGTAACGCGAACTGACCACGTCTGAGCCTGCAATTTGCGGTGTGAGCATCCATTCATGCCCCTCCACAAAGAACACTTGGGGCTGTTCGCTGTAAGCGTTGACCACACGGAAACGAATGGGATCGCCCGTAAACGAATCAAACAAGTGGGTTTCTGGGTCACCGTATGCCTGGCTGTTAAAGATGGCGCTGGCCTGTAATGCGGCATTGCTGCCCATCAATGGGTCCTGATCGCGGATTACATTGAACTGCTCCAGGCGCAAACTCAATGGTGCAGAACGGTAATTGACGCCAACCAAACGGTTGACTTCTTCATCGTATGGCATGAGGAACAAGCCAATGTCCGGATCGTTGTCCTGCATCACGGTCACAAATTCGCGGAAGTCCGGTATGTTCGGATTTTCGATCATGGCTTCCACGCCACTGCGCAGTTCGCCACCTGTTGTCGGATCGACATACGTGGAGCCCTCAGGTTCGATAATCACAGCGCCGTACAAGCCTTCACGGGCGTTGCGGAACACGTTGCCGAAGTCGCGCATCAACACGGTGCCCAGTTCTTTCTCGGTGTAATAGCGATAGGTCATGCTTTCACCAGGTTGTACTGTCTGATCTGGATTGAAGCCCAAAGTGATGCCCAATGAGCCTTGCGGATCAAAGGTGGGCGCATCCAGATTAATAGAGGCTGGCTGGTTGCTCATGCGATTGGTCAGCGTAATGCTGAGGCAGTCACCAGCATTGGCGCGAAGCACCAAGGGTTCGGGTCGTTTGCTGCCAGCGAGCACTGCGTCCATGTCTTCATCCAACACATACATGCGGCCTGTGGGAATCATCAAGGCGGCTTCTTCATTGAACATCAGTTCTATGTCGATGGCCGACACGTTATAAGATTTAATGGGGGCTGTTCTAGGGCAAGGGTTTCCCGATGACGTTGCTTTGGGCGGTGCTTCACCCGTAAATCTTAGCGATGGGAAACCACCCCCAGGTGAAGGCAAATGCCCTGGTAGTGTTTGCAAATCTCTTTGAAAAGTGTCATAAACACGGAAAATACCCCAACTGCCCTCACGGAAATGACGCTCTGCGCCGTTGTAATACATATAATCTCCAGGGCTTTGCGATTCACCGCCTGCAGCCACAATATGGGCATTAAAACGTTCTGAAATCCCCACCCCAAAATGAGACATTGGCGGTGAGTTTCCTACAAAACGTTCTTGCCTGAACGTATGCCCCGTGATGTGGAACGGATGAATTTCTTCCGTTGCTGAAGTCAGCAAGCGCAAAATTATCGGATCCCCCGCATATGCCCGCAACAGTGGCGTATGCGGGTCGCCATGCATCACACTGCTGAATGCAAGCTCTGGTGGCCCTTGACCACGTGCAGTGTCTGCCCGCAATGGTTCTGCCCGGAGATTAAATGAACTTCCTGTATACGTGTTGCCATCATTCATAAACAAAACAAACTCACGGAAACTGCCTTCCAAATCCGGTAACACTTCGCGGTTTAGATCCACATGAATGTCGGCCATTGGTCCACTTCGGATTTCTTCACCCGTGACTGGATGGTGATAGGTTGAGCCTGTGGGTTCAGCAATGATGGCTCCAAACAGCCCATGCCCCCAGCGGATGGCGGCGTCCACATGGTCGTGGTAATAAATGGCGCCATTTTGTCGGGCCACAAACCAGCGGTAGCGAACAAACTCAACACTGACCAGTTCGCCTTGTTCATGGTTGTTTTTCAACGGTTGTTCCAACAAAAGCTCATTTCCCTGGATATCGGCGATGATGGCGGTTTCAAATCGATCTGTGTCCTGATCGATCCCAATCGCCACGGTGGACCCAACATGGAAGCTGGACGTATCGTCCAGCCGAATACGATTGCTGCCTTTGGTAACCCGTTCCCGAATTTTAAAACTCATACCAGGGTCAATGAACGGGCGTGGGGACTGTTCATACTGGGCCCCCGTGATGACCCCATCTGAAGCCTGAGTGTCGAACTGCACAAAATGGATGTGGATGTTGGTTTTGCTCAACTCGGCAGGATCGCCAGTGACTTCAAGCTCATTGACCAAAATCACATCGACACAATCACCCTGGTTGGCGCGAATGGCTAATGGCACTTTGAACTCTGGATTCGATCGGGCCAGCGCTTCATTTTCCTTGAGCACAAAAATCATGCCGTCTGGATCGGTGATGTCGCTGGTCACTGGAATTTCAGTTTGTATCGCGTGAATCTTAAACGTTCGCCGTGGTGCACCTTCAGGGCACAGGCTGTATTTGCCGTTGGTGCCTGGAGGAGAAGGTTCGCCGCGTTCATGGTTCAACGGTTCCAGGAATGGCGCGGGGCCATTGTGTGGCGCAAACGGCGGACGTTGTCCCAGGTGCGGCCTCAGGAACGGATAAGCCAATTTCCCTGTGGCTGGATCGAACTTGAGCGCTGGACGTTGCCCAGGGGTTTCAGATTCGAAATTTGGCCAAGTTAAGCTGGTTTCAGGTTCGTTGAGATAAAGGTTGCCGTTTTTTGCCCAGTTGAACACAGCGGCATCCATCACATGATTGGGCGTGCCCTGTGCAGGCAATTGAGATTCTACGATCATTGACAATGTGTCTTCGGTCACTTCAGTGGTGCCGCTGGCATATTCGACCGTGGTACCCAGCAGGTCTTCAGAGGTAACAGCAAGCTGCATTCTGTTTTCACGATCGGGCAATTCTGCCAATTGCTGCAATGGGTCCAAGGATTCTGTGTCTGTCTGCAGCGTGTTGTACACACGCCAGAAATGCCACATCCCTGAAATATAATGCGAGGCCACGTGGCAATGGAACAGGAAATCACCTGCGCCTTGTTGGCAAGCGCCACTGCCGCAAGGAATTTCCAGTTCATACGTTTCAGATGGCCCGATGGTCTGGGCATCATTACCGGAACTTGGCATGCGGCTGTTGAATATCTTTTTGATACCCGCATCAATCGGCGTGTAATCGGGGTCCGTGTCTTTACCCACATCCTGCTGACGCTGCCATTGGTCGCCGCCACCGTGCAAATGGGGCACATGGAACGTTTCGCTGCCGCCATGAATCAAGCGAAATTTGGCAGGGTCACCCAAATAAGATTGTGGTATTGGCGTGGCAGGTTCACCAAAGGCGTAGGTGCCATAGGCTTGAGATTCGTCACCAAAGCCGACCACCTCTTCTTGTTCATTGAGGCGTCGCCAGAACGATTCACTGCGGTAATTGATACCGCGACCGTTTGGTTTGTAAGACTGTGTGATGGGGTCAATGCTTGGATTGGGCGTGCCGTCTTTGTCCACGGTCAGGAAGCGAGCGTTGCCAACTTCGTGGTAGAACATGGCAAATTCACGAAAATCCGAACTGCCATCGCCTGGAGAAATAATGGCATCCCAAGCGTTGCGGCAAGTTAAATCTCTTAATGGATTGCGTCCGCCCTGCCTTGGGTTTGCAAGTTCACCACACAACGGCTGGCCTGTTCGTTGGTCAAAGTAGGTAGAACCTACAGGCTCTACAATCAATGCGCCAAACAATCCATGGCTGACCTGAAAGCGTGATTTCGGGCCGTGTGAATGAACATAATGCGTGTTTTCGCTGTAGTAATCCGGTTCAACATACCATTCATAATCTACACTTTCGCGAGGCAGAGCCATTGACATTGGATTGGATGAAAGCGCAGGTTCGCCAGTAGACGTCAGGATAAAATTCGCACCGTGCACATGGAAGCTGGTTGGTTCACTCAATTCATTTCTCAAACGCACACGAACACAATCGCCAATGTTGGCACGAATCGTGAGTGGTTGAATGGGGTCGGCACCCAAGCCCAGGCTCAAGCCAAAAGCAGCCGTTTCGTCGTCAGCCAGAGCTTCCTGTGCTCGAATGGCTGGGATTTCGCTCTGGAGCGCGTACATGTAGGCATGAGGATCACGATCTCCCCAACGGTTCAGGACCATTTCCACTTCAATGGTTACCACATCATAAAATTTAACAGGTGCGTTTTCAGGGCAAGATTGCGCTTGACTGGTGGCTTGCGTGTGCTCTTCGAAGTTACCACGAATGGTTGGGCCTTCACCCGCTTCGTGTCCTTCAATTTCAAACCCTAATGTTTTTTCAATTTGCTCGCGAAGTTTTTCTTCAAGCGGAGAGTTTTCATGGCCCTGGTCTTCGTTGCTGTGTTGATGAGAATGATGATCATGGATAGCTGTTTCAGTCGGAATATGACGATTTGAAGCATCGGCACCAGTCAATAAACTGGTCACCAAAATAGAAATAAGAATGAGAAATTTGTTAACACTCAACGCTAAAAACCCCCTGGTATTGTTGTGAAACGTTTTCCTAATGTCGGTATTTAATTAAAAAGCTAAAGAGAAATAAAAGTAATGATTGGGTGGAAGTATCTCCCCCTGTCCAAGTATAGATTTCTTTGAGACTTGGCTTACACTCACATGACTAGATTTATACTTTATTGACGTCAGTTGTGAGTGATACCCGTAACTCATCCCTGAAAACTTTGAGCTATGGGGTATTCATCAACATTAACTTAGTCTGTATATTATTACAAATATTAAAGCTTGGATGTTGTGTTCTGATAAACAATTTTGGATATTTTGAATATTGACAAACGATGAAATGTTTTGCTTGCAGAGAAACGTTTTTATAAATGCATTTGCCATAAAATCAGTTATTGATTTGAATAGGGATTGCTTGCTAGTATGGTTTTATAAGAGAAATTTGTTAAACTATCAATGCCAAGTGCTTTGCTAATCATCAGGGATTTTCAAAAGGCACTTGAAAAATCTCGAAAGTCGTTAGGGTTTTAGGGGAGTTCTATTTGTCATTTTCACAGATGTCTCCGGTGGCGTATTCTGTTAATCAACGCGCTTGTTTAGAAATTCATTTGATGGGCGAAGTGCGTGTGTTTGCTGCTGGTGAGCCGGTTCATTTCCATACACAAAAAGCCTGCTGTATATTTTGTTGTTTGGTTGCCCATGCGCAACGCGCTCACTCACGCAGTGGGCTTGCCAATATGTGTTGGGGACATTTGGACGAGAAAAAAGCCAGGGACAATCTCAACACTGCCATTTCATCGTTGCGCCGATCTTTAAAAAGCTGTGATGAAAACAGCGATTTGGTCATGGCCAACCGCCAATTGATTCAATTTAACACCCAAAGTGATTATTGGTTGGATGTGGATGCCTTTGAACAATTGATCCAACAGGCGCGAGAGCAGAAAGATTGTGATGCCTATGCCAAGGCAATGGCCTTGTGGCAGGGTGATTTCATGCAGGATTTTAACAAGGACTGGTGCGAGGCCATCCGCTCTCGATTGCGTTCGTTGATGTTGGAAGCCTGTGATGCCTTAATCAAATCTTCCCAGGATCAACAACATCTTGAACAAGCCATCAGTTGGGCACATCAAATTTTGCAAAGTGTGCCAGAGCGAGAGCAAACCCACTATCAATTGATGGAGCTTTATGCCAATATGGGCGATCAAAAAGCTGCACTTAACCAGTTTGACCGCTGCATAAACGCACTTTCTGAAATTGGTGTGCAACCTCACCGCCAAACCCGTTCGTTGTATCATAAAATTCGCCAGGGCGAGTTGCCTTTTCTCCCTATCGAATAATTTGAAAAAGCACTTTTGACATTGGTTTTCAAGAAAAATTCTGTCATTCTAACGCTTCAACCAACGGACATCACCATCAGCTAGTGTCATCTTTTCTATGGCTAAAATAAAAAACTTTACAATTGTTGTTTATCTGGTGAGATTTTCAATCAAGCGCGCATTGAAAGCGGCAAAATCCAACGATATACTGACGTTTCGTCCGTCATTTTTTGAATTTTTCAACCTTTTAGGGCGATTGGATAGACAAATTGTGAAACAAAAAACAAACAAAAGACGAATGAATGATACTAGGAGGCAGCATGAAGCGGGTTGCAATTAATGGATTTGGTCGTATTGGACGTGCGTGTTTGCGCATTGCAGAAGAACGAGGGTCTTTGGAAGTTGTCGCTATCAACGATATCCAGCTTGATCCAGATTTGGCCGCCTACCTGTTTGCCCACGATTCTGTGTATCGACGGTTTTCCAAACCCGTCAGTCACGATGATAAGGGCATTAGTGTGGGGGGCCGCCATGTTCAATTGTTGTCCGAGCGCGATCCTTCGGCGTTACCTTGGGGCGATTTGAATGTGGACATTGTGATTGAATCCACCGGCGTGTTTCGCACAGCCGAAGCCGCTGGTCAACACGTGAGTGCCGGTGCCAAAAAGACCATCATCAGCGCCCCAGCCAAAGGCGGCGGCGTACCCATGTTTGTGGTGGGGGTCAACCACGAAGACTACAACGCAGGCGAGCAACACGTTATCTCAGCAGCATCTTGTACCACCAATTGCCTTGCGCCGATGGCTTATATTTTGAACCAGGAATTTGGTTTGGAAAAAGGTTTGATGAATACCGTCCACGCCTACACCGCCGGCCAGAGTTTGGTTGACGGACCCAAACCCGCCGACTGGGCTCGTGGTCGCGCTGCCGCACAAAACATTGTGCCCACCACCACAGGGGCAGCCTCTGCTGTGGGACAGGTCTTGCCCGAATTAGATGGCAAGCTGGATGGTATGGCCCTTCGCGTGCCCACGCCCACCGGCTCGGTGGTCGACTTAACCGCCATTCTCAGCAAAGATGTGACCGTGGATCAAATCAACGATGCCTTTCGCAAGTACGCAGCAGGGTCCATGAAAGGTGTGCTTGCTGTGAGTGAAGTACCTATGGTGTCTTCCGACTGCGTGGGTGACAACCATTCTTCGATTATTGATCTGAAATCCACCAGCGTCATGGGCGGCAACTTTGTTAAAGTGCTGTCCTTCTACGACAACGAATGGGGCTACACCAACCGCCTCATCGACTTGGCTGAGATTGCTTAATGAATTAAAAGAAATTAGGGACAAAAGGGGATTTTGGATTTTTATAATTTAAGATTTCAAATCCCCCAACCCCCTTTGCTAAAGGGGGCTACGATTAAACTACGGATGTCAGTTCTGAAATAGAACGTTGGTTCTTTGCGGCAGTGAATTAATTTTTCTCAAAATGCCACCCCTGATAGTCTTTTACTTAATTGCAGGTTGCTGAACAAATTTAAAGAGGTGAAATATGGATTCATTATTAAAACCTCTGAATGGACTATTACACCTCATCTACCCGCTTCATTGTGCGGTCTGTGAAACGCCTATCGAGCAAAACCAACTTTGTTTTAAATGTGAAAACGATCTAAGACCACTCCCTTTAGGTCACTGTTTTCAATGTGGTCAATGGATTGGTGGCTCAGCCACGCGCTGTTTGACGTGCGTCGAAGAAATGGCTTACAGCGGTTTCTGCTACGGCCTTTATGAGGAAACCAAACCTTTGGCCATGTTGATTCAAAAGCTCAAATACAGAGGGGACCGTGGGTTGATCCCTCTATTGGGAGAGTTGTTATTTCAGGTTTCTGTATCCGCGCCTCAACCAGATCTCATCACTTTTGTGCCGATGCAAAAACGACGGCAGCGTCAACGTGGTTACAATCAGGCAGAGTTACTGGCGAAAGACTTGTCTGAATCGTTGGATGTGGCAGTTCAATCTCTTCTTGCAAAAATAAAAAAAACCAAACCTCAGGCGGCCTTGCAGCGCCGCGAACGCTTGATTAACTTGGAACATGCGTTTGTGGCACGGCCTTGTGATGCTCAAACGGTATGGCTCATTGATGACGTTCGCACCACGGGGGCAACACTTCGAGCTTGTGCCAAGGCGTTGAAAGATGCAGGGGTGACTCAAGTGGTTGCTTTAACATTGGCAGCCGCACTGCCTCCGAAAGGGGTTTCCAATTCAGATTGAAACATTTGTTCTCACAAACTATCAGGCCAATTGTTATTTGGTCAGCCATGAAGACAGCTTGATTGTCATTGACCCAGGGGGACCCAGTGAAGACCTCAACAATGCCATAGGAGATCGAAAGCTGGATGCCATTCTCTGTACTCATGCTCATCCCGATCATGTTCAGGGCGTGTCGGCGTTGCTCAAGCAACAGGATGTGCCCTTCTATCTTCACCCTCTTGGAGAAGACTTGTTGGATGTCCTTGCGCCTGACATCAGTGCATTCCTGCCCATTGATGTTGAGCAGCCATTCACCGTGGGGGCATTTACATTCAAATTAATGTTCACTCCAGGACATTCGCCTGATCACGTTATTTTCATTCATGAAGCTGAAAAAATTATTTTCGTGGGGGATTTGGTATTTGCAGGCAGTATTGGGCGCGTGGATTTACCAGGGAGCGATCCTGCTGCCATGATGCATTCGTTGCAAACATTGCTGAACCTTTCTGAAGACTATACGCTGTATTCGGGGCATGGACCGGTGACCACACTGGATCAGGAGCGACAGACCAACCCCTTTTTGCTGCAACTGAACAACTGAGGGGATCATCATGCAGGACCGTCAAGCGATCAAAGAATCTGTTCGAGCCAGGATAGATATGGTCGATTTGGTGGGCCGCTATGTGGGGCTTCGACAGCAGGGCAGCAACTTTTCTGGACTATGTCCCTTTCATGAAGAAAAATCACCGTCATTTACTGTGAGTCAGGAAAAAGGCGTGTTCCACTGTTTCGGCTGCAAAGCCGGTGGGGATGCCTTTGAGTTCATCATGCGTATCGAAAAACTCGATTTCCCTCAAGCGTTGGAATTTCTGGCCAACCAGGTTGGGATTGACATTCCCAAGCCTGGGCAAAAAGATTCGCCACAACAGCAACTCCGTCAACTCAATGAACAAATTGCCACGTATTACGAACGCGTTCTTGCATCACCGGAGGGTCAGGAAGCCGTTGATTATTTAAAAAATCGTGGGTTGGATGGCAAGACAGCGAAAAAATTTCGTATCGGGTTTGCCAAAGCAGGTTGGCAGAATCTCATCAGTCAGTTCACCACGCAACAGGAACATTTAAAAACATTGGGCATGGCAGTGGTCAATCAACAGGGAAGAATTTATGATCGATTTCGAGATCGAATTATGTTTCCGTTGTGCGACGCGCAGGGACAGGTGGTTGGCTTTGCCGGTCGGCAGCTTCACCCTGAAGAAGGCTCTCCCAAGTATGTCAACACGCCGGTCACGCCTTTGTTGCAAAAAGGCACATTGCTTTACGGCATCGACCTGGCTGGCCCTGCCGCACGTGAGTCGGGACAGCTGGTTTTGATGGAAGGCTACACGGACGTCATCGCGGCACATCAAAATGGAATACACAATGTTGTCGCCAGTATGGGTACGGCGCTGACCAAAACCCAGGCGCGCTTATGTGGGCGTTTCACGCAACGGGTGATTTTGGCCTTTGACCAGGACACCGCCGGCCAATTGGCCACGCTGCGGGGGATTCAGTCACTGCTTGAGGAAGGGTTGGAAGTGGGCATGATTCAACTGGAACCAGGGCACGATCCTGACACATATATCCAGGAAAATGGGGTCGAAAAATTTGCCGCCCTCTTGAAAAATTCTCGATCTTTCTTTGAAATGTATATAGACATGCTGCTCAAACAACATGACGTTTCGGGGTTCAATGGGAAACAGCAGGTGCTCAATGACGCATTGCCTTTTTTAAAAGGCCTGAGCAATCTGCACTGGCGTAGCCATTTGGTCAGTGAGTTGTCTGCCGCATTGGATCTGCCCAATGAAGACATTGTCCAAATGTTACGTGCGCCACAAAAGGCACTTGCAACATCTGATCAGAGTCCGCACAATGAAAATATCGGGCATTTGAATCAGGAAGAGCAATTGTTTTACTTTTTGATTCACGGGCATTTGTCCTTCGAGCGTGCGACGTCCGAGCTGGAAATGGAAGATTTCGCTCGGTACGGTGGGTTATGGAAGTTGCTAAAGGGGTGTCATCAACAAAAAGGGTCTGTGCAATTGGAACATTTATATGAGTTTGTTGATGACACGTGGAAAACTGAGCTTAGTCGGTTAAGTGTGAGTGAGAATGTCCATGCCGACAACATCACTCGTGGGGTTGAAGAGGTGTTGCAGCACTTTAAAGCCAATCGTTTTGAAAAACAGATTCGACGTCTAGAAACAAGTATTCGTGAGGCAGAATCTGTAGGAGATGGTGAACAAGCCAAAGTGTTACAACAGCAATTACTAGATGTTCAGCGATCCAAGAAAGCACAATAGGGGAGAGGAAAGGCGCATATGCTAGAAAACAATTCCATCCAAGAAAACGGTTTTGATGCAACTGCACTCGATCAAGAAACGGCAGTGGTTGACATTGATGCTGAAGTGATCAAAAGCGAAAACGTTTCATCCAACGGTGAAGATGTCGAAGTTTTTGTCATGCCCGAAGCCGAAGAAGGCACCTTTGACGAAAATTTCAACGTGGAAGAAAACGAATTCGATGAGACCGAGTTGATCAATGAACCGATTGGCAATGCCAGCATTGATCCCGTTAAAGTCTATCTTCAGGAAATCGGTCGCACCCCTCTGCTGACTCGCGAACAAGAAGTCGAACTGGCTCGCCGCATCCAAATGGGTGACGGTCAGGCCCGCGAACAACTGATCACCGCCAACCTGCGCCTGGTGGTGTCTATCGCAAAAAAATACATTGGTCGCAACATGTCGTTCCTCGATCTCATCCAAGAAGGCAACATGGGCTTGATGCGCGCCGTGGAAAAATTTGACTATACCAAAGGCTATAAATTCTCCACCTATGCCACCTGGTGGATTCGCCAGGCCATCACTCGCGCCATTGCAGATCAATCCCGCACTATTCGTATTCCTATTCATATGATCGAAACCGTGCGCGAGTTGCAGCGTGTTAAAAAAGAACACGTTCGAGAGCATGGAGAAGCGCCAGATTTGAAAGAACTTTCCAAACAGTTGGGTCTGTCTCCTGAAAAAATTCGCCGCGTGGAAAACGTGTCTCAGTTCACCGTGTCTTTGGAACGCCCTGTGGGCGACGACGATGATGACACGATGGGTGATTTTCTTCAGGATGAGCAAGCCACTTCTCCAGTTAAAGAAACGTTACGTTCTTTGCTGAAAGAAGAACTGGATTCCGCCATCGATCAATTGAGTGATCGTGAACGCCAAATTCTCATCCTGCGTTACGGCCTCAAAGACGATCACCAGCGCACCCTCAAAGACGTGGCCCGCGAGTTTAACATCACCCGCGAACGCGTGCGTCAAATCGAAATCAAGGCGCTGGAAAAACTTAAGCATCCCAAGCGTAAAGAAAAATTGCAAAAATATAGAGAAATGCTCCACAACGAAGAAGTTTAACGATTAGCCATTGCCACTTGAGTGAGAACTTTGGCTTGCTTCTTTTTATGAATGGGGTTTTTATCTGTAGTTTAAATCAGATTGATCTATGCCTGATCTGATTTAAAAGCTGTAGCGCATGCCCACTGCCATGGATTCCAACAAACCTGTGGCGTAATTGGGCGAGATGCCTAGATTGAAAAAAGCAGCGAAGTTTGATTCAGGGATATTGGCTTCCAGTCCGACCAAACCGGCCCACTTTAAAACGGATACATCCTCAAAGGCGATTTGTCCTGTGCCGCCAATAAAAGGCTGAATGGTGCTTTCGTTGAAATCCCATGTGCCCAAAAACAGTTTTGCAGAAGCATAGGCTTCCAGTTTAGACAGGTCGGTGCGCAGGGGCATACCGATTTCGAGCGAGGCAAATTCCATTTTAAAGCTGCCAAATGCAGCCAAGGGCGCTTGAAGACCCACGCTGAGTTGAGCCAGTCCAGTGGATGAGAAAAAGCTGACAAAGGTGATCAATAAAAGAAATACAATCCCTATTCTAAACATGCGCCCTCTCTATGAAAATTATTGGCGTTGGTTACAAGGTTTCAAACACTTCGTCAGGTACTTCGAAATTGGCATAGGCATCTTGAACATCTTCGTGATCGTCAAGGGCCTGGAAAAATTTGACGATGCGTTCTGCCGCCTTGCCTTTGAGTTTGATCGTATTTTGCGGCACCATGGTGATGCTGTTTTCACCAGGCTCGATCCCCGCCTGCTTGACCCCATCCACTAAGGCGCTGGTCTGACCAGGGTCACAGTAAAGCTGAATCGTTTCGCCATCGTCTTCCAAATCTTCTGCGCCCCAGTCCATGGCCTCGAGCAAAAAATCTTCAGGGTCTGTGGTCAGATTGCTCTTGCTGATGCTGACGACACCTTTACGATCAAACATCCAGGCCACGGAACCACCCAGTGAACCACCGCCCTGGTCGAACATCTGGCGAATTTCGGCTGCTGTACGATTTTTGTTGTCAGTGATGACGTTGAGCATGATGGCCACGCCATCCGGCCCATAACCTTCGTAAGTGATTTCTTCATAGCTGATACCAGGAATTTCGCCAGTTGCACGCTTGATGGCGCGATCGATATTGTCTTTAGGCATGTTGGCTGCCTTGGCGCGATCCAGTGCGGCAGACAGTCGAATGTTGGCACCCGGATCAGGACCGCCGCCTTGCTTCACGGACATTGTGATCTCTTTGGCTATTCTAGAAAACACCTTACCGCGTGCTTGATCCTGGCGTTCTTTGCGATGTTTGATATTGGCAAACTTCGAATGACCAGCCATAAACTCACCTCGTTTCGTAAATCTTCATTAATGTAACCAAAGACAAGACCCAGAACAAGTCAACATTTGCTCAAGGGTTTTGACTGAAAACAGCCTTTGTTTCATTCATATTTGGCCAGTGTTAACAGATTTATTGACGCTGTCAAACGTTTGACAGTCTATCCTTTGCCACATATAATCGTGCTCGCAAAACATTGGCGGCGTAGCCAAGTGGTAAGGCAAGGGTCTGCAAAACCCTCATCCCCCGGTTCGATTCCGGGCGCCGCCTCCAATTTTTCCATTTGACCAACGAACGTTGATTTTATTGACAAACAAGGTTTTGAAAAGTTAATAAAAGAAGCTTTCGAAAGGTCTTTAAAAGTGAACGATCCAGAACAAACTGATGTCGTGTTCAAATGCAGTAATAGCAACAAAGATTCGTTCGCCGAATAAAAAATGGGCGGTTAGCTCAGGGGAAGAGCGTCTGCTTGACGTGCAGAAGGTCATTGGTTCAATTCCATTACCGCCCACCAATATAGAGATAATCCCCATATGAATTAGAAAATCTATATTTTTGTATCTAGCTTTTTTCTTTGTCAAAACCACAGAATATTTCCGATAAGACGCAGTTCACAGAGCAAGAATTTTCCCTGAATGAAGCCGCCCTTTTATTTGTTCAACATGGCAGGCTTCATGGAAGATCGAAAAAAAACATTGAACTTTATGAATGGGTTTTCAAAGTTGTCGAATCAAAATTAGGCAACCTAAATCTAAATGATTTGGACACGACTCAAGTTGAGGAAATTGCTAGCAAACCTTTACGACTTAGAATGGAAAGTGTCCAGTATTAGTATCATTCATCGAGTTCTAAACGCCTTTTTAAATTGGACTAATCAGAGAGCAAGTCTTAGAACACAACCCTCTTACCAATATTCCGTCACCAAAAACACCCACTGTCTATCCTTTCATGCTTGATGACTATCAAGTGCTGGCCATTTTGAAAGCCAGTTCAAGGAAAGGAAAAAATGGCGTCAGAAACTATGCCATCATTTTGTTGTTCCTAGATTGCGGCTTGAGATTATCTGAGTTGACGAATCTAAGGTTAGCTGGGCTATCTCTCCATCATCGTAGTCTAAGAGTGCAGGGGAAAGGCGCTAAAGAAAGGATGGTTTATTTAGGCGAGCGTACCTCTAAAGTTCTCAGAAAATGGCTTGCGTATCGTGGACAAAACCTAGGTTTTTCAGACCATATTTTTCTTGATAGAAAGGGTGATCCTGGACCTACTAGATGGGGCAGGCCACAACCCTTGATGATGATTGACAGTCATTGTAACAAGGGTCGAAAAAATTAAACAAGCTGATGCAGATCCAAGGGCAGAATCAACTTATACAGCTTCAACCTGTGGATTTTGGCCTAAACGAGATGCAGATCGCCATTTGTTGTGATGTAGAGGGCTTGACAATTATGTCTATTATGTGTATTGTATAAAAAACATATTGAGTTTAAGTTGGCAGGAGACAGGAGTGAATGTTATGATGACGACAACTACAATAGCCAAAAACACGAACAAAGGTGGGGATGCTGTGGGTAAAAAAGAAGTTTTAAATACCGTACTGGATCAGATTAAGAAACAACATGGTGAAGGCTCCATTATGTGGTTGGGTGACAACACACAGATGGATGTGTCCACCATTCCAACAGGGTCTTTGGCTCTGGATGCCGCATTGGGCGTTGGTGGCGTGCCTCGTGGTCGCATCATCGAAGTGTATGGTCCGGAAGCTTCTGGGAAAACCACCTTGGCACTCCATATTGTGTCTGAAGCTCAGAAACTGGGTGGCGTCACTGCTTTTGTCGATGCTGAACACGCGTTGGATCCGAAGTATGCCGAATCCATTGGCATTAATCTGGACGAAATTCTGATTTCTCAGCCGAACTCTGGTGAACAGGCACTCGAAATTACCGAAAAACTGGTCCGCAGCGGCGCATTGGACGTCGTCGTGGTCGATTCTGTGGCCGCTTTGGTGCCTGAAGCTGAAATCGCAGGCAACATGGGCGATGCTCAGGTGGGGTTGCAAGCCCGCCTGATGAGTCAGGCCATGCGTAAATTGTCCGGCGCAATCAGTCAGACCAAAACAGTTGTTATTTTTATTAACCAGGTTCGTCAGAACATCACTGGCATGTCCTGGGGGCCAAAGACCACCACATCTGGCGGTTTGGCATTAAAGTTCTACGCCTCTGTGCGTATGGATGTGCGCCGCATTGGCACCATCAGCGAAGGCGACGACAAAGTGGGCAACGAAACGCTGGTCAAAGTTGCCAAGAACAAAGTGGCACCCCCGTTTAAAGAAGCTCATTTTGATATTATTTTCGGCAAAGGCATTGTGCGTGAACGCGATTTGATTCATGCTGGTGTGGCTGCTGGTGAAGTGAAGAAAAAAGGCGCATGGTTCTCTTATGGCGATGTCCAATTGGGCCAAGGCTTGAGCAAGAGTGCCGATCACTTGCTGGAAAATCCAGATATGGCCAAAGAGATCGAAATGAAAATTCGCACCCATGCTGGTTTGCCAGTAGGCGAAACCATTTCCATGCCGAGCCCTGAAGTGCTGGAAGAAGCCGAAGACGACGCAGCACCAAAAGCCAAGGCCACCAAGAAGACGACAAAGGCCAAGAGTGCCGCAGCCGACTGAGCAGCAACAAGCCGCACGTGAAGCTGTTTATCAGTTGATCAAATTTCGCCCTCAGAGTGTGGGCGAAGTCCAGCAAAAGTTAAAACGAAAAGGTTATGACGCCCAGGTGATTGATGAAACGATCACCTGGGCGCTTTCATCTGGGCTGCTCGATGATGAAAAATTCGCCGAGCTTTGGGTCTATGATCGCATGGTTCGACGTTCTATGGGGGCGCAGCGCTTGAAGATGGAGCTACGCCTCAAAGGTGTATCGCAAGACAACATCGACAACGCGCTGTCCAGCATCGAATCTGATGAACAGGAAATGATTCGTGATTTAATCGAGCAGCGCATGTCCATGTATCGTGGTCTGGAACATGAAAAACGTCAGCGACGCATCGTGTCCTTTTTGCTCAACCGTGGGTTTTCTTATGGAGATATTTTTTCAGTGCTAAAGACCATTAAATTTGACACGGATGTTTGAACTGATAGATTTTATAAGACAGCAGTGAGTGGCTGGGAAATGTAAAACAGGGACACGACAAACTGTCGTGTCCCTGTTTTCTTTTTCATGTTTAACTTAAAAAACGTTGGCTTAGAACAAACCTAAAAGGTTGCCGCCAAGCGTGATGTAGATTTGTGGTTTGGCTTCGCCGACGCCTTGGGCCACACCAATGCTGAGGCCAGGGCCGCCGAAGTAGCTGAACAAGTTCATGGTCAAGGTGACTTCAGCCCCGAAACCAACCTGTAAACCATTCATGCCCAATTCATCGCCTGCCATACCGGCATCAACAAACAGGCTGCCGTTGATGTCATCGAAGAACACAGGCCATAAGTCAATGCCTTTCTCGATGGACGCAATGCGATGGTTGAACTGCAATGTACCAGCCGCAGCCAATTTACCTGCCTGCACACCACCGGCAAACCCACGGATACCAAACGCACCCTGAGGCCCGCCCACACCAAAGCCCAACTGTGGCACCGTGGCATCACTCCAGCCGCCAGCAAAACTGAGACTGAGGAAACTTGGGGTTTTCACAGGCAACTTCAGATTTTCCTGGAAATTAGTGGTCACTTTCTGCACAGGGTCCAAGCCATCAATCATGGTCATTGAGGCAGAGACGGAAAGATTGTGCTGTTGTGCAAACAAATCGAAGCCGCTGCCAGCGCCCATGTTCCATGTGCCTGTGAAAGTTTGGGAGAGCGTGCCAAAATCAGCGCGCTGATAACCGGCAGACATGTTCATGTTCAGGCTGTTGGTGGAGATTAATGGATAATTGGCGTTCCCACCGGCGTAATAGCCACCAGGGTTCATGCCGGCAAAGGTGGCAATGGTCGGCAGGAAATCACTGGTGGTGTAGAACAGATCGAAGTAAGGCTGTTGTGCCTCCCAGTTCCAGCCACCATTGAAGCTATACACCTGTGAAAACAACGCATCCTGGCCAAAGGTGGTGATGCCAGCCTGGTTTTCGCCAAACACGGGCAACCACAATTTTGGCATCAAGGAAGGCGTTGGATCGTAAGGGTGCACTTCGTAATCAGTGACAGGGAACCCGTCCCACTCGGGAATGGTTTCGTGTTCAAACGTTACTGGTTCCCAGTTGTCGCGGTCCACGTCCACCAAGTGAATGTCATAACCTTCAGAACTGTAACCACTGAAAGCAAATTGTGTGCCGTCTGGAGATGGCCTTGGCGTGTAAGCGCCGGTCAACACGTTGGTGGCCTGATAGCCCTGCTTGGCGTCCACGTCATAGGCGTAGGAATTGGTCACGCCTGTGCGATCTGAGGAGAAATACAAATATTTCCCATCGGCTGACCAGGAAGGTTGGCCATCTGTGGCTCTGTCCTGTGTCACTGGCGTCAGTTCGCCGCCGTCGACAGGAATAGTGTAAATATCAGAAAAACCACCGCGTTTAAACGCAGACACAGCAATGGTCTGGCCATCAGGAGACAGCGACATCTGCTCGATGGTGACATTGCCAGGGAATTCCTGAATCGTGGTGGTTTCACCTGTGGCGAGATCCAAGCGAGACAACGAAGGTGTTAGATCTCCCCAGTTATAGCGGGCATACACCACACTGTTGCCATCAGGTGACACAGCGGTGGAAAGTGGACGTTCGCCCTCAGTCAAGCGGGTGACTTTTTCGGTTTCAAAATCATAATGATACAAATCGTTGCGGGCGTAGAATTTTTTATAGGTGTCGCCACGCGTGAAAATAGCACCGGAGCCATCGGGCAACACGTTGAAGTTGCCCGCATTGCTCAACACAGGTTCATCGCCTGTGCCATCTGGATGCACACGACGGATGCCGCCGGACACACCAGGGGCGAAGCGGCCATAGTAAATCCATTCACCATCAGGAGACCAGGTGGCACCAGTGGCAGCGTTGTTGCCGCCGGTGAAGTAGCCGTGGTTGGTCAACTGACGACTGGTGGTTAGGCCGACTTCCTGAATCTGAGTCACTTGTTCACTGAACTGTTCGTTGACCCAAACTTTAAATTCGGACCACAGTTCAGGGCTACGCTTGCCCGTGGCTGCTTCGTAAACATCATCAAAGTTGCCAGTGAGTCCAGTAAAGGGGCCAAAAAGCGCAGAGCCAGCCAAGCTGCCAATCGCCCACATAGGATGACTGGTTTGAGCTTCTTTAATTTTGCGATAAGTGTCCGTGCCATAGGTTTCTTCCAGATAACGGATGAACCAAGGGCCGATGTCATGTGAAATGCTGCCCACAGGTGGCCATTGATCTCGCTGGTAGTAGAAGCTGGAAGCGTCTGATTCTGGATAATTGTTTTCCAACATCATGGCGCGCAACATCATGGCATTGCGGGAGTCGTTGGCGCGAGACTGACCACGGTATTCAAATTCCCCATAAGTGGGGATACCTTCAACAAGCAAGGTGGGCTCAGAGGTGCCTGGCACCACGTGGCGGCCAAAAATGCCGCGCAACGTTTCTGAAAGGCCGGACACAAAATCGAGATCAGCAATGTGACCGTATTCATGAAAGGCCAGCAAATCTTCCCAGGAGTTGACTTCCGAGTTGGCAAAGCCCGTGGCAAAGCCCGCCGAAGATGTGAAGTCTACAAACTGGTTGTTGGGCACCAAGTTGGCAAAGCCATTTGGACCATCGGTTAGGTCCACAATGACAACATCCACTTTTCTCTCTGGTGAATACCCGAGTTTTTCGGTCCAATATTCCCAAGCTTCTTCTGAGGCTTCAGCGGTCTTTTGAGCCTGACCTTCTGCGCCTTCGTGGTAAATCACGCGGAAGTGAGGTGTTTCGATGGTGAACCATTTTAAATCTGGATCAAAGAACTGGGCAGATGCCCCCATACTCACTGTGACAAGAAACAGTAACAAAACGCTAAAAATGCGTTGCAGCAAAACGTCCTCCTTTAACTAAAGGCAATCTGGCACAAAGAAAATACGTGGAGAAACACGCTGTCCACATGCCTTGCCTTTCCCGTCCTACTTATCTCTACCAATGTCATGCTACTCGACCAAAAGCGGGTTCTGACGATGACCATTTCAACCGAATAAAGGCTTGATTTCGCCGAGTTGGTTGAAGAACAAATCAAAGCGAATTTCAAGTGGAAATTCTTCAAGCCCTAATACCAGACCAACGCCCCAACCAATTTGATTTTGAGGCTCAATCAAGTCGCCATTCACATCCAACTCACTGGGGTTGGGTTGGACATGAAGCACATCGCCAAAGCCTGAGGCTTCGACTTTAAACGTGAGGTTGGGCATACCTGCGCCAGGTACATCTTCAAAAAGTGTTTCAAGGTCCAAGGGAACGGTCAACAATCGCACCCGACGATCCAAACGAAGCTGTGAAAAGCTGTGGCCTTTGAGTGGATCATCAAAACCGTGAACCTGGCGGGTGTATTCAAATGCGTGCAAACCAGCCTCATTGCTGGAAGTGCCAGTGGCAAACTCAAACAACAGTTCGCCCCATTGGCCATTTACTGAAAAGCTATTGGATTCAAACATACCCTCTTGGTCCACAATCATTCCAACAGTGAAATTGCTGCTTAAAGTAAGTGAAAAATCAAACTCACCAGTGAAAGTGTGGCTCGACTTCATATTAAAGTAATGAACGTCCGTTGATATTTCTTCTTCGTCGATCAGCCATGGTTGTGCCATACGGAAAGAAGCGTTGCCAAAGCCAAGATCCAGCATCCCCATCAGGCCACTTTCACCGGAGCGTCCCAACACGGTTGCCGAAGCCCAGTCGTAGGCAGCCACAGACAAACCCATCCAACCCACGCCACCTTGATAGCGAAGCGCATTGTGTTCCAAATCGTAGCCCAGTTTGGCAAACGGGCGGAATCCAGAAAGCGTTATATCGCCACTGAGGCCAATCACTTCACCATCTGAAGAGCCTGGAAAAACAGGTTCGAGTGTCCAATCAAGCGGTGGAGCTTCTACTTCGGACGCTTCTTCCTGAGCCAGTGCGATGCCAGGTAAAAATAACATCCATGCCACGATGGCAAGTCCCATCCAAATTGCTGTGAAACGATCATTGAAACAAAATTTCGAAGCCAGAACGGCTTTGTTGGGCGTATGTAACCCTCTCATCCATCCTCCTTGAGGAAAACAACGTGGTTGCAGTTTACTGGAGTGCTGTATCACGCCGCAAAGTTTTTGATGGCCCTAGAAATGTTGCCTGTTGATGTCTGTTTGGTTCTGGTTGTGAAGTGGATAGACTTCTTTGTTTTTTCTTGGTGTCGGTGTGAAGATTGCGTATAATCTTAGTTATGGCCATTCAACTGAAATTGTTCAGCAGCATGCGAAAAGCCATCGGGCAGGCGAACATTCATTGGGAGCAGCCTGTGGATAATGCCCAACAGCTTTGGGATGCGTTGCTGGAAAAACATCCAGAACTCAAACCCCTCAGCGCCAGTCGTGTGGTGGCCGTTAATCGTCAGCATGTGGAACCAAATCATCCATTGCAGGATGGCGATGAGGTGGCTTTTTTTCCACCGGTGAGTGGCGGCTGAGATGCATTTTAAACTCACCACCGACCCCATTTCCATCGAAGATGCGACCAGCCGTTTGAGTCAGGATGGCAATGGTGCGCTGGTCACTTTCAGTGGGCATATTCGGCCCGAAGATTCCTTTGGCAACAACCTGTCTCATATGGAATATGAGGCATATGTCGAAATGGCCGAAATGGAACTGCAAAAAATCGCTGATACGATCGAAAAGCGCTGGGGCATTACCGAACTGGTGATGCTGCATCGCACCGGACGGGTGGAAGTCAATGAACCCAGTGTGGTCATTGCTGTGGCAGCAGGCCACCGCCCTGAAGGCTTTGAAGCCTGCCGCTTCGCCATCGACGAACTCAAACGCACCGTGCCGCTTTGGAAGCACGAAGTGCTGGCCATTCCTCAAACTCAGTCTGAGTAAATTTGTTTATTATTCTTGTTCTTTTCCAACTTCATCAATAGAGGCCGCGACGTTTCCCGAATTAATTTTTACAGCTTTATCCGAAATTTTTTTGAAAGAGCAAGACGTAGAAAAGTAATCGAAATCACTTGGCATCAGAAGATGATTGGACTTATGACCTTTTGCGATGTCATTGACCGTCCATTGTAAAACTGACCCCAGTCCTAGGTTGATTGAGTTGGCTCAACTAAGCTTGAAAACAACTGAATTATGTAGGAAGCGAGGGTGTGCCAAATGAAGCAGGGATGGCTCAAACTGATTGCACTTTCAATAAACGGAATTTTACTTGTTTTGTTATCGGGGTGTTTGGCGCTTGATCAAATTGCGCCAACGGTGGTTACCAACACGCCATTGAATGGATCGATAGACATTGCGCTCAATTCTGCATTGACCGCTGTGTTTAGCGAACCAATCAATGCCTCAACACTAAATAACACGTCCTTCATTGTGACCAGCGCTGGGGGTGCCGTGGCAGGCACAGTCACACTCACAGATTTAACGGCCACGTTTACACCAACCATCGCTTTGGATCAGAACACAACGTACACCGCCAGCATCAGCGAAACGGTCAAGGATTTGGCAGGAAACACCTTGGGTGCTGCCTTTCGTTGGACGTTTACGACAATCAACCTGATTCCAACGGTTGAGTTTTCTGTCGATGCGCAGTTGGTGGATGAAAGTGTTGGTGTGGTTACGGTCACAGCCAATTTGAGTGCGACCAGTGGCAGTTTGGTCACCATTCCTTTCTTGGTCAGTGGCACGGCACTTAGCCCTGGGGATCATGATTTGATTGATGGCACGATCATCATCTCGCCTGGGTTGACCACAGCTAGCACCACTTTTACTGTGGTCGATGATGGCGACGATGAGAACAATGAAACTGTCATTATCAATATCGGTACACCCACCAATGCCACAATTGGTGCAATGAACAAGCAAACGGTGACGATTAATGACAACGATTTGCCGACGGTGAACTGGACCATCAACGGTCAGACAGCGAATGAACTCAACACCTGTCCTTGTCCAGTGACGGTATCTGCGACACTGAGTTCAGCGTCCGCATTGGATGTGACGGTGCCTTATACAGTGACAGGGACTGCGACGGAAACCACGGACTTTTCCACGCCTACGGCCAATCCATTGGTCATTACTGCGGGAAGTGTCACCGGTTCGATTTCATTTAACATCCTGGATGATTTGCAGACCGAATCTTCCGAGTTCGTCAGCTTGACGATTGGTGCACCCACCAACGCTGTGGCTGGTTCCACGGTGCAACACTCGGTTGAAATTATCGACAACGAATAGCACGCACTACGTAAATCAGTTTGAGCGAGGTAAAAGGGCAGCGCGAACACGCGTTGCCCTTTTTCATTTTTGAAACAATTTAAAAACTTTTTAGGGTTTGGAATATTTAAATTTATAAAAGCTTCAAATCCCCCAACCCCCTTTTCTAAAGGGGGCTACATTGGTTTCTGCGAGTGAAGTTCTTGAATTGACACTTTGTGCTTGTTGTTAGTTTGCTTATGTTCATAAAAATAAAAACCAGTTTTCTTAAATCTTTATTCAAAAATTCAAACCCAATTCCGCAAAGAAAAAAGTAGCGTAATTTAGAATCACTCTATGCAGTCTAATCGTGCCCCGCTTCCTTAAAGAAGCGTCCCCTTTGAAAGGGGGTTGGGGGTTAGAAGGCTTTTCGTTTAATTTCCGTCTCTTTTTCATTCCGATTTGTTGCTTGCATCACATTTATGTTTGCTGAAATGTCTAAAAATCTTTTTATAAGGCAAAATAATTCTAAAAGAGTTTTAGCAATCAGTGAGGTGGACTTCGGTTTCGAAACGGCAAACTGCGTGAAAGCGCAAGGCGCAAAACCACAGATCCTAACAGCAACGTGCGATCATTGCTGCGGATGGCTGGGTTACCGAAAAACCAGATGTTATACAAGCGATCATATGTCTATACTCTCTTATTTATAGCCGCATTGAGCCTGTTGCATGCGCCATTGGTGTTGGCCAATGCGGCTGCACCTCTGCTTAATTCACTGACGTTTCCTAATGTGGTTCAAACAGGACAAACTGGCCAGGGCCAGATTACATTCAGTTCCGATGTATCTGTAGATCGATTGGAGCTGGCTGTGGTCGATGGCCGATATATGCGCCATGATTTTGAACTTGAAGGCAGCAGCGGCACCTTTTCTTTTTCCCTGGATTGCACCGATTACGCACAGCGCATTGTGCTTCAGGCGACGTTGCTGAATGAGGATGGTGCGCGTAGCGAGCCGGAATTAATTACCTTCAACTGCGGGCAACCCCCTCGTTATGATTTCACACAGCAACAGGCAGCCTCGATGCCGATGGGGCAGTACATGAGGCTGAACGTATTTGTATTGGAAGATCAGGTCACCAGCTTAACTCAGGGTGCCCAAACGGGTCAGTCAAATTGGTGGAGTGCGCCTTCGCCTTTGTTGATCCGTGCGTTGGAGGACACCATCTTGCCATCACTGAATGGCATTTGGGATCAGTGCAGCGTTGGTTTTGAATTGGGCACGGTACGAGTGCTCCATCCCGATGAAGTATCTATTCCTCAAGGTTCTTTTGGCAAATTGCTGTTCAGCAAACGAGGAGAAGAACGCTACATTCAGCATGGAGGTCGTGTCGGAGCGGTCATGAAGTTGGGGCGAGAAGCAGTGGCACAAAAGCTGATTGAAGAAGGCATTGCTGTTGGGGGTGAAGATGTATTTGTGTTTGTGGTGGGATCACGCATTTATACCTCCAACAATGGTAAAAAACTGGATATTGAAGGATTTGGTGAAGTCAACCATCCCACGTATAGCATCGTACGTTGGGGCGCGATCCATGAACAGGGCAGCGAGTTTGTGATGCCGAAGCAATTCATTTCATCTCTGGCGCATGAACTGGGACACAACATGGGATTATATCATCCAGGCACGGACGGCTTGTCCAACACAGCGTCCGACAGCAACAATTTGATGAAAGGTTCCGGTGTGGCGCCAGAGCCACGCGCGAACCTGTTACCGGCCCAATGCCAAATGGTTTCGAACCAGATTGCACAGCTTGCCACGCAGGTTGCGGCAGATCAGGCTTCGGCAGACGCACCAGCCACTGATGCACCTATCAGTGATGGCGGGCAAGGGATTACTTCAGTTAAGCAACCCTTTTACACGTTTCTACTTTTTCTCACGCTTGTGCTTTGGACCTCTCAAAGCGGATTGCGCCGCCTCAAACAATAACTTTTTAATCCTCCCATTTTTCAAAATCATCCATGCTCAACCTGTCAGGGTTGTCAGCTTCGGACCTATGATGACATCAACTTACATCCCTTGGAGGGGTTTTGATGAATCTTGCCTTGGTCAGGTTTCACAGTCAATTTTTTCGGGTTATGGCTTTTTCCTTGATCGCCATTTTGGGGCTGATGCTTGTGATCACCACAAGCGCGCAAACGGGAAGCTCTGTTGTGGTTGAAACACTGGCTGAAATACCAGCATCTACCGGTGGCATTGCTGTTGATGCGCAAGGGAATGTGTATGTCGGCGACATTGGACCGCCTTCAAATCGGGCACTGGGTACGAAGGTTTACAAAATCACGCCCGAAGGCGAAGCGAGTATCTTCGCTGAAGGCGATTTGTTTATGGCTGCATCCGGTAATGCTTTTGACTCTCAAGGCAATTTGCTGCAGTCGAATTACATTGGGCATACCATTAACAAAATTAGTCCAGAAGGTGTCGTGAGCGTTTTTGTGCGCAACCTCTCTGGTCCCGTTGGCATCGCTGTGGACGCTGATGACAACCTTTATGTCGCCAACTGCAACGCTGGTAATGTGCAGAAATTTGGACCTGATGGCACAAGGCTCGATACTTATGTGAGTGCCCGATTCAGATGCCCAAATGGCATTGCCCTTGGAGATGACGGAAACGTTTATGTGGCTAATTTCACTGGAGGAGCGATTCTTAAAGTCGATATCGAAACCCGCCAAATTACTCAGTTTGTAGATGTTGGCACCAACAACAATGGTCATATTTTTAATGGTGGCGATGGTCAGTTTTATCTTGCAGATCGAGGCCAGAATTTAATTTACACACTGTCTTTTGATGGCGAACTTAACGTGCTGGCCGGTACTGGAGAAATTGGTCGCGCAGATGGACCGGCACTGGAATCCACGTTCTTTCGCCCCAACGATATCAGCATGAGCCCTGATGGCAAAATTCTCTATTTCAACCACGTTGTGCCCACCGCCCAAGGAAGCGACAATTTTCCCAGCATCATAAGAAAAATAATTCTTAACTCTGATGATGCAACAGAGGGTGGCGAGTAACAAAATACCTTCAGCACCTTGGCTGAAAGGATTGACCGACGTTGACAAAGCATCGGTCAATCCTTTTTAACTCAATAACAAATTTTTTGATGATCCAGGGGAGCCAGTTGGCTCGCAGGTGTGACAACTCATTGAATTCACTTTTCAAATCTTGTAAGTCGATCAGCGTAATGACTTGGACTTCATTAAAAAACTTCAGTGACAGAAGAGCCACTTTCGGTTGAATGTACTGTTGAATAAGTTATCATACTTTAAGCATCGTTAGATCGAAGATGCTTTATGCAGTGATTCCAAGTGCGATTAAACAAAGTTTAGGAGGGTGTTTATGCCTTTACGAATTGGTGATGAAGCGCCAAATTTTACCGCAGAAACGACCGAAGGTAGCATTAATTTCCATGACTGGATTGGTGATGGTTGGGGTATTTTGTTTTCCCATCCAAAGGATTTCACCCCAGTCTGTACCACCGAACTTGGTACGATGGCTGGCCTGAAACCAGAATTTGATAAACGAAACTGTAAAATTATGGGCCTGAGCATTGACCCTGTGAGCGATCACGTCGAGTGGGCCAAGGACATTGAAGAAACCCAAGGTCACGCTGTCACTTATCCGATGGTGGGCGACACGGACATGAGCGTTGCCAAGCTCTACGACATGATTCACCCCAACGCCACCGGTGAAGCCAGCGAACGCAATGCCATGGACAACATGACCGTGCGTTCCGTTTACATTGTTGGCCCTGACAAAAAGATCAAACTGGTACTCACTTACCCGATGACCACTGGCCGCAACTTTGCCGAAATTCTGCGCTCTTTGGATTCCATGCAGTTGACTGCCAAACACAAAGTCGCCACGCCAGCCAATTGGCAAAATGGGGACAACGTGATCATTGTGCCAGCCGTGTCCAACGAAGAAGCTCAGCAAAAATACCCGGATGGTTGGGAATCACCCAAGCCCTATCTGCGTATTGTGAAACAGCCTGAATAAACAAAGACAGAAATTTAGAAGCAAATATAAAATTTAAAGACATCAAATCCCCCTAACCCCCCTTTACTAAAGGGGGGCACGGTGGGGGTTTTTGTGTTTAGAGTGGTACGTTTGTGGATGCTTTGCGCTTTGGGAATTCTTATTCATAAAAACAAAACCTTAACTGCCTATTTCGTCAAAAAGAAAAACATTACTAAAAGCAGAAAAAGCTTTCGCATTCCAATCGTAGCCCCCTTTAGATAAAGGGGGTTGGGGGATTGAAGCCTTTTACATATTTCTAAATTTTAAAAGTTTTTAATTTGCTTGAAAAAGAAAAGGCCACAGCAATTTGCTGTGGCCTTTTTAGGTTTGTCAGTTCAAACGAATGTAGATCAATAGACCCAAGGTGCGCCTGGACCAGGGACGGTCAGGCCCTTTGCAGGATCGATGAAGTTTTCCCACCAGTCGTACCATTCGGAGGAATACAACGTTTCGCCGGGCTGAAGCACGTAAGGGCCATAGGATTCGATGGCGCCGTTTTGTTCAACGGTCACAGTGACACTGACTGGACCGTTGGCGTTTTCAGCACTCAGTGCCAATGGGTAAATGGCAAATGGATAGTGATCTTCATCCAGGGTGTAGATTTCCTGATTGCTGCCATTGGAGGCAGTGGTCAGGGCGAAAGCACCCCAGTTAGAGGAGGAAGATTTCTCACTGACCCATTCGATGCCAATGGCGCTGGGCTCACCGACGATCAAGTCCACGTCGCCATCACCGGTCCACTGCATGGTGATTTTGAGTTGTGTATTAAATTCCATGTTCACATCCGCAAAGTTGCCGCTGGACACGCTGACGCTGGAATGCTCTGTCAGGCGATTGGCCGAGCGGAAGTTGTGCAGGATGGTGTCGCCACCAGCCACTTGCACGTCGTAGCTGCCTGGGTTCAAGTTAAGGAACAATGCCTGGCCCAATGCGTTGGTCTGTGCAAACTGAATCACTTCGCCGTTCTGGGTGAGGATCACATCGGTGATGGGAACGCCAATGGTTTGATCGTTGGCATCTACAAAGCCGTTGCCATCGGTATCGGCCACGTTGCCGGTGTTGACGTTGACCATCACAGCCGAGCCGTCTGCGGGCAAGCTGGTGGCCTGCAAGGCGCGGGTGAGGTTGATGCGGCCCCAGCCAGTGCGACGATCGTAGCCTGGGGCTTCGATGTCATCGGCGGTTACTTCCAGCAATTTCTGTAACTGATATGGGGTGGCATCTGGGAATTTTTCAATCAATAGGGCAATGGCGCCTGTGACCTGCGGTGCCGCCATGGATGTGCCACTGATGTGCTGATACGCATACGGTGAACCATCAGGGCCGCGATGCCACATGGGCCAAGTGGAGAGAATGTCAATGCCGGGTGCACCCACAGAAAGGTTGTGGCCCATGGTGGAAAAGCCCACTTTGGTGTCAATCGGATTGGTTGCGCCCACGCCCATGATGCCAGGATAGCCTTTTGGATAAAGCACTTCGTCGTGGCTGGAGTTGCCCATGGAGTTGACGAAGACCACACCATTGCTGACCACTTCATCAATAGCGGCTTTCAACACGTGACCATAACCACGACCGCCCCAACTGTTGTTGAGCACATCGGCTTCGTCGCCGGAATTGGGAATACCGTCGCCACCGATGAGGGAACCCCACATGATGCAGCGGGCCACATTAAGATCGCCCACATAGCCGCCACCGTTGCCAGGGCCGACCATCACATCGTTAAAAATAACCATGGACATTAATTGAGCTTCAGGTGCGACGCCCACAATGCCTTCACCATTGTTGCCCCAGGCACCAGCGATCCCGGCCACATGGGTGGCGTGGATGTTGGTCTGGGAAAAATCTTCGTCAGGTGCAATCATGTTGCCGGTCAGGCAGTCCATGCCGGTCACCTGCTTGCCGCGCAAATCAGGGTGTGCGCCGTCCATGCCGGTGTCCACGATGCCCATGATGACGCCTTGGCCTGTGGCATACTGCCAAGCGCTGTCTGCGTCCATGATGTCCAACGCCCACTGTTTAGAGCGCAATGGATCGTTGTAGCTGCCGCGTCTTTGCGCAGGCGCAGGGGTGGCACTTTCACTGGCCACGATGGTGTCGTTAATCGAAAAACCATCGGGGCTTGGTGCAATATAACCGCGAATGTAGCTGGGCTCAGCAAAGCGCAAACCTTGAGGCTGACTCAAGTTAAGCTGCATCACAGCTTCGGGTACGCTTACGCCGGCTGGCAGTGCGATAGACGCAGCCTGGAGGCTGTCCAAACTGTCAATCACCTGACCGCCTACAGCGGCGGCGATGTCGGCCAAAGCGGCTTCGTTGTCATAGCCCACCAAGATTTCGCCTTCAAACCAATCGCTGGCCGTGGCTGAATCTGGAATAGAGAACTGTTTGTCCGACTTGGCAAGGTCAAGTGAGAACGTGCTGCAACCTGCCAAAACGCCCAGCAGCATCAGGCCGAGCGCCATTGAAAAGAATCTTCGCATGAGACATGCCTCCTTTGGCATTAATTATTACCTGTCAAAAATGTAAAGTTGTCCGTGGACGCAATGCCCAATGGCACCACTGGAATATCAGGATGTGCAATGCCAAAGCGATTCACGGCAATGGACACAGCTCTTGGATCATTAATGTTGTCCACTGCGGCGGCATAGGCCACCTGCCACTCATACAATCGTTCTGATTGTAACACTTCCCAGGGCGTGCCTGAGTAGCGACCGTCCTGATTCCAGCGCCAGGACACCTGATTGGTGAACTCGGGCGGATCAGGCGTGATCCAGAAACTGCTTTCACCCAGCACGGTGTCCCACAGCACGACGCCATAAATCTGAGTGCGGCCCACACGTTTGGTGGGCTGCCAGCGGAACACAGGCGAGCGGGATACGCCGCTTTCTGAGTCAGTTGGCGATACAGACAACACATCAAAAGATTCAAGTGGGCGGGTTGTGGTGATCTCAGACCACTCACTTTCATCACCGCCGCGGAATGCAGCCACACGATAGTAGACGTTGCGGCCAATCTGAATATCAGAGCCAGGATCCACATAACGGAGTTGTGTCGGACCAACGCTTGCCAGTGGTGTAAAAGTTACACCGTTGAGGCTGCGATAAAGGCGATAGCCGTCCACATCACCCGATGAAGGACTCCAGGTGACTTCGACATAAAGGTTGGTGTCCAGTTCAGCTGCTTCAATGCCAGCGTTGGAAGTTGGGTCAACTGGATCTTCAAAGAATGCAATCTGCTTGCCCAGCGTGACCGAAATAGCCTTCGGATCCAGAGGTGGCAATATCAAGCCCGATACAGAAATAATGTTGATATAGCGAATAATATGCGTGCGGTTGCCATTCATGTCGTAGGCGACCACTTCAAATGTGGTTTCGCCGCGAACACCGTACGTGCCAGGATCGATGGTGGCATCCCCACTGGTATCCGATTCAGTGTATGCCTGGCGTGGGTTGGTCATAAAGCCGGACCCAGGCGTTTTGCCCAAGGCCACATAAAGCAGGTTCATTGGGTTTTCGGCTTCCACATCCACACGGAATGGAATTTCGCCCTGAAAGCTGTTGCCTTCGGACACACCACTGATGTCAACCACGGGAGGTTTGGTGGACCAGCGCGGGTTAAAAGCCTCACGCTGAATAATGTTGATATGGGTTGGGCTGTTGGCATCCACCCCGTAAACATGACTGGAAGCGTAACCGGACTTGGACAGTTTGATTTCGTAACGATCCGGTTCTACCCCAATACTAAATTCGCCGCGTGCGTTTGTCTTTGCCGTGGCAATAAAGCCCGTGCTCAAACCCCTTACCCACACATGGCTGGCACCGATGGCCTCGCCACCTGCGGCGTTGACGACCATACCTTCAATTCGAGAGTCGAATGAAGCAAACAAAGCCGTACAACCTGACAGTGTGAGAACCACACCGACCATTAATAAAATTTTCACCCTAGCTAATACATTCAAGGGAGCAACACTCCTTTCCGTCAGCCTACAGAAACCGATTTATAACATTATAAAACAGGTTTCCCTAAAGTTTAAATGTCGTTTGGACCACGTTAATGAAAACCGCCGCCTAACAATAGTTTATCACGATTTTATCAGATTCTAACACGCTGTGGGCAAAGTGCCTCAAAACGATTTACGAGAGGAAGATCCGCCACCACCAAAACTGCTGCGAGAAGAAGAACCTCCACTGCTGTAACTGCTGCCTGAAGAAGAGCTGGAACTGCCCCACGATGAACCGCTTGACCTGGATTGAGAGAGATATCCCCAAGAATCGTTGTCGCTGTTTGACCACCAGGAACCATAATCATCATCGTCATTGTACATCGAGTCATAATACAGGCGTCTTTGACGTCGGCGGCGTTGGGCTTCAATTTTGCGTCGATGTTCTTTGATGTGGTTCTGGATGGCTCTGTTGGCCATTTGTTCAGCTTGTTTTGCCAATCGGCCAGCTTCATCTGCGGCATGTTTGATCCGTTGAATCGCATCCAGGGTGTCGCCCGTTTTTGGCATGCTGGGCAATCGGCTCATGGCCACGTCCAACTGACTTTTACCTGTGCCAATGGCACGATAATTGGCACAAGCTCTTTGCGCTTTTTCAATCGCATTATGGGCCTGATGCACGGCTGCTTGTGCGTTTTTGAGATGTACTTTGTAATCGGTTTGATCGTCAATGAATGATTCAAAGGCATCCACTGCCAGTTGTTGTACTTTCTGATAGCCTTCAAAACTTTGACGATACGCCTTTGACATGGCCTGATCTTCCAGTGTCAGTGCCTTGGCTTCATGTGTTGCAGCTTCCTGGATGCTTGAAACAGCGGTTGCCATTTTCTTGTACGTGATTTGTTTTACAGAGGTTTGTGGCGCAGATTCAATTGCATCTTCCAAATTTTCCAAAGCGACTTTGGCATCAAATTTGGCATCCTCTTTTTTCTCGATCCATTGATTAATTTCTTCAACCTGTTGGGTGATTTCAGCATTGGCCCGATCGCACAGGGCTTGAACATCCTGACAGAACGACAGCACGTCCAGGTAGCTCTGTGCATCAATTGCCACTCTGGCTTCTCCCAGGGCAGTCGTTGCTTTTTCGATCCATTCATCAACTTCATGATTGACCAGGCGGTCGCTTTCATCTCGTTGTTTGCTGGTTTGTGTGAGTTTCTTTTGAGCATTTTGATACGTGATTTGATGAATGTCTTTGGCTCGGTTGATTTTCTCATGCTGTAATTGGATCTGACTCAGCAGAATGTTGGCTTTTTCCAGATCGCTTTCAGCCTGGCTGAGCAGGTTTTCAGCCTGTGTAAACTTCTGTTGTTCAAAACTGTTGAGCTGCTGCACTTGAGAGGCAAGATCTTCATCATCCGTTGGATCATCAAACAGTGCTTCGATAAAAGCGGTGGCTTGATCAAAATGGCCTTCGATCTCATCCCAATTTCCTTCATGGAATTCCGCCTGCATCGATTGCCACAACGGTGTGTAAATTTCCAAGCGTTGCTGTTCGATTTGAGCAACATCCTTAGCAAGTGTCTTGAGCCTTTGTTCGTTTTGCCGTTGTAGCGTTTCCAGTCCCTGCATCTGTTGTAAAGCAGCTTGGGAGGTTTGCTCCAATTCTTCGATCCAGTTTTTGGCGCGGAGGAAATCAGCAATAGCCAGTGCATCATTGGCCCATTGTGCGCACTGATTCACATGGTCCATCTGTTCTTGAACGACGATGCGGTATCCATGCGATTCTATTTGTTGAATCAGTCTGAGTCGTTGATCATGATCATCCAAGAAGATTGAGAATTTCGATAACAGTCCTATGGCTTCGGGTTGTGCCTCATCCAGTGTTTTGGATTTTTCCAAAGCGAGTTCAAATTCGCCTTGGGCAATCAACTGGCCCACTGCTGCCAATTGTTGATCGACGGCAGTGCTGACGATCTCAGGCTTGGTTACATCGGATCGAATATCAGGCACAGCAGATGGAAATGCTTTCCAGCTTTGTTCTGTTTTGGCCAATGCCTGTGCGGCCTGTTGAATGTTTTTAATTTCGCGCTGCGTTTCTGCCAATGCTTCGGAGGCACGCAGCACATAGTTTTTGCCAACCCAGAATTCAATTTTTGTGATGCGTTTGTTCAGTTCCAACTTCAGAGGGTCATAGGCAGGCAAGTGATTGCTGTGGCGGTTTAGATCGCTGTATTCACTTTTTAGTCGATTCAATTGGCCTTGTGTGATTTTAAAGTTCTCGTGAACCTGAGTCACTTTATCCTGAAGTTCGTTATGCTCTGTTTCGAGTTCTTTGATCCATTCTGTGATTTTCTCACGCGACCCTTTCAATCGTTTGTACCCTTCTACCAGCCATCTCAACTTGTGTGTTTCGACCAACAAGTGAGCAGGTTTTTCACCAAACTTCATGCTTCGACCCAGAATGGACTTCATCTCCGTTCGTTTCTGTTGATATGCCTCCTCCCAGCGTGTTGCCTGATCTGGCGCTTCCACACTGTAAATCGGCATAAAGTAAGCCATTGACGGTTGCTGATTGAAATCGTCGGGCAATCGTTGAGTTAAATTGGCATTGGCTTTTGCGTTTTCTAATCTCAAGGGCCGAATCTGATTGAGCAAAGGTTTACGTTGGCGATAGGCAGGAATCACTTTACCGGACAAAGTAAATATAAAGATGATGGATGCTATTGATACCACAACCCAAAGCAAGATATTCGTTGCAATATTACTCTCGCCACGAATTGCCTTTTGAATTGCATCAAACCCATCGACAAATGCTTGAGTGGGGTTTTCTCTGGCAATAGGCAAAATGGCATTGTCAAGGATGTTGTCAGATTGTGAATCGAGATAACGACGGAAGTTATCACCATAGGAAATTTGGATGTTGTTGTCTTCATAATCAAAGGCAATCAGGATGACATTAGGGTTAATCCAAGGTCGGGTTGAGGCAAAACCGTTTCTTGTTAAGAACTGTAATTCATACTCATCGGAGGTAAGGCCACCCTTGTTGTCATAGGTCAAGGCAATGGGGTTGGCGTTGGTGATTTCTGCAAGTCGATCAATGGCGCGGTGAATTTCTGTGACATCGAGTTCACCGGTGACATCAGCGACGCTGCCAATCAATTCCGGAAATACTGGTTGCGCTTGGACTGAAACTGCCAAGCCGAAGATGAGGCTCAGACCAATCAAAAAATATCTTATTTGTGATGGTTTCAATGTCGAAATTCCCCTTTGACTACTAGAGCTTACCGTACAGGATGGATGTTGTTTTTATCAACTTATGCCGAAAGCTCCATATAGATCATACGTTTTTGTTTCATAAGCCTTCCCTGTTTTTGTTGAAACCTGATCATCCGAACAAATTAAGAACATTTAAATCTCACACTGTGGTTCCCCGATCGGAACAAACTTTAAAATAAGGAGATCAATGATGGCAAACAACATTGCAGTATCAGGAAAGAAAAGCGCAACTTTTGTGGTAGACAACCTCAACAGCGCTGAAGGTTTTGGGCTTCACGTTTCCACCATCAAAGGTACCGATGGTTATGGGGGCAGGAATGCTGAGTTCCATTTTAGATCCGGCACCACTGAAAAACCCAGCAATGAAGTGGTGTTTCAGTGCTACGATGGGTTTAAGGATGCCAACTTGCACACCAACGAGTTTCGCGTGGACTTGGGTCCCAAAGAACAAATCTGTCAGGCATTGGTGGAAATTTCAGAGCGTCGTGTGACCTTAAGTGTTGCACGCACATCCAAACCCAAACCAGGTTCCAATGAGGAGCATGTGTATGACATCGTAGCCTGCATCCCGCTTCGTGAGGAAACGGGGTTCTGGCAAACAGGTGAATTGTTCTGGAATGAAAACGGCGTGCTCAATGGTCGCAGTGGTCGTGAAGGCCATAACTATCAAGTGACCAATCCCATCGTTCGTTAGCGGTGGGCTGGCGAAAAGAAATCAAAAAGGTGTTCTGCTGATGCATGCAGAACACCTTTTCTTCTTTTTATTTACATGCTGGGCAGCCAGCTCCACTGATTTTCAAATGTGCGACTGGCCACCACATAGCCCACCCCAGGGAAGGGGAAATGGTAGCCTAAAACCTTAGTGCCTGCATCAGCAAGGTGGTTAAAGAAGGCGATTCGGGTTTCCACCGCTTTTTCTGGATTACTGTCGAAAGCAAGATGCCAATCCGGTTTTTTCAGGCTGAGTACATAATGATTGCTGACATCGCCTGTGAGCACTAGTTTTTCATCGTTGGAGCTTAGAGAGTAGGCCATGTGGCCTGGGGTGTGTCCTGGTGTTGAGATTGCGTAAATCCCAGGCAAAATTTCTTCATCGCCTTGAAACAGCGTCATCTGGTTTTCTAGAGGCAGAATATGGCTGGTAATAAATTCAGCGTTTGCGCCTTCTTGACTCAGCCAATGAGTCCATTCAGTTTCAGACATGAAGTGTTGGGCTTGAGAAAAAATGGGATTGCCATCCGCATCAATGGTTCCTCCCACGTGATCTGGGTGTGCGTGGGTGAACACCACATGTGTAATGTCTTCAGGCGCATGGCCTAACTGAGACAGCGCTGTGGTGAGTTGACCGCCAATGGGGCCAAGGTCTTTTCCACCTGTGTCGAACAAAATGAGTGAATCACTCGTTTCCAGCAGGGCCACATTCATGGGGGCTTGAGCTGGTTCAGTGGTCAAACCAACGGTTTCCAGCACGGCATCAATGGATGTTTGACTTGCGTTGGTGGCAAAGACATTGGTTGGAATGGTCAACATGCC
Organism: Candidatus Fraserbacteria bacterium; assembly: GCA_029262795.1. Taxonomy (GTDB): domain Bacteria; phylum Bipolaricaulota; class Bipolaricaulia; order RBG-16-55-9; family JAJCYT01; genus JAJCYT01. The sequence goes on from JAJCYT010000034.1 coordinate 37,291, forward strand.
GTCACTGATGGATGTCACTTTAAAATCACCCACTGCAAAGCGATAAAAGCCTGTGCCGTTGATGATCTCAACATCTGATTTTGCCTGGGTCAATTGCTCGGGTAAAAACAAGCCACTTCCCAATGCCACAGCGCCTGCTGCCGTGCCTTTGAGTAAATTCCTGCGTGAGACTTTTTTCTCATTGAATTTTGAATCAAGGTTTGAATGCATCACACACTCCTTTTGATATTGATTATGATTTTTTTAAGCCATGCCCATTGCTTAAAAACGGGTTGGCTGGCTTGTCTGTGGTCAACATATGGCGCTGTAGATCTTTCAAGCTCACATAGCGCAAAGCCACTTCATGCGTGGCTTCCAGAACCACCGGTGGGGCCATATCTGCATCCAGAGCGTCTTTCCAGCGCAATACGCACAAGCACCATTGGTCTCCTGCTTTCAGGCCTGCAAAGTGAAGTTCTGGGATAGGGGTGATAAGGTCGTTGCCTTGGGCTTGAGAAAATTCCAAGAATGCCTGGGTCATCTGTGCACAGACCACATGAGTGCCCTCATCCGCTTCGCTGCTGTTACAGCAACCGTCACGGTTGTAGCCGGTGAGTGGATCGGCAGAACACAATTGCAATTCTGTACCGAGCACGTTTTTTGCCATGCTAACCTACGCCCTTTTTTTGTTTTTTTGTCTGGGGTCCAACACATCGCGAACGGTATCGCCGAGCAGGTTCCAGGCCAACACGAACAAAAAGATGGCTGCACCTGGGAACACATAGGTGTACCAAAATTCAAAGGCACTGCCGCCGACCACGCCGGCAATGCGGTTGCGGGCCAGGGCAATCATCTGCCCCCAGTCGGCATAATCCTCACCTGACCCCAAGCCGAGAAAACTGAGCGCAGACAGGCCCAGCACCACGCTGCCAATGTCGAGCGAAGCCAAAATCAATGCAGGATAAATCATATTGGGAATCACATGCTTAAACAGCAGGCGGGTGTGACTGGCCCCCAAGGCTCTGGAGGCATGGATGTATTCACGCTCTCGAATGGAAAGAATGTCGCCTCGAATCAGGCGCGCATAGTTGGTCCAGCCAAAAACGATGGAGGCAAAAATGATTTTATCCAGCCCTCGCCCCAACACCGACACCAAAACAAGCGTTGCCAGAAATCCTGGCATGGCAATCATGAAATCGACCAGTCGCATGATGACGCTATCAATCCAGCGACCAAAATAACCGGATAATCCGCCCATTGTCAGCCCAATCAGGAAGCTGAAAAATACGATTAATGCGCCTGCTGCCAACGCGGTGCGTGTCCCCCACACCAGACCATACCAGATATCATAACGGTTTTCGGTTGTGCCTAAAGGATGAAGCTTCCAGTCCGGTGGAAAGGTTTTCCAAGCATCCAGGTTTGGCGGAATGGGCGGAATTTTGAACCCATCTCGCGGAATTTGATGTGGCTTGCAAGGCAGGTCATGATCAAACAGTGCGAAAAACCAGTCCGGCACAATGTAGTAGATGGGCGAAGGGCAGGCGCGTTCCGGCGGGGCCAGCCAAGGCGCGGCAAACACCACAACCACAAAGAAAAATAATAGAAACAGTGACAGCAGCGCAATCGGGTTTTTCTTCAGCCGTTGCCACACGCTGGGCCGTTTGTAGAGTTCAGTCATAGCGCACTCTGGGGTCGACCACGGTATAGAAAATATCGACAATCAAATTGGCCAGCACAATCAAGGTGGCCGTAAACAGCGTGATGCCAATGACCGCAGGCACATCAAAACTCAAAGCCGCATCGACTGCCCAGAAGCCGACGCCACGATAATTAAAAATGGTTTCGATGATGAACACGCCGGTGAGCAGGCCCACAATCACAAACCCGGACAGTGTGAGCACAGGAATCAACGCATTTCGGCGCGCGTGTTTGTGAATCACGGAGGTTTCGGTCAACCCTTTGGCGCGTGCAGTGGTGATGTAATCCTGTTTCAATGTTTCCAACATGCTGCTGCGGGTGACGCGTAACAACGCCGCCCAGCTTAAATAGGACAGGCTGATCACAGGCAGCACCAGATGTCGGATCGCATCCACAAAAATATCGAATCGGCCGTTGAGCAACGTGTCTACCAGATTCATTCCAGTGAACCTGGTAAATGAATCAGAAAACACCACTTGATCAGCCCACAGCGACAATCGCCCTGGCGGGAACCAATCCAGCCAGCCATAAAAAATCACCAGCACAAAGATTGCAAACACAAAGCTGGGCAGTGAAAATCCGGTGATGGCGATAAAGCGTGTGGCGTGGTCGATCCAGCGATTTTGATGGACGGCGGATTTGACCCCCATCCAAATGGCCAAAAAGATCAAGGGGCCGATGGACAGCATGGTGAGTTCGATGGTGGCCGGCAACCGTGATATGAGTGCCTCCATCACCGGTGCCTGTGCGGTGGTGGACCAGCCAAAATTGAAACGAAGGACTTCAGACAGCCACTTGCCATACTGCACATAGAAAGGGTCGTTTAAGCCGTGCTTGTCAAACACGCGCTGGAGTTGTTCCTCGGAAAGCTTGTTGGCAGGCACAGCCATTTCAGGATTGTTGTCCAGAAACAGGGCCAATTTTTGATAGGGGCCAAGCGGCTCCAGCATCAAAAAAATCATTAACGTCACGGCCAACCACATGGCTGGCAAGAGTGCCAGCCGTCTTACGATATAGGCCAGCATAAGGGCCCTTTAACTTTCTGCCTTATCGAAGTGCCAGTAGTAATAGCTTGGGTAGCCGGAATTGTGCACGTAGCCCTGCATCCAGCTACGCATAAAGCGGCGGCGTGTCCATTCTTCCATGGTGATGATGATTGCTTCATCAAACGTAATGCGTTGCAACTCATGATACAGCGCTTCGCGTTTTTCCAGGTCCAGCTCACTGCGTGCTCGAATGATGATGTCGTCCAACTGCGCCTGAATTTCAGGATCGATGTTCATGTTGCGCGCATAGTTGCCCAAACTGTGCAAAATCGGAAATGCCCAGTTGTGGGGATCGTGATAATCTTCCCCCCAGCCATTGTAGTCGAATGGAATTTGTCCGGTGTTGCTGTCCTGAACCAGTTTGCTGCGCTGGAAGTCTTGAGGAATCAACTGAAATTTGGGATTGATGGTTTCAAAGCTTTTGGCCATGATTTCCGTGGTCAACTTCACGGCCTGACCACCGGATACGTAGGGCACAATTAATTTAAATCCCTTTTCCCAAAGTTCGCCGTCCCAGGCCTTTTTCAGATGTTCCTCTAATTTTTCCAGATCGACATCATAAACCATTTGATCTGGATTGGCGCCAAACACTTCGGAGTGAATTGGGCCAGGCATCCGTATGCCCTCGCCGTTGATCACGTCACTCCAATAGGTTTCCCAGACAAAGGCATAGCCAAAGGCTTTGCGCACATCGACGTCGCTGAAGAAATCGGGTGGCACACCGTCTCCATCCAGTTCGCCGCTGCCGATATAGTCGTTGTTGTTAGGATTGACTTTCTGATTGAAGGTCCAGAAATAGCCGGTACCGGTTGGCAGTTTTTCATACATGGTGACCAAACCTTCATCAACGAGCGGGAAGATTTGGTCTTGGTTGGCCACTGGCACGGCAATGATGTCTGCATCGCCTTGAGACATCATCAACAGGCGGGTGGCCATTTCAGAACTGGCCTGATAGGACACGTTAAGGTTGGCAGGTCGGCCGCGCCAATAATCTTCATTCACTTTTAAAAAGACTTCTTCTTCCCTGCGCCAGCGTTCCAGTTTGTAAGGGCCGGTGCCGTTGGCTTTGTCGAAAAGGGCTGAATCTTCAACTTGAGGGTCGTAATAATTCTGCCAACTGGAACAACTGCCATCCCACCCGGCTTTTTTATCCACATTGCCATCAGCATCCAGGATTTCGGCCATCACCCATTCTTTGTCCAGGACTGAGGCCCAGTAGCCTACGACCACTTGCAGGAAAGGGGAAAATGGCGTGTCGAGTTTAAAGACCACATTGTTTCCGTCGCTGTAGATGGCCTCTTTTACTTGTTCACAAATAGCCAACAAAGTTTCAGTGCTCAGATCGGTGAGGGCTTCGACCTCCACGCCTTCGATTTGTTCGCCCAAATCTTTGACGGAACTAAGGCCCAAAATGGGTTCGATCATCATCCAGTTAGGGCCACCGGCACGGTCGGTCAAAATGAGGCGGTGCATAGAGTAGGTAACATCTTCGGGCGTCAGTTCACCACTGCCTGGAATCACATTGCCGTCGGCATCGCTGACGGGGCCTTCATGGAACGTTGTGCCCATTCGAATTGGAAAGGTGTAGGTGAGACTGTCTTCGCTGATCAGTCCGTTTTCCATTGTGGGAACTTCAGTGGACAGCATCGGAATAAATTTATCGGTGTGTTCACCGTCAAAGAAGATCAGCGTTTCCATGATGTTAAAAATCATGGCCCCGCTGCCTGCATTGTAAGAATAAGCAGGGTCTAAAGAGGTGATTGGAATAGTGGTGTTGACCAACACAAGTGTGTCAGGGTTTTTAATTTCAACATTGCTGGCAGTGCTTGTGTCCGTGGAGGGCGTTTCAGACGTTGTATTGTCAGTTGAAGACGTGTCTGTCGATGTATCAGTGGATGGTGTTTCCGTTGTAGTGGAGTTTGTGCTGTCTTCTGTTTCTGTGGTAGACGTGGACGTTTGATCATCCTGGTTATTGTTTTGGTTTGTTTCAGTCTGATTTCCACACCCAGCCACCAACAATACCAGCATCAATAACAACGGCAAATACCAACCCTGACGACCCATGCAATGCCTCCTTGAAACAATTGAATTTGATCAATTATAGCAGCAAAAGCATTGCAGTATACAACGGCAAGGTAGATGAGCGATGAGGGGGGCCCATCTCCTTCTTGTTTCTGGCTGCAATGGGGAGCGGGTGGGCGAAGTTTATAAAAAGTGTTAATCAGGGCTTGGCACAATATGCCACAAGAAACCGACCATCAAAAAAAATTCGCCAAGGATGCCTGTAAAAAATCCTGGTGATAAAACTGAAGGTGATTTTGAATCGGCTCACCAAGCCCTTGATTAACGATTGCTGGGGTATCAAGCACAGCAAAGAAATGATTGCTGGGAAAAGAAAATGGCTCGTTTGATTGGAAAAGAAATATCGAACCTTCATGGTGGCTCTATCGTAAACAAGGAGATGCAAAGAAAAGAATTGAATAAAAGACCGAAAGGATAATGTATATTAGAAATTTTGGCGCGGTAGAAATGAATAAGGTGGAAAAAATATTAGTAACGGTGATAAAAAACTTTATAACATCTTTAATTGCATCAGTATTTAATCTGTGGATGTGTCGTTGTCAAGCGATTCTTGGAGTAAATCGAACAATTTTGTCGCATTTTGTATTTGAATAGAGAGCAGTTGGCTGAGGTCGCCAGCACTTTGCACGATTTTTTCTTGGATGAATACCTGCCCAAGCATCAATTTAGACAGCTTGATTTTACTGTTGGCAAAAACGGTGCCTGTGCGGTCATTAAAGGTTTTGTCGCACTGCTTGCAGCGATAACGGTTCATCGGGCCGTTGCTGCTGTGGTTTTGCACCGAGTTGCTGTTGCAATAGGGACATGTGACACCATTTGACCAGCGCGAATCTCGCAAACGCTCATAGGCCAATGCTTCGGCTGAGTCAGAACTGGCTTGACGTTGTGCGTAGGTCTGTAAAATATTTCGATGCATGGTAATGGCCGAAAAACTGTGCCGGTTTTTAGGGCGTTCAATTTTGCGAACAGAACTCAGCAGCAATTGATACGAATACTCCAGTGCTTCTAAAGATTCAGTTGATTGTCCCGATGCATCCAGCACACATGCATGTTGCCACCACATTTGTGTTGCACGGGGTGTGTCGCCTCGTTTTTGCAATAATTGAAGCGATTCTTCAGATGTTTCTAAAGCTTTTTTAAATTGATTCAAGCCAAGATAAGCCATTGCCTGATCTGAGAGAATGAGCATTTCTTCTTCTTTGGCTGTTAAGGATCGTTTAATCACCAGGGCTGACATCAAGCTTTCCAGGGCTTTTTCGTAATCATGTAAGTCTGTATATAATTGACCCAAATGATGCAGACCTGAACCTTTTAGCCATTGATTCTGAGCATTCTCAAAGATATCGAGAGATTGAAGTCGTAACGCCAGAGATTTTTCAAGCTGGCCTTGCGCGCGATGAATTTGAGAAAACCCTCCAAAAACCAGCCCTTGCCCAACTTCCCATTCGATTTTTGAAATGACTTCAAATGCTTGCTCATGATACTGATAGGCTTTTTCATAATGGCCCAACGAAAGATAAACCAAGCCCAAGTTGTTTAAGCTGATGCCTTGGCCCCTTAAATTATTGATTTCAGTATGGATTTTAACGGATTGGCTGATTTCAGTTTCAGCCAATTCATATTCCCCAATAGACCAATAGACCAATCCTAAATCTCCAAAGGCTTGTGCTTCACCTCGTTTATCACCTATTTTGCATGTTATATTAAGAACTTCTTTGTAAGATTCAATGGCTTTAATATATTCATTTTTTGCCCAAAACATTGAGCTTTGATCTGTCAATATCATAGATTTAGCCTGTTCATTGTTGATTTTCTCTTGTAAATCCAAAGCTTTTTCAAAATATAAACCTGCTTCTTCATACAAGCCTTTCCACCAATATAGCCTGCCAAGGTGAGAAAAAGTTTCGGACAAATCATTTTTTTCTTGAAAAGATTCCTGAATGCTTTTTTCTTGATGGAAATAGTTTAATGAATCTTCAAAATTTCCAACATTCCAATGATAAAGGCCAATACAATGAAGTGAACGTGCTTTGTAAACAAGATGGTCGCCCGAAAAGTCCAGTGCCTTGTAACTCTCTAGCAACATTTCAGGATAGCGTCCCAGGTCGGAATAAAGTTCTGCATACATCAAATGAATTAAAGTACGCTTGTCTGAATGATTCAGCTTTTTAGATAGATGCAGTAATTCATACAATATGTTTTCCTGCTCGTTTTTCCGGCCCATCATGTCAAAGATCTTTGCCTGTTCGATGAATGCATTGAATTTGGCATTTTCAACAAAGGCTTGGTCTTCGTTTAAGGATAGCTTTTCAAGCTGCTTGCTGGCTTGATCAATCAAATCTAAAGCTTCTGAGTTACGGTAGCTTTGAACGGCTTTTTGAATCGTAGGAATCAAATGCGTGACAGCCTGTTTGGGTAAATTGGCTTGGGCGTAATGATAGGCCAGCACGCCGTTGTTTTCCTGTAAAGCCCACGGAGGCTGTTCAAGTGTCTGTGCAATGCTTTTGTGTAAACTTTGACGTTTTGCCTGTTGCGTGTTTTGATATACCACCTCACGAAACTTGTCATGTGCCATCTGGTAATGTGCCCGATCCTCCAAGATGAAATGTGAAAGGAGAAGCGTTTCCAGCAGTGTGCTGAAATCACCGTGAATGGCCTGAAGGTCATTTTGCCACAGTTCATCCAGCAGTGCCCGGTTGCAAGGCTGATTGATGACACTCAATAACTCCAGAAGCGCCCGCTCACTGGGAGGCAACTGTGCAATTCGATGCAAAAAGATATTGCGTATTTTTTCGGGAATCAATCCGCGAAATATTGTCTGGAAATTTTCAGCTTGGAGTTCCCACTGCCCCATTGGATTGACAATGAGTGCTTGTTGTGCCTGAAGGGTGTTTAGAATTTCAATTAGAAAAAGCGCATTGCCTTCACTTTCTTGAAATAAAAATTCTCCCAATTGCGATGGCGTTGCCAGTTGAGGCACTTTGTCTGCCACCAGTTGTTCAAAAACCGTTACTTCAAAGGCTTTTAATTCGATATGAGCAATGGGCTCGCCTTCGCTGCCCCGTATGGCGCGGCGTACCAGCCGACTGAGTGCGCTTTGAGGGTCGAGGTCTTCACTGCGGTAAGTGCCCACCAGCAGCAAAGGAAAGCGGCCCATTTGGGTGAGCAGGTAATCCAAAAAATCAATGGTGGAGGCATCTGCCCAATGGAGATCATCCAGAAATAACAACAAGGGGGCATTTTGTTCGGAAAGTCTAAAAAGCAATTGTCGAAGTGTTTCAAACAATCGCAACCGTTCTTGCTCTGGTGCCAATGGTGTTGGTGGATCGGGGTGACCAAAGTAGTCTTCCAGTCCAAAAATCCACTGACATAAAATACCAGCGCTTAATGGATGTAGGTTCAGTGTTTTTGGCGAGTGCTTGGGCAGTTCATGACGTAACAGTTCAAACAAAGTTAAATATGGCGATTGCGCACTGACTTCACTGTTTCCGCTTTTAAACACGGTAAAACGTCCCTGTAGCTGTTTGTAGCGCCCTTGTCCATTTTTGTGATTGTGATGGTTTTTTTCCACAAACTGAATGGCCTGTTTCACCAGGCGTGATTTTCCCACGCCCGATTCTCCGCCAATCAACAACATGCCTCCCTGGCCTTGAAATGCCTGGTTGAGCCAATGCAGCAATTGGCTGTATTCGTTTTGCCGGCCAATCAATGGCAGGCGTTCAAAGGGCTCTCTGATGGGAACATATTCATGGTAATCAGGGTAATTTTCCGCTTCGGGCACATGGCCTGCATTGATTTGATCGTACAAAGCCTGCGTGGCTGGGTCAGGGGCCCTAAGGTCATCAGAAAAATTCTGTTCCAGTAGTTCAACAAAAGTTTGATACATCTGCTTGGCCTTGTTGCTGTTTCCCTGCAAAAAACTATAGAGCATGGCTTTTCGCAGTACATCCTCCCGCAAAGGCGCTTTTTTAAGCGCGCGTTCACAGAGCGCAACTGCTTCAGGGTAATTGGCCTTTTGCGCATGACATTCCGATAACCCAAGTAATACCAGCAAATAGTCCTGCAAATATTTTTCACGAAACTCGTTCGTCCAGCTTTCATAAAGATCTTCTTCGAGAAAATCGCCTTTGTACCCTTCGAGAGCCTGTTCAAATTCTAAGATGGCCGCATCGAGGTTGGGTTGCTGAACGTATTGTTGGGCCAGCTTTAGGTGATGCTCGAATTCATCCAGATCCACAATGCAATTGTCGGTTTTGAACAGGTACCCACCGGAGCAGGTTTCGATAAAGCGGTCGCTGGACTTTTGATCGGGCTCCAAGGCTCTACGGGCGTTATAGACCCGCCCTCGAAGGAGCGTCATGGCCCTTGTTTCTGTAAAGTCGTTGTTGGACCAGATGTTTGCGATGATTTGCTCGTTGAGGCAGATTTGGTTTCGTCTGCTCACCAGATACTTAAATACTGATTTGGTTTTTTCAGATTCCCACACATCAACAACCACCCCATTAATGGTAACCACAAATTCTGACAACATTTGTATTTGCATGAAGGTAGTCATGATATGGTTTGTACAATCGTTTTTATTAAAAATCATAACAGAAAATGATTCATAAAGCCATTTTCTGTTATGAGACATAATCAATGAATCAGAAATTGAGATGACAATTATTTCTTACGATGGATTTGCTGAAAAGAACCTTTGGTAAGCGCTTAAAACATGACGACTTTAGTTCAGGCCGCAGATCTTTCTCGACGATTTGCCCAGGCTTGATAAACAGATGTGCCACGTAGTGTCTCCAGACGAGGTTCGGACCACAGCAAGGCGAGTGGCCATGAGCGTTGTTGTCGAGCTTGTTCAAGCTGATCCACCGCCAACTGATGTTCTTGCATGCCAGCAAACACAATCGCCAGGTGATACGGAGATACAAATTGTTTTGCTGATACCGATTGCAGTTGTGTAATGACACGTTCAGCCTCGGTTCGTTTACCGATGGTGCCATAAGTATGTCCCAGTGAAACCCAGTAACTTGTTGCACCACCTGACAATTGAGCCACTTTTTCGAGTTGATGAAGTGCTTTTTTTGATTCGGATTGCTGGATATAGGCATGGCTTAAAAATTGGTAAGCGAGCCAGGAATTAGGCTCTAACTCAAGCGCTTGTTTGGCCGCATCGATGACATTGACAGGGTCTTTCATCAAATAGAAAATCCGTGCCATAGCGATGTAGGTTTCAATGGACAATGGATTGATTTCATGGGCTTTGGATGCCCATGTCATTGCCTTTTTATAATCTCCCCAGGCTGCATAGAGAGCGGCCAATCGCAAGTAAGTGGGTAAATAGGATGGGTCAAGTTCGAGGGCTCGCTGGAGGTGGTTTTCAGCTGCTTCTCCTTGCCATTCAAAGTTCATCAACACCAAAGCCAGGGCGGTGTGTGCAGCTGGAGAAGCATTGTCTAAATGCAGCGCTTGCTGAGCTTCGGCTTTTGCCGCTTTACAATGGGTGCTAAGTGAATGTTGATGGTAAATGACCAGGCTGGCGTGCACATCGGCCAACCCTGCATGAGCATCTGCATTTTCTGCATCGAGGTGTGTCGCTTGGTGAAAATATTTGTATGCCTGTTGTGTTGCTCTGGCAGTGTTTTTGCTCAACAAAAAGCGTCCCTTTAATAGCGCTTTTTGTACCTTTGCTGTTTTGTTGTCCAAAATAAACCCGGCAGGATGTTTGCGAAGCGATTGATTTAACCAAATCGTTTTGGTTGTGGGTGCGACGCTGAGGTTTTGTAACGTATCTTGGCATTGATCATAAACTTGAGTGATTTCTTTTGTCTGGCCCAGGCGAGAAAGCGCCATCATTTTTTCCTGATAGAAAACCTCATTGAATGGGTTTTGTTCAAGGCCCTTGTTTGCACAAGCAAGAGCCTCCTGAAATTGCTTCTGTCTTCGGTGCAGGATGGCGGCCTCACGCAATGCATTTTCATAATCAAACTTCCAGGCATTGCGAGGCAACATTGTCCATTCCTCATAAATATCCTGAGCCAGAAAAGGGCCCCGATAAATTTTTAGAGCAGTTTGAAAAGCATGAGCAGCGTCTGAAAATAACCCTTCATTTTGATACCTTCGTGCGATTGAAAGCTGATGTGAAAAAGTTTCGGTATCCACCCAGACAGAGGCATTTGGGTCGAAACGATAACAGCCAGGCGCCAACCGTTTGATATAGGCAGAATCCACCCCTCGTGTCAAATTAGGTTCTAGGGCGTAACGCAATTCCGAAATCCTTGCGTGAAGATTTTTAATTGCCTTCTCAAATCTGAGTTCCGGGAACAAGTGGTGGGCCAGCATTTCGGAAGTAAATATTTCACTTCGGTTATGCACCATTAACTTAAGCAAAGCGATGGTTTTTGGTCGCCCAAAGGCTGAATTTGGTAAACGCAGTTTTTGTAGCCAAACCTCAAACTCACCAAATAATTTTATGGCAAGTGGGCTTTTGTCTTCCTTTTGAATGCCTAAGTTTATGTTGCCCATGGCTTTCATCATATTTGCCATCCCGAAGATTCTTACAAACGGAAGATTTCTGGAAGGTCTCTCAATAAGATCAATCGTAGCGTTTGTTCATTCTGTCTATAAAAAAGGGAGTACGAATATGGACCATAGCTATTACAAAAGTTTAAGGCGGATCAGGATTGTGGTCTTTATGGCATTTGTCCTGTCAGTTGGTGGTATCGCACCGGTTGTGATCAGCCAGCAAGGCGTTGTTGTGACCACATTGACCGACTTGTCTAGTGGAACGGGTGGTGTGGCGGTTGACGCACAGGGCAATATTTTCGTGGCAGACATTGGGCCCAACCCCACGTGGAGAGGGACAACAATATATCAAGTGACACCGGAAGGTGACGTGAGCGTTTTTGTCAGCGGTCAAGGATTGCTTGGCCCAACCGGCAACGCTTTTGACACGAAGGGCAATTTATTTCAATCCAGTTTAACTGGCAGCCAGGTTCACAAAATAACACCCGGTGGTGAAGTCAGCCTGTTTACGAATCAAGGCGTAACAGGGCCGGTTGGGGTTGCATTGGACAGCGATGACAATGTATATATCGCCAATTGCAGAAGTGCATCCATCCAGAAAGTGACACCAGAGGGCGTTTCCACTCGCTTTATCAGCAGCAATCTTTTGAATTGCCCCAATGGCATTGCGTTGGATGAGAGCAACAATGTGTATGTTTCTAATTTTCGTAATGGCCGCGTAATCAAAATCACGCAAGGAGGAGAAGCCTCTGTGTTTGCCAGTGTGCCTGGAAGTGGAAATCTTGGACACATTACCTATGCAGGAGATGGCATTTTTTATGTGGTTTCACGGGGAACGCATCAAATATACGCATTGAATTTAGAAGGTGAATTGACATTGCTGGCTGGATCAGGAGAACGAGGCCATCACAATGGGCCCGCTCTGGAAGCCACTTTTTCCTTACCCAATGATCTGAGCATCAGCCCAGATGGAAAAAAACTGTATCTGAATGAAATGGCCAACACCGAAGCCAATATCAATACACCCAGCGTGTTGCGTGTGATTCATCTGCCAGAGGCTTCTACAGAATAAGATTGGATTCCAATTTGAAAGGTATTCGTTAAGTTTGAAAGAGAGGCAACCATTTTGGTTGCCTCTCTTTCACTAAGAAAAATTTAACAGTTGCTTGGGCAAGGGTCTGCAAAGGCAACAGCACCATCGACAAAATCCATTACGCCCAACACTGCCAACGTCAATGCGAAGACCAATAAACCGATTTTAACTACTTTCATTGAAACTCCCTTCAGTTTTTTGCAGCCAGCTGCCGGCAAGTGCTGCTGTGCTTGATGGACCAAGCATGCAAAAGGATTGTTCCAACTTTGTTAAGAAATGTCTTTAGAAGGAATTAAATGCGTTGCTTATGTTTGAAATAAAAAACGGCTTGTTGATTAAATTGAATGAAGCGGGAAATGAGAGCGATAAAATTTTTAATCGCTGATTTTAGTTAAGGAAGGCTTGATCGATCATGGGGCTAAAAAAGAACATCCGCCGCGCAGCAAAAAACCGCGCGGCGGATGTTGACTTTAGTTCAATTTGAACTGTCAACCAATCAGTGATTAGTTGGTGCTGCAAGAGCCTTCGTTCCCGGCAATGTCCACGCGATATTTCAAGTGGGTGTTGCCGTTGACGGTGCGACCGTGGTTGCAAAGGCGGTCGGTGCGCACTGCGAACAAAGCGTTAGGAATGGCCAAATGCATGAAAGGTTCACCCTGGAGGAACGCAATCTGTTCCTTGTCAAAGCCAACCTGTGCATCTGGAATGGTTACTGAAGCAAAGCCTTCATCAAAACCGGCTTCCACAGCGGCAGAAGAAGGATCCTGGGCCGTCAAACCATCCGTGGCGTTTGGATCACAGCTGAGGTGCCAGAAGTACAAAGCAGCACCGCACTGGTAAATGTTAGCGCCGCCACCTGGGTCGCCACCGGTCAAACCAAGCATGATGTAACCGGAGAAGGTGCCGCCCAGCAATTCAGATACCAACGTGGAGAACGCTTTTTCCTGAGCCTGGCAGCTGATGCCAAGTGGTGTCCAACTGGAACAAGCGATTTCACTGTAGGCCAAGCGCGTGGTGTTACCGGCGTTGGTAACCACAACAACATCAAAGTTACCACCAGGGTTGCCGAGACCATCGAAGTCGGCAGGGATGTTGCGGATGCCGTCGCCATCGGTGTCAACCACACCAACGCTGTCGAGCAATTCACCAGCAGTGGCAACACAAGCATCGTAGTCCACCAAGCAGCCCAAGTGTTGAGCGGCTTCTGGGGTAGAGTTAGGATCTGGCAATTTGTTGACCTGCAAGCTCAAACCGGTCTCCAAGCTCCAGACGCCACCCACACAATTATCAGCCGTGGCCAAACCAGCGTTGATCATGGTATCACAGGTGTTGTCGCGACCCAGGAAGAACGTGGTGCCAGCGTTGCCGCTGAGCGTGGTCATGGTGTACTGAGGTGTGCCCAGACCCAACAACACGTTGAAAACAGCGGCGGTACGGTCATAGGCCAGAGACAATGCACGGCGCACTGTCTGATTACGGGCAGCAGCAGCCAAGTTAGGATCGGGATCGTCTTGGTTTGGCGTGATCCAGGCTGTGCCTGCTGCAGGCGTGCCGTTATCTACATCGCCGTTGACTTCAAAACCAGAGCCAGCCTGACTGAAGATTGTAGAAAGGTCACCAGGGCGTGGACCCAGCCATTCGGTCTGACCGTTGAGGAAGTTACTCACTGCCAAGTTCTGACCGTTGGTTGGGAAAATGATGACTTCCAATTCATCCAAATAAGGCAACTGGGTGCCGTTGCTGTCCACACCGTAGAAAGCTTCATTACGGCTGAAGCGGCCCACTTGGTCGGACACAAATTCGTTGATCACAAATGGACCCAAGCCACCGGTCAACATGTCAATGTCCACACCCAATCCCATAAATTCCTGGACAGCGCGTGGGCCGTTGACACCATCTTCAGTTGCGATACCTTGCACGTCGATGAGATCCAAAGCCATCTGCCTGGAAATCACGAACTGAGAGCCAGCCAAACCGGTGTAGGTGCGGAAAGGCGCGTTGCAGGTGATGGTCAGTTGTGTGGCGGACAATGCTTCGAGGGCAAATGGGTTGCCATCGCTGCATACGAAAGCGGACGTGGAGGAGTTTGGCAAGTTAGGGTTATATACCACGTCATTGTACCAATATAAAACGTCATCAGCTGTTACAGCACTGCCATCGGCATAGGTCATGCCATCGCGCAGGGTGTAAGTGACCACTGTGGCATCTTCATTCACTTCAATGACGGAAGCGGCGCGTGGGTCCAAGCCATTGGCGGCGCTGCCCAAAATGCCGAAATCCAACGTGGCAAATGGGTTAGAGCCAGCCGTGCCGAACAAATGTTCGTAAATGGAAGAAGACGCTGTGTCATTGGATGTCACTGGGTTCAGTGAAGATGGTGAAGCGATGATGGAGTAAGAAGCCGTTCCACCAGCCGTTGGCGCACAATCGAATACGTCGGAAGAGTCAGCACAATCAATGGCTTGCCAGCTCTGGGCAGAGGCAACAACGGACAGCAGTCCGATGGCGCCCAGTACAGCAAAAACAGCAAACAAATTCTTAAAATTCATCTTTGGTAGACCTCCTGATTTTCCCTAGAGATTTATTTGGGAAAATTTATAGTTGTAAAATTCATTGATCTTTTAACACGCACGATGCTCTATATAAACCTCCTTGTCTTGAAGTGAATGATTTGTTCATCTTCTGTGCTGCAACAATCTGTGATTGGTAACAGGGCATAAAACTGGTGAGCCCATGCCGACCCAGACTGAAACAGCGTTGCTTTGATTTTTCTGCTTTAAATAAAAATTGGAAAAATGGTGTGAAAGAACACCTTGAGGAAAAACAGATAGGATCCCCATCAATGAGGACAAAAACCTGCTGGATAAAATATCACGCCTAAACAGCGCAAAGATGCTCAAGGGGCACTTTTTCACAAAACTCTCCTTGCCGAACCCTTTACAGGGCTTCGGTTGAAAATCTGTTAAAAGTCCCCTTAGCTCTAGAGATGAGCCAAATGGTATGTAACGCCTTTAAAAACCTATTCCTTACGATAAAATGTGTTCGCTGCACAACGTAAGGAACCAATGTTTTCTAGGTAAAACTTTAATTGTGTGCCTCAAATCCCTGATAAAATTTGTGGCACAAAATTCCCTTACTTACAGACCCATTATAATAACGCTAAATTCCAGTCTGACAAGTTTTATATTTGGCATAGAGAGTCAATGGTATAGCGAAAGTTGATGTGGTTGATTGACAGATTCAATCATCAAGGATTGAAAACCTCAAACAATTTTCTAAACACATTTGTAAAAAGCTTCAAACCTCCAATCCTCTGGATCTACAGGGGGCTAAGGCAAATCTTCAAAGATAGGCTCTAAAGCTTTAGGGGTATTCTTTTTGAAACTCTGAAAAATAAGAAGAGGCCAATCTTTCATAACTTATGAAAGATTGGCCTCCAACTTTGTTTGATTCTAAGTACAGATTACATCAAGGCATGACGGTTTGATTGGCCCAAATGGTGATTAATGCCAACATGGTGGCATCATCAATGGTTTTGCCGCCTGTGCGGGGCACACCTGCGCCACTGATCCATAATTGTAGCGCTTCTTTAATTTCCAGGTCGCCGATGTAATGATCCGCATTGGGATCGCCTTCAGGATCGTTGCTGATCATGCGGGCAACGGCCTGGGCAACCGGCAAATCTGGATCAAAGTTTTCGCATCCAATTTCGCAAAGTGGCAATCCACTCGGCACGCTGGTTGGAATTTGTTGCGCGTAGTTAAGGCAACTCATGTCTGTAAGCGAATTCAGAAATGCCATTAACTGTTCGATTTCCAATTCTTCCAAATCAGTTGGCATCAACTCAATCGCATCCGCAATGGCCTGTCGCCGGACAGGATCGTTATGTGCCACAAAATCCATCGCATTCAAATCTGCCCGCGATGGCATTGAGGTTAGAAAGGCATCATATTGTGCCAATGATTGTGTTGGATTGAGATGATGGCGCACCATCTCTTCTAAATCTTCATAGGCACCGTCATGGCCCCAAGGACCAGTCAAGGTCACCTGACGTAATGGTGGCGTACGGAAACGGAAGCGATCTTCAGTCAAACCCGTCACCCGTTCGCGCCCAAAATCGTCATGGCCGTCCGAATATCCTGGCAGGTTGTCGCCTTTGCCAGGGCCGATTTGGGGCATCCCAATCGCATAAAAATTGTGATCGGTTTGAAATTTACCAGAGTGACAATTGACACACCCGGCTTTGCCGTAAAAAAGATCTTTGCCCGAAAGCTGAATTTTTGTCAATGCAAACGGATCGCCATTCAAATAACGGTCAAATGGGGCGTTTGTACAACGAAACGCCTGAGCCTCATAAGCGGCAATGGCATTGGCAGCATGAACATAGGTGATGTCCTCTGCTGTTTGAATATTTCCAAATGCTTCGCTGAACAATTGGACATATTCATCAATGCCCTGAAGTCGCTTGGCAATTTGTTCCCAGACCCCATTAGGGCCAGCAAGGTTGCCATTGGCAGCGACATCGGCAATCGAGTTTTCGCCTGCCTGTCCCGCCATCTCCGTGCCGGAAGTGACAGGAAACATTGCCTGGGCAGCCAGCGTACTATCAAGGCCAACGGGCAAATCTAACCCTGCCGGTGTGCTGAAACCGCTGGGGTGACGAGTATCCATCATCACGCGACCATCGTGGAACATCACCACAAATTCATTGGCGCCCAAATTGAAGATGGCAGGTGAGTTTCGAGGCACACGCTCATGCACGGCATCTAATCCCAAGCCTGTGTTACGAGAACGCCCTAACCCCATTCCACCTTCACCCACGGGCAAAGCAAGAGCGTCTCCCGTTGCCATATATGGATGATGGCAGGTGGCACATGACATATTGCGATTGCCGCTCAACACCTTGTCAAAAAACAACAGTTTGCCAAGTTCCTCTTTGGCGACATCCCGATCTTGAAAATCCTGATCAGTGATGGGGATACCATCACTGCTGCCGCCAAACGTACCCGCAGGCAGCGCGATACTGAGCACAAAGCCCAGCAATAAAACCAACAATGGAAAGACAAACGTGGTCTGCTTAGAAGACCTCATCCCTAAGACCCCCTCATTTCGATTACGATCAATTAATCTCAGGTGCTATTTTAGAGATATTTTGGAAGATGTCTAATGTTTTAAAAAAAGTCGTGCTAAAGCGTTTTAGCAGAGATTGACAATTGGTTAGATGGATTGTCTATGGATGCAGCATATTTAGGCGTTCAGATGCTCGGCAGATGCCAACTCAATGCACAAGGCCAGTACGCGCATGGCGTCTTCCACTTCAGCCAGGGGGGGGCGCGTTGGCGCAATGCGAATGTTGCTGTTGTTCGGGTCTTTTCCAAACGGATAGGTGGCTCCTGCGGGGGTGAGTGCCACGCCGATTTCTTTGGCCAGCGCAACCACACGATCGGCCACAGGGTGCTTGGTATCGAGATTGACGAAATACCCGCCTTTGGGATCCGCCCAAGTAGCGAGATCTTTGTCGCCAAGCTCTTCGGACAGCACACGCTGAACCGCACCAAACTTGGGTTTGAGAATTTGGGCATGATGGCGCATCAATCCAGAAACGCCACCCTCATATTGTGTCAAAAACTTTACGTGGCGGTACTGTTCAATCTTGTTGGGGCCAATGGTCAATGCATTGAACAGTTTTCCCATGTAAGCCAGGTTGGCCTCGCTGGTTCCCATGAAGCCCAGACCTGCACCTGCCAAGGTGACCTTTGAAGTTGAGCCAAACAGATAGGCTCGATCAGGATTTTCGGCGGCTTTGCAAGCTTCTAAGATATTCAGAGGCACGGACGGTTGATCGGTTAAATGATGAACGGCATACGCATCGTCGGCAAAGATTGTAAAGTCCGGCGCGGCAGCTTTGAGGCTGGCAAGGCGTTTGACATTCTCATCAGAAATCGTATCGCCTGTTGGGTTGCTGTAAGTGGGCACAAAATAAATGCCCTTGATGTCTGGATCACTGCCAGCCAGGCGTTCGACTTCATCCAGGTTGGGGCCACTTTCATCAATCCCGACAGTGACCAATTCGTAGCCCAGTGTGTCCAGCATATGAAAGTGACGATCATAGCCAGGCACGGTCACGATGATTTTGGCGGCACTTTTGCCCCACGGTTGTGGGCTGTCTTTGAGCCCGCGCAACAAGCCCAAAGCAAACACATGACTCATGATCTCCATGCTGGCATTGTTGCCCACCAGCGTTTCTTCAAGGCGCACACGTAAAATAGAGGCGCACAACTCACGGGCTTCGGCCAATCCATAAATCCCGCCACCGTAATTGCGAAGTGCAACACCACTTGAAGTGATTGCGTCGCCCTTATCCACAATGGTCATCATGGGGTTGGACAAATCGAAGTTTTCATCGGACGGCTGACCACGGGTCATGTCCAAATTTAGCGCTTGCTTTTTATAAGTTTCGTGGCGTTGTGTGAGCGTGTTTAAATCAATCATCATGTCACTTCCAGGTCATCAGGATACAGATTCACAGCTTGGCCGCAATCGGCATGCGGCGTCCGCTACCAAAGGCTTTGCTGGTGACTTTGAGGCCGGGAGCCATTTGCCGCCGTTTGAATTCATTGAGATTGGTGGTGCGGATGATTTTTTCAATCGTGTTTGCATCGGCCAGTCCCTTTTTCAGAATTTTTTTTATACTCAAATGATCTTCCAGATAGGCTTGCAATACGGCATCCAATACGTCGTATTCAGGCAATGAATCGCTGTCTTTTTGATCGGGGCGAAGTTCTGCTGAGGGCGGTTTGGCGATGGTGTGATCGGGAATCATTTTTCGATTGCGATTCAGATGTTTGGCCAATTGAAACACCAGGGTTTTCCACACATCTGACAACACCGCAAAACCGCCTGCCATGTCGCCGTACAATGTGCAATAACCCATGGCCACTTCCGATTTGTTGCCTGTTGACAGCAGCAATGTGCCAGGGTTTCGATTGGCCATCGCCATCAACAGATTGCCTCGGATGCGTGCCTGAATGTTTTCTTCAGTCACATCCCCAGGGTTTTGCCCTGGTGGGTGCCAGCCAATGATGGGTTCTAAGGTTTGACCATAAGTTTCGTAGAGCGATTCTATTTCAATCTTGTGTGAGTGAATACCTAAGTTTGTGACCAACTGTTCCGAATCGGTGACACTGTGACCCGAAGAAAAAGGCGAGGGCATCATCACAGCAGTCACGTTTTCAGATCCAACAGCATCGGCAGCGATACAGGCGGTGAGTGCGGAATCAATTCCACCGGACAAGCCCAGCAATGCGTTTTGGTGTCCGGTTTTTTTCATGTAATCACGAACACCTAGCACCAAGGCTTGATAAAGATTTTCCAGATTAGAATCTTCCAAATAATCCATTCGATCTGATGTCGATGTGTCGATCACCTTCACAGCTTCTTCAAATGCAGGTGCAACATCGACACATTTTCCTGATGAATCAAGCACAAAACTGCGACCATCAAACACCAGATCGGTGTTGCCGCCCACTTGATTGACGTAGACCACATGGGCATTCAGTTGTTGCGCCACGCGGCCCACCAGGGTGAGGCGGTCGTTGCCTTTTTTCCAGTGATAGGGTGAGCCGTTTGGCACGATTAATATATCAGGATTCAGTTTGGATAATTCTTCAACAGGGTCACGTTGATAGAGTTGTGGGCAATCCAAAATTTCAGCCCCGCCCCAAATGTCTTCACACACCAGCATGGCGATTTTTTTATCCTGATAGTCAAACACAAACACATCATCCCGGCCCGATTCAAAATAGCGCGCTTCATCAAACACGTCATAAGTGGGCAGCAAAGCTTTGTGCCAGCGTTGCCTGATTTCTCCATCCTGAATCAACACAGACGCATTGAACAAACGCTTGCCAGGTCCTTCTCGACGTTCACTGACGCCCAGGATTAAACCAACTCTGTGAATGTGTTTTTGAAGTTCACCCAACATGGCTGCCTGTATGTCATGCGCTTCGGGGCGTTCCAGAAAATCGAGGGGTGGGTAGCCATACAGGGCCAATTCGCTGGTTACCACCAAGTCTGCCCCTTGGTCGCAGGCCTGCTGATAGCCGTCGAGTATTTTCTGGCCATTGCCATGAAAATCTCCGACGATGAAATTAAGTTGTAACAGCGCAATTTTCATATCCACGTTTTATATCCCATGTTCAGGCCAACGTCCACCGGAGCCATTTTGTGTTAAGCTCAAAGCCATTCATCATGACTGAAAACAAGCTTTTTCTTTATGGCACATTGAGGCGGGCATTCAATAAACCGATGTTTCGCTTTATCGAAAACTATTCATCCTATTTGGGAGAAGCCACGGTGCAGGGCAGGCTTTATCACATCCTCACTTACCCGGGGGTGCTGCCCTCAGATCAGAAAGGTGACCGGGTGCTTGGAGAAGTGTACCAGTTGCATCAACCTGGAAAAGTGTTTGAAAAACTTGATCCTTACGAATATTGTGGCCCGAATGATCCTGAACCGCATGAGTACAGGCGCGCATTGACGACGGCCAAATTGAAAAATGGGGCTGAAATAGAAACTTGGATTTATTGGTACAATCACAAGATTATCTTGCCCAATCGAATTGAATCCGGCGATTATCTGGAATTTTTAGAAAAAGCTTGATACCACATCACCCTATCTATATGCAGGGTGATGTGGTGGTTTGAAGATTAATTTTCTGAAAGTGATTTCATGTACGCAACAAGCGCATTGAGTTCTTCTTCAGTAAAGTTCGTATAAGCAGCCATACCACCACTGTAGCCTTCAACAAGTTTTGCGTTGGGGTCTACGATGGATTCAATGAGATATGCTTCATCCGCCAACACGGTGCTGCCATCACTGAGGGTTTCCATTTTGCCATACAGATTAAACCAGCTAGGGCCCACCGACTGAGTACCATCCACGCTGTGACAGAACAAACAATTTGAACCTGCAAGTTGCTGACCTTGTTCAATCAATACCGTATCGTCAACAGGTGCTTCAGAAACATCGGTCGGTTCAGTGGTTTCTTCGGAAGGTTCTTCAGTTGCTTCAGGTTGTTCTTCAACGACTTCTGGTGTTTCCTCAGTGGTTTCAACTTCGCTGACTTCAGGTGTTTCGGTCGTTTCAGCAGTTTCTGTTGGTTCAGTGGTTTCTTCTGCTGTTTCAACGGGTTCAGTTGTAGATGTTTCTTCTGAGGTTGTGGTGCTGCTGGTTTCTTGTGCCCCTGGTGCTTCTAAAGATTCGTAACCAGAAAAATCTTTGGCCATGGCTTGGAAAATTTCCCAGATGAGCGGATCGCTCAAACTGTGGCGTGCATTTTCTCTGGCAATTTCGCTGCCTCGACCAAGCAGGTCGGCCGCTTCAATGCTCTTGCCCCGCATTTCTAGGGACAAGCCGCGCTGCATCAGGGCAAAATATTCTTCGCCAGGTCCATGACACATCTGACAGGAGCCTTCTTTGGACAATTTATCAAAGGCTTCATCCGACACCATGATGTTGCTAAAGTCAATGTCGGTCCATAAACGAATATGGTCTAACTGGTTGCTGATGGTCGTAATTGAATCGGTGCTGTTGGCATTGACGGCCTCTTGCAATCGTTCGGTATACAGGTTGTTGTGACAGCCGATGCAGGAGTTGTTGTTGACAAAATTCAACTCTTTGCCGCTTGCCGACATTTTTGGATCTTCGTGAACCACTTCAGCCAACGGGTTTTCTGTTTTGAAAGGAGACCCACGTTCTCCAAACCCTTCGGCATAAAACGTTTCTTTATGAAGCTCCCACCATTCCAGGATATCATCAATAATAGCTTCTTTTTCTTCAGCAGGCGCGTCATGGGAATAGCCAAAATCGTCGCCCACCATCCAGCGGATTTTTTCAATGGCCTTCTGGCGTGTGATCCAATCAGGCGCGGTGAGTTCAGCTATCTTGAGGAAGAAAAATTCTTCAACTGTATCGGTCAATGCTTCATGCGCGTGATGCGGATCAAGCGACAATCCCAAGCCACCATGACAGGCCGTGCAGCCAAATTGATCAAACGGATAATTGTTTTTGATGTATTCGGAGTGGACAGCAAACAAATCTTCCAAGGGATGTTCCATGTAGCCTTCGACCCCACCCTGGTTGATGTGACAGGTCATGCACAAATCGGCGGTGCGACCAGGATCGGTCACCACTTTGACCATGCCTAGGCTGAGTTCGGTTTCCACTGCGCCTTGCACGCCAGAAACCACGGACATGAGCTGATCGATCAGGGACATTTCCTGAGGTTGTTCTGTGTCGGTTTGGACTTCTTCCTGAAGCAGCGCATAGTACTCACGCTGATATTTTTTCCAATCCCGGTTGTAATTATTGAAGGCCACCGCCATCAACATCAACAACAATAAAAAGCTCGAAATGGCAAACGCTTTACGATACAAGAACAATCCCCTCCAAAAGGAACCTGCAATCTTAAAATAACCTCAACGTAGCGACTGGATTTTAGAGGCTTTGCTCAGCGCTTGCAAGTCACAAGATCATGAAATGGGAAGATATAGGTTTTGTCTGGAAATGTGATGGAGAACTTTTCAAAACAAGTGTCTAAAATTTCACCCATAAACCTGCTTGACAGGATTTAAGCAGGTAGATATAATCCGCGACGATTGCAGAAGTTTCTCTGATCTCAATTCATTTTGCAGTCAAAAATTTGGTGACTAATATAAGGGTGACAGGGTTTGTCTGAAGACAACAGCAGGAGAGAATCAAAGGTCGGTTTTTTTTCACGGCGTAAGCTTTTTTCGGTTTTGGGCTTCGGCTCTTTGTTTGCTGCCTTAGGGGCGCTCAGTAACGGTATTGTGGCCGTGATTTTTCCACGGCTGAATTTTGAGCCATCTTTAAAAATGGCCGTGGGCCGTCCCACGGATTTCCAAACAGGGCAAATGAAACTTATCAACAACGCCCAGGTGTACATTTTTAAAGACAGTCAAGGGCTGCAGGCTGTGTCTGCAGTTTGTACACACCTTGGCTGCACTTACAAGCCATTTGGCAAAACAGGCGTTCCCGATCATAGAGAATGCCGTGCTCAAGATTTAGGCGCGGATGACCCCAATGCACCTGTGGTGGAAGTGTTTTCCTTTTGTCCCTGCCACGGCAGTGTGTTCTGCCGCACGGGCGAACATGTGGGTGGCCCTGCGCCTCGTCCCTTGCCATTTTACAAGTTGGAAATGACCCCCGATGGTCGCATCATCGTCGATAAAGGTGCCAACGATCTTAGCGATGGCCTCAGCCGCGCATCCGGTGAAGGCGTGGCACACAATCTTTATCTGGACGAAGCCAGCGGTCAAATGGTTTCAGGCCCTTATCCCACTGGTGAGGAAACGGACTTTTCGGCATGATCGATAAATTTATTGACAAACTCCTTCTGATCCTTCGGGATCTGAGAAGCTCGCGTGCTTGGTTGTCTATTTTCCGTCGCAGCAATCTGCCACGTACGGAAGCCGACTATCTGGCGATGAACCGCCGCAACTTTTGGGTTCATGTGCTGCCAGCAAAAATCAACCGCCGTTCCGTCAAATTCAGTTACAATTGGATGTGGATGGGGGTTGTCACGTTTTGGCTCTTTATTATTCTGGTCTTATCTGGTGTTTTCTTAATGTTCTATTACGTCCCATCCATTGAGCGTGCGTTTGACAGCGTGTTGGCTATTGTCAATGCGGTGTCGTTTGGTCGGTTTATGCGCAACCTGCATAAATGGGCCGGCGAACTCATGATTCTGGCGGCTTTTTTGCATATGATGGCCGTCTTTTTCAAAGGCGCGTATCAGGAGCCACGCGAATTCAACTGGATCATTGGTGTGCTGTTATTGTTGATCACCATTTTCTTTGGCTTTTCGGGCTACATTCTGCCGTGGGATCAGTTGGGGTATTACGCTGCGGCCATTGCTGCCAATATCGCCGATGGGACCCCTTTTATTGGAAAATTTGTGAAATCAATTCTGCTGGGCGGCGGTCAGCTTGACCAGCCCACGCTGTTGCGTTGGTATGTGATCCACGTGTTCATTTTGCCAACCGCGTTGCTGTTGCTGCTGGGTGTGCATTTTTGGCGCATCCGCAAAGACGGCTACAGTGTGCCAGCCCCACCGGAGGAGGACGAGTAAATGGCCGTTGTTGGAGGTCTATCGACATTTAAGGGAGGCCATTATTTCGGCGATTTTGAAGGCCGCCCCAAAAGCGACCTGCAAGTGTTCCGTCCTCCCAAGCGCGCACTGATTCCTTTGCGTCAGCAGGGTTTCATCCGTGGTGAACACATCAAGACGTGGGCTGAACCCAAAGCGCTGGTGGCTGTGGGGGATATGGTGAAAACCGGCCAGATCATTGCCCGCGATGACGAAGCGTTGTGTTCTCCGGTCCACGCGACAATTTCAGGTAAAGTGACCGCCATTGAATCACAGGAACATCCCTTTGGTGAATCCACCCAGGTTGTGATCATTGAGTCTGACAACAAAGACGATTGGGTGGAATTAGATAACCATGCGGATTTTACCGGCCTGAGCGCCGACACATTGAGTCAAATTCTTTATGAAACCGGCGTCACCGGCTTGGGTCTGGAAGGGTTTCCGTCTGCGTTTAACTCTGGCATGGCCGAACCTGGCAGCATCAAGCACTTGGTGATTAATGCGATTCAGACCGAACCATTTGTCGACGGCGACGAAGATTTGATCTACGACGAGTTCGACAAACTGGTTACAGGCATTCGCATCTTGCGCCAGGCGCTTGGCAATGTGGAAGTTCATATTGGCATTGGTTGGAACAAACCACGCATTATTGAAGAAATTGAGACACGCATTCCTCAGGAATGGTGCTACGTTCATCCACTCAAAGACAAATATCCACAAGGCGAAGACGAAGTGTTGTTGCGCACAATTCTCGATTTAAGTGTGCCTGCCGGCGGTGTGCCCAGTCAGGTTGGGGCTTTGGTGTGCGATGTACAACAAGCTGTGGCCGCCTATGATGCGGTGCTTGAAGGCAAACCGTTTGTGGAGCGCGTTGTATCTGTTTCAGGGACGGCCCTGCAAAACCCCAGCAACATGAAACTTCGCATTGGCACACCTTTGAATGATTTTATCAAACTCAGCGAAGATGGGTCCACTGTGTTGGGTGGTGTGATGCGCGGTGTAAAAGTCGCTGACCTCAAAGTGGTCAGCGTATTGCGAGACACCAAATCCATTGTGGCTCTAAAGCATCCGCGAAAAGCGCTGACCGCTGTGTCTGAACCAGGCTTCAGGCGCGATTCTTACACCAATGTGTATGCGGTGATTCCAGGCTTGACCAAAATTGCAGACGATGGGTTGCATGGCATGGACCGCGCCTGTGTGCGCTGTGGCTATTGTTTTGATGTGTGTCCTCAAAATTTAGCCCCCATTACGATTGCCGATCATGCCAAACAGGATCAACTTGAAGATTGTAAAGAACTGGATATTGGCGCGTGTGTGGAATGTGGCTTATGCAGCTATGTTTGTCCGTCCAAAATTCCGGTGATGACGCTGATCCAAGAGGGCAAAGCAAAGATTGCAGAGGAAGAAGGTTAAGCCATGAAACGATTACAGGACCTTCATCATAATCTGGCAGATAAAATTGATAATGGCCTTCATTCTTTAGAAGAAGGTTTGCGTAAAAAAGGCGGGTTTGTTGGTCGCTTCGACGTGATTGTTGAAGGCGTACGTGATGCCGTTTTGGGCGGCACCAATAAAACCGTCAAACAGGCTCCTTATTTGCGCGATTCCATCGGTATGCAGCGTTATATGATTATGCCGATTGTGGTGTGCATTCCTCTGTTGTTGATGGCCATTTACCTCTACGGTTGGCGCACAATGGTTGTGGTGGGTGTCACTTATGCCTTTGGGGTGCTGGCCGAGTTGATTTTTGTGATGGTTCGTAAACACGAAATCACCGAAGGGGTACTGGTTACGTGTATGCTCTATGCATTGTTCCTGCCGCCGACCATACCGCTATGGATGGTGGCTGTGGGGATTGTGTTTGCTGTGGTCGTGGGCAAAGAGATTTTTGGTGGCACAGGTTACAACATTTTCAACGTTGCTATTGTTGGACGTGCTTTTCTGCTAATTTCATTCCCGGTTGAATTGACCACGCAATGGTTGGAACCTTTGACCTTTGCGGCCAGTTCGGACAGTCTGTCCTGGCTGGGTGGGTTCCTTCATTTTGCGTCGTCGCCGGATGCGGCAACAACTGCAACCCCATTACAACTCATGAAGTTTGAGGGCGAAGTCACACCATTTTTGGATTTATTCCTGGGGATTCGCGCCGGCTCATTGGGTGAATCTTCGATGCTGTTGATGCTCATTGGCACAGCCATTTTGGTCGGCAGTAAGATTGCCGACTGGCGCTTAACTGTGGTCATGATGCTTTCAATCGGCGCCTTCGGACAATTCTTCAATTTGCTGATTCCCGATGTGTTCCGAGGCGACGGCTTGTTCATGATGATGACCGGCGGTGCATTCTATGCGGCGCTGTTACATATCACCGACCCTGTGACCAGTTGTATGTCACAAAAAGGAAAAATTATTTTGGCCATTTTGGTGGGCTTGCTCACCGTTTTGATTCGTAATTTGACCGGATACAATGAGGGTGTCACCTTTGCGATTTTGATCGGCAACATGTTTGTACCGTTGTTGGATCGTATGACCTTACCCAAGAGTTTTGCCGGGGAGGCAAAAACATGAGTGCAAATGAAGAAGTTGTAGAAAAAACTGGCTTTATGCAAAGCAAGGCGGGCCGAATGTTGATGGCTCTGGTCGTGATTGTGGTGGGGGCAACCATCCCTTTGGTGGCAGCCAACTTGGCCACATTTCAGACCATTGCAGACAATCGCCTGGCCGTGCTTCAAAACGGCTTGGTCAGTGTGCTTGATCTTGATCCGGGCGATTTGGAAGTTGCCGTTCTGTTTGATGAAGAAACGCCAACAACCAATCGCGTGATCACAAAAACCTTCCCTCAAGACACAGGCAAAGATTTTTCCGTGTGGATTGCCCACGATGGCAATAACAACATCACTGGATATGCGATTCGCCTCACAGGTGGGGGCTTTCAGGGCATCATTGACATTGTGGTGGGCCTGACGCCTGACACCAATCAGACCACCGGCATGGAAGTTCTCGAGTCTGGTGAGACCCCAGGTTTGGGTGACGAGATGAAAACAGATGAATTCAGAGATCAGTTTTACGGCCCTGACAAAATTGGTGGTGAAGGTGGCTTTTTGACAGATCCAAATGTGGATTTTGTTAAATATCGTGACCCAACCGCCGATGAAGCCAATAAGTTCCGTGCCATTACGGGCGCAACTTATACTTCTAATGCAATTCGACTTTTCTTTAATGCGGCATTGACGCAGTTGAGAAATTTGCGTGATGCTGGAGATCTGGATTTGTAATTTTATTGTTTCCTAGGGGACTTGAACCCTTTTGGCAACTGTAGTACGCTTTAACATTGATGACGCAAAACGATAGAAGAAACGATTGACTCAGGGAAATTTTATAAAAAGCCTGAAGGAGGCGCCCGCCAATGGCAGCGAATGAAGCCAAAGTCCAAGTGACAAAAGCCCAAGCGCCCGCGATTCCCATTTGGCGCAAGTGGGAAAGCACACCAACCTTTAAAGAATTGATTTCCGATATTTGGAACGACAACCCCATCTTCCGCATGGTGTTGGCGTTGTGCCCTACTATGGGTGCCACGAATATGGCGATCAATGGGTTTTCTCAAGGTGTCGCCACAATGTTTGTGACGGCCATGTCATCCTTAACGATTTCATATATTCGTAATTTTGTGCCTGCCGAAGTGCGCATCGTTGCCTTTATGGTGGTGATTGCCGCTTATGTGACGCTGGTTCAAATTATTTTGCAGGCTTATTTGCCACCATTGGCTGCGGCATTGGGTCCATACGTGCCGCTGATTATTACCAACTGTTTTGTGTTGGGGCGCGCGGAGGCGTTTGCCTCCAAAAACGGACCGTGGCTCAGCTTTATTGATGCCATTGGGGTTGGCCTGGGCTTCACGTTGTCGCTGACACTCATTGGCATTGCACGCGAAGTGCTTGGCTTTGGCACCGTGTTCCAGATGCCGTTGCTTGGCCCAGACTGGACCAAGTGGGTGTTGATGATTGTGCCGGGTGGTGCGTTTATCACTGTGGGCTTGTACGTGGGCTTGGTGCGCCAGTTCTCACCTGGTGGCTCCGTTGAGGAGACTTAATCTATGGATATTTTACTCATCGTCATCGGCGCTGTATTGACCAACAACATTTTGTTGACCGCTTTCTTGGGCTTGTGCCCGTTTGTGGGCGTGTCCGGTCAATATTCTTCAGCATCTGGCATGGGCATGGCCGTGATTTTTGTGCTCACGGTGACCGTTCCCATTAACTGGCTGCTCAACAATTTTGTGTTGGTGCCTTTTGGACTTGAATATTTACAACTGATTGCCTTCATTGTGACCATTGCCTTTACGGTGCAGGTGGTAGAGGTATCCATGAAGCGTTTTTCACCGGAACTTTACAACGCGCTTGGCATTTTCTTGCCGTTGATCACGGTGAACTGTGCCATCTTCGGCTCCTCTTTATGGGCAATGGTGCTGTGGAAGCTGAACTTCGTGCAGAGCGCTGCGTTTGGTTTCGGCGGCGGTGTGGGTTGGGCATTGGCCATTTTGGCCATGGCGGCCATCCGCGAACGCCTGAAAGTGGCCCCGATGCCAGCAGGGATGCGTGGTGCTGGTATTACGCTGATCATCATTGGTTTGATGGCCCTGGGCTTTGCAGGCTTTACGGGCATGATCAGTTTGCAGGACTTTGCAGGGTCTTAATATCGAATTGAGTTTCAAAACGAGGCGTGAATAATATTTGTGCCTCATGTGTTGGCTGGAAATAAAGGGCAGCGCAGTAAAAACTTTTTGTGAGTTGAGGTTGAGGATTCATGGAATTTATTACGCCAATTATCGTGATGGCTATTTTCTCTGCCAGTGTGGCAGGGATTTTGGCATTGGTCAACAAGTACCTGACCATCGAAGGGGAAGCCAAGGTTCGTATATCCAACAACGGCCACATCATGATTTTTCCACTAGGGGCCAATTTGATGAACACGTTGGGCGAAGAGGGGTATTCTCTTATGGCCCAGTGTGCGGGTGGAGGCACTTGTGCCACTTGCCGCGTGCGAGCCGTTGAAGGCATTGAAGATCCCAACGCAGCCATGCTGGGTCCAATCAGTCCCAAATTGCAAAAAGAAGGTTGGATTCTTTCTTGCCAAACGTCGATCATGAACGATGTTGAGATCGAACTGTTTGACGCTTTGGTTACCGGCTGGCCCGATGAAATCACCACCGATGCGGGTGATGACGGTGAAGCTGCCGAGGTGCTTCCAGAAGACGTGGGTGCCTTGCGCGGTGCCATGCCAGGCTTCGATTGCGGTGCTTGTGGCTATGCCACTTGTACCGAATATGCCCAGGCCATCGTGGATGGTCAGGCGGGCACGGAAGCTTGTTTGCCTGGTGGTGCGCCCGTGTTGGCTGGCCTGCAACAAGCGGCAACAGCCGCAGGGGTTGTTTCATTGTCTCCTGAAGCTACAAAGATTCGTAATGTGTTGCCGGGTTTCGATTGTGATGCCTGTGGGCATCCGACCTGCAATGCGTTTGCCGAAGCATTGGCCAATGGTGATGCGGCTGTGGATGCCTGTACCCCAGGCGGCGAATCTGTATTGGCAAAATTGAAAGAAATTAACTAAGAACTACGTCGGAAGGGTGGAACGATACATCTAGAATCAGGATTGCGCAAAGCAAAACATTTCTAGGTCAATCGAAAAAAATGCCAAAGATTGAAATTTTAGGTCAGGCAGAATTTGATGTCGCACCAGGGACAAATCTGCTCACCTTCCTACAAAATCAAGGATATGACACCAAACTCCCTGCTTCTTGTGATGGTGAAGGGATGTGTTCCACCTGTGCGGCCCGCGTGGTCAGCGGCGGCGGGACACCCAATGCCAATGAAGTCGATGTGCTCAGCGAAGAACAGATCGACAACGACTGGCGCTTGACCTGTCAGGTCAAGGTCGAAGAAGACACACAGATTTTGGTGCCAGGCTACGAGCCACCCGAACCCATCGATATCGAAGCCGATGAACTCAGTGGCATTTTGAATTACGTCATTGCCAACTTGAGCTTGCGTGAGATTGATTCGAAACAAGGCGTGACGCCCAATCGTTTGCGCGATTTATCGCTTCGAGCTTCTTCGGTCACTGCGGGTGATGTGGAAGC
The DNA here is from genome assembly GCA_029262795.1 of Candidatus Fraserbacteria bacterium. GTDB lineage: Bacteria > Bipolaricaulota > Bipolaricaulia > RBG-16-55-9 > JAJCYT01 > JAJCYT01. The sequence goes on from JAJCYT010000034.1 coordinate 68,010, forward strand.
CAACGATTTTGCTTTGTTGATAGATGTGTTTACCCATGTGGTCCATACCCCAGCGGCTTTAACTGCCATCGAGCAGGAATTCAGTTTCGATGAAGAACGCTTGCGTTCGTTGCTGCGTGCCTTTGAGGATCGTCTGCCACCAGAAGAAGAAGAAGTTTTGATGTACCCGTACTACATGTACATTGTGGCTTCTGTTGGCTTTTTCCTGCTGGTGGCTCTGAGCGCTTATTCGTTGATGGTTGATGCACCGTTGGAAGAGGCGGCCACGCCTTCATTTACCCCTAACCCTGAAAAAGCCCCCTGGTACTTCCTGGGGATTCAGGAACTTTTGGCCATTTCACCCAACCTGGGTGGTCCATTGACCTCGGTGGCTGTGGGGGGGGTGATCATTCCAGGTGTGTTCGTTTTCCTGCTGGTGGCAATGCCTTATGTCGAACGTTATCTGGAGTTCTGGCGGCCCGACAAGAGTTCACCGCCCGGTCCGAGGCTACGTGACCGGCCAGTGACAGCCACGTTGTTTTTCATCTTGATGGCGGCAATGATTATTTTGATCATCATTGGGGTGTACTTCCGCGGTCCTGGGTGGGAGTGGGTCACACCGTGGCAATAACGTTTTCAATTATTTACTAAATTTTTAAACGGCATAGAGGCAGGCGACCATTGCCTGCCTCTATATTTTTTGCTGTCCTGTTGTTACAATAACGTCAACTTCATTCCAATGGAGGAATAAGTGAAGCGCACTAAAATAGTCTGTACCCTTGGTCCGGCATCGGCCAATGTCGAGATGCTGCCCAAAATGATTCAAGCGGGCATGAATGTCGGGCGCATTAACATGAGCCACGGCAACCACGAGATGCATCGTGAGTTTATGGCAATGGCTCGAAAGGCTGCCGCCGATCAAAATCAACCTCTGGCCATCATGTGTGACACCAAAGGCCCTGGAATTCGCACAGGAGAACTTAAAGAGAGTAAAGCTGTTTTGGAAACCGGTCAAGAGGTGATCCTGACCGAAGAAATGATCGAAGGCGATGCGCAAAAGTTTTCGGTTGATTTTGATGGTCTGCACAAGTATCTGAAAAAAGGCAACGAAATCTGGCTCAACGACGGTGAAATTTTGCTGGAGGTCACTGGCTTTCAAGGCCAAGAAACAATCTGTCGGGTCCACAATCCTGGTGTGTTGGGCGCACGCAAAGGTGTGAATTTACCTGGCATTGATCTGCCTGGCTTTGACATCAAGGTGGACGAAGAGGACATTCTCTTTGCCGCAGAGGCGGATGCCGATTATGTGGCGGCTTCGTTTGTAAGAACCGCCGATGATGTCAAATTTGTACGCAGTCTGCTGGAAGGCAGCAACACTAAGATTGTCGCTAAAATCGAAACCCGCCAGGCCGTTGAAAACATTGATGAAATTCTACCTTTAACCGATGTGGTGATGGTGGCTCGTGGAGATTTAGGCGTGGAAATTCCCGTTGAACGGGTGCCAATGGTTCAGAAAATGCTGGTGAAAAAATGCAATGAGCTGGGAAAACCCGTCATCATTGCCACGCAAATGCTCAAAAGCATGGTCAGCGAACGTCGCCCCACCCGTGCTGAATCCACCGATGTTGCCAACGCCATCATGGATGGCACTGACGCCATCATGTTGTCCGAAGAAACCGCCATTGGCGACCACCCTCACATTGTGGTGGACACCATGCGCCGGATTGCGTTGGAAGCAGAAAAACACGAAAGCGTTTACCACACCGTTCATGTCGGCTCCAGCACACAGGATGCCATCAGCAGCGCCGCCTGTGAGGTGGCCAAAACAGCGGGTGCCAAGGCCATCATTCCCACCACCAGTTCCGGCTCGACGGCATTTATGATTGCCAAGCATCGTCCGCAGTTGCCCATTGTGGCTGTGACCTATAGCGAGCGCGTGCGCAATCAACTGGCGATGGTGTGGGGCGTAAATTCTTTGCTCACTGAATTTGAACAGCATGAAGACGCTGAAAGAATGATTCGTCATTCCATTGAAGTTGCGTTGCAGGCAGGTCTGTTGGGCAAAGGAGACAAAGCCGTGATCACTGCCGGAATGCCATTTGGCGTGTCCGGCACGACCAACCTCATTAATGTAGATAGGGCTTAATGGCAGAAGGTACTTCCGGTCTTCCTCTAGGGTTCGGTCAAGCGAAAGACACGCAAGCGGATGCGCCTGTTTACACCATCTCTCAATTGAACCGAGAAGTTCGTGGTTTGTTGGAATCGGCCTATCCGATGGTGTGGCTGGAAGGTGAGATTTCTAATTTTACCCATCACCGTTCCGGCCATATGTATCTCACCCTCAAGGACGAAAACGCACAGGTGGATGCGGCTATGTTTCGCATGGCCAACCAATCTCTGACCTTTACCCCTGAAAATGGCATGAGTGTGTTGGCGCTGGCGCAAGTCACCGTCTACGAACCACGAGGCCGCTATCAGGTGGTGTTGCAGGACATGAAGCCCGCAGGCGTGGGCAAGCTGCAATTGACCTTTGAACAACTCAAAGCCAAGCTCCACGAAGAAGGGCTTTTTGATCCGGAACGTAAAAAAACGCTGCCGTCGTTTCCCAATCGAATTGGCATTGTGACCGCTTCAGGTGCGGCAGCACTGCGCGACATGCACAATATTTTGTCCCGACGTTTTCCAGCCGTTGAAGTTTTGCTGTTTCCTGCCAAAGTGCAGGGAGAGGGCTCTGGTGAGGAAGTGGCTGCCTCGATTGAACAAGCGAATCGCTACAGCCAATCCGAAGCGCCCGTTGATGTGTTAATTGTGGGTCGCGGTGGTGGCTCGCTCGAAGACCTGTGGGCATTTAACGAAGAAGTGGTGGCACGGGCCATTGCGGCTTCAAACATTCCTGTCGTGTCTGCTGTAGGGCATGAAGTGGATGTGACCATTTCTGATTTTGTGGCCGACATGCGCGCCCCAACCCCGTCTGCTGCTGCCGAATTGGTGGTGCCAGACCAGGAAGATGTTTTGTATACCGTGCGAACGCGTACGCAGCAAGTGGCGCGTCTGTGTATTGATCGCTGGAAAGAGGCTGGCAATCGGCTGGAATGGATTCAGCGCAGTCACGGACTGCGACGGCCTGCACAGCGACTCAGAGATGTGTCACAAACTTTGGATCAACTTCAGGGGAAATTGAAAAAAAACTTTGAAACTCAATTCAAGCAACGCCAGCAATCATTTGAAACGTTGCTTGGCAGGCTTAATCAATCAAATCCAACCACCATTTTAGGTCGAGGGTATGCGGCACTCAAAACGGAAGCGGGAGACAGCATCAAAAGCAGTGAGCAAGTCACTGTCGGAGATGTGTTAAAACTCCAATTGAGTGATGGTGAGGTTAAAGCAGAAGTTAAAGAGGTGAACCATGAGTGAAGTGAATATGGAGCAAACGCTGAATCAGCTTGAGGAAATTGTGTCCAAACTGGAATCTGATGAGGTCGATTTGGACGAAGCACTCAAGTTGTTTGAAGATGGGGTCAAGTTGTCTGATCAAGTGCAGAAAAAGTTGAAAGACAGCGAGTTGAAGCTCAAGCAGGTCATCGAATCGTCCGAAGGGTTTTCACTCGAGGATTTTGCTTTGTAAGTGTGACTAAAAGCTGGATTCAATCTTTGCTATACTAAAATCATGATTGTGAAAAAATGGACAAGACGAGGGTTCTTAAAAGCGGTTGGGGGCACCGTTCTGGCCTCAGGTTATTTAAATCAGGCTGCCACAGTTGAGGCCAATGTCTCTGCGGGCGAGTGGCCAATTTTTCGTGGGGACGCCGCCCATTGTGCATTTGTAGAAGGCCAGGGAAATTTAGCGTCGCCACGGATCAAGTGGACGTTCGGGACGCGTAATTTGGTGGAATCTTCACCTGTGGTGGCCGACATCAACAATGATGGCCGTCTGGAGGTTGTTGTCGGCTCGCACGATCACAATGTGTATGCCGTTAACGGTCAGACAGGCGCTGAGTTGTGGCGCTTTACCACCGATGACTGGGTGTTTGCCTCGCCTGCCATTGGCGATATCGATGGGGATGGCAATTTAGAGGTTGTTGTCGGCTCGCACGATGAAAATGTGTATGCGCTTGATGCCCGCAATGGTCAACTTAAGTGGATGGCTGAAACGCGGACAAGAGTGATGTCTTCCCCTTTGATTGGCGATTTTGATGGCGATGGGCAGGTTGAAGTCGTCATTGGTTCTGATAAATTTTACAGCTTCAATGGCCGCAATGGTTCAACAAAATGGACGTTTCAGCCAGATTTTCCCGTAACCAGTTCACCAGCCGCAGGCGACATCAATGGCGATGGCCGACCTGAAATTGTTTTTGGCTCATTGGACAATCACGTGTATGCGCTCCAGGGCAATGGAAGTTTGGTCTGGGCCTTTAATGCGTTTGGCGAAGTGGAATCTTCTCCCGCGCTTGCTGATTTGGATGGGGATGGCACTGTGGAAGTGGTGTTTGGTGCAGCCAGACGAGGGGTCTATGCTGTCAATGGCAGCAATGGCCAGCAAAAATGGTTGATGCCCATCACCTCCACTGAACGGGATGAACAACGTATCCATTCGTCCCCTGCCATTGCAGATGTCAATGGAGATGGCCAACTTGAAGTGATCATTGGCACCAATGAAAAGCGCGTCTATGGCATTCGGGCCAATGGGCAAAAAATGTGGCAGTTTGACGCACCGCGCTTTGTGGAATCTTCACCCGCATTGGCAGATTTGGATGGAGATGGCAATATTGAGGTTATCGTTGGTGCGCATGATGGAAGAATTTATCTGTTAAATGCAGCTACAGGACAACAAAAATGGAATTTTCAAGTGCCTGCCGGTGGGGTCGTGTTTTCCTCTCCAACCGTGATTGACATTGATGGAGATGGGGTGTTGGAGGCCATTATTGGTACCAACGCCAGTCAACTGCTGGCGCTTGGCTAAAGGTTTGCATCATGATAATTGTAAAAGATTGATTTTCAAAGCGGGCAGATTCTGTCTGCCCGTTTCGCATCGTTTGATACATTTCCTGTTTGAACAGATTTAATCAGTTTCCATTGCCTTTCAGAGCGGTCAAGATGGCTTTTGCGCCGCCGGCTGTGGGCAAATCTTCATTACAACCTAACGTTGCGCGCAGGAAGGCTTCTGCCTGATGGATCTGCGTTCGGGCATCTTCTTCATTGCTCATGGCCAGCACTTCTTTGGCATTTTCACGCGCCCAACCGACAAAACTGAACAGGGCGTCGGCAGTGACAGTGAAGTCTGACCAGGCCGTTTCGGCCAGCATCTCGCGCAGGGTGATAATGTTTTCGTGAACGCCGATTTCTTCCTCACTGCCGCCTTCGATAGGGGTATAATCTTCGCTGTTCATGCCCGCAATGAGGTTCAGCAGACGTTGACCACTGGCCTGGACATCTTCAAAATTGGGCGCAATCCAGCCAAAAGCTGCCTCCTGGAATGCCGCTTCCAATTGGGCATTCACTTTCTCTGCCAAAGCCACCAGTTCTTCAGGCGCCTGGGGTGGGGCAGTTTCTTCCTGGCTTAGAACGACGATAAAGCCAATTCCAGCTCCCAGCAACGCAACGACCATTGAAAATAATATGACTCGCTTCACATCAAGCCTCCTCTGCACAGTGGCACGCACTTTAGCTTACTTAAATGATTGTGGAGGTCCCATAGTCAGTGCGTCAAGACCAGTCAAAGACGGTCAAAGACCGGTGGCATCCACAAGTTTATAGCCAAATCCCCGCACGGTCAGCAGCCGTTTAGGCCGTTTGGGGTTTTCTTCTAGTTTTTTGCGTAACAAATAAATGTACTTTTTCACATCTTGCGGGATTGCATATTGATCATCGTTCCAAACGAGTTTGACGATTTCGTCATTGGAAAAAATTTTGCCAGGATGTCTGGTCAACAATTTCAACAGTTCATATTCGCGCGGCGACATGGGAATTTCTGCTTCGCCAAGCCGCACGCTTTTTGAAGCATCGTCAATGCTTAAATCGCCACATTGAATTAAAATATTTTCTGGCGGTGTCAGATCGGTTGCCGAGGCAGAATTTGTTTCAGGGGCCGCAGTTTGAACTAATGTTTGCGGTTTTACGAGATCATTGCTGGCAAATGTCGGCTGAGGGGTCTGCCAATAGCGGGCAAAAATGGCAACCAAAAACAACACCCCCAACACCGAGCCGCCAAATCCCCAAAGCACGGTTTGAAGTTGCCGGTTTAAAATGTCGCGTTGCAGGGTGGACAGTGAAAATCCCAGCCGCACATAGCTGTTTGGGTTAATTGGGTTTGGGCTGTTGGCCAGAGTGCGGCGCACATCCAGATAGGTGGTGCCAGAGGGCATGGTGCTTTTGGTAAGCACAATGGCTTCATTCTCTTTCAGTGGCATGACATCCAACTGGGTCTGACCCAACACATAGGTGCGTTGCTCTGCCAACAGGACGCTGTTTTGCACGACCTGTGCATAAATGATTTCGCCTCGAGCCCGATCATTTACCAGCGCTTCAATCGCCAGTTTAAATGCATCAAGGTTGGGTTCTTCAAGTTCATCAAACTCATTGATGATGCCAAGGACCTGGTCCGAAAAGATTCGAATATTCAATTCGGCACGCCCATTGAATTGGCGTTCAAGCTCACTCGTAAATTGCCATCCAAACGCGAATGCCAAGCCGGCCACCACCACCAGCAGCGCAACACACGCGATCACGAGGAGTTTTCTTTGAGAACTTGCCATGTCGTTTGTTTAACCAACCTGATTTTATCTTAAATGATATGTGATGGACACGAACGATTGCAAGTTTAAGTCCAAAGAATGGGCATTAGGACTGAATAAGGAAGCTTATTCTTGGACCTCTTGGATTTCTTCTTGAGGAGGCAAAGGTGCAGGGCGTTGCAACCTGATGATAAGGAACCCCATAAAGCCGGTCAAAAAAAGCGTTAAGCCCACCCCAGCAAAAAAATGTAACCAGGCCCGGGTAAACATCTGTGGTGACAACAACTGTTCCAGAATCACAAAAGGGCTGAGCATGGGCACCGTTAAAGTTAGAATGAAAAAGGCAATCAGCACCAGATATTTCACTTTGAACTGGTTGATTTCAGACAGTTTGCTCAAATTCAACCACAGCCCGAACCAGCCCCACATTTGTGCCTGTAGCCACAGATAGACCAACGCCACACCTGACGTCCAGTGCAGATGAAACATATCATAGAAAACCAACCACAATGGCAAGCTGAGTGCCAGCAACAAACTCAGGCGGATGCCCAGTTGTGTGGCATGAGGCCACAGCTTTTTCTCGAAATGATAGCGCCAGGGGCGTGCCGGATCAGCCTGGGTCTGGCCAAAGTTAATGGCATAAATGGCAATCAGCACCACCGACAGATATGGAAAGAAAAACGCCATTCCAGGGGCAACCGAGGCGCGTGAAATAATGGTGTTGTCCGGCAGCACCACCATCAGTACCACGGCGCTCAAAAATAAAAAACTTTGCGACCACGTTAAAAACACTTTGTCCACAATGAGTTTGGATCTGGCAAGGGTGTTCAAGGGGTCACCTCCGCAACGATCAGGCGGTATGTGCCCAGACTGTCAGAAGGCTGAATGTCGCTTTGATGATGCCAGGCTGCCAGTAGGGTGGGGGGCTGCTGCTGTTCCAACACCCAGGTCCAAAGTTCGTGGACCGCTTTGGGCAACTGTCGTTGAGTCTGCATCAGTGCAAGCTGGCTGAATTGAATCTGCCTGGGCTGGTCAGCGGCCATGGGGCCTATGCCCAAAACATTGCCTTGATGCAGCAGCCACACCTGCTCCAAATCGATGCGGCTGACCACCTGCAAAGCGCCATTGGAAAGGGTGCTCCAGGACACATGTGCAGGATGTGTGCCCGATGACCGTAGGATACGGGTTTGCTGCGGATGCGTTTGCAGTTGAAGTTGGGTGGCATCCGCCACGGCATAATCCATATCAAACAAATGCTCGCCGCGTTCCAATGGAAGTTGTTGCCAGGGGCGATCGTGTGTGGGAAAGTTCACATGAAGCTGCTCACGACGCTGAGAGTAATAGCCCACCCATGTTTGTGAAAAAGCTTCCCCATCGGGCAAAATGGTTTCGATGCCGTATTCATTTCGAGTGAGTGGTTTGGCGTAGTGGGGCTGATTGATAAACACAGCAAACACCACGCCACTTCCGGCCGTCCAGCCAAGCAATATCCAGATCCAGAACGTTTTTTTCAGCGAAAGCCAGGTCCACATTGCCACCCCGCCAATGAACACCACCAGCATCAGGCCCACCAGCGTTTTGGCAGGCACCTCCAGAGGTTGTTGTGCAAAAAGCTCGACAGCCAATTGTTCAAATGTCTGGCTGTTTTCGAGATTGAGAGTCGGTTTTAGCGGCAACCAGAAATTCGCGGGCACTTCCATTGTCAATGGGTTCATCGTTGCCAGCCACACCTGTCCCTGCCCTTGCGTGGCGCTACGACGAATCAGCCATGGTTGACTTTCTTTAAACTGAACGGTCTGACCGCGTGTGGTGCCGGAAAGCATTTGTACGGTTTGACCATCTTCAAAGCTGGCACGGCGCAATTGCTCGGGCGTCATGGGCAGCCATTCCCGCAAAAAAGCATTGGACTGCGTGGGCCAGTTGTCGCCGGAAAACACCACCAGCTCGCCATCCAGCGTCAACCATTGTTCCAGTGCCTGACGCTGGGCCGCAGACAGATCCATTAAGTTGAAATCGCCAAGATACAAACGCTGGATACTTTGAAATCCATTGACGTCATTGGGCATCACATCAGGGTCCAGTTGCAAAATGGACTCTCCCGTGGGCAGTTCAGCGGGGAACGGTGTTTGGCTTAAAGCGGCGATCACAATCGGTTGCAGGTGTTGCCAAAAGCGATTGTCCATCTCCGTTGCCAGAGGATTGATACTGGACAGCCAAACGCGCCCCTGCCCCAAAGGCTGACGCACCAGCAATGGAAGGTCGTCGTGCAGTTGCAGCACTTGACCGCGGGCGGGGCCTTGCAGCATAAAAATATCTTGGTCGTTGAATTTGACAGAAACCACTTGTTCGGGCAGCAATGGCAGCCATTGGGCCAAAGCGGGTGTGTCTTGCACGTACCAGTTTTCACCGGCAAACACCACCATCTCTCCGCCAAGCATCACCCAGTGCCACAGCGCTTGTTGCTGTGGTTCTGACAATTGAGACAAATCGAATGAACCCAAATACAAACGCTGCAGCGATTCAAAGGCGCTGACATGGTCGGGTATTTCATCGGGATTCAGGCTTAGCACTATTTCACCTGTGGGCAATTGAGGCGGAAAACTGACGTCACTTAGCGCAACGACCAACGGATTGACTTGGCCGATGTCGCGCAGATCGAGGCTTTGTTCGGCAATTACGTCACCTTCAGAGTTGACCAGACGGATTTCAAGTGGATAGACAATGGATTCCAGGGGAAAATAAAGTGTTAAGTTTTTGTTGGCACGTTGTCCCAATGCCACATCTGTGGACAATCGCTCACGATGAACACCTCGAAATGGCGTTTCGATGGATTGTTCCAAAATGAGCTGGCCTTCAAACGGGGTGCCTTGGTGTTCCAACTGGATATGCAAAGGCGTCATCGTGCCTTCAACCACACGCTGACCAAATCCCGCGCTGACTTGAAGTTGCGTTTGCGCAAGAGCAGATGACGAAAATCCAAGTAAAACAAACAAGAAAATGAGTGTTGGTTTTATGCTAAGCATCCGTTTATTCTAACCGATGCCAAGGGGGATGTGACAACCCTATTATAAAGCTCGCCTACAAAATAGGTTGGGTTTGAAACACAGCAAGGAGGTTGTATGGATTTGGGATTGAATGGCAAAGTGGTGGCCGTGGCCGCTGCCAGCAAGGGGATTGGTAAAGCCATTGCATTGCGACTGGCAATGGAAGGTGCGGTGCTTGGCATTTGCTCAAGAGATCTGGCAAGCGTTCAACAGGCTGCAGATGACATTCAAGCACAGACAAGGGCGCAGGTTCTGGCCATCGAAGCGGATTTGACTCAAGTTGCGGATGCGGAAAAATTTGTCAACACAACGGCTGAACAATTTGGCGGACTGGATGCACTGGTGTGCAACGCAGGTGGCCCACCTGCCGGTGTGTTTTCGGACTTTGATGACACCGCCTGGGACGCTGCGTTTGAATTGACGTTGATGAGTGTGGTGCGCCTGTGTCGGGCTGCGATCCCTCACTTTCAGCAGCGAGGGGCAGGGCGGGTGGTGAATGTCAGTTCCATGTCCGTCAAGCAACCGATTGATAATTTGATTTTATCAAACAGCTTGCGCATGGCGGCGTTGGGGTTGTTCAAAAGTTTGAGCAATGAATATGGTCAGAACAACATTACATTTAACACGGTATGCCCAGGATTTACCGATACAGACCGCTTGACACAGTTGTTTCAACATCGAGCCGAGCAAGCGAATGTGTCGGCAGAACAATTGAAAGATCAAACCGCCCAAACCGTGCCACTCAATCGTTTGGGAAACCCTGAGGAACTGGCTGATCTGGCAGCGTTGTTGTGTTCGGATTGCGCTCGTTATGTGACGGGTACAGCCATTACGGTGGATGGTGGCTTCAGCAAACCCTATGGTTGACATGTTTTGACAAAACCTGGATGATGACTTTTTTAAATAAACCTTCGAAAGAGAACGCACATGCTTCGCATTTATTTTGTCCGTCATGGTCAGACTGAATGGAATTTTATTAAAAAATTTCAAGGCCAAAAAGACATTCCGCTCAATGACATGGGCCGTCAGCAGGCGCAGCAGGTGGCCGACTATTTGAAAAAAGTGCCATTTGATGTGATGTATTCCAGTGACCTCAGTCGGGCGGCTGACACGGCGGACGTTATCAATGTTCATCACAATTTGCCGATTGAGCGCGACAGCCGCCTGCGTGAAAAATCATTTGGTTGCTTTGAAGGATTTACGGCGCAGGAAGCGCAGGTAAAATACCCTGACATTCGCAATGCCTATCATGCAGATCGGCTCAATTTTGTGATTCCTGGGGGGGAAAGTCGTTTGCAGTTCATCATTCGTGTGGGCGAATTTCTTGAACAAATTCATGAAAAACACGCCGAGCAAACCGTTGCCATTGTCGCGCATGGTGGGGTGTTGGGATCGATGATGAGTTATATCATCTCGAAAAAACTTGAGTTTGATTCGCCTCAGTTTGTGCCGTTGTTCACCATCCAGAATTGCTCGGTGTCCCAATTGGAGTGTCGGCGCGGCGAATGGCTGATTCATACGCTGAATGAAATTCATCATCTGGAAGGTTTGATTGGCGAAGGTCAACCCGTTGGCGAATACGCATAAAACAAAGTAACGTTGCAAAGAAAAAAGATTTGAATTTCAGAAAAATCATTTGCAGTTTTATCGTAACCCCCTTGAGATCAAGGGGGTTGGGGGATTGAAGTTTTTTACATTTATCTAAAAATTGCTTTTATTCTTCCCCCTGCCTTTGAAAGGAGCTGTTCTTGCCGCAAGCATTGTTTGATTTTATTGACGCCAACCAAACTCGTTTTTTGGACAGGTTGTACGATTTGTTGCGCCAGCCGAGTGTGGCAGCCCAAAACCTTGGCATTAAAGAAACCGCTGAGCATGTGGCTGAATTGCTAAATGACCTAGGTGCAGATGTACAAATTGTACTCACCAAAGGTCATCCAGTGGTGGTGGGGCAACTTGAGGGCAAAGCTGAAAAGACGCTCAGCTTTTACAACCACTACGATGTGCAGCCTCCAGAGCCGTTAGACCTTTGGGAATCAGATCCTTATGCTCCCGAAATTCGGGATGGCAAACTATATGCGCGTGGGGTGGCTGACAACAAAGGCAATCTGATTGCGCGCATTAATGCGGTTGAAGCTTATAAGGCCGTGCACGGTGAATTGCCCTGCAACATCAAATTCATTGTAGAAGGTGAAGAGGAAATTGGCAGTCCAAATCTCGATGGGTTTGCCGATCACCATGCCGACCTCATCAAGGCAGATGGCTGCATCTGGGAGTTTGGCGGCAAGGATTTGCAGGACCGTCCGATGGTTACATTGGGCGTAAAGGGTATCACGTATGTCGAATTGAGCGTAAAAACTTCAAACTCGGATTTGCATTCTTCCTGGGCTGCCGTGGTGCCGAATGCGGCGTGGCGGCTGGTGTGGGCGCTGCAATCTCTCAAAGGGCCGGACGACCGCATCCTGATTGAAGGCTTTTACGATGACATTGATATCCCAAACGATCTTGATCTCGAAGCGTTACAGGCGCTTGGATTTGATGAAGCAGGCCACAAGCAGACGTTTGGGATTGATGCTTTTAACAACGGGCTGAGCGGCATTGAACTGCTTAAAAAACTTTATTTTGAGCCCACCTGCACCATTTGCGGCTTTGAAAGCGGCTATCAGGGGCCAGGGGCCAAAACGGTGTCGCCCAATTTTGCCAAGGTTAAGCTGGATTTTCGCATGGTGCCTGGGCAAGACCCAGAGCATGTGGTCGCCGCCTTACGACAGCATTTGGATACGCATGGGTTTGAAGACATCCATCTTGATGTCTTGGCTGGAGAAAAAGCGGGGCGCACGCCCTTGGATTCTCCTTTGGCGAAGTTGGGCATGGAAACGGCCCAACTGGTGTACGATCATCCACCTGTGTTGCAGCCCATTTCAGCGGGTTCAGGCCCCATGTATACGCTGTGTCAGCAATTCGGCATACCGTCCATCAGTTCGGGGTGCGGCTATCCTGGCTCACAAATTCATGCGCCCAATGAGCACATTCGTGTCGAAGATTATTGGCAGAGCATCAAACACGCCGCATTGATCATTGATCGTTTTGCGTTGATTTAGTCAGCTGTTCCAACGAAAAGCCCCTTGACAAGCTTATGGTCTATCTCTAGACTGAATGAGCGTTCATTCAGTTTTGATGTGTAAGAATTTTCTGGTTTAATGGAGGCACGAAAGCACAACGAGGGGGATCAACTTTTATGATCATTGAAACTCGGAATTTGACCAAAACCTATGAGGCCGGCCAGGAGCAGGTTCATGCGCTTCGTGGTGTGGATTTCCAGGCAGACGCTGGCGACTTTGTGGTGATTAATGGCCCATCAGGTAGCGGTAAAACCACGTTTCTTAATTTGCTGTCTTGCATTGATTTGCCAACCCAGGGTGAAGTACTGATTGAAGGGCAGGCCGTGTCTCAGCTTGCCTCTGGCAGTTTGGCCGAAGTGCGCCGCGACAAAATTGGCTTGGTGTTTCAGGCCTTTAACCTGATTCCGGTGCTGTCCACCTTTGAAAATATCGAATATCCGATGCTGCTCAAAGGCGTGCCGCCGAAAGAGCGCAAAGAAAAGGTCAATCAACTTTTAGAAGAAGTGGATTTGGTCAAGGAAGGCAGTCGCCGACCGGATCAGCTTTCTGGCGGCCAGAAACAGCGTGTGGCTGTGGCGCGTGCATTGGTGAATGATCCTGTACTTTTCCTGGCAGATGAGCCTACCGGCAACCTCGATTCCAAAACCAGCGAACGCATCATGGACATCATGAAACGCTTGAACCAGAATCACAAAGTCACCTTCATCGTCGTGACCCATAATCTCGAAGTCAACGAGTATGCCAAGCGCGTGGTCTACATCCGTGATGGCCAATTGACCGAAGAACAGAAAAGGTAATCCATTTGGGACTTCAATTTCAAATTGCCATGCGCAATTTGTTTCGCAATGGCCGACGCACGTTGTTGAGTCTGGCCATCATTGCGCTTGGCACCGCCATGAGCTTTGCCGTGCGTGGCTACGTCGAAAGTTCTTTAACCAACATCCAGGCTGGCATCGTTCAGCAAAACGGCAATTTTCAGATTGCATCTCCCTTGTTGTTTGACAACGAAGCGGAAGGCTACGAATATCTGATTTTTCCTGAAGATGTGGAAACCATCCGCATGGCGTTATCACAATACCCTGAAGTGGTGGATGTTTCGATGGGGCTTAATTTTTCCGGCTTGGCTTCATTTGGGCGACGCAGCAAAGTGCTGCGTGGCATTGCCACCCGACCAGGCAATACCGCGTTGGATTACAATGATTTGGTCATTGAAGGGGAAGGATTAAAGCCCGAAGATCAAGGCAAAGTGCTGATTGGTCAATCTCTTGCTGATGAAAGAAATTTAAAACCAGGCGATGTGTTTCGCGTCAATCTTTCCACTGTTGATGGTGCCTACAATGTGGGCAGCCTGGAAGTGGCGGGCGTGTTCAGCCTCAACAGCCAGCAGTTTGAAGGGCAACTCATTTTTGTGCCGATTGATTATGTCCAAGCCCTGCTCAATACCAACGGCATTGGCAACCTGATTATCCAACTAAATGATATCGAAGACAGCCGTCGTGTGGCCGACATGGTCGAGGGCGAACTTCAGTCAATGGGCCTCAATTTGGAAGCTCGCACCTGGGACGAACTTTCAGAATTTTATCAACAGATCAAAGGGTTTTTTAATGCGCTGTTTGTGTTCCTGACGGTGGCGGTGTCTGTCCTCGTTTTCTTCATTGTGCTACAAGTGTTGACGATGGCCTTTTTGGAGCGCACCCGCGAAGTGGGCACCATTCGCGCGCTGGGAACCAAAACCAATCAGGTATTTTTCATGTTTATTACCGAAGGTGTGTTTCTCGGCGTGCTGGGGGGGCTGTCTGGTGCGTTGCTGGGCTGGTTGATTTCGCTTGGCTTTAATGCCCTCAACATTGGCTGGACACCACCCGGAGCCCTTGATCCGGTGCCTATCAGCATCACGGCCAGTTTGGAAGTGGCCTTGGTGCCCTTTTTGGTGGGGTTGATTGCCACTTCATTTTCGGCGTTGTTTCCCTCCTTGCGATCAGCAAAGGTCAACATTGTGGATGCTTTGAGGACGAGATAATTATGTTTTTTAAAATTGCATTGAGAAATATTTTCAGAAACAAACGACGCACCATTCTCTCATTAGGTATTGTGGCTTTGGGGGTGGCAATGCTTTCACTGGCATTGGGTTTTATCTCCACCAGTTTGAAATCCACCGAAGAACAGCTGTCTCGCGAAAGTGGCGCATTCCAAATTGCCACCGACATTTTGTTCGACAACAAAGCTGAAGAATTTGAATACCTGATTGATCCGCAAACGCTGGAAGCTGTGACCGGCATTCTGGATCAAGACCCCAGAGTGACGGGCTATTCCTACGAAATCAGCTTTGGCGGCATCATTGGGAATGAAAAAGGCAGCACCGTACTGATCAGTCGTGGTTTGATTCCCAACAATCCCATCGAAGATTATGCCAGCGTGATGCTCGAAGGCGAACCGCTCAATAATGATGGCACGCCTCAAATCATTATTGGAAAACGCATGGCGGAAGTGTTGGGTGTGGAAGTGGGCGACATCATTAATCTGGCCACTGGCACCGTGACCGGCGCGTTCAAAGCCGCCAGTGCGCGGATTGTGGGCACCTTTCGCTACAACAATCTTCAATTGGAAGAGCAATTTGGGTTTGTGCCTTTGTCGTTTGCCCAGCGCGTCATGCGGACCGATGGCGTGGACAAAGTGCTGGTTCAAATCGAAAACCTGGGCGATGCGGCGGTTGTGGCAGCAGACATTCAAACGCAACTGAATTTAAAAAACATCGCATTGGAAACCCGCATCTGGAAAGACTTGACCACGTTCTATGAATCCATCGAACAGTTCTGGGGTGTGTTCTCTGCGTTTTCCACGATTGGGGTGTTGGTGCTGGCGTTTTTCAGCATCCTTGAAGTGCTCACCATGTCATTCTTGGAACGTACCCGCGAGGTGGGCACCATCCGTGCAGTTGGCACAAAACGACTCCAAGTCTTCTCCACCTTCTTAATGGAAGGTGTTTTATTAGGTATCATGGGAGGGGTGCTCGGCATTGTGCTGGGCTTTGTGTTGGCGGCTGCGATCAATGCTTCAGGTGTCGGTTGGCTTCCGCCTGGGTCGATTGAAACTGTGCCTCTGGGAATTGAAATCAGTGCCAGTGCCGCGATTACGCCTTTCATTGCGGCATTGATTGCCACCATACTGGGGGCGTTGTACCCCGCGATCAAAAATTCTCGAAAGAACATTGTCCAAGCTCTGAGTTACGTTTAAAAGGAGTTCCTTCAATATGAAAAAAATCTTATCTTCCCTCTTAATAGTCATTGCCCTGGCGGTTGGTTCTATGGCACAGGATGTGTCTGATGAAGCATTGTTGGAGGCCATGGATGCGGCGCGCTTCCTGGACTCTACTTCACTCAGCTTCACCAGTGAAGTGGTGGCCGATCGACCCGATGGCACGAGTCAGGCATTGGTGCAACTGTTTTTGAAAGAAAATGAAGCAGGGGAACAGTTCTCACGTATCGAGTTTTTACAACCCGAAGACATGGCGGGTGAAGTGTTTATCACTACACCGGATGGCACCTTTTTGTGGAACCCTGATTTGTTCAGCCCCCTGAAAGTTAGCGATCAACAAGGTGTGTTTGGTGATGCCAGTGTGGCTGAAACGGCTGGGATTCGTTACAACAATGGAGATTACGCCGTTGCCATGCGTGAAAGCGTCACGCTTGAGGATGGCACCGAGGGTCTGGATGTGACCTTAGAAGCCACAACACCGGATGTTGCATTTCAATCCATATTGGTGACCGTGGATTTGGCGACGTTACAGCCGGTTAAAATGCGATTGTTCGCGCTTGGCGGTGAGCCGATCAACGACGTTACCTTTTTAGAATATGGCGAACTGGATGGCGATGTGTATGTGGTTCAACAATTGATCGAAAGTCAGTTTGTCGAAGGCAACAAAACGTTGCTGACCATCACCAACATTTCCAAAGATGAATTGGATGATGCCTTGTTCGACCCTTCCCAGCTCGGCCAATCTTAAATTTTATGATCAAAGAAACAGGGATGACGATATTTAACTCGTCATCCCTAGATCCTGTTAAAAAATTCAATCGAAGTTTTTTGTTAGCGTTAGCGCAGGCTCAAATTGTCCAGTGACACATGGACAGCATCCATAAAGTGATCGTAACGGATGGCGTAGCTCAACGGTGCGACACCGCTTTGAATCAAAGCTTGAGAGGGTACAATGGTGTCGCTAAAGCTTGGCGTGCTGGCCAGGAAAATAGTCGAGATGGTTTGACCTATAAAGCTAACATTGCCATTGCGTGTGCCATACACAAAACTTCCAATCAGGCGCTCATGCGCTTTTGGAAAGGCAACACCGCCCCAAACATCGCCTTGAACGTTTGTGGTGTTGATCATGCGATAAGCTTCTGCGCGAACGTCTGTTGTGCTGACCAGGCTGGCGTCCACTGTGCTTGTGTCGTTAAAACGCCTTGCCTGAAGATCGTCGAGTTTGAAAAACACATTGAAATGTGCATTGGGATGCAAGGCTGAGCGACTGGCATTGTGTGGCTGCCACTCAACAATTACAGATTTAAAATCAAAGCCGGAAATGCTTTGCGGCATTCTGAGTTCAATCTGACCTTGAGCGGATGGCAAGCTTTTAAACACCGTTTGAGAAATCGATACGCCCACTGAAATTGGCAATCCGAGTCGATCTGTATGCACCCAGCTTCGGGCATGGCCTTCACCGACTGTGACTGTTTCACCATAAACGACGTTGTAGCCAGAATATTTAGCCAAATCCTGCAACGCTTGTGATGGCGCTTGGACGTCGTTAAAGCTTAAAAAAATGCCTGCGCCTGCAGTGATTAAAAGAAAAGACAAGACGATGACCAGGTTTTGCATCCCTCGACCTCCTCATTTTTATTTCAGAGTTTATTGTATCACCTTATCGTGGAAAAGGGATGGAGCAAACATGAAAACCGTATGAAAATTTTTTCCATTTCAGAAGCATCGGTCTTTGCTTTTGAGTAAACTTTCTGTCCAGAGGAAACAATATGACCACAGAATTTTCACAGCGTGTGATTCAATTGATCCAAAATATTCCTGAAGGCAAGGTGGCGACTTATGGTCAAATTGCCAATCTTGCTGGTCGCCCCAAGGCAGCACGGCGGGTGTCGTGGCTGTTAAACAGTTCGTCCGATAAATATCAATTGCCGTGGCATCGGGTGATCAACAGTCAGGGCAAAATTTCAGAACGCCCCGGCGGTGGGCAGCAACGCCAGAAAAAGAAACTGGTCGAAGAAGGTATCAAGGTCAGTCGCCAATATGAGATTGATCTGAAAAAATTTCTTTGGACCCCTGAAACAATCAACTGGGAAGCTTTAGACATTCCAGAAGAAGCCAAAGAATTTCTCTAGGAAAGTTTCTCCATCACTTTTTGCACTGCTTCCAAACTACATGGAATTTGATTCGCTTCGGCCTGCGCCGCTTTTCTCGCTGCGGCAATATCTTTCAGTCCATTGCCGGAAATCACCAGAGCAACGCGGTCGTTGGCATTCAGCTTGCCTTGTTCACACAATTTTACAAACCCTGCAAAAGTGGCCGCACCTGCCGGTTCGCCAAACACGCCGGTAGATCGAGCCATGATTTTGATGGCATCCAGAATGTCATCATCCGTAACCACAACGAAATCACCGTTGACTTTTTTCAAATATTTGATGGCCTTGATGCCATCACGCGGGAAGCCCACTTCAATGCTGTCTGCAATGGTGTGTGCGTCAGTGAGGTCTTCCAACACCACATGATCTTCAGTTGACTGTGGAAATGCTTTGGCCAACGGTGCGGAATGTTCGGCTTGAACCCCAATCACTTTGGGGACTTTTGGTATAAAATCCATTTTGTGCATCTCTAAAAACCCTTTGACCACACCACTAATGACGGAGCCATCACCCACCGACACCAACACGACATCGGGCACATCCCAGTTCATTTGTTCAGCAATTTCCCAGGCGCCCGTTTTCTTGCCTTCGACCAGATAAGGGTTCATTCCTGCACTGCGGTTGTACCAGTCAAACTTGGTTGCGGCTTCGGTGCAAAGATCAAAGGCATCGTCATACGATCCATCGACCGCAAAGACGGTGGAGCCATAGATCAGGAGTTGAGTCACTTTTGCTTCAGGCGCAGAGGCAGGCACGAAGATGATGCTGTTCAAATCCGTTGCCGCCGCATAACCGGCCATCGAACTGGCCGCATTGCCAGTGGAGGCACAGGTGACCGTTGGCAGTCCTTTTTCCTGCGCTTTGATGATAACCACTGCGCTGGCACGGTCTTTATAAGAGGCAGTGGCATTTTTGCCGTCATCCTTAATGAAAAGGGATTTGACCCCGTAATCTTTGCCCACATCTTCAAATTCATACAATGGCGTGCCGCCAATCTGGATGGGTTGAATAAAACCACCCGAAAGTGGCAGCATCGGCAAATAACGCCAAATGGAAGGTTCTTTGTTGCTTTTCAGCGATTCTGGATTGAAAGACCGTTTGATCGTGTCCAAATCGTAAAGCACTTCCAAGTTGCCCTGCCTGGGGCCGCAATCGGCGCAATAATAGCGCACTTCGTCCTCGGAGAAAGTTTTCCCACAGCCAATGCAGCGAAGTTGAATTGTCAGTGTGTTGATCATGGTCCGTATGATAGCCATAGACGCGAGGGAGGCAACTACGTTAGAATGTGATGCCCAGGACATTGACAAATGGGCGCGTTCGTGTTTAGGTCTAAGAGGCAGAATGACAGGCATTCGTGAAGTCTCGCAACAGCGAGAAATTGTGACGGGTATGTCTCTATTGGGAAAATAGAAACCGGGTTGCTATAATAATCCAATCTGATGGAGACAGGAGACGTTTATGGGTATTTTAAAAGGTGTTTTGACTTTTTTATTTGTATTGGATGCCCTGGCCATGATCGGCCTGATCCTGATGCAAATGAGCAAACACGGCAGCCTGGGCGGCGCTTTTGGAGGCGGCGGCACCAACACGGTCTTTGGGCGCGATGAATCGCGAGACCCCAAGCGCACAGCAACCTCTTGGTTGGCTTTGGGCTTCATTGGATTGGCGTTGCTGTTGTCGATGCTGCCGGACTTTTAAGTCATAAACAGAAATTTTGACAAAGGCCCTCTCCGCGAGGGCCTTTCAACATTGCAGGGTTATTCATCCAAGTTACGAAAAAACAGGCACGTTTAAAGTGAGGTTTGCATGGTGAAGCTGATCGAAGTGAAAAATTTGCGTACTTCGTTCTATACCGAGGACGGAGTCGTTAAGGCGGTGGATGGTGTCGATTTTACCATTGACCGACAAAAAACACTTGGTATTGTGGGAGAATCCGGTTGTGGTAAAAGTATCACCTCGTTGTCCATTATGGGATTGATTCCTGTCCCTCCTGGACGCATTGAACAGGGCAGCGAGATTCTTTATTACCGCAACGAGGGCGAACCCCCCATTGACCTCACTCAGCTGGATGCCAAAGGCAAAGAATATCGTTCCATTCGCGGCAACGAAATTGCGATGATTTTCCAGGAACCAATGACCAGTTTGAACCCCGTTTACACCATCGGTAACCAGATCATCGAAGCAGTGATGCTGCATCAAAACGTGAGCAAAAAGGAAGCCCGAGATCGCGCCATCGCCATGCTGGAAGCGGTTGGGATTCCATTGCCGGATCAACGTGTGGATGAATATCCGCATCAATTGTCCGGTGGCATGCGCCAGCGCGTGATGATCGCGATGGCGTTGTCCTGTAACCCCACCTTGCTGGTGGCGGATGAACCGACCACCGCACTGGATGTGACCATTCAGGCACAGATTCTGGAGCTGATGAAAGGGCTTCAGGACAAGTTCCACATGTCAATCATGATGATTACCCATAACTTGGGTGTGGTGGCTGAAACCGCCGATGACATTGCCGTGATGTATTTGGGCAAAGTGGTTGAATATACCGATGTTCGCAGTTTGTTCCGTGATCCTTTGCACCCTTATACACAAGGGTTGTTGGAATCTATTCCGGCCCTGACAGGTGAGAAAAAGCGTTTGGTACCCATTAAAGGGATGGTGCCTGATCCGTTTAACATCCCTCCAGGTTGCCCGTTTGAGCCGCGTTGTCCGCACGCCATGGACATCTGCCGTCAGAAGATGCCTCCGTTGACCGAAGCCAGAAAAGGCCATAGAACCGCTTGCTGGCTGTACGAAGACGAGGCAAACGCCAAACCAGAATCCGCACCGGCTGCGGCAGAATAGGAGTGATGACGCTTGGCTACCAAAGAAAACAAAAACACGCTGCTTGAAGTTCATAATCTAAAGAAATATTTTCCGGTTCGTAAAGGCATTTTGCGCCGTGTGGTGGCGCACGTAAAAGCGGTTGATGATGTCAGCTTCTTCATCAACAAAGGTGAAACCCTGGGCATGGTGGGCGAATCCGGCTGTGGTAAAACCACAGTGGGTCGTACCCTGCTTCGTCTGCTCGAACCCACCGACGGTTCCGTTACCCTGCACACCGATGCAGGTGCTGTGGATTTGTTTCAGGTGGGCGGTCGTGCCTTAAAAGCATTGCGTAAAGAACTTCAAATTATTTTCCAGGACCCTTATTCCAGCTTGAACCCACGCATGACTGTTGGGGACATTATTTCTGAGCCATTGGTGATTCACAAAATCGGCTCTGCCAACGAGCGCGAAGCTCGTGTGGCCGAATTGCTGGAAGCTGTGGGCTTGAACCCGCAGTACGCTAAACGATATCCGCACGAATTTTCCGGTGGTCAGCGCCAGCGCATCGGGATTGCTCGTGCTTTGGCCCTGGACCCTCAGTTGATTG
Source organism: Candidatus Fraserbacteria bacterium (assembly GCA_029262795.1). GTDB lineage: Bacteria > Bipolaricaulota > Bipolaricaulia > RBG-16-55-9 > JAJCYT01 > JAJCYT01. Next base: position 89,706 of record JAJCYT010000034.1, read on the forward strand.
TCTGTGACGAACCTGTATCCGCATTGGACGTGTCCATTCAGGCGCAGGTCATCAATTTGCTCGAAGATCTTCAAAAAGAATTTGGCCTCACTTTCTTGTTCATCGCGCACGATTTGTCTGTGGTGCGCCACATCTCTGATCGCGTGGCCGTGATGTACTTGGGCAAAGTGGTCGAAATGTGTGAAACGGAAGAATTGTTCCAAAAACCGCTTCATCCTTACACCGAAGCGTTGCTTTCCGCTGCACCGATTCCTAATCCTGAATATCAGATGGAACGCATCATCCTTCAAGGCGATGTGCCTTCACCGGTCAATCCGCCATCCGGCTGTTACTTCCATCCACGTTGTCAGTATGCCAAAGACATTTGCCGTGAGAAAGCGCCTGAGTTTAAGGAATATATTGACGGTCACTATTCTGCCTGTCACTTCTCGGATGAATTGACACTCAAGAGTGTGCGCGACATTGAGCAGGAGCAAAAGGCCTATCAAAGCAACGGCCAAAGTGCCCCTGCTGCAACCGCACCTGCGGCAGAAGAAGCACCCAAAAGCGACGATGCGCCGGAAGCACCTGCGGCTGAAGACGCTTAATGACAGCACTTAAACTGTTACTTGGCACAAAGAATCCCGACAAAGCCAAAGAGATTCAGGCCATCTTTGGAGACAGTGTCACCCTGCTCAGCGGGGATGACCATCCTTTTGCGGATGTCGAAGAAGATGGCGACACGCTTGAAGCCAACGCACGAAAAAAAGCCACTGAAATTTCCAAAGAAACCGGATTGGCCGTGCTGTCTGAGGACACCGGCCTTGAGGTGGATTTTTTAAAGGGCGCGCCCGGCGTTTACTCCGCCCGCTACGCAGGCGAAGAAGCCACCTATCAGGACAACGTAGACAAACTGCTGGATGCCCTTAAAGGCGAATCCAAGCGTCAGGCTCACTTTCGTTGTGTGTGTGTCGTGGTATTCCCTGATGGGCAGGAACTAATCAGCGCAGGTCAACTCAATGGCCAAATCACCACCAATGCACGAGGACGTGACGGGTTTGGCTATGATCCAATTTTCCTACCCGATGGATTTTCAAAAACCCTGGCAGAAGTGCCAACTTCGTTAAAGAATCAAATTAGCCATCGCTCAAAAGCACTAAGGGCCATGAAAGCTCAACTTGATAAGCATATGGCTTAGTACACACAAACAATTTTAATTCAAAATTGATCTAGCCAAATCAAACCCCAGATGCCTATCCCTACAAGTACACCGCTTGATATGAAATGAAGAATAGCTGATGAGGTTTTCAGGATTGTGGGGTTTGACTTAAAGTAATCGTTCATCAGTTGGACAATATCTTTCAGTATTTCATTTCCAGCTTTGCTATGTTTTTTAATTTGCAAAGAACCCATTCCCCGTGAAGATAGAATGGATGCTTGTAGCTCAATTCCTTTGGTGATCAATGAAATTCGAGTGAAGGATTCTTCAAAAGGTATATTCAATTGCTTGAGAGCAGATTTAAGTGCATTGTCAAAACTATCATTCGTAATGCCAATGATGGTGTATCCTTTAAGTCGTATCAAGGGAATAATGATCGATACGCTAAGAGTAATTGGCAGGATTAAATTTGAAAAGCTCAGCTCTTCAAGAGCAAATAAACTTGAAAAGAAGAAGGGGCCATAAACTAGGCTTAAAATTGCAAAAAACCATTTAGATAGAAATAAAACGGGCCTTTTACTCAGAAACACTTTCAATCCAATACCAAGATATAGAATACCCAATGAGAGTAATAAAGAAAATAGAAGTAAGAAATACAATTGCATGGCTAAACCTTTATTCAAATATTTATTGAGACACCATACATTGTATCGTATTTTATTGCGACATATATTTAATGAATTTGTAAGTTTACCCCAAAGCACCTCTGACAATGGCTTCAAAATCGATTGGGTCTAGGGATGCGCCGCCGACCAGAGCGCCGTCGATGTCGGGTTGGCTGAGTAATTCGCGGGCGTTGTCGGGTTTTACGCTGCCGCCGTATTGGACGCGCAGGGATTGGGATACGTCACTGTTGAACATTTCATCAACCACGTTTCGCGCAAATTTGCAGCCAGCCTGGGCATCTTCAGAAGAAGCGGTTTTACCTGTGCCAATGGCCCAAATGGGTTCGTAAGCGACCACCAGTTTGGCGGCCTGGTTGGGCACCACGCCTTCGAGATTTGTCCTCAACTGACGCTCTAAAACGGCTTCGGTTTCGCCATTTTCTCGTTGCTCCAAACTTTCACCGATGCACAAAATAGGAATCAGACTGTTCTTAAATACAGCACGAACTTTTTGATTGATCATTGTATCATCTTCACCAAAAATAGCGCGACGCTCAGAGTGACCCACAATCGCATAATGACAGCCCACATCGTGCAACATCCCCGGAGAGACTTCACCCGTGAATGCGCCTTTTTCCTCAAAATAAACATTCTGTGCTGCCAAGTGAATGGGCGAGCCTTTCAGTGCGATGGCCATTGAATGAAGTCCAAGAAATGAGGGTGCAATCACCACATCCACATCCTGAAGTTTCAAATTCTCTCGGAACTTGTCCAAAAAATCATGTGCCTCAGCCAACGTTTTATGTAACTTCCAGTTTGCAGCAATCAAAGGGATACGAACACTCAAAGGTCTCACCTCTATGGGGTTTTAGCAAGACCTTAACTTTTTTATGACCAAAGCTCAAGGGGATTTTTAAAAGGTGCTGCAAATATGCGGTTCATTTATTTCTTTGGTTGACCAAAAATGATTTTTTCGCCGCCCAAATAATTGAGAAACCGTGAAAAACCTGCCTCGATAGCCTGATGCGTTTTGGGCAATCCACCTTTTTCTTTGTGATAGGATAAAACGTGAAGTGTTCCTGTGCGTCGGTCATATTTGCCGTCAAAGCGAGCTACGAATTTATCTTTATACAGAATAGGCAGCACATAATATCCCCAGCGTCTTTGGGCTTGGGGTTTGTAGACTTCCCAAATGTATTCGAAATGCCATAATTTTTTTATCGCACTGCGGCACCAGATGAGTTGATCCAAGGGTGCGATGAACCTGGCTTTGGCACTGAGCCGTTTGGCACTGGCTGTGTTGAGCATGGCATCTGCATTACTGGGGGCTAAAAACGGGGTCTTGATATTTTCGATGCTGACCTGCGTTAACTCCCCGCGTTTCAACATGCCGTCGATCAACTTTTTGGTGCGGGCCTGTTTTACAAATGCCCATGCTTCATTATCGCCTGTCAATGGCAAGAGGCCGACGTTTGCCACCCGCTTCTTGAGCCAGTATGTCCACATCTCGTCTTTTTTGAGCTGTTGTTTCTTGAAAAATTCAGCGGGAATAACATGTTCAGTCAGGTCAAAATACTTTCGGAAATTCTTGCGATGGGCGATGCTCAGCTTGCCATGATTCCAGAGTAAGTCCAAAGCCTGGTTGGCATACTTTGGTGAACTCCACCCTTTCTGTGTTTGCTTAGGGCCACCCAAATCTTCCAATTCCTGACTGGACAAAGGCCCATCCTGTTTGACCGCGTGATAAACTTTTTTCATAGCGCTTGGCGCATTTTGGTGGAGCTTTTTTTCACGCTCGGCAAACCAGGAGGATTTCCCCTCACTTCCTTCCATAAAATGACGAAGCACCGGAAAGTGGTTGACGGGGATCATGCAATACACCTTGTCCCAATATTCAAAACCCAGGCGATCCTGATGCAGTGTGTCCAGCGTTAAATCGGGACGCACGCCATCCACTCGCGCCTGCATCACCAAATCGTGATTGCGACCGAGGATGGGGAGTGTGTCTATCTGTAGCACACCCAGATCTGCAAAGCACGAAGCAATCCCTTGCTTGCCTTTTGGATAGGTTTTGCCATGAAGCCCTACCGCATAGAGTTGAAAAAGGCGGGCGTTTTCTTCACTCCAGAATAATTGGTTCATAGAATATTTTTTAGCCTAAAGCTTTCCTTTTGAAAAGACAGACAACATTGATCTATCTGGAATTTTTACGTGACTTTGTAATCTACCACATCCACTTAGCTTTAACGACCACTTCGCATAGAAAAATGTAAAAGTATTTGGGCTGCATTCGCAGTCTAAGCCGCGCCCCCTTGAGATCAAGGGGGTTGGGGGATTGAAGCCGTTCACCTACTAATGTTTTTGTCTTTAAAAAGTGGTTCAAAAAAAGAATCAGGGCGAGCGTGGGCTCGCCCTGATTTGTTCCCTTATATGATTCAGTTGGTGTCTTATGTGGTGTTACTTCGTGCTACCAGTGAAAGTGACCTCAATGACGTAATCGCCAGCAGGCAAGTCACTGAGGTTAGAGAGTTTGTAATTAACGCCGATGTTGCTGTCGTCGCCCTTACCTTTATTCTTTTTAAGGTTGACGGAAACGGCGTTCAATACCTGGCGACCGTTGGCATCGTTAGGCTTACGAAGCACTTTTTTGGAAGTAGAGAGACTCCAATTGGTGTTGCTTTCCACTGCAAGAGCGGAACCGTTCTTTTTCGTATAGCTCTTTTTAAGAGGATCAATACGACCGAACTCAACGTTGGAACCTTTTTTAACGTCCAAAGAGAAGTATTTCTCCAAAGTAAAGCCCACCTTGGCGGTGTCGCTGTCCTTGGCTGCCATAGCGGCAAAAGCCACCATACCTAAAATCGTCAGTGTCACAATGAAAAAGCTAAATTTCTTCATGAAAAAGCACCTCCTAATGATGTGCATCTAGTAACTCGTCCACCATTAAGTTCGCCTACGGTAACCCGGCTATCTTTACATTCGACCACTGAGCGGTTGTTCTTTGTTTCAATCAGAGTTCTGATCTGTGCAAAGAACAAGACTTCTTGGGCAAAACCCAAGATTCGTGAGCCAAATAGAAAAGACCCGTGGTTTTGCGTCCCTGCCTTGCGACAGGTTTGCGATGGTCGTGCATACTTAGTAGGTCGTAGCTTTGCGTCCCACGCTTTCGCGTGGTTTGCCGTTGTAGATGCTTTTCGCTTGAAGAATTTTCTTGGTTGATTGGTTTGTTTGATGTTTGGATTAATGTGTTGTTGCTCACCACATAAGATCGCGCTCAATGCCTCAGAAGAAGCATTCAGCCCTAACACGTTCTTGAATCGAGGGAGTTTTAATACGCTATTTTTAGAAAAAGGATGGTGACTGCACCAGAATGATGCGGGTTCAAACAACATCTGTTGTAAGTTTTGTGCAGTAAACCAATCCATAATCAAACCCCTAAACATTCACATAGAAAATAATGCCTAATTGATAAAACCTTAGACACACTGTATAAGAGTTTTACAAATTTAAAAGGAGTTTACAGCACACTCAAAAAAGAATCAAATTTGAGGGAGGTATATCAAAGAAAACCAGATGCTATGGCTGAATAAACTGTTTCATGAGCTGATGGCCCTGTGAAACTTTCAGGCCAGTTTGAGCAGCATCCGGTTCGGCGTAGTGCCTTTCGGGATGCGATTGAGGTTGGGTGCTGCGATAGAGTGCAAATGGCACAGGATTGGCCACGTGGGTTCGGATTTTGACCGGCGTGTAATGGTCGGGCAGCAGCAATACGGCATGATCACCAAAATCAGAGAGTTGCTTCAAGATGGGGCCGACGACTTTGGCATCAAAATCGTCAAGCGCCTGAATTTTTTTGTTCAGATCGCCTTCGTGGCCGGTTTCATCGGGCGCTTCCACATGGACATAGACAAAATCGTGTTCCTTCAAAGTGTTCAAAGTGGCATCCACTTTACCTTGATAATTGGTGTCTAGATAACCCGTGACGCCGGGAATGTCGGGAACTTCCAGCTCGGCGAGTACCCCTAACCCTTTGATGAGATCGACCGCAGAAATGATTGCCCCTGTAGGGCCGAAGCTCGAAGCAAATGATGGCAGTTGTGGCATCGGCCCACAGCCCCAGAGCCAGATGGCGTTGGCCTGTTCTCCTTTAAGAATTTCCTGAGATTTTTTCATCAATTCAAGCAATTGGACATCCCCATCGCCTTGAGGCAAATAGGGTTGAATGGGTTTTCCCAGAATGTCGTGAGGCGGGGTGCTTTGCTGCACAGTTGGGCCATTTTTCCAAACCAGGATGTGGCGGTAGTTGATGCCAGGTTCAAACGTCAACACATCACTGTCCAATTCCTGTTTGATTTTAGACAGGAGTCGATGGGCGTAATCATTTTTGATATGACCCGCGCTGTAATCCTCCATGATCAATTGGCCATCGCGTTCTTCCAGGTGGACGAGGTTGCAGCGATAGGCAATGTCTGTGGGGCCAAGTTTCAGCCCCATACTGGCGGCTTCAATCGGTGCGCGACCCGTGTAATAAAGACTGGGGTCGTAGCCCAGAACGGTCATATTGCCAACGTCGCTGCCAGGCGGAAAGCCATCAGGAATGGTATGAACCAGGCCGAGGTCGCCATGCTGTGCCAGCCAGTCCATGTGTGGCGTGGTCGCGGCTTGAAGTGGGGTTTTGCCATCGAGTTGCTCATAGGCATAATCACCCATGCCATCACCAAGAAACACCACATATTTCATATGAAAATCCTTAAATTTAAAATGTAAACGGCTTCTAATCCCCCAACCCCCTTAAAACATTAAGGGGGCACGATAAGTCTGCGGGGGTTTGTTCTTTATTACGAAAATTGGTTCTTACAGCTAAGAAATTATTTTAGTTCTCCATGGTTTCATGAATTAGAGGTCCATGGCTTCAAGCACAGCATCGAGTTCGGCAGGAACGCTGATAGGTTGACCTGCCTGCTTGATTGCGTTGTCGGGGTCTTTCAAGCCATGTCCCGTCAGCACGCAAACCAATGTGCCGGATTTGTCTTTCCAGAAGCCTTGTTGTTCCAGTTTCAATACACCAGCCACACCCGCAGCCGAAGCGGGTTCACAGAACACACCATCCTTGGAAGCGAGCAATTTATACGCGGCTAGAATTTCATCATCGGTGACCATATCAATCATGCCGCCGGAGTCGTCACGGGCGGCTTCGGCCATTTGCCAACTTGCTGGATTGCCAATCTTAATGGCAGTGGCCACGGTTTCCGGATTTTCGATTGGGTGCCCATGAACAATGGGGGCAGCACCTGCAGCCTGAAAGCCAAGCATCATAGGTGTTTGTTCAATTTTCCCAGCGTCATGGTAGGCTTTATAGCCTTTCCAATAGGCCGAAATATTGCCTGCATTGCCAACCGGAAGGGCGTGAAACTCAGGTGCTTTACCGAGCGCATCACAAATTTCAAAGCTGCCAGATTTTTGACCTTCAATTCGATATGGGTTCACCGAGTTGACCAATGACACTGGATGTGATTCAGAAATGTCTCTCACAAAGCAAAGGGCATCGTCAAAATTACCGCTGATCTGAATGACCTTTGCACCATAAATCAGCGAGGCGGCCAGCTTGCCCAATGCCACATTTCCCTCAGGAATAATCACAAATGATTTCATTCCGGCGCGGGACGCATACGCAGCAGCGGCGGCAGCAGTGTTTCCCGTCGAAGCGCAGATGACGGCTTTGGCACCAGCTTCTTTGGCTTTGGAAATGGCCATGGTCATGCCACGATCCTTGAATGATCCCGTGGGATTCATGCCTTCGTGCTTGAGATAAACCTCAAGGTTGCCGCCCAATTGTTTTTCCAAATAGAGAGATCGAATCAACGGAGTGTTGCCCTCGTTGAGGGTGACAATATGCTGCTTGTCTTCAAGCGGCATATACGGAAAATATTGATGAATAATTCCATGCCATACCATGATGGCGGTATGGTAACAGGTGTTTTGAATTAAGACAAGAGATGCATGTGCTTAAAAAAGGAAAACAACAAAATTAGATTAAAGGCTTCAATCCCCCCAACCCCCCTTTCTAAGGGGGGCTACGATTGAGCTGCGGGTATTGGTTCTGTTTTACGAGGTGTTTTCTATGCGTTGTTTTTTGCATTATTTCTTAAAGACAAACCCATTCAAAAAGAATATAGATTCGTTAAACAGAACCTACCCTCACAGTCCAATCGTAGCCCCCTTCCGACTTTGGAAGGGGCACCTTTCTTGAAAAGGGGTTGGGGATTAGAAGCCGTTTGCAAAATATTTTTCTTTTGTTTTTAGTCCAAATGACGCGCTAAAAAATCTTCGGCCAGCATCCAGGAGACGCGGGTGGCCGTTTCATCAAAATTCTGGCCGTTGTTGAACAATGGTTGAGCATAAGCGTGGGCTGCGCCTGGATAAATATAAATTTCGGCCATCTGACCTGCTTCACCCATTGCTCTGGAAAACTCAAAACCTGTTTCGGGATTGTCATTCGAGCCAGTGACGAACAGCACGGGGCTTTCAATCACACTAAGCTCGCTGGCATCGTTGACGGTTTGACCATAAAAAATGACGGTTGCGGACACGGAAGATGGATCAGCGAGGTTCGCTCTCAACGAGTGAATGCCTCCCATGCTGAAGCCAAAAGTGGCCAGTTTGCGTTGAGGGGCTTTGAGGAAGTCCAGGCCAACTTGTAGTTTTGCGTCTACTGCTTCCACTTCCAAAGCATTCATGTAGGCAAATGCATCCGCGTGGTTGGTGGCGGATTGACCGTTGTAAAGATCGACTGCGACGGTGCGATAGCCGAGTTCGCCCAATCGAGACACAGTGTCTTTGGTCATTTCGGAAACGCCGAACCAGTCGTGGACAATCAATACACCAGCTTTGGCATCATTGGGACCGGCCACGTAAGCATCGAAGCTGCCGTGATTGGTCGTCTCCAGTTGGATTTGCTGCACAGTGCCCACCGCCTCTTGAGATTGTCCTTGAAGATAAAACATCCCTGCCACGCCCAATAGAGCAACTGCCGCGGTCAATAAAACGATGGTGGTTGTGTTTGACTGCATGTTGTGCCTCCCTGAAGTGTTGTGTTTTTATTCGCTAACGATCTCCCTCGCCCCAATTGCCTCCAGAAGGAATCACGGTGATGTGTGAGCCTGCCTGAATCCAGCCATCTGACGCCTGTCGATAAATATCGATGGAGCGAAGGGGGATGGTGAATTCTGTGCCTTCGTGATCCACGCATTGATACTCGGCGACGTAGAACACAAGGGCGATTTGGCCATACACTTTCACTTCGGTATCGATGAGTTTGTAGCTGGTGCCTTTCCACGTACTCAACGATATTTCAGCATTTTCCATGTAGGCGTCAATGCCGCGTTCAATTTGGGTGCTTGGACCGAGAAAACCCATCCAATCTTTGGTGTGTGTTTCCCTCAACTTGTCACGATCTTGATTGATAAAGGCCGTGAAAATTGAGTGAATATGGTCGATAATTTCCGCTTCCGTCTGTCTGTGTGCTTTTGTCATCTCTAATCTACCTCCATTTTTGAAAATTATGACAAAATTTCTAACCATCAAAATAATAAATGATGGTTATGAAAGATTGACACAATTTTCTGGAAAAATCAATCAACGTTGAAATTCACTTAACTGCAGTGAACAATTCGCACATGAAGATCCTCATTCTCGCCGCAGGTGATCCACCGCCACGCCCATTGTTACAAAAGCTGGTTCAAGGGTGTGATCACATCATTGCTGCCGATGGCGGCGCTCGCGTGGCACGGCAGGCAAAACTTGACGTGGACCAATTTGTGGGAGATGGGGACTCTATTCGACCCAACGATCGTACTTGGTTGGAAAACAAAAATGCTGAATTAAGCTGGCATCCCGTCGAAAAAGATCAGACCGACTTGGAACTGGCCTTTGATTTGGCGTTGGAAAACAAACCAAAATCCATCCATGTGTTTGGTGGGTGGGGTGGGCGTTCGGATCACACACTCAGCAACCTGTTTTTATTGGAGAAGGGGTTGTCACATGGTGTGGAAACGTCACTGTGGGCGGGTTATGAAAAACTCCAACTCCGTTATCCAGGTGATATGGTGTTTGAAGATGCCTGGGAAGGTCAACCCCTCTCACTCATCCCCATCAGTGAATCAGTAGAAGGTGTATTAACGCAAGGGGTACGCTATCCGCTTTACAACGAAGTGCTCTATCGGGCGGCAGCGCGTGGGGTGTCAAATGAGATTGAAAAACTGCCTGCTTCGATTTTATTTACCAAAGGGGTACTTTTGGTGGTGCGGGCGTTTGATCGGCAGCATCTGAATTTAATTAAAATATAAAAAGAAAAGATGGTCATCCTTTGGTAAGGATGACCATCCAGGTTAATGTTATTGACTAAGTGCTTCGTTTGCCCTTCTGATTTCTTCAGGGTCGATGGCAATGTAAAAACCCTGGGCGCGGCGGTTGAAGTGGTCGCCGACGTAGAGCATCCCCAGGCCATCGGTGGCAGCGCCGAGCGGGAGTTTGAAGCCAGTGCCGGGTTCGTCGCTCTGGAAGCCCCAGTTGCGCAGGAAAGCGCCTTCGCTGGTCCAGATGTGCATGCGGTCGCTGAAGCTGTCGGTGATGCCCACCCAGCCTTCGGGTGCCACGGCCACGCCGACAGGGTCGTCAAATTGAGAATCATCTTTGCCGAACTCGCCCCACTGACGCAGGAATTTGCCTTGATCGTCGAACACTTGAATACGGTTATTAAAACCATCGGCAACATAGATGTTGTCATCTTCATCAGCATCGACACCGACGATCACATTAAACAAACCAGGATCCCCCATGCCTAACTGGCCCCACTTTCGAATGTAATTGCCCTCCAGATCGAACACCTGGATGCGCCCATTCAGCTCGTCAGCCACGACCAGTTCGTTTTTGGAAGTGATCACCATGCCGCGCGGGGCGTTCATCTGGCCGTCGTCAAAGCCTTTGTCTCCCCACATGAACAGGAAGTTAAATTCAGGATCAAACACCTGAATACGATGGTTGAGTGAATCGGACACATAAATATTTCCATTCGGTGCAAACACCAAATCGGATGGAAAACTGAGTTGTCCTTCACCCCTGCCTTGACTGCCAAACTCGGTGATATATTCGCCTGTTGGCGTAAACACCTGGATGCGATGATTGCCGTTGTCCACCACGTACACATTTTGATCCGGGCCGGTGCGGATGCCTTGCGGGCCTTCAAAATCGAACTCCCCCGGGCCACGACCTTGTTGCCCCCAGGCGCTCATGAAATACACGCCAGGAGAGACTTCGCTTTCCTCATCAGCCGCCGCGAAGTGAAACACTTGGGGGCGGCTGCGATTGCCTTGGGCATCGATGATGGTGGCTTCCAGTGCGATGGGCTGTACTTCGCTAGAAGACAGGGAAAAGCTTGTCATGCTAGGGGTTTGCTCTTCGGCCACAATTGAAAAGGTGATGTCCGCAAAGTTGTAAGCGCGGATCACGTTGAGCTCCAGCGTTTGTGAATCGTTGTCATTGTCGCTGAATTCAATCTGCCCTTGGATGGCAGTGCCATCGGGCGGAATGATGGTGGGAAAATCGATGCTTAAAATTTCAGGCCGACTTCCCGACTGTTTGGCATCCAGTAAATTGAATTGAAGCAAAGACAACAGCAATAAAAGTGGCAGACCTAGCCACAACACGTGCACTCGTTTCATGCAGCCTCCAGAGAAGACGAAAGTTTGCCGAATAACTTCTAGAATGTTCTTATGTTACCAAATCATAAATAAGCCTGTCCAGGGATCAAGCGTTTGACACCTTTCTGTTATCCCGCTACAATCACCGCATGTTTTCAACAATGGACTCAAACATCTATCTGATTAAACCGCGTTGCAGCAAAGGCTTTCGTCGTTGCCGTAAACGCGGGGGCGCCCGCTAACAACTCTTTTATACTCACCATTACGCAAGTCATAATCAATTCAATTTAAGTGCTGGTTAACCCTTGTGGTTGCGATGCGAAGTTTCATCAAATTTTCATATTTAATTGCCAGGAGGAATATCATGGCCAATTGTCCAGAATGCGGTACCGCCTTGGAAATAGGCGACGACGTGATGGCGCACGAAATTATCGAGTGCAACGCTTGCAGCGTGGAACTCGAAGTGGTTGCGACCAATCCGGCGCAAGTTGAACTGGCCCCCGAAGAAGAAGAAGACTGGGGCGAGTAATTTCAAACCCAGCGCAAGGGTCTAAAGAATCTCTTGCGCTGGGCTTGAATCATCATTATGGAACCCATCAAACTGGGACTGCTGCATTCACGCATCCGTCTCGAAGAAAAAATGCTGGTCCAGGCGATCAAGCAGCGCGACGATGTTGAGCTGGTCATGCTCAACACCAGTCATCTGGTGCTGGATCTGGCATCATTGCCGCAGGTGGATGTGGTGTTGGATCGTGAAATTTCACAATCCCGCGCCCTGCATGTGCTCAATGCCCTGGAACAAGACGGTGTGAAAACGGTCAACAGCTACGCCGCCGCCCGCGTGGGTGGTGACAAAGTGCTGACTTCAAAGCGACTGCATAACGCAGGCATTCCCACCCCGAAGGTAAAAATTGCGTTCACCCGCGAAAGTGCGCTCAAAGCCGTTGAGGAAATGGGTTACCCGGTGGTGCTCAAACCGGTGGATGGCTCCTGGGGCCGCTTGATTGCGAAAATTGAAAGTCGCACTGCTGCTGAAGCCATTTTAGAACACAAGTCTCAATTGAGTTCCTACTACCATGAAATATTTTATTTACAGGAATACGTCGAAAAACCCGACCGTGACATTCGTGCATTTGTAATTAAGGATGAAACCATTTGTGCGGCCTATCGAACTTCCGATCATTGGTTGACCAATGCGTCGTTGGGGTCAAAAACCTTCAATTGTCCGATCACACCCGAGTTAAATGATTTGTGTGTGCGAGCGACTCAGGCTGTTGGCGGCGAAGCGATTGCGGTGGATTTGATGGAAACACAGGACGGCTTTACCGTCCATGAAGTCAACTGTGCCATGGAGTTTAAAACCTCGCTACAAGCTGTCGATATCGATATCCCGAAATTATTAATTGACCACTGTGTAAAAGCAGCAAAACAGATGAGAATGGGAGATCAAAAATAATTTCTCCATCTTTCAAACAGAACCAGGTTTCGTGAAATAGAGCCCACATTCGCAGGTTAATCTTAGCCCCCTTTTTGAAAAGGGGGTTGGGGGATTAAAAGTTTTTAAGAATTTTTGCAATTTATTTGAAATGAAAATGTTTTTGAAATGAAGGAAGTGACGACATGAGTGACATTCGTATGGGGTTGTTGTTTTCCCGTATTCGTATGGAAGAAAAACTGTTGATCGAAGCCGCAAAAAAACGCGGCATCGAATTTGTGATGGTGGACAGCCGTGAAGTGATTTTTGATTTGGACAGCAAGTTTGAATATGACGTGCTTTTGGAACGCGATGTGTCCCACTCCCGCGCCTTGTATGCGCTGAATTTGTTTGAAAATTCCGGCGTCAAAGCCATTAACAGTTATCCGGTGGCGTTGACGTGTGGAGACAAGGTGGCGACCTCTAAAGCTTTGCGCGATGCCGGTGTGCCTACGCCGGATGTGAAGGTGGCATTTACCAAAGAGAGTGCGTTGGAAGCGATTGAGCAGATGGGGTACCCCGTGGTGCTCAAACCTGTGACCGGCTCCTGGGGTCGATTGATGGCCAAGATCAATGATCGTGATGCGGCTGAAGCCGTGTTAGAGCATAAGGATCATTTAGGGTCTTATTATCACAAGATTTTTTACATGCAGGAATTTATCAACAAACCCGAACGCGACATCCGCGCGTTTGTGTTTGGGGATGACGTGATTTGTGCCATCTATCGCAGTTCCAAGCACTGGATCACCAACACGGCGCGTGGGGCCACGGCATCCAATTGTCCGTTGACGCCTGAACTCAAACAGATTTGTCTGGATGCTGCTGCTGCTGTTGGCAAAGGTATTTTGGCGGTGGATTTGATTGAAAGTGAAAACGAAGTTATGGTGCACGAAGTTAACTACACGGTGGAATTCCGCAACAGCATTGACACCACGGGTGTAAACATTCCTGACAAAATGCTCGACTATGCTTTGGAGGTCGGAGGCAATGGCTGAAACAAAGCTTAAAATCGGCATTGTTGGTGGTTCAGGTTATACGGGTGGCGAATTGCTGCGCGTGTTGTTGCAGCATCCCAATGCTGAGATTGTGGCTGTCACATCTCGTCAGTACAAGGGCAAGAATGTTGCCAAGGTGCATCCGAACTTGCGTGGGGCGACGAATATAAAGTTTATCGAGCCTCAGGATTTGCCCAAGGTGGATGTTTTATTCACCGGTCTGCCTCACGGCACCGTGATGGATCAGGTCGAACATTTTACCTCTCAGGCGGAACGGGTTCTGGATTTGAGTTCCGACTTTCGTTTAAAAAGCCCTGAAGATTACGTGACGTGGTATAAACACGAACACACCAAACAAGAGTTCCTTAAAGACTTTGTGTATGGGATGCCGGAGTTGCACCGTGAAGAAATCAAAGACGCCAAATGGGTGGCTGTGCCTGGATGTACGGCCACTTCTGCGATTCTTCCGCTCAAACCATTGGTCGACAATTTCAAGATTTCTACTGTGATTGTGGATGCCAAAGTGGGTTCATCCGCAGGGGGAGCCAGCTACAATCTTTCTACACATCACCCCGAACGAAGCGGCGTGGTTCGCAGTTTCAAACCCACCGGCCACCGTCATACGGCCGAAATGATTCAGGAACTGGGTTTGCCAACGGAGGCCATCAACTTTTCACCACACGCCGTGGAATTGATTCGCGGTATCCTGGCCACCTGTCATGTGTTTATCGAAGGTGATTATGACGAGAAGGATGTGTGGCAGGCGTATCTCGGCGCGTACAAAGACGAACCCTTCATTCGCATGATCAAAGAACGCGGTGGTATCTATCGTTTTCCAGAGCCAAAGCTAGTGGCAGGCACCAACCTTTGTGACATTGGCTTCGAAAAAGATGAACGCACCGGCCGTCTCGTTGTCATGGCCGCCATCGACAATTTGATGAAAGGTGCAGCAGGGCAGGCCGTCCAGTGTTTCAATGTGATGCATGGGTTGGAGGAAACGACTGGATTGAACAGTTTGGGATTCCATCCTTATTAAAAAACATTTTGGGTAAAGGCTTCAATCCCCCCAACCCCCCTTTCTAAGGGGGACTACATTTGGTTGCGGGAGTGAGTTCTGGATTAGAAGTTTTTTCTTGCTGAAGCTTTGATGGAATGGTTCAGAAACAAAAATGTGTAAAAAATCAGGCATAAGAAACGGATAAAAAAATTGTCTAATGTGGGTATCTTCATTACACTGAGAGACTATGAAAATTAAAAAGATTTCTTGGCTGATATTGCCTGTATTAATGGTCTTGTTGACAGGGTGCGATCTATTAGATCTGTTTAAACCAGCTGTTCCAGATGAACAGCCAGAACCTGAACCTCCAGCGATGACAGAAGATATGTATGAGGTGTTGATTGAGTTCGAAGACACCACTGGCTCACACAACTACATTCATCCACATGCCTCAATTACAAATGCACAGTGGGTGGAAACATGCAGCGTGGATGATTTAAACAACTTCTGTGACGCAAATCGCCCATTGCCCATGCTGGAAATTGAAATGCTCAACGATGGGAATGCCGATATTACTTACATTCTCGGTCGCATTGAAGTATGGGGACGAGATGGCGAAATGATCACTGTGGGGAACTGGTTTGAAAGGACATTCAACGCCAAAGACGGTCAAGTCAATGTATGGCAGATGCGAGAAACCATTTCTGTACAAGTGGATGTGAAAACGCTGTGCCTTGAAGCCGCAAGACCTGCCTGTGCCTTAGACAATTACACCACTGAAAAGGTGGAAAAAGTGATCCTGAACCTCGAAGGCATGGAGATTGTAGGCGGCAGTTAAGCTATTCAGTTACACCTAAGGTTGAGGTGGAGGTGTTTAATCTGAGAGGGTTTTACAAATTTTATATCCTGCTGTTGGTTTGCTTTGCTGTAGGCAGTACGAATGATCTGTCATACTCGCAAGATGAGCCACTTGAGTTGGAAGGGTTTGTCGTTGGTGGCGGCACATTTGTTCAAGGCTTGCTGCTGGATTTAGAACCCTTGGAAACCCTTATATCCACTGAATTCGACAGCGACATTGAGTTTGCAGATCAACCTTTATTTATGACAATTGGTGGCGGTGGGTTTGCAGGCCGCGACCTTCGCATTGGCATGTTTGGTATCACTGGGGCTTGGTCAGGAGAGGTGGCGGCGCCTGCTTTTGATACGGCAACGTTGAATCTGAATTATGACGGCTTGTATCTGGAACAAAACCTTTTTCAGGAATCATCACTTCAATTTTCAATAGGGGCTTTAATCGGTGCGGGTGTTTGGAAAATTGAACTGCTCAGTGGCAATGCCATTACCTTTGAAGACAGTTTAAAGCAACCCATCGCCGTATTGCTCGAACGGGAATTTCTCTTGTTGCAACCTTATGTGAGTAGCGAATACCATTGGGGTGGTATGGGCCTTCAGCTTCAGGCAGGCGTGCTTGGCACCTTTAGCCTGTCGCCCTGGTTTTTGCCTGGACGGGTTGAGCTTGAAGGCGGCCCGATGTCGATAAATTTAATACCGACCATAACTTTGAGCCTCATTTTTGGAGTGTGACATGAGAAAATTTTCAATCATTTGGGCGCTGCTGATCATGGTTTTGTTTGCCGCGCATGAGGTTCATGCCCAATCGCCTGTACAGATTTTGACGAGTCAGGGATCAGGTTATATTTTGCTCAGCATTGGTGACCTTAACAATGCACTGCGACAGGCAGGCTACCCTGCATTGCCGGAGACCACGCCCATTTATGGCAGCACATCCTTGTTTCCCAAAGAAGATCGCCCTTGGCAACTGGGGTTAACCGCACTTTTTTGGAACAACAAAGCAGGTGAAATTATTTCACTGGATGCCAGTTTCTTTGGCGGAGTGTTTGACTGGACCTTGAGCCAACTGTCGGCGGGCCGCATCAGTGCGGGGCTGGCGGGTGGATTTAATTTGTCTCAGCTGGCCGTTCGCAAGGGATTGGTGTTCGGTTTCGACGATGTGCTTCGCCCAGGCGAAGGTCAGTTTTCCAGCATCCAGCGCTGGGGGGTATGGGGAACGCCCTATTTGCAATATGAACTTTCCGTGTTGAAAAGTAATTTTTTGGTGCGTGTGTGGGCAGGCTTGCTGTTGACGCCGTGGAGTTCCGACTGGAGTCAGTTGGGCACGACTTTCGACAGCATCGAATTTGAGGGACCGCCCAACAACATTGGTGGTCCATTTGGCATGGCGGAGATCAGTTTTGGATTTTAATTTATGACCTTAATCAAACAATGGAACGATGTAAAACATCCTGTGATCGGGATGTTGCACCTGCCATCATTGCCCGGTGCGCCCGGTTCACAAAAATCCTTAAAGCAAATTCAAAGCGATGTGTTGCGCGATGGCGAATTGTTGCTGGAAGGCGGCGTGCATGGCCTGATGATGGAAAATTTTGGCGACGTGCCTTTTTACCCAGGCCGCGTGCCAGCACATACCGTGGCTTACATGACCACAATTGCCGCCGAAGTGAAGCGTCAGTTTGATCTGCCTCTTGGCATCAATGTGCTGCGAAACGATGGTCTTACCGCCTTGGCGATTGCCCATGCCACAGGATCGGAATACATTCGCGTCAACGTCCTCAGTGGCGCACGGGTGACGGATCAAGGCATCTTGCAGGGCATCGCGCATGATCTGTTGCGATATAAATCAGAACTCAATTCGGATGTGAAAATTTTGGCTGATGTCAACGTAAAACACTCTGCGCCGGTTGGTCCCTATCCACTCGAAGATGAGGTCGAAGACACCATCGATCGTGCTTTGGCCGATGCCCTGGTGGTGTCCGGTACAGGCACCGGCAAGTCCGTGGATCAAGGCGAACTGACTGAGGTGCGTGGGTATGCGCCAACAACACCTATTTTTTTAGGCAGTGGTGTCAGCGCAGAAAACATTCAATCCTTCTTGCCAACGGCCACAGGCTTTATCGTCGGCACGTCGCTCAAAGTAGATGGCGTGTCCACCAATCCTGTGGAAGTGCAGCGCGTCAAGGCATTGATGGCTGCGCTCGAAAGCTGATTTTTCCAATTCATGCAGCAATTATTGGCTCTGCTGGCGTTTGTGTTTTCCAGCTTCAATCCTGCCCAACCTGTCGATGTCGTGCCTGAATTGGCTCAGGCACTTGATGTCATTCAATTAGAAGAAGTTCACAAGTTAGGCTACCGTGGAGAAGGCATCACTGTTATGGTCATCGATCGCTTTCCCAGTGGGCATGCCAAGCGGGTGGTGGAGTTGTTGCTGGCAGTGGCGCCGGAAGTGTCTTTGATTCAAGTGGATGTCAACCAGGGTTTTTCGCCAGCGTTTGCCGCAGCTCAAAGAAATGTTGGCAGCTATCAGCTCATCAACATGAGTGTGGTGTTGGAAGGCGTAGACGTTGGTGCGGTGCTTTCACAAATCCCCTGTGCAGATTTACAATTCAATCAACAGGATGTTTTATCCAGCCTGGCCCGACAGGATGTGATCCTCGTGGGGGCGGCTGGCAATGACGGCCATGCCAATGCCCTGGCCCAGCCAAGTTGTCACCCTGACGTGGTTTCAGTGGGAGCCACTTACGATGAAGCCTTATGGGAACCCGACCCTTTGTGTGAAGACACGCTGTTTGTGTTGGATCATCTGGCTTGCTTCAGCAATGAAGCCACCTTCCTCGATATCGTTGCGCCTGGACGCAGCATTCGTTTGCCGGACGGGGGATTGTTCGATGGCACCAGTGCAGCGACGCCATTGGTGACCGGAGCGATTGCGTTGATGATGCAGGCCAACCCTGAGTTAAGCATCGACAGAATTATCAGTGTGTTAAAGTCCAGCGGAGACAAATCATCCTCGCCGAGAACAGGGCGCTTCTACCCTCGATTGAACGTACTTGCCGCAGTCAGTGAGGCCATCCGATTGATTGATGTCAATGTTCCCATTGGCGATCCTCCTCAGATTGTATCGTTTGAGTTGCCCGATCATGTTTTTTTAGACACGCCTGGTCAGGGTATTTTGCATTTTCTGGATGTGGACACTGACATTCGCTCGATTCAAATTGAACAACAAATTTCAACCGAAGGTGCAAGAACACAAAGTATTTTGTTTAAACAACCGCCAACAGTGGAGGGCACGGTAGAGATTAGCCTTCACTGTGAGGTGCCTGGTCTGACCCATGCACGGATTGCTTTAATCGATGCTGCGGGCAATCGCAGCGAATCGCTGGGTTATCAGTATTTGTGTTTGTCTTCTTTGCCCACATTGACACGACTGGAGCGTGAACTCATCTTTGAAGCGGATCAGAACCTGAATGAAACCATTGATGATGTTGAAATGCGTGCTGCTATTCAGAAATGGGTGCTGGGCCAATTGCTGCCTGAAGAAGCACACGTTGCAGATCGCCTCATGCTCAAACTGATTCAACTCTGGGTACAGCAAACGCCGCTTGATTTGATCTAATCTTTAAACAAACCTAAAATAATTTTATTCAGCGCCCGTAGCTCAGTGGATCAGAGTGCTTGCCTCCGGAGCAAGAAGTCAGGGGTTCAAATCCTCTCGGGCGCGCCATGTGATTAGGGTTCTAAACTTTAACTCTATTGATCTTGTAAATGACCATTTGTCTGTTTTGTTTTCCAAAGCAACGGCAAAGAGAGAGATTCTAGTGGACTTAATTGCTTTTGAAACGGTAGATGAAGCTTTAAGTGATGATTTTTGCACATGGTTTTCAGGGTGGACGGATGGGTTGGGAAACTTTGAAATTTTTTCAAACCAGACGTCATTTTCCTTTGTGTATAAAACATCTGTAGCTCAAGCGGATCTGGCTACGCTTGAATATATTCAGTCACAATTGAAGTGTGGCGATATCACCCGAACAAAGCCTGTAAAAGAGGGAAAAGTTGCTTATCAATTTAAAGTGTCAGACACGAAGGGAATTGCCAAGCTGATCGCTGTGCTTGAAGCCTATCCGCTGAAAACAGCCTCCAAATATTTACAGTTCAGTCTATGGCAAAAAGCATTTTATTTGGATGGGCGCCATGATGAAAAAGACGCTGGTGACCAAGAGACCATGTCAAATTTAATCCATCAACTGAAGCTGGCCAAAGAAGAAGCAAAACGATTACCGCAAGACCCTACCAGAGAAAAACATAAAGATATTTCAGGCAATCAATTGTCTTTATTCGAGTAGCCCCTCTCATTCAACAGTGAATTGTAGAACAGTGCGAGGGCAATCTCGGTGTTAATAAAAAAATATTTTGATTCAAAAGCCACCTCGAATATTTGAGGTGGCTTTTGAATTTGAAGTGTTTTAGAAGTTGATCAGATGATGCTAAAGCATCGGCTCACGCCTTCAGTGAAACCAGCCATGTAGGCTTCGTTACGTTGTTCTGCTGTGCCGTGTGCACCGGGGACGAAGAAGGGAATGCCTTCGGGATCGCCAATTAAAGCCAGCAAATCAAATGCTTCGCCCAAGTCGATTTCAGTTAACAGCCCAAAAGATTTGGCGTATTTGGTGAACGCACCCGCCATGCAGTCGGCTTGCAATTCGAGCTGAATGGTGAACCCGCCCAACAAGCCCAACAAGGCTTGGACCGCGTGACCAAATTCATGCGCAATCACAACAGCCACAGCGAAATCACCAATGGACGTGCCTTTCACATTAAGAAAATTACCATCATAAAAAATGCTGTGCGTCACAGGGCAGTAAAACGCATTGTTCAATTCAGCCGGGCCACATGGCGTTTCAATGGGTTCGGTGTAAAGCTCAACCGACATAGGGGCCAGATAGGGCGCGCCGAAAACGCGAAAAGAACGTTCCCAAAAGGTATTCAAGTCATTGGCAATAAAGGCCACAAAGGCTTCAAGTGCAACAAAGTTGGGTTGAGGTTCAGTAGTGGCTTCTTCGATGTCTTCAGTTTCTTCAGCGTCTGTTTCCGCAGGGGGCGGGGGTGTGTCGTCCTGAGCATTGGCAATGACACCTTGAAACAATGTCCCTTGTTCGACAGAAACACCACTGCCAAAGATTGTGCTTGCCAGGATGACAGCAAAGAAAATTTTGAAAGTTAAATCAAATTTTGGAGAAAACTTGAGCATTAAAATCCCTTCATGATAAGGTGTAATTAGATTCTTTCATAACTACGAGAAGGGAGTAGCTTTGGATCCCAAAATTATTGACGGCCAAGAAATGATTATTTTACTTGCGTTATTGAAGAATTTTTCTGATTTTCCACATTGCACTTTTCTCATATTCCTAATTACAATTGTAGTTAGTGTTTATTAAGCGCCGCATAACAGATGAAGCAATAAGGGGTTTAATGGAGCGGGCATGGCAGCCATGTTAAATAGGCAATCTCAGTCAAAATGTTTCAGCTGCGGAGGCAAGTATCCTGATATAGATGGCCCAGTGCATCGATATATGGACTCTTCCCCAGGTTGCTGGGCAGTGTATGGTGATGTTTTGGCTCGTGAGTACAGTGACCCTACTTACTATGAAGTCCATCGTTTAACTGTTGATGCTTATGCAGTTCAACACCCAGGGAAAGAAGATCGACAAAGCATACAGTCTGTTGGGGTACATTTAGTTCGTCTTTGCCTTTTTCTTGAACATGAGCTTACTGCTGAAAATGCGAATGCTGCCATGCTTGAGGCAGGCAAATATAAACACACATTTACTTGGTTGGAGCCACCCAGCTCACTTGGTTTAATAACGGCGGCGGATGTTGCAAAGGCCAGTACAGTTCATGAACACAAGGCTATTGTCAGAGCATGGGCGCAATCGGTTTGGGACGCTTGGTTCGCGCACCACAATACAATCGGAGCGTGGTTGCCGACCGGCTGGTTAAGGAAATCAAACTAGATCTTGCCTCACCCAGAATAAAACTCAAGCCGTTATCTGATCTGTTTCTTAAAACCTCTTCTTTTCTTGGATCAGAATCAAAGTGGTTTATCAGCAAGTGATAAAGTTCTAAATAAAAAATTGATCGCGTCGGCAGGCAGGGCGCCGAGCGCAATCTGTTCTCGTGTTCAAGGAGAAGCTAACTCCCTCTCACTCTGTTGTTCCTCACTGAAACGATGTACCCCAAACGAGTTAGAGCCTGCCAAGGAGGTCTCTCTACAAGGAATGCGACCATGGCTGGGGTAGCGTAAGCTGCTGGGCAAAAAACCGTTTTGGAAGGTGTAAACGGTAAAACCCTGGCAGTCTACGGCCCTAGGCACGCGCCTTGCAGAGCAAGGAGGTTGATGATTCTCTACATGATGCAACAAATAATTGCCCAAAAAAGTGTCTCTCTGTAATGACTGTAAATTGAAAGCGCCGAATGGCATGGACAGGCTCTTTACTCAAACCACTTACAATTGAAGCGGTGACAACACAATTGTCAAACATTTTAGCCTATTTTGTGTTTTCCGTCAATGGAAAACAGGTGGAAAAATCGTTTTTGACCAATTATACTGCGCCTGCTTTGAAAAACTTACTCCAAATCATTCGATCCGGCCTGTTTGACGACCAACGCCTGCGCCTCGGCTGGCGCTTGTTGCTGTTTGTGTCGATGGTCATTTTAGTGGGAGGGATTTCTTTAATCCCCTTGGTCGCTTTGATTTTAGCTACCTGGGTGATGACAGGGCTGGTGGACCGTCGCCCGTTTACTTCTGTTGGACTGCTTTTGAATCGCACCACTTTTGCAGAGCTGTTTGCTGGTGTGGGGTTTGGCGGGCTCTGGTTTTCGTTGATTTTTGCAGTGTTGTTTTTTTTGAATCAACCTGAATGGGCATCGGGTTTTATGCCCGAAGGTGTGGCTCAGGCGGTGTTTGTCTATGTGGTCATTCATATCTCGGTGGCCTTGCTTGAAGAATTGTTGATTCGGGGGTATTTGTTACAAACCCTTTCTGAGTCCGTGGGAGAATGGCCCGCCTTGTTGATCACCTCATTAGGATTTGCATTGCTTCACTTGGACAACCCCAATGTGAATCCCATCAGCATCATTAACCTCAGTCTGGCCGGTTTAATGTTGGGGGCGATGGTCTTGAAAAATAAAACATTGTGGGCGGCGATTGGTTTTCACTTTGCCTGGAATTTCACCCAGGGGTTTGTGTTTGGCCTGCCTGTCAGCGGTGTTTTGTTTGATGATTATTTGCAACGATTCACGTTGAGTGGTCCAGAATGGCTCACTGGCGGTGCTTTCGGCCCTGAAGCCAGCCTGTTGACCACCGTGATGTTGGGCATGGCGACGTTCTGGATATTGCGAAGCTATCACTGGAAACCGAGTGAGGCGGCGTTTAAATCGTGGCACACCCATGTTCGCCCTCGGCACGCCTGGCAGGTGGCGCTTTCAAAAAGACCTCTTTCTTGATATCCTTATATCCTTGAGAAAATTTTCACAATTGGATGCGATGTGTAATGAGATCAGATTTGCAAAAGCCGCCCACAATTTTGCAAAATGTGCGTAATTTTTTTAACGCGTTATTAGAGTTATTTTCTCGATTTGGGCCAGAGTCACCCAGGGCCAGACAGCATCATGAATTTCAACAGATGGATGATGCCAACTTGAGAGACGCCTCTTGAAAGCGAGTGCCCAGCTTCCATGATTCATACCGAAAATTTAACCCGAAGTTTCAAGCATGTGGTTGCCGTTCATGACTTGAACCTGCACATCAAATCCGGCGAAGTGTTCGGCTTCCTTGGGCCCAACGGCGCTGGCAAAACGACCACCGTGCGCATGCTTGCCGGCCTCATTCCACCCAGCAGTGGACGCGCCGAAGTGGTGGGCTTTTCGGTGGGGCGGGACAATCACAAGATTCGACATCACGTCGGTGTGCTGACCGAAACCCCAGGGCTTTATGAAAAACTGTCTGCCTATCTCAATCTGGAGTTTTATGCCAAGCTGTTTGAGGTTGAAAATCGCGATCAGCAAATCGAAAAACACTTGACCACGCTTGGATTGTGGGATCGACGGAAAGACCCTGTGGGCACTTTTTCGAAGGGGATGCGACAAAAAGTGGCCATTGCCAGGGCGTTGCTGCACGATCCGCAAATTTTGTTTTTGGACGAGCCCACCTCTGGGCTCGATCCTGAATCGGCTCGAACGGTTCGGGATGCCATCGCCGAATTGGCCCAAGGAGAGGGTAGAACCATTTTTCTCTGTACCCACAATCTCCATGAGGCCGAAGGGCTTTGTGATCAGATCGGCATGATGAAACAAACGCTCATCAAAGTGGGCGTGCCGCGTGAGCTGAAGCAAGAATTGTTTGAGGCTCAAACTGTTGTTGAGTTCAATCACATGCCAGCAGATGTGGACAAGCTGTTGGACTTTCCCTTTGTGCGACAATTCAGAATTGATCCTTCCAGTCTCACCATGACGCTGGAAGATCCCGCATTGCAAAACAGCCAGGTCATCAGTCGATTGGTTGAACATGGTGCTGAAATCCGCTATGTGCGTCCCGAAGAAAAATCGCTGGAAGATGTGTATCTCGCGCTGGTCGGGGAGGATGCTACCTCATGAACTTTCGTCGCCTAAGAGCGCTGATGCAAAAAGAATGGCGCGAGATGTTTAAGAACAAAATGGTGTTGCTCAGTGTCATCATTGCGCCGTTGATTTTGTTGTCCATTTCAGTCTTCCTTCTGGTGGTGTTTAACAATAGCTATGGAGATTTGTTTGCCGAAGAAGAAATTATTGCACAGCTCCAGGGCGATTGGGCCATTTTACTCAACAATATTTTGATGTTTTTCATGTTCATGCCGTTGGTTATTCCCCTGGCGATTGCGGTGTATTCGGTGGTGGGGGAGAAAGAGCAAAAATCATTGGAGCCCCTGCTGGCCACGCCGTTGACCGATCTCGAAATTTTTGTGGGAAAGGCGCTGGCTTCCGTGCTTCCTGGTTTGTTGATCACCTGGTTGTCGTTCGGTATTTTTTCAGGGTTGCTCATTTATTTGATCCCTTGGAGTTTTATTGATCTTTTCTTTCAGCCGCCCTGGTTGATGGCCATGTTTGGACTGGCACCAATTATTTCCATTTTTTCGGTGTTGTCAGCGATGGCTATTTCGTCGTTCACCCGCGATACACGGGCCGCGTATCAGTTGAGCAGCCTGATTATGATTCCGTTTTTGATGGGCTCGTTGTATTACATTTTTACCTTTCAGGGGTTGGTCTCGATGGAATTTGTGTTTCTTGGCATGGCCAGCATGGGCGGCATGGATGTGTTGGTGTTGTTGATGGGCATTCGCCTGTTCCGCCGTGAAGACATTTTGACGCGCTGGAATTAAGCTTGTGAACGTCCCCAAACTCACTTCGCCCAGTGTGCTGAAACAAATTCTGGACTCAAACAACATTCATTTGAGCAAACGATATGGCCAAAACTTTCTTTGCGACGAACATATCGTAGACCGCATTGTGTCTTCGACAGATTCTGGCAACAATCAGCTCGAAATTGGCCCGGGTGTAGGTACATTGACACTTGCCCTGGCCCGCCAAGCGCATAGGCTTGTAGCGGTGGAAATTGATGATCGGCTGATTCCTATATTAGAAACTCATTTTGAATCCTTTCCCAACATTGATCTGATTCATCAGGACATTTTAGACGTAAACTTTGAGGATCTTTCCAATTCGCTTGGAACGCCTTTTGATGTGGTGGGCAATCTGCCTTACCAGATCACATCTCCCTTGCTCGGAAAAATTGTGGAATCGCGCCATCTCATTAACCAAGGCGTGGTGATGGTACAAAAAGAACTGGCCGAAAAAGTGCTGGCCCCTGTGGGCAGTGGAAAAGGAAGTTCACTTGGCGTTTTTCTTCAAGCTTTCACCGAAGCCGAGCATTTGTTCAACGTACCGAAAACCGTTTTCTTTCCCAGGCCCAAAGTGGACTCGACCGTGCTGCGCTTTCGCTTTCTCGATCAACCCCGATTCACAGCAGATGAAGAAACCTTCTTCAAAGTGGTTCGCTCGGCCTTCAACCTCAGACGCAAAACCATTCGCCAAGCCATGATTCAATCCCCCTTCCTCAGCCTCAAATCCGATCGGGCTGACGCTGTTCTTACTGATGCAAACATTGACCCAAAGCGCCGAGGCGAAACACTTAGCTTAGAAGAGTTTGATCAGATCGCTCAACAAATTTGAGTGATTTGATCGCTGAAAGATATCAACCGTGATGAAAACTGTTGGTGTTTGTCGTTGGCTTTTAGTATAGATTTGATGGCTCTGACATGGCGACGGTCACGGATAGGATCGGCTGGATTTAGGGTGGGCATAAGGGGTTCCAAAAGTGGTTTACTTAATTTGGAGCAATCATACAACTATAGTAAACCGATTTGGCAAGGTGGAAATCTGTCTAACAATGAAACGCAGAGCTTATAAGGGTTTTAGCGAATTGGGGAGGTTTGCAAAACGCCCTTTTGTAAACTATTCTGAGGTTTCCTATTTGGTATAGTTGTTTTGTCCATCCACATTAATCAATTCCTAAAATTCACTGCCTGATGACGCTCCCATATAAGCAAGGGCAGCAGGGATGCCTGGTAAGCTGAAATAAAACGCCAATACATCTGTCATGAAATTCGCGGCAATAGCCCATCCCAAGGTAAAGGCAAACGGCATAATGCTGCGCTTATCGTCTGGCAATTGAAGTGTTACGACTGTTGCTGCCCCAACAGCGCGACCAAGATTCATTGCATGATATTGAGGTCCCTCTGGAAAGAGCGTTGGGTGTGGCTTCTCAAAATCATAGTCCTCTTCTGAGAATGAGAATAACTTGTAAAGCAATTGGCAACCATAATTGCTAGTCCAACAATAAGCATATCCAACGGATCCTCCGAAGATTGCCCCTATTTCGATGCCTAAGAAATCTAAGTCTGTTGCCATCACTTCAACGTCCGGAAGTATAACCAACAGAGCGAGCACAAAAATTATCGTCAGTGTAATTGCTTTTCTCTTCATAACTGCCTCCATTTGCAAATTAAACATAGCCTAACATTGGCGTTTAGATAGAAGAAAACATCGCTTTCAGTATCCTAGTCGATGACATGGAAGGACTAGGCTTCATTCAAAAAGTGTTGTCGTGGCTTGGGATGTTGCACCGTAGCCCAGAAAGAAATCATTGCAATACCATTGTTGCGCCAATATTGTAACCCACCACCGCTAAAACTGCTGGTACAAACGGTATATAGGTAGTCAAATAAATCACGCTATTCAGCAAGTCACACACGGCCTCAGAAGGTTCTTTCTTGCAGAGCAAATCATAAGCAATATCGGGGATCGCAAAATATACCACTGGAAGTGCATAGGCCAGAAATACATTTCCTTTGACGTTTTTCTCTGCTCCCACGAGCATGGCTCCGATCCCCGCACCTATGGCGCGTGTGCCGTGCCAGATCGCTGCCCTGAAATGATTCCCCTCATAATCGTTTTCATCATAATCTGAATTATTCATTATGCCCCTGCCAGTTTGAGCCATACCTAGAAATCCGAGCCCGAAAGCCCAGGCTTCAGCGCCCCAGAATTCATCAATCCAATATTCTGATGGGTAATGCTGTTGCGCTTTACCGACGAAAGAAATGGAGAGACATACACCAACACAAATCAAACAAATGAACAGCATTGTATTTTTCATTTTTTTGCCTTTCTAAAGACTTTGTGAAATTTCGCTAATTGAAGTCAGCCACTCACCTCAAAATTAGATTTCCAATTGAACGTTCATAAGACGAATAGCTTTAATAACACGAGATTCCAGCACTCGAAGGAACCATTTAGAATATTAGAGCAATTATTGATCAATAAACAAATATTTGATTTGTCTGAAGTAAAAGGAATAGTTGCATGATGGTTTACTTATTTGAAAAAGGTAAACCTGTCAATGTTCTTATCAATTTATTAGAGGCAATTTGACAATCATCGAAATTGAACAAATTAGAGAACAGGTTGAACTGGAAAACTGTCTCATCATTCACTTGTTATTTAGTACGGAAGTTCGCAAATTTGCCATTTCAGGGCAAGAAAAATTATGCTGTATGAATGAAATTTGAAATGATTCATTTATGAGTAACAGGGGGCTTTAGTGACTCAGAGAAATTTAATGATCAAAATAGTAATGGCCTTGTTTGTGGGGCTGCTTGTGGTTGGGGTCCAGCTTCAGGCGGCGGGGTATTTTAAAGTGTCTGGATTTTCATTCCCTGAAAAAGGGGATTTGGGCCAGCCTTTGACGTTGAAAGCCGAAATTACTAACACAGGCAACCAGTACCAGATGCAAGAGGTCATCATAGTGGTAGGCAATTCAAAGGGCGATGTGCTCAACGCTAAGCGCATCGAGATGAGTCTGGACCCTGGGCAGGGCAAGGTTTTTACTGAATCGATCACGTTTACCATTCCAGGCAAGTACATCATTGAAGTGCAAACCAGAGATGATGCTCACTCTACCACCGTGGTGGTAGAAGAAGAACAGCAAAACAACCAAAACGCAGAAATCTTGATGGCGTCTGCTTATGTCGATCCCATCTCGCT
Organism: Candidatus Fraserbacteria bacterium; assembly: GCA_029262795.1. Lineage (GTDB taxonomy): Bacteria > Bipolaricaulota > Bipolaricaulia > RBG-16-55-9 > JAJCYT01 > JAJCYT01. The sequence goes on from JAJCYT010000034.1 coordinate 118,164, forward strand.
GACCAGCCGCATCACCGCCATTTTGACCGATGGCACGATGACCTACATGGAACTCAAAGGCAATGTGGATGAAATCGAACGCCGCCCCACCGGCAGCAGTCACTCCACTGTGGGAGAGTCCGGTTTAACGGGTGGACAGACTCAGTTTTTGCTTGATTTGGCTGAAGAGTTCGGCATCGACATTGACCCTCGCTATCAGGTTTACTGGGGCGGCAGTGGACAACTTACAGGCTCGGAACGTCAGACCGTGCGTGATGTGATTGTGGACAACGACTTCCCAAATCTGCAAAGCTCTTATAACAAACCACGCTCCGCCACCGATCGCGGTCATCTGTGTGTGCGCGCTGAAAAGCCTGAAGGGGGATTCAAAAATGTGTGTGAGTTTGGAGCTGGCTCAGCGCCATCGGACTTCGCTCAAACGTTGAGCGATGGCATGGATCACTTTGTCAATGCCAAAATGGAAGGGTTTCGCATTCCCACCAAGTACACGTTTGGGAAACGCTCTGCCAGTTTGGCAGGCGCTTCGACGGCCTCTTTTGATTCTCATGAGGATCACGACTCACACGCCGAAGTGGCTTCAGAATCTGATATGTTCATGATGGAGCCGTTGCAATCTTCAGCGAAAACCAGTCCCAATCACACCAGCGAATTTTTGATGGGATCGGTGGGCGTGTCAGTGATTCTGCTGGAAAGTGACGGCGGTGTGGATGCCCAAACGGAAAATTGGGACACCACACGCGCGGATAAAGTCGGGGCCGAAATTGAAGAAGCACTCACCTTTTGGGCCGACCTGGAAGACAATGCCAATCTTTCATTCACACTGAAACAGACCAATGGAAAACCTTATCAGATCATCGACACAGGTTTCGAGCCGATCAATCACACCGTCGAGGATGAATTCCTTTGGATCGATGAAGCCATGGCCAACCTCGGCTACAACACGGGCAGCTTTGAAGGCGTGCGCGAATACGCTCACGATCTGCGTGAAGAACTCGACACCGACTGGGGCTATGTGATGTTTGTGGTGGACAGTCTCAACGACGACGATGGCAGCTTTGCCCCCAGCACGTTTGCTCGAACCTTTTTTGCCTACGCTTATCAAGGTGGCCCATTTATGGTGATGACCTACGACAACGGAGCCTGGGGAATCGAGCGCATGAATCAGGTGGCGGCACACGAAACCGGCCACGTGTTCTGGGCGACGGACGAATACACCATTCCCCAGGAAGCCAGTGGGTATCTCAACGGCCAGGAAATTGACGATTCCGGTCAACTGATGGATCGCAATACATTAAATCTATCCGGAGGCACGATGGAGCAAATTGGCTGGGTGGATTCCGACAACGATGGTATTTTCGATATTTTGGACACCGAGCCGGAAACCACCGTTTCAAATGTCGATGAAAACGGAACCATCACCATCACCGGCAGTGCCAAGGTGAGTGTGGTCAACAACCAGAATCCGAGGCAGATTCCTGAAGGCACGCAGCCTGAAGACCTCACCGTCAACACCATTGCGCGTGTAGAGTACAGCGTAGACGGTGGCGATTTTGAAACCGCCACGCCGGATGATGGCAATTTCGATGGCAATGAAGAAGCGTTCACCATTAGCCTGAATTTGGATGGCGATCACACGGTTGAAATTCGAGCCGTCAATTCGGTGGGCAATGCCGATTCCACGCCTGAAACAGTAGACATTGGCAGCGGCAGCAGCAATTCTGATCCTTCCGATCCAGACCCGCCAGGCTCATCCAGTTCATCTTCCATCGAAAAAGCGTTGGACACCAACAACAACGGACGCCTGGATGACGATGAAATTAAAAAGGCCATTGGCTTTTGGATTTTAGGTCAAAATGTCCCCGGTACGGACAAGACCATTGACGATAACAAAATTAAAGCGTTGGTCACGTTGTGGATCAGTGGTGCGTCAATTGAATCTGCCGCGCCAATTAATGTGAGCAATGGTCAATCCTTGGCGCTTCATGCCACTCGACTTTTTCATGACTCGCAAAGGTTGACACTCAATGTACTTGGTCAGGGGATCGAACACATCCGCTTACAGGTATTTGATTTGTCGGGAAAACAAGTTTTGGATGAGGTGGCAGGTGGGCATCAGTTAAGCATCCGACTGGATCAACAGCGCTGGGCCAATGGAGTTTATCTTTATTTGGTCACGGCTGAGGGACAACAGCATCGGGTCCGTAGCGAAGTGCGAAAGTTTGTGCTTTTAAACTAACGTTTAGAGACGCGACTCATCCACATCTTCCATGATGCGATTAAATACCGCTTGATAATACATCCCCGATCTTTTTGAGTGAAAGAAGATCGGGGTGAGAAACAATTGAATTTTCCCCAAAGTTTCATGTTCAATATCGCGGACGCCCTGGTCAAACAGGTTTTCCTGATCAGTGATGAAAATCAGTGAAAAGCCTTCCATGCCAGGATAGTCGTGAAACTTTGTTTCAAACAGTTCTAACTCCACCTTAGAATTGAAGACCTGTGTATCGTTGCCAGCAGTTGTGTGATTGAGCAGTGAACCAATGGTTGCAGTAAAAGTGGAGCCAACCAGCCCTTGAAAGTCCTCATGGTGCAGCAGGGGTGTTTCGGTCACTATCGCTCCTTGAGATTTATTGAACGCTTCCACCGTAAAGGCAAATGGCGATTGAGACAATATGATAGAAAAACAAAAGTTATATCTCTAAAAATTCTTTTGATCTTTATGCAGAATTGATTATAGTCGAAATATATCTAATATTTAAGACTGGGAACAAAATCTACTTTAACATGATGTGAAAATCCGCAGGGATGCTTTGACACAATGCCTTGTCGTTTACCTTTCAATGAGCCAAAGCCTCACGACTTTTCATCTTTTTGATCAATTCAAAATGCTCTATGATCAACAGCGTGGAGCCAAAACGGAGTTCTTTGCTGCTTGAATCAAAGTCCCAGAAAGATTTTTAGGAGGCAAGCATGAGGATGGGTCAACCACGACGCTGGTTGTTGTGCGTAAGTTTATTAGGTGTTTTAACGTTTTCAGGAATGACTTCTTTGCCCGAAACATGGGCACAAAGCGGCATCAACTTGATTTATCAAAATTTTGACCCAATGGTCATCCCCGCTGAGCGTACCCAACCGGTGCGTTATGAAGTGAAAATTTCAGGTCGGCCCGGTCGAGTGGTGTTGCAACTGGACAGTGGTGGTGAAATTGAACTGCGTGATGATGGTCAAAATGGAGATCGCCTGGCCGGTGACAACCTTTTTTCGGGTCTGGTGCCTGCATCAGAGATCACGGATCGACTTCAGTTTGATGATGTGTTTCGGGTGTTTGTGGGGTTTGTGGCAGCATTTCAAGGCCAAAATCAACTGTTTCGTGGCAACGTGTTTGCTGATGTTATTACCAATGACATTCCCAGGTTGCCTATCACTCAACTGGCAAACGATGTTCAGATGACCGATTATCTGGTCAATATAGTTGATCCAGCCTTGGCGATATCGTTGGAATTTAATGGACTGGATATTCCTTCCCATAGGTTCTATCAATTATTTGGCGATGACTACGATTTTCTCAATGTCATTTCCACACCGAGCTTTTTTAGCAATCGCTTTCACTTTCAGGTGAAGAACACGGTTTCTGGCATCGGCGAAGACATTTTTAATTCATCTGCCAATTATGGCAGTCGTGGACGTTTGATGGGCATCAGCATGTTTCCCAACACCAACTTTTTTGATGGCGCGGAAGAAGGCTTTCAGCACGAACTGGCCCATCAGTGGGTGATGTTTGTAGACACGTTTCCATTTGGACAAGGTGTGCCGCACTGGCCGTTGTCCAGCATGGCCACGGACATCATGGGCTGGAGCAATCCGTTTAATGGACAAGGGCAAGAGTTTCCTTGTGAGGTTCAACTTGAAGGCAATCAGGTTCGACTCCTTGCGCGGGATGCTTCAACGCCAAAGAATTTCAACGACATGGACCTGTATCTGATGGGGCTGCTGCCTGCTTCGGAAGTTCGCAATCAGGTGGTGTTTGTGAATCAGGATTTTGATTCGCTTATTCAACAGTGCAACGGTGAAATTTATAATGACAATGTCATCATAGTTTCTGCACAGGACATCATCAATATTTATGGGCAGCGAAATCCTTCATTTGGCAATTCGCAAAAGCAGTTCAGAATGGCCACCATCATTGTGTCACGCGATCAATTGCTAGATGCAGACACAATGGCTTTTTTCAGTCACTTTGCAAGACGCGCAGAGCTTCGTGAAAGTACGCTGTTTCATTCAGGATTTTCTAAAGGAACTTCAAATCCCTTTTTCCTCTCGACACGTGGACTGGGAGAACTTTCCACTTGCATTGGCTCAAACTGTGGTAATCTGCCTGTTGTCGCTACCGAAAATTGAAACAGTGACAGCTGTTAAATAATTAAAGTCAGTAGAATTTGTTTTATCTGCGGTTCTACTGGCTTTGACCAAATTCCATTTGTTGTCCCACACCTTGTTGTTTTGCAAGTTTTAAAAGGTGAGCCGCCACAGCCACGTCTTCGAGCGCAATGCCCTGTGATTCAAAAAGAGTGATGGCGTCTTCCGATGGCCGTCCTGGAATGGTGCCACTGACCACATCGCGCAGTTCGCGCACCTGCTCCCAGCGGACGACGCCTGCCTGGACTGCCGCCATTAGTTCGCCGCATTCAATTTTGGATTGCTCAAAATCATCAACTGTGATCAGGTCTGCGCGAGCGAAGGTGTCTTTGTCCAATTCCTGCCGCATCCAGTGATTCGACCCTGCCGCCAGCACACACGTTCCAGGCTTCAACGCACTGCCTGAAAACACTGGGGTTCGCGCTGTGGTCACCGTGATGACAATGTCCGACGCCTCGACACCTTGATCCACTGCTTCAACGGGAGTGACTTCGATGTCGAGCTTGTCCGACATCGTTTGAGCGAAGCGATTGCGGTTTTCTGGCTTGCGGCTGAAAACAAACACTTTTTCGATGTGGCAACTGTTGTAAACCGCTTCAAGTTGAGTTTCCGCCTGATAGCCGCTACCGATGACACAAGCTATTTTTGAATCAGGTTTGGCCAGATATTTGGCAGCCAATCCTGAGGCGGCACCGGTGCGAATTTGACCCATTGCGTCGGCTTCAATCAATCCAACCACCTGGCTGGTTTCAGTATCAAAAACCTGAACGGTGAATGTGGCTTTGCCATTGACCACCGCATAGGTTTTGAATCCCATCAAATTGTGATCCAACGAGGCGGCGGTCATAAAGTGCATGAAGCCATTTGGCACACGGATGCGCTGACGCGGATGGTTGATGGCTCGGCCTGAACCCCAGGCTTTGAAAGCCTGTTCCAGTACATCAATGGTGTCTTTCATCGTGAGTAAAGACTGAACCTCTGCCTCTTTGAGCAACAATGTCATGTCAACCTCCGTTTTATTTCAGCAAAAGTAACCTTAAATAAGATTTGCAATAGTTGGCAAAAAATATTATTTTAGTCTAAGCTAAAAATTATTTTAGCACTTAAATTTAACTAAAGAAACAATTGAAATAGTAGCATTTAGAAAGCGAGGCAGCACCCATGAAATGGGTTAACTGGTTAAAAGAAAAGCGTGTTTCTCGAAGGGATCTGTTAAAAATAAGCGCAGTAGGCACTCTGATGACAGGGGCCAATGCCTGGAACAGCATGCAGGCACAGACGCCTGCGGTGGCTGGCGCACACCCCGTCTCTCATAGTGAAGATGTGTTTGGTGTGATGGGCAAAGTGGATTACCAGCAAAATGGATTTGATCCCAACGACATCTTGCAGGACTTTGATTATGGCACGGTGAGCCAGCTTGAAAATGGTCAAACCCTGCGTGAATACAATATCGTTGCAATAGATAAGGAAATAGAAATTGCCCCTGGCATTTTCTTCCCCGCCTGGACATACAACGGGCGCGTGCCTGGCCCCACCATTCGTTGCACCGAAGGCGATCTCATTCGCATTACTTTCACCAATGGGGGTGAGCATCCACACACCATTCACTTTCATGGCATTCATTCTGCAGCCATGGACGGTGTGCCTGGGGCTGGTGATGGGATGATTCATCCAGGTCAGACCACAGTGTATGAATTTTCAGCAGCCCCTTATGGTTGCCATTTGTATCATTGTCATGCCATTCCATTGAAGCGCCATATTCACAAAGGCCTTTACGGTGCTTTTATTATTGATCCAGACCCCAACAGGTACACGGGCGAGGAACAACAAATTGCTCGAACCCGTCACCATGAGTCACCAGAGAATGCAGAATTTAACGAAATGGTGATGGTGATGAACGGTTTTGACACCAACATCGACGGCGGCAACGAAATCTATGCGGTCAATTCCATTGGGTTTTGTTATCAGCAGGACCCGATTCCTGTGTCAAAAAACCAGAAACAGCGGCTTTATCTGATCAACGTGACGGAATTTGATGCCATTAACTCTTTCCATCTTCACGCCAATTTCTTCGACTATTACGACCATGGCACCACGCTGACGCCCACTTTGAAAACGGTGGATACGATCATGCAGTGCCAGGGTCAGCGAGGAATTTTGGAGTTTTCGTTCGAGAATTTTGAAGACGGGATGTACATGTTCCACGCCCACCAAAGTGAGTTTGCTGAATTGGGCTGGATGGGCATGTTCAACGTGAGTTAAGGAGACATCATGAATGCAAATACTGAATCTAACAATTTAGACCAAATGGATTTTGGCTCCCGACAATGGATGCTGTTGGTGTTGCCACTGATTATTTTGGCTGTGTTGATCTGGATGTTTGTGCAGTTGAATCCACTGCAAGCATTGATCGGTGCAGCGCCGCCTGTGGAAGAATTGACCATCGACCGCTTTTCGTTAAGCAGTGATGGAATCAAAGCCTATGTCATCAATGGCGGGCCGGATCCGGTGACCATTGCTCAGGTGTTTGTGGATGAAGCTTATTGGAATTTTAGCATCAGTCCTGCCGCAGAACTGCCTCGCCTGGGGCGAGCCATCATCGACATTCCTTACCCTTGGGTTGAAGGTGAAGCGCATGAAGTGGTGCTGGTGACCAACACGGGCGTGACCTTTGATGGCGCGATTGATGTGGCGTTGGAAACCCCCATTCCTGGGGCCGATTACTGGCTAATGTTTGCTATTCTGGGCTTTTACGTGGGCATTGTGCCCGTGGGCCTGGGCCTGCTTTGGTTCCCTTTGTTGCGAAGGCTCGGCAAGAAAGGCATCAATTTTATTCTGACACTGACCGTGGGCCTGCTGGTGTTCCTGCTGGCGGATACGGCACTGGAAGCAATCGAAATTTCCGAAGGCCTGCCCGAAGTGTTTCAGGCTGTGCCTTTGATTTTCTTTGCTGGCCTGCTCAGTTTTATGGCATTGGTGGCCATTGGTCGCCAAAAAGAAACCGCAACCTCGGATGTGCCACGCAACAAACGCCTGTGGCTGGCCACCAGCATAGCGATTGGCATTGGCTTGCATAATTTGGGTGAAGGCATGGCCATTGGCGCGGCAGTTGCGCTGGGTGAAGCCGCACTTGGGACATTTTTAGTGATTGGCTTCACGCTTCATAATTTGACGGAGGGCATTGGCATCGGTGCACCGGTTGCCAAGGATCGGCCTGGGATTGCCCGTTTGTTGGGTCTGGCAGTGATTGCCGGTGGTCCTGCCATTCTGGGTACCTGGATTGGTGGATTTGCGTTTTCGCCTTTCTGGGCAGTGATCTTTTTGGCCATTGGCACAGGTGCCATTCTTCAAGTCGTCTACGAAGTGACGCGATTGCTGTTTGAAAGCAATGAAAACCATCAATTGTTTACCTGGCCCAACATTGCAGGCTTAACGCTTGGCTTGGGCATCATGTACCTGACCGCGTTGCTGGTGAAGTTTTAAACCACTTTTAAACAAAGGGACACATGATGATGCATACCCAGGCTGTTGAGGATTATTTAAAAGCCGTTTACGAGATTCAGAAAAGAAACGACAAAGTGACCACCTCGGCGGTGGCTGAGGAACTTGAGGTTGCACCGGCTTCAGCCACCAACATGCTCAAAAAACTGTCCGAGATGAAGTTGGTGACACACGAACCTTATCGGGGCGTAACACTGACCGAAGCCGGACAAAAGGTGGCGCTGGAGGTCATTCGCCATCACCGCCTGATCGAAACCTATTTGGCAGAAGCCCTGGGGGTGCCGTGGGATCAGGTGCATGCCGAAGCTGAAAAGTGGGAGCATGTGTTGTCCGAAGATCTCGAAGATCGGATAGACGAGAAACTGGGCTATCCAACGCGAGACCCTCATGGCTCCCCCATTCCCAGTCGAGATGGCAGCGTGCCTGAGGCGCAGTCCGTTGGTTTGGATACGTTGGATGAAGGTCAATCGGCCACCATCATTGAGGTCGATGACCGAAACCCTGAATTGTTAAGATACCTTGGTTCTTTGGGGCTGTATCCTGAAGCTCGAATTACCGTGGTTGAGTTGGCCCCGTTTAGCGGGCCAATCACTTTATTGGTTGAAGGCCAGCAACATGCCCTGGGGCGAGAAGCCGCACAACACATTCAGGTGAGCGAAGTGGAATCCACCTCCGCGAGTGTTGCTTGATGGCAATCAATTGCAAAAAGGATATCGAAACGAAAAGCAGAATCTACACACAGTCCAATCATGCCCCCTTCAGACGAAGGGGGTTGGGGGTTTGAAGCTTTTATAGTTTTGTTGATAGATTGTAAAAGTTCTTGATAAAACCCCCCTTGCAATAAACTGAGATAGAGTGCTGACAAACGTGGTGTTTTTGGTTTGACAAGCCAAAAAGCACTTTGTATAGTGACCTGCTAGAAAAGAGGCAGAATATTTATGGCAAAAAAGCGCGTATATGAAGTGGCAAAAGAAATTGGAATCCCTGCAAAGGAGTTGCTTGTCCGTTTGAAAGAGGCTGGTATTGAAGCCAAAAGCAACTTCAGCACTTTGGACGATGATCAAGTTGCGCAGGTATCCAAATTATTTGCTAATGGTGGCGTGGCAACCGCTGCCCCTGAAGCCACGGCCAAACCCGAGGTGTCGGAAGCCGTCGCTGAAGTAGAAACACAACCTGAGACTGTTGCCGAAGAAAAAGCTGAACCAGAAGTTGAAACACCTGAACCTACGCCAGAACCTGTTCAAGCCGAAGCAAAACCTGTTGCTGAAGACACAACGGATGATGAAGAAGCAGAATTAGAACGTCTGATGGCTGAAGAAGCCGCTTCACAGCAGGAAGTCCTGGCAGAAGTAGAGCAAGAAGTGGCGGTTCAAACCGCAACAATGCCTCGGAAAAAATCGACAGGCACCGAACTTCGCCCACCTGTGGTGACCATTTTGGGCCACGTTGACCACGGCAAGACCACATTGTTGGATCACATTCGTCAAACCCGTGTGGTGGATGGCGAAGCTGGTGGCATTACCCAGGGCATTGGGGCTTATCAGGCTGTTTATAAAGACCAAGTCATTACTTTTATTGATACACCAGGCCATGCCGCATTTACGAACATGCGCGCTCGCGGCGCACAGGCCACCGACATTGTGATTTTGGTGGTTGCTGCCGATGACGGCGTGATGGCACAAACAGAAGAAGCCATCAACCATGCCAAAGCGGCAGGGGTTCCGATCATTGTGGCTGTCAACAAAATTGACAAAGCGCCCGATCGCCTTGATCGCGTCAAGCAGGATTTGGTACAGCAGGAATTGACCCCCGAAGATTGGGGCGGAGACACCATTACGGTACCGTTGTCCGCTTTAAATGGCCAGGGTGTTGACGATTTGCTGGAAATGATTTTGCTTACTGCCGAGCTTCAGGAATACAAAGCCGATCCCAAGGGGCCGGTTGAAGCTGTGGTGATTGAAAGTCATCTCGATTCACAACGCGGCCCGATTACCTCCATCCTGGTGAGGGATGGCACATTGCATAATCGTGATGTGGTGGTGGTTGGCAACACGCATGGACGTATCAAGTCACTGACCGATGGTCACGGAAAACCGTTGCAATCGGCAGGGCCAAGTGTGCCTGTTCAGGTGTTGGGGTTGGATGCAGTGCCTCCAGCAGGTGCCAAGCTGGAAGTGGTGGATCAACTGAATGTGGCCAAGAATCAGGCTGCTGACCGTAGAGAAGAAGAACGCCAGGTTCGCCTGGCCCCTCAGCGCAAGACGATGACTGATTTGATGAGCGAAATGCTTATCAAAGGCAAGTTGCGTCTGGTGCTCAAAGCGGATTCGGCAGGGGCTTTGGAAGTGATGGAATCTGAGTTGAAGAAAATTGAACTCGAAGACATTTCCATTGATATTTTGCACACCGGTGTTGGTCCTGTTGGCGAAAGTGATGTCATGCTGGCTGCTTCGGGTGAAGATGCTCAGGCTGCGGTGATCGGTTTTCGCACCACGGTGGACAAAACTGCGGCAAGCCGTGCGCAACAGGCTGGCATTACGCTGCGCACCTATAACATCATCTACGAACTGGTCCAAGAAGTGGAACGCGCTTTGCGTCGCATGGTTGAGCCAGAATTCCAGGAAGTGAAGCTGGCAGAAATCGAAGTGCGCGATGTATTCAAAATTCCTCGTGTGGGCACCGTGGCCGGTTGCTTTGTGCGAGATGGCATCGTGGTTCGCAACAGCAAAATTCGTGTGCTCCGCGACGGTGTGGAAATCCACCAGGGTTCGATGCGCAACCTCAAGCGTTTTGAGGAAGATGCGAAACAGGTGGAAAAAGGCAAAGAATGCGGCATCCTGCTTGAAGGATTTAACGACCTGCAAACAGGCGACTTGCTGGAAAACTTCAAGGTTGAGAAAGTCGAAATTTAATCGACCTGCGAAGTTTTTATTCTTATGTCATTTGCCATATCAATTGCCGATCTTGATGACCCAGTTCAGCTTTCAAAGGTGACTGCGATGAAAGTGGGCGTGCTAACCGTGCAGTTTCGACTGCATACCCCAAATTCATTAAAGGACAAACGATCATTGATCAAGCACATCATTTCCCAGTTGCAGCAGACGCACAATATTTCTGTGGCAGAAGTGGATCATCAGGACGAAAAAAGAATGGCAACCTTGGGCATCTCTTGTGTGGGCACGGACAACCCATTTGTGCATCGGGTGCTTTCCAAAGTATCTTCTCAGTGTGATCAATTTATGGATTGCGATGTTGAAAATACGCACCTGGAGGTGTGGTAGGTATGGGCCGACGCGGTCATGCTTTTGAAAAAAACGTAAACATCCTCAAGCGTGAACTGGCTGATGTGCTGGCCGAAGCGCGTGATCCCCGCCTGGGGTTTTTTACCTTAATGGATGTTAGGGTGTCACCTGATATGTATTATGCAGATGTTTTTATCAGTGTGGTGAACGAAGAAGAAGAAGCAGAAACCATCGAAGTGCTTCAGGCGCATCGGGGTTATTTTCGATCCGAACTGGCCAAACGCCTGAACACAAAGCGCACGCCTGAGCTTCGCTTCGAAATTGACACGCTGGTTCAACACACACAACATATGGATGAATTGTTTGATAAACTTGAAGTCGAAGCCCCTCGCCCGACGGATGAGGAAGAATAAACTTTCTAATTCAGTCTTGTGATTCTGGCAGGACATATACCTTTAACAACACAACAGATTCCTGATCGAGACTCTTGGCGCTGAAAGTCAATTCCTTGCGTTCCAATGAAGCGCCCTTGGCAACGATGGCTTGAACGGTGACGGTGGTGGATTCACCAGGTTGAAGTTCGGGGCTGTTTTCAAGCATGTTGATTAGCCAGTCTTCAGGAAATTCTTTCATCTCAAGTTCAAATCTGCCAGCCTTGTTGCCAATGTTGGTCAGCGTGTAGTCCAGAAGCAATGGATCACCTTCCTCCACGTCGAGTTGTTCAACATCGGAAAGCATTCGCGGCACAGCAATTGATTTGACGGTGACCGTGCTGTTGGTCTGGAGTGCTGTGTTGTCTCGTTTGGCATTGAGGGTAATGGGATAACTGTCGGCTTCGGTTTGCGCAGGGATTTGCACGTTCACAAACAGCGTGGCTTCTGATTCAGTCAAGTCATACGTCGAAGGAAAACTGACCGTCTGCCAGCCTTGCGGCAGGTCAATGGCCAGGGTGTAAAGACCCACAGGGGCATTTTCAAAACGATAGGCAATGGTGGCAACGCCGCTGGGAATGGCGGAAGTATCTGTAGCAACAGGCTTTAATGGCGATTCAGAGGGGATGAACTGACGCCACAATAAGCTGCCAATCAACAACAGGCCCACAAATATAAAGGTAAAAAGATATCGTTTGTTCACACACTCACCTATGGGGTCACGATGATGGTTTGAGTTGTCTGACCCACGTTGTTGTCATTGTCGGTCAAAATGAGTTTGACTTCAAATGTGCCTGTTTCGGTGAAGATGTGTTCGATCATGGGTTGTACGGTGGTGGCATCAATTTGGCCGTTGCCATCGAAATCCCACTCATACTTTGTGATCTCGCCGTCGGGATCGAACGACTCACTGGCATTGAACATCACGGTCTGTCCCACCTTTGGTTGTGAGGGTGAGAACATGAAGAAAGCCTGAGGTGGGCGGAAGGTGATCACCACACGCCTTGGGGTTTCGGATGCGCCGATGCGGACGTCCGTGGGGGTGCCTGAACTGACCTCAATGTTGATGTCCCCGAGCGTGGTTAAATCAAAACGGTCAGGCAGGCTGGTTTCGTCAACGACGATGCGATAGCTGTCGGCAGCCAGATCGGCAAATCCAAAACGCCCATTGGCGTTGGTGATTGTGTCTAAGCGAATTTCATCAGGACCAAATAAAACCAAACGAATATTGGGCAAACCGCCTTCGCCATCCTCAAGTTTTCCATTGCGATTGCTGTCGTTAAACACCAAACCACTGACGGCAGCCACACGATTGAAAGCGACATTGAGCTTCATGCGTTGACCGGCCAGCGTGTGAATCATCATGGGCAATTTCTTTGCTGGAGATATGCCTGCGGGCAGTTCTTCAATAAAAATTTCCTGTTGACCAGGATCAAGTGGTGGTGTGCGATAAAAGCCTTGGGCATTGGTGGACACGCGCTGGCCTGATGCGTTGATGACCAAACCTGGCAATGGTGTGTCTTCGGCATCGAATGTGCCGTTATCGTTTTCGTCAATATATAAAACACCTTCCAGTTGGGCTTTAACCGCGACTGGCAAAGGCAGTGCAAAACGGCTCGTCACACCCAAAGTCAGAGTTTTAGACGCATTGGCCGGACCGAGCGTTAAAAAGCCGACGTTGAAGCCGAGAGAAAATTGCAAATCTGCTGTGGGGCTGAAAGCCAGGTTTGCTGCATACAATGTTCGTTTGTCATCAAATGTCAAAGACAATCCACCGTTGATCAGGTTGCCGATAAATTGCATGGAAAGAATTCGATTCCAGGTCACATCCACGACTTGATCGGCTTGATTGCGCGTGATGGCATCATCCATCGAAGCGCTTAACACCAGAGGGCTGAACATGGCGGAGCGTGCGGACAGGTGCGTGCCATCGGTAAAGAAAATGTCGCCGGTGAGTTGATCATGCACTTCTTCATGGCGCTGTGACAACGAGATGGCATTGGCGCCCAGCTCATAGGAAATAGAAAGTGTTCTGCGATCAATAAAGCGGGTGGGGCCATTGATGACTTTGCCCATATTGTTGGAACTGGTCTGAGTTTTTTCAGTCGATAAATCCAAGCGAATCGAAGGCAGTTCCGGTAACGCAATGCCCATTACCACACCGGCTCTCAGTTTGTGGGAAGTGGTTTGGATGTCTTCGTTGACATTGTTGTTCAAGATTTCCAATGAAGGAAACATCAGATAAGGTCCAGAAGAGAACCCTGCCGAAGCGCGCAACCCTTCCTGATCCACCCCACCACCATTGAATCTGGGGCCAGTGAGAAACATCCCTGCTTTGGCTTGAACATCGTCTATGCGATAGTTCAGATCAAGTTGGCCTGAACGGTCGACGGAGCCGAACAAATCGCTCAGCGTCATGTCGCCACTCAGGTTCAAGCCTTTGGGGGTGCCGAAGCTGCCGCGAATGGACACATTGGAAATGGTGCGTGACGGTTCAATGCTCAATGAGGGCGTTTGGGGTTGAATAATGGAAAAATCCTGAGCTTCGGAAGTAAAATATCGTGCGGTCACACGCCCTTTTCCAAATGCGACTGAACTTGAAATGCTGGTGGCTCCTGGCGCTCTGGACACGTTGAACGAAAATCCATCATTGGGGATGGATTGCACGCCAATGTCCAATGAGCTCAAACTGAAGCTGGTCAGGATGTTGCTGATGCTGCTGCCCACATCCAGTCTTATGTTGCCAAGTGCGCCGCTGGTGTTGAAATCGAGATTGAGTGAATCGTTGTTATTGACAAAATCTTTGGTCAGTAACAGCGCCACTTGTGCCGGAATGGTCAGCAACAAATTGCTATCAATCCCTTCGGCAGTGGGGGGCAGAATTTGAGTCAGCACAGCAGCCTCCACCACAACCTCAGGTGAAACGGTGGAACTGACTCGAATTGTTAATTGATCCACGCCTGAAGCTTCATCCAACGGGACATCATAGCTGACAATGACGGCGTCGCTGTTTCCAGGTAACAACCCAACCTGAGTGGGCGTGATGCGCAATGAAAAACCGCGAGTGGTACGGGCTTCCACTTCAAAAATATCGGGCACATTGCCGTTGTTGGTGATCGTAAAACGATAGTCCAAGCTCGATCCAGGCAGCACCTGTTGACCCAAGGGCGTTTGCACCTGAACTTGGGCTCTGGTGCGAACATCAATAAAAATCCGACCGGAATCACTCACGCCTGCAAAACCTTGAGAATTGGCTGTGAGGTCGAGCATAAAGCGATCAGCCACGGTTGTTGTTGGAATTAAAAAGGTGATAAACAACGTTTGTGATGCGCCACTGCTCAAAGACATGGCGTTGAGGCTGCTGACGGCCTGCCAGCCAGGTGGTAAATTAAGCTCAAATCGAAAAGTGTCCGCAACCGCACCTGTGTTTTTAATGGTGAAAGACACGGTGTTGAAATCGCCTGGGTTGACGAATTTTTGTTCGATGGTTGGTATCACGCTCACACCCTGGGCCAACACGGGCAGACTGATGCTGATGAATGTAAAAAACATCAGGCAGGTGCTGATCCAATATTTAAAATGGGTGTGGGTCCGTTGACTTTGAAACATGTGCCAACCCCGCTAACTTTCCTTCATTTTTTATTTGAAAAATGCTTAGTCGACGGTGAACGGCAGTTCGCCTGCGACGAGGACGTCGCCCCCAAAGTCGATGATTGCCAAAGCCACATAATCGCCTGCGGCCAGAGGTTGGCTGTCTTCCAACTCTTGAACCCGAACTTCGCGTACGCCTTCAGGCAGAACGGTGAAGGGTGAAATGTCCAGGGTGCGAACCGTTGCGCCAAATACATCGCGCACTTCCACACTGCCGACCACATCACGCAGCACGGCATTTCCCGTGTTGGAAAAACGCACAATCAGGGACAATGGATCGCTGACGCTGTCCAGCCGCATTCCTGTCACGCGACCATCAGAAACAGCCTGAGGATCGGTCACAAACACTTTGACGCCAAAGCCCACACGCACACCGATGTTGGTGTTCACTTCGCCCGTGGTTTCGGCAATGGGCGTGACTTCGTTGCTGTCTACCAGAAACAGGAACCATTGATCCCCAGCGCCGCTGTTGGGTTGCGCGTAAGTGAAATCCACACGCTGAACCTCATTCGGTTCCAAGGTGAAATTAACGGGCGCGTACTGCACAAACGGAGACAAAGATCGAGTTGTGCTGCCTGATTCCAAGAACTTGATGTTGCCGGCCTCATCCAACTGCCAGTCGGCGAGATTGATGGTCACTTCATCTGTGGCATCGCCGTTGTTGCGAACCAGAAAAAAGCCGATGCCTGCACCATCCAGCACGCTGCTGACAATGGTGAGTGGAAACACCGTGATGTTGGCCTGAGAGGTTGCCGTCATCAGACTGGCTAAAATCAATCCAAAAATGATGGGTCGAAAAAATCGCAAAAATTTTGAAAGTTTGTTCATGTTTCAGTAATCCTTAGTGTAATTAAAGCTTGTAGATTCCCCTGGGAAATCGTATTTTCTAATGCATCCAGACTCAATCTAACTTCGAGTCGTCCGCTGAATATGTGAGTTGCACCACCTTCGGTATTTGGCCCGCTCCACAGGCTGGTGCCTGTGAGAATGCTGTTGCTCAAATTGACAAAGCTGCCAGCCAAGTTGGAAATGCCCCCATCGTCATTGCCGGACAGCACGGAAAGCTGCAACGCAAACGTGGATGCTGGGTTGGGCACTGGAATGGTGCTGCCTGTGAAATCGACTGAACCTGTTACCTGATAGTTCGACACCGCCGCCACGGTGACATCGAGTGTGGCGAATCCGGTGGTTGAATTGATGAAAAATGAATCGGTGAAATTGCTTCGGTCAATGGTGGTGTCGGTCACGTTTGTAGAAGAAATTCCAATGGCCACGATGTCGCTGAACGTGACGGTGAAGGTAAAGTTGCTGAATGCGACTTCGCTTCCCGCGCCGCCAGTCCCATCGGTCAAACTGAGTCGAACGGTGAAGGTGTAAGACCCATTGGTTGATCCGTTGTCGATGGTGTCCAGATTGAGGCGAAAGTTTAAATCCGTGCAGGTATCTGTGACTTCCGAGGTGTTTTGGCAAATCAGGCTGCTTCCCGCACCAGGGAACACAAATCCACCTGCAAGATTTTCCACACCCAACGCACCTGGCGCATTGGTGGCCCCGCCAGGAGTGACAACACTCACACTGGCGTTGATTGACCACGGCCCGGTTTGTACCACACCCAATGTAGTCATTCCCGTGAGGCTGATCTCTGGAAGCGTCGGGCCATTCCCACTAACGATGGTGGCACGGCTGATGCTGTCACTGGCCGATGCAGGTGTGGGCGTCACGGACTGCGCTACAGCAACAGAACTGAGTGAGATTACTAGCAAAACAATCGGCAGCCCTAATCGAAAAATCATTGTTCCACCACTCTTAAATTGATTTGAAAGGTGTAGACGTTGCCCGATGCGTTGTTCTCCAGCGCGGCCAAATCCACGCGCAGGCTGGCTGCGCCGATGTGGGCGGTGCTGGTGCCACCTTCACTGTTGCCGCCGGTCCAGAGGGTGACCGTGCCGGTGTCGGGCAGATCCACGAATCCGACACCGATAAAGGCAGCGCCTGGAATAGGATCGTCAGCATCGCCTTCATCGCCCTGAACGAATGGAAGGTTGATTTCCAATAGCGCATCGACGTCGACTGGCCGATCTGGATTCACCGAATCCTGGCCGCCTGGGTTGTTGCTCGGCAGGCCAGTGGTTCCCGTTGGCACAATGGTTTGTGTGGTCGTTTTGTTGGCTGTCACCTGATAATCCGTGACTGAATAGACCGTGATGTCAAATGTGCCAATAGGCATGAACTGACTGAGTAAATCCACGCGCGAGGTGTTGCGCTCGACCAGGCTGGCCCCTGGAATTTCCAGGCGCACGATCTCGACCATGTTTACGGTGAAGCTTGCAGCCTCGTCGCCGTCACAGGTTTCAGCGCCTGGGGTGGTGTCTTCGTTTGTGCATCCAGGTGCTTGACTCACCGCATTGAATGAAATGGGCCATATCAGTGCCAGGATGAGCAGAAAGAGTCTTAATTTGTTTTCTGATGATTGAAAAAGATTTCGAGGATCAAGCATATGAAAAAGACCTTTCTTAGTTTTCTGTCACTCGGAATGTGAGATCAAAGGTGAAAGATTGTTGGGCCGTGCCTGGGTCGGTTGAGGTGTTGCCCAGACCGTCTTTGTCCACACGGACTTGGCCGGTGAGCGTGTGGAAGGTGGCGCTGCCACCTTCAGTGTTGCCGCCGTTGAACAGCGTGATGCCGCTGGTGGTCACATCTTGACACGTTTCGCCCGTGCTACTGCCGATGACGCCTGCGGCACAATTGTTGACGATCGTGATAGCAGGATTGTCCACCCCATCATCACCATTGCTGACGGTGATATTGCCTACCTCTACCACGGTGTCCGCATTGCCCGTGCCGATGAGCGTGCCAGTGCTGACCACATTGGTGACGCTGACGCTGTAGTCGGTGATCGAAAAAATGTTGACCACAAAGGTGCCGCTGATGGGCAGGTAACGCTGATCCAGTTCTCCACGAATAATGTCCGTGGATGCCGTAAGGCTGTTGGTGACATCAATGGCGACGACATCCTGCAACGTTAAATCGAATGTGGGTGCCACGGCATCGCACGATTCTGAGCCTGCCGACGTGCCTTCGTTGGAACAGCTTTGGCCAGACACCACTTGAATTAAACTCAAGGGTAGGAGCAATCCTATCAACAGCAGGTAGAATTTTTTCTGTGTCTGGTTTCTATTCAATCGCACCATGACCCCGTTTAGTTTTCTGTCACCCTGAACGTGACGGTGACTGTAAAGGCATTTGCCGAACCGGCAGTGTCCGTAGACGCATCACCCAAGGCATCGAGGTCGATGCGAAAGTCAACATCGGCGGTGTGATTGGGGTTGGTGCCACCAACAGAGTTGCCACCTGTCCATAACGTTGTGCCTGCGGCGGTGACATCGTCACAGCCTGCCGCAGAAGCACTGGTGATATCGCACCCGCCTGTGGTGGAATCGCTGGGATCATCGGCATCGCCTTCGTCGCCGTTGAGGCTGGAGATATCAACTTCCAACAAAGCGTCGCCATCAAACGTGCCTGACGATGTGCCATTGGCAAGGCCAATCAATGCCGAAACGGTGTAGTCCGTGACCGCATGGATGCTCACATTGATGCTGCTGCTGAGTGGCAGGAAGCGGGAGCCTAATTCCGTGCGCGTCACTGTTTCGTTGGTGACGCTGCCGGTTAAATCCACGGCAACAACATCCTGTAAGGTCAAAGTGAAATTCGTGGTCGCATCACAACTTTCTGAGCCAGCCCCTGTGCCTTCGTTGGAACAGCTTTGGCTGACGCCAATGTGTGAGTTTGTCAATGGGAGAAAGATGGCCAGTGAAAGAATGGTCACCAATAGAGGCCATTTGTTTTTTGAAACCATGATGAAATTTCTCCTTTTAGCTTTAAAGTGTTTGTTAAGCTAACAAATGTAAATATATTGCAGTTTTCACTAAATCAGAGCCAAACCTGATGTATCGCAGAATTGATCTAGCGCTCTAGAATGAAGAACCGAACGATGTATTCCAGATCCACGCCCGACCTCAGCGCATCGGATGGGAGTTGGCTCAAGTCCACCCGCGCATCGATGGGGCCAAACGTATTGAGGTCCCCTTCTGTATTGTTGATGCCTGTCCACATAAAGATGGAATCTGGCAAACGCACCATGTCCGTGTATTCAGTTACATTGGGATTGATCTCCACGGGAGAATGGCCCGTGATGCCAGGCGCAAACAACCGCACTTGAAACATTTCAACTGGGAGTGGTTCTGTAAAAGCACCATCTCGCAATTGAGCATCACCAGAAATATGCAACTCATAATCTGTGATGGCGCCAGTGCGGATGCGAAAGCGATTGAAGTTTACAAACTGAGTGTTTTCCGTATTTTCTTCGACATTGAGCGTGACGGTCTGATTGCCATTTTCGATGATGACCACAACGGTTTCCACAATGTTGAAGTTGATGATGAGCATTTCATCATCACAGTCTGTCCCAGGACTTGGTGCGCCAATATCGGAACACAACCCCTGGGAGTGTCCGGAGAAATCAATCACCGTAGAAAGTATGAGTCCCACCAATAGTGTCAAAAACATCCATCGTTTCATATCAGTTCTCCTCCACAACGGTGAAGTTGAGCAGGATGGATGATTCTGCAGAAAGATCGCCGCCAAGTTGTTGCAAATTCAGCCGCGCTTCCACAGTGGCAGTGGTGGTTGCTCCTGCATTGTTGCCACCCTCCCACAGCGTCAGCGGGTCCAGTGTGGTGCCAACCGCAGCGAACTCCGTTTGTTCTGACCCAGGCACAAAGATGCCGTTGATGTCAAACACGCGCAGTTCAAGCACGGTGGGATCAAAGCCAAACGTGCCAGGACTTTGCGCCGATGCCACCACACGATAGTCGCCCAGAGCCACAGTCAGTAATGAAAGAGCACCCAGGTCAATGAAAGGTTGATCTGAATTTTCAACAGAGATAATCGTCGGATTCAGCGAGCCAACCACTTGAAGGCTCACTGCTTTTTCGACGCGAATTTTGAGTAGCGCAGTGTCTGTGTCCGTGTCTTCTTGTTGGGACAAGGACAACTGCGGCCAAATTAGCGAAAGAAACAAAAGCGTACTTGCAATCGTACGCAAGACATACGCCCAACTCCATGCCCGAGTCATGCGCCTCCTAAATTAGGCGATAAGCGCCTAGTAAACAAACCATACAGCCTTAAAAATTTCCCGAAGTATCTGTCACCTGGCAAAACACTAACACTTATAAAAAAGGTTTTTCAAGTGTTAAACATCACAAAACAGCAAGGGTTTTGTGATCCACACCTCTTTTGGTCATGAGCAATACGTTAGATGTGTCACTTTTGGTGTTCTTTTGAACATATCATTATCATGCTGATAGCGTTGAAACCCTACCCCTTTGATTGGAACATCAAAACATAGCTGCATTTCTCTCGCCTCAATCTTGTTTTGAGGAAAGGAAGCGACTTTTCGACACGATCAAGTACTGGAATAGCTATGGCATCAGCAACTTTAGCGCACACGTCTTGACTTTTCTTCCGATTTCCTAAGATAATGTGTTGTTCATGCCAGTGAAAAGGAGTAAGGGGTAAGGAGGTTGGCTTGGGTAAATTTTTTAAGGCAATCAAGTATTCTTCGATAGGTTCATTCTTTGCTGGTATCATCTTTGTGATTCAAGGTTGCACCGTCGAGCGTGAGGGTGCGCTGGGCATCCTTTTGTTGTTGCTGCTGCAATTCTGTACCCCGATGGAGATAGAGGAAGTCGTTACGTTCAAAGTGTACGCCGTTAATGCCCTCGATTTTTCTGGAAACCATGATAAACTTTACCAGTTTGATCCTACGAATGGATCACAGCTTGGTATCGTTACGCTGAATTTTCCGGGTAATATAATAGATTCAGGTAATGCCTTGGCAACGAACCCTCTCACAAATAAGCTGTTTGGCGTTTTGGATGTTGATGAGTGTTCACGACGTTTGGTGACAATCAATCCAAACACAGGTGCGACCACCCTAGTGGGCGACACTGGTGCGCGCTTGGCTGCCCTGGCCTTCGATACAAGTGGAACACTCTATGCAACTTCAGGAAGATCAACAGGAGGGGGGGGGTGTTTGCACCCATCCTGTAAGAACTTTGTTCGAGGTTGATCAAACAAATGGGCAGCTCACACCATTATGTACCTTGCCCTTTACAGGTGCGGATAGAGGTGATGCACTTACCTTTAATCCAATCGACGACTTATTGTACTTTGCTATTTCTATTGGTAATGTGACTCCTACCCTCCACACAATCGACGATACCAGTGGGGCGAATTGTTCTGTGACAGCGATACCGTTGACTGGGGGAGCAATATTCGCTACAGGAAGTCGCGTTTCGGGTTTGGTGTTTAATCCGCTTACGGGAATTTTCCTTGCGAACACTGGCACTAATCTTTTCAGCCTTACGCCAGGGGGCGTTGACACACTGCTTGGTCCGCTGGTGGGAGGAAGTGAAAATATACGACAGATGGCCTTTGTCAGACAATAGGCATCTGCTCTATCACATTGCAAGGGTTTGCTTGGAGGGGACATGACAGACCATAAAGTCGATTTTGTTGGGGTTGTGCCTGAGTATTACGAAAAATATCTCGTTCCACTTCACTTTGAAAGTTATGCGGCAGATTTCGTCACGCGCGTCAACGTGCCAAATGGTGGTCACGTTCTGGAGATGGCGGCAGGCACGGGCGTGGTCACACGCAAGTTGCGTGACACACTCGATAGCAGCATCAACATCATCGCCACTGATCTCAATGAGCCGATGCTGGAACAGGCTCAGGCAAAATTCAACGCAGATGAAAACATTATTTTTCAAGAAGCTGACGCCATGTCTCTGCCCTTTGAGGACGATCAGTTCGATGCCGTGGTGTGTCAGTTTGGGTTGATGTTCTTTCCTGATCGCATCGAATCTTTTAAAGAAGTCATTCGTGTGCTGAAGCCCAATGGCCATTACCTGTTCAGTGTGTGGGATAAATTGGAATACAATGAGCTGGTTCATTTCGTCCACGAAAAAATCAACGAACTTTTTCCAGATGATCCAATCACATTCTATGATTTGCCCTTCCACCTCCACCGAATTGACCCCATCCGCGATGATGTGCTGAACGCGGGGTTCAAAGACCTCGATGTCTCGGTGTTGCAAAAGCTGAGCAAAGCCTCATCCATCAGTCAGATTTCAAAAGGCATGGTGATTGGCAACCCCATCCGCTTCGAGATCGAGGAAAAAGACGGCCCCTCCATCGAAGAAGTTGCCCAACACGTCGAACAAGCCCTCCAAACCAAATTCGGAGACGGCGAAATTACGGGCCAACGTCGGGCCGTCGTTTACAATGCACATCTGGTCTGAGTGAAAATCATTTACCTTGATACCAACACCTCCACCAATGTTGCTGCTGGCACAGGTCCAACTGCTGTGGCAATCACCCCTGATGGCAGCAAAGCTGTGGTGTCGAACAATAGCAATGCCACCGTCACGATTATCGACCTAAGTACCAATACGCCCACCAACGTTGCTACTGGCGCGTTTCCTAACGCAGTGGCAATCACCCCTGATGGCAGCAAGGCTGTGGTTACAAACAATGGCAGCGCCAATGTCACCATCATTGACCTGTCCAACAACATTCCCACAAATGTCGCGACTGTCACAGCTTCAGCTGCAGTGGCAATCACGCCCGATGGCAGCAAGGCTGTGGTTACAAACATTGGCAGCGCCAATGTCACCATCATTGACCTCGGTACCAATACGCCCACCAACATTGCTGTTGGCACAAGTCCAGCGAGAGTGGCAATCACGCCTGATGGCAGCAAGGCTGTGGTTACAAACAATGGCAGCGCCAATGTCACCATCATTGATCTCGGTACCAATACGACCACCAATGTTGTTGTTGGTACCAATCCCAGTTTGGTGGCAATCACGCCTGATGGCAGCAAGGCTGTGGTGGTGAACTTTGGCAGTGGCACCGCAACGATTATCGATCTGACCACCAACACCCCCACCAACGTCACGGTTGGTACGTCTCCCGTTGGTTTGGCAATCACGCCTGATGGCAGCAAGGCTGTGGTGGTGAACTCGTCCGACGACAACGTGACAATTATCGATCTGACCATCAACACGCCGACTAATGTTGTTGTTGGTACCAATCCTAATTTTGTGGCGATCACCCCCGATAGCAACAGGGTCGTGGTGGTGAACTTTGACAGCGACAACGTCACCATCATCAACCTAGGGACCAACACATCGACCAATGTCCCTGTGGGCTCAGCACCTCAGGATGTGGCAATCACGCCCGATGGCAGCAAAGCTGTGGTGGTGAACACTGGCGGTACCAACGTCACTATTATCGACTTAAATACCAACACCCCCACCAATGTTGCCGCCGGCACAGAGCCAACTGCTGTGGCGATAGGCACGAGATAAGGGACGCGTGATTTGCCTCATCGGCCTTTTCATGAGGGATTTAATTCATAGAGTCGCATCAAGACATCGCATTGATCTCAAATTCAACTCAGGAAACAGTTTCATTCTTGTCCGGCCATTCGTGACCACAAAGACGTGCCCAAAGAGACATTCCTTCCTTGCAATGGGGCTGGTCTGGCGTTAGAATCAGGGGTCTGAAACATAGCTTTAAGCAAGATTGGGTTTCTTGAAGAAACCCAGGAGGATATCTGATGAGTGACTATGCAGTAATTGAAACTGGCGGCAAGCAGTATCGCATCAACGCCGGTGAAACCGTCACCACCGAGATCATGCCCGAAGCCAGTGTGGGCGACACGATCACCTTCGATCGTGTATTGATGGTCAAAAGTGGCGATTCAGTAGAAACAGGCACGCCTTATCTTGAAGGCCGCCAGATTTCCGCTGAAGTGGAAGTGGTGGACCGTGCGAAAAAAGTAACGGTATTTAAATACAAACCTAAAAAGCGTTATCGCGTTAAACGCGGTCATCGTCAGCATTACATGACCTCTCGAATTAAGGGGATTTAATCATGATTAGGGTGGAAATCATTCGCGACGAGGACGGAAAAGTTTCCGAGTTTCGCAGCCACGGTCACAACAGCTTCGATGCTGAAGGTGAAACCATTGTGGGTGCGGGGGCCTCGGCGTTGTTGCAAACCACCGTGCTGGGTTTAGAAAATTATTTGCGCCTCAACCCTGAAGTTGAGTATGAAAAAGGGTGGCTGCGCTGCCGCATCGAACGCGATGCTTACATCAACCGCGAAATCGATGCACTTGTTGAAACCATGATCTTAGGGTTGCGGGCTTTGGAAGAATCCTACCCCAACCACCTCGAATTTGAGGAGGTGTTTAGCGATGTTAAAGTTTGACCGAATGATGGTCTTTGCTCACAAAGTGTCCACCGGTTCCACGTCCAATGGACGTGATTCCAATCCCAATCGCTTGGGTGTGAAAAAATACGGTGGTCAGTACGTGCGCGCCGGCAACATCATCGTGCGCCAACGCGGCACGAAGTTCCAGCCAGGCGCCAATGTCGGTTTGGGTCGTGATCACACGATCTTTGCTACTTCCGACGGACACGTAGAGTTTAAAGGCCGTAAAGTCCATGTGGTTGAAGCGGTTGCTGCTTAACCAAGGATAAAAGGGCAACGAACCAAGCCAAATTCGTTTTCCTTTTATCCTTTTCTCTTTGTATTGGGGGATTATTTAGAAGCGTTTTAAGTCATAAATGATTGAAAGCTTCAAACCCCCAACCCTCTCTGTCTCTAAAAGGGGTCCCTTCTAAATCAGAAGGGGGCTACGATAAGGCTGTGCGAGTCAGTTCTAAATCGCGCAAATGGTTTCTTATTGATGATGTTGTTGTTGGTTTTTTAAAAATACAGTGCAAAAGTTTTTGGTTTTATCTTTCATTTAGTCAATCAAAGAATCAGCCAGAAATCACTTTCACCCAAAGAATAAAATAGCTAGGGTAAATAGAAAAGAATTGAAAAATGTTTATTGATGAGGTAAAGATTTGTGTGATAGGTGGCCGAGGCGGTCATGGTCGTGTGAGTTTTCGTAATGTCGGCAAAAGTTCCTATAAGCGACGACCCGAAGGCGGTGACGGCGGTTGGGGCGGCGATGTGTTATTGGAAGCTCAGCCGCGAATGCGCACCTTTTTGAACCTCACCAGACAAGTCCACTGGAAAGCGGAGAGTGGCGCACACGGCGGCACCAACAGTAAAACCGGCAAAAGTGGAAAACGCCTTATTATCAGTGTGCCTGTCGGTACCGTGATCAAAGATTTGCAAACGCAGGAAATTCTTTACGATTTGACCACCGCTGGCGAACGCGTTCGGGTGGCAGGTGGCGGGTTGGGTGGACGAGGCAACGAAGCTTTTTTGAGCAACCGCTATAAATCTCCACGCATCTCCGAACTGGGTGAAAAAGGCGACCAACGCTGGCTCAAGCTAGAGTTGAAAATGCTGGCAGATGTGGGGCTGATTGGGTTTCCCAATGCAGGTAAATCCACACTTGTATCCAAAATGTCTTCGGCCAGACCTAAAGTTGGGGCCTATCCATTTACAACCCTGGAACCCAGCATCGGCATGGTGGCTGTGGGTAACGATGATTTTGCCGTGGTGGATATTCCTGGTTTGATCGAAGGCGCACACGAAGGTCGAGGCCTGGGCGATCGCTTTTTGAAACACGTCGAGCGCTGTCGTTTTCTGGTGCATTTGGTCGATTTGGGCAACTTTGAGGGGCGTGATCCGTTAGAAGACTATCATAAAATCAACCATGAATTACAGTCTTTTTCATCCATTCTTTCAGAAAAACCACAACTTTTAATTGGCAACAAGATTGACTTGTTGCCCGAAGAAGAAGTGCAACAACAAGTGGAGCGCTTTGCAGATAATGGCATCGAAATGCTGCCTGTATCCGCAGCAACAGGCAAAGGCGTGGATGAGTTGATCAAGCGTTGTGCTCATCATCTCAAGGAATTTGAGGATGAATTATTTGAAACCATGCCATTCTCCGAAGAAGAAAAAGTTTACACATTTGAAGAAGACCCTGCCCCTTGGAAAATTGTGGTTGATGCAGAGGGTTTCCTGGTGGAAGGACCACAGGTTCGTCGCCTGGGCATGTTGCGCCTCAACACAGAAGATGGCATTGTGTATTTGCATGATCGTCTTGAAAGCCTGGGTGTGTTTGATGCATTGGCTGAAAGCGGCGCTCAAGCCGGAGATACCATTCGCATCGGGGAAAATGAATTCGAATTCAGCGAAGAACCCAGTCCTCAACTGTAGGTTTTTTTCAGGGTTTTTCCGACCTTGTTTGTTCCTTTAACAATAAATTGATAAAATACGCGTGGTCTGTAAGCCTAAGTGGAAACCCTGAGTATGACTCTGGTTGTTTTTGACTGAAGCACTGACGTATGCAGCATGTCGAACAGAACAGCTAAGGCATATGTTGTCTAGCTCGTCCTCAGACAATGTGGTGTGTCAAGCCTGAAGCAGACCAAAGGAGGAACGAACAATGGCAACCGGAACGGTTAAATGGTTTAACGACGACAAGGGTTTTGGCTTCATCCAACAGGATGATGGCGGTGAAGATGTATTTGTGCACTTCAGCGGCATCGGTGGTGACGGCTACAAAAGCTTGAACGAAGGCCAGGCTGTGGATTACGAAATCCAAAAAGATGAAAAAGGCCTGCGCGCTATCAACGTCATCCCTAAGGGTTAAGTAAGAATTTCCACCAAGATATCGTAAAGCAGACGCCAACTTCGGTTGGCGTCTGCTTTTTTGACAAAAGTTTGATTTTTACCTACGTCATAGCTTAAAGTCCATTGTATGAAATTACCTGTTCGTCCAGGGTTAATCATAAGCTTTGGTTTTGCTGGACTACTTATAAGTGGCATTTGGCTATTAATGTTGACAGAGAATTTTGGTGGTCTATTTAGGTGTGTTACACAACAAAGTAGCTGTGGAATAAAAACTCTAAACACGATCAAAAACAACATATTCCTTATTGAGGCTTCATTGCTGTTGTTGATATTTGGGCTGTCATTGCCTCAGGTTGGTTCTATCAACGTAAGATATGCATTCCGTTTTTTAAAATGGAAAAGCTTTTGGGCGGTCTTCCTGATCATCATTCTTCCAAGCTTTTCTTGGGGAATATATATAAATGAGTGCCCGGTGGTTAGAATTGATTCAAGCTTAGCAACAGCACTCGATTTGGAAAAGCCAATGCCAAATATTTGCACATTATCTCAATTCACTGACTTGGATCTAAGCAATCAAAACATTAGACTTTCTAATGTCTTTCAATATTTCAGTAGTCTTTCAACATTGAATTTAAATAACACAGAACTTGGTACGGTATGGTACAAAACACTCGAAGCGCCAAAGTTGAAAGAATTGTATCTTAACCACAATATTTCTCATCGCATTCCAACAATAAAACCTCATGAATATCTGGAAATGTTAAGCTTAACACATAATAGAATTGTTAGAATAGAGAATGTAGCCAATCTACAAAACCTGCGTGAACTCCATCTTGAATACAATCAAATTGAGAACTTGAAAGCTTGGGTTGATCGAATGGTTTTAAAAGAATTAGAGCATCCACTTTATGTTTATTTAGAAGGCAATCCTCTAAGTGAACAAACGCTTGAGGAAGACGTGCCTCGCTTGCCTGAAAATGTTATTTTGGTTTATTAATTTTTTAGGAACCCTACACTCATGAAAATAGTTTTACAACGCGTCAAACATGCCAGTGTGGTTGTTGATCAGCAAACAGTCGGTGAGATCGAATCTGGATTGCTGTTACTCGTCGGTGTGAGCAAATCAGATGATCAGGCAGCCATTGATTATTTGGTGAACAAAGTGCTGAATCTTCGCATTTTTTCAGATAACGATGGCAAGATGAATCTGTCGGTGCTGGACATTCAAGGCGATATTTTAGCGGTGTCGCAATTTACCCTCTATGGTGACACACGCAAAGGCCGTCGGCCTGGGTTTGATCAGGCGGCGTTGCCGGATCAGGCAGAACCGATGTTCAATCAATTCGTGGAAAAACTTTGTGAGAGCAAACTCAAAGTGAATACGGGGCGATTTGGGGCAGACATGAAGGTGTCTTTGCTCAACGATGGGCCTGTAACGTTTGTGTTGGAATACCCACAGCCTTAATCAAACGCACCTCTTGGAGGTTCTGGGGTTTTAATAGAGCAACTTCAATGAGATCAATCCGCAATTTTGTTGTTATTCATCCTGTTTCGGGTAGTGTTCGCCCTCGTCTGAAAAATAAGCTTCGATCAGTTCCAATGCCAAATCTTCTTTTTCTTCGTCCACCTGAACTTGAATTTCCTGATTGGTCAAGCCATAGACACTTGAAGGCAGTTGAGAGCTGGTGCTGGTTTGGATTTTTTGATCTTCCAAAAACCCTTTGACCATTTTGGCTTCGACTTCGTTAAAGGCACGGTAGACGGTGACAAATTTCATATCAACTCTTCCTGACGCCATTGCAGCTTGAGTTCGCGGCGTCGTTTGGCTTCTTCGTATCGTTCTTTTTCCTGTTCCGTTTCAGGAATCACGGGTGGAATGGGCATGGGTTTGCCTTGATCATCCAAGGCCACAAAAGTTAAATAACCCCTGGTGGTACGATTTTTGACGCCCGTAATTGGGTTTTCGGACTCAATGCTCACACCCACCTCCATAGAGGTACGCCCCACATAATTGACAGCGGCACGGATGTTGACAAAATCGCCAATATTTATGGGCGCTAAAAAGCTGAGGTGATCAATCGATGCTGTAACCACAGGTCGCCGTGCATGACGGGTGGCGGCAATGGCGGCAGCGATGTCCATCCACTGCACCACTTTGCCCCCAAAGGCCACGCCAAGTGGGTTGGCATCCTCTGGCTGGACAAGTTGCACCATATCCACGCGACAATCTTCAACAGTTTTTCGTGAGTCGTGATTCGTGTTGTTCATATTCAGTTGTTAAGGTGTTTGAAACATCCAAGCATATATTAAGGGAACCTTTTCTTTTGCACAAACAAAAAGCCTTTCGTTTGTTTCTCTATTTTCCACAAGTCTTGTTTGGTGGCGAAAAAGGAATGTAACAGCGCTTTTTGTTTGGGTGTGTCTGCAATCAATAAAAAACCTTCTTGAAGCACACATTCACTGGCTTTTTTTAGAACAAGCAATTTTTCATCATCCGTTGGCAATAGATGAAGCATCCTGTCTAGAATAACCACATCAAATTGAGCATCCGTTTCAAATTCGACCACATCAGCCACGATGCCTTCAATGCTCAATTTTTCTTTATGAGCTGCCTCTAACATTTGAGTAACGCCTGTTTCAGATAAATCTACACCTAAGACCTGATGACCTTTTCGAGATATAAAAAGTGCATCTCTGCCTTGACCACAGCCGAGGTCGAGAACTGTGGCAGGATTTTTTTCAAAGTGTTCAAAGAATTCAACAAACTCTTTGAAAGGGGAGCCACATGCGTTGCTGTCCTCCTGATAAATTTTTTCGTACTTGTTTCGATTTGTCATGTTGAACCTCGTGGAATTTTCATTCACTTTTCGACGTGGTATGATGGTAACGAAGGTGATTGAATTTAGCTATGGTTGGCGCTAAACTATGGCTTCAATTTTTGTAGAAATTCGCTCGCAAAGGAGGGTGATGATAGATGGGTTATCATGTCGCAGTCGTCGGTGCTACAGGGGCAGTTGGACGCACCATGATTCAGATTTTAGAAGAACGAAATTTTCCGGTGGATCGCCTCACCTTGTTGGCATCTCAACGTTCCGCAGGTGAAATCATCACCTTCAAGGGCAAACCACACGAAGTTCAGGTGGTTCAGCCCAGTGCATTTGATGGCGTTTCGATTGCCTTGTTCAGTGCCGGCGCTGGTCCCAGCAAGGAAATTGCACCACAGGCAGTGAAGTATGGCACCGTGGTCATCGACAACAGTTCAGCCTACCGCATGGACCCCAACGTACCGTTGGTCGTGCCGGAAGTGAATGCGCACGCCGCCAAACAGCATCAGGGCATTATTGCCAACCCCAATTGCTCGACGATTGGCATGTTGGTCGCGCTCAAGCCGCTTCACGATGCAGCCAATATCAAGCGAGTGGTGGTATCTACTTACCAGGCGGTGTCCGGCTCCGGTCATGAAGCTGTGACTGAAATGGAAAAACAGGTCAAAGATCCCAACGCGAAGCCGGAAGTGTACCCACACCCGATTGCGTTTAACATTCTGCCCCACATCGGGGATTTTCAGGACGACGGCTACACCTCTGAAGAATGGAAAATGCACAACGAAACGCGCAAGATTCTGGAAGATGACAACATCGTGGTCACGGCCACCACCGTGCGCGTGCCTGTGCATACCAGTCATGCTGAGGCAGTGAATATCGAAACTGAAAAAAAATTGACGCCTGAGCAAGCCAAAGAGATTCTCAAAAATGCCCCAGGTGTGATTCTTCAGGACGATCCAGCAAACAACATCTACCCACTATCACTCGATGTGGCAGGTAAAGACGAGGTTTTCGTGGGCCGCATTCGCGAAGATTTCACCATCGAAAACGGTTTGAATTTATGGGTTGTTTCAGACAATCTCAGAAAAGGCGCTGCCACCAACGCGGTACAGATTGCTGAACTCTTTGTCTAGAGGCAACGGGATTAAAATCATTAAAAAATAGTTAAAGGCTTCAAACCCCCAACCCCCTTGATCTAAGGGGGACCCTTCCAAAGTCGGAAGGGGGCTACGGTTAGACTGCGAGAGCGGGTTCTGAATTAAGGGGCGTTTTTCTGTTCGGAGTGATGTGGATTTAAATATAGAAAAAATTCAGCACATTGTTGATCTTCTTCAAGAAGCTCAACATGCCTGGGCCTTTACTGGGGCTGGCGTGAGTACGGAATCGGGCATTCCTGATTTTCGGTCCGTAAGCAGTGGGTTATGGGAAAATGTGGATCCGATGGAAGTGGCTTCAGTTGAAGGTTTTTTATATAACACCCCTCGATTTTACGAATTCTGGCACTGGCGTTTTGGCATTTTAGATACCGCTGAACCCAACATAACGCATCATTGGCTGGCTTCTTTGGAACAAAAGGAGTTGCTACGTGGCGTGATGACCCAAAATATTGATGGGTTGCACCGTAAATCTGGCTCTCAAACTGTTTATGAATTGCATGGCTGTTACGAGCAGGGAAGTTGCATCAAATGCCAAAGCCAATACACCATCGAACAAATCTTTGAACGCGCTCAGCAGGAAGGCAAGCCTCGGTGTGATCAGTGCGAGGGCCTTCTAAAGCCAAACGTAACCCTATTTGGCGAATCTTTGCCCGCAGCATTTTATGAAGCTTTCTCTGAGTTGGCTCAGTGTGATTTGCTGTTGGTTTTAGGGACATCGCTAGAAGTGTTTCCTGCCGCTGAAATGGTGCCTCAGGTGAAGCAGCATGGAGGGCAGGTGGTGCTCATTAACGCAGAAAGCACAGGCATGGACGATTTGGCCGATGTGGTGGTTCACAGCAGGTTGAAAGATGTGGTGCAGCCACTGTCTGAGATGATTTAGAAATGAAAGTTAGAGTCCGGAGATCAAAAAAATCTATAAAATTTACCATGACGGAACCCAAATGAATGAGCAAGAATCGCTATCAGGTGTCACATTTGTAGAAATTGATGTCGTGAAAATTTAAAGTAAATTCATCTTTTGGCATCATTTTCGTTTCAGTGAATTTTGTTCTGCTCTTTCTGTGAGTTTGCTTGATTGTATGGGGGCTGTTTGGTATACTCGCCGGTCGATAAAGAGGTGATTAATTCTGGATTTACGAAGATATGAGTTGATGTATATTCTGCGTGGCGACATGGCAGAAGACGCAGTCAACAAAGCGATTAAGGATTATCAAGAGCCTTTCCATGCTCATGGCGATGTTGATGTTGCCGAGTGGGGCAAACGAAAAATGGCCTTCAAGATGAACCACGTACCTGATGGTTTCTACACCTTGATGACCTTCCATTCGGACAAGCCCACCCTGGTCGATGTCGAAAACCGTATGACGCTGGACAGCAATGTGTTGCGTTACATGGTGGTGCGCTTGGAAGAAAAAGTTGCTGCTACTGCTGCTGCGAGCTAACCGATGGCTTCCTTAAACTCTGTTGTCCTGATTGGGAATTTAACCCGCGATCCTGAGTTGCGCTACACCCAAAGCGGTGCAGCCAAGGCTCAATTTTCCGTAGCCATTAATCGCTACTGGAAAGATCGTGAAGGCAATCGACAAGAGGAAACGACCTTTGTGCCCATCGTTATTTGGGGGGCACAGGCAGAAAATTGTGCCAATTACCTTAAAAAAGGTCGTCCCGTAGCTGTTGAAGGCCGTTTGAGCATTCGCAGCTACACCACCGAAGAAGGCGAGCAGAAAAGAATTACTGAAGTGGTCGCAAATAATGTGCAGTTCTTAGGCTCCAGCCAAGGCAATTATGACGATGGCGCGGGCGGCGGCGGCAATCAAAGCAGCCCAGCCAAAACTGAACCGGTAGGAGAGATAAGCGATGACGAAGTCCCATTCTAAACCTTCCCGAGGGGGTCCCCGTAGTGCCGGTGGTGCCGGTGGCGGACGAGGCGGCGCTCGCGGCAGGGGACGATTTGGTCCACGCCGCAGGGTTTGTCGTGTTTGTGAAAACAATCACGTGTTGGACTACAAGAGGTATCAGGATTTAAGGCCCTTTATCAACCGTCTGGGCAAAGTATTGCCAAGACGGGCAACGCGCCTTTGTGCAAAGCATCAGCGCTCTATGGCGCTTCAGGTTCGCCGTGCCCGATACATGGGCTTGCTGGCCTTCTCAGCAGAACCAGAAGGTATGAACCAGCAGCGACGTGGTGGACGTGGCGGAGGCCGCGGCAGACGGTAAACTGAAGGTATGAAACACCTTCTATTTGCAATCGCTGGATTATTATTAGGTGGTTTGGTAGGAGGCTTAGTGTGGAACTTTGCCTCCTTCCTTTTACAACCTCTGATGGTTCTTTTCACAGCCCTTGGTGGCGCATATCTTGCTTATAACTACTCAAAAACTGGAGAAGTGTTACCTTCTTCCAAACCTAAGAGTGACTATAAATCAAAGCGTTATTAAAGGGTGTTCATTTAGATGAAAATGCTCTATCTGGACCATGCCGCCTCTACGCCTCTAGCTCCTGAGGTGTTGGAGGCCATGATGCCATTTCTCACCGAACATTACGGCAATCCCACCAGCCTGCATCAGGCCGGACGCGCCTCTCGTCGTGCCATTGACACTGCACGCGCGGAAGTGGCCGAGTTGATTGGCGCAGAGCCTTTCCAGATTGTTTTCACTGGTGGCGGGACTGCTGCCAATAACCTGGCGATCAAAGGCGTGGCTGAATCAAGAAAATCTCATGGCCGACACATTATCACATCAACCATCGAACACCCTGCCATTCTCAATGCCTGCCGTTGGTTGGAAACACAGGGGTTTGAAGTTTCCTATATCGATGTGGACCAGTATGCTCAACTTGATCCTGAAGATATAAAAAATGTGCTTCGGGATGACACCATTTTGGTGTCTTTAATGCTTGGCAACAATGAGGTGGGCACGCTTCAGCCACTTGCCGACATTGGACAAATTCTGAAAGACCACCCCGCTTATTTTCATACCGATGCAGTGCAGGCCATTGGTCATCTTCCCATTGATGTGGATGAACTGGGCGTTGATCTGTTGTCATTGACCGGCCATAAATTTTATGGGCCCAAAGGTGTGGGAGCATTGTTTGTTCGAGAGGGTATTGAACTTGATCCGATCCTCCATGGCGGAGGGCAGGAAAGAAATTTGAGAAGTGGCACCGAAAATATTGCTGGGATTGTTGGCCTGGGCGCAGCAGCCAAACTGGGTCGGGAAACCATGAGTGAAACACAGTCCAGAATCACTACACTTCGAGATCGCCTGATCTCAGAAACGCTGAGCCAGATTGAGGGCAGTCACTTGTTGGGTCACCCAACTGAAAGATTGCCAGGATCAGTCAGCTTGGCTTTCGAGGATTTAATGGGCGAATCCCTCCTGCTCAAGCTGGACATGGAAGGCATTTGTGTGTCCACAGGTTCGGCGTGTTCTTCGGGCCATATGGACCCGTCTCACGTGCTGGTGGCGATGGGACTTTCTAATGAATTGGGCAACGGCTCCGTTCGCATCACGCTGGGACGCTCTACAACTGACCAGGATATTGACCGTGTTCTGGACATTTTGCCGGATGCTGTGGATCAAGTCCGCAAAATGGCATTTTAGAGATTTAGTGAAAACCGAATCGCTTTGTCCAATAAATCCATTTTTTCAACATTCAAAGTAGTGATCGTTTCCTGAAGCCACGCTTTTGGAATGGTGATCAAGTTGTCACAATTGACCACGCAATCGCGGGGCATCCCGTCTTGTTGACCTAAAGGGACTTCTACAGGGATGTTGCGAATTTTGGTGGTCACGGGTGCAACGGTGACGGAAGCTCGAATTGCGTAAGCTTCATTGCGCGACACCAACACCACAGGCCGCCGACCCGCAGGTGGTTGAAGCTCGGCCCACCAGACGTCACCCCGCTTCATCATTCTCCCATTCGGTATTGGATAATGTGTGATGAGCAGCAGATTGAATGAGCTCTATTTCATCCTCTTGCTCAGGTTGATCCTGATAGCTTTGAATATAACGCTGAATCGCCTCGCTGGACTCGTGTTCGCTAATCCAATCCCGCACGGCTTCGGTGATGAGCTTGCTGCGTGCAATGCCTAACTTTTCGCATGTTTTTTCTAATGCCTGAAAAGCTTCTTTTGGTAGACTGATTGCGATTTTTACCACATTTGAGGGCATGATTCTCCTGGTATGATTATGGTCATACCAGTATAGTGCCATTTGTCCAACCTGTCAAAAGACGGGTGCCTGTGTCAAAATAGACACTTGTTATTTGAAGTTTGACCCCTTAGCGTCTAAAATACACCAAATTGTACGAGGGTAAAATTCTGGAGGATTTGAACGATGGTAAAAGTACTGTTAGCAAAGCCCGTGAACAAGCTGGGCGAAACTGGTGAAGTGGTAGAAGTATCCGCAGGATACGCGCGTAATTATTTGATCCCAAATCGTTTTGCAGTGCAACCGACCGAGCACAATCTTCGCTCGTTGCAGAAAGCAAAAATCGCCCGCGAAGCCGAACTTCGTGAACGCGAAGAACAGGCAAAGATTGTTCAGGGTCAATTGGATGGCGAAACATTCAGCTTCGAGCGCACCGCCTCTGCAGAAGGCACGTTGTATGGTTCTGTGCGTTTGGAAGACATTGCGGCGGCTGTGGCTGAAAAAACCAACTTCGAGTTGGAACGCGACCGCATTAAGCTCAGTGGCCCAATTGACACTGTGGGTAATTTTGAAGTTGTGATTAGTCTTTATAAAAACATCAATGCCAAGGTAAAGGTTATTGTGACCGCTGACGGGGTCGAAGCCCCAGCTGAAGCCGTTGCAGAAGAGGTCATTGAAGATCCTGCTGCTGAAGCCATTGATGATTCCCCAGTTGAAGTATCTGCTGAAGAGGTAAATGGTCAAGAGGAGACTGCCGAGGAAGGGGACGTTGCTGCATAAATGAACCCACGGACGCTTGTCGTCGTTTACCTCTTACTGAGTACGATTTTAATAGCGCCTGGGTATGGTCGGTCTCAAACCACCATTCCCCAGGCGCATTTGCTTTCAACATCCCCATCTCTTTCTTCACAGCAAGAACAGGTTTGGGTGTCCTTAGATTTTCTCAATCAATTAGGAATCCGCACGTATCACGATGCCACATCCAATCTGATTGCATTTTTAGTGAATCAGCAACGTGTGCTGGTCCCTGTCTCTTTATCCAGATGGTCTCCCAGAGGGCTGGAGATTCCACTTCAATTAATTGAAGACCGCCTGGGAAATACTTTAAATTTGCGTGGTCAGCGATATTGGCTGCCCATTGAGGGGCAATCCTCAGTTTCCATTGAAAGCTCCGCTCAAACACCATTGAACTATCGACAGGAACGTGTGCTTACGGCCATAGGCCAAACGACGGTTCTTTCATTAAACATTCCAAAGTTCAGTGAGTCTTACCATTTAACCACCATGCTGCCGACTGAAGGCATTGGGCAATTGGCTCCGCTTTCAGAGATGGCGGTTCAACAGGGCGTGGTGGCTGCGATCAATGCCAACTTTTTTGACCCTGGCTCCGGCCTTCCAATTGGGCTGTTGTTAGACAATAATCGCTTGGAATATGAAGATTACGCCAGCCGAGGGGCATTTGGGCTGGATCTGTTTGGGAACCCTCATTTCATCCATCTGGACGCCAAGGCATACATTGAGATTGAGGGTCAGGATGTGTTTTTTAATGGTGTGAATCGGCCTGTAAACGCTAACGAAATTGTGATGCTGACACCTGCTTATGGTACCAACTTGGTGCGCCTGGCCGACCTTTCAAAGGTGATTCAGGTTAAACAGGGACGAATTGCCTCTATTTTTACGGGTTCAGTGATCAATTCTGATCATGAAAGTATTTTTCTGGTGGCGACAGGACAGCGCCAAGCGGCGTTTTCTTCATTAAGAATTGGTGACGAACTTTCCATCAAAAATTCTCTAAATCCGCAAACGAAGTGGCCACTAAAAATGGCGGTTGGTGGCGGCCCGATGTTGATTCAAAATGGGCTTTGGGTCCTTGATCCGATCAAAGAATCGTTCAAACAAAATTTCGCTTCAGCCCGTGCGGCTCGAAGCGCGATTGGTATGACCGCAGACGGCACACTGATTTTGATGATCGTGCCAAAAAACAGCCAAAGCACAGGCATGACGTTTGCTGAATTGACACGCTGGTTTCAGGTCAGAGGCGCAGTCAACGCACTGGCTTTTGATGGTGGTGGATCCGCTTCCTTAAGTTTTCGTGTGGGCATCAACTGGAAGCATCTGGGTGGTAGCAGAAGTATTGCCGTTGGTCTAGGCCTTGCCCGAAAATAAGTTCTTGATTTTCAAATCTCTTTCCACATAGAAAACCATTCAAATAAAGAACCCACATACAAAGTCCAATCGTAGCCCCCTTTATGTAAAGGGGGTTGGGGGATTAGAGTCTTTACCAATATTGATTCTTTATGTTTTCAAGAAAAAAGATTTTTATGTAAAGACCACAAGAGGATGAGTATACTTTGGGCGTGAGTATCTTGGGTAGAGGGTGGATTAAGGATGCGTTTTGGATTGCGTCGGCCACGGTGCTGAGCCGCTTGTTGGGGTTGGTGCGTGAGGTGGTGGTGGCCGATCAGTTTGGGGCCAGTGGTGCGTATGATGCGTATTTGATCGCTTTCTTTATTCCTCACTTCCTGCGTCGATTACTGGCTGAGGGGGCATTAAGTAACGCTTTTATTCCGCTTTATAAAGACCAACTTAGACAGGATCGGGGCAAGGCCGATCACTTTGCCAGTACGGTGTTGAGCGTGGCGCTGGTGGTGTTTCCTTTCATTGTTATTTTTGGTGAGTTGCTTGCACCTTTTTTGGTGCCACTGCTGGCTGATGGATTCAGTGTGGCGCAGCAAGCGCTGGCCGTGGAATTGAGTCGACTCACCTTTCCTTTCATTGCCTTGATTGGTCTGGCTGCGATTGTGATGGGGATTCTCAATAGCCATGGACAATTCTTTGGACCGGCTTTCGCGCCTGTGATGTTGAATCTGGGCATCATTGTCAGCGTGTTGTTATTTCGTGGATTGGAAGCCACTTCGCTGGCGATTGGGGTGCTTTTGGGGGGAACGGCTCAGCTATTGATGCAACTGCCATTGCTGAAAGGAAAGTTTAAATTTCGTTGGCGGTTGAACTGGCGAGATGAAGGGTTGCGCCAACTGCTGAAGTTATTGCTGCCTGGAATTTTGGGCTTGGCTGTGGTGCAGATTAACGTGATGGTGGACAACAAGCTGGCTTCGCATTTGGAAGAAGGGTCGATTTCTGCGTTGCAATATGCAATTCGATTGTTTCAACTGCCGTTGGGTGTGTTTGCAGTGGCCATTTCGACGGCGATTTTTCCCAGGCTGTCGGGAGAATCGAGTGAGACACTACCCCCACTGAGGCAAGGGGTGTTGCTTTGTGCGTTGATTCTGATGCCAGCTTCAGTCGGATTATGGATTCTGGCTGAAGGTTTGATCAAACTTCTGTTTGAGCATGGTGCGTTCACCTCAGAAGATACTGCCAGGACATTACACGCTTTACAATTTTATGTGATTGGACTTGTCCCTTATGGATTGGTGACGGTGCTGACGCGGGCGTTTTATTCGCTCAAGGACGGCAAAAGTCCGATGTTCATCAGTGCGATTGCGGTGGCTGTGAATGTGGCGATGGCTTTGTTGTTGGTGGATGCGATGGGAGTGGGTGGTTTGGCGTTGTC
Organism: Candidatus Fraserbacteria bacterium; assembly: GCA_029262795.1. GTDB lineage: Bacteria > Bipolaricaulota > Bipolaricaulia > RBG-16-55-9 > JAJCYT01 > JAJCYT01. The sequence continues at coordinate 156,786 of JAJCYT010000034.1, forward strand.
CACTTCGATTGCAGGATGGGTGCAGTTGGCGCTGACATGGATATTATTGTCGCGCGCACTGAAAGGATCATTGATTGAGGGGATTGGAAAATCGTTGATCAAATCATTCTGGGCCACGGGTGTGATGGGGGTGGCTGTGTTTGGCAGTTTAATGCTGGTTCAGCAATGGGCGAACAATGAAATCATTTTGGTGGGGTTGCCAACCTTCATTGGTGTGATGATTTATTCAGGTTTTGTTTGGAAAGATTTAAAGCAAAATCTTGAGTGAACTGACTAACTCATTTGCACTTTGCCTGCATCGATCTTATTTCTCAATATCTAAAACGCCTAAAGAATAATGAAAATGATATATACTATGTAAAGAAGCCTTTATATATAGAGGGGTGCAATATGATTCGTGTGTTAGTCAGTTCTTGCTTGCTTGGCCAGCCTGTGCGCTACAATGGTTCGGATGCCCCAAGTGACAAAACTATTTTGGCACAGTGGAAAAGTGAAGGACGTTTGGTTCATTTTTGCCCCGAGATAGCCGCAGGATTTCCTACCCCTCGTCCTCCTGCTGAGACTGTTGGAGGTGATGGAAAAATGGTACTCCTTGGGAAGGCAAAAGTGTTTGAAGACACTGGCTTAGATGTTACCGAGATGTTTGTAGACGGAGCAAAAAAAGCACTTGAATATGCAAAAAACAACAACGTGAGAATTGCTATTTTGACAGATGGTAGTCCATCATGCGGTAGCACCTATGTTTATGATGGACACTTCAAGGGTGGGACGACGCCAGGAAAAGGCGTAACTGCAGAGCTTTTTGAACAAAATGGCATCCGCGTATTCAGTGAAGACCAGATAGAAGACGCACTTGAATATTTGACTGATTTAGAAAAATTGAAGCCTTAAGCGTTTCTGAATCTTGACATAAAAAAGCTATCTAATTCACAGATTCCAGATCACTGGCGGATGGAATACGCATGCTGGCATTGTTGGCTGCTTGTAAAATTTGTAATCCGACATTGCGATAGACAAACGTTAAATCCGCACTACCTTCTGCTGCGCCATCAGCTTCGGACTGGCCTGTGTCCAGATCAAATTTTTGACCCAGATCTATGCAGGCATTGTCCAATCTTCTGATGACCTGACCGTTGGGGTTATAGACAATTCCTTGATGAATCCAGAACTTCAAGTTTTGTGGATCGATCAAACATTTATTGAATTCTGCGTTTAGCTTGGCGAAATTACCTTCGTTGGTTTTAATAAACAACATGGTGCCAATGCTGTTTTCGGTCACGGCGCGAGATAGGTTTAAAGTGGGGGTATCCAACTGACTTTCGTTTTGGGAGTAGTCGGCATCGCGAACATAGGCAAAGGCCACATCGTCAAAGCCGATGGCGGGGCCGACAAAGAATTGTCTGATAAACGCCGCCCCGACAAATAAAACAACAAGAGCCAACATGATAAGAACCATTTTTCCGTAGGTTAGCCCTTGTTGTGGTTTATTCATTCAATTATTTTCGTTCGATGCAAACGTGAGTGTCGGCCACTTCAGTCACTTCGCCGTCGATGCTGGCGTGGTGGAAGACGCTCAGTGATTTGAAATCGGTGACGTCGTCGGAGATTGGTTTGGCAATCACGTCGCCTTTTTTCACCGTGTCACCTTTGCTCACGATTGGTACGCTTGCGCCGCCGAAGCCTTGTTTCATGGCGATGCGAACGCGTTTGATTTCATCGTCGAGGATGACCAAATCATCCACACTAGGCGCCCAGTCGAGATAACGTTCCAGGCCCATTTTGCCCATGATGACGGGGAGCGTGTCTTCCCAGCCTGGGGTGTTTTCGCCGTCTTTGTGTTTGAAGGCAGCCTGGTCGGCCACATAAAACCCTTTGTCCACAATCAGATAACCGTTGGTTTTCTTGGTCACGGAAGCTTCACCGAGGTTTCGGTCTTCGGTTTCAAGACCTTCGTCGGTGATACGCTTGGACTGTCCACTCACGATATCGCCCATCATCGGGCCACCGTCGATCACGGTCAGGTTGTGGGAGTTTGAAGTGTCAATGCCTGTGTGGCCCAGCAAATCGACTGTGTACGTGCCCACAGGCACACGATACACCGTTTGTTTGGCCACTTCACCATAGACGTTTAAATATTTGTCGGTCACTGGTGCATCGTCAAACAGGGCGCGATACATGTTGTAAAGTGTTTCCACGTTGTTGACGGTGACGCCCACCTGTGGGGCAATTTTGTCGGGTGGCACTTCGATGCCAGTGGCGTCTTTGGTCAGCCAGCGTTCTTCACCCATGCCGTAGATGCTTGGCGTGTAGCGGAACTCGAAGCCGAATTTTTCGCCCAAAGGATCAAGCATCTTTTGATCTTTTTCTTTGGCACCGATCAAAATTTCTTCGTAGCCATACGCTTCTTTCATGAACTCGAAGATTTTGACAAAGGCATCGGCTTCTTTGGTCAACAACAATTTGTCGGCCTCATAGCCAGGTTCGCCTTCTTCGCAGTTGATCAACAAAATGCGCGTAGGGGTGTTGTACTTGAAATAGGTTGGGAACCCTGCGCCACCTGCGCCCATCAAGCCGGCTTCACGAAATTTCTGGACTGTTTCTTCTGTGGATAATTTCACATCGGTTGTCATCTGCAATCTCCTCGTTCAGGCTGAAAACACATTCATTTTCAGGCAAATTTCATCATTTATTCGGCTTCAGGGTAAAGTGTGGTTTGGCCGTTGTCAAGGGACATTTATCCACTATTTTTCTGACTTCTAAAACAATGGAGGATGTGTGGTCCAGACGGTAAAATAAAAGCAGGATTTTGATCGAGAAAGGGAGCCAATCACATGACCGAATATCGCATTGAAAAAGACACCATGGGCGAAGTGCAAGTGCCTGCTGACAAATACTGGGGAGCGCAAACGCAGCGTTCCTTACAGAATTTTGAAATTGGCGGCGACACCATGATTATGCCCACTGAGGTCACTCATGCTTTCGCCATCCTCAAAAAGGCGGCAGCACTGACCAATGCCGAACTGGGTGTGCTGGATCAACCCAAGGCCGATGCGATTGCCAATGTGTGTGATGAAATTCTCGCAGGCAAGTTGGACGATCAGTTTCCGCTGAAAGTGTGGCAGACGGGTTCCGGCACGCAGAGTAACATGAATGCCAATGAAGTGATCGCCAATCGTGCTCATGTGGTGGCTGGCGGGGCGTTGGGTGATGCTGAGAAACATTTCCATCCCAATGATGACGTAAATAAATCGCAGTCTTCGAATGATACGTTCCCAACGGCGATGCACATTTCGGCTTACAAAATCCTGATCGAACAAACACTTCCTAAGATCGAGACTTTGAAAAATACGCTTGATGCAAAAGCCAAAGCATTTGAAAAAGTCGTCAAAATCGGACGCACGCATTTCATGGATGCCACCCCTCTGACACTGGGCCAGGAGTTTTCGGGCTATGTGTCTCAATTGGATCATGGCTTGAAGGCATTGAAAAACACGCTTCCACATCTGGCAGAATTGGCACTCGGTGGCACAGCCGTAGGGACGGGGTTAAACACGCCGCAGGGGTATTCAGAAAAAGTGGCTGCAAAAATTGCTGAGATCAGTGGACTTCCATTCGTCACGGCGGAGAACAAATTTGAAGCCCTGGCCGCGCACGATGCAATGGTGGAAACCTCCGGTGCGTTGAAGCAACTGGCTGTGAGCCTGATGAAAATTGGCAACGACATTCGCATTTTGTGTTCCGGTCCTCGAAGTGGGATTGGCGAGATTGTGATTCCGGCCAATGAACCTGGTTCCTCCATCATGCCAGGCAAAGTGAATCCCACACAGTGCGAAGCCCTCACAATGGTCTGCGCTCAAGTGATGGGATTGGACACCGCCATCAGCGTTGGTGGAATGCAAGGCCACTTTGAGTTGAATGTGTTCAAGCCGATGATGATTTTCAACCTGCTCACCTCCGCCCGATTGCTCGGCGATGCGTGTGATTCCTTCAACAAAAACTGTGCAATCGGCATCGAGCCGAACCATGCTGTGATTCAGGACAAACTGGAAAAATCCCTGATGCTGGTGACTGCACTCAATACACATATCGGTTACGAAAACGCCGCCAAGATCGCCAAAAAAGCCCACAGCGACGGAACCACCCTACGCGAAGCCGCCCTGGAACTTGGCCTGCTCACCAACGAACAATTCGACGAATGGGTTGTTCCTGAAAAGATGATTGGCAGTTTAAAGGATTAATCTTTGTCTGCCTCTCATTGCTCCGCGCTCGGAGGCACGGAGATATCTTTGATTTTAGGCATTGTTGAGCACACTCCAATTGCACACATACAATATGTGCCCATTAGCTGGATCACGGATTCTGCCTAACCATTGCCAGATTATAATATTTAGTGACGCAGGCTCGTAAAGTTGCTATCCAAAGGTGAGAAAATATATGTTCAAATTGGAATTTTCAAGTGTTGATCCTCATAAAAGCCCATGAGTTGAATCACGGTAAAAGACTTACCCTTTAAATAAAATTATCTTGAGGTAGGCATTCGTGTTCTAGCCTTTGATTCTAAACACTTGAAGGGAGCAAAATGAACAGAAACATATCAATCGCCTTGGCCGGAATTGCGGTGCTGGTGTTGGTTGGCTTTGGACTCAGCGTCATCATCAGTGCGCAGGTAGATGTGGGCAAGCAAGCTTATGTTGACTATGGCTGCTTTGACTGCCATGGCAACTTTGACAATGGGGGCACGATTGCAGACAGAGATCCCGACAATCCAAACGCCCTGGGCGGCGTGGCACCTGCCATCGTGGGTTGGAATGTTGATGATCTAAAAGATGCTGTTTATGATGGACTCTATCAGAACATCAACTATTTCAAGACCGAAGAATCCAGAGCCCAGATATATTCCGAAGCAGACCTAAGCGACGGCGATCTGGCCGACATCACCGCATTCTTGAATCCAAACTTCACAGGTGGAGATGCTGCCAATGGCCAAACCCTGTATGCGGACACCTGCCAGCTTTGTCATGGTGAAGATGCGCTGGGCAATGCTGTTGGTCCATCCCTCGTTTACAAGCAGTTTGAAACAATCAAAGCTGTTGCGCGTACGGGTATCCTGCCAGAGAACATGCAGGGCCTTATGCCCACATACAATGGCCAACTCGATGAAGCCACGCTACAGGCAATCTCTGATTACCTGATCAGTTTGGACGCACGTTAATCGTCATTCAGGCATGAACCCATCTCTCTGATTTAAGGGAATTTCACGTAAACGTGTTAAAGCATAATCAGCGAGTTGTGGCGATTACGCATCTTGTGTAGTGTCGCAAAAAGCGAGGGGCACAAGCTCCCAGAAACGTGCTCCCTCGCAAAATCAACCTTCCAGTGAGATGAAACCTTCCACGCCTTGATCTTCAACAAGCGCAGACGCAATGTGGCGGAGCGTTTGCGGCACTGGCTGTCGAACTCTAAATCCTTCAATGAAAACAAGTAAACCTAATGTATGCCGATTATAATAAGTCATTCTTTGCTTGAGAAAGGGTGCAAGGTTTGAAACGTTTTCAGAATATAGGGCTTTTAGTAATTGGAATTGTGGTAATTATATTTATTTACAACTTTATTAATCGACCAAGAACAGTAGAGGATATGCTAGAAAGAGGATATGAAGTTGTTCTAGATAATTACTCTGTAGAAGCCCTTGTAGAAAGTGATCGATGTCAAGATTTTTACGACCCAAAAGAATATGTTCCTGGAGAAATCTTGTTAAATACGCTTTTGAGTTTAAATTGGGCAAGAGACAGAATTTCTTGGTCACCTTTTAATGAAGGTGACCATCGTGGCGGAAAAAGGATCATTGGATTTGTATATCTAGATCCTGATACTTTCCTTAGCTCTGATTCTGAAGAACAAAGACAAGGCAATTATTCAATACTTGTTAAAGACGGTAAAATGATTATGTCGATTGATGAACCCTGTTATCCAGAATTAGGAAACCTTATTTTGATCCCATACCAATTTAATAGAGGCTACGATCTATCAAAGGCCAACAAATTCAAATTTGTTGTTGAGGAAGTCGAAGGAAAGTTTGAACTGAATTTAACTTTTAAGAACTCCTTAACTGATTCAAAAGAAACTTACTCTACTAAAGATTATGAAATATCTTCAACTGGAGAACATTTTTTTGACATTAGAAATTCGGAAGTATCGCAAATTGACTGGAAAAATATTGATGATATTTCAATTTACATCTCTGGTTATGGCAATCTGGTAATGAAACAACCATCATTGATACCGTAAACTCCCTCCTCGGTCAGGATCAAATTGTGCTGTTCTAGAATGTGGCATGATGAAAAATCTCGTGAGTAAATTGTGCCTGAAAACATGATTGGCAGTTTGAAAGAATAGGTGTGATTGATGCCTGAATTTACCAAACATCTCGACCAGAAGAAATTGTCTCAGATATTTCGTCGCTTTGGTGAGTTGGAGTGTAAGGGGGCATCTCCTCTTTATGAAACGCTGTCCTTGGCTGTGTCAGGTGATTCAGACTTGTTGGTACTGGCCAGCCATGTTCGTGAGGGTCAACCCATTCCTAACATGCTGTTTGCATCGGCACAGGCTCTATTGCTGGAAGATCGATCTAATGGCAAACAGCTTGCCGCGTTTTACCCCAACTTTACGAACACACCAATGCCTCCAACGGATGCTTTTCCAGTGTTTCGATCTTTTTGTCTGGATCATGCGGACGCGATCAAAAAACACTTGAAAACTCGGTTGGTGCAAACCAATGAAGTTGGCCGATGTGCCTGCCTTTGGCCTGCCATAGCTAATATCGGGAAGCAACATGATCAACCCTTGGTCCTTATCGAAATGGGTGCCAGTGCTGGATTGAATCTGTTGGGTGATCAATATAGCTATCAATACGATACAGACATTCATTGGGGTGTGGATAGCCCTGTGCACTTGCAAACCAAGCTTCGCGGTTCCATCCGCCCGCCACTGACAAACATGCCTGAGATTGCGAATCGCATTGGCATTGATCTCCATCCCGTTGATGTGACCAACGAAGAAGACATGCGCTGGCTGCAAGCGCTTATCTGGCCAGAGAATGTGGAGCGACACCAACGGTTTGAAGCTGCGGTTCAAGTTGTTCGAAAAAATCCACCTGATCTTGTTGCCGGAGATGTGGTTGAACAATTACCAGCGTTGCTGGAACACATTCCTGAAAATGTGCCTTTGGTTGCCTTTCACTCTTTTTCGATGAACCAGTGGCCTCAATCTGTTCGAGAAGGTGTGGCAGCCATGATGCACGAAGCAGGACAAACACGTGACCTGTATCGTCTTTCTTTAGAAGCCGTTGCAACAGGCCAGCCCCAGCTGGAACAAACCCAGTGGATCAATGGAATGCCCAAAATCGAATTACTGGCCACCTGTGAGCCACACGGACGTTGGCTTGAGTGGAACTCTATCCCAGAGATTTAATCTGGATTTAGCTTTCTTCATCCTCTTCAGAATCCTCATCGCTGCTTTCAGCATCTTCGCCAAAGACATGGCCTGGGGTGGTGATCACATCTCCGTTGGACATCACGACCACGGATTCGGCAATGTGAGTGAAATCAAGTGGAGGAATGGATGTGCCATCCAAGCCAAAGAAGACATTGTTTTCATTCAGGTCGGCCAGAATGACACCGATTAGGGTGGTGGTGGAATTGCCTTTGTCGCCATCCACATCAATGACCAAAGAGAGAATGCCGTCAATCAGTGTTTCTGTGGCATTTGAAGCAATGGCTTCCAGCGAGGTGAGTACTTCGAAATCGTCTGTAGGTCTTGCAAAATCTCCGACATCAATCATGTCTTCATTTGGATCAAAGTCTGTGATGACGTCATTGCCCAGGGTCAACGGAAAAAGATCGGCACCGCCGCCGCCCGTGATGGTGTCATCAGATTCAAAGCCCTGAAGTTTTTCAGATGCCTCTGTGCCAATAAGGGTTGCACTGACTGGATAAACGTCATCTTCTTCTTCCTGAGCAAACATTGGTAACCATGCCCCGAAACTCAAAATGGTGATCAATAGTGTAAAAAATATAGATTTTTTCATGCCTTCTCCTTATTAAAATGGTTGGTTAGGCAAAGCATATCTGTTCATATGTGAAATGAATATGGACGGTAGAGAAAAAAGCGGTGAAAGGGTTATGAAAATTTGGTGAAACTTGAGACTTGCATGCTTTATTGACAAATTTGATTTGATCAGAGAGGAAAGAATCTCCAAATGAAAGTCTTGCCCATCTAGATTTCCATCATGAATCAACTTTTACCTAAAGAACAACCTCGTAGAAATAGATGAAAAAAACGAGGGGCACAAGCCCCCAGAAATGTGCCCCTCGCAAAGCCAACCTTCAAGTGTTCAGGTTGTTGTTAATATCGATGTGATGGCAGCTTGTCGTAGTCGACCGACAGCAGCACGCGTTCTTCCAATGAGCTGAACACTTCCACGCCTTGATCTTCAATCAACAGGCGCAGACGCAATGTGCCGGAGCGTTTGCGGCATTGGCTGTCGAACTCAAACTCTAAATTCTTTAGTGAAAAACGGATCATTTTGTATTCGGAAAACTCGACCAGTTCTTCAGGTTGAATCACAATATCCTGTTGTCGGACGTCCAATGGGCACTGGCTGTTGTGGGTGTAATCCACACCCGTGTAGTCCACGCCGAGCAGCTTGACCGTGGTGCGATTGTGTAGATCGTTGTAGGGGTCTTTCACGCTGAAGGTGAAATCAATGTCGCCTTCCACGTCCGAGCGATACCATACGCGCAGATGCTGGCAGCGATAGACACGCTCTGGATTGATCATTTCGCTGTGCTTGCCGTAATAGCCGCAGTGTTTTCGTGTGTCGTAGTGGTCGTCTCGATCCGTCATTTTAAAGGCAGCTCTGGCTTCCTGAACTTCAGGTGTCGGTTTGAGGGCAACGCCTGTGGGCGCGTCCACAAACTGCGTCAAATCCTGCACAAAATAAGAACACCCACTCACGCCGAACAGGGCCACCAAAACAAACCCGAACCGTGCCAATTTTGAAAAAGTGTGTTTCATGAGTATTCCTCCTTAAAGCACCAGATTGAGTTGAAACGACAGCAACGCAAAGCTCAGTTGATACGCCACCCCAACGCTTGCCACGGGCAAGGTTTGATGGAAGCGAATCGCATCCTGATGCGAAATCGTCACGCGAGGGTGGTCACTTTTGTGTTTGCCTTCCAAGCTCAACAGGCCACCACCAAAACTGAGATGCACATTGTCCGCCACGCGATAGAGCAAGCCTGTGTTGATGAGCATGGCAGTATCAATTTCGGTCATCACTTTTGCCTGTGGGAATGCTTTGCTCACTTGAGGGAACAGATGCGTTTGGTCGATGGTCAAGGTGTTTAGGTTGATACCAACACCCACCATGCCCGAAAACGGCGTGTCACCAAAGCGAAAGCCCGCCGCGCCATTGGCCATTTGGAAGTTGCTGATCAATCCAAGGCCGCCAGAGATAAACACAGGCAGGTCTTTCGTTTTCATCATGTGTGTTGGTGTGATCATCGGCTTGCCCGTCACTTGTACTTTGATGGGGTGAACGATGGCGGGAATGTGTGATCGTTCCTGCATGTATGCATCTTTCACGCGAACGATCACGGTGTGCGTACCTTGAGAAAATCCCTGTTTCCATTCCACACGAGGTTCTGTGCCGATGTGGTCGGCGATGTTGTCGCCATTGAAATCCCACTCAAATGTTAAATCCGTCTGTTCAGGGTCAATCGATTCGGAAGCGTTAAACACCACCGCTTCGCCTGCCTGAACGGTGTTACCTGCCTGTCTGGGTTCGGTAAACACCACAGGAATCGGCGCGCGATTGTCCACGTTGATGGACGTTTTCTTTTGTGCCATCTGGCTGCGCCCGAATTGATCCGTCATTTTTGCGGTCAACGTGACCTGATACGTTTGCGGCAAACTGAATTCGTAATGCACTTTTTCACCCTGCAAGCGAATTTCCTTGATGCCGGCAGAATTTTCGATTTCCCAGGTGTATTCCCAATTGGGCGTCAGGCTCGATGGCAAGTCACTGGTGGGTGAGGACAACCCTGCATCAAACAATACATCGGACTGACTCACCAATTGATCGTTGGGCGTCATGCGAAAATCGGCCATCACTTCTGGCAAATTTGGCAAACTCACTTCCACCGTTTTGCGTTCCACATGGCGGTGGAAGATGCGATTGGCATCCACAATTTCCACAGTCAGTGTGGCCGTATAGGTGCCAGGCTGTTCGTAGCGGTGGTTGATTTGTGAGCCTGTGGCCGTCATGTTGTCACCAAAAGACCAGACGTAATCAATCTCGCGGATTAATTCAGCATCCACACTCGACATCGAGGCTTCAAATGAAATAGGATCGCCTAATTGAACCTGACTGGCCGCAGAAATGTCGAAATCTATACCCAGATCGGCCACATCAAAATCTTCGGTTTGAGCAATTTCCTGATCTGATTCTCCGCTTGATGTGTTTCGTTGAGCACTATTGGCGGTCGATTTGTTGGTAGGTTGACCTGTAATTTCTAAATCATCAATATTTGGAACAGAAGGTGGGTTGTTGTTAAAAATAGCAACACCCATGCCAATGGTCACCGTCAAAGCGGCGCCGGCAAATAAAACTCTCATCCAAGGCTGCATGTCTCATCTCCTTTGAGTGACGTGCTTTAACTCCTTGGCATGGTAAACCTAGCAATAGGTGTGCGCCTAGGGCGCGGTATTCAATTGTAAATAAATGGAAATACTAGACGTCGCTGTACGCAGAATTGCTTCACCCCTCTCTCTCACTTAAACCTGTCCTCGCAGGCTTTTCTCCCCGAAACAAAGCTGCCCCAGCTTTTTCCTTAACCCGATGTCAACGTCGGGAGTTTAACACCACCACTATATATAACTTTTTAGGCGTTTGTAAACTGTTGGCTGGCTAACAACATTTCAGAATTGGCCAAAAGCGCCTGCTCAACAACGGTTTCGATTTCTTTGATACTCGAAGTCTGTATCAGTTCTGCCCGAAGGCTGCTGGCTTTGTAAAAATCCTTAACATAAGCGGCCAAATGCTTGCGGATGGCGGCAAAAACAATCAAGTCTGTGTACAGCGAATCAAACAATCGAGCATGTTCAAGCATCACGCCGAGCACGGTTTCCATCGACAAATTTGATTTGGAAATTTCTGGATTAAAGCACCAGGGGTTGCCAATGACTGCCCGTCCCAGCATTACCCCGTCTATACCATGAAGCTCACATTTTTCATCAAGTTGATCCAGGGTATACACATCCCCATTGCCGATAATGGGCGTTTGATACGAATGCGCCATTTCTGCAATATCTGAGGCCAGTTCCCAGTGAGCTTCCACTTTGGACATTTCCTTTTTGGTTCTGAGATGCACGATGAGGGCTGCCACATCCTGCTCCAAAATAGCGGGCAGCCAGGATTGATATTCAATCTCGGAAAACCCAAGGCGTGTTTTAACCGAAACAGGCAAATCTCCCGCACCTTCTTTGGAAGCCTGAATAATTTCTTTGGCAATTTCTGGAAACTTGATTAAGCCCGATCCTGCATTCTGCTTCAACACATTATGATCGGGACACCCCATATTGATGTCAATGCCATCGAAACCCAACTCCACAGCAAGTTTGGCAGAATGATAAAAATTCTCCGGTTTCGCACCGAAAAATTGGGCCACGATAGGACGCTCACTTTCGTCATACCACAAGTGAGGCAGCAAATTGTCACGCCCAGGCGAACACAATCCGTCACACGGCACAAACTGCGTATACATCACATCAGGTTTTCCATATTTGGCAATCATGCGCCGAAACGCCGCATCCGTGATATTGGCCATCGGTGCCAGCACGGACAACGGTTTTTCAGACTGCCAAAAATTATTCTTTATTTCTTTCATCTCAATCATCCATCCAATTGGGTGGATACATTATATCAAGCAAAATAGAAAAAGGGCTTGCGATTCATTCAAAATAACCGCAAGCCCTTCACTTCAATTTAGGATTGGATTGGTTTAGAACAAGCCAGTGATCTTCCCACTGTCATCAATGTCCATATGGATTGAAGACGGCTCTTTGCCCAACCCAGGCATGGTCATCACATCGCCTGCCAAGGCGACGAGGAAGCCTGCACCCGCCGAAGCATAAATGTCGTTGATCGTCAGCGTCCAGCCTGTCGGCGCACCTTTCAATGCGGAATCGTCACTGATGGAGTGGAAGGTTTTGGCCATACAGATTGGCATTTTATCCAAACCAGAAGCTTCCAGTTGCTTGATGCCACGTTTGGCTTTGCCAACAATTTCAACGCCATCGGCCCCGTAATAATCTTTTGCCAAAATGTTGAGTTTGTCCATGATGGGCAGTTGATCGTCATAAAGCGGTTTGTAATTGGCTGGTTTTTCTTCCAGCGTTTGAATCACTTTTTCAGCGAGTTCTGCACCGCCTTCGCCGCCTCTAGCCCACACGTTCGATTCTGCTGCCAGCACGCCCATGGATTCGCAATGTTTAATGACGGCGGCAATTTCAGCGTCCGTATCTTCAGGTCGACGGTTGACGGATACCACACAAGGCACACCGAATTTTTCCAAATTCGTAAGGTGCTTGTCTAAGTTCGAAAAGCCCTTTTCAACCGCGTCCACGTTTTCTTTGGCAAGCTCGTCCATTTTCACCGGCCACATGTTGAGACCATGCATCTTCAGTGCACGAATCGTGGCAACCACCACCGTGGCGGCTGGTTTCAAATTGCCCTGACGGCAAACGATGTTAAAGAATTTTTCAGCACCCAAGTCTGCGCCAAAGCCCGTTTCAGTCACCACGTAATCAGCCAGTTTAAGCGCCATCCTGTCTGCCACCAATGTGTTGTGCCCATGAGCAATATTGGCAAATGGCCCACCATGAACAAATGCAGGGTTATGCTCAAGCGTTTGCACAAAGTTTGGTTTAATGGCCTCTTTCAACAGCAACGTCATTGCGCCCTGAGCTTTTAAATCTTTCGCGGTGATTGGTTTGCCATCTCGATTGTAAGCCACAATCATGCGGCCCAGCCGTGCTTTGAGGTCCATAAAGTCACTTGCCAGACAAAGAATTGCCATGATCTCCGAAGCCACCGTGATCATGAATCCATCCTGACGCGGGATGCCGTGAATGCGTCCGCCCATGCCCACCACGATATTGCGCAGGGCGCGGTCATTCATGTCCACAACACGCTTCCACACGATGTTGTTCACATCTACGTCGAGTTCATTGCCATGAAAAATATGAGCATCCAGCATCGCGGACAACAACATGTGAGCGGCGGTAATGGCGTGCATATCGCCCGTAAAGTGAATGTTGATGTCTTCCATCGGCAGCACCTGTGCATAGCCACCACCGGCAGCCCCGCCTTTGATGCCGAACACAGGACCGAGCGAAGGTTGTCGCACGGCGGTAAATGTCTTTTTACCGATGTAGTTCATCGACTGACCCAGCCCGACTGTGGTCACCGTTTTGCCCTCACCCATCGGTGTGGGCGACATGGCGGTTACCATAATCAGCTTTCCATCAGGCTTATCCTTGAGACGATCCAAAAGTGAGAGTTCCACCTTGGCTTTGTAATTGCCATACAACTGAAGCTCATCAGGCTCAATGCCGATGGCTTCAGCCACTTCCAAAATAGGCTTCATCGTTGCCGCTTGTGCAATTTCAATATCAGATTTGACCATTGTTTCAACCTCCAAGCAATTGACACGCTTTTATAAAAGCATTTTTGAGATAAATTTATTGAATACTTCAATCCCCCAACCCCCCTTTAGATAAAGGGGGCTACGATTGGGCTGCGTGTATTTGTTCTGTCTTTCGGTACATTGTTCTTTGCCAAGTCTTTCTGTATTTACTTTCAGAAAGAAGCTAAATTCATTAGCTGGCGGTAGCCACATAAAAAAGTGGTAGCCATATAAAACTTTAAATCTCTAAGCCCATGGCCTCGGCCACCAGCTCCGCAATATCTTTATCCTGCAAGTCGGATTCTTTTGCACCCAGGCCATCTTCCATCATGGTCATGCAGAATGGGCAAGCCGATGCCACCAATCCTGATTTTCCATTTTTATTTGCGGCCAGGGTTTCTTCAGCCTGTTGAACGCGGTTTTCATTGACGCGTTTTCCAGGTTCTTCCTCAATCCACATCATTCCGCCGCCTGCACCACAGCACATGCCGCGTTCGCGGTTGCGCTTCATTTCGACCAATTCGACGCCTGGAATCTTTTTCAGAATATCCCGCGGCTGATCAAAAATGTTGTTGTGGCGTCCCAGATAACAGGAATCGTGATAGGTGATCACATGCTCCAATGAATGTGTCATCTCAATTCTGCCATCATCCAAAAGCGACTTGATCATCTCAGTATGATGCACCACCTGATAACTACCACCGTAATCAGGGTATTCGTTCTTAATCGTGTTAAAACAATGCGGACACAGCGTCAGCACATTTTTAAACGAATAGTTTTTCATGATCTCCACGTTCATCTCAGCCTGAATCTGATACAGATATTCATGCCCAATTCGACGTGCAGGATCACCCGTGCAGGCTTCTTCTTCGCCAAGCACGGCAAATGAAACGCCAGCCGCCTCAAGAATCCTGACCACACTTCGAGCAATCTTCTGGTTGCGTGGATCAAACGCCGCCGAACAGCCGACCCAAAACAAGTAATCAACTTTTTCTCCAGCTGCTTCCACCTCGGCCATCGTTTTGATCTCAAGCCCTTTGGCCCAGTCTAAACGTGAAGATGGATGCTGATTCCACGGATTGCCGCGTTTTTCCATACCTGCAAAAATTTCAGCATAAGTTTCTGGATATTTGTCCTGAATCATTACTTCATTTCGACGCAATTCCAAAATTTTGTTTAACGGATCAATGTAAACCGGACACGCATCCACACACGCCATACAGGTGGTGCAGGCCCAGATTTCTTCAGGCGAAATAGACGCTTCGAGAATGCGCTTGCTTTCCTGTGCTTTGCCGAACGCCGGAATTTCTGCATTCACCTGATCCCGTAAGTTGACGATGATATTTCGGGGTGACAGCAATTTGCCCGAAAGGTTGGCAGGGCAATTGATTTCACAACGTCCACATTCGGTACAGCTTGCCAAATCTAAAAGATCTTTACGCGTTAAATCAGCAATCGTTTCGAAGCCAAGCACGGTTTCATTTTCAAAAGCAGCTTCCACATCCACAGGGGCCAAGCGGCCTTGATCACGCATGTCTTTGAAAAATAAATTGAAAGCGGCGGTCAGGATGTGACTTACCTTGGGTGCGTAAGGCAAATAAGTAATCCAGCCAAACGCAATGATGGCATGGAACCACCAAATGCCTTTATGCATGGCGAGTAAAGTTTCGAGACTCAATCCTTGAAGCAAACTGGCAATCGTAAATCCAACAGGCGACCAGGCAGGATTGTAAGCCAACTCGTTTGATGTGGCAGCCAAGCGAATGCCCTCCACCACAAACCCTGTGATGCCGATGACGAGCAATGAAACGGGCAGAATTAGGTCCGTGGACGTCCAGCGCAGTTGAGGCTTTTTGATCGCATAGCGACGCACCAGGGCAACGATTAGGCCGATAATAAACAATGCGCCCATCGTGTCCAGAATCAACTCATAGCCGAGGAAAAAATTGCCGTACCAGAAGCCGCGTTCCCAACCTAATAATTTTTGAAAGAAGTCATATTCCAGCGCCACAATGAGGGTGCCAATAAACAATGCGATAAAGCCCCACATGATGAATAAGTGCATCATGCCAGCTAATGAATGATTGCGTTTAATACTGCGGTTGGCGGCTATGTTTCCGAGTGTACTGCCGAGTGTAGACCAGGCATGGCTCAGAGAAAATACAACTTTTTTGCCAGACAAAATACGCTTGATGTGGATGTAAACGCCATAAATTAAGGTCAGTGTGGCAACCGCAGCCAAGCCGAAAAAGATGCCTTCACCGATGGGTGATACGTTCCAAAAAACTTCTCGAGTAACCCGCTCCATAGTGGGGTTACTTTAGTCGATAGGCTTTGAGCTTCGCAAGTTGTTTTTTAAAAGCGGTTCAGCTTGAACAAATCGAGGTTGAATTTCGGTGTTTGATCCGTCAGTAAATCTGCCACAATTTCCCCAATCACACTGGAAAATTTAAATCCATGACCAGAGCAAGGCGAAGCGATTAACACTTCGGGATGGTTTGGGTGAAAGTCCAGCAAAAAATGCTCATCGGGCGTGTTCGTATACATGCACACCACGGATTCAACCAATTCCCCATTGGCGTCCGGCAGATATTTTTCCAGACGTTGGCGCACCGCTTCCACATCTTCGGGGTGGATGTCTCGATCCACAGAGGTCGCATCCTGATTCAGTTGACCACCATGGTGAAGCGCGGTTTTGATTTTTCCTTCATCCACCATTGGAAATCCGTAAAGATAGGGCGGGCTGTGATTATCTTCAATCATATATCCAGGAAAGCATGTGGGTTGGAATTTTTCTGGATGCCTGGGTTCAAACCATAGCTGTATTTGTCGTTCCACCTCTAAGGGCAGGTTGATGTCCGGCAGCAATTGGCCCAACCATGCACCTGCTGTAAACAACAATTTTTTCGCCTTGTAGTAATCTTTGGTGGATGTGATCTGGACGATCCCATTTTCAATTTGCCATGACACCAGGCTTTCATGAATATGCAGGTCTGCTTTGTGTTGTGCGGCCCTTTTTAAATGAGCACGGATACAATCCTCCAAAAACAACAGCCCTGCGCGAGATTCAAAAATGGCCATCATGTCGTCTGCGGGCCTTAATCCAGGGTATCGCTCTTTCACAGCGGATGCACTCAGTTTTTCATATGGCAAACCATTCTGTTTGGCACTTGCTTCAGATCCCTGAACCAACACCCCTTGAGGCGGGCCAATCATCAACGCGCCGGTTTGAATGAAAAGTTGTTGCTCGTAAAAAGCTTCCAGATCATCCCAAAGTTCATAAGCGCGTTGCACAATGGGGACGTAAGCGGGGTGTTCAAAATAAGCCTCGCGAATCATTCGGGTTTTGCCATACGATGAGCCTTGGTCATGGGGTGGATGGAATTGATCCAGCCCCAACACACTTAAACCACGGCGAGCCAGATGATCTGCTGCTGCACTGCCCATTGCGCCGAGCCCAACCACAATGACGTCGTAAATTGCCATAGACACAAATTCTAGTAATCTCCTTGACAGAATGCGAACCTGTTATTTTGTTACAATAATAGAATAGTTTTTCAGATCAGGAGAAAAGATGATGGAAAGTCAATTTTTAAAAGCGCTCAACGAACGCGTTCTTATTTTTGATGGTTCAATGGGCGCAACGATTCAAAATATAGATTTGGATGTGGAACGCGATTATCTCGGACGAGAAAATTGTGTGGACCTCCTCGTTCGCAGTCGCCCTGACTTGGTTGAGTCTATTCATGAATCTTTTCTCAAAACGGGTGTCGATGCAGTGGAAACCAACACCTTTGGTGCAAACAAACTGGTGTTTTCTGAATTCGACGATGAGCTAGTCTCATGGACCTATGACATTAACAAGGAAGCCGCCGAGATCGCTCGCGCTGCCTGTGAAAAATATTCAACGCCTGATAAACCACGATTTGTGATTGGCTCACTTGGTCCAGGCACAAAGCTGATTACTTTGGGCAACACCACCTGGGACATCATGCTCGACAGTTATTGTGAGCAAGCCAAAGGCTTGATCGATGGCGGTGCGGATGCCCTGCTGGTGGAAACCTGCCAAGACTTGCTTCAGGTGAAATGCGGCATCAACGCTTGCTTGGATGCGCTTAAAAGCAAAGGTAAAACAGTTGACGATATTCCTATCATGGCCAGCGTCACTATCGAGACCACAGGCACCATGTTGGTGGGTTCAGAAATAGCAGCCGTGGCTTCAGCCTTAAAAAATTATCCGATTGCGACGTTGGGCCTCAATTGCGCCACCGGCCCTATCGAAATGACCGAGCATGTAGCCTATCTATCAAAGCACTGGGATCGCCCTATTTCTGTGATTCCAAATGCCGGGCTGCCCGTGATGGTCGAAGGCAAGACGTGCTTCCCATTAACACCGGAATCTTTCACCGAAACGCTATTGAAATTTATCGAGCAGTTTGGCGTGAGTATCGTTGGCGGTTGCTGTGGTACAACGCCCGAACATTTGCAAATGTTGTGCGATGCGGTGGGCGAACGCGCGCCTGTACAACGCAAAGTGACGCCGATGCCTGCGGGCTGTACGTCGCTTTATAGCCCTGTGGATTATGTGCAGGACACGTCTTTCCTCATCATTGGCGAACGCATGAATGCGTCCGGCAGTCGCAAATTTAAGCGACTCTTGGAAGAAGAAAGCTGGGATGAAATTATTTCCCTGGCCCGTGAACAAGGCCGTGAAGGCGCACATATTCTGGACATCAACGTGGATTACGCAGGCCGTGACAATGCGGCAGACATGGCTGAAATCGTCAAGCGTGTGGTGCGTCAGGTGGACGTGCCGTTGATGCTGGATTCCACTCAGATCAAAACCATCGAAGCCGGCCTCAAATACGCCCCTGGCAAATGTGTGATTAACTCCGCCAACTTTGAAGAAGGCGAAGAAAAGTTTGATGAGCTTTGTCAATTGGCCAAAACCTACGGTGCAGGTCTCGTCATCGGAACAATTGATGAAGACAAAGAGGCGGCAATGGCCCGCACCGCAGATCGAAAATTCTCAATTGCCGAACGTGCGATTCGGCGTGCGACCGAAGTCAATGGACTAGATATTTCAGATTTGTTCATTGATCCATTGGTACTGCCCATTTCCACAGGCATGGATTCAGATCGACGAAGTGCCTTGGCCTTGATCGAAGGTTCGAAGCACATCGCTGAAAAATTTCCTCAGGTTCAGATCACCTGCGGTTTGTCCAATGTCAGTTTTGGTTTGAACCCTGCATCGCGAGTGGTGCTCAATTCTGTACTACTCCACGAACTGACCGACAATGGGCTTTCGAGTGCGATTGTCCACGCCTCAAAAATTCTGCCCTTGAACAAGGTTTCTGATGAACATTATCAGGCTGCGTTGAATTTGATCTATGATCGGCGTGATGAATCCAATGGCGGCACAGGTTTGCCTGAGGGTATTTCGGACGAATCTCACGATCCGCTTCAAGTGTTGATCGAGCTTTTCAAAGATGTCGAAGATGCCAGCGGTGCTGCCAAAGAAAAGAAAAATCTTTCGTTGGAAGACTGGCTGCGCGATCACATCATTGATGGCGAAAAACAAGGTTTACATGAACGTTTAGAAGAAGCACTGAAAAAATATTCACCGTTGAGTATCATCAACGATCACTTGCTGGATGGGATGAAAGTGGTTGGAGAGTTGTTTGGTAGCGGCCAAATGCAGTTGCCCTTCGTGCTTCAATCCGCAGAAGTGATGAAAATGGCGGTCAGTTATCTGGAACCATTGATGGAAAAAGTGGAAGGTCAAAGCAAGGGCAAGATCGTGCTGGCTACTGTAAAGGGTGATGTCCACGATATCGGAAAAAATCTGGTGGACATCATTTTAAGCAACAATGGCTACACCGTTCACAACCTGGGCATCAAACAAACCATTGGAGAAATTGTCAAAGCCTTTAATGATCATGATGCCGATGCCATTGGCATGTCTGGTCTGCTGGTGAAGTCGGTCAACGTGATGGAAGAAAATCTCAAAGAGCTGAATGAGATGAACATCCAAGCGCCTGTCTTGTTGGGTGGTGCGGCTTTGGCTCGGCATTATGCAGAATCTTATTTGCGCGAGATTTATTGTGGTCAGCTTTACTATGGTGCCGATGCCTTCGATGGTTTACGCATTTGTGAACATCTGACCCAAAATAAACTGGAACACATTGATGTCGAAATTCAGGAACGTCTTTCCAAATTAGCGGCGGTGCGCGAACGTGTCTCCTTGCTGAAATCTGAAGCTGAAGAAGCTCAGGCAGATCAGACACCAAAAGCCATCGAAAAAGTTGAGGTGCCCGCCCCGCCGTTCTGGGGCAGTCGCATTGTCGAAGATATTCCATTGGACGAAATTTATCCTTACATCAACAAGCTGGCGCTGTTCCGTGGTCAGTGGGGGTTCAAGTCCGGCAGCATGTCTCCAGAGGATTTTGAAGCGAACCTTAAAGACGTGGTCGAGCCCATTTTTCAGAGACTTAAAGCACAATGTCGTGATGAAGGTATTCTCCTGCCCAAAGCTGTATATGGGTTTTGGCCCTGCAACAGCGATGGCGATGATTTGGTCATCTACGATCCTGAGGATCATGACAAGGAAATCGAACGCTTCAACTTCCCTCGACAGGAAAAACGAGATCGCCAATGCATCAGCAGTTTCTTCCGTGATGCGAGCGAAGGTGTCAAAGATGTGGTGGGCTTCCACTGCGTGACGATGGGGGATCAAGCCAGCGAATTTGCACAAAAACTCTTTGCCAACAATGAATATACTGAATATCTCTATCTGCACGGCATGGGTGTCGAAACTGCCGAAGCTTTGGCTGAATTATGGCATAAACGCATTCGTACCGAGATGGGTATTGATGGCAGTGATTCGCCAAAAATTCAGGAATTGTTTTCACAAAAATATCGGGGCTCGCGTTACAGTTTCGGTTATCCAGCCTGCCCTAACATGGCCGATCAGGAAAAACTTTTCGGATTGTTACAGCCCGAACGCATTGGTTGCACATTGTCTGAAAATTTTCAGATTGTGCCTGAACAATCCACCAGTGCGATTATCGTGCATCACCCACAGGCGAAGTATTTCAACGTTTAATCAGGAATCACGGCAGTGGCCTCGATTTCAACCTGAGCTTGATCTTCGAGCAAATCAGCCACCTCAACCACACTCATCGTCGGGAAATTTTTGCCCATCACTTCTCGATAACCTGCGCCAATTTCTTTTAAAGAATCGAGATAAACTTTCTTGTCTGTGATAAACCATGTGAGTCGAACGACGTGTTCTGGTCCAGCATTGGCTTCCGCGAGAATAGAGAGAATGTTTCGAAGCGCCTGTTTGAATTGCTCCACAAAATCGTCAGACTGAAACACACCATCCTTGTCCCAGCCAATTTGACCCGCCAGGAAGATGAGCTGACCACGCGTGCTGATGCCATTGCTATATCCACTGGGACGTGCCCAGTCCGGCGGTTGAAGCATGTTCATGATGCTTGTTCCATTTCACTTTGACGTAATTTAAATCGCTGTACTTTTCCAGTCTCTGTCTTGGGAAGCGCACTGACGAATTCAATGGCTCTTGGATATTTATAAGGCGCAATAGTGTTTTTTACGAAATCCTGAAGTCCCTTGGTCAGATCATCATCCGCCTGAAAGTTTTCTCGGAGTACCACGAAGGCTTTGATAATGTTTCCACGCGTTTCATCAGGCGCGCCCACCACGGCACACTCAGACACAGCTTCATGCTGCATCAATGCGCCTTCGACTTCTGGGCCGGAGATGTTGTAACCACCAGAAATAATCATGTCATCGGTACGGGCCTGAAACCAGAAATAGCCGTCCTCATCCAATTTGTAGGCATCACCTGTGACATTCCAACCATCAATGACATATTCCTTTTGGCGTTCATCATCTAAATAAAGACAGCCTGTCGGACCACGCACTGCCAGTTTGCCAACTTCGCCAGCGCTGAGCGATTGGTTGTTCTCATCAATCACTTTGGCTTCATAGCCTGGAACTGCCTTACCCGTGGCACCTGGTTTGATCTCATCTTGTTTGGCAGCGATAAAAATATGGATCATTTCGGTGGTGCCAATGCCATCCATGATGTCAATACCTGTGGCTTCTTTCCACAGATCAAATGTTGCCAATGGCAAAGTTTCGCCTGCGGATACGCATTTTTTCAGGCTCGATAAATCAAATTCTTTCGCTTTGTCACTCATCAGTCGGTAAGCGGTGGGCGCAGTGATACAGATGGTGGCTTTAAATTTTTGAATCGATTCAAGCAATACAGAAGGAGAACCAGCTTCGAGCAGCACGGTAGATGCCCCAACACGCATTGGGAACGTAATCAAGCCGCCCAAACCAAATGTAAACGCTATCGGCGGGCTGCCAATCACCACATCATCTGCTTGAGGTTGAAGCACATGCTTGGAGTAACTGTCGCACATGGCCAAAATATCTCGATGAAAATGAACAGCAGCTTTGGGTTTGCCAGTTGTGCCCGATGTAAAGGCAATCAAAACTGGGTCATCATTTGCGGTTTCTACATTCTCAAACGTATCTGGTTTTTGCGCCATGAGTGATTCAAGTTCAGCGCTTGCGTCAGATTCACCGGAGCCGTTGAAGTAGATGATTCGCTCACAAACATTGGACTGCGATTTACCAGATTCCATTTCATCCGAAAGCCGTTCATCACAGAAGGCAAGTGAGATTTGAGCTTTTTTCAAAATCGTGGAAATTTCCGGCGCTCGCAGCAGTGGCATCGTTGCCACAACCACGCCACCTGCCTTGGCAATGCCAAACCAGCAGGCCATAAATAGTGGATTGTTGGCTGCACGAATGAGCACTCGATTGCCAGGAACCAGCCCCAAATCGTCTCGAAGCACATTTGCAATCTGGTTTGATTTCTTGAGTAAATCGTTATAAGTCCATGTTTCATTTGGTGTGTGAAACACAGGGCGATCTCCAAATTTTGTAACCATCCGGTCAAGCAATTCTGTGGCACAATTCAAATGATCTGGATATTGCAATTCGGGCAATTTAAATAAAAAATTCGGCCATTGTTCTTTCGGTGGCAGATGATCAATAACGAATGTGTCCTGGTGTGATGTAAAACTTCCCATAAGCTCCCCCTCTCATCATGCACTTTGAGTATGCGTGTTGAGGACTTGTCTTGCAATTACAATTTTTTGCACTTCAGATGCCCCTTCATAAATACGAAGGGCACGAATTTCTCGATACAATTTTTCAACAGGATGGCCTGACTTTACACCCAGCCCACCCAACAATTGAACAGCTTTGTCGATGACTAGTTGAGCCGCTTCAGTTGAAAATAGTTTGGCCATGGCCGCTTCACGCGTCACGCGATCTGCGCCAGAATCCTTGGTCCAGGCAGCGCGATAGATGAGCAAGGCGCTGGCATCAATGTCCAAGGCCATTTCTGCAAGCGTGGCTTCGGTCATCTGAAAGCTGGAAAGTGGCTGATCAAAAATCTTTCGCGTGGTGGTACGATTCAATGCCTCATCCAGTGCGCGACGGGCAAAGCCCAGTGCGGCAGCACCAACTGTGGATCGAAAGATATCAAGGGTTGCCATCGCAATTTTAAAGCCTTGTCCTGATTCGCCTAATAAATGTGTCTTTGGTATTCGGCAATCTTTAAACTCCAATGTCGCCAGTGGATGAGGTGCAATCACATCAATGCGTTCTGCAATTTCTAAGCCGGGTGTGTCTGCATCCACAACGAATGCTGAAAGCCCTTTGGCACCTGGCGCTTCCCCAGTTCGTGCAAACACGACGTAATAGTCTGCGATGCCGCCATTGGAGATCCAAGTTTTGGTGCCGTTGAGTATGTAGTGATCGCCATCTAATTCTGCAGTGGTGCTGAGCGCAGCCACATCTGAACCAGCATCAGGTTCGGACAAAGCAAAGGCTGCGATTTTCTCCCCCTGACTGACAGCAGGGAGATAGGTCGACTTTAATTCTTCGGAGCCAGCCAGTGTAATCGCCCCACTGCCAAGCCCCTGCATGGCAAATGAAAAATCAGCAAGGCCACTGTGGTAAGCAAGCGTTTCTCGAATCAAGCAAAGCGAGCGCACATCGAAATTTTCATAGACGCCGCCATATGCAGCAGGCACGCAATATTTGAGCCAGTTGCTCTGAGCCAACAATTTAACCCAGGTTCGACAGGCGGCATCCACATCTGTGTGATCATGTTCTGATTCACAAGCTGAACTTGCCCATTCAGATAAGGTTTTGGCCAGCACTCGATGTTCATCATCAAAAAAAGGCCAATCCAAAAAAGTGCGATCCGACATCAGTTTCCTTCAAATACAGGTTTTTCTTTGTTGACGAAGGCATGATAGGCGCGTTCAAAGTCGCCGGTCTGCATGCAGATGGCCTGGCCCTGCGCTTCCATTTCGATGGCGGTTTCCAGACTCACGTTCCATTCCTGATTGAGCATCGTCTTGGTCATCATGTGCGCGAAATTAGGGCCCTTAATGATGGACTTTGCCAATTCAACAGCCTCATCCAGTGTCTTTCCAACTTCACAAAGCCGATTATAAAAGCCCCATTTGTCGCCCTCTTCAGGCGTCAATACACGACCTGTCAATAACAATTCAGTGGTTCGGCCCTGGCCAATTAAACGAGGCAGCATGGCGCACGCGCCCATGTCGCAGCCAGAGAGGCCGACTCTGGTAAACAAAAAAGCGGTCTTTGTTTCGGGCGTCGCGAATCGAATATCAGATGCGGTGGCGACCATTGCCCCTGCGCCGACGCACACGCCTTCAATTGCGCTGATCACAGGCTGAGGACAATTGCGAATGGCTTTTACAAGATCCCCTGTCATTCGGGTGAAGTCTAAAAGGCCATCCATGCCCATCTTGGTAAGTGGGCCGATAATGTCGTTGACATCTCCGCCTGAACAAAAGTTGCCTTCTGCGCCTGTAATGACCACGGCTCTCACATTTCTGGCATACACAAGGTTACGAAACGTGTCACGCAATTCGGCATAGGATTCAAACGTTAACGGGTTTTTCTTGGCAGGTTGGCTCAAGGTGATGATTGCGAGATTGTCTTTTAACTCCCAGAGAAAATGTTCAGGATGAAACGTGTTCCAATCCATAAAGGCTCCTTGTGTTCAGGCAATCATGATGGCTTGGCCTGTGATGCCGCTCGAATTTTGTTCGCATAACCAGGCCACCATTTCAGCCACTTCATCGGGATGAATCATGCGCTTTTGCGGATTCTGTTTGGCAATCATGGCGCGTGCTTCATCTACACTTTTGCCGGTTTTGGAGGCTGCGGTGTCCACAGCAAGCTGTGCCATTTCGGTGTCCGTATACCCAGGACAAACCGCATTGACAGTGATGCTTGTGCCGATGGTTTCCATTGCCAGTGATTTAGTTAAACCAATCATAGCGTGTTTGGAAGCTGAGTAAGGGGCGATATATGCGCTGCCTTCCAGGCCCGCAGTGCTTGCGATATTCACAATTCGACCAGCTTTTGAATCAAGCATGGCAGGCAATACTTCGCGCGTGCATAAAAATGTGCCAGTGACATTGATATTCATAATCTTTTGGAATTGTTCCAGCGTCGTTTTCGCAAACGGGGCTGAATCCGCAATGCCAGCATTGTTGACCAGGATTGAAATGTTTCCAAACCTTTCGACGGCTTGGACAAAGGCTGATTGAACCTTGGCCTCATCACTCACATCGCAAACAACTGCTTGTGCATTTTGAAGTGACGAAACGGTTGCATCCAAAGTGTCCTTGTTTCTTCCCATCAAGGTTAGTTTTGCACCTTGTTCTGAAAGCTTTCGAGCGATGGATTCACCAATCCCCTTGCCGCCTCCGGTGACGACAGCGTGTTGTCCCTGTAGGCTCATATGTTAATTGCCATCTCCTGTTGGGCGGCGCGTTCCATGATGCGCTCAAGTTGATCTTTGCCTGTGAGATATTGGTTAGGGAACGGGATATCTTTGTAGCCCTGTTGTGCTGCTGCTCTGAGTGTCCAATATGGATCAGCCAAGTGTGGGCGAGCCAGGCAGCACAAATCCGCACGCCCGGCGGCGATGATGCTGTTGACGTGATCCACTTCAAAAATGTTTCCCACCGCCATCGTGGCAATACCCACTTCATTACGGATACGATCTGAAAATGGCGTTTGGAACATGCGTCCGTAAATTGGCTTGGCTTCTTTGGTGGTTTGACCGGCGGATACATCAATAATATCCACGCCCGCATTTTTGAAAGCTCGCGCGATTTCGACGGCATCTTCCCCATTGATGCCCTCTTCGCCCACCCAATCGGTGGCGGAAATCCTGACTGACATCGGTTTTTCTTCAGGCCATGTGGCACGAACAGCTTCAAAAACTTCGAGCGGATAACGGAGTCGATTTTCTAAAGAACCACCATATTCATCCGTTCGATGGTTCGTTACTGGCGTAATAAAGGCAGACAGCAAATAGCCATGGGCGCAGTGCAATTCCAATAAATCAAACCCGCATTGGTTGGTCATTTCGGCAGCGCGAACAAAGTCGGCTTTCACCTGATCCATGTCCTCTCGGGTCATGGCTTTGGGCACCTGATTGTCTGGCGACCAGGGAATATCTGATGCGGACAGCAATGGCCAATTGTCGGTTTCGAGTGGTTCGTCCATGCCCTTCCAACCCAGTTTGGTAGACCCTTTGGGGCCAGCATGTCCCAACTGCATCGCGATCTTGGCTTTGCTGGACTGATGCACAAAGTTCACGATGCGCGTCCAGGCTTCGACGTGCTCATCTTTATACATCCCCGCACAGCCGGGGGTGATGCGGCCTTCTCGGCTGATATCGGTCATTTCTGTATAGAGCAATCCTGCGCCGCCTTGGGCCCTGGAGCCGTAATGGACCAAATGAAAGTCATTGGGTGTGCCGTCTTCTGCGCTGTACATCGACATGGGTGAAACAACCATGCGGTTCATCAGTTTCATATCACGAAGCTGAAACGGCGTGAACATGGGCGGAACAGAAACGTGTTTTCCATTGCTTGAGGCGCGACTGGCAAACCAGCGTTCCACGCCTTCTAACCAATCTTTGTCACGCAGGCGCAGGTTTTCATGGCTCACACGCTGGCTGCGGGTGAGCAATCCATACGCCAATTGCATCGGGTCGAACTCAAGATAACGGGGTGCGTTTTCAAACCACTCCATCGAATTTCGCGCTGCGCTCTGGAGTTTCAACACTTCGACACGCCGAATTTCCTGATATTCTTCCAAAGCTTCTTGTAAGGATGATTTTTCATGGAGCAGATTAGAAAGGTCAATGGCGTCTTCCAAAGCAAGCTTGGTCCCTGAGCCGATAGAGAAATGCGCTGTGTGTACGGCATCGCCCATTAAAATAATATTATTGTGATACCATTTTTCACAACTCACACGAGGAAAGTTGAGCCAGCCAGAACCACGCAGATGCTTGGCGTTGGTCATCAATTTGTTGCCGTCTAAATATTTTTCAAAGATCTTTTCACACAGGGTGGCGCTTTCATCCTGATTCATGTTTTCAAAGCCCAGGGCTTTCCAAACGTCTTCCTGGCACTCGACGATGAAAGTGGATGTGTCTTTGTCGAATCGATAGGCATGAACCCAAATCCAGCCATGTTCTGTTTTTTCAAAGATAAAGGTGAAGGCGTCGTAAATTTTGTGCGTGCCCAGCCACACAAATTTGTTGGGCCGCACATCAATATCCGGTTTGAAGTGTTCCGCATAGAGTGTGCGAACGCGGCTGTTGAGGCCATCTGAGGCAATGATTAAATCAGCATCCGCATAGGCATCCAGATTTTCAACATCAGTCTCAAATTCAAATTTGACGTCCAATGCTTTGGCGCGTTCCTGAAGAATGTTTAAAAGCTTTTTGCGGCTGATGCCAATGAAACCGTGGCCCGAAGAAGTGAGGGTTTCGCCTTTGAAATGCACATCAATGTCATCCCAATGGGCGAAATTATCGCTGATGGTTTTGGCGCTTTCAGGGTCGTTGGCTTCAAGCCCTTCCAGGGTTTGGTCAGAAAATACCACGCCCCAACCAAACGTGTCATCAGGTTTGTTGCGTTCAACCACCGTGATATTGTGCGAAGCATCACGCAATTTCATTGAGATGGCAAAATAAAGTCCGGCAGGGCCGCCGCCAATGCAAATAATTTTCACAACATCACACTCTCTGAGATTTTATGATTGCATTGTAACCAGATTTTTTATAAAGAAACAAACAGGCTAAAGGTGCGGTGCAATGGCCAATACACGCAATGGGCTGCCACTGCCATCCACAATTTTGAGCGGCGCAGCAATCACAATAGACCCTGTAGGCGGCAGTTGATCCAGGTTGCACAAGCTGGCCAGGCCAAACTTTCCAGCACCATGCATGATGTTGTGACTGGGAAATGGAGGATCAAGCGCCCCTGCCTGTCCTGCATCGGTGCCGACGGTTTCCACACCGACGCCTAGCACATCGCGTTCCTCAGCCAGTAGCTTTGAAGCTGATGGATCAAAACCTGGATTGTGCGGACCATCTTCCGATAGATTCAAAAATTCATCTGCGCCCTGACGCTTGCTCCAATCCGTACGAAGTAATAACCAGGATTTCGCTGGGATTTTTCCATTGATCTCTTCCCAGGCGAGGATATGTTCAGCGGTGAGCAAAAAATCGTGGTTGGATTTCGATTCATGGCTCACATCAATCACACAGGCCGGGCCGATGAATTGCTCGACGGGGAGTGTATCGCAGGTGTTATTAGAAAGATCTTTGCCGGTTGTCCAATGCACAGGCGCATCGAAGTGTGTGCCTGTGTGTTCGCCCAGATGTAAAACATTCCAATACCACATGGGGCCAGCGTCATCATAACGGGAGATTGTTTCGCGCGAAAATCCTGGCGATTGTGCGAATATATCCGGCAAGCCAATCACAGGTGTTTGTTCGCCAAGTGGCTGAGTGAGGTCAATGACGCGAAGCTCGCCTGTACTCAATGCTTGGATCAGGTCAGTTAAGATTGTGGTCATCAGCCGTCCTTAGAAGTTTGAGGGATTTCACTTAAATGACGCTTAAACTGGAATCGGTTTTCCAACAGACCCAGGTCTGTTACAAATGCTGAAGGACCTTTGGCTTCGACTTTTGCAACCAGCGTGGTCAATTCGTCTAATTCTAGGGCTTGATTGAATTGCTGTTTGAAATCATCCAACGAATCTGCGAAGCGAGTGTTTGGTATGCCTGCGCCATCGGCAATTTTCTGTAAGTCTGTGCCGGTTGATGTTGCTGTGGGAAATCCCCCCACTGACAATAAGCTTTCATTGTCGAACACCACATGCAGCAAATTGGCAGGTTGGTATCTCGCTAACGTGGTCAGGGTGCCCAGGTTCATCAGCAAAGAACCATCACCATCCAGAACAATCACTTGAAGCTCTGGTCGACTTAGGGCGATCCCAAGTCCGACTGAAGACGCTAATCCCATGCCGTGTTGTAGATAAAAGAAATTCTTTTTGTGTCCGATGGTTTGAATTTCTGCGGCAACTGCGCCCATGATGGTGACCACAATGCAGTCTTCCAGTTTTGAATAAATAGCTTTGAGTGCCTCAATACGCTCCATCATTCCTCCCACATCAGATCACGACACAGCAGCAAGGCCACTGGTCTGGAAGATGATTCAGAGAGCGTTTGCGCTTGCTGGATTTTGTGTGCCACATTATTTGGATCATCAAGAAATTCATAAGGGATTCGCAACGAACGCAACACATTTTCTGTCACCAGCCCACCTTCGGTTTGCCAAGGATCTCGTTCGCCGAACCAGCCGCGATAGCTGATCAGCATGAGTAGCGGAATCCGATACAACTGAGCCACAGACACAATGCCATTGATGCTTTGTAAAAGTCCATGATTCTGCATCAACATGGCAGACTTGGTGCCAGCCAGATGTGCGCCGACAGAAATGCCCACACCCTCTTCCTCTTTGGACAGACGGACCAACGTCATTTTAGAATCATCTTCAGCCATGCGAATCAAATGGACCAGCCAGGTTTCGGGCAACGCGGAGATGAGTTGAATGTCACACGCTTTTAAAGCATCATAAATGAGTTGGGAATTTTTTGTAGAAACAGGCATTTTTACAAGCACCTCTTTGGCTCACGATAGACCAATGACCATGCCTCAGTCAAGATGAACTTCTCGATAGCTTGGCTTCCCAAATGAACTTTCAGCATGAAGCATGGCATGGCCAATGGCTCGGGTGAGTGTGTCTGCCGCCGCCGCGCCGATCAGATTGACCTTCATGGCTTCCTTGACCATGAAAGGGGCATTTTGCTCCATCAATACTTCCAATTCACCTGTGGAGAGTGTGAAAATGGTGTCGCCATCAAACATGGTGTGGATGGGGCGAATGGCTCTGGCCATCCCATCGTGGGCCATTTCTGAGACTTTTGTGGCTTGTGGTTTGCTCAGAATGGCATTGGTGGCGATAACAGCCAGTGTGGTGTTTTCCATCAAGCCGGATTCTTTTTCGGTTGCTGAAGATGCAGGATGAGGTTTTAGGTTTTCAAACTCACCTTCTAAGCCAAATGGGGCTGCATACAACAAACCCGTGGCAGGATCGACGGCTGATCCGAACGCATTTATTGCCACCAATGCTCCAACCACAATGCCGTGATCCAACATCACGCTGGCTGTGCCTAAGCCACCCTTGAGTGTGGCTGCGGTTGCGCCTGTGCCTGCGCCCACATTGCCCTGTTTGATCTGCTCGGAGCGGGCATTGCTCAACGCCTGTTTACCAAAGTCTGCATCCGGTTGAAGCGATTTATTGTCCGCAAGTTCGAGATCGAAAAGACAGGCTGTGGGAACGATGGGCACCACCATGTTTTCTCCGACTGGAAACCCAATTTTTTGCTCAGCCAAGGTTCGCATGACCCCATCAGCAGTAGCAAGTCCATAGGCGCTGCCACCACTGATCACAATGGCGTGAACCTGTTCAATCAGGTTGGTCGGATCTAGTGCATCGGTTTCACGAGTTGCCGGACCAGACCCGCGCACATCCACCCCTGCCACCGCCCCTTGCATGGGTGGCAGGATCACAGTGGTGCCGGTTGATTCATTTTGATGATGACCGACACGAATTCCAGGAACATCGGTGATGGCGTTAAAAAGCCCAGGTTTTTGCATCATTGAAAAATTTCCTAAAGGGGTGGGGAGAAGCGGCCATCAATGGCCGTCCAGCCCGCATCCACAAACAGAATGGTGCCTGTGATATAAGAGGCTGCATCACTACACAAAAAGGCAATGGGACCACCCAATTCGCTTGCCTGCGCCCAACGACCAAAGGCATTTTTGTTGGCGTAGGCGTTGTACCAATCCGGCTGATCCTTAATTGGCTGGGTCAATGGCGTTTCCACCACGCCTGGGCCGATGGCATTGACACGGATGCCTTTTGGGCCGAGTTCCGCAGCCAGGGTTTTGACCATTTGTAAAATGCCTGATTTTGTGGCAGCGTAAACGCCCTGGCCAGGTTCCACCGTTTGTGATCGAATGGAAGACATGGCCAAAATATTGCCCGAGCCCTGATCCACCATGCGTTTGCCTGCGGCCCGCAATACGTAAAAAGTGCCTTCCAGGTTTAACTTTATCACTTTAGAAAATTCTTCATCGCTGATTTCCAACATGGGCTTTCGCACATTGATGGCTGGGGTTGCCACCACAGAATCTAAAGAGCCGCCCTCTTGAATCACTTTGTCAAATAGCTGATTGACGCTGCTGGCATCACCAATATCAACTTGAGCAGCATGGGCTTTGCCACCGTTTTGATTGATGTAATCGGCGCTTGCTTGTGCGCCATCCTGGTTTAGATCAGCACACCATACCTCTGCACCGATTCCTGCGAGTGTATATGCGCCTGCCTGTCCAATGCCCGATGCGCCGCCGATGACCACGGCATTTTTACCCGTCATATCAAATAAATTTTTATATTGCTCCATTTGAAAAGCTCCTTATGAATTTAAAAATTTCAATGCGCTTAATGTGTAAATTTGAGCGGCTTCCACCAATTCATTGATGTCCACCCATTCATCTTTGTGATGTGGCACCATGCGGTCGCCTGCCCCTGTGGTCACGATGGGGATATCTTTTTCAGAGAATAAAAAAGTCCCATCTGTTGCTCCAGGCACGCCATTGTAGATGGGTGGTTTTTTCGTAATCTGCTCCACCGCTTCGGCCACCACTTGAACGATAGGGTCATCCCTGTCTGTCTGCGTCCAGGGGCGATCTTCAAACACGTCCAATTTGGCAGAAAATTTCAATTGATCTGCGATGCCAGGTTGAAGTTGTTCCCGAACTTCTCGCTCGAATCCTTGGGCAAGATTTTGCTGTGTTTGTGATTCAACTTCAGTGACAATTTCTGCCAGTTGAGTTTTTAACACCTCATGATCCTGGCCAGGTATGGTGCGAATATCGAGCAACAGTTGGCAACTTGAGGACATGACATTCAATTGTCCTTCGCCCGAAATCGGGGCCTGAATCACGGTGGGGGTAAAGCTTGGAAAGCCGAGGAAATCATTTTTGCCCAAGCGTTCAATTTCCTGCTTCTCCAATTGTTCAACTCTTAGAATAATTTCAGCCATCGGCTTGATGGAGTTGAATCCAGACAGAGGCATTGCGCCATGACACATAACGCCATGTGTTTCGATGCTGGCTCGTAGTGCGCCTTTTTGTGTGATGCAAACCTGGTTTTCTTCCGGCTCGCAAATGATGGCTGCATCAATATCATCAGCCCACCCTTGCTTGATAAAATGTTTGATGCCAATCATCATCCCTTCTTCATCGACAGGGATGCCCAAAACAATCTTTCCATTAAAACTCGCGCCAGATGTTTTGATGGTTTTTAAAGTGATCATAGCTGCGGCAAGATTGCCCTGCGTGTCGCACGACCCTCGCCCATAAATTCGACCATTTTCGATGACGCCACCAAAGGGAGGATAGGACCATTCGCTTTCATCCCCTTCGGTCACCACGTCGGTATGGCCTTCAAACATCAGTGTTTTCCCCGATGCATTTCCATGAAGAATAGCAATCACATTGGGACGCCCTGGTTCAACTTCTTCAATGTGGACTTCAATGCCAATGTTTTTGAGCCAGTCTGCGGCAAACAGAGCGACTTTTTCTTCATTGCCGCCCTGATCAGGCCGATAGACGCTGGGGATTTGAATCAATGACTGGGTGAGTTGAACGAGTTCATCACGATCAATTTTTTTAAGTACCTCATTCATTAAATCTCCCTAGCGCGATGTTCGTGGGTCCAACACATCGCGCAATCCATCCCCCAAAAGATTGAATCCCATGACGGCTATCGCAATGGCGATCCCTGGGAAAATAGCTGGCCAAATGGTGCGATTGATTAAGCTCTGTGCTTCTTTCAGCATCAACCCCCAACTGGCATTTGGAGGCTGAGTGCCTAGTCCCAAATAACTCAAAGCGGCTTCAGCCAAAATCGCAATGGCAAAGCTCGTAGAGGCTTGGATCAGTATGGGTGACAAGCTGTTGGGCAAAATATGCTTGAGGATGATGCCTGTCTGGCTACGACCCAAAGCGCGTGCTGATGTTACAAAATCCCGCTCTTTTAAAGCCAGAAAACTTGCCCTTGTCAGTCGTGAGAACACAGGGACTGTGGCAATCCCAATGGCAATCATGCTGTTCTGGATACCGGGTTTTAAGATTGAAGTGATCAAAATGGCCATTAGAATAGCCGGAAACCCGTAAACCACATCTGAGATGCGCATCAGCACTTCATCAATCCAGCCGCCGAAATAGCCAGCAATCATGCCGACCATGACGCCAAACAACAATCCAATGGCAACGGAGATGACGCCAACTTGAATGGAATTCCAAGATCCTTTCACAATGCGGCTGAACGTGTCGCGTCCAAATTGATCGGTGCCAAACCAATGTTCGACAGTGGGCGCTTGCATCCGGTCACGCCCCATGGTGTTGGGCGGGTAGGGCAGACCAAATTCCCAAAAATCACTGGCAATACTGATGCCAGCACTGATGATAATGAGGCCAACCAGCAAGCCACCAATCAATAAATTTTTATCGTGTTTTAAACGTTTCCAAATTCGTTGTCTCATTCAAAGTCACTCATAGCGGATTCTTGGGTCCAGATAACCATAAAGCAAATCGACCGTAAAGTTGACGATCACAATCACAGCAGCAATGAATAGCACAATCCCTTGAACCACAGGCAAGTCTCGTTGTGAAATAGACTTGAGGACCAGGTCGCCCATCCCAGGCAAGTGGAATACAAACTCAATGATAATAGCACCTGCCAACAATTGACCAAGTTGTAAGCCA
Organism: Candidatus Fraserbacteria bacterium; assembly: GCA_029262795.1. Taxonomy (GTDB): domain Bacteria; phylum Bipolaricaulota; class Bipolaricaulia; order RBG-16-55-9; family JAJCYT01; genus JAJCYT01. Next base: position 190,890 of record JAJCYT010000034.1, read on the forward strand.
AGCAATGTTAAAATAGAAATAAATGCATTTTTTAATCCGTGCTTATAAACCACGATTCGATCCACCAGCCCTTTGCTGCGAGCAGTGGTGATGTAATCTTCATTGAGCACTTCCAGCATGGCCGAACGCGTCATGCGCGTTAGGACAGCCGCCTGAACCAAACTTAATGAAAGTGCGGGCAAGATCAAATGCCGGATGCTTTCAATCGGGTTTTCATCCCAATAGGTGAATCCACCGGAAGGCAGCCAGTGAAGTTGAACAGAAAACAGAATCATGAGTAAAATGCCCGCCCAAAATGTGGGTACCGCCAAGCCAATTTGAGAAAACAGCATTGTCCCATAATCGCCAATTTTCCGATGTTTACTCGCGGCGAAGATGCCCAGAGGCAGTGCAATCAGCAGCGTCAGTGTCATGGCAAAGAGCGTCAATGGGCCGGTGACCACCAAGCGCTGCGCAATCAAATCCCAGACAGGCACGCTGTAGTTAAGCGATTCGCCAAAATTGCCGGTAAAGGCTCCTGTGAGCCAGCCCATGTAACGTGTCAATGGTGGATCATTCAGCCCCATCTGCTCACGAACCTTGGCCAGCGTTTCCGGGTTTGCCTGTAAGCCTAACACGACCATGGCCGGGTCGCCGGGGATGATTTGCAACACAGCAAAGATCAACACCGACACCAGCCAAAGTGTGATGATTAAAGAGAAAAAACGTCTCGCAAAGAAACTTAGCATAAGGAATAAGAGAGGGTTTCTGGAAGCAGAAACCCTCTCTTAAAGATTAATTGTTTTATGGGTTGATCCAAACTTCGGACACGTCTGCCGCAGGAATTGGTGCATCTTCCCAGAAGTTCTGAACGTTGCTTCTCAAGATGAGCGCGTTGGACAGCTCATACATCGGGAAGGTGGCCACATCTTCGGCAATCAAGAACTGTGCAATCGCATAAAGCTGTTTGCGTTCCTCAGGATCGGGTTCGCTTTGAGCGCGTGCCAGTGCTTCGTCGAATGCAGCGCTGCTGTAGCCGTAGTAATAGTTTGGATTGGAATAAATGCCAATGTCAAACTCTTCCACGTGGGCGATGATCGACATCTGATAATCCCAAGGATCGAAGAACACTTCTTCCAGCCACTGACCAGGGAAATCAACCAGTTGAATTTCGGCAGTGATGCCCACATCAGCCATCATCTGTTGTACCACCTGAGCTGTGCTGGTGGCATAAGAGAATGTGGATGGAATTTTCATCACCACATTTAAGCCATCGGCAAAACCGGCTTCAGCCAAAAGGGCTCTGGCTTTGTCCTGATCCTGCTGATAACGCCAGGTGGTGTCCACATAGTTTTCGTTGACCGGACTCATATGACTGCCCACAGGCACACCAAAACCAAACTGTGCAATATCAATGATGTCTTGACGGTTGAGTGCATAGGCCACGGCCTGGCGCACACGTTTGTCATTGAAAGGTGCACTGCGGTTGTTCATCGACAGAATCACTTCACCGGTGCTGGCACCGTTGAACACGGTCAGGTTTGGGTCATCGGCGGCAGCTGGTGCGTTTTCTACGTTGGAACGTGCCAACACATCCACGTCACCGGCCTGGATGGCGGAAAAAGCTGCGGTAGGATCAGGAATAAAACTAAACACCACGCCATCCAAATAAGGAAGACCTTCGATGTAATAATTTTCATTTTTTGTCAAGGTGAGGCTGCTGGCTGGAACACGTTCAACAAAGCTGAAAGGACCAGTGCCGTTAGGCGCAGCGTTTAAGTCACCAGCGTAATTGGCGGACAAAATGGCTGAATCACCTCGGGCCAAGTTGAACAGGAAGCTGGAATCAAACGTCGAAAGCGTCATGTTGACCGTGTGGTCATCTGCAGCAACAACACTTTCGATGGCTTCGTAAAATCGTGGGTTGACAATGGCGATGCTTTCGTCGGTGGTTTGGTTGCGTTCGATGGTGAACACCACATCGGCAGCCGTGAAGGCACTGCCATCATGGAAGGTGACGCCTTGGCGCAAGTTAAAAGTCCAATTCAAACCATCATCAGAGAAAGTCCAGCTTTCGGCCAGACCTGGGACCACGCTGCCGTTTCGGTCCAGCTTTGTTAAGCCTTCATATGTGTTGTTGTAAAAAATTCGATCCACCACAGCGGCAGTGTTGGTGGTGGGATCCAGCCCCTGAGGTTCGGCAGAAACGACAACTCTTAAAACTCCCCCAGACACAGGGCCTTGGGCTTGACTGTCCGAAACCAGGTTGACCAACATCAAAGCCACAGCCAACAATAGCACGGTTTTGCTCAATTTAAAACGATTTCTCAAGACAACCTCCTCGAAAGATTGAGTGTTTTTATGATGTACAACGCCTCAGTTTGCAACCACCTCCGTTAAATGATTTTCAGATGAACATTTTTTTGTACCACATAAAACTGACCAATATGATACCACATCCGCGCAAAAAAAATAAAGTTTTTTGTTGGGATATGTTTCCAATGACCAAAAGGCTTGACAAATGAAGTGAAAAATGGTGATTTGAATTTGATTAGAATAAGAAAATTTTTTGAAAAGATGCATGAGCTGGATCTATTAACGAGATTAAAGAAATTCGATGACTCAATGGTGGTTTCAATAGATTCAAAGCGTTTTACTTTAATTGGCTTTGTCAGCGTTCGGATGTTGAGCAAACGAGTCGCCTATCAAAAATGGGTGACCGGCACTTGAAGTGCTTCTGGCATGGCCAAAATGGCTGAATGGTTAAGCGCCGTGCGCGAATTTCACGAAGTGGGTGCTCAGGCACCTTTGATCGATGTCACCTATGCTATGCTTTTAGGGTTAATTTCAACGGCAGGTTTTGCCGTTTGGCGGGTGATGAAACAATGAAAATTTTAGTCACAGGCGCAACCGGCTTTATTGGGCAAAAGCTCTGCGAAGTTCTCAGTCAGTCAGGGCACCAATTGGTGGGTTTGTCTCGAAGTGCTGATTCTGCAAAACAAAAAGTGCCCAGTCTGAGTGAAGTTTTTTCTTGGGACCCTGAGCGTGAATATGCGCCAATGGAAGCGTTTTCTGAGGTGGATGCCGTGATTCATCTGGCAGGTGAAAGTGTGGCTGGACGGTGGACCAAAGAAAAAAAACAAAGCATTTATGACAGTCGCATCGAAGGCACCAAGCATTTGGTGGGTTCGATGCTGAAGGCCGATTCCAAACCTCAAATGTTTATTTCAACCAGCGCCATTGGCTTTTATGGAGAACGAGGCGATGATTCACTGGGGGAAGATGAATCCCCTGGCAATGATTTTCTGGCCAACGTGTGTAAAGACTGGGAAGCGGCGTCCAAGCCTGCGGCTGAACAAAATGTAAAAGTTGCCAATATCAGAATTGGCATCGTGCTTGGACCCGATGGTGGCGCATTGGACGCAATGCTGTTGCCTGCAAAAATGGGTGTCAGTGGTCCTTTGGGGTCAGGCCAGCAATGGTGGTCGTGGATTCATCAGGCAGATGTGGTTGGCTTGATTGAGCATATCTTGGATCAACAAATTGAAGGACCTGTTAACTTAACTTCACCCAATCCCATGCGTCAAAAAGGGTTCGCTAAAGTGATGGGAGATGTGTTAAATCGTCCTGCGTTTATGCCAGCCCCATCATTTGCGCTAAAAGCGCTGCTGGGAGAATTTTCTGTCGAGTTATTGAGCAGTAAAAGGGTATTGCCGAAAAAAGCGCAGGAAACAGGCTATACGTTCAAATTTCCTGAACTTGAAGCGGCGTTAAAAAATATTCTGAAATAGTTTGGAATGGATGATGAAAACGTTTGATTAAACGTTACTTCCAACCCGGCATGAATTTATGCGGGAAGACACTGGTGCCTATGTCATTTTTGATATTGAAGGGGTCATCTATAATATTGATCCATCAGAAAAAATGATTCGAGATTTACCACCGGCCTAGAAAACATCTGTTCATCTCTAGAAAATCAAACCTAATATAATGTATTCAATGAGTGGTATCTCACTGGTATAATCCTAACAACTTATAGATAAGCGATTTTCCTCTTCTGGACTGGTAATAGGGCGCAAAAAAGTTCTTTCAATTGTTGAACATCGTTTGCCATGAAATTTGCGCTATACTATATTACTAAGATTGTCCGTGATAACTTGCCTGTGAATTTTTAATTAAAGTGATATTCTGGATAATTTAAGGTTGTATGTGAAGGGGAAACACCGCGCGCTAGACAATCTGTTCGGTAACTCTACACTTACTCAAATAAATGGTGTTTCCCCTTCACAAACTTCAAGACAATTCAGTAGGTTTTCCAGGTTGAGGCATCATCATGGCAACGCACCCCGTAATTTCATTTGTCTCAGGATGGCGCATGGGATTAATGCATCCAACGTAGGATCGACCAAGAAAATTTCCTCTCACGATATTTTCCTGACCATTAAAAGCCCTTTGAATGGCACTATAAAATACAGAGTCTTTGTCAATATGAATACGATCAATCGGTTGTTGGAGCACTGGCCCGAAGGATTTTGCCTTGCCACCTTCAAGCATTAACAAGTTCATTTCCAAGCCCACAGCAAACATCAAGCATTGGCTATGCAATTGGCTTAAAATTAAAGCGCTGTTGAGGTTGGAAAGGTCTTTAAAAGCATCCAGCACATCCGCAATGTTGGTGGAATCGAGCTGCAACTGAGTTTTTTTAAGGTTCAATACCAATTGCCGAAGTTGTTCCAGAGTGCCAGGATAAGGCTTCGTTTTGCGGTTAATAAATCGATTTAAAGTGGATGCCGTGATAGGAGTAGATGATGTCACTTCTTCATATGTGATATTGCGTTGTATTGCATTTTTCATAAAGTTGTCTAAAAGACGCCGAAGTGTATTGACATCTTGGACATCATCATGTAACTTTGGAAAGTCAATCTCGAACAGTAAAATTGAATTTTTCATAAGCCATACTCCATTGCAGATGCAATGAGCATAACTCAATTAACGCTTTGTGTCAAGGAAAGGCAACAAAACAGACGATGCGGTTTGATTTTTTAGGCGAATACGGGCTGGAACTTTTGGTTGTTTTTGTCGTTCTTGTTGTTGGTTTTATTGTTTGGTATCGGCAAATTCGCAAAATTGAAACTGAAGAAATTCCACAACGAATTATGGCTTTGCATCAATTAGTAAAGTCAACGGCCTTGGAAAATCCCGATTATTTTACTGAGCTTGCTCTTAAAGTTTCGGATGCCTATGGTCTGCCGAAATCCTCAAAAGAAAGCCTGGCGCATATCATGACCATGCTGAGTATGCAGGAAGCGGGAACCTTGTCTGAAGAAGATGCACAAGGGCTGTTTTCTCAATTTTTCCGACAGGAACAAAATTACTTATTTGAAGCCTTGGGTGCTTATGCAAAAGATGTGTCACAAATACCATATGTTTCACGCATTATTTCGACGCTTGATGAATTCAAGAAACTGAGTTCTCAGAAAGATTTTGACCGAGTGGCTTATGGCCAACCTTCTATTTACAGCCCACTCGAAGCAATTCAATTTATGGAGTCTGAAGGCAAGCACGATCCAGATATCCTGAACGCTTTGAAGCAAGTTGTTATCTGACCTCACCGCAAACAAAACATACTCTTAAATCTTTCAAACTGCTCCATCAAATATATAAACTTTTAGATAAGTTTTCATGTTTGCAAGCAACTTTGTCTACTACCTTTGTTATCTTTTAAAGTAATGTTAACGAAATGTATTGATTACTTTTGACAGCGACTTTACTCCTATAGGCAATTAATTTTGACTCAACCAACTCAGCTCGAAAGGGGTAAAGATGCGTGTCAACAATATTTTAGAGCAAGCAAAAAAGGCTTTTCAAACTTTCAAACCCTTGATTTATAGCTTGATAGTATTATCTACTCTATTTGTAGCAGCAATTGTTTCTGCGGCAAATGACAAGTTCTGTTGTTAAGAATTGATTCTACAGAAAATTGATGTTAGGCTGATCCCATGAAAAAATTGGGGTCAGTCTATTTTTTTTCTATTATCTTAGCTGCAATCACCATTTTACTTATCAATCATAGCCAACTGAGTTTTTCTCATCAATTGCTTTTGTTATTCATTCTTGCAATTCCAACATTCATTTCAGAAGTCTACGAAATCAGAATAAATGCTAAAGGATATATTTCGGTATCCGATGCCTTTATCGTGACAAGTATTTATAGCGGGTTTGATTTGTTTTTATCTTTAGTTTTTGTTTCGATCTTGCCTGCCGAAATTTTATTACGATACCCAAGAATTAAAGAGTTTGGCTGGTATAGAATAATTCGGGCCATCCTTTTCAATTTATGCCAACTGATTGTCTCAGGATACTTTGCTTACTTAATACTGCAATTTAATTCGCCTGATACGAGACTTTTGACATACGCAGTCGCTTTCATTTTGTTTGTGTTTCTAAACAAATTAATTAATGCGGTGGCTTCAGCATTATCAAGTCAACCGCCCTTAATAAATGCTATTATTGTCAATTTACGAAATTCAATAGCCTTTGATATTTTGTTTTCGGCAGCGATTGGTTATGGACTAATTACTTTAAATTTGATTGATATTCGGTTGGTGATGATTGCAATTCCGAGCGTTTTTATTGTCCAATTTCTCCTTATCAAGGCGATTAAACTTAAAGCAGTCAAATCTACTTTAGAAAGTTTTAACAAAAGCTTTGAAAAAAATAAGAAAAAATAAGATTTTTCGAGGCTTGATGAATTTGTCTCTGGCTTTCATTTTGATGTGGCTTTGGAGATGTGTTATCATAGAAGCAGAGGAACACTCACAAACAACTCTCTTTGTGGGGGAAGAGTAGGTCATGGAGAAAATCTTAGTGAATTTGGATGGGGTTTCACACGGAGACCCAGGAGAATCTGCCATTGGTGCTGTGTTGGTGGACGATATTGGCAATGTGGTTGAAGAAGTTAGTGAGCGTATTGGACGAACGACCGATCAAGTGGCTAAATATCGCGCACTCATCGAAGCTTGCAAAGTGGCATCTCAGTATTCGCCCCGTCGCGTGATTTTCTTCACGGACAGTCAAATGGTTGCCAATCAGGTCAATGGTCAGGCAAGAGTGCTTCAGCCACATCTGGAAAATTTGAATCATATCGCACTCGACTTACTACATCGGTTGCCCGAATGGAATGTGCGCCATGTGGATCGCTCAGTGAATTGGCACGCCCATCGACTGGCGGAAAAAGCGCTCAGTGGCTCTGTAAGCGTGGTTGCTAAAGTGCCCAAAGATGCATACTACGATGAGCTTCGCAAAAAATTGGACATGCTTAGCAAAAAAGACCAGAAGAAATTGTTAGAGTTTGCCAATCATTTGCTGCAACGAGCGCAACGTTAGTTGCCGGTGAATTTCTCAACTTCTATTTTGTAGATCACATAAACGTCACCCTCTTGGCGATAGGGATATTTTTCTTCGTTGAGGTATTTGAAGGCCAGGGCATCGACAAGATCATCGCCACCTTGTTCTGTCACTTCGATCACCGTGCCCTTTACAGACACAAACTTGTAGGGATTTTCTGGTTCAACCATCGAAATGGCGACGTTGGGATTGCGTCGCATGTTGAGGTCTTTCACAGTCCCTTTGCCTGATGTGATGAGAATGTGACCGTCTTTATGATCGATCCACACGGGTGCCACATGAGGGGAGCCGTCCGACATTACCGTGGCAAGGTGAGCAAATGTTTTTTGATCAATGAGCTGTGACAAGTTTTCTGGCATGTTTATCATGAATCAATCTCCTAATGTTTAAAGGTCTTTTCAGCATATGCCAAGCCAAACAAAGTTCAATTATGACGAGCTTTGCAAAATCTGGGCATGTTTCGCAAAGGGATCATAAGGAATTGCTGAAGTTTGCCAACCACTTGATGTAACGGGCCCAACGCAGTTAAGTCAATTTACTGCTTACATTCTTGCCAGCAATTTGTTGAACCTCAATTTTGTAGGTGACCCGTGTTTCAGTTTCTTGGCGATAGGGATATGTGTCTACGCCTAAGTATTTGTAAGCCAACGCATCGATGTGGGCTTCAGCACCGTCTTCAGTGATTTCAACCACTTTCCCTTTGATGGATGTAAAACTGTAAGGATCGTCTGGATCGACCATCGAAATGGCAACGTTGGGTTCACGCCGCATATTGGCATCTTTCACGCGCCCTTTAGCAGAGTTGACCCGAATGTAGCCGTCAGCATGATCAATCCACACAGGCGATACCTGCGGGCTGCCATCGGCCATCACGGTAGCGAGATGGGCAAACGTTTTTTGATCGAGAAATTTAGTCAGGTGTTCAGATAAGTTTGGCATTAGAAAATCTCCTCGTGTCCAAAGATATCTATAGCATAATCGAAGCGATGCCAAGTTCAATCAGGTTGATTATGTGTTCCTAAGTGATTACAACAGAGCTATTGGTATTGGTAGGCATTATTTTGAGGAGGCCCAGTTGAATCTGGAATTATTGAAGGCACTGACGGAAGTGGACGGCATCCCTGGCCGTGAGGAACGTGTACGCGAACTGGTGATCAAAACCATGACGCCCTTGGTGGACGACATCAGCGTGGATGCTATGGGGAATGTGATTGCTCACAAAGCGGGTTCTGGTCCCAAAGTGATGATCGCTGCCCATATGGACGAAATTGGCTTCGTGGTCAAATACATCGACGACAAAGGGTTTTTGAGACTTGATCCCTCTGGTGGTTTCGATCCTAAAACGCTGATTGCCCAACGTGTGACTGTCCATACCGATGACGAAGATTTGTTAGGCATCATCGGCTCCAAGCCTGTTCACATTTTGTCTGATGAAGAACGTAAGCAGCCTTTAAAGTTAACAGACATCTTTATTGATTTGGGACTGCCTGCTGAAACCGTCCATAGCAAAGTCAATGTGGGCGATTTTGTCACACTCGAACAGGACTTAAAAATGGTCGGCGATCTGGCCTGCGCCAAAGCTCTTGATGATCGAGTGGGCGTGTATGTGATGATTGAAGCCATCCGTAAGTTAAGCAATCACCAAGCCGACATCTATGCTGTGGCTACGGTTCAGGAAGAAGTGGGCCTGCGCGGTGCAAGAACTTCTGGCTACGGCATTAATCCAGACATCGGCATTGCCTTAGATGTCACCGTCGCCGCTGATGTGCCCGATACCAAACCACACGAACATGTGACTCAAATTGGTAAAGGCGCGGCCATCAAGGTGAAAGATTCATCTCACATTTCTCATCACAACTTGATCAAAGTGTTTCGCGACGTGGCTGAAAACAAAGGGATTCCCTATCAGATGGAAGTACTCCCATTCGGCGGCACCGATGCCGCTGGAATGCAGATGGCGCGCGAAGGAAAATACGCCATGACACTCTCGATTCCCACACGCTATTTACATTCCGTGGTGGAGGCTGCCAACATCAATGATATTCAAGCATGTGTTGATCTGTTAGCCGCCTACCTGGAATCGGCCCATGAACACGACGTGTCTTATTGAAGGGATTTTTTAGAACGACATGGGGTTAATAGATAGATAAAAGCTTCTAATCCTCCAGGCTCTTTATATAGGTGGGTTATGAATTGCTAAGAATCAGTCAAGGGCGGCTAAGGGTGTGACAACTGTGCTAAACAGAAAGTCTCGAAATCATTCTCCTTAAGTATCAAGCTTCAATGGCTTCCTTAGGATTGAGATATTTATGAATTACTTTGTTTTGGCAATGATTGGCACAACACTCCTAGTAGGAATTGTTGTTTATTTTTTATCGGCAATTTTTAATAATGGTGAACCAAGTATTAATGATGCCCTAAGGGTAAGTTTTGGGACTATATTAGGGTTTTTAGCAGGTTTTATCGTTCGTTGGTTCACTAAAAATAACCGACCTAAGTAGTGTTAATTTATACTCTCTTCAAAGCCTATTCAGGAATATAACCAATTGGATAACTGCCCAGAATTCTGAGGCTGGAGGTGAAAAACTCCAGTTCAGATAAAGCGAATTCCAAGGCGGGATCATCCACATGGCCTTCGCAATCGAGGTAGAAGCGATAGCGGCCCATGCCGGTTTGGGTGGGGCGGGATTCCAATTTGGACAGATTGATGTTGTTGGTGGCAAATCCACCCAGGCATTTGTAAAGCGCGGCGGGGATGTGCTTGGATACAAATACCATTGAGGTTTTACAGTGGCCTTGGGGTTTTACGGCTTCTTTCGATAACACCAGGAATCTTGTGGTGTTATGTTTGTAGGTCTGAATATTTTCAGCCATCAATTGCAAGTTGTAATGCTCTGCTGCCAACGAGCTGGCCACAGCAGCAAGCTCTGGGTTGCCTTCTTGGGCGATCCATGCGGCGGAGCCTGCGGTGTCATAAAAAGGCACCTCTTCAATGGTGAGCTGGCTTAAAAAAGCGCGGGACTGATCTAATGCCTGGGAGTGAGAATATACTTTTTTTAACTGATCGCGCGATACGTCCGGCAATGCCAACAGGCAGTGGTTGATCTTCAAATACTGCTCGCCGATGATGTTAAGCGGGTGTTCGGATAAAAGATCATACGTGCGATAAATGCTGCCTGCGCTGGAGTTTTCCACCGGAACAATGCAACGATCGACCTTGCCTGATTCCACGGCTTCAAATACATCTTCCAAATGTGGCAACGGAACGGCTTCTTCTTCGGTCCCGAAGTAGACTCGTAGTGCCTGTTCGCTGTATGCGCCTAACTCACCCTGAAATGCGATTTTCATCGAATCACGCCCACTTCCTAAATCAAGTTCACAGACTATATTATCCAAGCAGGTGGTTTGGCAATGTACCGCGCAACGCCTGCGGGGGATCAACGCACAAATCAATCACCGCCGAGTTGGTTTCGCTCAACGGTTCATCCGAAATAATCAACAATGCAATGTCATTATGAAACACCTTGAAAATCGCTTCTGGATCGTTCAAAGCCTCTTCACCTTTGCGGTTGACGCTGGTTCCCAACATCGGGCCGAAGTGTTTCTCAATTCGTGGAAAGACACTCCCTTGTGGTACCCGAATCCCTATTTTCCCATTAAAGACTGCTGCTTGAGGCGCATCTTCAGCCGCAGGCAACAGCAACGTGTAGGGTCCTGGCAGGAGTGAATCAATCCACTTTTGTTGTTGGTTACTCAATGATGAGCAGAATATTTCAATTTGATCTGTTGAAGAAATATGCAGTGAAAAAGGTTGCGGACTAGGGCGCGATTTGAATTTTCTGAGATGCTCAATCCCTAAAAAATCATCATAGCGAACGCCGATGCCATACACGGTGTCTGTCGGAAACACCAACAGTTCACCTGGGGGGGCGAGTGACAATCCGTGTTCAGCATCAAGATTCTGGATTGAAATGGTCTGAGCGACCATGAGCCATCAACTCATCTTTTGTTGAATCAGTTCGATGACGCCTTTGGGCATTCGGGCCACGGGAATGCCTTTGGATTCCAGCGTCTTGGCTTTGGAATCTGCCGTGCCTTCGCTGCCGGAGATGATGGCGCCTGCATGGCCCATGCGTTTTCCTGGAGGGGCCGAAAAGCCAGCAATGTAGGAAACGACAGGCTTTTTGACATTTTTCTCAATGTATTCAGCAGCCTCTTCTTCATCAGAACCACCGATTTCGCCGACGAGTACGATGAGTTCAGTCTCAGGGTCTTCGTTGAATTGTTTGATCACATCAATGAAGGCGGTGCCGATCACAGGATCACCACCGATACCCACCACAGAAGATTGACCGATGCCTTCGCGGGTGAGTTGGTCAGCCAGCTCGTAGGTCAGCGTGCCGCTTCGGGACACAATGCCCACGTTGCCTTGCTTGAAAATATGACCGGGCAAAATGCCTAGCTTGGCCTTGCCGGGGGAAATTAATCCAGGGCAATTCGGACCAATCAGCGAAAGCCCTTTGGCCTTGACGGCGTGATACACCTTGAGCATATCGTGAAGAGGCACGTGTTCGGAGATGCAAACGATCAAGGGAATGTTGGCGTCGGCTGCCTCGAAGACTGCATCGGCTGCAAAAGCGGCGGGGACAAAAATGATGGCTGCATCCGGCTGTTCATTTTTTACTGCCTGGGAAACGGTGTTAAAGACTGGCACTTCATGGGACGTTTGCCCGCCCTTGCCTGGGGTGACGCCTGCCGCCACTTTGGTGCCGTATTCAATCATGCGCTCCGTGTGGAAACTGCCTTCGCCACCAGTAATGCCTTGGACCAGTACACGCGTTTTTTCGTCGATATAAATGCTCATTCAGGCTCCTTGATCATTTCGCCAACTGGGAAATTCCGTGTCAAATAAACAACGGGCAGTATATGGTTTGAGGGTGAAAGCCTGCAAGGTCATTTCGCGCAATTTAGAGCCTGAGAGATTACAATACGGCTCAATATGAAATGGATCACTTTTTTGATATTGATATCGACGTTGTTTACCTTCATCGGATGTGAATCTGTATTGGAATCAGAATTGCTTTCTGACGTAGACAACAGTGTTCAAGTGTTTTTTACCAATTCGATTGAAGCGTCTGAAGACAACGATTTGGCCAGAGGGTTGATTGACTTTTTGGATCAAGCACTGACATCGCTGGACATCGCAATTCATTCATTGAGTGACGGTCGCGTGCTGGACATACTGAGCCGTGCCTGTTTGCGTGGTGTAAACATCCGCATGGTGGTGGATGCGAATTCGTTCGATTCCTCGATTCTCCAAACTTTGAGCGACCAATGTGTGCAGATCAAACAGAGTGAGGTTGCTGGGCGCACCACGATGCACCACAAGTTTGCTGTGGCCGATGGTCAACGCGTCTGGACAGGATCGGCCAACTGGACCACTTCAGGACTCAAACTCAATGCAAATGATGCCGTGAGTATCGAGCACTCTGAATTGGTTCAGCGTTATACACAGGTTTTCGAACGATTGTTTGTAGACGATCAATTTGGCGAATCCACTTTGGGCATTTCCACCCAACCCATTTCATTGGCTCAAGGCAATCTGATTGCCTATTTTGGCCCACATCCACAACTGGAACAGGAATTGGTCCGCATGATCCAACAGGCACAACACACCATTCGAATTGCCATGTTTGCCTATACCAATGATCGTATCCACAAAGCCTTGTTGGACGCGTTGACACGGGGCATTCAAATTGATGCACTCTGGGCCAGGCGAACGTTGCATGATTGTGATGTTTCAGAAATCGACGAGATGCTGGCACTTAATATTGGGCGAGTGATGCCACTGGTGGGCACGCTGCATCACAAATTTGCCGTCATCGACAATGCGTTGGTCATTACAGGTTCGGCCAATTGGTCGGCCAATGGGGTCAGCCACAATGATGAGAATTTATTGATGATCGAAAGCGAAATTGTCGCTCAAAAGTACCAGACTTATTTTGAGCAGCTACGTCAGGCCGCACATCGATATGACCGATCATTCATTCCTCCAAAGGTGATTGCGCGTCACTATAACACGCTTCCTGGGACTGCCAGAATTGAATGGCACCCCAGGGTGTTCAGTAATGCATATGAAGTTTGCCGAATGGACAGCTTGGATGCTGAGTGCAACGTGATTGCCTCCGGCTTGCCTGAAGGGTCTTCATTTTGGGTGGATGCCACTGTGGAGACTGGGCACACGTATTACTATCGTGTCCGCGACATGGGTACGGATCATGATTCTGATAGATCTGAACCACTGGCAGTTACTGTTTCAGGGGAGGGTTTGCAAACCTGGACCCCAGAGCAGGCTGAAACAGCTTTGGCGGACTTACAGGGTCAACAGGGGGCTGTTGAGTTTGAAGTCAAAGAAGTGTTTGTTTCAGACGCTGGAAATGTATTTATCAACGCGGGCGAAGATCATGAAACAGATTTTACTGCATTTATACCCGCTTGTGCGGTACAGCGATTCGAGCAGCAAGGCATTAACCTGAATGAACTGGAAGGGCAACAGATTCGCGTTAGTGGCGAACTGGTTTCCTATCAAGGCCCAGAAATTAAACTCTACGACAGTGGTCAACTGGAATGGGTCCAGCCATGAGCGCACTTCGGGAAAACGATTTAGAAATATTGCACATGCAGTTGGGGCGCGTACCACGAGGGGTGCTTGCTGTTGAAGCTCGTTGTCCTGAAGGCCACCCTCAGGTCATTAAGGTGTATCCACTGTTGCGAGACGGCGATACAGCTGAACCTTTTCCAACGCTGTTCTGGCTCACTTGTCCAAAACTGATTGAACAAATTGCAGCCTTGGAACATCACGGCTGGATTCAAAAACTCGAATCTTTGCTCCAGGAAGATGAAGGATTTTTGCAAGCCTATCACAACAACCATCGTCAATATCTGGATGAACGCTGGCAGACCCTGAGTGAGCAAGATCAGCAATGGCTGATCGAAAAAGGCTGGCACACCAATTATCAGAAAAAGGGCATTGGTGGCATTGCCAACTGGGACAGTTTGAAATGCCTGCATCTTCAATTCGCCCATCATCTGGCACGCGAAAATGTGATTGGAAAATGGCTGGATGACCATTCTGAACTCATCCGTTGCCTATAACCATTGCACCTTTGCCCCCCACCCGCTATACTTTGGCGCATCCAATTTGGGCGGTTAGCTCAGCGGGAGAGCACCTGCCTTACACGCAGGGGGTCATTGGTTCGAATCCATTACCGCCCACCAGAAGTCCACTTTCCTTAAGGGTTACGGAATATGGCTCTTGTTGCGTTCTAACTCCAAACAGTGAAATCTATTCAAAATCAAGCTAGGCAGATGCACTTCAGTGGTGACGTGTTGACCTTTGAGGAAGTGTTTAACCAATTTGTTCAATATGGTCGACTAAATGGCAGATCTCCGAAAACTATTGAGCTTTACAAATGGGTAAGTCAACAAATTAATAACCGCTTGAGTGATCCAATTCTCTCAGATCTTCATACGGTTTCTCTTAGAGCTTTTTTCAGCAGCCTTTTTGATCTAGGGTGGAAGCCAACCAGTATCAGCATCGTTCACCGTGTTCTAAATGCTTTCTTCAATTGGGCTATCCAAGAAATGATCATTGAGAACAACCCACTTGATGGTGTCCCCAAACCCAAAGTTGCCAAAATATTTCCGTTTATGTTGGATGATGATCAAGTCGGCGCACTTCTTAAGGTTTGTAATAAATCATCTAAAACTGGGATTCGTAACCAGCTAATTCTTCTGTTGTTTCTTGATTGCGGATTAAGGCTAAATGAATTGACCCAGCTAACAATTGAAGATATTTCTCTGTCTCAAAAATCTCTCAAAGTTATGGGTAAAGGTTCCCAGGAGCGTATGGTGTTTATGGGCTCCTCTACCACAAAGACAATGCGGCGATGGTTAGCCATGCGAGGTATTAGAATTGGTATATCAGAACATCTTCTTATTGATCGCAAACACGAAAAGCTAAAAGCTCGCTGGGTTCAAGAGATTGTAGCCAAGATTGGTAAGCAGGCAGGTTTGAAGGAAAGATTATCACCTCACAAACTTCGACATGTATCGGCCACTCTTGCAGTCAGAAATGGCTTAGATGCGTTTTCTTTACAACGTCTTTACGGATGGGCGAATATTGATACTGCAATGAGATACGTGAATGCAGCCACGCCCGCACTTCAAGAAGCACACGCAAAAGCAAGCCCCATAGATAGATTGACACCTTAGCAGAATTTGCTGCGATATAACTAAATATTGATGAACACTTCACAAATATATGATCCGTATGACCCGTATGACGAATATGATGAGCCCTTGAGGATTATCGATTGCGTTCGCATTCTGTTCTATGTAAACTTAAGCGACTTAAGAAGTAGCGCTACTTCTTTTTTAAATTAGGTTAAAACAATCAATTTGATTTCGAAAAGGAGTATTGTATGGCAATAGAAGAAAATAATACCTTAAAAGCTGCATTGAGGTATCAAAAATTAGGTTGGAAGCCAGTGTTATTGCTGCCAGGAACTAAAAGACCTGGTATCAAGGGTTGGCAAAGCATCGAAATAAATGAAGAACTATTGAAGTTTTGGTTTTTGAAAGATGCTAATTACAATATAGGTGTGTTAACAGGCAAGCCTAGTGAAATTGTTGTTCTTGATTTGGATCATGGATTTGAATTAGACTCAAAGAAGTATCCAATTCCTATAACTCCTAAAGCGACAACCCCTAATGATGGAGAGCATTTCTATTTCAATCACCCTGGATTTTTGGTACCACGAAAAATCAGAATCTTAGGGGAAGGTTATCAAGGTGCGGATCTAATAGCAGAAAACTCTCAAGTTGTATTACCGCCATCAACGCTTGATTCTGGTGGTAGTTACCGATGGGCACTCAGTCCTTGGGAAGTTGAATTGGCTGATATGCCAGATTGGTTGCTGGAATTAGTTTCAGAACCAACTGAAGATACACCTAAAGGAACAATTCCATTTGATGGGGTGGAACACATTCCTATGGGACAGAGAAACGAGACCATATGTAGAGTTGCAGGCTCGTTGATCTCCAGATTTGGTGAAGAATTTGCTTGGAAAAGACTTGAAGAAGCCAATTCAAAAAGATGCAAACCACCACTAGACCAGAAAGAACTTCAATCGATCTACAATAGCATTCTTCGAAGAGAGACTTCTAAGAAGTCAAACTATGCTTTGACCGACTACGGAAATGCTGAAAGGTTTGGTAGCCAACACCGTCAAGATGTGAAATATTGTTCGGTTTGGAAGTCTTGGTTGGTTTGGGATGGCAAAGTCTGGAAAAGGGATGATAGCTTCCAAACATATCGGCTTGCGGTACAAACTATTAGATCTATTTACACCGAAGCTGCGTCTGAATTAGACGACGCAACTAGGACAGAGCTGGCTAGGCATGGAAGGAACTCTGAATCCGAAAGTCGGTTGAGGGCCATGATTAATTTAGCCAGAAGTCAACCTGAAATGGCTATTAGTCCTAACAATCTAGATGCTGATAAATATCTTCTGAATGTTGAAAATGGGACTATCAATCTTATAAATGGAAAACTACAAGATCACTCTTCATTAGATCGAATCACTAAGCTCGCACCTGTTGAGTATGATGAATCAGCAAAGTGTGAGCGATTCAAAGACTTTTTGCATGAAATATTCGAAGGTGATTCTGAGCTTATTGACTACCTCCAGCGTGTTATAGGTTATTCATTAACAGGTGATACCAAAGAACAGGAGCTATATATCCTTTTTGGCGAAGGTGCAAATGGAAAATCTACGTTCATCAATACCATCATGGCCATGTTAGGCGACTATGCCCTTCAAACCTCTCCAGAGACACTGCTGGTGAGAAGCAATGACTCAGCAAACAACGATGTTGCTAGGTTGCAAGGCGCTCGCTTGGTTTCTGCAGCAGAAATAGACGCAGGTCGCAGATTATCTGAATCTCTGGTGAAGCAGATTACGGGGGGAGATGTTGTAACTGCTCGGCGGTTATATCAGGAATACTTCGAGTTTGTACCACAAGCAAAAATCTTTCTATCCACAAACCACAAGCCTGAAATTCGTGGTGTTGATGAGGGTATTTGGCGTCGGATTAGAATTATTCCATTTGAGGTGTCTATTCCCGCAGAAAAGCAAAACAAAGACTTATCAGACCAACTTAAATTTGAATTGCCAGGTATTTTGAACTGGGCTGTTGAAGGATGTCTTGAGTGGCAAGAACACGGCTTAATGACACCTGAAGGCATCCTAGATGCCTCTTGCAGCTATCGTGGAGAGATGGACCGATTAGGGCCATTTCTGGAAACCTGTGAGATTTCTGATGATGCGAAGTGCTCAGCTAAAGAACTCATAGATTCATATCGCCAGTGGGCTAGTTTACAGGGTGAGACTCCTGTATCTGCACCAGAGTTATTAAAGCTAATGCAAGCCAAGGGATTTCAACGAACGAGAACCAGGAACGCCAGATTCTGGAAAGGAATACGCCCAAGTCAGTCGAGTGACACTGGCTTACACAGACAAAAGCGTGACGGCTGGGAGAAATTGAACTGATTCTGACCAAATTTCGTTGTCGAAACGTCATTTGGTGTCAGTATTCTAGGAGAAACAGAATAGAGGTAATCCACAACCAATAACAAATATCATGCATGCTAGGTGGTGGGGTGTCAGTAGATGAGGGTATTTTGGAAACTTTTCAAATAAATCTCTTATAAGAGACTTTCCAGATTAAGGTCATTTCACTGACACTCTGACACCATCTGGTATTAAACTGGAAATACCGAGTGAAGATGCTCCACTGATTAAGAGTACCCCTCTACTTATGTCTAGTTCTATAATATCTAGGAGGTAGCGCAGGGCTTTTTGGATGATGGCTTTGTTTTAGAGTGTTTTCAAATTAGCTATTTTCTCCCTATTGACCATTAAGGTTTAAAGTAACATTTCTTAAGTAGAATTTCACACTTAACCTGGACACAACCGCACAGGCAATAAATTTCTCGCTTTGCATTCAACCTAGAAACATAAACGATTATCTAAGGGATAGCACTCCTGAAATCCAGCATAACCTGACGATTTCAGCCTTTTCCATAGCTACTTGGAGAGTATTAGACCATTTTCGAAGCTTTTGAAAGTTTTCTTCATTTGCATCATCGGAAAAATCAACGGCATTTAAGTCGTTAAATATCTCAACGATTGACGAACTTGCTTCTATTAAATGAGGATTAGCTTCTAGTAACTCATCAGCCATTGAATTACATATATCCACCATAGTGGATGCTTTCCCTAAAAACTTATCCCTTGCACTTCTTAACTGATCTACCATTTTCTCGCTATGGTTTTCATAAATTTTATATGCCTGCTCATCAGGCATATTGGCTCTTGTAAGGTCAGCAAGGTGAAGGATTATTGATAATAACTCTGCAAAACCATCTCTAAATGTTTTTGCATTATCAAATTGATCGTTTTCCCATAACTCAATGTCCATCTTTTGCAGCAGTTCAGATGAAATGGGTTCAGGAACAAGATTCCACCAACCGTCATCTTGAATGCTACCAGATGCTGAAATAAGTTGAATTGTTGACCAGAACCACGCAAATCCATCCAAACTTTTTCCCTGCACTAATGGAATGATCGCAATAATTGGCCATGTTATAGTCAATGCATATTGTAATAGATTGTCTGACTGAACTTCATCTAGCCCATCTATTACGGCTTCTTTTGTAAAATCAAGTGCATGATAGATTTCAACTGGATTAGAAAGATCATACGTGACCACCAATGCATTCTGATCTTTATCAGGACAATATTCAGTTGTCAGGTTCGTTGAGACATCATGGCCTTTCAGGTTCCTGAGAGAATTCCTAATATCCCTACGAATTTTTGATTTATATGTGTTAAACTTTTGGTACGCCAGATGGAAAAGATTACCATCGCTTGCCTCAGGGTGATAGACAAATTGATACCATAAACTCCAGTTCTTCTCTAAATTTTTAGATTCTTGTTTACAAAATCTCTCTAGCGATTCGGAGTCAATATATTTGGAAAAAAGATTATTAAATTCTTTCTGAAAAGCATTTAGATTTTCAAGCACTTCCGCAAAGCTGAGCACAGATAAGCGGCAGAAATCCTGATTTATCCCCTGATTTTTAGCAGCCTCCAATGCTTGTTCTATTGCTTCCGCATCGTCGAGCTTTCCTAAACTTCCATTGAGAATGAGTGTATGTGTGGCTTGTTCATAGAAATTTCTAAAACAATTAAAGAATTTTCTTTTGTGGTGAAGATAAAGATCAAATTTCTGTAGAGCTAAAATATTAGTTATTTTTGCATGATGTTCTATTCCCTGGTCATCACTTGCTTGATTTGATGAAGTTTCACCACTAAAACCCCACTCATCTACAGCACACTTTGGAAGGCTTGGTGGATTAGATACTTCTTCTTTGTAGCTATCCCATTTTGATGCTGATAGAAATTCACGAAAGATATTTACTGGTTTGCGTTTCTTGAAGTATCGTGTTAATGCATTTATCAATAAATTTTGAAATTCTAAATTTGTTTTCCTCGAATTCAAGATGTGCTCTGCATATTCTTTCCAATCAACTGGGCGGTAGCTATATGTTATCAACTGAAGAAAAATGGAATTAATCTTTGTAGCATATTTTGGAGGTAGATTTTCTGAAGGAATGTGTTTATCAGTTTCATCAACAGGAGCTTTCCATTCTCCAAGCTGATGACCAAACCCTTTGCAGCCATATTGTTTCTTAAAGGGAAAAAGATTTCTCACTAATTCTATTCGCTCCATAGTCTGCAAATGAATTAGATTTTCATTTGTAGATCGAACTGAACTACCTTCTGGCTGATTGTTTCCATTTAATTCAGAGTCAATGAAGAATTGAAAAGTAATGCTTTCCTCATCTTCTATAACTTCTGTGACTTCATACTTATTCCGAAAATCTAAGATAATTTGATCGGCATTCTTATTCAACCAACCTGCTAAACAAGAATCGGACAATAATGAAATCCCATAAAATACATCACCCAAAATTTCAAGCGGCATTTCATTTAAACAACTATCTAACAAATCTTCATCAATAATTTTAAGACTATTATTATCAAGCTTTAAATATCCTATCCAAAAAACAATTTCTGCCAAACTCATCCAATCTAATTGTGAGATTGGATTGGTACTCACAAGTGGGCCAGTTAATTTCTCCTCCAATAATTGAAACACATTTTTCTTGTTTTTTTGTCGATCGCGATATTCTTGTATCGATTGCCTTGCTTCATCTGAAAGACTATTCAAGCGTTCCCACCAATTATCAGAAAGAATCGATACGTTTGAAATATTGATATCAAGTGTAAACGCTATGCCTGTGCCAACCTTCTGATAAACCTCATCTATTAGCGTTTGATTTTCTTGTCTATAATTCTTAATACCAACCCACAATAGTGCTTTTGCCAAACCTGCTAATCCAGTCCATGAATATGGGGTGAATTGAAGTGAATGACCCGCTCCCAGAAACTGGACCAGCTATTTTGAGAAAATCGACCGAATAAAATCTTCCGATTCGGCGGATGTTTCCTGCAGTTGGGCAACGTACTCGGTGGGAGTCAGGTTGCCTAAACTGGAATGCGGTCGCATTTC
>JAJCYT010000035.1 GCA_029262795.1 Candidatus Fraserbacteria bacterium
TACTCACCGCCACATTCGTTTCTTTTTTACAATTCCTTTCTGCAATTTTAAAAAGAATTGGTCATGAGTCCTTCTCAATGTGACCTGTAATACATAAAATGTTATTGAACAGAGATTTCTTGAGGAGGGTCATATGAAAAAATCGTGGCTAATTTTGTTGGTTGTAGGCATGGTTGCACTCACCGGGTGTGGCATGTCTCAGGTTCAAAACGAATTGGAATCAACGCCCGCTGAGGGACCACCTTCGGCAACTCAATTAAACCTTGGTATGCCCAACCCCGAAATTGCCGTGGCTATTTTGCCAGGGTTTAGGGGAAATGGTTGCTTGGGGCTGGTGCCTTGTGAGATTCATGTAAAGGTTAATGAAGTGGTGGATATTGTGTTTACCTATGTGGTGCCAAATTTCTGCTTTCCGACTTATGGTGCCCCGATGTGTAAACCCGGATTAGATATTGATTTGCCATCAGACGGTCTTCGCGTCGGGCACGGTGGCATGAGGGCAGGCCACTATATGATCACCCCGCAATTCTCTGCTGAGACGGCAGGTGAACATTTTATTCGGGTTGATTATGAGCTGACTCAAAACCGTTGGGTCAAGGCAGACTACTCTGGTTCCACTGTACTTAAAGTCATTGCGACGGAATAGATTTTTTTATCGAAGGAGTGGGTCAAACAGCCCACTCCTTCGATTTCGTACTTTAAGGCAAACAGCTTTCACCGAGCGTGTTGTTTTCGAACACGGTTTCTTCTAATGTCAGATTGATATGATAATCATCTTCTTCTGCGCCGCATTGAATTAAAACCGCCATAATTCCCCATCCGGAATGTTGAATAATTTGTGAATTTCTTAAAGTGATATTGCCGTTGCCATTAAGCGTTAAACCATTACAAGAGATCCCATCTTCGGCGCATTCTGGGCGGACCCCGTTGGCTTCAATACGAAGTGATTCAAGCAGGGCATCATTGCCAATATCAATAAACTGTATACCATCGAACCCATTATTCATCACATCAGACCGTCGTAGGGTTACATTTGGTCCGGGATTTCCAATGATATTGAGCCCATTTTCCTGATTTCCATTTGCTTGTGAATCTTCCATCAGAAATTGTGTTGGGCCAAGAAGCAACAAACCATCGCTGTTATTTTGAGAAAATTGAGAACGAGTGATACGGATTTCTGATGGGCCAAACTGACTAAAGCCTTGCGTAATTAATCCTGAATCGCCATTTTCTTGAACAACGACGCCATCTGTTATCAAACGTCCACCAAATATTTGAATGCCGTCATCATGATTGTCCAGTACTTGCACATTGAGCAAACTGACATTGAAATCTCCCGTGATCGAAATACCATCTGGGCAATTCCCTTGACTAAAGCAGTCTTCTTGGCCTTCGATTGGAAATGCACCTCGAACAATCAGGTTTTCTAATGTCACATCCAAGGTGTCACCTGTTCGAAACATACGAACGACGGATCGACCTGCAGTTGCGCCAACCAAAACTGTTTCGCCACTTTCTGCCCCCCGTAATGTGATGGATTCTCCAATTGTGAAATTCGTTCTGAATTCTCCTGATTCAAAGCAAATAGTTTGATTGTTCAGGGCTTCTTCTACAATCAATGCCACATCATCTTCCGGGGAGAGTGTGATATCACACTCTGTAGATTGTGCCCACAGATTGAATGGCAAGATGAGCATTGACAGGATCGCTAATAAAAAAAGTTTCTTTGTTCTCATTAATGGCCCCTCCTCAAGAATTTGTCTTTTGAACTTAAGAACAAAGCAACCAACAAAGAATGATTTTGGGATAAGTTGCGAATGATTGGGATGAATGGGAGAAATGACCCTAGAAATAATCCAATTTCTTGCGTAATTTTTCTCGACAACTTCGGCTCATCTTCAATCGTTGACCATTTTTAAGGATGGCAACGTATTCACCTTTAAACATGGGTTGAAACTCTTTGAGATGATTTAAGTTGATCAGGGTTGAACGGTGAATGCGGATAAAGTTTTCTGGATCTAACTTTTCTTCTAACCCCCCGAGTGTTTCTCGTATGAGGTGATGAGATTCATCATGATACACACGTACATAATTGGCAGCAGATTCAATCCACTGAATGTTTTCAACAGGAATCATGAAGGTTCGATCCTGACTTTTGACTGCCACATGCTTCAGATAACGTGGTTGCTTGTGTTGTTGCAACAGGGTTTGTAATCGTTTTTCGATCTCATCCTGTTGTTGCAATTGAAGTTGTTGTGTGGCTCTTTGAAGCGTTTGATAAAAACGGTCGTCTTCAAAGGGTTTGAGCAAGTAATCAAGTGCATGGGCATCAAAGGCTTGAAGAGCGTACTGATCATACGCGGTCACAAACACGATTAAAGGTGCAGGGGACTTAAGCCGCTTGATGACATCAAAACCATCTAATTGAGGCATTTGAACATCAAGAAAAACCAAATCGGGTTGGAGTTTGGCAATGGCGTCGATGGCCTGTTGGCCTGTGGCACACTCTGCCAGAATATGTACTTGCTCTTCCTGTTTAAGCAGGGAACGGATTCGTTTTCTTGCCAACGATTCGTCGTCGACGATGAGAATGTTCATGCTCATGTTGATCTTTCTCTAAAATAGTCGATTCAGTGTCAATGGGTAAAAGCAACGTTGCTAATGTGCCGTTGTTTTCCCGCTTTAGTTCAAGTGTGGCAGCATTGCCATACAGATGTTGTAAGCGCTGTTGTGTGTTTGATAGTCCAATGCCTATATCGGTTTTGCGCTTCAGCTCAGGTCCATTATCCCAAACGTGTAGCAATAGCTGATGGTCTTGAATTGAGCTTTGAATGACAATTTGCCCTTCTTTCACTCGGTTTGCAATGCCGTGCACAATCGCATTTTCTACCAAAGGTTGAAGCATCAGGTTGGGAATCAGAAGGTCTTGGGTTTCAGGCGCAATTTTGTAGTCAACGTTTAGACGATCTGAAAATCGAACCAATTCTATATTCAAATATAGTTTGATAAACTCAAGTTCTTCTTTTAAGGATTGCCGATGGCGTTTGCCGCTGTCCAAGGTGTGTCTTAACAAATCACTCAATCGAGCCAACATGGTGCGCGCAGCTTTGGGTTCATCTTCCACTAACGCAGATATGGCATTGAGGGTGTTGAACAAAAAGTGCGGATTCAATTGCATTCTCAGTGCTTGAACCTGTGCATGGGCCAGTTGTGTTTCCAGTTGGGATGCCGTAATTTTGCGGTCCTGGTATTTATGGTAATAGCTCCAGGCATTGTACAATAAAAAAAGCACCCAGTAATAGATCATATTTTCCAAAAATTGTACTCTGAAAAAATAGATCATTCTTTCAACAATTGGATTGGCATAAATCAGCATGTCAATCCCAACTGAAATGAGTAAGTGTGTAGCAGCAAAAACCACACTTGAAGCCAGATGTATAAGCAAGCTGTGGGCGATTCTTTGAGGACCCAAAGGAAATTTTCTTGCAACTGGGAGAATGAATAAAGCCAATACCGCCCAAATGTATATATCTGGCATTCCCCACCAAAGTACAATCCAGGGGTTTTCCAGGTTTGAATCATGCTTGATCAAAAAAAGATGAAGGCTATACCCAACGCCAATAATGCTCCAAATGGCAAAATATAAAGGCCATTTAATCCAAGGGTTTTTTATCATATCGGCCTCCTTCCTCAGCAATCATATGCGCGCAGAACTTTAGATTTCAATTTTTTTGGGATTAAGAAAATTTGTCACGGTGTTGTCACGATTAGGAATTATGCTTGGAACAAGAACGCAAGGAGGCCAGGATGGAACACTTAAACACAAACATCGGCATGATTCTTTGGATAGTTTTTACATTTGCAATGATATGGACCTGGAGCCGAACAACAAAAAAGGAACGCTCCAGTGAATGACCTCCATCCTCTTCTCCCAGAAACCCTCCTAAGCTTTGCAAGTGAGGTGATGAACAAGTTCGTCACCTCACTTGCAAGCCCTTCCTTATTCAAAGTTAAGAAATAAACGATGACATTTCTTGATAGAATTTGAAGCCCATTTTTTGAAAGTTGCATTTCGAATGAAATTTGAAAATGATGGGTGATGCAAGTGGGAGGTTAAAATGGCATCTGGATCAAAGAAAGTTATTTATGCAGCACTGGTTGGGAATTTTTTAATTGCAATCACTAAATTTTTCGCTGCTGCAATCACAAACAGTTCGGCCATGTTGTCAGAGGGCATCCACTCTATCGTTGATACTGGCAATCAGGTGTTGCTGCTTTATGGACTAAAGCGGGCCAGCATGCCGCCAGACTCTAAATTTCCCTTTGGTCATGGCAAAGAGGTTTATTTTTGGAGCTTTGTGGTTGCCATCCTTATCTTTGCTGTTGGGGCAGGGGTATCACTTTACGAAGGAATTCAACACATGTTGCACCCAGCCCATATAGTCGATCCCACGATCAACTACATTGTGTTAGGGTTGGCTATGGTTTTTGAAGGTGTTGCTTGGCTCTTTGCTTTGAAAGAATTTAAGCACGCCAAAGGCAACCTTGATTATGTAACTGCTGTTAAACGAAGCAAAGATCCCACATTGTTCGTTGTTTTGTTTGAGGATTCTGCCGCCATGCTTGGTTTGGTGGTGGCTTTTTTGGGCGTGTTCCTCACCCAGGTTACTCATATTGCTTTATTCGATGGGCTGGCTTCAGTCATCATCGGCTTCATTCTGGCGGGGACAGCGATTTGGCTGGCGATTGAAACCAAAGGATTACTGATTGGTGAAGCTGCTGAACCCGAAGTGATTCAGGGGATTCGCAATATGGCAAAAGCTTATCCCGATATTTTGCACGTTAACGAAGTGCTGACCATGCACATGGGGCCAGAATTTATTTTGGTCAACCTCAGTGTGAATTTTTCTGACGCCAATGTTTCTGACGATATCGAAAACATCATTTCAAAATTAGATAAGCAAATTAAATCTGAATTTCCACAGGTTAAGCGGGTGTTCGTCGAAGCTGAAAGGCGTAATATTAGCTGATTAATGAAGAACAACAGAGGGTTTTTACTTGAAGTCTCCTCTGTTGTTCTTGTGAACTTGATTATGGTTTTACAAATCCTTGAGTGAAATCGATCTTTTCAATCCATTCAGGAAAATCAATCAATGGATTGCGATTGCCCTGGACAGTAAATATTGTTGCATTGCGATGTTTTTCGTACTCATTTGGCGGAAAACTGTTGTGCCACTGAATCAATGTTTTAATACTTTCTGAGGAAAGCCGTACCCCATCGCCTCCAATTTCACCTCGATATCGCAGGAGGAAGTACAGAGTGGCTCGTGCCACAGTGCCTTTGCCCGCATTGGGTTCAAAACGATTTTCACCATCCCGAAAACCACAGGCGTCGCGTTCAGCTTCATCCATGCTGACAGAAGAATCTTCGGGATCAAAGCCTTCAAAATCGAAATAAGCCAAATTGCTGCGAAATGAGTTGCACCCCGACTCGCAAGTGAACAGATGATGTAAGTCGCACTTGGGCACTTTATGCTTGTTGAACCACGATTGCGGTACCACATGTTCACAGTTAAATGGCGTGCTGCTTTCCAACAGATCCAATTCAGATTGCAGATCTTCGCGCGACAATTCCATTTGCATCAGTTCTTTGGTACGAGCTTCTAACTCCATTTCCAGTTCAACTTCGTTCAAAATGGTTTCCAGGGGATCGAAAATTTGGTCATTTGGTTTGGCATAAATGCTGTGTAAATGGCCTGCCTCTTTGCGATCGACCAAGGGATACAAATGATCCCAGCGCGTTCGCTTGTAATTGGTCAATTGGGTTTGGTGGGTGTTAATCAACAAGTCTGAGAGCATATCAAACATTGCTTTTGATTTCTTCCTGGATGATCCCTCAATGTTGTCCAGGCTTTCAGGATAATATGCTTTAATGGCTGCTTTGTCTGCTTCTGCATCATAGTAAGGGTTGTCTGGGCCAAATGGTTTGATACTTTCTTTAAATCGTTCTATATCTGCATTGCTGACACTGACAAGCCCACCAGTCGGACTAGCGGATGCAGGAGATTCCCCTCTTGTTGGATGAGATATGGCTGGCATTTGCCCCTGCCCAACCCCAACACTGATCTGCAATGGAATGGTCCAGTGTGCCACACCATCGTCCCCCATCACCATGCGAGGGGCTAAGACCTGTTCGGTGTCATCCGCTGTCCAACTATTTGATTGCGCACTGATAAGGTCCAAAAACGATGGTGGCGGAAGCTGAGTTTGAGCAAATATATCTTTCTGTGATTGTGGTGCCGTACTCAATTGCGATTCGACGTGGCTGACGATTTGGCTGATGCGTATGCCTTCATTGGCGACCCAGTTGATGTTGGAGATGTCCTGAGTGCTGCGGTTCCAAATTGAGCCATCAGTCAGCAGGTAATTGCCATTGGCATCCATATCTGGAACGCCTGCATGGTGCAGGGCTGCCACTTGCCAATGGTCGTTGTAAACGGGAGAACCGGATGACCCTCTTTGCGTGTCTGTTTCATAATGCAGAAAACTTTCAGGCAGCCTCACCACTTTGTTTTGACGGATGGAAAGCTGGAGGGGTTCGCCGCTTGGATGTTGGATAATGTTCACACGATGCCCCACCAATGCCTTGCCTGAGGCGGGGTGGAGTTGATTCCATCCGCGCTCCTCCACGGCGTCTCCATTGGCATTGACAGGTTGCACAGCGACCAAGGTAAAATCAAGGGCTTCATCTGTCATAAAAAAAGTGCCTGGTTCAAAGCGAAATTGAACCGGCGGTTGGGTGTTGCCTGGTGTGAGTTCGTAATAGCCAAATTGAATAAAGCTGTTGCTGGCTGTTTGGCGATTTTTCAATACATGATTGTTGGTCATGAGCAACCGAGGAGACACCATAAAGCCAGTGCCAAAACCATTGCCCTCAGCACTTTGAATCACCACTCGTCCCACGGAACGAGAAATGGCTGCACCCTTATAGAGAAAGGTGATATCCATCAATTCATTGTTTGCGCCGATGATTCTTTCTAGCGCAAACGTTTTATTTGTGTAAACCTTATTGATTTCGGTTTCCCGAAACCCTCGAATTCGACAGTTGCTGGCAATGCGATCTGGGGCATCAATTTTAAATGGATCACCATGGATGCCTTTATCCAGCTCTTTTTGGGTTTTCTCTCTATTGGTTGCATCCTGTGCATAGCGAATGCCCGCTTGTTGAATTTGTTTGATTTGACGGTCGAGCAAGGCCATTCAAACTCCTTCTTGAATTTTTTGAAAACCTGATTCGCTTACATTAGATCATACTGCCAAGAGATTAAATGGAGGTTAAATGAGAATTGAATTCAAAAAATTTTATAGAATGAGAACACTTCAAGAAAAATTTACTGATCGCTAACGATACGAAAACCAATGTGATGGTCTTGATAAGTGGGAGGGTCTTCAAAGTGGCGATAGGCTGCTCGACCTGCAAAAGGGTGGGACCCCCACCAGCCACCTTTTTCGACCTTGATACGGCCTGTCTCCGGACCTTGGGGATTGATGAATGAAATGTCCTGCTTGTAATAGTTACGATCAAGCCAGTCGTTAACCCACTCCATGACATTGCCGGACAGGTTATAGGCACCGACCCAACTGACACCTTCGGGGAAGTGGTCAATGGCAACCGTACTGTCGAAGTCAACAATGTTGGAAATGCTTCGATCAAATTCATTGCCATACGGGAAGATGAGGGATTCGGGGCCACGGGCTGCAAACTCCCATTCGGCTTCGGTTGGAAGACGTCCGCCACGCCAGGTGGCATAAGCTTCGGCCTCAAACCAGGTGATGCAGGCGCGAGGAAAGTTTTCATCGGTTTCAGAACACTCAAGTGGTTTATTGTCGGGGCGATTTGATGTCTTCCAAGTCCAGCCTGCTTCAGACCAAAATGATTGATTCTCATATCCGCCAGCATCTACAAATGCAGCAAATGCGCCGTTGCTGACTTCATATTTATCAATCCAGTAACCGTTGGTTAAGGTGACTTGATGTTGGGGTTGCTCACTAAAAAGTTCGGTTCTTCCCCAGGGTGGCGGAATGATAGAAGCTTCATCGGTTCCCATCAGAAAAGTACCAGCAGGCACCCATACTTGCTCAATGCCATGTTCATCCGTGCGTTCTGTGCCTGGTTCTCGGTCAGCTTGTCCGGCCATTAACAACGCTCCTCCAATGGCAAAAGCAAACAACAGCGTAACGGTCCAGGACCATAACTTCCTCATCCGATGAAACACCTTTCCATTTAGCTTTAAATAGTTTACACGAGGCTTCTCGAAATTTTGACAGATGTCCATTACATTACACTGGGGAAATTCGACACTTTTCAGGAGGCATTTTGAACTGGCTTGGCTATGCGGTAATTGGTTTTTTATTGGTTGTAACCGCGGGATGGGTGGGCATTGTAGAGTTACCAAAACCTCAAACGCATGGTTCGC
Organism: Candidatus Fraserbacteria bacterium; assembly: GCA_029262795.1. Classification (GTDB taxonomy): domain Bacteria; phylum Bipolaricaulota; class Bipolaricaulia; order RBG-16-55-9; family JAJCYT01; genus JAJCYT01. The sequence goes on from JAJCYT010000035.1 coordinate 8,478, forward strand.
TTCAATTACAGGGACTCGTTGATGAAGTTGATATCATCCGTGATCAATGGGGGATTCCACATATTTTTGCCAACAATGAATCTGATCTGTTTTTTGCCCAGGGATTTGTCACTGCACAAGATCGCTTGTGGCAACTGGAATTGAGTCGTCGGCTGGGGGCTGGCACGCTCTCAGAAGTGTTTGGCGAACTGGCATTGGATACAGACAAAGCCATCCGCACCCTGGGCTTAAATCGCGTTGCACAAGCGTCTGTTGCTGCGCTTTCGCAAAGCAACCAAACCCGATTGCAAGCCTATATCAATGGCATCAATGCGTGGATCGACAAGAAAAACTTCCCCCTTGAATTCATGATTTTGGGCTTCAAACCAGACCACTGGAAAGCGGAGGATGTGTTTCATGTCACAGGCGGCATGGCCATGACTTTGCAGGATGCCTACACCACCATCATCCAGCGCGCTCGTGCTCAGATCTCTTTGACACCAGACCAATTTTCGGAAATCAATACACACTATGACACCACAGGATCATTTGGTGTGAATGCCTCGTGGGGTGGGATGGTGATTGCTAAATCACAAACTTCGAAGCAATTGGCGAGTGTCAATTTATCATCGACAACGCTGGAAAATTTAAACCAGTTTTCTCAATCTTTAGATAGCCTGGCACATTTTCTGCCTTTGGGGGAGGGGATTGGTAGCAATGCTTGGGCGGTGCATGGGGCGCTGACTGACACCGGCATGCCTTATTTGGCAAACGATCCGCACTTGCCCAATCGCCAGCCAGCCACATGGTACGAAGTTCATCTCAACGCACCAGGTTGGCATGTCACCGGCGCTAGCTTGCCAGGGTTGCCTGGGGTGGTGATCGGCCACAATGATCATATTGCTTGGGGTGTGACCAATGGCTATTTGGCAATTCAGGATCTTTTTATTGAACAATTCGATCTGAGCGATGCCTACAGTTATAAATTTCAAAGTGAGTGGCTGTCGGCTGAAGTGGTCCAAGAAGAGATTGATATCAAAGGGCAGGATGAACCTGTAATTCACGAAGTGATCATCACCCATCACGGCCCCGTTATTACAGATTTACTCAAAAGTGAAGAAGTCATTTCTTTGGGGTGGACCTTTATTGATCCTCAGGGCAGCGATCAATTGGCTGGGCTGTTGGGGATCAATCAGGCTACGGATTGGGAATCATTTCGAGCAGGGGTGGCCCAGGTGCCGTTTGACCTTAATTTTGTCTATGCAGATGTGGCTGGTAACATTGGCTATCAACTGTCCGGTCGTTTGCCTCAACGAATATCCACATACACCGGGTTGCCGGTTCAGGGTTGGAGTGGCAAACATGAATGGACTGGTATTCATTCGATCAACGACCTGCCCCACACCTTTAATCCAGGTTCAGGGTTTGTGGCAACAGCCAATCATCGGCCCTTCGGTCCAGATCTAGTCGATGACATACCTGGCGAATGGGCGGCACCCTTCCGTGCTGAACGGATCACTTCACTGTTGAAAGCCCAAGCTCAATTCAACTTTGATGATATGATGATTTTCCAAGCCGATACCTACAATGCGCCTCTTTATTGGCTGGCAGAAAAAATGACGTCTATTGAATCCCAGGATAAAATTCATGCCCGCGTGCTGGATCTGATCAAAAGCTGGAAGGGTGTTGTGCAGGAAGATGATCAAGCATCCGTTGTGCTTGATTCAATGGTTCGAAATTTAGTTGCAAAAATGTTTGGAAGTAGGTTGGGGCCGGACTCAAATTTCTTAGGTTTTCAGGGCAGTGTCTATTGGCTGATGGCACTGGCTGAGGCTGACCCAAATGCTGTTTGGTTTGATGACCCTTCTACGCAAGGCACAGAAAATTTTGGTGATTTGCTATTGACCGCCTTTCATCAAACGGTTGAAATGTTCAAGGAGACTGCGGGTCCTGTCGAGCAATGGACCTGGGGGCGTTTAAAAGCAGTTACATTTTCTCACCCTTTGGGAAGCGCACCCCTGATTGGAGATTTGTTTGATCGCACCACACCCACAGCCGGTGGACGGTTTACAGTTAATCGGGACAACACATCCTACCGGATGGTGGTTGATTTGGCGGATATGGCAAATGCCGTTAGTGGATTAACCACAGGACAGTCAGGGCATCCTTTTTCTGCACACTATTCAGATCAGCTTGAACACTGGCGTATGGTGAAATTTCATCCTATGTTGTGGCACGATGCTTCTATCGAGAAAAACCTGGAGGCAAGATTAACGCTTCGCCCCATGAACTAGCTGCGCATGTTGATAAACTGTAGAGGTACTTCCAAGTCTTGCTCTTTAAGAAAGGCAATAACCTCTTGAAGGTCGTCAATTTTCTTGGCGGTAACACGCAGTTCTTCACCTTGAATGGCTGTTTGAACTTTCATTTTGGTGTCTTTGACCAGCTTGACAATTTTTTGGGCGATCTCTTTTTCAATGCCTTCCTGAATATCTACTTCACGCTTAAGGGCACCGCCAGAGGTGGGTTCGGGGTCTTTGAATTTAAAGGTTTTGCCATTGATCTTCTGTCGCACGGCGTTGGCAATAAAAATTTCGCGCATGGCTTCAATTTTCAGTTTGTCAGCACCTAGAAAGCTAATCTTGTTTCCCTGGCGATCCAGTGTGATTTCATTGTGTGTGCCACGAAAATCATAGCGTTGAGAAATTTCACGCGCGGCATTGTTCACCGCATTGTCTACATCCTGCATGTCGATCCGGTTGACGATATCAAAAGAGGGCATAGTGTTTTCCTTCTATTAAAGTTTTCATTAGCTTAAACTCCAATATACCCAATTTCAAAAGAATTATAAATGATCTTTTTGGAGATTTAGGCAAAAAACTTTGGAATGGTCTAAATTTCATTGGTTTTGGCCAAATGTAGCGAAGCCAAGATTCTTTGTGTGTTTGCGGTGATTTGGGTCACGTCCATTTAAATCCAATTATCTTATAAAAAGATTCAGATAACATGAAAAACATATTCACCCTATTGCAAGCACTCAAAAAGTGTGTTAGGCTTTTAGGTGTAGAGGCGTTGAGCACCTTCAAGCTCAATACCGAAACGTGAGAAAAGCTTTGAACCTTCAAACAAAGTTTTTCATCGCTCCTAAAAGAACGGATGCACCTACAACGGCAAACCATGCGAAAGCATGGGACGCAAAATTAACGGCCTAACAGGTTGATCGCTCCTTCCTCATGGCGGCAGAATCGCTAGGTGCAAGTTCGTTTACTCAATTCTCAAAACCAAACCCCGACTTTGGTCCCTCCTCTTCAAAAGCTTCAATGATGATACAAAGGCAGATTTACAAATACTTAAAGGTCAAACCTTTAAGTCGCAAAAATTCAGTTTGACCTCATACAATCTGAGAGTAAAATTTCCACATGAACCCATCATTACCACAGGTGACTCGTGTGTATCAGAATCACCATTTGGACAGCTTGCGTTGGAATGCCTTTACGCCGAGGGAAGATGACATCATTATTGCAACGTCTTATAAGTCAGGCACCACCTGGATGCAGACAATTGTGTTGAACCTGATCTTTGCGGACAAAGCTGCGCCAAACATTCTGGGAACTTCGCGTTGGCTTGACAGTCGGGCCAACCCCATTGCAGAAACCATAAAGCTTTTTGAAGCACAACAACATCGTCGAGCCATTAAAACGCATCTGCCATTAGACGGGTTACCCTTTTTTCCAGATCTTAAATACATCGTGGTGGGGCGTGATGGGCGGGATGTGTTCATGTCGCTGTGGAATCATTACAAAAACTATACGCCCGAAGGCTATGCCAGATTCAATGATGCACCCAATCGAGTGGGGGGGCCGGTGCCGCAATGCCCTGATGACATCCGCATTTTTTATCACAATTGGATCGATCGAGGTTGGTTCGATTGGGACAGTGAAGGTTATCCCTTTTGGTCCAACTTTCGCCATACACAAACATGGTGGAATTTTCGCCATTTGCCCAACATCCTGTTTGTTCATTTCAACGATTTGCTTAAAGATCTAAACAGTGAAGTCAAACGAATCGCAAACTTTTTAGAGATTTCAGTGACAGGCGCTCAGTTGGCCGATGTGGTTGAGGCTGCGACCTTCAAAACTATGAAGCGGAATGCCGACCAAATCTATCCGGATGCCGCCACAAGCCTTCAGGGTGGGGCGCAAACCTTCATCAACGAAGGCACAAACCGCCGATGGGAAAGTTTTTTGGGAGAAGAGGAAATACAATTGTACGAAGATGCAGTGGCTCGAGAACTGACGCTTGAATGTGCTTTATGGTTGGAATTTGGGCGTTGGCAGGATCAACGTGGCTAATCGATGCGACTGTTTCGCAAAGATTTGCTGAACAAGGCGACCAAAGCGATCAACAAGTACAGACCACCGCCCGACAAATAAATCCAACGAATCGAAATCTGATCTGCAAGGCTTGCAAAAATTAACCCCGACACCATAAATGACAAGCTGGCCAGCATGGCCCTGAGGGCATAAATGCGGCCCAGAATCTGACCATCCACTTTGGTTTGCAGCAGCGTGTCCTGAGCCACATCTCGAATGGCAAAGGGAGGGCCAAATATAAAAGAGATCAACACAGCCCAAAAATTATTTATGCTGATGGCATATAGTATGGTTAGGATGCCACTGATAACTGTGTTTGATATGATCGACCAGCCAGCCCATTTTCCTACCCATCGGGCAGCTGAAGCTGCCACGATTGCGCCCACCAATTGACCGCCGTAAAACGCGCCATTTTGATATCCCCAATCGACAGAGCTGCCATTGAGGGCATTTTCCACAAACACCAACATCAGCGCCGAGGTCCAAATGCCATGTGGCACATGCTCGGCGGTTTCCATAATGACCAATGCGCGAGCAAGTGAATTTTTTCTGAGATAAGAAAAACTGATGCGGATGGACTTAAAGATGGGAACTTTTTCTGGTTTCGTTTGCCTGCCAGAGCCGCGCTCAAATTTCAACAAAAGTAATAATAGCCCTGCCAGCATAAAAAGCAGAAGCACAATCCAAACAAAATCCGTCAAAACTAAATAGGTTGTGAGAAACCCACCGACAATATACCCAAATGCCAATGCACCTTGATTGGTGGCAATGATCATGCTGTTTGCTCGAACCAGCACGGTGCGTGGCACGAGGGCTGGAATGATGGCAACTCGGGCCGGATCATAAAAAATGTTGGTGGTGGACATGGCTGCCACCATGCCGTAAATGAACCACAATTGAATGCCCTCGTCCCCAATGCCAAAGAGCACCGAAACGACCAGAAGCGAGCGCATGATGTTGGAGCCAATCAACACATACTGACGAGGATAGCGATCCACCAACGCACCTGCGACTGGCCCGAACAACCATTGAGGCACCATAGTAGCAATCAGGACACCAGCGGTTTGCAGGGCCGAGCCTGTCAGAGTGAAGATAGTTACCATCAACCCGACGGTAAAAAATGTATCCCCAAGTTTGGCCAGCGTGTGAGACAACCACAGCCAGCCAAAATTTTTATGGGAGAAAAACAGCTTCATTCGGAATTGCCTTGATAAATGGTGCGATGTGGGAATGGAATTTCGATGCCTTCTTTATCAAATTCAATTTTAATGCGGCGGCGGAATTGGCGTGCCATTTCCCAACGCTTGTCGGGCTTGGTAGTGAGTCGGGTACGGATAATGACAGCGGAATCTGCTAAGTCTTGGACGCCCTGAATTTCCAGCGGTGCCAGCAAACATGGGCCGCATTCCTCATCAGCCAGCAGGTCTTCCCCGATGCGCTTGAGCACACCCATGACATGATCAACATCTTCCTTGTAAGCGATGCCGATATCAACCACGTTGTATGAGAACGTTTTTGTGTAGTTGGTGACCACTGAAATTTCTCCGTTAGGGATGATATGTACCCGGCCTTCATGATCTCGAATCACGGTGGTGCGCATGTTGACTTCTTCCACTTGGCCAGAAACACCTGCAACGGCAATGACATCGCCGACTCGGTATTGATTTTCCAGCAAGATGAAAAAACCGGAAAAATAGTCCTGAATCATCTTTTGTGCGGCAAATCCGATGGCGATCCCTGCAATCCCTGCCCCCGCTAGAATGGGGCCAATATCGACCCCAAATTCCAGCAAAATCAGGATGAATGAAACTGAAAACACAATGATTCGGGACAAACGCCGAATCAGACGTGAGAGCGTGGTGGCGCGTTTGATCAGCTCTTTTGAAGAATCCTGAGTGCGGGCACGTCTTTCAATGTATTTTTGAATGCCACGCGACGACAGACCAACGACCCAGATAATCAACACAGACACCAAAAGTATGATGCCAATGTTCAATCCATGAGTAAGAAACCACAATTCAATCGTTGGCCAATCGAGATTCATTTCAATATAAAATTGAGTTAGATATCCAAATGGTCGAAGTAACGAATACTGGGTGGTGCTGCGAGGTTTTCTGCAAACGTTGCAAGGGTTCCGTCTTCCTCACGCCATGCCACGTATTTTTGATGGTGTTCGACAGAATCCCAGATTTCATAAATGATGACGTTGGTCGGGTCTTCCTTATTGGAATATACGACCAGGCTTTGACAGCCTTCATAGGCTCTGGTGTCTGCCAGGTTTTCTTTTAGCCAGTTGTGAAAAGTTTCGACAGATTCGGGCTTTAGTTGAAGGTCGAGAATAGCAGTTGCGCTCATGGGAAATCTCCTTTGGCTGACAAATGATCTGATGATGTGTGACAGGTTGATGCTACCAGAAATGAATTTGAAAACAAAAAATGATTATTCAGCCACCCACTTGTACATCACATAGGCATCGACATAACCTTCATTTGGATGATGAAATGCTTTAGGCAGCGTGCCCACAATCTTGAACCCCAGTTTTTGCCAGAGCCGCACAGCACCCTCATTGGTGGAGACCACTGAATTGAATTGCATGGCTTTAAAGCCAAGGTCAACTGCCACCTCTTGAGAGTGTTCACACATCTTCGTTGCAAGCCCCTTTCCTCTGGCCTGTGAAGCCACCATGTAGCCGCAGTTGCACACGTGGCTGCCTGGGCCACCTTGGTTGGGTTTAATGAAATAGCTTCCAAGGATGATATCATTTTCCTCCACCACAAAAGTTTTTTGCGGCAAGCTCATCCACAGGTGAAACGCTTGTTCTTTGTCCAATTTAGGATCAAATCCATACGTTTCACCTGCGGACACAATGTGATGAAAGATGGGCCAAATGGCCTCAAAGTCTTCAGTTTCTGCTTCTCTAATCTTCATTTATTGAATACGGATGATCCTCGTTTAGATGGATGATAAATCCAGTTGCCATCCATCACTAAGCATAAAGCTTAAACCGAGACCTGCCAATGTGCCCAAGAAGCCTGAGCCGAATGAGACACTCTGATCCACGTCTTCGCCAAAAATCATGACTGCCATTCCAAAACCAACGGCTGCGCCGATGACGCCACCCGTGTTAAGCAAGAACACGCGGCCACGGGGCATGGGGTTGTCAATGGTGTAATAGGCTCCCGTAACTGCGCCCAGATCGGTGGCTGCCAACATGAGTGTAAAAAACTCCTGGGTGCTCATATCCAAATCCAGTGCGGCCACACCCATTAAGGTCAAGATGCCGGACCAGAATCCCGTAGAGTCCATCAAAGCCACATCGCCGGCTTGCGGCCTGAGTTGGTCCCAGAGATACACAGCAGCACCCAATCCGCCCAGTTGTGCGGCCATCATTGTGCCCGAGAACAGTTGTTCGTCGGTCCAATTATCGAAAATCATGTTGAGTGCAAAGCCATTCCAAAGACCCCAGGTGGTGCCGGAGTTGAGCATTAAGGTATGGCCCGAAGTAATGCCACCATCGGTGTTTAGAAGAGACACGGCCAACCCACCCAAGCCACCAGCCATCACAGAGCCTACGGCCAATCGCTCATCATCACACTGGATCAAGCCGCAAAACTCTATGCCCAAAATCAGGCCGTGTATGGTTTGATACAACACCAATTCTGAACGTGCAAAATTGTCGGATTTCTCAATACCAAAGCGATCTGTATTTAATAGGTCGGGAGATTCATCCTGTGCAGCTAGCAATGGGTTTGCCATCATGGTCAACATCATTAACAAACTTAAAGTGATCGAGATTATTTTGTTCATCGCTGTCCTTTCAGATGTATTAAAATGATTTGAGTGCCAATAATCTCAGGATACAAATCAAAATTACATCAGGGTTACATCAAGGTAACGGACATTAAGTGTCAACCACAATGACACCCATCAAATCCTTTGTTAAAATCAAAATAATTCTCAGGGAGGGATGATGTCCAGAGTCGATTTATTTAAACAACAGTTTCAGATGATTTCTACAATCCTTACCGATGCAGCGAGCAACATTCCAGATGATAAAGCTGAATGGAATCCGGAAGGCAAAGGCCGCAGCGCCAAAGGCATTTTGGAGCACATGGCCGCCTCAAATTATGGATTTTCAAAGGTAATCGCTGGAGAAGAACTAAACCTCGCAATAGACAAAAGCAATCGTAAAGATGTGGCCTTACCATCAAGTACTTACGAAAATGCCTTGAAACGGTATCGAAAGAGCATAGATGCTGTGGTCAAATCAATGGAAGCCTTGCCGGACAAGCAACTGCTTGAGGAGCGCACTTTGCCTTGGGGCGATACCAGCAACACAGCCACGGCCATGAATATCGTCAGTTTTCATACCATGTATCACGCAGGTCAACTGAACTACATGCAAACCCTGTGGGGCGATGATGAGGATCGGCTTTAGCGAGATTCTGGAGCGCGAAAAGTAAAGTAATAAGGAACAGAGACGAGGACAGAGAATATAAGGTGTGCAAAAAACCAGGGCCAACGTTTGTGACGAAAGCTGTGTATAAGCGTTTGAAGAAATAAAACGGCTATGCGCACAGATGCTACGCTTACCAAGACGTCCATCATAGGTATTCGTGCGCTGCGCATGAATCCGAAAAAAAATAGCCCCAACATAATGAGTGCAACGTTTACCGTCACATCTCGAATCAGGTAACTTGGTTCTTGTTCCTGCATGATTCTGGATTCAACCATAGTTTAATCATAACAAGTTTGTTGTGTGACGCTAAGCTATCATTTCTCTTGGAGGCCGATGAAAATCTTTTGGGCTGCGAAATTCAAAAAAATAAGCGATAGATGCAAAAAAATAAACTGACGAAATGCAGCGTTATCCAATTCCAACGTCGATGGCGAATGGCATGATAGAGTGTTTGACCAAACAACAATAACAATGTGAATTCCAGCAAAATGGATTGTTCAGCCTAGAAAATCAGCTCAATTTGGGTCTGTAACGGACATTCTTTCGCTATGATTAATAGAGGATAGAAAAAATTGAAAAATGCAGCCATTCTGGCGATGGAATGCTAGGCCCCGATCATTGTTTTCATTACATTCAGCATGCTTTGGCTTGATGTATAAATAAAAGGTGTAATCTTTAGGAGGTTATGACATGAAATCCAAGCTGATCGCATTGGCGGTCATCATTTTTGTGTTAGCGGGTTTCTCTACCTCGGCCCAGATTGATGACAACATTGCTCCTGTACAAATTTCGACAAGTGACGTCGTCTGTGCTGCACGCGGCGGATGTCAACCAGCCATGGCTGTTGATGACAACCTTATTTTTGTGGTGTGGCCAGAAAAAGATGGAGACAATCAAAATACGCTCTACTTTGCCACCTCAACAGATGAAGGCCAAACGTTTGCTTCACCCACTGCTATTCCGATCACAACCAGTCCAAACACGCGTCATCCAGCAGTCACAATTGCCGAAGACGGCACTGTTTTGCTGACTTGGACAGATGATCGAACTGGCAATGACGAGGTGTTGATTACCGCTTCTAACGATGATGGCAGCACCTGGAAATGGGATGACAATGGAGATTTCTTTAACCTTTCAAACAACGAAGGTGAATCTTTTGAACCCAGTGTGAGCGCCTCTCAGTTTGGGACCGTGATGATTGCCTGGTCCGACAACACGATTGATGAGGATATTAACCCTGATGGAGGACGCAATATTTTCATTCGGGTTACCTTTAACCCTGGTCAGGCAGGCCAAAACGTATTGGACTTATTCTCAAGAGCCGACACATTAAATGTATCTAAGAGGTTCATTGCATCACTGGGATCCCCAGCAACGGCACCCCAAGTTGAATTTAGCCCGACAAGCACGCTTGACAATCCTGGATTGTTTTTGGTCTGGCAACAGGCAGTCACCAGTGATGAAGAAATTTTCTTTCATCAGCTTCAGGCCTTTACCCCGGTGATTGTTTCTGATCCTGATGTGTCGTTCGAATCCCGAAACCCGACGTTTGCTGTAACGACTTTAGATCAAATGAGCAGTGTTCTGGAATTAACACAGGCGGTTATTGCCTGGGAGGAGCCAGCAGGTTCACGCTCTCGAATTATGTCGTCCGGTTCAACGGAAGTGAGTTTGCCATTTACACAACCAACATTCTCTGATCGGATTTTGGAGCTTTCGGATACGGACGAATTTGCCACCAATCCAGATATTACTGCCAACTCTGAAGGAGAATTCTTTATTGTTTGGCAATCGGACGATTTAGATTCAAGTGATCCAACAGCGATTAGAATGCGATTCTTATCCAATGCTTTTAGCCCTGTAATCAACATTTCTGAACGTGACGGTGAAATTACGGGCGATGCCATGAATCCAGTCGTTGGCACAGACTTAAATAAGGTTTACGTGGCCTGGGTTGAAGAAAGCAATGTAGATGGATTTTCTGATATTTACTTTGCAGGCCGTTCAAGGCTGGATCCCTTTTAACGCTTAAGATTAAGTTGATCCACGACCATTCATTTGTGGTGGTCATTCGATATAGAAATTGAAAAACGCACCCATGGCAACCCTATATGGGTGCGTTCCTTTTTTAAAAAATCTCCACAAAAGTCTCACATCACACACATTTGCTCCTCACGTTGGTTGCCTACACTGCGAGCATGAACTTAAACAAAACGCTTGTGAGCAGTGAAAGGAAACCAAATATGAAACACGCAAAGAAATTCATCCTCGTCGCTTTAGCCATCTTGATTGGTTGGGGTGCTGTGGGGGCCACGGCACAAAGTGAGTTGTCTAATAATGAAATCTTGCAGACGATGGATTTGGCCCGCTTTGAAGCCTTCCGCCCAGAAGACATCCCTCCGGGTTTTAATCCCAGAACGGACAATTTGCCAACTGGATTGGTTTACACATTGGAAATTGAAGCGTTACGCCCCGATGGCAACTCTAAAGCCGTTGTTCAGGTGTCACAATTAAACTTTGCCACCGCACGCATTGATTATTTAGAGCCAGCGGAGCTGGCTGGCGATGTGTTTATTGCAAGCCGCTTTGAAGATTCCGTGGTGTTTTGGAACCCCGATTTGATTACGCCACTACAAATTAATGGTGCATTTGAAGTATTCGGTGATGCCACTGTTTGGGAAGTCATGGGCATTCCACTGGCCAGACTCTTTAGCATTGACGAATCCAGCGAAGTAACCTTGGAAGATGGCAGCACGGCACTGTCCTTTGACATGAGCAGTAATCGCCAAAGATTTCCATTTTCTCAAGCCACAGTCACGGCTGATCCTGAAACTTTGCAACCCATCACCCTGAACTTGTTTGATCAGGATGGCGACCCATTGCACGAAAACACTTTTTTGAGCTATACCATCTCTGAAGATGGTCGAGCGCACTACGAGCAACAGCTTTTGAATAACTTGGTCATCCCAGGCAATCAGACGTTGTTGACCATCATTGGAATTGATCATGTGGCTATGGATGAAAGTTTCTTTGACATAGAAAAATTAGGTGAATAAATACCCTATCACCAATCTTAATTAGAAAACGTTATGAGAAAAGCCCACGCTCAATTTGAGCGTGGGCTTTTCCATTTGTCATGCCCAAGATGATTAACTTGCAATTGAGGTAGGGTTCCGTTTAGTCTGATAGAAAACCAAGGATGAATTCTCAGGGAGTTTGAGATGTTTGGAAAACCATCTGCAAAAATTGAAGCAATTAAAACGGTTCCAATGTTTTCCAGCTTGGATAAGAAACATTTAGAATTGATCAGTAAGCAGTTCGATGAAGTCACACTGTCTTCAGGAAATGTGTTGGCTGAACAAGGAAAAATCGGTCAAGAATTTATCATTATATTAGAAGGTCAAGCCCGCGTGGAAAAAGATGGCAAGCAAATTAACACCTTGTTTGCAGGGTCTTTCTTTGGCGAGATAGCGTTGTTGGATCGCGGCCCTAGAACTGCTTCGGTTATTGCTGAAACAGATGTGGATTTATTGGTCCTCAGTGCGCAGTATTTTGATGATCTGCTTGATGAAATCCCTGAAATGTCTCGCGCGCTATTACGCTCTTTGAGCTTGTATATTCGCAATCTGCAAACCCCAACATAAAAGAGAATTTTGCTGTTGAGGGTGGAATGTTTTTTCATGAGTGACCATGATCTCTCACAAACATCAATTTATATTTATCCACATCCCAAAAACCGGCGGTAGTTCTATCGAAAAGGCGCTATGGGATTCCTCGTGCGATTGGGTGTCTGATCAATGGGATGAACGAGTGTCTCATACGGCCTTAAATCACCTTACCCTCCAAGAAATGATTGATTATGAATTGATCGATGTGGAAACCGCTTGTGCTTACTTTAAGTTTTGTTTTGTGCGCAACCCCTGGGATCGCGCTGTGTCTGAGGTGTGTTATTTGTCTCAAATTTTTAGAGGAGATGAGATATCAGAAAAGCTCGAGTATCTTTTAAAGCTGGAAAAATATGGAAACCATATTCGGCCTCAATTGGATTTTATTGAAAATGAGCATGGCATTGAAGTGGATTTCGTTGGGCGCTTTGAGCATTTACAGAAAGACTTTAATTGGATAAGCACTATTCTGGGGCTGCCACAGAAAATGTTGCCTCATATTGCAAAAACTGATCATCAATCTTACAAAGACTACTATAGCGATGTGCTTCGACAGCAAATGACAGACAAGTACCAGCAAGATATTTTACGTTTTGGTTATCAATTTTAGCAATTAGAAAATTTTCAAAGGATATTCATGTCAAACCATCTAGATCAAGCAGAGTTGAAGACCCCCAAACTAACCATAGGGATGGCTACTTTTGACGATTACGATGGTGTGTATTTCACGATTCAATCTATCCGTTTGCATCACCCAGAGGTGCGGGATCAAATAGCTTTCTTGGTTGTTGATAATAACCCTTCCGGTTCTGCTGCTGAAAATTTGATCGCGCTTGATTATTGGATACCCAACTATCGCTATTTGCCATTTACTGAGGTGAATGGCACCGCTGCACCACGCGATTTAATTTTTCGGGAGGCAACAACGCCCTATGTGATGTGCATGGACAGCCATATTTTGCTTGCCCCTGGGGCCATTGCCCGCCTCATCAACTATTTTGATCAACACCCTGATTGCAAAGATCTGCTTCAGGGGCCTATGTTTTACGATGGGTTGCAAGATGTGGCCGATCACTTTCGGCCTGTGTGGTCGGAAGGGATGTACGGTCAATGGGGTGTGGACGAACGCAGTGCGGATCCTGAACATGCACCATTTGAAATTGAAATGCAGGGATTGGGTCTGTTTGCCTGTCGAAAAGATGCCTGGTTAGGATTCAATCCACGCTTTTTAGGCTTTGGTGGTGAAGAGGGTTATATCCACGAAAAATTTCGTCAGGCAGGACATCGTGCCCTTTGTTTGCCATTTTTGCGTTGGTTACATCGATTTGCCCGGCCCAAAGGCGTCCCTTATCGAAACACCTGGGAAGATCGATTGCGCAATTACCTGATTGGCCATCATGAACTCGGCTTGGACCCAGCGCCTGTGGAAGCACATTTTAAAGAGTTGATGGCACCAGAAACCTTTGAGCATCAATTTCTTACAGTATTAAAAGAAATTAGCAACCCTTTCTTTTCGATTGATGCAATTTATTGCATCAATTTAGATCGCAAGACTGATCGCTGGGAACAGATGAAATACCGCTTAAAAAATTTGGGAATTTTTGATCGGGTTCGTCGATTTAGCGCAATAGAAACACCAGAAAACCACCACGTTGGGTGTGCGTTGTCGCATCGTGCGATTATTGCCCAAGCGCAAAAATGCGGATACGAAACAGTTATGGTAATTGAAGATGATGCCATTTTTTTAGAAGACACACCCGTTCACTTAAAGCGCAGCCTTGATGAACTTGCAAGCCAAGACTGGTCTTTACTGCATTTAGGCGGCCATCGATGGGGAAATGAATTTGAAAAAGTAGAGGGGTGTCAATATTTGGAACACCCATACCCCGTGCTCACCACCACCGCTGCAATGATTTATCATCATTCGATCTTTCAGAAAATACTTGATGATATTCCAGATAATCTGAACGACATGCCTGCGTGGGTAAATCATCATATTGCCATTGATCAATATTTCGTTCACTTGAAAAACAAATTTCTTACTGTGCCTGCAATGGTAACCCAGGCAGAATTAATATCCCAGGAGGATGAAGCTTATCAAACACAATTCAAAATTCAGCTGTTACTTGAGCAAAACAAGCTGCACAAGTAATCGCCGCATCTCTTGTGAAATTGACAATTTTTTGAAGACTGGTTATGTTTTGATGATGTGAGAGTTTTCCAATGGGTTGAAATTAATTCAAAACCAAGTGGGCTGTAAGGAGAGAAATGAGATTTTTTGTACGTCGAGAAGAGGTTCAATTTCATAAAGTAAATGATGAAATTGTATTGCAAGATTTTCAAAATGATAAGCTGTATCGCTTAAATCATACAGCGGCCTATGTTTGGCGTCATTGCGATGGGGAAACGCAAGTGGAACAAATGCTTGCCGGTTTAACCAGGGAGCTAGGGCAGGAAGTGGATGAAGATGTGGTTCATCTTGCTTTGAATCAATTCCAAGAAGCTGGCTTACTGAGCGAAAAATCAGCTTCTCCTTCCAATCTCAACCTCTCCAGGCGCAAATTGGTCAGAATGCTGAGTATGGGAGCTGCAGCTTTGTTATTGCCTGTGGTTCAGCAATTGGCATTTGAAGATGCTACTCCTGTTGCCTTTGCGGGTACACCTTGCCCAACGACTACGGTAACAACAACCAGTGCCCCAACAACAACGGGAACAACAACAACCAGTGCGCCAACAACAACTGGAGAACCAACAACGACCTCTGCGCCAGTGACAACTTCGCCACCAGCACCCGAACAATTCCTGGATCAAGGGCCATCTTCGCCGCCAACCGGTTCATCTGATCCCTTCTTTATTCCTGCCAGCACCCCTGTGCCTTCGAGTGCAATGGGTTTAATTTTTAATCCAGGTGATCCTGAATCGATTCGCTTGGGTATACGTAATTTGATTGCTTTTGTTGGTTTATCAGATTTTGAATTACGTCTGGTGGTGCAGTCAGGATTGACTCTCGGGCGTCAATTACAGCGACTATCAGCTATGTTGCTTACCCGTCCAGCGCTGTTGGTCGTGGTGGATGCATTGCAGCGTGCCTGGTTGGCTTTGGAACCGGACACACGAAACACATTGCCACCTATCGGATCTATGGAACTGCCTCAAACATAACAAGAGTCAACGGAAAAACTAGAATTAGTGGATAGATAAAAATAGGGACTGAATAATTTACTTCAGTCCCTATTTTAATTTTGACGTTTTTTAATCTATTCTGAGACTTTCAGCCATTACATCGCAATGATCAAACGTAAACACATCTACCCCGCCAAGCCGATTTTCCCACATCGGAATCGTTAGGTCTGCACACATTTGTGCAACCTCATCAAAATAACGGTCAAACAAACGCCAGGGATTGAGGAATCCAACTTCGGCAGCCACTTCCATGAAATCGACGGTTTGGAGGGCTTGGGCGGCATTGGCTTCGATATCCAAAATATATTCTCGCTGGGTGTAGACATCTTCTCGAGTGGCAAGCCTGTTGATATGTCCACTGACAAGATAATTGAAGTCGTAGGCTAAAATTTGTTCATGCGCGTTGATGAAGGCAGGAACTTGCTCAGCGACGGCCAGACCCTTAAAAGGCGACCAGCCGGGGAACACCACATCAATGAGCAGCAAGGTTTTCTGCTTTGGTGCATAAATGAACAAATTACCCGCTTCATGGACTGGACCACGATAAGTCAGTTCCAAAACTTGGTTGCCAACTTCAAGGGTGTACTGACGTCTAAACGTTTCTGTTGGCAAAGGCACTGGACCGCCGCCCACAAACACACCCCAAGGAAAACGATTGTGTTCACCCATGCCTTCCCTCAACTGCTGATACGTGACGGCGTGGGCAATATAGGTGGCATCTTCTGGAAACATGCTGGCTGCGGCGATGTGATCCGCATGAGAATGGCTGTAGATGACGTGTGTAATTGGCTCATCGGTGACTTCAGCCACAGCGGCCAAGTAACGTTCTCCTATGCTGGGTGGGGCATCGACGACGATAACGCCTTCGCCCGTGGTCATAAACAGGGTGGTGTAAGTGCCTTCGGTTAGCCAGTAGAGGCCATCACCAATTTCTTCAACGTGATAGCCTTTGGCCGGATCAATGGCAACACCCATTGCAGCGGCAGGCAGTGTTTCGATGGGATTAATGACAATGACTTCAGCAGAAATTTCGGCGATATCTTCGACCACTTCTTCAACCGTTTCTGCCACCTCATCGACACGTTCTTCTATTTGGTCGACAACGACATCTACCTGAGTTTCAACCACTTGGGAAATGACTACGTCTTTTACTTCAGGTTTTGCCGACTTGAATGGCATGAAGATCAGGGCACTCACGGCGGCAAATGCCAAGAATCCCAATACAATTAATAAATCTCTCATTACCTTTCCCCTCCTTAGCAAATTTCAGTAGGGAAAGTATAAATCAACTATGATGCTGATGTAAATCAGGATTGATCTAGGATAATCAGCAAAATCATTGGGTGGGCAGGTTGGCCTGCTGCCAAGCTTGAATCCCACCTTGGAGATGGTATACATTTTCAAAGCCCATGCCTTTGAGCAAAGCAACTGTCTGTGTAGATCGATTGCCGGAACGGCAGTAAATGACATAGGATTTTGATTTATCCAGTTCGGTTAATTCAGTTGCAAAACTATCGTTGTAAAAATCTAGATTGACCAAAGGCAGGCCATTTGGATTGATGTGGGCGTCCGAAAACTCATCTGGTGTGCGTACATCCAATACGATCAGATCTGGATTGTCGCTTTGAACTTGTAGTAATTGTTGTATCTCTGTGGCGCTCATGTCTCCATAAGCAAAAGCTGCCGGTGCCGAATTGTTGTTGCTGAGATAATAGCCAACTGCCCCGACAGCCAAGCCGACCACAACCAAAGCGATGATGATGTTAAAGCGGTTGTTCTTATGTTTTTTTCGTTTTGTCATGGAGTCACCTCTGTTCAAATTAATCCCTATTGATGGCAGTTTATCCGAAGTTTTTGCGGCTGTCTAGGGATTGGGTTTATACTCCTTGGATGGATGCTCTCACATATTTAAAACGAATCGGCATGAGCAAGATCGAAGCCCCCACGCTTTCATGGTTGTCTTGCATGCAAACGTATCATGTCCTGAACGTTCCGTTTGAAACTTTGAGTATTCATCGAGAAAATGAAACGATCTCGCTGGACTCGGACGCTCTTTACGACAAAATTGTGAACCGTCGCCGGGGTGGATTTTGTTATGAACTCAACGGCCTGTTTGCCGAATTATTAGAAGCGGTAGGCTATATAGTCACCCGTATTTCGGCGAAAGTTTTTAGTGGCGAAACCGAGGAATTTGGGCCAGAGTTTGACCATCTAACATTGCTGGTGCATCTTGATAAAAAATATTTGGTGGATGTTGGCTTTGGGGACGCAATTCGTTTGCCGCTGGCCATGCCCAATGGGGATGCTGAAGATGTGGAAGGGCGCTTTCGCATTGTTCGAAACTGGCATGGCATTGATGATTACATGTACGAGAAAATGGAAAATGGCGTGTGGTGGCCGAAATATCGCTTCAGCACGATGCCGCGTGAGATGAGCGAGTTTCAGCCGATGTGTGATTTTCATCAATTTTCCAAAGAATCCCACTTTGCCAAGCAGCCAATTTGTTCTCAGGGCACCGAAATGGGAAGAATTTCACTGATTCCGAGCCGATTTATCGTAACAGAAAATGGCGACAGCCAGCTTCATGAAGTCAGTGACAGCAACGATTTTGATCGTAAGTTGAAACAGCATTTCGACATTAACCGCAATGAATAAACCTTTTGACGTTAAAAACCCTGACTACGAACAGACAGTCCGCGACAGTTTTGCCAAACAAGGGTTGATGCAGCATTTGAGTGCCACTCTGACGGAAGTGTCGCCTGGGCAGATGACGATTTCTGTGCCGTATTCACCCAATTTCACACAACAGCACGGATTTTTCCATGCAGGCGTTGCCACCAGCATTGTGGATGTGGCCTGTGGTTATGCCGCGTATTCTTTGATGCCACCTAGCAGTGAGGTGCTGACCATCGAATTTAAAGCCAATTTTGTTTCTCCTGCCATTGGTCAACAACTGATGGCCAAAGGGCGCGTCATAAAACCTGGCCGCACCATCACCGTGTGTCAGGGCGATGTTTACTGTGTCAACGATGGTGAGCAAAAGCTTTGTGCCACTATGCTTGCATCCTTGATTTGTAAACGAACGGAGTAAAATGTGTCTACCAATAAATTCAATTTGCCAAAATGGTTGTTGCATCTGGAAGGTGGTGCTGTAGCGTTACTATCCATCTGGTTTTATTCCATTCACAGTGGAGATTGGTTATTGTTTTTTATTCTCATTCTGTCCCCTGACCTTACATTTATTGCTTATGCAGGTGGAAAAACGATAGGCGCATTTTTCTATAACCTACTTCATTCCTATGTTGGCCCAGCAATTTTACTGGCAATCTATTGGCTTACGAATGATCCTTTACTGCTATCTCTCGCCCTCATCTGGACGGCTCACATTGGCCTGGATCGCACCATTGGCTATGGTCTCAAATATCCCACTGATTTCAAAGACACCCACTTAAATAGGGTTTGAAGTTTCTGAGCTGTCTTTTGACTTCTCTTTTTCCAAACATCTATAATGATTATCTATACTCGCAAAGGGAGAGGTAAAGGATGAAAAGAGTCAGTGTAATTGTAGCACGTGTCGGTTTGTTGGTGTTGGCGTTGTTTGTGTCTGCGTTTGCCGTTCAAATGGAAAGGGATTCACAGCCAGTATTTACGTTTCCGATGATGGATGAAGATGGCATGGAAGTGAAACCTTCAATGATGGTAGAAGGCGCAGCAGCCAGCCTTACGCGTACCAGTGGTGGTATTTCGGCTTCTGTTCGGGCGCATGATTTACCTCCAGGCCATGCAATGACGTTGTGGTTGGTGACGTTTAACCATCCTGAAAACTGTTCCGATGGTGTTTGTAATGCTGACGATGTCATGCCCCCTCCTGGGAATCTGGATGTGGGCGTAGGCGTACACTACCTGGATGGAAAAATTGCCAACGAAGTTGGCGCTGCTTTATTCTTCGGCACAATGACCCCAAACAACACCGATTACGCCGTATTTGGCCTGGGTTTTGAAGACCCATTCCATACTGAGTTCCATTACGTGCTGCGTACTCACGGTCCTGCCAGCGACCATCACGATATTTTGGCCGCCCAGTTGGGCAGCTTTAATGGTGGCTGTGACCAAGATGCACCCCATGCCCCATGCGAAGACATTCAGTTTGCCGTGTTTAAATAATTCAACATTTTTCTAAAACGTTTTTTGAAAGCCAGAGGTATGGAATTTTATTCATACCTCTGGCTTTTCTAATTTGGATCACATCCGTTAAACTACCTCCATTCAAGGAGGATGCATGACTTCAGAACGACATTCGTTTCAACTGGGTGCCTTTCAATGCAAAGTGCTGAGTGATCGCACATATCAAGGGCCAATGGATTTTGCGAAAATGTTTCCTGTTGCACCGCCAGATCAGCTTGAATCGGCATTGGATCAATATGGGATTGATCCTGAAAACATCACGCTTTCATTTAATTGTTTTTATATTGACACAGGCCAATCTCGAATTCTCATCGACACAGGTGTGGGCCGAGAACACGAAGGGCATTTTCAGAATCATCTCGAAGCCGAAGGCATCACGCCGGACAGTATTGACCACATCATTTTCACCCATGGCCATGCAGATCACATCGGTGGCATCACGGATGCAGAGGCCAATCTGGTGTTCCCAAACACCAAATATTGGATGTCAAAACCTGAATGGGATTATTGGCAGGATGAAGCCAACATGGAGCATGAACCACCACACGCAATTGCAGGTGCGAAGAAAAACCTTCCTTTGATCGCCGATCAAATCAACCTCATCGAGGTGGAGGGCGAATTGCTCCCTGGGATTTCAGTGTTCAACATTCCTGGACACACCATCGGCATGATGGGGTTGTTGATTCAATCTGAAGGTCAAAAACTCATCGTGGCGGCAGACAGCTTCCACCGTCCCTTCCAAATTGAACACATAGATTGGAACGCTCAATCAGATCGCGTTCCTGAAAAAGCACCAGACTCTCGACAAAAATTGCTTCAAAAGGCAGTAAACGAAGATGCACTGGTATTGGTTTACCATTTTCCACACCCAGGTCTGGGTCGAGTTCAGGCGCAAAATTCGACCTGGAAATGGGAGTTGCTTTAGAGAAAGGGATGTTATGAAATCGTTTTGGCTGTGCGTGGGCATCATTTTTTTTACTCGGTACCACTGGGCTGGCTCAAGAAGAATTTACAAAAAAGGTATGGGATTTCTATTGGCTCGAAGTATTGGGTGGGGCTGCTGGCGCTGCCGTTGGTAATGTGCTGGGCGGATTGGCTGCATCTGCCGGTGCTTGTGATGGGGATGGCGTGACTTGTGGCATCTTGATTGGCCCACCTATTGGGGCTGTTATGGGGGTATGGGCTGTGGGGGCCCTCAATGGGGTCAATGGCAACTTATGGCTGGCACCCATCGGTGGATTGCTTGGTGCTGCAACTGGAATCTGGGGAGATCTCATTTGGCAGCTTTCGATCCAATCCGACAGCCCACTTTGGTTTACTTACACCTTTTCAGGTCTGGGAGCCGCTTTAGGTTTTAGCTTGGGTGCGAGCATGAAGGTGGAGTAAAACTAGAAAACAGTTGATCATCGGGGACAAACGTCTTTCACATTATATTGGTTCGTTGGTAAAATTCAGGTGGAGCGGTGTGGGAGGGACACCTGAATGTTGCACAATACATCACGATGGGGGCTTTTCTTTCTACTCGTTCTATTTGTCGTAATCCAATTACCAATAACTTATGCACAACCCCCTGGCGTCACGCCTCGAGTCGTGATTGTTGAGCCAGATGTGATAATTGATTTTGAATCTGATGGCTTTGAGATCGCGCCTCAAGACAATCAACGGATGATTGTTCCTTTTACCGCAAACAACACCTTTATCAATTTCGGCTTCGATCTGAATGACGATCTGATAATTGACACACCCGCCTTGTTCGAACGCTACGGCGAAGATGGCACGGACAGCTTTATTGTGTCGCGTTGTGGTGATCAGGACATAGAAGCCGCCTGGGATGTCGATTGTACGCCAGATGGCCAGGGTGGAGATTTCTTCCTGCGCAACCCGGAGAGCGTGAGCTTACTAAGCGGCCATGACTTGATTATCGAATATACAGGCGCCTTGCCCAACAGCCTTTCGGGTCAATTGTGGGACGTGGATTTTCGTGGGGAAGATTTGTCCGATGCTTATTTGATTGAAGCATTTGATACTCAAGGCGTGCTTTTGCGCGAAGTGGCCATTTCAAAATTTGATTTGCCCTCCAGTTTGGATGGACTGCCTTTTACTTTCAGTTTGGTGACCACCAACCCCATCCGGCGTGTGCGTATTTCTAGTAACAATGTGGGTGCATTGGGTTTTGACAACTTTACACCGGTACGGAACCTGGGTCGATTTAACCAAATCAGCCATATTTATCTGGTGCCATTGGGATGTGAGCGCCAAGGCAGCGTCCGTTCCGGGAACAGCGATACCCAGTCGGCCATTACAATTAACAATCAGACTGACGAGCCTGTAAAAATGATCCCCATTGACAGCAACGGTTTCCGTGATCTCCCCATTGTGCTGGAACCAGGTCGAGCCAGGATTAGACCCGGGTTTGAAACGGATGTTTGGATCGTAACGTCAATGGACAATCGTTGTCTGGCATTGGTTGAGCTCACTAAAATTTCTGGCTTTTTGTATATCCTTTAAAATGGCACGGGCAGCGATGTTGGTCATGGTGACTGCTCCCAAGTCCAATTAAAAAAATTTGGCGAAAAGATTTTATTGAATTATAGTGGTGTAAAGGAAGGCAAAATGAACAACTCTATCTTCAAAAAAATCAATGGTTGGTCTTTGCCAGTCAAACTGTTGAGTGGTTTTATTGTATTATTTCTGTTGTCAGCTGCCAGCTCTTTAATTGCCGATCAAATCACACAAATAAACTATCAAGGCGTGGCTTATACTATTGCCAAAGTTGAAGACGATACCCGTAGGGCCGTGCAAAATTCTTCTGCCCAGGGTGATTTCACCACCGAGCAAATTCAAACCATCACAGGTTATAAGTTGATGGTCTACCACGTGGTCGTGGATGACATCAGCAAAGCCCAAATTGAACCTACCATAGATAAGTGGCTACCATGACCAAAGAGGATTCCACTATCGATGAAATGGTCATCCACATTTACAGTAATGCTTCGCTTGTGGAACAAGATCAATCCTGGGATATTGCCAGAGCTATTTGGGGTCCTAACGGGCAATGGGATAAAGTCACAGCAAACATTGCCGAAAGTGATGAGCGAGCAACGTATAAAACGTCGATCAAATTCAGCAGTCGTGTTGAATGAATTGGCGACCAAAAGATTAAAATAAATGAACGACCAACATCGAAAGCATTTATCCAATCTCAAATGCCCGGTTTGCGGAGAGCAAGATTATATTTGGGGAATACTCAGCGATGTGGGGCCATTTCTGCCCAAGAATCGAGGGTTTGGAGAAACGCTGAAAAGAACATCTTCAGGAAAATACAACCCTGAAGTAAGGCGTTGCCTCAATTGTGGCAATATACAAATCTTCAGCCCTTAAACGCTTCGTTAATATTCGATGCTCAAATCTTCATTTTTCGTTTCCTTCTGAATTTTAATATTTAACGTATTCTTGAGGCTTGTTTCTTAAGGTAAACTTCAATTTACAATTTATTAAAGGAGGATTTTCATGTTTCGTGCTTTGCGAGCAGTTATGGTTGTTTCTCTCATTGTCACAGTTAGTTTATTAAGTTTGGATATAGGGCATGGTCGAATGCCAGAAATATGTATTGTTTTTGATGTTAGCGGTCGTGGTGACTTAGGTATCAATGATATGGCTGCTTTTGGTGGACAGAATGTTGCTATCGCGAACGGGCTCAATTTGATCGAAGTACAAAGTAATAGTGCAGCAAATTATGTGCCGAACTTAAATACCTTATCTCAAAGAGGGAGTTGTGTGCTCATTGCTGCTGTCGGCTTCCTTCTTACAGATGCAGTTATACAAGTGGCAGCTTCATTCCCTAATCAAAAATATGCAATTGTCGATGGAGTTGTCCCAAACACTGATAATGTAATTTCTGTTGTATTCAGAGAAGAAGATGGCAGTGCTTTAGTCGGCGCTTTAGCTGCTTTGGTCAACAAACGATTTGTTTCAGGTGGCTCAGCTGGAGGTGTGGGCATCGTCCTAGGAATTGAAATTCCTGTGCTTTGGAAGATTGAATGCGGCTTCAAAGCTGGTGTTCGTTGGGTGGACAATGGCCAAGATAATAGTGTATTCGACCTTGGCAATACCCCTGGTAATAAATCTACGCCAATCCCCTTTGTTTATACGGGATCTTTTTCTGATCCAGCATTAGGCCATTCTGCAGCAGAAGCACAATTGGCTCAGGGGGTTCAGGTCATTTACAACGCGGCTGGAGGTACAGGGCTCGGCATGATCGCGGCAGTCGCTAATGCAGGACGTGCTCTTGGCCATGAAGCAGGCCCTCCCTTTGCCATCGGTGCGGAATCCGATCAGGACTATTTGGAAGGTGGTGGCTTTGTCCTTGCCAGCATGATGAAACGCGTGGATAGAGGGATCGAAATGGTTGTGCAATCTGTCGTTGAGGGAAATTTTCAGGGAGGACTCATTTCACTAGGCCTATCTGAAAGTGGTATTTCAATAAGCACTGAAGGTGATTTCGATACTTTTGTTCAAATTGGCATTAATGCTGGCTTTATTACTCGAGGCGTAGTCAATGCCAATTTTGCTCGCTTTTTGGAACAACGCTCTTTGTTCGTCGATGAGTTCGAAACAATTTCAACACTTCAGGACTTGATCGAAGATGGCATCATTTCTGTACCATCCGCTTTGGATCAGGAGACCATAGATACTTGTCGCGCAGCATACGATTGAAAAAATAAACCTTAAAAGAATGGGCGCCTGAAAATTACAATTTAGAGAACCTCATTCTTTTAAGGTTTGAATTATGGTGTTTTCCTCTTTTGAAGCTTTTTTACTAAATATTTACAATTTCTTGAAATTGAATTGACAAAAAATCTGATTCGGTTTATATTCTATTTACACGTGTCACTTACACGTGTAAATAGAATGATGGTAAGGTTCACTTTTGAATAAGCGCAGGGTGACCAGTCATGATGTTGCAAAAATGGCAGGGGTGTCTCGAGCCACTGTTTCGTATGTTTTGAATAATGTCAAAACGGTTAACATCAGTGATAAAACAAGCGATTTGGTCCGATCAGCCGCCAGAGATTTAGGGTATGTGCCAGATGCGGCTGCGCAGGCATTGGTCAAAAGAAGAACTGAAATTGTGGGGTTGGTGTTGTCTCATGCGTACCATCAGCACCTTGCTTCAAATGTATTTTTGCCACAATTCATTGATGGATTAATGGACATTGTTCAGCAACATCGTTTGCGTCTTCTAATTGACACGGTTGCAGAGCAAACTGAGAAAGATGCTTATATGAATCTCGCTCGCTCCAAACAAATCGACGGCATGATTTTCTTCAATCCTCGCCTTGATGATGCTGAGTTTCAGGCATTGGTAGAAGATGCAATGCCCTCTGTGGTTGTGGGGCACGTACCAAATGTCGATATTAGTTGTGTGGATGTTGATAACGCTGTGGGCGCTTACAAGGGCGTCAAGCATTTGTTGGAATTAGGGCATCGACGTATTGGATTCATCGCCAATGCGCCCGATTCATTTGCTAGTGCAGTTGAACGTCTTCAAGGCTATCAAGAAGCTTTGAAAGAATATGACATTGAGCTTGACGGAAACTTAATAGGATACGCGAAATTTAGCTCCCAAAGTGGCTATGATGCCATGAATCATCTATTAAAAACCTGTAAGGATGCCACGGCATTTTTTATTGCAAGTGATGAAGTGGCCTTCGGTGCGATGGCAGCACTTCGGGATGCTGACCTGAGTATTCCTGATGATGTTTCTGTTGTGGGCTTCGATGACGTTCCCACTGCCGCTTACTTTAATCCACCTTTGACTACTATTCACATTCCGCCTTTTGAAATGGGACAGAATGCAGGCACATTATTAATTGACTTGTTGGCTGGACGAACGGTGCCGGGGTCTGAAGTTATTTTGGACACAACCCTAATTAAACGAAATTCAACACGCGCAATATAAAACACCATTGATTTAAATCATGAAGTTAATTGAGACAATTCATTGAATTTAGAAATAAGACAAAACAACATTTGTAAGGAGGTGGACACAAAGTTAATGGGATGTGGAAACCCTAAATTATTGTTATTCCTGGGCAAACGCCCACATTAAAATTTTCAAGGAGGAAGTTTTATGTTACATCGTACCAAATTTATTTTGGGATTCAGTCTTGTACTGCTGACCCTTTTTAGTCTGACATCATCAGCTTTCCAGGGACAAACGATTGTCTTTGTCACCAGCTTTGAAGGTGGTGAATTGGCTGATTTCCGTCGCGTGGTTCGCGCATTTGAAGATCAAAGTACCCTGGGCACACGTGTTGAAGTCGAAGCCGTTGGCCGTGACTTAAACACCATTATTTCCACCCGTGTGGCTGCGGGCAACCCCCCTGATTTAACCAACTTCCCATTCCCAGGCGTGGTGGCTGAATTTGCACGCAGTGGCGATTTGGTTGGCATTGGCGGCATGTTGAGCCAGGAATCTCTGGCACAGCAGCCTGGTGGTTTCCTTGAGTTGGGCACGGTGGATGGCACGTTGTATGCCGTCACACCGATTGCCAGTTTGAAGAGCTTGGTCTGGTATCACGTCCCCACCTTTACCGCTGGTGGCTATGCCATTCCAAACAGCCTGGCTGAACTCAGAGCACTGACCGAGCAAATGTCTGCCGACGGCCTCACCCCTTGGTGTGTGGGCGTTGAAAGTGGCGCAGCCAGCGGTTGGGTCGGCACCGACTGGATGGAAGATTTGGCTCTTCGTTTACATGGAGCCGAATTTTACGATGGTTGGGTGGCCCATGACATTGCCTGGACCGATGCCCGCGTGAAACAGTTGTTTGAAGAATTCCTGTTCTTCGCCAGCGACGACTTTGCTTTTGGCGGCCGTGTGAATGTACTGGCCACCAGCTTTGGCGATGCTGTGGACGGTTTGTTTGATAGCTCTTGTGTCATGCATCGTCAGGCAACCTTTATCCGTGACTTCATCCAGAACCAAAACGAAGGCGTGGTGGCAGGCGCGGACTTTGACGTGTTCACATTCCCAGCCGGCCCTGCCCAAAACGGTGGTGCTGCCCCTGCATTGGGTGGTGGCGACTTGTTTGTGGCTTTCACCAACAACGCCGAAGTTGCTGAGTTTATCGACTACATCGCTGGTGCAGAAGCACAGCGCTTGTGGGCCTTGTTGAATCCAGGTCGTATTGCCACCAACAACTCACTGGATGGCAGCATCTATGTGGGTGCTGATGGCAACCCTGACAGCATTACGGCCAATGCTGCTGCTGGTTTGACCAACGCTGAGTTGTTCCGCTTTGACGGTTCCGACTTGATGCCTGGTGCTGTGGGTGCCGGTTCCTTCTGGACCGCCGTGCTCGACGCACTTGAAGGCAGCAAAGACTTGGACCAGATTTTGTGTGAAGTGGAAGCCTCTGCTGACGCTGCTTACAGCTCTGGTGCTGCAACCGGCCCTGCCGGCAATGAAGGCTGTTAAAGCTAAACTTTAGATGTTTTAAGGGCGAGGCCGCTATGGCCTCGCCCTTTTTTCTAAGATTCTGATATTGATTCCGTGTTGCAGGAAGGTTGACAGATGCAGCAAAAATGGTATGTGCCCTGGCTTTACATTTTGCCTACTGTTTTGATTTTGGGTTTGTTTTTGGTGTATCCCACAATCGAAACCATTTGGGTCAGCTTTCATGACAACTATTACATTAATGCTGAAAATTCGAATAACCCAAACGCTTCCATAAAAACCTTTGTGGGTTTTGACAATTATGTCGAAGCTCTAACAGATTCTTCAATGACAGTTGCATTTAAAAACAACGCCATGTGGCTGGTTTTGATGACCACATTTTCGGTCGGGCTTGGGCTGATTTTAGCCGTGCTGCTTGACCGTGTTAAATATGAAGTCATTGCCAAATCCATCATCTTTCTACCCATGGCGATTTCGTTCACTGCGGCGTCGATCATTTGGCGCTTTATCTATGCGTATCGGCCGCCCAGCCGACCTCAAATTGGCTTGCTTAATGGGTTCTTGGAAGCCCTTAGCAACATTGCCAATGATCCGATTGCCAGCCAAATTCTTGTAGGGGCATCTATCGTTTTTGGCGGCGTTGCATTGGTGTTATTGCTCTTTGGAATCAAAGATCGTCGCTATTTTGGGCCATTTTTTGCCAGTCTGATCGTCGCATTAATGGCACAGTTTATCTTGGCTCAGGGTGGAACATTCGTTCCACAATTATGGTTGTCTAAACAGCCCTGGATCAACAACATAGCACTCATCATTGCTGGGACTTGGGTATGGACCGGCTTTTGCATGGTCATTCTATCTGCAGCCTACAAGGGGATTCCGGCTGAATTGATGGAGGCTGCACGAATTGATGGTGCCACAGAATGGCAAGTGTTCTGGAAAATCACCATTCCATTCATGCTTTCCACCATCGCGGTGGTGACCACCACCATCGTTATTTTTGTCTTGAAGACGTTTGACATTGTCTATGTGATGACAGGGGGCAACTTTGGCACCGAAGTGCTGGCCAACACGATGATCAAGACGATGTATGATTTTCGAGATTTTGAAAAAGCCAGTGCCATTGCCGTGATTTTATTGGTTTTGATTATTCCGTTTATTGTGATCAACATTCGGCGTTTCCGTGCCCAGGAGGCTATGCGATGAAGTGGCGCAAAATATTTTCTAGAATACCAGTTCACCTAATCGTTATTTTGGCATGCATCCTGTGGTTGCTGCCTACCATTGGCATTTTTGTCACGTCTTTCAGGGAGCGTAGCGAAATTCTAGATGGTGGGTGGTGGTCGGTGTTTTCCACTTACAAATCTAAAGATGAAGTGATCGAAATCTATCGCTCTAATTGGGTGCCAAGCGAACTAGATCGCTTGTTGAAAGAAAATGTCCTACTCGATGCGCCTTTCTTTGACATACCTGCTGAAGCGCTGGCTGACCAAGTAAGAGTCTCGTTCCTAGACAATTTTGGGTCTAACGTGAAATCCGGGGTGACACAGGAAGAATTGAGTGCATTGGTGATTGAGTTTATCGATCGCTTAGACTTCGAACGAGTACTTTCTGATTTAAATCGCCTTGATCCGCGCGACCGTAGCCAAGATGAAATGGCCGGTCTGGTACAACGAACGTTTGAATTTGATATCGAAGATTATGTACAGAATTTCGATACGATGGTCCAGGCCCCTGAACTCACTGATTTTGATGTTGCATTGAGGGTGGCGGCCAGTCCGTTTACCATCAACAACTACGATGATGTGCTGAAAAATGCCAATATGGGGCGTTCTTTTTTAAATAGTCTAACCATTTCGATTCCTGGCACCCTTATACCTATTTTGTTTGCTTCGTTTGCTGCCTATGCCTTTGCCTGGATGAAGTTTCGTGGTCGTACCTTCTTATTAATGGTGGTGATTGGGCTGATTGTGGTGCCTTTACAGATTACGTTCATTCCAGCCCTTCGCTTTTTTGTGGGGGCTGGTGTCATCAATAACTCGTTCTTTGGCATTGATGGACGTTTTGTTGTGTTGTGGCTGGCTCACACAGGTTATGGGTTACCTTTGTTGGTCTATATGATGAGAAACTTTATTGGTGGTTTGCCAAAAGAATTATTTGAATCTGCCTTTATCGATGGTGCTTCTCACACCACTGCGTTTTTTCGTTTGGTTTTACCCCTATCGATTCCAGTGATTGCCTCTATGTCCATCTTTCAATTCCTATGGGTGTGGAACGATTTATTGGTGGCGCTTATTTATGTGGGTGGTTCCAATGCCACTTCACCTGTCACACTCACCATTGCCAATATGATTGGCTCTCGTGGCGAAGATTGGCACTTGTTAACTGCAGCGGCGTTTATATCCATGTTTGTGCCACTGGTGGTGTTCCTATCTTTACAACGCTTCTTTGTTCGTGGGATTCTTGCGGGATCTGTGAAGGGATAACACCTATCACAACAGGACACAACTATGGAAGAGAATCATCTTGACATTTTGTTTAGCGATACTTCAAAAATAAGTTACCCAAGTTCGATGAGCAGGCCTTCATGAGGTCTTAATGTAATATCAGCCAAATCCACATTGTGATCTTTATTAAGGTGTGTGGACAACAGCAAATGTCCTGTTCCCAATGATTCGAGATGAAGATTTTGTTGTTCATCAGAAAAGCTCAATAGTACCAATATTCTCTGATTTTCTGTTTCTCGAAGATAAGCAAAGCAATCTTCAGGAACATTTCCAACCGTTTGATAGCTGCCCCACTGCAAGGCAGAGGCAGTCTTGCGAAAAGCCAGCAAACGCTGATAGAGGCGTAACATGGAAGCAGGTTCACTCACCTGGTCATTGACATGCACATCATTAGATATGGGCAACCAGGGCGTGACGCTTTCTTCGGTGAACCCTGCATTTGGGCCGGCATCCCATTGCATTGGCGTGCGACATCCGTCGCGGCCTGCTTCTTCAAGGTTTTGGCCCCAAGGGTCTAGTGATTGCGCGAATTCGGCACTTGGCATGCCAATTTCATCACCATAATAGAGCGTCGGTGTGCCACGCAATGTCAGCAACAGCATTGCTGCCACACGGGCTTGAGCTTTTCCATAGCGGCTGACGATGCGGTTTTCGTCATGATTGCCGAGTACATAATTGGGCCATGCACCTTCGGGTAGAACATTTTCTAGAGACTCAACAACATCACGAATGGCATAAGCTTTCCAAGGTTTTGTTAATGTCAGGAAATTAAATGGCATATGCAATTCATCAAGGTTATCACCATAATAAGACGCCCATTTTTCCAAGTTGAATTCATGAATTTCAGCCACACACATGCGTTCGGAGGTTTGGCTGTATTCATTCAGCAACCTGCGAATTTTCCTGAAAGCTTCATGAATATCCTCATGCCCAATGTCATGAATGTGGTCTTGAGAGGTGTATTCACCCATTGGACGATGCATGGGTTTGTTCTCAATCGGATTGTCTCGAAAATCAGGGTCTTTCATAATAAAGTGAGCCACATCAATTCGAAAACCATCGATCCCGCGATCCAGCCAAAAGCGCATGGCATCGAACATAGCAGCTTCTACTTCGGGGTTGCGCCAATTGAGGTCTGGCTGTTCTTTTAAAAACGAATGCAGATAATATTGACCTGTTTCTTCTTCCCAAGTCCAGGCTGGGCCACCAAATACGCTGAGCCAATTATTGGGCACACTGCCATCAGGTTTAGCATCTTTCCATATATACCAATCTCGCTTGGGGTTATCTTTAGAAGACCGAGATTCGATAAACCAGGGATGTTGATCTGATGAATGGTTAGGCACAAAATCAATAATAAGCTTTAACCCGCGTTGATGGGATGCTTGCACCAGGCGATCAAAGTCGGCCAATGTGCCAAACAAGGGATCAACGTTTGTAAAATCAGCCACATCATAGCCAAAATCAACTTGGGGTGATGGATAAAATGGAGACAGCCAAAGGCAGTCTACGCCCAATGTCTCACTAAGATAATCAAGCTTTTCAATGATGCCATTGAGGTCTCCCACGCCGTTGTTTGTGGTGTCTTTAAAACTGCGCGGATAAATCTGATAAATAACACCGGTTTGCCACCATAAATAATTTACTTTCACTTGTTCAAGCATAAGACCCCTTACACCTCATAAGCCATTATGAAGATGAAACTATATCATAATTAAGTCTGCGTAGAAAGTCTATAATTTTTGGGTGATGAGTTAAGAGTAATAAGCCAGCTGATAATTGACTCTTTCTACAAAACAACCAATTAGAATAATGAACCTAATCATGGTGAGATCATCTTCTTTATTGAAGTTTGGGGAAGAAGGATTTAGGCACAAGAATCCTGAGAGATTGTCACGCCATTTTCTTCCAGTTTTGGAATAATTTCTTCACAAGCTTCAGCGCTGAGTGGATTTCCACTCAGGTCTACGGCACCACCTGCATCAAGGCCGGAAGAGCCTTCGTTGTTACTGAGGCCAATAAGAACACTGATGTCTGAAATATTATTCAGTGAGAGGTCCAGTGTTCTCAAATTGAACAACCCTCCCAATGGGGCAAGGTCACTGATTTGGTTGTCGCGTAAATTCAACACCTGCAAGTTGTGCAGTTGACTCAATGGGCTGATGTCTTCAATTTGATTGACACTTAAGTCTAGAAATCTTACTTCGGTGAGGTTTGCCAGCGCGCTGATATTGTCGACTTGGTTGGCAGATACATTTAAACGTTGTAAATTTGTCAGGTTCATTAAAGGACCGAGGTCACTAATATCGTTAAGATTTAGCGCCAGGTTCTGAAGATTGACCAGGCCAGACAAAGGTTCTATGGTATCGACTTGATTGGAGTCCAGGACCAGTGTTTGTAATCCAACAAGATGAACAAGGGGTGACAAATCATTGACTAGGTTGGCATTGAGGTTCAATCCCAGCAGAGCGGTTAAACTGGTTAATGGCTGAAGGTCACTGACTCTGTTGGAGCTCAGGACCAATGTTTGCAGGCTCGTCAAATTCTCCAAGGAGCTTATATCTTCAATTTGATTGCCACTGAACAACATCGTTTGCAGATTCGACAGGCTGGACAATGGCGACAGGTCGGTCACATTATTAGAGGTCAGGTCCAAGCTGCGGAGATGGTTCAGGCCTGCAAGCGGTGTCAAATCATTGATGTCATTTGACACCAGGCTTAAGTCTTCCAAATTGGCCAACGTAGATAGAGATTGAAGGTTATCGATATTGTTAAAACTCAGAACCAGTGTGGTTAATTGGGTCAGACTAGATAGATCTGATAGATTGTCGATGTCATTGTCGCTGAGTAGCAGTCGTTCCAATCCTGTTAAGGCGTTCAAGGGAGCAAGATTGCTTATGTTGTTCCCTGTTAGGATCAGGTTGACTAATGCATCAAGTTCGGCCAAGGGGCTGATATCCTCAATGCTGTTGTTGCTCAAGCTTAAACTTTGAAGGGCAGTTAGCGCTTCGATGCCCTCAATATTGCTGATCTGACGGAAATCTGCTGTCAGGAAAGAGAGGTTCTCCACGTCGCAGGTGTTTAGAGCGCCTGATGTTTTGTTGATGGCTGCTCGAATGGCATCTTCTAATTTAGGATCAACAAATACAATCGGCGTGCAATTACCTTGCGTGATTGACGCCAAAGCGTTTGGGCTGAAGATGAGCAAACCCACCAAAACGACCGCGATAACTTTTAAAGCTTGAATCCCCGTCACAAGTTGTTTCACTAAAACCTCCAAAGCAAGCGCCATTCACTTAACCAATTTTAGCGAAAAAATCAAGAGCTTGTGTCATGGAACGGACCAATATAAAATATGATTTGGCAAATCTCATGCTGAATAATGGCGTCAAAATGAAAATCAGTTTTTCTGATCCTGCCGAGATGGGATTAACATTTTATGGGAGAGATGTATGAATCAACCGCCAATCTTGGAAACGGAACGCCTCATCCTCAGGCCGCAAACGATGGAGGATGTGGATGATATCGTCAAGCTGGCGGGCGATATCGCCATTATAAAAACCACGCTCAATATCCCATATCCCTACGAAAAGGAGGATGCGATTGCCTGGTTGTCCACCCTCAAGGAAAGTTGGGAGAAGCAGGAAAGCCTAAACCTGGCCATAACTCAAAAAAAAGACAATGCTTATACCGGTGGGATTGGACTTAATTTATATCTCCGCCATGATAAAGCCGCCCTAGGTTATTGGGTGGCGAAACCCTATTGGGGCAAAGGGTATGCCACTGAAGCTGCGCATGCCTTAATCCAATTTGGCTTCACCGAGCTGAATCTCAACCGCATCGAAGCTGATTACTTTTCGAACAACCCCGCCTCAGGCCGCGTGATGCAAAAACTCGGCATGACCCATGAAGGCTTTGCCAAACAAACTTACAAAAAATCTGGCGAATACATTGATACAGAGCGTTATGCTATTTTGAAAAGCGATTTTCAGAGCAGATGAATTTAGTTTCTATTTGTACTAAAGGTTTTAAGGTTAATCGAATAACGGAAAACTTCCATGTTGAAATAAATTGCTTCATCAGCACCGGATAAACCCAGTTTTTCCAAAACACGTTGAGAGGCAACATTTTGTCGGTGAACAATACCAACAATGGTATCCAGTGTCAGTTGCTCAAAACCAAATTGAATGCCTTCTTTGGCGCCTTCAGTTGCCAAGCCTTTGCCCCAATAAGTTGGACTTAACAAGTAACCAATTTCAACCTCATCGGTATCTGGCAAGTATTGAAGACCGCTCCAACCAATAATGTCTGAGTTTTCGTGAAGTTGAACTGCCCACCAGCCATATTTTTTTTCATCCCAGTGTTTTAGTTGTTGTTGGATAAATTTTCCAACATTTTCTAATGATGGAGGATTTGAGTTAGGAAAATATTTCAATACATCTGGCATGTTTAAAATTTGATGCAAAGCTTGTGCGTCTGCTTCATCAAATTGGCGTAATTTAAGTCGAGGTGTTTCAATCGTCAACATGTTAGGACCAAGCTTTTAAAGCCAGACTTGCCACTCGTTGTTCAATTTCATAGGGAACCACTTGGGGTTCATGCTGAAGTGTTTTGGGATGTTCCATGTGAAAGGCAAGGCTGAGCGATTGAAGCGCCAAACCCAGGTCCATCACTTCGATGGGGTTGCCGTCGGCGGCGGCGAGGTTGATGAGGTTGCCTTCTCCCAACAGATAAATGTGGTTGCCGTTGAGTAGTTCGTAGGATTCGATGTGCTGATCTAACGTTTCTTGGGTGCGGGCCTGTTCACGCAGGGCGGGGAGTTCCATTTCATCTTCAAAATGACCGGCATTGCAGAGCAGCACCCCGTCTTTCATTTGGCCAAACTCAGCCATGCCCAACACGCCAGAGCGCCCCGTGACCGTAATAACGATGTCGGCATCAGGTAAAGCATCTTCGAGCGTGGCGGTTTGAAACCCTTCCAGGTGGGCTTCCAACTGTGCGAGCGGATTGAGGTCTACAACAGTGACGTGAGCGCCTGCCCCTCTCATGTACTTGGCGACACCCTGTCCGCAAAAGCCATAGCCAATGACGGTGGTGCGCTTGCCGCCCATGAGCAGCCTTGTGGCCCGCATGATGGCATCAATAACGCCTTGGCCTACACCGTAACGATTCTCGATAATGCGCTTGGCTTGCGTGTCATTGATAACCAGCGTGGGAAAATAAAACGAATCGTAACTCTCTCGAAGCCGCGTGGCCCCAGTGGTTGTTTCTTCCGTGGCCCCAATGATTTTTTGCTGAAGGTGCTGATATTCAGCTTTATCATGGACAAAAGCGTGAAGATCTCCGCCATTGTCTGCAATCAGATCAGGATCGTCATCAAGCACCCGCCCAATGTTTTCCAGGTGATCATCAAACGTTTCTGAATTCCAGGCGTAGACATTGACCCCGCACTCTTTCACCAGCCAAGCGGCGGTGTCATCCTTCGTTGTTTTAGGGCTTCCGGTGATAGAAACTTCCGCACCGCCCGCCATCAGTGTTTGCACCCATACTGCGGTTTTAGGTTCTACATGAAGACAGATGCCTATACGCCTGCCTGCAAACGGTTTTGTTTTCTCAAACTGTTCACAGATGCTGGCGAGGATGGGCATGTTTAACGATGCCCATCCCACCCGTAATTTGCCTTGTTCGGCTAAATCAATATCTTCAATTTTGTGTTGACTCAATGATTAATCCATTCCAACATCAAGTGTCACAACGCGGCCGTTCAAAGGCTGCACTGGACGATTGTTGAAATCACAACAGGAATTGCTTAACAACGTTTTGAAAAAATTGATCTGAGAAGCTGACATAGTGATCGTTTCGCGCAACAGCAACCATCCAACGCCTTCTGTACAAGGTGGGGTGGTTAAAGACCCATTGTAACGATATGTGGTCAAATCATCAGGCAATACGCTGAGTGCATTAAAGGTGCTTTCCAAATGTACTTCTTCACCCGCCGTGCCAGGCAAGCCCGTCCAAATGGAGGCCAGATCCTGATTGGTTGGACCTTCTTCAATGAGCAACCCCAACACCACAATTGCATCATTTTGTCCGGCAAAGAAGCAACGACCACATAAGTGAACCAGGTGCATTTCCATCGCAAAAGGCTGACCGTTGATGGTGTGTTCGCTTGGCGCGTGGAAATGGAATTGCAACAGCTCATAGAGATTTTCATTGAACTCCATAAAGCTGCCCGTTTCATACTCCATTTCGATGGTGTGCCCGTTGTTGAGCAGCAACGCAGGTGCGTTCTGATAGTTGAGTTCAAACTGAGCCACCACTTGTTCATCCACATTGAATGTGGCAATGTCGATGGGGGATTGTGATTGACCGTCGTCACAAAGTGCAAATGATGGGTCTAATGATCCCCAATTGTCGGGGCCAAGATTGCCTGAATAATTCCACGCCACATCTGCAGCCTGACCACCTACGGCGATCAAAATCAACATCAAAAACAAGGTCAGCTTCGCTCTCCAACCGTTCATGTATCCTCCTTGATGATTCCACAACAGGAATGCTTACATTATGGAAAACTTCCCCATCAGATTACAACGACACGTGTCGCTTCAAGCCCCTTATTGAGCTGCGGCTTCGATGGCCATATCTGCTGCTTCAATGGCAGCGTTGGCTTGCTCAATCGCTGCATCAGCCATTTCAACGGCCATGTCTGCTGCTTCAATCGCAACGTCTGCGGCTTCGACGGCACGGTCTGCATTTTCAATGGCGCGGTCGGCGGCTACGGTATCGAGTGTTTCTAGTGCGCTTATGGCGGTTCCAATAGCAACATCAGCAGCTTCAGTGGCCATACCTGCTGCTTCAATGGTAGCGTCGGCTGCTTCAATGGCACCGTCGGCACTTTCCACGGCTGTATCGGCAGTTTGAAGAGCGTCGAGTGCTTCATTTAATGCGGCTCTTTGAGAGGCCGATGCGTTGTTGATGGCAGCTTGTACGGCTGTAATGGCAGCTTCAATTTGAAGGTCCGCATCTTTCACCAATTGATCAATGGCTCCGATGAGGTGATACGTGCCTTCCAACACTTGATCTAATCCCTCAATAACTCGATCTGCAGAACCCACTAAAAACACGGCAGAGGTAACATCGACGGCTTCGATGGAGGTGTCTGTATCTTCAATCATTCGATCCACAGCTTCAATGATTCGATCTGCGCCCTCAATGATTTGATCTAAGGATTTAATAAACTGATCGGCTTCTTTGATTTCATCATCCGCATTTTCGATATTGGTGTCTGCTTGATCAAGAGAGGAAATTTGAAAAAGGTTGGGAAACCCCAGACTGCCAAAGACAATCAGTGAAATAGCAATTCCCAGCAGAATTAGCCAATGTTTCTTAATCACCATGAACAAACCCCTTTTGTGTGGTATCCTTGAAAAGATCGCAAAAAAAATGTATTAAATCAGTTTCAACTGTATCCCATCCATTCCTGAAAATTCAATGAATGTTAACTCTATTTCTCATGATAATTTTTTATTTGGATGCGGCAAAGATAAGTGTTTAGGGAGTTGTCCCCCATAAACAAAAGCGTTCAGATTCTCCTTGGATAGGCCCAATGGCTAGATCGGCTTCGAGCTTTTTCAGACCAGTTTGAAAAACATCTTCGTCGATGAGCAACAAGCTGGAATAGGCTTTTTCTCGATAACTGGCAGCATCTGACACCACATAGGTGTCGCTGACAGATTTTTCTTCGAGGTTTCGGTAACCTGATTTGGCCATCAACTGTTTCAGATCTTTGATGAGAGGATAACGCTCCATATCAGCCAGTGCGCTGTCATAAAAATAATCTGACTGAGGGGTGCGGTTTTTCAACATATCTTGTGTTTCGGTGATGGTACATAATTTGCCCCCCGATTTGAGCACACGAAGGGCTTCTTTAAAATAATCTGGTTTACCCTGGACATGATGAATCACATCCACTGAAAACACCAAGTCGAATTGATCAGCTTCCAGAGGTAACTGTTCAGCCGTGCCATGAAGGAATTGAATGGCAAGATGAGGATGTGTATGGGACAACATGCCAGAGGAAGGGTCTATCCCCCAGCCGCTACAGTTTGTTTGATTGACCAGTGCCGAGATGTGATTTCCTGTACCGCAACCAACTTCGAGCACTTTAGAACCTGTGGTGATATTTCCAATTTGAATCAAATTTTCGATCACAGATGGAAAGGGCAACCGCCCACGCGAATAAGCGCCGGCGAGCGCATCATAGTTGGTTTGATTCATAATTAATGCTGAAGCACCTGTACATTTAAGAATTGGCCAGCTTTGTCAAATTCAATGTCTAGGGAATTATAGTCCATCCCAAAGCCAAGCCAGGCGCCAATATTGTAGCTGATTAACAGGTTTGTCATGGAGAAATCTGGCTCGCCCAAGCGCTGAAGTATTTGTGATCGTGTTGGCTTTTCTTGATGTATTTGACGCATCAAGTCAGCAACCATTTCTCCACGTGGATTTTTATGATTCCAATCGTGATCATTTTCTTTCCAAACAGACTCTGAAAATGGCCGATTATCTAGAGGATTATCGAACAAAAATGAAATTTCGGACCAAAACCACAAGCTGCCTGTAACCAAAGCAATCAAGCCGATACCCAGAAGTGTGAGTGCAGGTTTCATATTTTGATGGTATCGGCTTTTTTTATCAATGCAATAAGTTGTTTTTAGTCTGCCAAACGTCCGTTGTAAACCAAGGGATCACTGGCAGCGTATTCTCTGAAGACTTCGATGGCCTTTTCATTGAGCAACCCGTTAATTACATTGATACCGCGCTTGTTCAGTTCAGTGATCCAATCGGGATGGCAGGGGCCTTCGTCAAAGCCTGTGATTTCTTCAAGCTCAGGGCCGTCACCACCAACCACAACTTCACGTACACCCGACCAAGGAATCGCCCCATAGCACATTGCGCAGGGTCGCCAGTTGACGACAAACTGATAATCCGGCATACCTGCACCACCGAGGTCGAAGGTGCCCAGTTTTTTCTGAGCCAGAGACAGCCCCATAATTTCAGCATGGGCAGCAGAGCAGTTATAAGGCACAACACGATTGACCCCAATGACAATCACTTTTCCAGAATCGCGTTCAAACACACCGGCAGCAAATGGGCCACCGGTTTCATGTTGGAAATTTTTACGTGAAAATTCAATTACTGTGGCCATGCGATCTTCCAAGGATTCAATATGAGAAGGCATGTTGTTCAATTCATCAACCGCCCATTGGGGCAAGTCTAGCGTAAAATTCATATCTGTATAACTCATAACAAAAATTATCCTACAGACCAAAGCCTGTAGGAACACTCCTTCCTAATCTAAATGCCAATAACGACCCTAGCACAAATTTAGGGTCGAGTCAATCGAAGCTTAATCCCACCCGGAAACAAATGTTTTGGCCATCCCTGTTTCGAGGTTAAAAGAATGACGCTTTATCATGCCAATGTTTGCCCCGTAAACATGGATGCCCACACAGGGTTCGTCGGTGCGGCAACTGACGCGGTGAATGTCTTTGTCCGAGGTACAACAAATATGGACATGTCCGGCTGTCACATCATTGGAGGGCAGTATCTGAACACTGGCCGATTGATCCAATGGCACATTTTCTTCACGCAAAAAGCGTTCTTCATGTTCAGCGCCTTTGTAAATGCCAATGACGCCCCATGTGCCGTGATCGTGAATGGGCGTAATCTGGCCGGTGTCCAGTATCATAGCAGCGATGCTAAAGCTGTCATCGGCTGCAACATGGACGGGGTGCATTGCATAACCGCGGTCTTTCATCACCATTTGTTCAGGCGTAAGCAAATCTGGCTCGCCTAGAATGGGTTCTAAAAGATCAGCTACCTTTGCAGTGACTTCAACCTCGGTGCCGCCCTGAGTAACAATTTTTTCAAGTGCTTCAATAAAGTGTTGCATTGCTTTAGACATAGAAGCCTCCCGTCAATGGATGATAGCATATTTGCTCTACACATTGATCATGGTCACAATAAGTGATATTCCGATAGGGCACGGAGGTCACCATGGCCAATATTCAAGAAGGGCTTATTCCATTCAAGGGATTTAACACGTGGTATAAAACTGTTGGTGAATGTGAAGACATCAAAATTCCATTGCTTTGTCTTCACGGTGGCCCGGGCTTTAGTCATGATTACTTTGAGCCCTTAGAAGCCTTGGCCGAATCTGGCAGGCAGGTGGTCTTTTATGATCAATTGGGCAATGGAAAATCAGATCATGTTGACGATCCTGAGATGTGGTCTGTTGAGTTGTTTGTTGAAGAAGTGGGTGTGATCCGTGAAGCATTAGGTCTAGATCAAGTCCATCTGCTCGGCCAATCCTGGGGTGGGATGCTGGCAATGGAATACATGTTGACTCAGCCTAATGGTGTTGCCAGTTTGGTTTTGTCAAATACCCTTCCAAGTGCAAAACTCTGGAAAGAAGAAGCTGATCGACTTCGCTCCGAACTTCCTCCCGATGTGTTGGCAACCCTGATCAAACATGAAGAAGCTGACACCACTGATTCCCCAGAGTACGAGGAAGCCATTGACGTTTACTACCAACGCCACCTCTGTCGCATCAGCCCAATGCCCGACTGCTTGCAGCGCTCTTTTGATGTGATGGTCAACAACCCACAAGTTTACAACACCCTCTGGGGACCCAATGAATTTCAATCCACCGGCAAACTCAAAGACTGGGATATCACCCATAGGCTCAATGAAATCAAAACACCCACCTTCGTCCTCAATGGTCGATTTGATGAAGCCACACCGAAAATCGCTGAAACCATCCACACAGGGATTCCAGGTTCTGAATGGGTTGTTTTTGAAAACAGCTCTCATCTCCCTAATTTAGAAGAAACAGATTTGTTTCTGGAAACCCTTGAGAGTTTCTTGAAGAAGCAGGAGCAATAATCGGAATTAATGACCATAGAATTTAACAATAACAGGAGAAGAACTAAATATGGATTATGAAGTATTTGAGTTAGGGAATGTGACACTTCAAGCTGGCTTGACACTCCGATCAGCTAAATTAGCATACAAGACTTTTGGTCAACTTAATGATGCCAAAAACAACGTTATCATTTTTCCAACACATTATTCTGGGCGACATACGGAGAATGAAGCCATCATTGGCGAAGGTAAAGGCTTAGACCCAACAAAGTACTTCATCATCATTCCAAATATGTTTGGAAACGGATTGTCGTCCTCTCCTGATAACACACCACTGCCGTTCGATAAAGCACGTTTCCCTCAAATTACCATCTATGACAACGTGATGTATCAACATCAACTCATCAAAGAAAAATTTGGTATAGAAAGGATTGCTTTGGTCATGGGGTTTTCGATGGGGGCCCAGCAAGCCTATCATTGGGGTGCGATGTTCCCTGACATGGTTGAACGGATTATGCCCATTTGTGGATCTGCAAAAACTTCGACACATAATTTTGTATTTCTTGAAGGGGTGAAAGCCGCCTTAACTGCAGACGATGCCTGGATGGATGGTTGGTATGAAAATCCTCCGACCAAAGGGTTACGTGCCATGGCCAGGGTTTGGGCTGGTTGGGCGTTATCCCAAGCATTCTATCGCGAAGGATATCATTTAAATGGCCATTCCTCCCTCGAAGACTTTCTGATAAACAGTTGGGAAGGCAGTTTCCTAAAACACGATGCCAATAATTTGTTGACTATGTTGTGGACTTGGCAAAATGGTGACATTAGCACCAATGAGAAATACAATAGCGATTTTGTGAAAGCGTTAAATGGCATTTCGGCCAAAGCAATTGTGATGCCGAGTGAAACCGATTTGTACTTTCCAATGGAAGACAATCTAATTGAAACCAGCCACATGCCAAATGCTGAATGTCGTTCAATTAAATCTATCTTTGGACACACTGCTGGTGGCCCAGCCGTTGGAACAGACGATGCGTTGTTTATCGATCATTCTATCAAAGAACTGTTGGCGTCTTAGAGTAATCTTTATCCAAAAAATAAACCCAATGCCGATGTTTTCACAAAGGCATTGGGTTTAGCACCTCCAAGGTTCACTCAGCCGTTTTAACGGGGAGTTAAACTTGGACTTCTGCTATATCGTAGCGTTTGGCATAAGGGGAATCGTCATTGAGCAGATGGAAGGCGTCGTCGCCGCACATTGCCTGCATCATGCAAAGTTGACCCCAGTGATACGTGATGTGCCACGCAGGAGTAGTTAATAAGTATTGACGTGATACAGACGAAGTGCCGTCGCTGGTTGGGAGAAA
This sequence comes from Candidatus Fraserbacteria bacterium, assembly GCA_029262795.1. Taxonomy (GTDB): domain Bacteria; phylum Bipolaricaulota; class Bipolaricaulia; order RBG-16-55-9; family JAJCYT01; genus JAJCYT01. The sequence goes on from JAJCYT010000035.1 coordinate 50,578, forward strand.
ATCGCCCAATGCTTTGTCAGATACATTTTGGATGGCTTCAACGGCATTATTGATGCTTTCATCAAAACGAGACAGAGCATCCTCTAATGAAGCTGAGGGTGGTTTTTGTTGAAACTCTGCTTGACCGTCTCCCGTGCCTCGCATAATGAAATAGTCCGTGGCGGTGGCGAGATGATCCACTTGTTCTAAAGCAGACATGGTGCCTTCGTGAGGTTTCCAACTCAGTTTGTCCGTCGGTATTTTTGAAAGATCGTATTTAAAGTAATCAGCCTGGGTCAAAAGATGTTTGGCCTGGTCTTGTTGAAAGCTCATCTGTTCTCCTTTTGATGTGCGTTATAACTGTTGTTCGGTATTTTTTAGTTTGAAAAACAACTTTCTTTTAGAAAGTTGTTTTGATCTTAGCCCATTTCCGTTTAAAATGCAAGGGACAAATCGATTAACAGAAAGGCTTCATGAGCAGGATAAAAACACAATCAAGTTGTCCCATCAGCAATACGCTCAGTCACTTGGGTGACAAGTGGAGCCTGTTGATTATTCGGGACATGATGTTTTTGGGAAAGCAAAATTACACGGCATTTATGGAATCCCCCGAAGGCATTTCAACCAAAATTCTGGCTCAACGACTGAAGGCTTTGGAAGATGAAGGCATTGTTTCAAAACATCGCGATCCAGACAATCAATCAAAAAACATTTATCAACTGACTGAAAAAGGCATTGATCTGATGCCGATTGTTGTTGAAATGTCCATCTGGTCTACCACACATGTCGATGGTGTTGATGTGAATGCTGGTCACATGAACGCCATTCGAGAAGATAAGGCGGCGTTTCTAAAAACAGCTATGAAACGTTTAAAAAATCAACTCAAGGCATTTTAGGACTGCTTGCATAATCCCGAAACGATCTTAGCATCAGTCCCAAACCACCCAATATAAAGATCATCACCACAATAAACTGCCAAAGCTCCATGCGAAGGTAGAACTGCAAACGGCTGATCACTTCCACTAGGATGAGGCCAAGACCCAATGCACTGACAATCCATCCAATTTTGCTTTTGTAATTGAAAAACAACAGCAACAAACCCAATCCAAGCGGCGCAAACACAGGCAAGGCTGATTCACCGATATAGCGGCTCAACCAGCCTGCACGCTGTGTATAAACAATGATGGCATCTATTAACATCCATATGCCGCCAATAAACATCAAAAAGCCAATCCAAAAACTTTCGATGCCACCCTCAGTGCCGCCTGCACCTTTCATGAAACTCCCTCTTGACGCTTTAATTCATGGGTGATCATAAATCAAACCAATCTACTTGCCAAACAGATTTCTACATGCTGAAAATATAGCATGGTACGTCATTTGCTGGATGGCAATAATGCAGAATTGATTTACAATGAAAAGAAGTGAGCAAGGAGCCATGAACGCACCTCAACAACGCCGACTCGCAGCCATCATGTTTACCGACATAGTTGGGTACAGTGCATTCACCCAACAAAATGAGGCATTGGCGTTAGAGCTGCTCAACACGCATTTCAAGCTGCTTCGCCCTATCATCAAGAAATACAACGGTCATGAAATTAAAACCATAGGCGATGCCTTTATGGTGGCTTTTTCCAGTTCTTTGCAGGGTGTTCAGTGTGCCATTGAAATGCAGCAAATACTCTATGCACGCAACCTGACTGTGGAAGAACAAGAGCAAATCCACATCCGTATTGGCATCCATTTGGGTGATATCGAAGAGCGTGACAACGATGCCTTTGGCGACGGTGTCAATATTGCATCACGCATTGAACCCTTCGCGGAAAAAGGTGGTATTTGTATTTCGCGCCAAGTGTACGATCAAGTCCAGAACAAATTGGATGAACGGCTGGCCAGTTTGGGCAATAAGTCGCTTAAGAATATCCAAACGCCTGTTGAAGTATTTAAGGTGGTGGCCTCCTGGGAGACATTTGGGCCGACATCACGTGAATCCACATTTGCCTCTACCACAGCAAAATTTGCTGTGGTAACTGTTTCTGTATTGCTCTTTGGGATGCTGGGCTGGTTTACGTATTCGGCTTTTCAGCCTGTGGCACGATCTAATGCTTCCGATTCTGGCATACCTGGGGTACAAACGTTGGCGGTGCTTCCATTTGAAAATCTGAGTGCCGATGAAGAAAACGAATATTTTAGTGATGGCATGACCGAAGAGTTGCTTAATGTGCTTGCCAAAAATGAAAATTTGCGCGTGCCTGCGCGAACTTCCGCTTTTGCCTTTAAGGGCAGGAACGAAAACATCAAAGACATTGGTGCAGCACTTGGTGTAGACAAAATCATCGAAGGCAGTGTTCGTAAATCAGGAAACAAAATTCGTATCACCGTGCAATTGATCAATGTGGAAAATGGATTTCACCTTTGGTCAGAAACGTATGATCGCGATTTAGAAGATATTTTTAAGGTTCAGGATGAAATTGCCCAAGCCATTGCGAGTGAACTGAAAGTGAAGTTGCTTGGGCAGCTGACTGCACCCACCAACAATGTAGAAGCCTATAATTATTATCTGCAAGGCCGCCACTTCTGGAACTTGAGAACTGAAGAAGGGTTTAGAAGTGCAATTGAGTATTTCAACTTGGCCTTGAAAGAAGATCCCAACTATGCCTTGGCACATGTGGGATTGGCAGATTCTTACAACCTCTCCGCCAGTTATGGCTATATGTTGCCTCAGGATGGCTATTCCTTGGGTAAGGCTTCAGCGGAAAAAGCTTTAGAATTAGATGAACACCTGGCAGAAGGATACACTTCTTTGGCCTTTGCAATTGAAAATTACGACAATGATTTCGAAGCTGCCGAAAAGGCTTTTTTAGAAGCCATTGAGTTTAACCCAAACTATGCAACAGCGCATCATTGGTATGCCCTGTTGCTCCGAAATTTAGGGCGTAACGAAGAAAGCATTCAACAAATTGAACGGGCTTTGGAACTAGACCCCCTTTCCCTCATTATCAATATGGCTGCCGGAACCCTTTTTGAAACAGAAGGTGATAAAACAAGGGCAATTGGCCATTACGAAAAAGCGTTGGAACTGAACCCAATGTTTATCAATGCCCGCGCACGGCTGGCGACACTCAAACAGGAATCTGGAGATATTGCAGGTGCTGAAGCCGATTTCAGGCTGAACATTGAACAGCATTCCGAAGATGATCGGGTGTATGAAAATTTTGGTCAGTTTTTGCGTTTCTCTGGGCGAACTGAGGAAGCCATCGAACAATTTGAAATGGCGTTGGACTTTAATCCAAATTCTCTAGGCGCCTTAGGTGGCTTGGCAGGGATTTATGAAATGTTAGGTGATTGGGAACAAGCAAACAATTTATTTGAGCAACGAATTAAGCTTGCCCCGAATGACGCAAATGGTTATTTGGAATATGCAGGTCATTTACTAGCCAGAAATTTAAAGAAAGAAGCGTTGGCATTGGTCAATTCCTTGTTCGAAAAATTTCCAGACCACCCCGCACAACATTTGGCCCTGGGTAGCGTTTACAATTTCACTGGTCAGTTTGATGAAGCGATTGCGTCCTTAAATGAAGCGATTGACAAACAGATTTTGCTGAAATTTGTGTACACAGAATTGGCCAAAGCCTATCTGGGAAATTCTCTTTACGAGGCTGCTTTACAAACGCTGGATAAAGCTGACAAAATACAAGAATACGATGCCAATACCAACTTTGGTGTGGCTACAAAGGCTGTCCGAGGTCGAGTATTGGCAGAGATGGGAGATGCTGAGGAAGCCGAGAGCATTATTCAGCAAATCCAAGACTCCCCCCCCATTTGGGGCACCAGCCGCGACTGGTTTTCAGCTCAGATTTATGCCGCATTGGGTCAAATTGATAATGCCTTTTTATATTTAGAAAAGGCTTTCGAACGTCTGGGTGAAAACATGGTTAATTTGCGTGTGATACAGGTATCGCCTGCATTCGAAGTTTTACACGGGGACCCACGCTTTGATCTGCTTTTAGAGAAAATGGGATTGATAGAAAAAATTTCTCAATCAATCAGCGTCTCAACCAATTGATCCACATTGGATTTTATCACTTCATAAGCCTTTTCAATATTCTCACTCACCAAGGGAACATCGTTCCAATGTGTAACCGTTTTCCCTGCGGGCACGTGAGACTCAATGTTACACTCCATCGAGACAATTAAATCTGCTTGTTGTAGATCTTTGGCAGTAAAATGCCGAGGTTGATGATTCGAAACATCCACCCCATCAATCTTTAATCGATCAACCACTGCAGGAACCACTGCATCATAAGGGTCATCCCCTGCAGTAATAGCGTTGATTTTCAGCCCAGCTTCTGTGGCAGCTTGGTTAAAATAAGCTTCTGCTAGCACACTCTTTGCGCCATTGTGTGGGCACATAAACAAGATTGTTTTTGTCATGATGATCCTTTCAGTTTAGAAAAAGTAATGAATATATCATCCCAATCAAAGCACTGGCAAGCAGGGTCCACATCATGCTCATCTTGAAACGAATCAAGGCCACAAACGATGCAATGGCAATGAGCATTCCCATCCAATCTAGTGTTGACCAGTGGGGTACGGTGAGATGAATCCCGTTCCAAATAATGGTATCGACCTCACCAAATAGAGTATGGACTGAAAACCAGACAGCCAAATTGAGAATTACGCCCACCACGGCTGCAGTGATGGTGGACAGGGCTGCTGTCAATTCGTGATGTCCACGCAATGCTTCAACGTATGGGGCGCCTAAAAAAATCCAAAAGAAACATGGAACAAAGGTGACCCAAACGGTCACCAATGACCCAATGATGGCGGCTGTGGTTGAGTCAAAGGGAAGGGCATTTCGATAGGCGCCCATAAAGCCAACAAATTGGACAACTTGAATCAGTGGCCCGGGCGTGGTTTCAGCCATGCCCAAGCCATCTAGCATTTCGCCTGGCTGTAGCCAGCCAAACGTTTCAACAGCTTGTTGTGCAATAAAGGCCAACACTGCGTAAGCACCACCAAAAGTAACCACGGCGGTTTGACTAAAAAATAATCCTATTTGCACAAACACGCTGTCCCAACCTAACCACATAGCCAAGCCAATTAAGGGGCCAAACCAAAGTGACAGACTTAAAGCACTCACTTGAAATGCTCGTTTGAGTGTTGGTTGAACCGGAGAACTGATCGCATCTCTAGCATCTTCTGTATCATCATGTTTGATGACATCAAATGCCTCCGGCCAACGATGATAGCCAATAAAACCAACCAAGGCTGAAACAATAACAATCAATGGAAAGGGAATGTCAAAAAAGAAAATGGCAACAAATGCCAGCAAAGCAATGATCATCATCCAAGAGTTCTTGATCACGCGTTTACCAATGTTGAGCAATGCACCTACCACCACTGCCATTACTGCAGGCTTAAGGCCATAAAATAAAGCTTGAACAAAGGTCACATTCTGAAAGCTTGCATACAAAACGCTCAATCCCAAAATAGATAAAAACCCCGGTAACACAAACAAAGAGCCTGCCACCAAGCCACCTTTGACCCGGTGCAGCAGCCAACCTAAATAGGTTGCTAATTGTTGTGCTTCTGGACCTGGCAACAACATGCAATAATTAAGGGCGTGCAAAAACCGCCCTTCGCTGATCCAACCCTTTTCCTCAACCAAGTACCGGTGCATGACCGCAATTTGGCCTGCTGGTCCACCAAAGCTGTTCACTGCAATTTTGAGCCAGACTTTAGCCGCTTCCATAAAGCTCACTTGAAGTTTGTTGTTCGGATCAAAAGGCTGAGAAGGTTGTTGCACAGTTAGCCTTTCCCGGGTTTGGAAATGGTTTGGTATAAACCTTCGAACAGTGCAATACCATGCTGTTCCAATTGCTGATCGGTCCAATTCAATTTTAGCCAGCCGTTGAGCAAAGCCACTATGCCGCCGGCTTCTGAATGCACGTAGCGGCCATCCTGTAAATCGATGTCGTGGACGATTTCAGCCAGTTTTGACAACCCCTTTTGCTTGAGACCAAAAGACAGAATCATGACTTCAAATGTGCATAGATTGCCCATGTGGGTGAATGTGCCAGATTCAAAATCGAAACTGATTTCATTCTTTTGAGGCTTTGTCCGGTAGTGAATGACTGCATCAGGGTCAATAAATCGGCGAATCAGCCAGGCGCTGGCCAGGCGATCCACATGTGGCCTGGGGCGTGTGACCCAGTTTTTGTCCTTAAAATCCTTGAGGTAGGTGCGTTCAATTCGAGGATCATCACCAATATCTTCGGCCAACAGTTGAGTGAGTCTATTGATGCGATGCGCCAATCGTTCCCCGTCGGGGCTATGGAAATAGTCCACCCGAAGCACAGTATCATGCTGAATCTGAAGCTTGTTCAAGATTTGTTTCAGGTCTGCCAGTGCATCTGTCTTGAGTTGAGTTTCTAACGCTGAAAGCTCTGTGTCAATTTGGGCATAGTCTTCAGCCCGAGCTTGATGAAATAACTTGATTACATCGGCCTCAGAAAGGTTTTCAAATTCAGCAACACGCATAATCACCGCATCGCCATTGGATTGTTTAATTTCTTTTGCCAGCCACTGAAACGACTCCAAACATCCACGCTGGTCAGGCAGAACATACAAACCACTGCCTGCCATGGCAACAGCGCCAATTCGCCGCAAGCGCCGCCAAATAGCCACACGGGCGGTGGAGGCTGTTTGGCCTTTTGTTGACAATGAATAAGAAAACACTAACCATTGATTCATTTCAATAGTGTAATAATTATTTCATATTCATGCAACAATAATTTCAATCAATTAAGTGGTTTCGTGAATGGTGACCAATTCAATATCAAAAGTCAGCGTTTCGCCGGCGAGGGGATGGTTGAGGTCGAATACAATTTCATTTTCAGTCAACCCCGCAACGGTGGCAGGGATTTGTTGGCCGTCTTCCTGTGAAAGATGGAACTCTTGGCCCACTTTCACTTCCATGTCCTCCGGCAATTGGGTTTTGGGCAAAGGCAGCATCAGGTCATCGCGGCGTTCTCCATAGGCGTCTTTAGCTTCGAGGGTGACGGTTTTTTTTTCGCCCACTTCCATATCGACCACAGCCGCATCGAAACCGGCAATCATTTGTCCGGCCCCCACTTCAAACTGAAGGGGGTCACGACCATGTGAGGTATCGAATACTTCGCCATCAGCTAATGTGCCTAAATAGTGAACAGAAATAACATGACCTTGCTGAACCTTTACCATCATGATCCCCCTGAGAGTATCTCAAAATTAATGCAGACACCCTACAAGATGGCTTTAAAAAATGCCACCAGAGAATTTAAGCGGGTTTGTAAAAGGCTAGAATGGGTTAGTCTGAATGATTACCAGCCATAGCAGGGTCGCTGTCTGGATAGCTATTCTTGGTAAGTTGACGGAAGCCAGTTCCATCAAAATTGATGATACAGACTTCATCATCAATAGGTGTAGGGCTACATTCCCAAACAATTTTATCGGATAAATTGGCATTGCATGAAAAAGGGAGTAAAATAGCAGAAGCTTTGGCGGTTTCTTCAAAGTTACAACCTTGAAGAAACGCCAGCACACCAGTAGAGAAAAAGCCGATGATGGCTAACTTAAAACCCCTAAATAACCTCATGAAACACCCCTAACAAATTTTATGTCGTTATACAACGATTTGTTCTGGATATACAAATGTAATTCATGTGGCTAAGACGCTTTTTGATTTATTTATGGAGTCAATGCAAAATTCATCGCAGCTTGTGCATGAAGCTGTGTGGTATCAAAAACAGGCAAATCAGTGTCATCAGGATGAATGAGTAAGCCCACCTCAGTACATCCCAAGATAACGCCATCTGACCCATTCTGTTGCAAAGAATTGATGATGTCCAAATAAGAGTGTTTGGAGGACTCTTTGATGATGCCTTGGCAAAGCTCATTATAAATCACATCATGAACAAGCTTTCGCTCAGTTTCATCGGGAACGACCGCATGAACATTGTGTTTGTCTCGAAGCCGGCCTTTGTAAAAATTTTGTTCCATCGTGTATCTGGTAGCCAGAAGAATCGGCTTTTGGACATTTGTTTGTTTGATAACACTCGCTGTTGCATCCGCGATATGGATTACAGGTATATTGATGGAATTTTGCACAGTATCAAACATCTTGTGCATGGTGTTGGTGCAAATGAGAATACATTCAGCGCCACCTCGCTCGACACGTTTGGCAGCATCGATCATTCGATCTGTTGCAGTATCCCAGTCGTTAGCAGATTGAAGCGCTTCAATCTCAGCAAAATCAAAAGACCACATCAAAAGCTTGGCGGAGTGCAGCCCTCCCAAATGTTCGCGAGCCAGCTCATTTAATAGGCGATAATAAACGGCAGTGCTTTCCCAACTCATCCCGCCAATCAGGCCAATTGTTTTCATTACATCTCCCTAGGTTTGACAGGATGCCTTGATGCTGTTGCTGGAGTGCTGAACAAAACTAGGCAGGCCTTCTAATAAAGCTGGGTCCATATTTTGGGCGATGGTCAACACTTCCTGAGCGCTTTCACATTGACCTTTCAACAACTCTTGATCAATCCACTTACTAAGCAGCACCAATTTGTCAGCTTCCATCATCTGCATTTGATCGCGAGGCAACCCATTTGAATCCAATGAAGCGACTGCTGTTCGATAAATACTTCGCCCCAGATCTAGTTTTCCCATTTTAAATGCAGCCCTGGCTTGAATCTTATGGAACCTCAATTTATCTGCAATTGAATGAACATACTTCAAAGCCAACCCGGCCAGATCAAAGCTGTCCTGATTGTAGCGAAAATCAAGGAGGGCTTCGGCCACCACAGAAAATTCGATGGCTTGTGTCAGACCAGGGTCTTTCCGAATTTTTTTAAGCCCTTCAAAAACGGGGTCTGGCGTATTGGTGCTCAGAATGGTTTGAATTAAACCGCCCATCTCGGATTGCCATTGTGATTTACGAGCTTCTTCTTGTTCAAGGAAATCAGGCAGCCAAATAGCAAGAAACACCCCAAGGGTACCAATTCCCATCAATAACAAGAGCTTGATCAGTGAAGGACTATCAGATTCGGACTCATGCTCTGGTTTAGGTGGGATTAAATCACTCATTAAGTACAACTGTACTGGGCTGGTAATATAATCACAATATTTTTTTATTTCAAAAATCGTCAAAAATATTGCCTTAAAACAAGAGACTGATGAAGGCACACCTAAGGTTTTTCCAACGGCTTGAGAGGGTACACCCAAGCATCCTCTACCAAGTGGTATGCTTCAACCAGGTATCTAAGGGCATCTGGCGCATGGTCGTGACGTTTAACAGGATTGGTGGTCAATTCACCAAAGGCGTTGCGCTGCCAGATGTGGAGTGGCAATTGGTTCAGCAGAGTGGTACAGGATTCGTGAATATACAACCTATTGCTTTCAGCGCCATCGAGTAATTTTGAAACTTCCATTATCCCTTGTTCAAAATCCCAGCGGCGGGGCTGGCAACGAATATTGTTTTCCACAAATTTGTTGATTTTGTCTGGAGATTCATGGCCTGCCACCAGCAAACCCAAATCAGCTTGTTGCGCTTTACGAATCCAACAGTTGTCATCGAGTTGCCCCTGTCCGTTGCGCTGTTCTATGTGAACGTGTTTTGCAGCAGTTTCAGCGATCACCCACAAGTCACCCTTCAAATCGACAATGGCTTCGAGGAGGACGCCTTGTTGAGAAAATCCCCAATCTTTACCCCCAATATGGTGAAGAATGTGCTGATTTGAGGGTAAATCTTCATCCTTCACCTTGATATTTGCTTCATGGTAATGCGGATAAATGCGATCTTCCTGTGCACCCTCGTAATTAATGTCTAATTCTTGAGCTCGCTGCCAGGGCAGCATGGAGGCTGCTTTTCGCTTATACCATTTTTGATTTCGGTCAGGTCGCAAATCCCACATTAAAGTATGTATTTTGAAGCCAGAAGCCTCATCTTTTCTTAGCCTTGTAAAAAGGTTGTCACCGGATTTTGGAGTGGAAACATAGTGACGAGTTCGATAAGTACAGCCGGAAAGCGAAGCATGAACCAGTTCGCCCTGAGGCACGGAGGCCATTTCATCTGCAAAAACATCGACATAAGACCCAGAGCGTCCCGCATTGGTATTGGCGCTTTCGCCGATGATGAGACCATCCATGCCAGGTTCATCATTGGTGATTTTTAATTGAGCGAAAGTCATTGGCGATTTGAGCCACTTTGGCAGTCGCTCCCAGATAAAGCGGATGCGTCCATGAATTGAATAAGGGGTGCTGTTGGCACCACCATCATCCACCAGTTGAGCTTTTCGGGAAAGGTTGAAGGCGTGGTAGCCTTCAGTAAAAAGCAGTTGGTGAAGCTCATACACCGCAAAGGTCCACGTTAGCAACATCTGGCGGGATTTATCCCAAAGGTGATCCCCTCGTGCATCGCGTATATCATACAACGTGTCTCCCAAGTAAGCCCATTGGGGGTAAAGTGCGATGAGCTCTTTGTCTGATTCAGTTTTTTGAGTGTGGCAATAGTTCGTGGCAAAATAAAATGGATCTTTGTAGCAGCGTGCAATTTCAGCGCTGTGCTTGAGTAAATCAGTGGCAATGAAAAGTGATGACATGATTTGATTCAAGAGGTTTAATCCTCTGAAAAAATTCCTTTTTTCAGAGGGCATTCGCCTCCCATTTTCTTTTTCAGCTTGAGGTGGCAACCACACTGACCACAAAAATCCTGGCCAAGTTTGGCATACAGTTTATCAGCACCGGAAATGAAAAAGTTGTTTTTTGTTACCTCTGTGGGCTGATTCACCCACTCACAGTCAGTTTCGGCAAGTACGCAATGCGTCAGGGACATAACACATCTCCTCTCACCCAAAGGTTGATAACTTCAAGCACTTCATCATCATCTACAAGGTTGTTTTGATTTAGATCAAGCGTGAAACATTTTTCTGTTGGCAAAGGGATAGGCTCAACGGGGTCAGGTGGATTTGGCGGCTCAATAGGGGGTAGTGGTGGCTGGTTGGCTTCGACCACATCTCCAAAATCTGTTGTCCAATACCAGCCAAAATCAGTTTTGGTGCCAAAAGTACGAGCAATGCCAATGGCGCGGACGCGACAGGCGAGCATATTTTTGTTGTGCCCGTCCGATTCACGCCAGGCGTCGAACGCTTGTTGTGCTGTGAACATGCCCGCTGCGATGTTTTCCGACAAAAAGCGCCAGCCGCGATAGCCAGCCTCGCTGACTCTTTCAGCCACTCCCGATTCACCTGGGCAAACGTGGGCAAAGCAGTTTTGGGCAATCATCACATCGTTATGATCGGTGGCTGCCTGAGTTAGTGAGGTCGATACAGAAAGGGTTTGGTTGCCCATTGGCCACTCAAACCAACCATTGTTCCAGCAGAAATCAGCTAGGTTGCGATAGTTGTTGATCAATTGAAGGAATTTAGGGGTTTCATCCTCCTGAGCCTGGGAAGGCCAAGCAAGAAAAAGCAGTAAAAGCATTGCCAATAGCAGCCATTTTTTCATTGAGTTTGCTCCGATCATCGCTAGAAAAAATTGAACACCACGTGCCCTTGCACACCATCCACACCAGAAGTGAATTGATACCAAAGCGTCGCCGCCGTTTGCTCACAGACACTGACGGGCAACCACTCGGTCACCCACATCAGTTTTGATACAGCTTGGCGAGCCCACTGAACCGTGGTTTGATTTAGGGGGTGGACACAGCCTGATAAAGCCAAGGACAAATCCACCACTTCATGGTCAACATGCAATTGAAGTTCGACCTGAATTTTGATCACCACATCGCGTGTTTCCATGATATTGATGTCGGCCAAATGTTGGCCGTACATCGTAACCACTGGCCAGGAACCAAGTTGAGTTGGCGGTGCATCCGAAGCAGCTGGCCTGGTGCATCCAAGCAAACTGAGGATGAGGGCAATCAGCCATACGAAGTGGCATTGCTTCCAAACATTCATAAACAAAAGCTTAGAGTGAGACGATGAGGTTCTGGATGGCGTCCCATGAAAATTGGAATAACGCATACAATAGGGCGTAAAGTAAAACGAAAGGGAACGCATGGATACAATATTTTTTCTCTATATCGCAGGTTGGGGTGTGGCTATTTTGGTGGGAGCCGTGTTGTTGGTTAAAGCATTGAAAGACCGCATCAAAAACGATGAAGACACTTATTACGATAAAAAGGTCAAAAAGTAAAGGAGCCTTATGCTCATTACCACGCAGGACAACTTTAAAGAATTTGAGGTCACTGAAACCCTAGGGCTGGTTCGAGGCAACACCATCCGCGCTCGCCACATCGGCAAAGACATCATGGCTGGCCTGCGCACTATCGTTGGCGGCGAAATCCCCGAATACACCAAAATGATGGCCGAATCCCGAGAACAGGCGCTGGATAGAATGATGGCTGAAGCCAAGCAAGCGGGGGCAGATGGTATCGTCGCTGTTCGTTTTGTCACGGCGCCAGTCATGCAAGGTGCAGCAGAGTTGCTCGCTTATGGGACGGCGGTAAGGCTTCAAAAGAAGTAAGATTTTCCAGTTGTATTTGAGCTTCATTAATTGATTGCATCTTTGAGTCAAATATCGTAGATTACGTCCATTGCAAGGGTGGATAAACCTGTTGCTCAGGAGGCAATCGATTGCTTTATGCATTTCCACAGCTTTATGAATGGTCACTGAAAAAGCTGCATGGACCAGATCTAAAAAAACGCTTTGACATCATTTCATCGGCGATTGGCCAGAACCAAGTATTGGATATCGCTTGTGGTACAGGCATGTTGGCAGAATATCTGGACCCCAAGGCCGAGTATCAGGGCATTGATCTGAACAAACGCTTTTTGAAGTATTCAGCGCAAAAAGGGCTCAATGTATCGCGGATGGATGTGTTTGACTTCCAACAGTATCCGGAAGCCGATACTTATGTGGTTTGTGATTTATTACACCATATTATGCCAAACCATCAGAAACTGTTGAAAAATATCTTGGCATTCGGCAAAAATGTAATCGTCTGCGAGCCTGCTGTGCCCAACAAATCGAAGCTGCGTCGCTTTGTGGTGCGGGGCATTTTGGACAATGATTTTATCAATCCGCCTCGTTTGGACTTGGACTGGTATACTGAAACAGAATTGGTCCAGTTTTATAAAGAAACGCTCGATCCCACGGAGATCATTAAAGTTGGAGAAGATATCATTGCCATCAAACAGGTAGCCAAATCTGCCAAACCTGAAGATGTTCATAACAAGTCACTCAGCGATATTTCTCCTGTTTCAACCAACGCTTGAATTTTATTTCATTAGGATTTTACATAAAAGTTATCGTTGAAATCCAAACTTCAATGTCGTATCAATTTTGAGAATACGAACTGAACATCAACAAAGGTGGCACATGATGGCAAAACAGAAGCTTTTGGGGCTTATTCTGTGTGGCTTGGGTGCTATGCTTGTGGGGTGTGGCGAAACTGCACCGATCGAAGTGGATGTTGTGTTTTATAAAGATGTGTTGTTTGCCGAAATTAAAACGGACCAGGTTTGTTTGGGGCTGGAAACAAACACATTTCGCTGTGACTCAATGACCGCTTTTACAGATGATCGAACCATGAAACATGCTGTGGCACTGGGAGATATTGATGGAGACGGCGATATGGATGCTGTGTTTGCCAGTGATGTGATACGAGCAGACGATGACCATTTTGCATGTCTTAACAATGGCACTGGTCGATTTGAATGTATCACCTTTTTTGCCGATGGTCATTTCAGTGAAGATGTGGCACTGGGAGATATTGACAGGGATGGCGACCTTGATGCCGTAATGCCCACCCGTATTCTCGATCCAGAAAGTGACATCAAACATGATTACAATCGTATCTGTTTGGGCGATGGACGAGGCCGTTTCGGTTGTCAGCGATTGAGTGATGACCTCAATGCCAGCAGAGGGGTCGCTTTGGGGGATGTGGATGCCGATGGTCATCTGGATGCTGTGTTCGCCAATGACAACGAAGATACGTTGTGCCTGGGCCAAAGCGACACCACTTTTCAATGTCAATTCTTAAGTGAAGATGTTGTTACCAGTAACGGGGTGAGTCTTGGCGATCTCAATGGCGATGGGCGAATGGATGTTGTCTTTGCGAATTCAAAGCAGAATCAGGTCTGTCTCCAAAATAACAACCTTTCATTCAGCTGCAAAAATGTTGAAAACAATGAAGATCATAGCACTGAAGTCGCATTGGGAGATGTGAACGGAGATGGTCGCCTGGATGCTGTATTTGCAAACGATTGGCGACAGACAAGCAAAGATCCGCCCAGGTTTAAGGATGGGGTGCCAAATCGGATTTGCATTGGGGACGGTAAAGGTTCGTTTAATTGTAATCCCATTAGCGAAGATGAATTTTATACCAGTGGTGTGGCATTGGCCGATATGAATGAAGATGGTCATCTGGATGCTGTGTTTTCGAATTTTCGTTCTAATTTAAATGCGACCCAAGGGCAACGAAACCGTGCTTGCTTTGGCAATGGTCAGGGCCGCTTTCTATGTGTAGATATAAATTCGCAACTAAACTTTAGTCTTGATGTGGCTGTTGGAATTATTAACAATGAATGAGGTCAACATGAATATAAATGCTGAATCTTCTAACCCTGAACATTCTCCCAAGCGGTCGGGTTGGATTATTACAAGTGTGATTTTGGTTGGCCTTGTGGTGTTTGCTGTGGTGATGTGGCAGTTGTCTTATCAGTATGCCTTTCACTCACCCCAAACTTTGGTCAATACGCATGTGGTGTTTGCGGGCCCGCAAACCAACAGAATTTGCGGAGGTAAAGATTTTTTAAATTTGTTTTCCTGGGTAGCCTGCGACAACATTGGCCCACGCAAAACGGACAGCATTTCTTTGGCTGTTGGAGATTTAAACAATGATGGCCTAATGGATGCTGTGTTGGGTAATTTCTCAGCATCAAAAAATATTGAGGTTCACGTTTGCCTTGGTACAAGGCAGGGACGATCTGTATGTCATGCGATTGTCGGTTTGAATGACATCACCTGGGATGTGGTGCTGGGAGACCTCAACTCAGATGGCAATCAGGATGGTGTGTTTGCATTGGATGGTGGACGAATTTACATCTGTCTGGGCGATGGCGCAGGATCATTTTCCTGCGAGGAAAATGATCAAGACATCACCCGTGAAGTAAGCGAAGTGGTCTTGGGCGACCTCAATGGAGATGGGTATCTGGATGCAATATTGGGTAGTTCAAGTAAAAATAATCTGGCCTGCCTTGGCAACAATCAAGGGAATCTCAACTGTGATTACATTCTTGGAACCAATGCAGACACTGACGATATAGCACTCGGGCATTTAAACAATGACGAACACCTTGATGTTGTGTTTGTCAACAAAACTGCCCATCAGATTTGTTTGAATGATGGACAGGCCACCTTTAGTTGTCAGGCAATGACATCTGGAAATATTACCGCCCGTGCCGTGGCCTTGGCAGATATCAATAACGATGATGTGGTCGATGCTGTATTTGCTGCTGAATCCGTTACTTTTTGCCTCAGCGATGGACCGGATCAACCTTTTTACTCAAATCCGTGTCAGCAAATTGCACCGCTGAACGACATTTTTCACAACGATGTGGCATTGGGAGATGTAAACAACGATGGGCAACTAGATGCGGTTTTTAGCGGGTTGCCGAATTCCGTTTGTTTAAGCATCCATCTGAAAGATTTTTCCTGTCAGCAAATCAGTCCGTTTAACAATCTGACACGCGTTGTCGCATTGTGGCAGATTGTTCCTTAAACTGAAATTCATCACTGCGTATGAGGCGTCTTTGCATGAGTCGATATCATCTGTTTATTCATGGTCTTCGGTTGTCGGTTATTTTCTTGTCTTGTCTGTTGTCAATTGGCTTAGGGCAAGTGGTATTGGATCAACGCAGCAATGGCGTTGATCTTGGTGATGTCAATGGCGATGGTGTATTGGATTTGGTCATTGCCACCAACACTTTCAATTTGGTTTGCCTTGGAGACCCAACTCTAAAACGTATCACAAGATCACAATGCGATTCGGTAAGCGAATCTGTGCTGAAAAGCAATGACGTTGCATTGGGCGATCTCAATGAAGACGGTCACCTCGATGCGGTATTTGCCAATGGTGATCGCAGTGAACCACAGCGAAACCGTGTTTGCCTTGGGGATGGTTCAGGTGATTTTACCTGTTTGTTGGTGGATTCAGGCATCCGAACTTCTCAAGCCGTGGCGTTGGGGGATTTGAATCGTGATGGTCATTTGGATGCCGTGTTTGCCAACGATTCCTTATTAATCCGCACACCCAACCATATCTGCTTCGGGGATGGAAGCAATCGACCTTTTTCAGATGATCGCTGCGAAATTTTTGGCGATGACATTTCTCGCAGTCGCGATGTGGCGTTGGGAGATGTGAATAGGGATGGTCGTCTCGATGTATTGTTTGTTGGCATAAACGCGCGGCAACTCTGTACAAACAATCGAAATGGCGGCTTTAACTGCAACAATATTTCAACCGATACGCTAACAACCCAGGCAGTGTTTTTGCGTGATCTGAATAAGGATGGTCAACTTGATGTCATCTTTGCTGTTGAAGGTGCTCCCAATGAAGTTTGTTTAGGCAATGGCACCAGGGCTTTTGCGTGTGAAATAATTGATCCCTTGGTGTCTAATGGAACAGGCATTGATGTTAGCGATCTGAACAATGATGGTCAATTGGATATCATTTTTTCCAGTCGAGCGGCCTCAAGAAGTAATGTAGAACGAAATCGAGTGTGCTTCGGAAACGGGCATGCGACCTTTCAATGTGACATGCTGGAAGGTGATGATGATGGGGGCAATGACGTTGCATTGGGTGATGTGAACCAAGATGGCAGATTGGATGCTGTGTTTGCGCGTGCCATCTCATTTGCCGATTCTGCAGATAGGGTTTGTTTTGGAAATGGCAATCCCCAGCCTTTTGTAGCTATTAAATGCAACTTGATTGGATCAGATGCCATTGACAGCCGTGCGGTGGCTATTAAAGATGTTAATGCAGATGGTCACCAGGATATTGTTTTGGCCAACAACAATGGCCGAAACTGGTTGTGCTTGGGGCATGGAAAAGGTGATTTCTTCAACAATCTTAGCGAATGTGAGGATATTAGCGTTCAGGTAGACGACAGTCTTGGCGTGGCAATTGCGGATATTAATAATGACGGTTCCCAAGATGTTGTATTTGCCAATGGAAATTTCAATGGTCAACAAAATGAAATTTGTTTTGGCATATCGGTAGCTCAATTTTCAGCAGAAAACTGTGTGAATGTGAGCAATGATGCTTTTGGTAGCGAATCCGTTAAGTTAATTGATATCAATACCGATGGGCTATTGGATTTGATTTTCTTTAATCCCAGTTCAATTGACCAACATCGACTGTGTCTGAATCAGACAACGGAGTTTTCCTGTGAAAACATCGGCCTTGATGATGATCGAGAAGCAGCATTTGCAGATCTGAATAACGATGGGCAAATAGATGTTGTGGTTGATGCCGATATGCAGCATCAGGTTTGCCTTGGCAACGGATCACTTGAGTTGATTGAACCATCCCGTTGTCAATCGTTTGGCGTTGCTCAATCTCCAAATAAACAAGTGGCGTTGGGAGATATAAACAGTGATGGCTTTGTCGATGCTGTCTTTCCTAACCAGGTTTGCTTAGGTAATGGTTCAGAAATTCCATTTGATGATTCTGATTGTGCAAACATCAACTTAGGAAGGGTAAGAAAGATTGTACTTGCCGATCTTAACATGGATGGCCTTCTGGATGGAATTGTGGTGAATTCCGAATTAAATCAGATTTGTGCTGGCAGAGGTGGCGTAGAAACTTTTTCAGAGGAAAACTGCCAGGACATTACAACTGCCGTTCGTCGTAGCGTCGATGTGGCTGTGGCTGATGTCAATGAGGATGGTTTTATAGATGCCATCTTTGTCAATGGCCCTTTTGAATTGAATCAGGTCTGTTTGGGAAATGCCGATGCAATGCTTCTTTGTGAAAATGTAAGCGACAGACTGCCCAACACTGATTAAGTTTTCTGTCAATTTCGCATCAACTATGTTTTATGATGGTGCAAGTGGGGGAAAAGAGGAGGCTAAAGATGCACAGGGTTTTTGAAGTGGGTTTTGTTGGATTGCTCCTTGTTTTTATGGTGGGTTGCGGAGAAATTGAAAAGCCTAGATCACAAATCGAAATAGAAGCCTATCAGCTTGATATTCTATTTGTTCAGGCCGACCATGCTGAACTTTGTATGGCCGGGGCAGGCTACCAGCTTGGTTGCCGCAATGTGGACTCTAGTAATAATCGCGCCGTTGCAATGGACGATCTCAATGGTGATGATGTTTTGGATGCAGTCTTTGGTACCGATAATTCACCAAATACGCTTTGCCTGGGTGGGCAATTGGGTGGGCTCAGTTGTGACAACCTGAATTTGGAAAGCACCACCACTTTGAGCGTATCTATTGGGGATTTGAATGGTGACGAGCACCTCGATCTCATCTTCGGAAATGAGGGAGCAAATCAATTTTGCCTCAATAATGGAGAAGCCAGTTTTACCTGTCGAAATTTAGAAACAAGTGATTTGCCAACTCGTAGTGTGGCGCTAGGAGATTTAAATCTTGATGGAAACCAGGATATCGTTTTTGCAAATGAAGGAACCAATCAGGTTTGTATCAACAATGGCGCTGCAACGTTTGTTTGTCAGAATGTTGGAGACACCAGTGATGTCAATGGCGGTGTTGGATTAGGTGATCTCAATGGGGACACATTCTTGGATGCTGTGTTTGTTTCAGTAGATCAACCGAACCAAACCTGCCTGGGAAATGGGTCCGGTGAGTTTGTTTGCAAAAACTTGGGTGACAGCGCGGGCAAGGCCAACTCGATTGCCTTAGGTGATTTTGTGGAAGAGGTTGGTGAAGACGTTGGCGAGGAAGATCAACTGCCTGTGATTGATTTAGTCATTGCTGCCACAGATGGCTATTATGTGTGTACAGGAGATGGCAGCGGTGGTATCTCCTCTTGTAAAGAAGAGATCAACAATGTCAACACCATTGGCATGACCTCTGGGTATCTTAATGGTGATAATCATTTGGATGTGGTTTTTGTTCGTGAAACAGGACCTAGTCGAATTTGTGTGGGCGATGGTGCTGGCAAACTCCGTTGTCGCACGCACAATTTTCGGAACTCTACTGGTGCTTATGGGGTTGCGATGGGCCGCTTTGCACCTTACCTCGGTATAGAAACTGAGTAAAGCTGCTATTGAGGTGTATTAGTAACCGTATCTATAAATAATGCTAACGATGAAAGCCGAAGTGGGTAAAATGAATCCCCACTTCGGCTAGTGTTTAAAATCTCTTATTATTCCGTTTTTCAAAATGATTATCATTTGCTCGCCACAAACTGAGTAATAATACTCCCACTGTCATAATACATACGATCGTAGCAAACAGCATTCCAAAAGGTAATGAGCCCATATTTTATCCTTTGATTTTTTCATTAAATTATTCGATGAATCTCATCTGTTGGGGTGAACATAGCGATGATGTCGCTCATTACCTTGCGTGATCTAAATCAGTTTAATGGGTTGGACATTCATAAAGTTTTCTAGAAAAATGAACCCATGCAAAACTACAAAGTGTTTGGCGAACACGATCAAAATACATTGACGCAAATGGAAGATGTTATGAGCCGCGCCGAGAGAGGTGTGCTTTGTGCTGATGGTCATTTGGGTTATGTGATGCCTATTGGCGGGGTGGCTGCCTACCATAATCAGGTTTCTGTGGTTGGTGTGGGGTTTGATATAGGTTGTGGTAATTTGGCGGTTCGTTTGGATTGTCAGGCAGCCAAATTGCCTGTTGCACATGTTCTGGATGTGGTCGAAGCCAATATTTCTTTTGGGATTGGCCAAACGAATCCTGAAGCACCAAGAGATCTTGCTTTGTTTGAGGACGTCCGTTGGTCAGCATATGAGGACAGCCACTTAATCGATCGATTGAAAAAACTGGGGCGAGACCAGCTTGGCACCGTTGGATCAGGCAATCATTATGTTGACTATTTTGAAGATGAAACAGGCGCCGCCTGGATTGGTGTTCACTTTGGTTCGCGAGGTTTGGGTCACAAGACCGCAAGCGGATTTTTAAATTTATCCCAAAATTTGCCCTGGGAGGGGAGAGCTAAAGAGGTTGAGGTGTTGCTTGATCTCAATAGTGATTTGGGGGAACGTTATTTTCATGCCATGAGTTTAGCAGGTGATTATGCCAAGGCAGGCCGGGAATGGGTATGCAATACCCTGGCAAAAAAGCTTCAGGTAAACATCGTTGAAACCGTTCATAACCACCACAACTTTGCTTGGAAAGAAACTCATGGCGGTCAGGCATATATCATTGTTCGTAAAGGTTCAACACCCTTGTTTCCTGGACAACAAAGTTTTGTGGGTGGCAGCATGGGAGACCATGCAGTGATTTTAGAAGGCATTGACACACCATCTGCCAAAACGGCCTTGTACTCCACCGTGCATGGTGCGGGCAGAGTCATGTCGCGCACTGCAGCGGCTGGCAAGTATAAGGGATGGGGCAAGAAACGCCGCAAGGTATCCAACGGGAAAATATCCTGGGAGATGCTCAACAGCTGGCTCAACCAAAAAGAGGTTCAACTTCGCGGCGGTGGACTGGATGAAGCACCTCAAGCTTATCGGCGCTTGGATGAAGTGCTGAGTCATCATGAAGGCACTTTCAAATTGATCCATTCACTCAAACCCCTAGGAGTGGTCATGGCCGGCGAGCATGAGGTTGACCCTTACAGAGATTGAGTTTCGGTGTACAGGTGTTTCAATAAATTACTTTGCAGCAAAAGAATGTTGGGATAAAGTTAAATCAGACAATATTGATCTGATTTAATTGGAGGCATCATGCCAAACCAACCAACGCGAGACGATCGTTCAATACGCTGGATGCAAAAAGCCATTCAACTGGCACTCCGGTTGCTGGCAGCCATTATGATTGTGGTGATTTTCCTGGGTGTGGTGGATGTATTGTGGGTGCTGTACCAACGCTTGGTCACGCCGCCCATGTTTATTCTCAAAATCAATGACATCCTTGCGACCTTTGGTGCATTTATGGCAGTTTTGATTGCCATCGAAATTTTCATCAACATCACTGTGTATCTACGGGATGAGGAAATTCACGTCAAGGTGGTGATGGCTACGGCATTGGTCGCCATCGCGAGAAAAGTCATTGTACTTGACTTTAGTGCGATTTCTGCTGCCGAAGCTGCCGCAATAGCAGGCATTATGTTGGCAACCAGTGTGGGTTACTGGTTATTGACCTTTAAGCAAAAAACAAGAAGGGATCAGGCAACATGAAGCGATTTAAAAACATTCTCGTGTATGTACAAACCGACATGCGCCAGCAATATGCATTATCTCCCGCAGTAACGTTGGCTCAAAATAATAAAGCAAAGCTGACTGTGGTTGATGTGATTGAAGGTTACGCGCCCTTGGAAGATGGAGATGATTTACCAGATGCACTGGCCTTGGCTTTGGAGCAAGAGGCCCAAGATCGGCTGAACAAAATGGTTGCTCCGATTCAATCTGAAGGTATCGAAGTAGAAACAAAAGTTTTATGGGGCAAAGCTTCTTTGGAAATCATCAAACAAGTGATCCACCATCAATACGATTTGATTTTAAAAACAGCTGAAGGCAAAAAGCCGTTTCGTAAAATGATCTTTGGCACCACGGCATTGCAGCTGTTTCGCAAATGCCCTTGCCCCGTTTGGGCTGTAAAGCCAGATGTGGACAACAAGGTTAAACGAATTGCCGTGGCGGTTGATTTGCTGCATGATGATGAATCACCCAACCTCAACAGTACATTATTAGAGCTTTCGATCTCACTGGCAGAGTTTCATGATAGCGAACTACATCTGATTCATGTTTGGCATGTGTATGGTGAAGAAGTACTTAAAAATCTCTTGTCTAAAGGGAAAATTAATGATCTTATTGCCGAAACAGGTCAATCCCGCCAAATGCTTTTTGATAATTTAACGACCACTGTAAAGGACATTTATCCAATTCAAGCCCATTTGTTGCATGGAGATGTCCACGAAAGTATTCCTCAATTTGTGCTGGATAAAGACATTGATTTACTGGTAATGGGGACAGTAGGGCGAACTGGCGTATCAGGATTGTTTATTGGCAACACCGCCGAACGATTGCTTCATAGCGTCGATTGTTCTGTACTTACCGTTAAACCAGAAGGGTTTAAGTCTCCGGTACAGGGTTGAAGGTCAAATCGATGCAACTCATCAAATTTAAAAGTTTCATTCATTCTTGATAATTTAAGTGTCTTGGCCTCGAAAAGTTGTCTGGGAAATTGTTCTACAAGATGATCTTCAAATTCAGTGTGGGTGATTTCATACAACAAGGTGAAATGGCCCTTGATGGTGTTGGTGTAGTGAGGCAAAATTTTAAGGCTTTTTAAACAGGCATTCACCTTTTCTCTGAAAGCATACCAAGGAGATCTGTCAATCAGCGCCCATGACAATGATTGTTTTTTTGTAAATCGGGAGCTGGAAATTTGATAGGTATCGGCAACCAACGGGAATGGTTCATTGCAAAGGTTTTTTTGAAGCGCGGTTACAACCTTATCCACTTGTGAATCTTTGAGTGAAAACCGTTGACAGGTCAGATGGATGACTTGGACTGAAAAACCTTCATAGATGGTTTGAAATTGTCCAAGTAAAGATTGGAGTATTTTAAGTTCTTCAGCAGAAGGGACAAACAATAGAAAACAGTCGCCTGGTTCCGCTTTTCGAAACGCAGGAGGCGTGTCCCTTCCGCTTTGAAACATTATTTAGCGACGGCGTTGTATGCCGTTGTCAAAGCTGTCAATCACATCTTTGTTAAGCAGTCGCCCGCAAAGATCTTCGATAGCCATAATTTCCTCACCCTGGCTTGGCGTTACAAAGGTAAAGGCTTTGCCAGGTGCGTTCATGCGGCCAGAGCGTCCAATGCGATGCAGGTAGTCTTTTGGGTTTTCAGGAATGTCATAATTGATCACATGAGACACCCCAGGCACATCAATGCCGCGCCCCACCACATCGGTGGCCACCAAAATTTTGATTTTGCCGTCACGGAACTGATTCAAGGCCCTTTGGCGTTTGCCCTGGGGCAAGCCACCGTGAATAAATGAGGCCTCATAGCCACGCTTTTGCAATGTTTTACCCAAGCTTTCGGCGCCCCGTTTGGTACGAGTGAAAATCAAGCCCAAGGTGGGTTTTTCGCGATGCAACACCTCAGTTAATAAAGGCAGCTTTCGTCCGTCTTTAACTGCAAAATAACGTTGATCGAGTGTTTCCACCGACATATCGTCATTAGGTACAGCAGAGACGCGAATTGGGTCTTTTAGAAATTGATTGGCAAAGCGCATGATGTCATCGGGCATGGTGGCCGACAAAAAGAGCGTCTGAGTTCGATTTTGACACTGACGCATGATGGTGCTGATGTCTTTGCGAAAGCCGATGTCAAACATGTGGTCTACTTCATCGAGAATGACCACTGGAAATGTTTTTAGGTCAATGGCCTCACGTCGCCACAAGTCCAGCAGACGGCCAGGGGTGGCAACCACAATGTCGGGATCGTTATCCAGCTTGCGAATTTGCTGATGAATGGGCTTGCCGCCATAAACAGCGACCACTTCTGGCACACTTGGGCCAGCCAGTTTTTTTGCTTCGTCAGCAATTTGCAAGGCAAGCTCACGTGTGGGGGCCAAAATTAAGGTGCGAAATTCATTGCCTTTGACTTTGAAAAATCGTTCAAAAAATGGCAACAAAAAAGCAGCTGTTTTGCCCGTACCAGTTCTTGCTTGCCCCACACAATCACGTCCAGCGAGTGCGGCAGGAATAAATTTTTCCTGAATCTCTGTGGGTGTTTCATACCCCACTCGACGGATGGCAGCCAATGACCAAACACCCAATCCCAATTGTGCAAAAGCTGCTGGCTCCATTGATGTTGGGGCCTCTGTTGGGAAAGGTTTCTTACGCACGGGCGCGGTACGCACATGCTTTTGAGGGTGTCTTTGGGTTTGTTGGGAAGAATGTGATCGACCGTTACGTTTTTGGTTAGATTGAGTTGAGTTGCTTTTCGATCTGTATGGTTTACGCTTCTTTTTAGAAGTTGATTTCGGTTTAGAAGGTGGGGCCAAAGAGGCCGTTTTCATCTCATTTTCCATATTCTGCATAAATGTCTATGTCCTTTGCCTGTTTAAATTTGACACAAGATGGTTTCACAGGTTTATTCAGAGCCAATTGATTGGCTTTATCTTTCAAAATGTGTCCTTTGTCGATACCGGTGGGAATTTTTCAGGAACAACAAAGAAATGCATCGGTTTGAGTCTTTTACAAGCATGTCACATCATAACTGAAAAGCTTGCTGTAAACAAGGGACATTCGTAACACCAACGATGGACGTCTTGTTTTTCCCGCATATAGTTTTCAACCATGATGCGTTTGAAAAAATATCAAATGGTTGAAATATACAGTTCATCCCATCAAAATAATTGAATGTTGGGGGAGGAACTTTGACTAACTCTGTGATTGTGGCGCAACAGCTTGTCAAAAAATATGGAGATTTCACTGCCGTGGATGGAATTGATTTTGAAATTGATCACGGCGAATGCTTCGGATTTCTTGGCCCCAATGGTGCTGGAAAAACAAGTACTATGAAGATGATTTATGGATTCAATACCGTTACCTCTGGAAAGCTTAATGTGTTGGGGTTGGATGTCGAAACATCAATACGTGAGATCAAGGCTCAATTAGGCATCATTCCTCAGGAAGACAATCTTGATCCCGATTTAAAAGTGTTTCAGAATCTACGTGTGTATGCCCGTTATTTCGACATTCCTAAAAAGAAGGCGATTCAACGTTGTGAACAAGTTTTGGAAATGTTTCAGCTTATTGAAAAACGAGATAAATTTATTCACGAATTATCAGGTGGTATGAAACGCCGCTTGGTCATTGCACGGTCTTTGTTGAGTCAACCAAAAATCATTATTGCTGATGAACCCACGACAGGTTTGGATCCACAAGCGCGTCGTCTGGTGTGGCAAAAACTCCAACAACTCAAGCAACAACAGGTGACTTTGGTTTTGACAACACACTACATGGAAGAAGCAGCGCAACTTTGTGATCGGCTGGCCATCATGGATCGAGGCAAGATTTTGGAAGTGGGGTCCCCAAAAGCCTTGATTGAAAAACACGTTCGCCCAGAAGTGGTTGAACTTCAACTGGCGGAAGCCCACATGGAAAACCTGTTAACACAACTCAACTCTATGAACATCAAATTTGAGGCTGTAGGTGATACGGTCTATGCATATACCGAAGATGCTCAATCATTGGCTGACCAACTTCGCATGCACGAGGGTATTTTGAGATTGGTCGAGCGACAGGCGACATTGGAAGATGTGTTTCTCACTCTGACAGGTCATGCGTTGGATGATTAAAAGGCAATCACACACGGATAATAGATGGTTTTAGATTTGATATCTCTATGATTAATATTTTTGCATAAAGTGAGCAATATTTCTTAATAGTTCATTGTGATTTGGTATAAATGTCTAAATTTTCGCTCACTAGGTATCATTGGTTACGTTGAATAGTCTGTATTTAATGGCAGACAACCTCTGTAACAAGAGGGTACCTCGACAATGGCAAACCTGTCGCGAGGCAGGGACGCAAAGCCACGGGTCTTTTACATTTGGCTAGAGGGAGTTTCTTCTAAATGAAGCTTGGCTCTTTGCGCGAATCTGAGTTCTGGTTGAATCAAAACAGCTTTGACTTTCAGTGCTTTGTTTTTGCTAAAGGAGCCTTGTATTTGTTTGGTTTGGAACATTGAACCAATCAAAGAACACCCTATCAGTGGTCAAATAAAAGACAGCCGGGTTATCGAAAGGGGATACAGTGATGTATCTTTTTGGTCTTAAGGCCAAACTGTTGGTTGGCCTGGCGGTGTTTGTCGTCATTCCTGCGGCAGTCCTTTTTGCCGAGTCGACCAGTGGAACGGCCAATGTGTCGTTTCAGTTGGCCCCTTCACAGGCGCTTTCCATCAGTTC
>JAJCYT010000036.1 GCA_029262795.1 Candidatus Fraserbacteria bacterium
TGAACTCAGCACGGTGATTGCCATCTCGAAGTTGAATCATGGCGTCCAGTCCTAATGATGGCACGTGTTGATCGGTGATTTTTGCAAGGCGACCCACATCGGCCTGAAGTTCTTCAGCAAGTGTGTAAAGAAACCCTAAGCTCATTTGATCCTGTGGGTTGCGACGCTCTCCCACGCGACCGGCAATTTCGGGAGAAAGCCAATATGAATGTGCCTTCGCCTGATAAATGCCCTCCATGATGCCGCGCACGCGACGTTCTTTGACCTTTTCCACCAGCCCTGCATTTTGGAGTGCCTTGACGTGATAATAGATTTTCTGAGGTGTTTCACCCAACGCCTCGGCCAGTTCCTGACAAGTACAAGGCTCAGCCATGCGTTTGATAATCTCAATGCGCAATGGTTTCATCAGCGTCGAAGCCTGATCAAATTCTTCAATATATAAAACGTCTTGCATGATGCCTCAGTTCAAGGCCAATTTGGCTTATTGTAAAAATCAATTTTATTATAAAAATAAATTTTTATATTGTCAACCCCTGAGACACCAAACTGTGTGTTCAGGGGGAATAGATTAGATTGGCATAGAGTTTATTTCTTTTTGATGTTGTCGTTGAACCAGTCGAGAATGTGGTTCAGGCGGCTGACCAGACGTTTGGGCTGACCGCTTCGGGAAAGTTCATGGCCTTCATCCGGGAAACGGACAAATTTTACATTTCGTTTCAGTTTTCGCAGTGCCATATACATGCCTTCAGCAGAAGGAATAGGCGCTCGAAAATCATTGTCACTGTGCAGAATCAACAATGGCGTGCGAATGTTTTTCGCATACGCAATCGGAGAAGCCTCCCACAGTTTCATTGGATCTTCCCACGGATAGGTGTCATACTCCCATTCAATCAGGCGAGGCACATCTGTCGTTCCGTAGAACGATAGTAGATCATACACACCGCGCTGAGACACCGCAGCCGCAAAACGCTTGTCGTGGCCGACCAGCCAGGCGGTCATGTAACCACCATACGAACCACCGGTGACACAAATTTTCTTGGTGTCGATGTAGCCGCGATCCACCAGTTTGTCCACACCACTGAGAATGTCTTCTGTTGGATAGGTTCCCCAGTCAGCATGAATGGCGTCTTTAAACTTGAAGCCATAGCCGTCCGAGCCGCGTGGGTTGCTGAAGAACACCACATAGCCTGCCGAAGCCAACATCTGCCATTCGTGGAACATGGTGGTTTCGGAGTTGCTCCACATCACATGAGGACCACCGTGGATTTCCACCGCCAACGGGTATTTTTTCTTCGTACTAAAGTTCGGTGGCTTGATGACCCAGCCTTGAATTTTGGTACCATCTTTGCTCTTGTAAATCATTTCCTCAATGGGCTGTACTTGCTTGCGACTGAGAAAATCTGCATTGGCATTGGTAAGTCGTTTTTCTTTCGAGCCCGAAGCATCACAGGTGAAAATGTCGCAGGGATACTGCGGTGTGGCGTTCAAGAAAGCGACTTGATTGTTATCTGAAAGTGAAAAGGCCCGCACCATCCGTGTGCCTTTGATGTGTTGTGTCTTTTTGTTACCTTTCACCGACACGCTATACAATCCCACATCCCCATCTTGTGGCGAGGTGAAGTAAATTTTCTTGCTGTCGCTGCTCCACTCAATCTGAAGAAAATCCGCATCCATAGACTCAACCAAACGCTTTTGACCTTGTCCATTTGCGTTGACCACCATCAGTTGAGTGTTTTGTGCCGAGCCATGATGGTCCTCTGCATGCAAAAATGCGATCTGTTTTCCATCCGGCGAAGGGATAGGATTCAGTCCCCATGAGTTGGCTTGAGTTAAGCTTTTTGCCACGCCACCTTCGGATGGAATCCGTAGCAAATCGTACGTAAATGTATCATCATCAGCGCCAGTTTTCTTGGCAGCACAATAGACAAATTTACCGCTAGAACTCCAATGTGGATTGATATGATTGCGATCTGCACGCGTGATTCGGCTGACTTTACCTGTTGCCAGTTCGATCACATAAATGTGGGAATTGCGATCATCAAAGTATTCTTTGCCGGCACGGTAAATGGTGCGCTCAATCCAGCGTGGGTCCGCTTTTTTGGCTTCTTCTTTTTGCCATTCGCGTTCGAGTTTTTCTACTTCTTTAGATGAAAGCGGTTCGTTCTTAATTCCATTTTTGGTTTCAGCCTGACGTTCTTCCACATTGATGCGCGATAAGAATAAGATCTTTTTGCCGTCTTTCGACCACTCCGGATTCGATGCACCATTCCAAAGATAAGTAAGTTGTCGAGCTTCGCCGCCATCTACGGCAATCATCCACAATTGCGGACGACCTTCGCGGTTAGACACAAACACAATTCGCTTGCCATCCGGTGACCATCTTGGTGAATGATCCCGCTTGGTGCCTGAGGTGAAGCGTCTTACATTTTTACCATCTGTGTCTGTAAGGCAAATTGAACTTTGATAGCCCAAGGTGTCCAGCGTGCTGTGTTGTTTCACAAACGCCACCGTGCTGCCATCAGGCGAAACCTGTGGGTCCAGCACAAATTTTAGATCGTAAAAATCCTCTGCAACAATCTTTTCCAAACTAACCGACTTCTTAACTGCCATGAATTTCCAACTCCCAACACTCACAAGTGATTTGAAAATGATAGGGATGGACACAAAAAGAATCAACTAACCCCAACCCCCTTACATAAGGGGGCTACGATTAGGCTGCGTACGTTCATTCTGTTTTTCGGATCTTATTCTTTGCGGTAGGGAGATAGGAAAGAATAACAAAATGCTTTTCGTCATATCATTGCTGCGCAGGCGGGAGTCCACATTAATCTAAATAAAGGCATACTTCACACAAAAGAACCAACGACCAACAGCCCCATCAATACCCCAAATCCAATGACCGCAAACGGCCCCCACTGTTTCACATCTTCAATCAGTCCCTCAGCCTGATTCATGAAAACCACAGCTTCCTCTCCCACTGTCTGCCACTGTTGCATCAAAGCTTCAGCTTTATCTGTTGTTGCTTCCAATTCAGAAATGAGGGGCGTTGCTTGTTGCAATGAGGCTTCCACCTGATCTTTTAAGGCCAGCCAAGGCTGAAGATCAATCTCAAATTCATTGACCATTACCAGGGCTTCTTTAAATTCATCTAATGTTTCAGAAAGCTGATGGGTCATCTGGGCCTCAGTCACGGGCTTGGTGGCAATGAGCACCTCGTTAGGTTGCAACACTTGATCGCGATTTGGGCCTGGCAAAATTTCAATATACTTTTCACCCAAAATCCCAAGTAGCCCAATCAACACTTGATCATCCTGATAAAGCTGCAATTCTTGAATCACCCACAACGTGAGTTCGATGGTTGGTTCACCGGCTTTGGTGCCAGGCAAAATATCGATCATACGAACCTCACCCACGTCCACACCGGAGAATTTGACGGGTGTGCCAATCAGCAATCCATTGGCAGAATCGAGTCGAACTTGAACTTCGTAGCCTTCCTGCAACAATCTCGGGTTACGAATGGTCAGCAAAATGATGGTGACAAACACAAGGCCCAAAATCACAAACAATCCTGTTTTCCACGCCAAGCTGCCTGATCGTTCCATGTTGTCTCCTAAGCGATAGGTTGCTGCGCCAGAAATGCCTGAAGCACTTCGTTGTCCGAATCCAGCAATGCTTCCGGTGTGCCGAGTGCGGCGACCTGGCCTTCTTCCAACAACGCAATCCGGCTCGCAATTGATTTTGCACTTTCGATATCATGGGTGACGACTACGGAAGTTACATTCAATTCCTGGTTCAATTTTACAATCAACTCATTGATGCCCTGCCCCGTCAGCCGATCCAGCCCCGAGGTGGGTTCATCATACAGAATGATATGCGGTGTCATGGCAATGGCACGGGCCAGCCCAACGCGTTTTCGCATGCCTCCTGAAAGTGTTTCGGGATATTGGGATTCAACGCCCTCTAGACCAACGTGATCCAAGCATGTTTTCACGTGTGACTGAATTTCCTCTTTTGACAAATTGCTATGCTCACGCAATGCAAAAGACACATTTTCAAAAACATTCAGCGAATCAAACAGTGCCGCATCCTGAAACAGCATTCCAAATGTTAAGCGAATTTCATTTAACCTCTTGGCGCTTACTTGGGTGATGTCTTCGCTGCCAACAAAAAGCTGGCCAGAATCTGGCTTCATGAGGCCGATCATGTGGCGCATCAACACCGATTTGCCACAACCACTGCGGCCAATGATGACAAGAACTTCTCCCTTCATCACTTGCAAACTCACGCCGCGCAACACGTGTTTTTCATCCAGTGTTTTGTGAATATTTTGTGCATCGATAATATTTTCTGAATTCATGATTATTGCTCCAAAAAGTAAAACAATGTGGTGAACACCGCATCCGCTGCAATGATTAATAAGAATGAAACAACCACGGATCGCATGGTGGCCTTGCCCACGCCTTCGGCACCGCCTTTGGTGTTGAACCCCTCCTGGCAACTGACGATGCAGATGATGATGGCAAAAACAAATGCTTTAAGCAGCCCTGTCCACAAATCTGTTGCACTCAATAGAGAGGCTGACATTTCAAAGTAAAAGGGCGATCCCATGTCCAATTGCGTGTAACCAACGATGTATCCGCCGATTACGCCGATCACATTCGCATACAAGGTCAATAATGGAAGCCCGATGATGAGTGCCAAAAAGCGTGGCACCACCAGATATTTCACCGGTGGTGTGGCCAGTGTTTCAAGTGCATCCACTTGCTGGGTAATGTTCATCATGCCCACCTCTGCGGTGATGGAGGCACCCACACGGCCTGCCACAATCAATGCAGTCAGCACAGGCCCAATCTCTCGAAAAATCATCAATGCAGAAAAACTGGCAGTGTAAATTGGCGTGCCCAATCCAAGTCGTTGAAGTTGATAAGCAATTTGGAACGAGATGGCAATGCCAATGGTTAGCGAAATCGTTGCCACAACCAACACACTGCCCCAACCGATACTGCTGAATTGCAACAATATTCGTCGGCCACGCCATGTAGAAGGCACAAACAACCAGCGCAGTGTTTCCATCAATAGCAAGGAAAGTTCGCCGGTATAGCGCAGTAGCCCAAAAAGAGATTTCATTAAAAGTTAAGGGGCAACCTCAATCCAAATGGGGTTGGTCATGGCTTCATAATTGCGAGGAGAGGTGACAAGCCGAATCAGATACCAGCCCGACTCTGTGACTGCTTCTTCAAAAGAAACATTTTGCGTGTTGACATCATCCAGGCTGACCGATTGAATGGGTTCACCGTTGTGAATTAAATCAAGAGTTAATCCCGACAATGAATGAACACTTTGAACTTCTGTGTTGAATGTCAAACTTTCGCCTTGTCCTAAAGTGAGTGTTTCACCTGGAATAGCGCCATTGGCTGTCACATTGAGTAAGGGGCCGTGAGTGACGTAAGCATGCCCAGCCTGAAGTGATTGCAGGAATTTCTCAGCAGTCAACTCACCATCCACAAACACGAAAGTTCGGGGGCTGCCATATTCGCTGCCCAAGATTTTCCAGTCATGATCATCCGAAACCGCCGTGGCAACATAACGCTGACCTGCGTTCCAGAATTCGAACATTTTGTTGATGGTGCGTAAATCATCTTCGCCAAAATGATCGTTAAACACTTCAACGGCTTCAAAGTCCGAACGGAACATGGGGTCATCTTCAATCACAAAATAACCAAAGCCAATGCTGTAAGGATGATTGACCTGAATCATGGTTGCTCCATTGGCGCGAGACTCCTCAAAAAACTGTCCGGGCACTTTGGCAAATCCGAATTCGACCAGTTTCCCAGGTTCGAGTGAATAGGCATTGAAGTGGCCCCACAGCAGCGTGGTGATTTCTTCACTCAACAGATAAGGGATGCCGCGTTCAATCGAAGTTTGAGCAAACAGTTCGTGGCTGCTGACGGTGTTGTGATCGCTGATAAACATCACATCTAAATCTGCTGCGAGTTGGACGCCAACGGCTTGATCCACAGGGGTAGAACCATGATTGGGAATTCCAAAAATTTCGAGCGTTGATGCCCGACTTGCAATTGAATGTGTGTGCAGGTCCGCAGAATAATATCCTTGTTTGTTTGGATTAAATAAGCGTTCGATGTTGACTTCAATATTATTCGTACCCGATCCAACGGCCACTTCCTGTTGTTTCGGTAATGACGTGAAGCCAGCGCCGTGTTCGACTTGGAACAGATAGTTGCCATTGGGCAATTGAAAGCCAGCTTGACCAAGTGAATGAACATCGGTGTATTCCACCTGGAAAAATTCGGCATTCTTAAAAATACGAATCAGGGCATCGGCAGGTTGTCCATCAATCGTCACAGAGACATTGACGTTGGATTCTGTTTGTGTGGCAAGTTTAAAGGGGAGAAAAAATGACGCACTCAACGCAAGGATGCCCAACGTCAGATACATCCATCTTGGCATAAAAAACCTCCCAATCTATTGCTATGGCAAAGGTAGCTTTAAACGAGAAGGAGGTCAACCCAACGGGTGACTTTTTGGTGTGATATAGGTTGTTGTTGAGCCATTTAGGTAAAATTTAAAACTTATGATTCGACTGTGACACCTTTCCAGAATGCAACATGATCTTTGATGTTGGCAGCGGCATCTTTTGGTTCAGGGTAATACCAAGCCGCATTAAGGTTTTCCTGTCCATCGACCACCACAGTGTAGTAGCTGGCAGTGCCTTTCCAGGGGCAGAAAGAATCTGTGTTGCTGGCTTTGAAATATTCCTGTTTGATGGATTCGGGGGGGAAATAAATATTTCCTTCCACTTCTTCGTAAGTGTCGGATTCAGCAATAACGGTATCGTTCCAAATGGCTTTGGCCATAGTAGGCCTCCTTTGTGCAGCAGCGTACACAATTTCGATCTGCTTGCAAGAAGACCATCTGAAGTTAATCTTGATTGGGTTCATAAGCTAAAAACTCCCTAAAGTCTTTGTTTAAGGCAATGAGAAAAGACAACACAGCGCCGATCAGTCCGGCAGAAACATAAATCAATGGCACATTTTGATTTAAAAGGTCAGCAACAACACCGGACAATCCCATCGAAACAGGAGCCAGTCCTGCGGCAATCGTACCCAACAGTCCAAAGACGCGACCTCGTATTTCGGTTGGTGTGCTTTGCTGCAAGATGGTGACGATATTGACGTTGATAAAACCACTCATGATGCCAACCAGAATGTGAAGCAGTAAAATAAGCTCCTTGATAAAAAAAAGCCCGAGTGAACCGAGAATTAAAGAAGCAATCGTTAGAAAAATCACGACCAGCCAACTGCGTAGTTTGCTGGAGATTTTGATAACGCCTGTTAGAACATAACCAATTAAAGAACCTAAACCCCAAGCGGCAATCAAGTAGCCATACCAATCTGGTGTGGCCTTTAAATAATCTTCAACATAAAACGGCATCAACACCAAAAAGGGGTAAGAAAAGAAATTCAACACAGACACGGCAAAGAAAAAATTTCGCATCCCTGGATGACGCCAAACATATCGAAGCCCAACCACAGTGTCATGTTTAAACGCCTGAAACATGTCTGCCGTGCGCAATTTTTTTTCGGGCAGTTTTTGTGGAATCTTTATAAAACATTCGCTAAAGGCTGAAAACAGATAGCTGATGCCATCGGCCAAAAAGAGCAAAGGTGCGCCTAAAATTCTAAATAAAACGCCACCCAGTCCTTGTCCAATTAGATTGGAAATCTGATAGGAAGATTGGTTGAGGGAATTTGCAGTGGCCAGTTTTTCCGAAGGGACCAAATCAGGAATGGCTGCCGATTGTGCTGGACGGAAAAACGCGTTAAAAATGGCCACCCACACGGAAACCACAAATATCCAAATCAAAATCAATTCGTTGGCTTGCGGCATCAAGAACATTAAGGCTGCCAAAGACAATACGGACAATCCGCTAAACGCATCACAAAAAATCAAAATATTGCGGCGTGAATGCCGATCAGCAAACGTGCCTGCAATAGGGCCGAGGATGACAGCAGGCAACGCCGAAGCCATCAATAACAAGCCCATAAGGGAGGCAGACCCTGTGATCTGTTTGATCCAAAATATCATTGCAATATGAAAAGCCTGTGACCCAATTTGGCTTACCAGTTGCCCCTGCCACAGCAAAACAAAATGTCGATTGAACAGTTTTGTTGGCTGCTCTGATGATGTTTTTGAGTTGATGTTGGATTCAATCTGCATAAAAATTTGACCACCTTGTGAAAACATTGTAACATAACACTGTTACGGAGTCAATTGACGCAGAGCGTCTAGTCCATTTGTCGGATGTCAAAAAAAAGAAATTGCTCTATATTGAGATCGAAGCTTGTAGCAGTCAGGTGGCTTCATTGCTAAATATAGGAGTTGGCTTATGACTGAAAACAACATTCAAAAATATGACGCCATCATTATTGGCACTGGGCAGGGCGGATATCCTCTGGCCAAAGATTTACCCGCAGCAGGGTGGAAAACTGCTGTGATTGAAAAGGGTGCCATTGGTGGTACATGTGTGAATACCGGTTGTACGCCAACAAAAACGATGGTCGCCAGTGCTCGTGTGGCCCACTTGGCCAGCCGTGGACCTGAATATGGCGTTAACATCGGTCCTGTGACGATTGATTTGAAAAAAGTGCGCGAACGTAAACGAGATATCGTGGACGATTTCAGCGGTGGCAGCGAGCGCCGTTTGGAAAGTATCGAAGGTCTGGACGTCATCCGAGGTGAAGGCCGCTTTATCGGGCCACAGACTATTGAAGTTGCCTTAAACGATGGTGGCACGCTTCAACTTGAGTCCGAAAAGATTTTCATCAACACAGGCACACGTTCTTTTACACCACCAATTGAAGGCCTCGATTCAGTTCCGTATTTGGATAACGCATCCATTATGGAATTGGGTGAAGTGCCCAAACATTTGATTGTGTTGGGCGGTGGCTACATTGGCCTTGAGTTTGGTCAAATGTTTCGTCGTTTCGGCAGTGATGTCACTGTTGTGCAGCGTGGTGCTCAACTGACCCGCGAAGATCCTGACGTGGCAGACGAAATTAAAAACATTCTTGAAGAAGAAGGCATGAATATTTTGCTGAACAGTGAAGCTGTCAAAGTTCAACAAAATGATGACAAAATAGAATTGATATTGAAAACAAGTGACGGCGAAAAAATTGTTACCGGATCACACTTGCTGGTCGCGGTAGGACGGACGCCAAACACAGACATGCTCAACTTGGAAAGTGCTGGCGTTGAAGTGAATCAACGGGGCCACATTCCCGTCAATGACAAGCTGGAAACCAATGTGCCTGGCATTTATGTCATCGGCGATGCCAAGGGTGGGCCTGCGTTCACCCATATATCTTATGACGATTACCGTGTCATCAAGAAAAACCTGGTGGATGGTGGCGATGTCAGTATCAAAGATCGACTGGTGCCTTACGCCATGTTTATTGATCCGCAATTGGGCCGTGTGGGCCTGAGCGAATCAGAAGCCAGGGCACAAGGCAAAAATATTCTCGTTGCCAAAATACCGATGACCTATGTGGCGCGAGCATTGGAAATGGACGAAACGCGCGGCTTCATGAAAGCAGTGATTGATGCCGACACCAATCAAATTTTAGGCTGTGCCGTCCTTGGCATTGAAGGCGGCGAAATCATGTCGGTGCTGCAAATGGCCATGATAGGCAACGTCCCTTATACAGTTATTCGTGACAGTGCCTTTGCACACCCAACTTTATCGGAATCATTGAACAATCTGTTCATGTCGCTGGACTGGTAGGTTCAAAATTGGGAAGCGTTTACGCTTGTCAACGAATCAGGAACAGATTGGGAACTTTTTATGAATAGTGTCGTAAAACCTAGAGATATGATGCAGGTCAGCTCTCAAAATGATCTATATCCTGTCAATAGCACAAAAATATGGTATATTAAAGAGGACTTAATTGGTCTGACTTAATGCACTTACAAACGACATTGGTTTTGTGAATAGCCAATCATTTGTGAATGACCGTAAAACTGTGCTCTTCTCGCTTACGAATATTGAAAGAGGTGAGCCGTATGAATGCGCTGGAAACACTGATCGTTAACCTCGACAACGAAGAGCTGGATAATACTTCGGCGACTTCAACAAAAGATCCTGTTGGTAAGCAGGGCAGCTTGGGTGAAGATTTCATCGAGATGTACCTGCAGGAAATCGGCAAAATTCAGTTGTTAACCGCAAAGCAAGAAATCGTCCTGGCAAAGCGCATTGCCCAGGGGGATCGTCAAGCGCGTCAGCAAATGGCAGAAGCCAACTTGCGCTTGGTCGTGTCCGTGGCAAAAAAGTACCAGGGATATAACTTGTCTCTGCTCGATTTAATTCAAGAAGGCAATGTGGGCTTGATGAAAGCGATTGATCGCTTTGATTACACCCGTGGCTATAAGTTTTCCACTTATGCAACGTGGTGGATTCGACAAGCCATTGGACGCGCTGTGGCGGACAAAACACACACAGTTCGCACCCCGCAGCACATTGCTGATTACATGAGAAAAATTTCCAATTTTGAAGAAGCCCATCGCCAAACGCACGGGGCGAATCCAACAAATGCGGAACTGGCTGTTAAAATGGAATTGCCTGAGGCAGAGATCAAACGCGTCAAAGCATTGTCTCTGTACTCTCGTTCTTTAGAAGAACCTGCTGTGGCTTCCGGTGCCGATGAAGATTCCCAGTTGCTCGATGCTCTCAGCAATGACGAATTTTCCTCACAGTTCAGCCCCGTGGTGCAGGAACTTCAATTAGACAGTTTGCGTCATATGTTCGAAAAGTTAGACATTCGTGAACGCATCATTCTGGAAAAACGTTACGGCATTCGCTTTGTCAAAATCGGCAAAGGCTGGACCGTGGAATATGACGAACCCGAAACACTCGAAGACATTGGCAAGATGCTTGGCATCAGCCGCGAGCGCGTGCGTCAGATTCAAAATGAGGCGCTGGAAAAATTGCGCACGGAAGAAATGAATCCACTCATCGAAGAACTCGAAGGCTGGATGTTCCAAAGCGAAGCCTGGAACCAAAAATAATAAACGCTGAATCTTCTTTTGAAACCCCAAGGATAGTTTTTACTGTTCTTGGGGTTTTTTATTTCAATCGAATCCTCGGATTCAAATAGGCATATAGCAAATCAGCGAGAAGGTTGGCGAACACCACACCGACCACAACCACCATGGTGATGGCTTGAATGAGAGCCAGGTCGCGCGTATCAATGGCGAATACGAGCAAGCGTCCTAAGCCAGGATAGTTGAACACATTTTCGATCACGATCAATCCACTGATGAGCCAGCCGAAGCTGATGGCAATCACGGTAACAGTGGGCAACAGGGCGTTTCGCAAAACGTGTTTGAACAACACGGTGGATTTGTTCAAACCTTTTAACGTCGCAGTTCGTACGTAGGGTTTTTGTAATTCTTCAATCACACCAGCACGGGTGAGGCGGGCCATGTAAGCAAGCAACACCATCGTGGCGGTCAGGGCTGGCAATACCATGAATGGAATGGTTTCAAAAAATGACATTTCAGCATTGATAATTGAACTGGGCGGGAACCAGTTTAACGTATGAGCCAATACTTGAATCAACACCAACCCCGTCACAAATTCCGGCAGGCTGACCACAGACAAAGTGCTGATGCTAATCACATTATCCGACCATCGATTCGCGTTCAGCCCTGCATAAACTCCCAATAACATTGCAAGTGGTACGGCCAGCAATAACGTCAGAAAAGCAAGTTGAAGCGATGCACCCAATCGGTTCAACACCAGTTCGCGTAGATTCTCCTGGCTGCTGAAAGACGATCCCCAGTCACCAACAAAAAAACTTTCCAGCCAATCGAGGTATCGAATAGGCAACGGATCGTTGAAGCCCATTTCTTCTCGAAGATTTTCCAGTGCCACTTCATCTGCTTCACGCCCAAGCAGGATAGAAGCCACATCACCGGGCAGAAGATTCGTAATTAAAAACACGATCATTGAGGTTAAAAATAGCGTCAGCAGCAATAGCCCTAAGCGGCGCAGGATATAGCGTGTCATGTGTCTGCCTCCGTTTGAGTCAAGGAGGATTGTAGTTGCTTTAATTCATCCCTTGGTATGTGGCAATAGATGCCGTGGCTCTGATCATCAAGTTGCCAAGGCGGTGTTTTTTCAACACAGATGTTTCCCAGGAATCGAGGGCAACGGGTATGGAATGGACAGCCTGATGGTTTTTGTGTTGGGCTTGGCACATCACCTTCGAGCCGAATATGTTTGGTTTGCGTTTGTTGGCTGGCGCTTGGCACAGCAGAGAGTAAGGCTTCAGTGTAAGGATGATAAGGTGGTTCAAACACGGCGGAAGCAGGGCCAGATTCCATCAATTCTCCCAGGTAGATGACTGCAATATCATCGGCCAGATAACTGACTGCGGCCAGGTCGTGTGTAATAAACAGGTAACTGGACTGCTTTTCCTGCTGTAAACGGCTGAGTAAATTCAAGATGCGGGCTTGCACAGAAACGTCCAGTGCAGAGGTTGGTTCATCACAAATGATTAATGCAGGATCAGCGGCAAATGCACGTGCAATGGCCACTCGCTGCTTTTCCCCACCTGACAATTGACTGGGCAGACGTACGATATAGCCTTCGTCCAGTCCCACTTGATTGAGTAAATTTTTCAGATTAGTTTCTGCATCGGAACTCTGATTCAACTTTTGCAAAGGACGTTGTAGGCTCTGGCCGATGGTCATGTAAGGATTCAATGCTTCCTCAGGCTGTTGAGACACAAGTTGAAGTTTTTTCAACATTTCTTTACTACGTTGAGAAAGTTTGGGAGTTAACACATCTTCATCGAGTTTGATTTCACCATCGTTTGCCGGCGTTAGACCTGCAATAGCACGAGCCAAAGTGGTTTTGCCACTGCCGCTTTCGCCGACCAATCCCAGGGTTCGACCTTGTTTCAGGTTCAGGCTGATGTCATCAACTGCTTTGACAATATCGGCAGGTTGTCGTTTGAGTAAATCTATCAATGTGCGAGGGAGGTGGAATTGCGTTTTAAGGTGGACTATTTCCAGCAGTTTTTTTGTAGAGTTAATTGGGTCGGCTTGATCAAGTTGTGTTTGTAGTGATTCGATTAAATCAGTTTTTTTAGACAAAATTTCTTCCCAGCGGTAACAACGAATTTTTCTGTTAGGAATTTCGTCGTTGATCAATTCAAGTTCGGGCCTCTGTTGTATACATTGATCTACCGCCAGCGGACAACGAGGCGCAAACACGCAACCTGAAGGCAAATCCTGAAGCGAAGGGATTTGTCCCTGCATTGAATGGAGTGTTACTTCTCGTTTGCTTTGTCCCAGTTTGGGCACGCTGTTGAGCAAGCCCATTGTGTAGGGATGGACAGGTTGTTGATACAAATCGTGTACGGTGGCGTCTTCAACCAACTCTCCTGCATAAAGCACGGCGACTCGATCAGCAATTTGAGATACAACACCGAGATCGTGCGAAATGTAAAGCGCTGCCGTTTGTTGTTCTCGAATCAAATCCCTTAGTAGATCAAGCATGACGGCTTCGGTGGTGACATCCAATCCAGTGGTTGGTTCATCCAATACCACAAACTTAGGTGAGTTGCTCAGTGCCATGGCGATCAACACACGTTGTTGCATCCCGCCACTGAGTTGATGCGGATAGCTGCGAGACACGCGCACAGGGTCGGGGATGTTCACTTTGCCCAACCAGTTGAGCGCTGCATCCAGTGCTTCCTGGCGAGATAAATCTTTTTGATTCAAGGACTCGATCATTTGCTCGCCAATTTTCAAGGATGGATTAAGTGAAGCCATTGGGTTTTGCGGGACCAGGCTCATTTGTGAACCCCAAATATTTTTCAGGGATTTCTCATTCAGAGTCCAGATGTTTTGACCGGAGAAATAAATTGCTCCTTGAGTTAAACTTCCATTGGCACTGAGGTAACGCATCACGGCCAAAGCGAGTGTTGATTTACCCGAACCGCTTTCACCAACCAGACCATAGATTTGGCCAGGTTCAATTTTTAGGTTGATATCACGAACAGCGTCCAGAGTTTGTTTCCCTTGAGAATAGGACACGGTGAGGTTTTGTAATTCAACCACAGTGTCGCTTTTTGAATCTGGAGCGGAGGATGCCTGATGTCTTTGACTGGATTGAAACAATCGTTGAGGCAGAATTTCGATATTGGATTGAAGCGCACTTTTTAGACCATCAGCCATCAGATTGACACTAATGACCAACACTGCGATAGCAGCCACAGGGAAGTAAAGAGACCAAGGGGCGAGCGAAACAAAAATGCGCGCTTCGTTCACCATCAAGCCCCAGTTGGGGGTGGGCGGTTGAATGCCGATGCCTAAAAAGCCTAGAGACGCAACCAAAAAAATGGCATAGGAAAAACGGAGCGCTGCTTCGACTGAAAGAGCTGGCAACACTGAGGGAAGAATTTCACGAAACAAAATGAACAATAGAGATTCACCGCGCATTCTGGCTGCCTCAACAAATCCCTTTTCTTTTAGACTCAATACTTCACTGCGAACCACACGTGCCACGATGGGGATGTAGACAATGGCAATCACAAACAACACGCTCAGGTTGCTCAAAAAACTGCGAGAGGTACCAACACTGGCTGCCTCAATTACGCCAAGCAATAACAAGGCGAACAACATAGCGGGAATCGCCAGCAGGCTATCGAAAAAACGCATCAAGATTTCGTCAAACCAACCGCCCCAATATCCACTGAGCAATCCTAAAAATGTGCCAATCAACACTGCCAACAACGTGCCAACGCCAGCCAACAACAAGATGCTTTGCGTGCCGATTAACACGCGGCTAAACACATCGCGTCCCAGATGATCCGTGCCAAACCAACGTTCTAATGAGGGTGCAGATCGGATTGTGCTTGAGGTTTCGGTGGCTGAATAAGGTGAAATCCAAGGCCCAAATAAAGCGAGGCAAAGAAAGAGTAAGGTGAGTGTGGTGCCAATGGCCGTCGAAGGTTTTTGAAATAATTTTACGATTATAGAATTCAAAACTTACCCCAACCATCCCTGTACTAAGAATGACGGTTGAATTTTAGAACTTACTCCCGCAGTCTAATTGTAGCCCCTTTCAGATGAAAGGGGTTGGGGATTTGAAGTCTTTATTAGTTTTAAGCTTAATAAAAAATTTTAGTTCTGTTTCACGCTTCTAAAATCCGTCCGACCCACAAACGCCTTTAACTCGAAACCTTCAAAGTTGTCACGGATGGCTGCGTTTTGGGAGAAGTAATAGGGAACAATCATGGTACTTTGTGCTTGGAGAATTTCCTGCATCCGTTTGTAAGCGTTGATGCGTTCCTGTTCGTCCAAGGTGGTGGCAGCGGTTTGGGCAAGCTGATCAAATTCTTCGTTACAGAATTTTGATTCGTTCCACTTGCCATCGCAAACGAGCATCACATCCACATAGAACTGAGGCACCGGGCGTGATCCCCAACTGGTCATACCAAA
This sequence comes from Candidatus Fraserbacteria bacterium, assembly GCA_029262795.1. Taxonomy (GTDB): domain Bacteria; phylum Bipolaricaulota; class Bipolaricaulia; order RBG-16-55-9; family JAJCYT01; genus JAJCYT01. Next base: position 15,529 of record JAJCYT010000036.1, read on the forward strand.
CGGAGCACTAAGCCATTCATCGCTGTAGTAAACGTTTTCAGGGCGTGTGACCACATCCACATTAATGCCAATTTGGGAAAGCTGATCTTTCACCAGCACGGCCACATCGGGCATCCCCAAAGTGTCTGGTGTGTAAAGTTCGAGTGAAAGGCCATCGGCAAATCCGGCATCAGCCATCAAGGCTTTGGCCTGTTCCACATCTGGTTGTGAATTCAGTGGCACATGATAATCCTTGTACAAAGGGCCAATTGGCGTGTCGTTGCCGACTGTGCCCATGCCTAGGGCGGCGGCATTGAGCATGGCTTCCCGATCCAAAGCGAGTTTGATGGCCTGAACCACTTGCGGATTGTTGCCGGGTTCTTTGTCGCTGTGTAAACGGATGGAGATAAACGAATTGGTAGGCACCAATGTGGTGTTAATATTGGCTTCTGATTCCAAACTCAGATATAACGCGTTGGGCATGCGCCAAACCAAATCGACCTGACTGCCTTTCAGTGCGTCTACAGCAGCGGTGCTGTCGGCAAAAAAGATGAAATCCAGTTTATCTAACTCAGGTTTTCCAGAAACGAAATAATTCTCATTGGCGCTGAGTTCAATGCGATCTTCAGTGCTGACATTCTCCACTTTGAACGGGCCAGTGCCATTGTAATCACTGGTGTCTTCCGTGCCGTTTTTGACGATGACAGCGCGGTTGTCAGTGAGATCAAATAAAAAGAAGGGATCATTTTCACTGAGCGTGAAGACCACTTCATTGTTGCCGTTGGCTTCGATACTGACGACATTTTCGTACAGACTGGCTGCGCCTGATCCCACTTCGGGATTTCGCAATCGAATGAAAGTCCAAACCACATCTTCGGCGCTGAAGGCGCTGCCGTCATGGAAGGTCACGTTTTCTTCAAGCGCAAAGGTGTAGGTCATGCCGTCTTCACTGACTGTCCAGGATTTGGCCAGACGCGGTTGGATGCGATTGGCCGCATCAACATCGACCAAATAATCATAGACTGCGTTTACAAAGGCCACTTCCTGATCCGATGACACGAAGCCAGGGTCAAGATTTACCGTTGCTTGAGTGGCAATCCGTAGTGCGGTTTCAGCGACTTCAGGTGTGTCTGTTGTGGTCGATGTTTCGTTGCTTGTTTGTGTGTTATCTGTTTGTGATGTGTCGTTTGTATTGGTTTGCGTGTCATTATTGTTGCTTTGATTTTGATTCGCGTTGTCGCAGGATGTGATCAACAGACCGGCAAACAGCAGCATGATGATTGACAGCAAAAAATGATTTCGATTGGAACGTAATTTAAAGCTCATGACCCCTCCTGATTGAAGATGGCTTCGACCTCTGTTCAGTCACTATAGTGGTTGTTTCAGTTTGATACAACGTGCTGTGCCTGGATGAGGTCTCACTGCTGGCAAACCTATGTCCTTGCGACTTCGGTCACAGTTTGAAATCTTTAAGGTATGGCACAAATGCGTTTGGGGTCCGAAAATGTCAGTGCATCTCTAGAGCAAAGGCGATGGCGCGAAGCTCTGATCACTTTCGCGATTTTGATGGGCACGATCCTGTTGGTGGTTGGTTTGATCGTGTTGTACGTCTGGTTGTCCTGGCAACGTGTGTATTGGGCCGATCAGGTGACAGAATCACGCATAAAACTCGAACAACTCAACATCGATCAGCAGAACCTGAAGGCAGACACCGCCACCTATTTTTCTCTAGAGCGGGTTGCTCGCTTTGCAAAGCAGCAAGGCATGGTTGAATCGGATCCCGCTTACTGGCCTCCATAATCATGAAGCGCCGTTTAATTATCATGTCGCTGTTATTTGGATTGATGTTTCTTGGCATCGCTGCCCGATTGGTGGCCATTCAGGTGGTCGAAAACAATCGCTGGAGCACCTACGCCAAGCAGATTCAAGAAGACGAGTTTATTGAAGTCAGTCCGAGAGGGCGCATCTTTGACCGCAATGGTGTATTGCTGGCTCAGGATTTACCTGCCATGTCCATTGCTCTGGACAATTATCATATGAGTCAGCCGGAAGTGTTGCTCGATTTGTTGCAGCGTCATTTGAATCTGGATCGTCAAACGCTTTCAGAAAAGATTTACAAGGTAGGTTACTTTACCTGGATTGCGCGTCAGGTTGACTTGGATGTGGTTCAAGCGCTTCGGGCTGAAGCACGTGAACTGGGCGTGGTGGGGTTGATTTTTATCAATGAGCCACAACGCGTGTATCCACAACAGACATTGGCCTCAAACGTGATTGGATTTACAAACGTAGATCATCATGGCCTGGAAGGGATTGAAAAATCTTATGACGACTGGCTCAGTGGCGAGGAAACCACCATCAAAGTGGTTCGAACTGCTAGTGGTATCGAGTTGGTGCGCCAGACTCAACAGGCGGGACAGCCAGGGGCAGATTTAATTCTGACGCTTGATGCCAGAATCCAGAAAATCGCTGAGGAAAAACTAGATGCAGGCCTACGTCAGTTCAAAGCGAAAACCGGCTTTGTCGTCATCCTCAACCCTAAAACTGGCGAAGTGCTGGCGATGGCTCAGGATGGACGCTACGACTTAAACAATTATCGCAATTCGACGCCAGCTTCTCGATTGAATCAGGCTGTGGCGCGGGCGTATGAACCTGGATCGCTATTCAAAGTATTTTCTGGTTTGGCAGCATTACAAAATGGTGTGGTGGGGATTAACGAAACGTTTGATGGTGATACCAAAGTTCGAGTTGGCAGTCACGCATTTGGCAACGCAGAAGACAATGTGAAGTTTGGTCAGGTCAATCTCAAAGGCATCATTCAAAACAGTGTTAATATCGGTATCATCCAAATTGCACAACGCATCGGTGATCGTCCTTTTTATCAGTATTTGACCAATGTGGGATTTGGGCGTCCGACCCAGGTGGGACTTCCCGGTGAACTTCCAGGCACGGTGATTCCAGTGGAGGATTGGTCACCTCTTGAAATTGCTTCCGTGTCCATTGGGCAGGCCGTAACAGTGACAGGGATTCAACTGTCCTCTCGCTTGGCGGCAATGGGCAATGAGGGCCGCATCATGCAGCCGTATGTTGTGGGAGAGGTACGCGATCCTGAAGGCAATTCTTTGTTGACTCATTATCCAAAAAGTGTAGGGCGCATTGCCTCTTTGTTGAACACTCAGTTGATGCGTGAGATGATGGAAGCTGTGGTCGAAGCCGGCTCAGGCATGGTGGCACAGCTTGATGGTTTCTCTGTCGCAGCCAAATCAGGCACGGCACAGAAGGTGATTTCTGGTGTGCCTGGGTATTCGCCCAACAAGTTTATTTCATCATTTGGCGGATTCTTTCCATCAAATGATCCGCAGTTTTTTATCCTGGTGGTGTTAGATGAAGTTGGCATTTGGCCTGTGTGGGGCGGGCAAACGGCTGCTTCTATTTTCAAGGAGATTTCAGAGCGATTGATTGTCCTGAACAAGATGTATCCTCAACAATAAAAATGCTCAGTGTGAAAAACACCCGTCAAATCGATTAAAATAGAAACTTGTTTCGATGTTGAGGAGGCGAGTTGTGGAAATTTTAGCGCAAGCAAGAGGTTGGATTTCATTTGTCGGTTGGTTGGGCATTATTGCGGGTGCACTGGGATTGCTCCAATTTCCAGAAGGCACTGTCATTGGCATTATAGGTATTATCTCCGGCAGTTTCCTGGTGCAAACTGCATCGGCTTTGAAGGCCGGACATGAAAAAGCGGAAAATGAAAATGATGTGGGTAAAAACCTCAAGAGATACTTTATTTTGCAGGGCATCCTGGCCATTGTTACTATCATTTTGAGCATTTTCGCTGCGATACAAATCATGTCCGGCGGATGATATGCACCTCAATGTCAAGGGTCTCTTTCATTGTTTTCCAAGTTTAACAGCTGCAATTGATGTTTTAGATGATGTTCAACTGGAAATTCAATCTGGAGAATTCGTCAGTGTGCTTGGTCCTAGTGGGTGTGGTAAATCGACGCTGCTGAATGTGATTTCCGGTTTGTTGACGCCAACCTCCGGACATCTTTTTATAGATGATGTTGAGGTGCCTCACGCACAATCCCAAGTGGCTTACATGCAACAAAAAGATTTGTTGTTGCCCTGGCGGCGGGCGTTACCCAATGCAATGCTGGGTGCACAATTGAATAAAGCAAACTTGATGGACGCGGAAACAGAAGCCAGAAAGTTGTTCGAACAATTCGATTTGGCTGGCTATGAACAACACTATCCATCGGAGTTGTCTGGCGGGATGCGTCAGCGGGTGGCATTGGTAAGAACGTTGTTGACCCATCGACCATTGTGGCTTTTGGACGAACCGTTTGGTGCGCTTGATGCGTTGACACGTATGCGCTTGCAGGATTGGATGTTGAAAGCGTGGGAAAATGTTCAACAATCGATTCTGATGGTCACACACGATTTGGATGAGGCCTTGGTGTTATCTGATCGAATTTATATTCTGACGCCGCGACCTGCACACGTTCATGCTGTGATCAAGGTGTCATTGCCCCGTCCGCGAGATCGAATGAGTGTGGCTTTCACTGAAGTCAAAAAAGAACTGTGGGATGTGTTGAGTGAGGTGCTAAGCAAAAGTGATTAACTTTTTTCGTCTTACTTGGCTTCCTGCATTGCTCCTCGTTTTATTGATTGTTGTGTGGGAACTGGCTGTTCGAGCTTGGGCGGCCCCTGATTTGATTCATAAAATTTATCCGTTACCAAGTGGTATTGCTGAGGCAATGTGGAGTAAATCTTTCCTGCTGTTACAAAACAGTTGGGTCACGCTTCAGGAAATTTTAATTGGGTTGAGCCTGGCACTGGTGCTTGGGTTCATCGTTGCGTTACTAATTTTTTATTCATCCACGCTGGAGCGTTTGCTTTATCCCATCATCATTCTTACTCAGAACGTGCCGGTGTTTGCCATTGCGCCATTGCTCGTGATTTGGATGGGGTTCAATATCTGGCCAAAGGTGGTTGTGGCAGCATTGATTGCATTTTTTCCGATGGTGGTCAACACGGTTGATGGACTTCGCTCGACAGAACCAGATCTGATTCAGTTGTTCAAAATTCTGGGCGCAGACCGCTGGCAACGATTGATTCATCTGCGGATTCCTGCAGCGCTGCCTTTGATATTTTCTGGTATCAAAATTGGCGTCACGCTCAGTGTGGTTGGTGCTGTCGTTGGAGAATGGGTGAGTTCCGAGGTTGGCATTGGCGGATTGGGTCGATTGATGATGACAGAAAAAAGATTGCTGCATGTGGACACCGTGTTTGCCGCAATTTTGTGGTTGGCCTTGTTAGGGTTGATGTTATTTATGGCTGTTTCTTTGTTGGAAAGATGGGCTCTACGCTGGAAACATGCCGCTGAAGCTCGGTATAATTTGGCCGAAGCCAAGGAGGCATGAACATGCAGCGAGTGAAACTTGTAATGATGGTGGTCATATTGCTCCTCATCAGCACCATCGCTGGCACGGCACAATCATCTGATCATTTTACTGTTGTGTTAGACTTTTTTGTAAACCCCAGCCAATGGCCCTTGTTTGTGGCTGAGGCACAGGGATTTTTTGCTGAAGTTGGATTGAATGTAGATATTCAGGAGCCTGCTGATCCCAGTGATCCGCCACAGTTGGCGGCTACAGGTAGTGTCGATTTGGCCTTAACCACTTCATTTGATTTGGTCATCCAGCGTGATCGTGGGTTAAACTTGACCGCCGTTGGCTCATTGATTCAATCGCCATTGGGCGGCCTTTTGTCTTTGCGCAGCAACGGCATCGAAACATTGGCCGACCTGCGTGGCAAAACGATTGGCTTCGCGCTTGAACCCGAAGAACCTGCCCTGTGGACCGCCATGATGCGCTCAGTCGGCGTTGAACCGGGTGAGTATGAATTGATCAACATCGGCTTTGATGGGATTCCATTGCTGTTGGCTGGACAAGTGGATGCCATTGCGGGTTTCCGTAATTTTGAACCTATCTTGCTTGAGTTGGGTGGTGCGGATGTGGTGTTCTTCCCGTTTGAAAATCATGGTATACCAAACAGTTGGCAATTGGTTTTTTCCACGAATTCCAGCACGATTGAAACCAAAGGGGATGAAATTTCCCGCTTTCTTCAAGCGATACAAAAAGCCGTTGAATTTACACTCAACGATCCAAATGGCGCACTCAATGATTTCTTTGAGTTAAACCCAACCTTGGCTGCGGACGACCAGCGCGAACTTAATATTCGTTCTGCTTTGGCCACGCTATTGCTGTATCAGGGCGCGCCTTGTCACAACGACACAGTCACCTGGACTGCACTTCAGGATTTTATTTTTGATCAAAATTTGATTGAGAATAAAGCTGAATTGTCTGATCTGTTTAATCTCAATTTCCTGCCGTCTATATGTAATTGATTTGTTGAAGGCGATCTCAGTATCGCCTTCAATGATACAGCATCACCACACTTTTTTAATTTTTAAGTGATATCAGCACATCTTTGCTTGGCGAGTTTTTTTGAAGTTGATTTAGCATTGACTATGATATATATTTAGTCAATACTAAAAATATATTTAGCCAAATAGGAGAATCAAATGAAAAACCAATTCAAGCAAAGGGTCTTGTTTTTCGTCGGTTTTATGATGATGGTCTTTATCAGTATGGTTTCATCAGGGCAATTATTGATGAACACGATCTCAGTAGGGAATGCTCCAAAAGATTTGGCCATCACACCCGATGGTCAATTTGCCTATCTGGTAAATGTAGGGGATGACACGGTAAACGTGGTTGAAATTCAACAAAACGGTATTTTGACCAACAATATAGTTGCTATAATCGAAGTGGGAAGCCGCCCTCATGATGTCATCATCAGTGAAGACGGCAGCTTGGCTTTTGCGTCTAATCGCGGTGAGGACACGGTGAGTGTGATTGATACCCAAACCCGACAGGTGATTCACACCATCACTTCGGGTGCAGGACCATACGGGGGTGTGGTGGCGCCTGGATCACAGTTCATCTATTTTGCCAATGCCACCGGCAACAGCGTGACAGTGATAGATACAGAAAGTTTTTTGATGGTGGCTGAAATTTCTGTGGGTACCAAACCCGAAGGATTGTCTATCACGCCGGATGGCACGCGCGCTTACGTGCATAACAGCGGTAGTGGCGATGTCAGCGTGATCGACCTTTCCACCAATACCGTGATTCATACTATTACGAACCAAGAAACAGGTGGCGAAGGATCGGAAGCATTACTCATTACTCCAGATGGTCAACGGGCATTTGTTCACTACGTCAAAAACGATGTGATCGCTGTGATCGATTTGAATACAAATGAAGTTATCGAACAACTGAAGCTGGAAGGGGTGGGGCCTTATGGTGGCGCGATTGATGCTGAGCGAAACCTTCTTTACGTTAGTGGATTTACCAACAACTCTGTCCTTGCCCTTAATATGAACACGTTGGAAGTGATGAGTTCCGTTTCTTTGGGTGAAGGTCAGGGGCCGCAACATATGGCTTTAACGCCTGATGGTCGCTTGATGTATGTGGTCAACAATAGTGGCAATACTCTGTCTGCGCTCATCCGCTAATGATCAAAGCAAACTCTCTTTTGAAACTGGCAAGCCGAGATAGATGGTCTCGGCGCGCTGTGTTACACACACTCGGCATGATGTTGGTTGGACCACTTATCTTTGGCGGATGCTCTCAGCAAACATCAAAGGCGCATACTGTTGAGATGATCAGCGAAGATGGAGAGGAAATTTTCAAGCCTGATCGTTTGAATATTCAATCTGGTGACACAGTGAGCTGGCTGTTGGAATCAGGGTTTCACTCAACAACAGCATACCATCCTGACAACTCAGGCCATCCTTTGAGAATCCCCACCCAGGCAACGCCCTGGGACTCTGGTTTGATTCGTAAGGATGGCGAACAATTTGAGGTCACTTTTGAGCGCGAAGGCGTTTACTGTTATTACTGTACGCCACATGAAGCGTTGGGAATGATTGGTATGGTGGTGGTGGGAAATGCTCAATTGGATGAACCTGGCATCCTGCCGCCTCAAGATCATCTGGCAAAAGGGGCCAAAACAAAATTGACTGAATTGATTGAGTGGGCAAAGCAACTTTGAGGTTGACTTTAAAAAGTAAAGATATGCAAGGCCATTTTTCTTTTAGGTCATTTGCCATATTTGGATTTTCAAGGCATTAGCAAAAACAATGATCAGAACAGGTTTGTAAGCTGGCTTACACTGTTAGGGCGCTTACCGATTTTCTGAAAAATTACTGTTAAGCTTGAAGCATCAGATTAGAAAAGGAGATCATAATGACACCAATTTTGTTGACCTCCGTAGCTGTCTTAATCATTGGATTTGTGTTCGTTCGCGCTACATTTGCCTTTATGAAATTAGACAAAGTGCGCCATGATAGAAAATGTGAAGAATACCCTTGTTAAATTTTAAGAACAGATTCATGTTTCTTTCTCCTTAACCCTCTTCCCAAACCGCCTCCTGGTGGATCAATGTTTTGCAAATAAGTATTGGACCACCAGGAGCGCCGGTCCTCACAGGAGCCTTTCATGGAGACACACACTGACTTGCCCAATCTCATTCGCAATGGTCACAAAAATATGGATGCTCAATCTACCGAACAAAAGTTGGGACGTCTGCAACAAATTTTCTGGCATAAAAACAAACACAAACCGCGAATTGTTATTTTGGGTGCCGGTTATGCCGGATTGACATGTGCTATTGGTCTGCAAAATTTGGAGGCTCAAGTCACGCTTGTCAACCAACATGATTATCACTACCTGACCACATTGTTGCATGAACCCGCTGTTGGGCGACGTGATTTTAGTGAGGTAACCGTCGATTTGCCCAGCTTGCTTGAACACACAGCTATTGAACTGAAATTGGCAAAAGTGACTGCGCTGGATCTGGAATCTCAAACAGTCTATCTCTCTGAAGCTGAGGGGGATGCTGCTTTAAATTATGATTTCCTGGTGATTGGTTTGGGCAGCAAGCCAGAGTTTTATGCCATCCCTGGTTTGGAAGAAAATGCGCTCACTCTAAACAATTGGAATGAGGCCGTACGCCTTCACCTCCGTGTAGAAGAAACCTTGCTTCAATACAAGGAACACCCTGAGGAATCCTGGCGCACCAATATTGTGATTGGTGGTGCTGGTTTAACTGGTGTTGAACTGGCTGGTGAGTTGGCCGATGCCTATAGAAAACTTTCCAAAGATTACGGCATTCCACGCAAGGATTTAAAGGTGACTTTGGTGGATGGCTCATCGACTGTGTTGGCCAGTTGTCAAGCCTGTCAGGATCGTGTGATTCCACTGGCCACCGAAATTTTGGAAAATAAAGGCATTGAGCTTGTGCCTAATGTGCATGTGGCATCCATCGAGCCGAATCGAGTGGTCTTGGATGATGGCAATGAAATTCAGGCGGGCTTGATCATCTGGACAGGCGGTGTGCGTGGCAACCCATTGATTGAGCAAAGTGGCTTGGAAATCAACCGGCAAAAACGCGCTGTGGTGAATGAATTTTTACAGGCAGAGGGACACCCAGAAGTATTTGTATTGGGTGACAGTGCTGCCGCGACTACAGAAAATGGTGACCTGCTGCCACCGACGGCCCAGGTGGCCATTCATCAAGGGCCAGTTGCTGCAGAGAATTTCCATCGTGTATTGGAAGGGCTTCCCATGCTGACGAGCACACCCAAAATGATGGGCGTGGTGCTCAGTTTAGGTCATAAAGATGCACTGGCTGTGATTGAAAATAAATATCATTTTTCCGGTTGGATGGCCAGAACCATTAAAAATATGATTGGCTATCGCTACATTGCCAAGCTTGGGGGTTTCAAACTGGTTTGGGCCAAACTGAGACGACAGAACACAGCAACGCCTGCCATTATTCCACCTCGTCATATTCCCAAACGGCCCTTGCTGCAACGGCTTGGTATAGCCACTTTTGCAGGCTTACTGGGAACAGCTGCTTTTAGCACATTGGGATCACTGGCCTCTTCCCTGGGCTGGCCGTTGAACACACCAGCCATGTTGAGTGAGTTTCTCAAAGCACCCTTGGCCGTGGGCTGGCTGGTGCATGGAACGATTGGCACACTGCTGGCTTGGATTTACGTTTTTGTGTTTGACAAGCGCTGGGGTGGTACATCTTTAATGAGGGGATTGTTCTACGGATTGATTGCGTTTTTAACTGCACAGGTTTTGGTCATGCCGATGATGGGCAAAGGTTTTTTCTCAAGTGAAATGGGCGCCTTGGCGCCAGCAATGGTGATCGGCAGTTTCTTGGGACACTGGTTGTATGCGGCTTCTGCCAGTTGGATTTATGAGCGTGGGATTGCCATTGACTACGCTGATTTGCGTACCAAACTCAAACCGGAATCAGATCCTCCTGTCGAATCCAACTGATCTTTTAATCAACAGAATTTTGCATAGAAATAAATTCGAATCATAGAACCTACATACGCAAACCCTGCCCCCTTCAGATGAAGGGGGTTGGGGGATTGAACCCTTTTAAACTCTTTTCTTCCCTTAGCTTTTCGATCTGTTCCAAAAGTGTAACTCATCCGTTACGTTTTACTTTTACACTGAAACCATCTACAGTTGATTCTTGAGGTGATGGTGATGGCGACATCTGAAACACGTCCATTGTTGGGGTGGGGCAAGCAGTTTACGCTCAGTTTTTATTGGCTCACCTGGAACATTCAGTGGACGGCCATCATCGTTATCTTGATGCCGCTTCAGGTTCTCAGCATGGTGGGCGAGGAGAATAAGGCCACCGCTGTGGGGATTGTAACCAGCATTGGAGCCATCATCTCTTTGGCACTACCACCGTTGATTGGGGCGCTCAGCGATCGCACACGCTCGAAGATGGGGCGACGCAAGCCTTACATGTTGTGGGGCAGTTTGATTGATGGTGGGGCGTTGTTGTTGTTGGCGTTTGTGCCACTTTGGTTTGAGATGCCGATGGCCATTGTGCTCTATGTGGCGGCCATGATGCTGTTGCAGTTTGGCAGCAGTGTGGCGACCTCTCCCTATTCTGCGTTGATTCCTGATGTGGTGCCAAAAGCTCAGATGGGTCAGGCTTCTGGCTGGTTGGCACTGATGAGTTTGATTGGCATTTTTCTTGGGAATTTTATTGGTGGCTTTCACAGTGATTTATTCGGTGGTATTGTCGAAACGTATTGGGCGATGCTGGGTTTGTTTGTCATCGGCACAGTCATCACGATGCTTGGCGTGAAAGAGCCACCGGTGATGTCCTCAGTAGAAGCTTTTAAATGGAATGAATTTTGGCAGGGGTTAATCGAGCCGTTGAAGGATCACAATTTTCGCTGGGTGTTTTTAACGCGCATGTTTGTTGAAGGCGGTCAGTGGACGGTTCAAGCTTTTTTGTTATTTTACTTTCGGGATTTATTTTTTGGCTCGGGTGAATCGGTTGAACTGTTCGGACTTGTCATTGATAAACCGGAGCAAAGTGTCACCTTCTTTTTGGCGGCGGTGTTGTTGGGGGCGATTCCGAGTTCATACCTGGCAGGCCATCTTTCAGATAAATTTGGCCGCAAACCGATGGTCTATATTGCCAGTGCATTGATGAGTATTGTGGTGGTGATGTTTGCCTTTAATATAATCCCAGTGTTTGCAGGGGTGGTCTTGCTTGGTTTGGTGTTTGGATTGGGTCATGGGACGTATAAGAGCGTGGACTGGGCTTTGGCCTGTGATGTGCTTCCGTCTGAAGATGATTTTGCCAAAGACATGGGTGTGTGGCACATTGCCATGATGGTGCCGCAGGTGTTGTTTTTGCCCATCGCTGGATTTTTACTGGACACGTTTCAAAGCGTGGGGCAATCGGCGGGAATCGCGCATTTAGGCTACACGGTCATTTTTAGCATGGCGTGTGTGTTGTTTGTGTTGGGGACGGTCTTCATCGTCAAAATTCGTGGGATTCGATAAGGGATCATTATGCCAGTATTCGTACAGGTTCCGTTGATTTTATTTTTATTTTCATTTGGCATCGCCGTGCTTGGCACCGCCTTTATGCCTGGCATTCTTTGGTTCTTCTGGGCCTTGGAACAGACCTCTGCCTGGGAGCCAATGAGTCGAGCCTGGGCAGTGGGATTGTCTCTGGCGCTGGCTTACCTTATCTTCGGTTTTAGTTTGATTGCAGTCGCCGTGATGATTACGCGCATCTTGCCCAAGATGAAGCCGGGAGAATATAAGTTTGCTTCCCCTCAAGGCGCACAGTGGTTTTTTACAGGAGCGTTGTCATTTCTTGTTTCAAAATTCTTTTTAGACTTCCTGTTGTTGACCGGCGTGAACGTGATTTACTTTCGTTTGATGGGGGCAAAGATTGGAAAAAACTGCCAGGTCAATACCAAAGAGATCAGCGATTTTCATCTTATCACCATCGGAGACAACACGATGATTGGTGGCCAGTCCACCATTCTTGGCCATGTGGGGGAGCGTGGCAAACTCAAACTGCGACCAGTCCATATCGGGTCAAAAGTTACTATTGGCCTTGGTGCAACGATTTTTCCTGGGGTGGAAATAGGAGATCGAGCCGTTGTGGGGGCCGGATCGCTGGTGTTGAAAGATGAAAAAATTCCGCCCAAAAGTGTTTATGTGGGCGTGCCTGCCAAAAACATTCGAGATCGTTCGGAATCGAAAACGGAGCATGATTCTGATCATGCCAGCACATGATCCATTCGATACGTAAGCTTGGTTGATCCTGTCATGATGAACAAGAACAACGATTCTAATAAGGAGGCATTTATGAGCACGGCTGCCGTCAATATTGCGGCTCAAAACAGTATTGAGTTGATTGACTGGAGTCAGGTTCGTTCTGTGTATCGAAAGCTGCACACAGATTTCCATGTGCTCACAAAACCTTTTGACATCGAGATCTCTGGACAGATGAACCAAGATTTGGCCCACTTGATTTCGCTCATCGATGCCGTGGATCGTGATTTGGACGAACTTTCAGTATTGGCAGATCGACAAACATTCGGACAAGCCGTGGTCGCGTATCTCAAGAGCGATAGAGAAACAATTGAAACAACAACCGTATCTGCAGAGCTTGCCTTGCGCCTGAGCTTTTTAAGAGAAATTGTCGAGCGGCGAAACATTCAAGAAGAATTTGCCGAAGCGGTTGCGGCCATTTTTGAACACACTGAAGCCAAGCGTCAAACATCAGATCAGAGCCAAATGCTAAAACACTTAACCATCGAAGGTTGGTACACGGGGCGTTTGCCCATCCTGGTGTTGGACGAGCAAAGCAATCCTGAGTTCGAAAAGTTTTTTTATTTGTTCTGTGAACTGATGACCGTGGTGGACATGATTCAGGATGCGCTTGAGGATTATCGAAACGACGAAATCAAAGTTCGTCCTGGCCTCAAACTCTATGGAAGCCTTGTAACGACATTTTTAGGTTCACTGCCGAAACTGTTTTATCATTTTCCATCGCCATTAAAATTAACCGGCTATTGCCTGTCGTTCTTGCATGAACTTTATTTCAAGCGTTAATGATAAGGCAGCCACCAATCTTTTGGTTCGTCAGAAAAATCCCAGTGGACGTGTTTGGTTTCCATAAAGGTGGTGAACCCTTCTTCACCCAGTTCGCGGCCTCCGCCTGTCATTTTCATGCCGCCGAACGGGCCTGCATAATTGTCAGTGAGGGGATCGTTGATCCACACGGTGCCGGCTTTCACCTCCTCAAAGAAACGCTTGCAGATTTTTGGATCGTTAGATCGAAGAGTGGCTCCCAGGCCATAAGGCGTATTGTTGACCCATTCAATCGCATCATCAATGTTGCCATATCCCATGATGGGAATGGCAGGGCCAAAAGTTTCTTCGGTCATAATTTTCATGGAATGATCCACCTGCATCAGCACAGTGGGTTGATAAAAATAACCTTTGCCTTCAGGGATGCCCCCTCCTGTGAGAATGGTGGCCCCCTTCTGTTTGGCGTCTTCCACATGGCCAATGACTTTCTCACGGTACTGAGCGCCAATCATTGGCCCAACATCGGTATCTGCTTCCATGCCAGGACCAATATTGAGAGATTTCACGAGGTCTGTGACATGTCCAGCAAACTCATCGCGCACATGCTGTGGCACATACACGCGTTCAGAGCTGGTACAGACCTGACCACAATTAATGAGCGCAGAATAGGAAACAGCTTTTGCAGCTTTTTTAATATCCGCATCCGGCCCCAGTACAAATGCATCTTTGCCGCCCAATTCAAAATGGGTGTGCTTCATCATCGGCGCACAGATTCCAGCCAGTTTTTGACCTGTTGCCACTGAGCCGGTAAAGGCAATCATTGGTACATCAGGATGTTCGGCCAGTGCCTGCCCTGCATCACCAAAACCAGGCACCACATTGACCACGCCATTCGGTAGATGATCACAACATTTTTCAATAAATAGTAAGGTCGCTAGCGGTGTCATTTCACTGGGTTTAATCACCACTGTGTTGCCAGCAGCAAGGGCAGGTGCCATCTTCCAGGCCAGCAACAGCAAAGGATAATTCCAGGGAAGAATACAGCCCACAACCCCATAAGGCTCTTTAATGATTATGTTAAGCTGACTGCGTTCACCACTGGGAATCACCTGGCCGCGCATCATGCGCCCCATCTCGGCGTAATAGGTAAATGTGTTGGCGGTCCATTCCACTTCTTCTTCATTTTCACTTTTGGGTTTGCCCTGTTCGAGAGTGAGCAGTTCGGCGATTTCATCCCAATGTTGATGGGTCTTGGCCACGACTTCGTGCAGCATGGCACCGCGCTCATTGGCTGTGATCCAACGCCATTCGTTGAACGCACTCTTGGCTGCATCCACCGCCTGTTGCACATCGACAGCATTTCCTCTTTGCACTTCGGCCAGAATGTCTTCGGTAGCAGGATTATCAACTGAAAAAGTTTTGCCACTGGAAGCAGACTTCCATTGACCATTGATCAAAAGATTGGTTTGCATATTGCCCTCCAGAAATCAATACCTAAAAAGCAGTGTATCACACCGAAATTGTACACGTCCAATGGGCGAGTATGTTGCACCCTATATGGGTTTACCGTATCCTTTTGGGTGTCGGTAAGGAGGCGCCGTGTTTGAGAGTACCTTTTTCTTTTTTCTGAGTACGGTTGGATATTTCTTTGCATTTCTCTGCTATTTGTTTCACACGGTCTTTAAGCCTCAAAATCAATTTCCTAACAAAGAGTCATCAAGTCTAGGCATCACTGCCACCAGTGGGACTTCAACCTCACGGATCAATTGGGGCAAGTGGGGCACACTCCTTACGTTTGTCACGATGTTGATTGCCTTTACTGGCGTAGTGATGCGCACCATCGAACTGGGCAATGCTTCCAACTGGGTTATGCGCGTGTTTCTGCCCGTGACCACCACGTACGAAACACTGACCTTTTTTGCCTGGCTGATTCCACTTACGTATTTGATCATTGAGCACATGTATCCCATCCGCAGTGTGGGCGTGTTTGTTACTGGCACGGCATTTACACTGCTGGCCATTGCCTCATCGCCCGCTTTTGCGCCAAGTCAGATTGCGCCTGTTGTGCCTTCCTTACAAAGCTATTGGCTCGTGATTCACGTGCTGTCAATGATCATTGGCATCGCATTTTTCACCACGGCTTTTGGGGCCACGGTGCTTTATATGTGGCGACGCTGGCGCGGTGCAACATTCGATGACATTAATCGGATTGAGGAAATGGCCTACAAAGCGATTGCACTCGGCTTTCCGTTCTACGGTATCGGTGGCCTCGTCTTCGGTGGTATTTGGGCCAAAGAAGCTTGGGGCTCCTACTGGGAATGGGATCCCAAGGAAACTGCCATGCTCACCGCCTGGCTTGTCTACGCCGTCTATCTCCATGCCCGCGTCAAATGGGGACCACAGGCTAGAATTGTCGGTTGGTTGTCCATTATCGCATTCTTGTCAGTGATCTATGCTTGGGTAGGCATCAACTACTTCGTCGGCGGACTTCACAGCTTTACATAAACTATTAACATGTCAACAGATAGATAAGGAAATGTAAAAGCTTCAAACCCCCAACCCCCTTCGTCTGAAGGGGGCTACGATTGAACGCTGAGTGGGTATTCTGTTTTACGAAACGGTATTCTTTTAGAAAATTAGCCTAAGATTTGTTTGATCACTTCGCAGGCGCGTTGCGCATCTTCTGCACTCACATCCAAATGGGTGACCATTCGCAAGCGGTTGGGTCCCAACGCGAAGCAAAGGACGCCATGGCTTGAAAGCTGCTCGGCCACTTGTTGTGCATTGTCTTCAGCAGTGGTGCAGAAAATGATGTTGGTTTCCACTGGGTCAACATCAAGGCCAACTTCACTCAAAGCTTTGCCAAGCATTTTTGCATGAGCGTGATCATCGGCCAAACGCTCAATATGATGATCCAGCGCATACAAACAACCTGCTGCAATAATCCCTGCCTGACGCATACCGCCGCCCAAACGTTTTCGCTGATGGTGGGCTTCTTCAATGAAATCACGCTTGCCTACAACCATTGAACCCACAGGTGCACCCAAACCCTTTGAAAAACAAAACATTACTGAATCAATACCTTTTGTCAATTCAGCAGGTGTTACACTAGAAGCCACCGCAGCGTTCAAACTTCGTGCGCCATCCAAATGCACAGGCACATCCTGTTTATGAACATGATCCACAACAGTTTTCATTTCATCCGCAGGATAAATGCCGCCACCTCGAAGGTTGTGGGTGTTTTCCAGGGCCACCATGCCCGTACGTGCAGTGTGATCACTGCCTGGTTTGAATGCACCCTTGACATCCTCCAAACCCAAAAAACCTCGTTTGGTATACACCATGCGAGGCATGACACCTGCGAATTGAGACATGGCACTCATCTCAAAGTTGAAGAGATGGCAGTCGGAATCGCCAATCACTTCTTGTCCAGGCAGCGTGTGTGTTTTGACTGCAATTTGATTGCCCATTGAACCGGATGGCACGTACAACCCTGCTTCCTTACCAAATAATTCGGCAGATCGTTCCTGAAGTTTGTTGACAGTCGGATCTTCACGGTACACATCGTCGCCGACCTCGGCATCCAACATGGCTTTTCGCATGTCTAGTGTTGGCTTGGTCACAGTGTCGCTTCGCAAATCAATAGGCTTGTTCATAAAAACCTCGCTGATGATGACAGTTGCTTTGATTTTCCTGCTTCACCGTTGAATTTGCAACCAACACACATTTCTCAGATAAAGTGATGGCATGAAGTTTGAACAAATCCCGATTGTTTTGGGAACCACCGCAACAGGCAAAACAGGTGTTTCAATTGCCTTGGCCAAACACATTGATGGCGAACTCATCAATGCTGATGCGCGTGCCATTTATCGGGGTATGGATATTGGCACGGCCAAACCCAGTGCTGGAGAACAAGCTCAAGTGCCCCATCACTTAATTGATGTTTGTGATCCGACAGAAATTTATGACGTGAAAAAATTCCGTCATGATGTTGATCAATGTATCAATGAGATTCAATCCAGAAACAAAGTTCCCATCATCGTAGGTGGCAGCACGCTCTACATTAAAGCCTTGACCGAAGGGGTTTTCGAAGGCCCAGGTGCGGATTCGAGCTTGCGGCAACAGTTCGATGACACGCCATTGGAAACACTCTACCAACAACTCAATGAAGTCGATTCAATTACCACACAGCGCCTCAAACCGAATGACAGAATCCGCATCACCCGTGCGCTTGAGATTTTTCAATTGACGGGAAAATCGATCAGTGAATGGCAGGACGAGGCAAAGCCGTTGCCATACAAATTTAAAAAATTTGGCTTGTGGCTGGATCGTGCCAAGCTGTATGAACGAATCAATCAGCGTGTCGATTTGATGGTGGAGTTGGGACTGGTTGATGAAGCAAAAGTTTTATATCCAATACTTAAACCAGGCACCCCCGCTTACAAAACGATTGGCTATCAGGAATTGTTTGATCACTTTAAAGGTCACGTTTCACTGGAAGAAGCTATCGATAAAATCAAACAACACACGCGAAATTATGCCAAACGTCAACTCACCTGGCATCGGCGGGATGAGTCGATCACCTGGATTGATGTGGAAGCACATTTGTCTCAAGATTGCGTAGACATCATTCTCAAAACAATGGCCTAATCTTCAATAGGATCAAAAAACAACCAAACCCCAATGCCGTAAAAGACGGGGATCAACACCAATGCCAAGATCACAGACATCAGTGGAACAGGATTAAGCACACTTCCCCAAATCCCAAGCCCAATGGAAATAAGGCTTGAAGCAATCATGATTGAAGAGCCAATTCGGAAATGCAGCATAATTTCAGGTCGGGTAACCAGGGTTTTTAGCAGGATGGTGATCGAAATCAATGCCAGCGCAATTGAGCCGCACAGCAGCCAGCGAACTTCCACACTGGGTGGCACATTTGGGTGGGCGACAATATTAATCATGGCCGCACCCAATGAAGCAATTGACAGGGTGATGGGAAAGTGAATGTAAGTCCATAACATACGATTCCAGGGGAGAGGTTTTACAGGGCGTTCGTTTGTAAAATCAAAATACAGCCACCACAAACCACAGGCAATCAACATGCCCAAGCCAGCAAGCGTCCACATATCCAGGCTGGCTGGTTGATGTTCGCCCAACCCCTGAATCACACCGACGATAATTTCACCAAGCATGATGATGGTAAACAGGCCAAAGCGTTCGATCAAAGATTTGGTGATGCCAGTGGCGGATACTTCCTGATGTTCTTTCTGCCTGTTTTGTCGTTTGGCAATTTTGAGTGGACCAACCAAACTCAAAAACATCGCAAAGCCCCACATCACAAAACGCCAGGGTGGATCAACCCAAACAGAAACCAAAAATAAAATGATGGAGATGACGTAAGGCCAAATGATATAGATGTGAATGTCCGACATGGCGGCTTCATGACGATGTGCCCGCCACCATAAAAATGCGATAATTGACGCATGGGCAGCGTAAGCTAGGGCAAATGCTTGGGACGTATCACCCATGCCATCGTGAATAAACACGGCCATGGCCGCAACGGCGAACATTTGCAGGAAGGTGAAAAACCGATCACGCACATCGTTGTTGCCGTGGATGTCGTGATAAAACGTGCCATTGTTCCAGGCCCACCACACGGGGATGAACAAAAAGATGTAGCTCAAAATGCCGTTTAAGTCGAGATGCGCGGACAATCCATGTGTCAGCGTGGCAATGGTGACCACAAATACCAAATCGTAAAAAAGCTCAAGGAAAGATGCTTTGCGGTCTGTATCGCGCTCAAACACACTTCTTGGAGCCTGCCAGATGCGTTGTCGAAATCGATTCATGCATTAGTTTAAATCAATCTTAGCAAAGACTCAAAATTGTATTCATGTATTGCCAATGAATCACAAGTCAGGGATGAAAACATCAATTGGCTTTCCCTTTAAAATCTTATATGCTGGTTAGAATATCTTTTTGAGGGGGATACGTTTTTTTATGAATGCCAATCCTGCTTCAGCGATGGAAGAAGCGTCTATTCAACAACTGATCAGTCATTTTAAAAATGTACGCACTTTAACTGAAACCCTATGCGAACCTTTGGTGACCGAAGATTACGTCATCGCACCCACAGCCCACATTGGTAGTCCGATCCGCTGGCATTTGGCGCACACCAGTTGGTTTTTTGAAACAATCATTCTGGTGCACCATGTGAAAGGGTATCAGGAATTTCATCCGCAATACAATTTCTTTTTTAATTCTTATTATGTTCAGTTGGGTGAAAAACAGGATCGTACGCAACGGGCGTTTGTATCGCGTCCGACGGTTGCCGAAATCTATGAATACCGCAAATATGTGACCGAGCACATGCTTCAACTGATGGACAATCTGGATGAAGCACAGTGGGCTGAGCTAGAGTCCATCATTACCATTGGCATTCACCATGAGCAGCAGCACCAGGAATTGATGATCACGGACATCAAGCACATTTTTTGGAACAACCCGCTTCGCCCCGTTTATAAATCAAGAGATATTGAAGTATCTTCAGAGATTCCCTCATTAGATTGGCATCGTATTGAGGCGGGCAATTATTGGATTGGGCATGAAGGCGATGGCTTTGCCTACGACAACGAATCGGGACGTCATCAACAATATGTGGGTGATTTTGAACTCTCGAATCGACTGGTGACAAACGGAGAATTTTTACAATTTATCGAAGATCGCGGTTATGAAAAGGCCACGTATTGGCTGGATGCTGGCTGGGATACCATTCAGGAGCAGGGTTGGAACAAGCCCTATTACTGGGAAAAACGTGACGATGGTTGGTGGCAGATGACGATGGCAGGCATGCAGCCGGTCAATCCGGCAGAACCTGTATCGCACATCTCATACTTTGAGGCCGACGCTTATGCCCGCTGGGCGGGCGTTCGTTTGCCAACAGAGGCCGAATGGGAAGTGGCTTCAACTCAAGTGCCGATGGAAGGCAACTTTGTTGAGTCGAGTCTGTTGGAACCCACGATGTCGAAAACATCTGGATTGAGTCAGATGTTTGGTGATGTTTGGGAATGGACGCAGAGTCACTATTCGCCTTACCCAGGCTATGCAGCACCCGCAGGTGCTTTGGGTGAGTACAACGGCAAGTTTATGTGCGGCAGCTTTGTGTTGCGCGGCGGCTCCTGCGCCACATCTGTAACGCATATACGGCCTACCTACCGAAACTTTTTTGCACCCCATGTTCGCTGGCAATACAGCGGCATCCGTTTAGCGAGGTCTTTATGAACACCGAGGTAGAAACACAAATTGAACTTCAAGATTTAGAACCCAGCAACAACCGCTTCCGTGCGGAGATTTTGCGCGGTTTGAGAAAAATGCCTAAAGAACTGCCATCTAAGTACCTTTATGATGAAAAGGGATCACAATGGTTCGATCGCATTACGCAACTCGAAGAATATTATCCAACCCGAACTGAAGCGCGAATCATGGAAGCTGACATTCAGGAAATGACCGACCTGATTGGCACCGATGCCTTATTGGTTGAATATGGAAGCGGGAGCAGCGTCAAAACCCGTATTCTGCTGGATCACCTGAAAGACCCTGCGGGTTATGTGCCCATTGATATTTCGCGCGATTATCTGATGATCAGCGCAGCGCAGATCAGCAAAGAGTACCCCGACTTGGAAGTGCTGCCTTTGTGTGCCGATTACACACTCTCGTTCGATATTCCTAAACCCAACAAACCTGCCAAAAAACGTGTGGTCTATTATCCAGGTTCAACCATCGGCAATTTTGACCCAATCCCCGCCCAACATTTTCTAGAGGAAATCGCCACCGTTTGCGGCCCAGGTGGGGCATTGATGATTGGCGTGGATCTGAAAAAAATGCCGGTGGTTCTGCACAATGCCTATAACGACCATGAAGGTGTGACGGCTGCATTTAATCTGAACTTGCTGGAGCGCATTAATCGTGAATTGAAGGGTGATTTTCAGATTGAAAACTTTAAGCACTATGCCCTTTACAACCCGATTAAAGGCCGGATTGAAATGCACATCATCAGTTTAATGGATCAAACGGTTCACATTGATGGGGTGTCCATTCCGATTGCCAATGGTGAAAGCATCTGGACTGAAAGTTCTTACAAGTACAACTTGCAGGAATTTGCAGAGCTGGCTGAAACAGCAGGTTTTCAGGTGGATCATGTCTGGACCGATGATCGTGACTGGTTCAGCGTTCAGTACTTGACGGTGATTTAAAAGAGACAAAAGAGCGCTTTGCCACTTTCACCTAGAATACGTTCCTTTTGAAGAACCCATATTCGCAGCCTCATCGTGCCCCCTTTATGTAAAGGGGGTTGGGGGATTAGAAGCTTTTATTCTCATTTCAACTCAACGTACTTCTTATGGTACAATCTCGTGAGAATGAGCAATGAGATCACCTATCGCCTGTTAAGCCAGCAGGAAGAATTTTTTAATTGCGAAGTCTTGCAGCAGGAAACCTGGGGTTTTGCTGACCTTAGTGTGGTGCCTGCCCATTTGCTGATCACGTTTCAAAAGCGCGGAGGCTTGGTAATTGGTGCATTTGATGGCGATCAAATGGTTGGTTTTGTGTATGGTTTTGTGGGCCATCAATATGGTATGGCCACCCACAATTCGGTTATGAGTGCGGTGCGCCCTGAATATCGCAATCAAGGCATTGCGTATCAACTCAAAATTGAGCAACGGAAAATGGCCCTTGAGCAACAATTTTCGCTGATGACCTGGACATTTGATCCGCTTCAGGCGCTTAACGCTCACTTTAATCTGAACAAACTGGGTGTCATCATTCGAGAATATTTCTGCAATATTTATGGCGTGTTCCGGGATGAAATTAATAAAGGCCTGCCGACAGATCGTTTTGGGGTGGAATGGTGGATGGACAGTCCCAGAGTCGAGCGGCGGCTTTCTTCTGGCGTTGAGGCACAGCTGCCGCCCGTGCCTGACAATGTGCCATCTTTGGATGATCGTGACTTGCTCAGACCAGGCACATCTGTTGTGCAACTGGATGGTTGTGATCAACTGCATTTGGGCATTCCCATCAGCATTGATGAACTCAAAAGCAAAGATGAGGAAATGGCACTTGAGTGGCGTTATCATATTCGTGGCTGGTTCGAGGCTGCGCTGGCATTGGGATTAATCGTTCATGGTTTCACTCTGGATCGGCAACGGAAAATGGGCGTTTACACATTAAGTAATGATTTGGATACCGTCCTACAGGAGGGACAATGAAGCTTGAAAATATCACACTGCACTTTGTCGAAATGGAACTGGTTTCCCCGTTTGAAACCAGTTTTGATCGTGAGGTGTTCCGTCCTTCCATTATCGTTGAGGCGAAGGCTGGTGGACTCACCGGTTGGGGCGAATGTGTGGCTGGCTCCGGCCCCTGGTATGGCTATGAAACGGTTCAGACAGCCCACCATATTCTCAAAGACTTTTTAATTCCACTGTTGCTGAAAACCGATTGGCATCATCCGACTGAACTGCCCAAGCATTTCAGTCGTGTGCGGGGTCATAACATGGCCAAGGCGGTGTTGGAATCTGCGTGTTGGGATTTGTGGGCACAGCATGAAGGGGTTTCGCTTTCGAAGGCATTGGGTGGAGTGAAGACTGAAGTTGAAAGTGGCGTCAGCATCGGCGTGCAAAAAGATATTTCTACATTGGTCGATGTGATTCAGGGACATGTTGAGGAAGGTTATCAGCGCGCCAAGATCAAGATCAAACGGGGCTGGGATGCTGATGTGATTCAAGCTGTTCGGGAACAACTTCCAGATGTGTCGCTTCAAGTGGATGCCAATGCGGCTTACACTCTGGAAGACAAACCCATGTTCAAAGCCATTGATCAGATGGGGCTGCTGATGATCGAACAACCTTTGGGCTATGACGATTTGGCCGATCACTCTGAGCTTCAAGCCGAATTGAACACACCGATTTGTTTGGACGAAAGCCTGAAAACATTAGAAGATGTAAAAGCCATGCTGACGTTGGACAGTGGTCGCATTGTCAACATCAAGGTGGGGCGGTTGGGTGGTTTGAGTAACTCGGTCAAAATTCACGAACACAGTCATCCTAAACAAATTCCGATGTGGTGCGGTGGTATGCTGGAAACCGGCATTGGTCGTGCAGCCAACGTTGCTATCGCCAGTCTGCCAGGGTTTACCTTGGCCAATGACCTGTCTGCCAGTGATCGCTACTACCACGAAGATTTAATTGATCCACCCTTTATCCTCAATCCAAATGGCACGCTGACCGTGCCCACCGATCCAGGACTGGGTGTAAAGGTCAACCATGAAGTTTTGAAAAAAGTCACTCAACATGTTGAAAGCTATGATTGAAGCAAATGAGTTAAGTTCAACTTGCAGCCTCAAGCGCAATTCGACAAACTAAACTTATGGCCGACCATCAAGCCCTTTACCGTAAGTGGCGACCGCAGCGCTTTGCCGATGTGGTCAACCAAACGTATGCGATTCAAACCCTGGTCAATGCGTTGTCCAGTGGTGAGATTGGCCATGCGTATTTGTTTTCCGGGCCACGAGGCACGGGCAAAACGACAGTCGCCAGGTTGTTTGCCAAGGCGGTCAACTGCCTGAATCCACAACAAGGCGAACCCTGCAACGAGTGTGATGCCTGTCAGCGCATCTCTCGTGGCGCATCTCTCGATGTGGTGGAAGTGGACGGAGCCAGCAACCGCGGTATCGATCAAATTCGCAAGCTGCGCGAAGAAGTTAACTTTGTTCCTGCTGATGTGAAATATAAGGTTTACATCATTGACGAAGTTCACATGCTGACCAACGAAGCCTTCAATGCGCTTTTGAAAACGTTGGAAGAACCGCCCAAACGAGTGGTGTTTATCTTTGCCACCACCGAATCCCACAAGTTGCCACCAACAGTTACGTCGCGCTGTCAGTCATTTGAGTTTACGCGGTTCCCGCCGGAAGTGGTAGCCACCTACTTAAAGCACATTTGTGAGACGGAAGGCATCAAAGCCGACGAGCGTGCCATCAGTACCATTGCAAGCCGTTGTGGCGGAGCGATGCGCGATGCCTTGGTGACGTTGGAGCAAGTGTCCGCCTACGCTCAAGGGGACGATATCAGTGGCGAGACACTGGAAAATGTCTTGGGTTTGCCCAGTGAATCTGTGCTTGCAAATTTTTTAAAGTCATTGATCGAAAAAGATGCGGACGGTGCCTTGGCGACGATCCGTGATTTGGCTGGTCGAGGGCGTGATCTGGAATTGTTTTTGGAAGAATTGATCCGCATGGGGCGAGATTGGTTAATTCTGGCTGTTGCTAAAAAAGAAGTGCCTGTTGAAGCATCAGTAGGGGAATTGGCTGTGCTCGCTGATCATCTACTTACTTTTAAAAACGAGATGGGAAGAGTGTGGGACAAACAAATCTGGATGGAAGTGGGGATGCTGCAATTGATTCATGGTCAAGCTGCCGCCCCTGTTGTGGTTCAAGCAGCGACGCCTGTCCAACAACAGCCTCAAGCAAAGCCCACTCAAACTCAAGCCGCTCGTCCAACAGCCAAGCCAGAAGCACCTGCCAACAATGGCAGCACGGTGCAAGCAAAAACACAAACCACTACTGAACAGGCTCAACCTCAGGCTGAAACAAAAGTTGAATCGCAGCCTGAACCGCCGTCCACAGCGCAACCGGCTGCATCTCCCTCTGGCTCACAAGAGCAAGCTTGGGATAAATTATTAGAAATGATCAAGGATGAGCGCGTGGCCATTTATGCGTATCTGGTTGAAGGCCATGCCAAATTTGAAGATCAACGATTGCTGATTCGCTATCACACCGATTTTCATTTTCACAAAGAGAGTTTGGAAAACAGCGATATCCAAGCATATGTACTGGAAAAAGCCAGGCTTGTTTATGGTGCCGACATCAGACTGGATATCGGTTTTTTTGAAGAACAGCCTGCCCAAGTATCGCCAGTGAGTCCAAATGAAGTACCTGGGGCAAGCGGCAATGCGACTGTAGAAGCCTCTACTCCAATAGAAACCACAAGCCCACCTCCACCTGCTCCACGTGGAAGAAGGTCTCACCTCGAAGAAAAAATGGATTTGGTCAAAAAGGTGCTGGGGACTGAACCACCAGAACAAACCACTGAAGAAAATTAAATGTTGGAAGATGTGTTAATTGACATTCAGTTCAAGATTCATATGAAGCACTTCCAATGAAGATGTGCCTCTGGGCAGGAAATCATAAGGGTTGCGAATCGCCAACAAATCCAGGTTATGCAAACCAGGTGTGTCTGGTGTATCCAATTGTGCAGGCATGGTTGCCAATCCATTGTTGGGCAGAGTGAAATGAGAGACCAAGTCGTCGGTGCGATTGTCTACCGGAATCTGCATTTGGTCCAACAAAGCCACCAATACAAATTCATCGCTGTTGCCTTGGCGAGGCACACCGTTTCGTACATGAGCAAAGTATGAGAAAGATTGCCCTGTGCTCAGGCGGTGGGGTGAAGACAGCAAATCACCGGTTGAGGTGGGTTCTTCCTGCCTGCTCAAGTTCACACCTCGTGGCGGCACACTCAAGGCAGCAGACACACTTCGTCCTGCAATGAATGAATCGCTGTCAGGCCGAGCTTCAGATTCGTCAGGAATTTCATCCTCACCGATCAGCAGGCTGTCGGCATAAGGGGTAAGAAAACCACGCACAAAATTGTCTGGGGACACTTCAATGTCGTAAAACACCACCAGCACAAAATTGTGCAACCCTTCTTCAGCGACTCCAGGGAAGGTTAGTGTGGGGCGCTTTTGTTCTCCTGGCATGAGGGTAACGGTGTGAAACGGCTGAATGTTATCATTTAGACCAAATTTCATCTGAATATCGTCCACAAGCAAAACCAAATTAAAAGTTTGTCCAATCTGTCCTTCGTTGCCCAACACCAGGGTGCGATCAAATGCCACATTAGGCGGCATGCGCAATGCTTTGCGCTGTGTCACGCTGATATTGCTGATCACGGAGATGGAGTTGTTGAGCAGGCGGTACTCAATTTGGTTGACATGGACAATGTCACTGTCGTCGCCGTCTTCGCTCAAAATCGAAAAAGCAATGCGACCGCCATCCTGTCCATGAACAACCCCGCTCAACAGGATCAACAGCAAACAGCTAAATTTTAGAAAATTACAAACCCCGGTTTTCATTTTGCTTTACTATAGAGCAAAACCTATAATAATGTCAATGTATTAAAGGAGGATTTCAGCGATGGCAGGGAATATGAAGCAGATGATGAAACAGGTGCAAAAGGCCCAAAACGAGATGCAGAAAAAGCAAGAAGAATTGGGTAACATGCACGTAGAAGCCAGTTCTGGTGGCGGTATGGTGAAGGTGACTGCCAATGGACACAAAGAAGTGGTGGACATCAAAATTGACCCCGAAGTGGTCTCTGCCGACGACGTTGAAATGCTCGAAGACCTTATTGTTGCAGCCATCAAAGAAGCTCAAGTCAAAGCAGACGAAATGTCTCAAAAAGAAATGTCTCAAATGATGAATGGCTTGGGTCTTCCAAATATGCCTGGGATGGGTTTTTAGCAGTTTAGAAACAATAAATAATTTGAAAGTATTTATTAAAAGCGTTCAAATCCCCAACCCCTTTTATCTAAAAGGGGCTACGATAAAACCATGAGGATAGGTTCTGGTTTAAGATTCGTTCTTCTTGGCGAATCTTTCAGAGTCAAAAAATAAAAATCTTTATTTTAAAATGAGTAAATATCCTGATTCGCTGGAACGATTGATCCAAGAGTTGAAAAAACTTCCTGGTATTGGACGTGTCAGTGCCGAACGTTTGGCGTTTCATTTGTTGAGCCAATCAGACGAGCGCATTTCAGGGTTAAGTCAGGCATTGCTGGAAGTGAAAGAGAAAATCCGTCTTTGTGAAATTTGTTTCAATTATGCTGAAGAGGAACATTGCAAAATTTGCAAAGACACCGCACGTGATCGCAATATTCTCTGTGTCGTCAGTCAGCCTCATGAAGTCCTCAAGCTCGAAAAAACCAGCGAGTTTTTTGGTTTGTATCACGTGCTTGGTGGCTTGATCTCACCGGTCAACGATATTTCTCCAAGCGATCTCCATATCGAAGAATTGCTCTTTCGCCTTCAAAACAGCGAAATTAAAGAAGTCATCCTCGCCCTCGATCCCAAAGTGGAAGGCGAAGCCACCTCCATGTATCTGGCACGACAAATTCGACCTTTGGGAACCAAAACCACCCAACTCGCGCACGGCGTACCTGTAGGTCGCGATCTGGAATTTGCTGATGAAATTACACTTGGCAAAGCCCTTCGTGGTCGAGTCAGCATCTAAAAAATGTCAATTTCTTGGTTTGATCAGTCTGACTACCCATGCCGTTTGGAATGGGGACGTCGCGGTGCCGAATCTGCGGCCCGACGCGGCGACCTGATTGTCGTGGTTGACACACTCAGTTTCTCCACCTGCGTGATTACCGCATTGGCACATGATGGTATCATCTATCCTTGTGCCACGGATGAAGACCCTCAAGATCTGGCCAATCGTGTGGATGCTCAAATTGCTGTGCATCGCACGGAAGCCAGCCCAAATAATCCCTTCTCTCTTTCACCGCTTACCTACATCAACATGAAGTCAGACACAAAAGTTGTCCTCAGTTCACCAAATGGAGCCACCTGTAGCCGACTTGCTCATCAAGTGCCCTATGTGTTTGTGGGCGCTTTGATCAATGCAAAAGCTGTAGGTGAAGCTGTCTCAGCGCTGGTGTTTGAGACAGACGCCACAGTGACTGTTCTGGCTTGTGGCGAACGCTGGATAAAGCCACATGAGGACGGCCCACTCCGGTTTGCGATTGAAGATTATTTGGGCGCAGGAGTAATTTTATCTCATATAAAACTAAAGAAATCGCCCGAAGCTTAAGTGTGTGAGGCTGCTTTTCAGCAAACAGAACATCAAATTGAAAACATCATTTGGGGCTGTGGGAGTGGGATTGAGCTTCGAGAGAAGGGATTTGTAGAGGATGTGATCCATGCGGGCAAGCTCAATTTGTTTGATGTTGTCCCCGTGATGAAGGGTGAACGATTTGTTTCCTGGGCCAAGACAGGATGAGTTTCCTTAACTTTGGAATCAGTCGCTGATATAATAAGAACTATCTTAATCGTTTTGGAGGTTTGTGATGCGACATTTTCATTGGAAAAATTGCTTCGGCTTCATCCAAACCGCCATGTCTAAAAAATCCTCAATAGAAAGTGGTCGCCTTTGGCTGACTGCCACCGTCTTTTTTACCGCACTTCGCGATAACTCCTTTGCCATTTCCTGAATAGCATTTGATCGTTGTGAAAATCCATTCTAGAGATTTTTTAAATTAAGGAGTTTATTTATGAATCAGGCAACCATGAAAGCAGAAACCGCTTGGGAAAATCGTTTTGACTACACTGCTCGTGCCACCACATCACTGGCCCCATTTCGTGCCGTAAAATCTCACGGCGCTTTGATCACGGGTGACGATGGACGAGACTATATCGACCTTACCGGAGGGTGGGGGTGCCTGGTGGTGGGCCATACCCACCCCAAAGTGGTCACTGCCATTCAGCAGCAGGCTGAGCAGTTTGTTCATACCGATTACAGCGTGGTTGGTTACAGTTCCTTCGTTGACTTAGCCAAGCGATTGTGCGAAGCTGCGCCTGGAGATAAGTCCAAGAAAGCGGCCTTTTATAACAGTGGTGCAGAAGCTGTGGAAAATGCCGTAAAGATTTCCCGCTATCACACCAAGCGCCCAGGCGTTGTGGTGTTCGATCGAGCATTTCATGGCCGCACCCTGCTAACCATGACCATGACGCACAAAGCCACACCTTACAAGGCTGGATTTGGTCCATTTGCTTCGGACGTCTATCGTGTGCCATTCCCATCTGAATACCACACCCCAATGTCTTTTGAACAGTGGAAAAAACACTTGGCTGGGTTGGTGAACTATAACGACATCGCTTGTGTGGTGGTCGAGCCAATTCAAGGCGAAGGTGGCTTCATTGTGCCACAGGATGGTTTCCTCAAAGATCTTCGTGAATTTACGACTGAACAAGGCATTGTGTTGGTGTCTGACGAAGTACAAACCGGCATGGGGCGCACTGGCAAAATGTTTGCATCCGAGCATTTTGGCATTGAACCTGACTTGATCACCACGGCAAAATCGCTCGCTTCCGGGATGCCACTCAGTGGCGTCATTGGCGTGAGCGAAGTGATTGACTCTGTACCCGACAGCGGCATCGGTGGGACGTATGTGGGCAACCCCATCTCCTGTGTGGCAGGTTTGGCCGTGATGGACATCATCGAAGAAGAAAATCTGTTGCAGCGTGCGATTGACTTAGGTCAGCAGATGGAAGATCGCTTTAAAGCGATGCAGCAAAAATACGACATCATTGGCGATGTTCGTGGTGTGGGTTCCATGATGGCATTGGAATTGGTCACCGACCGTGACGAGAAAACGCCTGCATCCGATCAAACATCTGCCGTCATCCAGCATGCGCTGGACAACGGCGTGATCACTGCCAAAGCGGGCATCCACGGCAACGTGCTGCGCATGTTGATTCCATTAATCATTTCTGAAGAAATGCTTGATCAAGGCTTGGATGTGATTGAAGCTGGCATTGCAAAAGTAAATTCGTAAAACACAGGGGGGCGGAAATAGTTCCGCCCCCCTGTTCCCTTCAAAACTTGGGGATTAACTTGTTTGATCTTTTAAAGTTTCAAGAAATATTTTGACCACCACAGGGTCCCATTGGAAGCCTGCACCTTCTTTCAGAACTTTGAGCGCTTTTGCCTGAGACATGGCTTCACGATAAGGACGATCTTTGGTCATGGCGTCGTAGGCATCCACTACAGAGAGAATGCGTGCTTCGAGCAAAATATCTTCACCTTTGAAGCCATTGGGATAACCTGAACCGTTCCAGTTCTCATGATGTTGGGCAATGATGTTGGCGGTGTACCTCAGAGGCGCAATGCCACGAACCAGTTCGAAACCCATTTCTACATGGCTTTTGACAATTTTCCACTCGGTTTCATTAAGCCTGCCCTTTTTGTTCAGAATGTCTTCCGGCACGCCAATTTTGCCAATATCATGAAGCAGGGCAGCATGTTTTAGACTGTCTAATCTGTCGTTTGAAAGCTTTAGTTTTTTGCCCAAAGCCATGCATAAATCAGACAATCGTTGGCAATGCCCCAGGGTTTGCTGGTCTCTTTCTTCAAGTGTTTTTGCCAGCATGGTCACGGTGCGCAAGGCGGTGTCTTCTAGCTGGCGTTTCAGCAATTGTTCTCGTTCTTCTGCAACTCTTTGTGCTGTAATGTCGATCAAGGTGCCAATTGTGGCAGGTTTACCTTTATATTCGGCCAAATTGCCAAACACCTGAAGATGGACAATATGTCCCTGTTTGTGAACGAGGCGGAAATTATAATGGGATTTTTTCAGATTGCCTTTTAATCGTTCTTCAACAGGCGCTTGGACGATCTTTCGATCATCAGGATGAATCAAGGCCAAGCGATGTTGTTTCTGAAGTTCTTCACGACTGTAGCCTGTGATTTCAGTCATTCGTTTGTTGGCAAACTGGATATGGTCATCCTGGATAATGCACACGCCCACTTGAGAGTCTTCAACAATATGGCGATAGGAATGCTCAGATTCGCGCAATTTTCGTTCGAGCTGCTGCGCTTTGCTGATATCTCGTCCCATCACCAGCACGTATTTTGGCTTGCCTTGATCATCTAAAATAGGAATGGTTTTGGCTTCCAGGGGAATCTTATGCCCTTCCTTGGTTAAGATATGGCGTACATAAGCTTGACCAAAGGATTGTCCATGTAAGGCTTTTTCAAATCGTCCATCAGAGCTATCACGCTCTTCAGGCACAATAATTTGGGACAAGCGCAAACGTAGAAATTCATCTTTACTGTAACCCAGTAGTTCACATGCTGTTGGGTTGACGTTCACAAAATTCCGATCTTTGTCCAGCAGCATGATGGCATCAGGTGCCAGCTCAAACAATGAGCGGTAACGTTGTTCGGACAGCTTTAGGTCTTGTTCCCGCTTCAGGCTGCTCATGGCAATGGCCAGTTGATTCGCCAGGAAGTAAGCCAGGTCCAGATCCTGTTGGCTGAACGCATTTTTTCGGTACGATTCCAGATTTAACGCCCCAAATTTTTCATTTCGAAGCGTGATGGGAACCACCAGTTCGGAACGGGTGCGTGAATCCACATCAATGTAATCCGATGTTTCTGTCACATCATCGATAAAAACAGCCTCTTGGGTGCGAACGGCTTTGGTTACCAGCGTGGCATCGTCAAGCGTGTGAGAATAGCCCACAAAGCGCTGTGCATCCTCAGAGCCGCAATAGGCGGCCACTTCGAGCTGTTCTCCCTGAAGCAATGCAATGCCCACCAAATCATACCCATAGCGTTTTGATGCCCAGTTGGCAGCATGGCTGGCCATATCGTGAATGTCGTCCATTTCTGCCAATTCGCTGCCCAACTGAAATGCCAGTTTCAAGCGTTTTTGTTGCTGTTGTAAGCTTTCATTCTCCTGAACGCGCTTTACAGCCAACTCAATTTGCGGCATTAAGGTCGATAATAACTGTATATCCGTTTCGTCAAAGGCGCATTCTCTTACACTGTTATCAATGTTGAATTGCCCCATCAGTTCGCCATCAAACACAATAGGTAAAGATAATGTAGACAATGCCATTGGTCCTATGGTAGAAAGTTTTTCTGTGATGGCAGGGTCAAGTTTTTGCTGGTTGTGCTGGCTCATGGTGCTGATATTGACAATGGTTGGGTTTTCTAAATCATGGACACAAAACGCTTTGACTGAAAGAGGCAGTTCCAAAGTCGATAGTGAATTCAGTGACCAGCCCACCGCTGCGACAAACTCAACATGATCAGTGGTGTGGTTAAATAGTTGTGCTGAACCGCAATTGGCATTTGGAATCAGGTCAACAGCTTCCTGCAAAATAAGATGTAGAAGGGGTTGAATCTGGGTTTCGGAATTGAGGCGTTTTAAAAATGTTTGCGAACGGGTGAGTCGTTCGTTGGTGTTTTCCAGTTCTTCACGCTCATGCGCGCGTCGCAGGGCCAGTTCGATTTGGGGAGTCAGGGTGGCCAGTAAAGCAACATCGTCATCTTCAAACGCATGTTCGTTGGTGGTGTTGTCCAAATTGAAGCGACCTACCAGCTTACCGTTCAGATGAATGGGCAAGGACAATGTAGACAAGGCCGGTGGTCCCAGATCGGTAAACTGATCTGCAATCTTCTCATCCAGAACGATTTGGTCTTGTTCTCTTAAATTGATATTAATGATCGAATGGTCATGGGAATCCTTGATTGGGTGTTGTTCAAAAGGAATTTTGATGTTGGACAATTTGTCCATTGGCCAACCCACAGCAGCCACAAATTCAACCTGCCTTGATTTGTCGTTAAATAATTCAGCAGACCCACTGTCGGCGTTGGGAATCAATTTTACAGCTTCATCCAGAATCAACTGCAAAATGGGTTGCAGTTTGGTTTCCGTGTTCAGGTTTTCAAGCAACTGTTGTGTTTGCTTCAGCCGTGCATTGCTGTTTTCCAAACGCTCACGGGTTTTGGCACGACTCATGGCCAGCTCAATTTGAGGAATGATGGTGGAAAGCAGTTCAATATCAGTGTCGTTAAAGGCTTCTTCTTTGCTGGTGCAGTCGATGTTAAAGCGGCCTACCAGTTCATCGTCCAAATAAACTGGGAAGGAAAGAATGGACAGTGGCTGCTTTCCTAAATTGGATAACTTTTCTGCGGATTCGGGGCTCAAATTTTGTTGGTTATGCTGCCTTAAGTCATTGCCGAAAATGACTGGTTTTGCATGGTCATTATTGGGATGAATGTCGGCCCCAGTTGGTATGGTGACTGTGGATAAGACTTCCA
The DNA here is from genome assembly GCA_029262795.1 of Candidatus Fraserbacteria bacterium. Classification (GTDB taxonomy): domain Bacteria; phylum Bipolaricaulota; class Bipolaricaulia; order RBG-16-55-9; family JAJCYT01; genus JAJCYT01. The sequence continues at coordinate 48,962 of JAJCYT010000036.1, forward strand.
TTGGCCAGTCCACTGCGGCCACGAAATTAAATTGATCCGTTTTTGGATCAAATAAAAGCGCCGTACCACTGTCGGCATTGGGAATGAGGTTTACGGCCCCTTCCAGGATCGATTGCAAAATGGGCTGTAGTTTGGTTTCTGTATTCAGATTTTCTAGCAACTGCTGCATTTGTTTCAGTTGCTCGTTGGTGTTTTCCAAATGTTCGCGTGCCTGAGCACGCCGCACGGACAGCTCAATTTGTGGCATTAAAGTTGCCAACATTTTTAAATCATTTTGATCAAAAGCGTGCTGCTTGCTGGTACTGTCTATGTTGAATTTTCCAACAAGCTTGCCATCCAGATAAATGGGCAAAGACAGAGCCGAGAGTGCAGGTGGACCCAATGTCGCAAATTTTTCTGCGGTTTCCAGATCCAAATATTGTTCATCGTGCTGATTTAAATCGGCTTCGATAATGGCAGGGCTTTCGGGAAGGTTGTCAGGGTGAATGTCAGCCGTGCGTGGCAATTCGATGGTGGACAAAATATCTAAAGACCAGCCCACTGCGGCAACAAACTTAAACCGATCAGTTTGCTCATCAAACAACTGCGCTGTGCCACTGTTGGCATTTGGAATTAAATGCACAGCTTCTTCAAGAATGAGTTGCAGTAACGATCGTAGCTGGTTTTCATTGTTTAATCTCTCTAGAAAATGTTGCGTTTTCACCAACTGTTGATGAGTTTTTTCCAGCTCGGAAATATCCGAAGCAAAAAACACATGGCCGTAAGGGGTACCGCGTTCCTGTTTTAATTCAGACGGCTTAACCAGGATGGTGGAGGCAGGGCGATCTGGTTGTGCAAGCTCGATTTTGTGAGGCACAAATTGTTTTTGTGCGACCTGCTCTAAAAGGACCTCAAAAGAAGGCATTGCGGTTTTCAGTGTTTGATTCATTAACTGCGTATAAGGAAGCCCGCACCAACTGGAAAATGCCTGGTTGACATAAATGACCTTACCCTGAAGGTCTGTGGCGACAATCATTTCATCTACGCCGTTTAAAAATGAGGTTTGAAAGCGCACTTGTTGCGATTTTTCTGATAGTTGTCGTTGCAGCACATCGACATGCTTGTCGCGCTTTTGCTGGTAAAGCTGAGCGTCTGCCAGTTTTAGCAAACGTTGTGGTTCAGGGTCCATCCCGGGTTCCCAGTACACCTGCCCCATGCTCAAACCCAGACTTAAGTTGCCCAAATCGTAATGGCTTAACCAAGTGGCAAAAGCCTGTTTCAGTCGATCAATGATAAGCTCGGATTGAGCAGGCGTGGCCTGAAAAAGGGCCACAAACTCATCGCCTCCATAACGGAAGATTTTGTCTTGTTTGCGTAAATTCTCTTTCAGCAGTTGACCAAGCTGACGCAACACATCGTCACCTTTAAGGTGGCCGAGCTGGTCGTTGATTTGTTTAAACCCATCCAAATCCATCAATAACAACGTGAGTGGTTTTTTATACTGGCAGCTGTCTTCCAGCGACTTTTGTAACACCTGGTCAAAATACCAGCGATTGTACAGACCGGTGAGACCATCTTGAATAGCCACTTGTTTCAGTTCAGCTTCAAGCCCTTTTCGGGACAACAGCATTTCAATGCGTGCCAGCAGTACGTCAAACTGAATGGGTTTTTGCACATAATCGTTGGCCCCCAGGCTAAGGGCATTTACCATGTCATCGTTGGTGTGTTTTGCGCTGACCATAACCACAGGTAAATCCACCAGCGAGTGTGTTTGCCTCAGGGATTTCAGTACCTGAATGCCATCGATGCCAGGCATCATGATGTCCAGCAATACCAGATCAAACTTATGCGGTTTAACCAGGGACAACGCCTGTTGACCGCCATTGGCCACGGTCACGGCGTATCCTCGTTTTTGCAGGCGACGGGTGAGCATGTCGCGGTTCATTTCATTGTCGTCAACGACCAACAGTGAAAAATGCTCTGGTTTCATGGACAGCTACTTTCTCAATGTGGCGTGTGAGTCACACGGCCACTTTCTCAAGCCAGTGATGGATTTTTTCCAACAATCTGGGGAATTCAATTGGCTTGGTATCGTAATCGTCACAACCGGCGTCCAGTGCTTTTTCCCGATCGCCGGTCATGGCATGTGCAGTCAGGGCAATGATGGGAATATTTTCGGTGATTGCCTGGCCTTTGAGCGCACGACTGGCTTCCCAGCCATCAATTTCTGGCAGGCTCAGGTCCATTAAAATGAGATCAGGCAACATTTGCTCAGCATATGAAATGGCCTGTTGACCATTGTCCGCCAGGGACACGTCATAGCCTTTGCGCGCCAAACGTCTGGACAACATTTCGCGATTCATTTCATTGTCTTCAACCAGCAAAATTTTAAACATGCTCCACTTCCTTTGTGGCAGCGCCATTGGGCAATGCCATTGCATTTTGTCGAACCAGGCGTTTGATAATGGACTGGATATCGTGTACCAGTTCTTCAAGCGCGTAGCCCCCCTTTTGCAGAACTTTCTCGACGCGCCCATTGAGCCGCATCAAATCAATTTCAGTCAGCGCTTTGGCGGTCATCACAATGACCGGGATCGAACGCCATTGGGCTTTGTTGCCCAATTCAAATACAAACTCGAACCCATCTACCTCTGGCATCATCAGGTCGAGTAAAATAAGGTCAGGGGTGACGGTGTCCAATTGTTGCAGGCCAGCTTTGCCATTTTTGGCGCTGCTGACTTGGAAACCGCGTTTTTCAAGCATTTTTACAAGCATGTTGCGTGAATTGGAGTCGTCTTCAACGACCAGCACCGACCCGCCAGGGTGGTATTGATTTTTGTGCTTGTTTAGCGATTGAATCAACTGTTCCTGGGTGACCGGCTTGAGTAAATAATCGTCAGCACCCAACGCATAGCCCATGTTTTCATTGTCGTGCATGGTCAGCATAATGACGGGAATATCTTTTAGATGATCATCTTTCTTAAGCTGGTTAAGCACAGCCCAGCCGTCCATTTGGGGCATCAGTACATCGAGCATGATGGCCGACGGTTCTAGCTGTTTGGCCAGTTCCAGTCCCTTTTCACCGGTGTTGCAGGCGACCACCTCAAACTCCGATTGGCTCAAATAGCGGCTCACCAATTCCAGCATGTCCTGATCATCATCAATCACCAAAACGGTGTCTTTTGTGAGTGATGGTTCAGCATTTGAAGGAGGGTGTTGTTGAGAGGTCGTCTTGGTCGCCTGAGCTTCAGATACCTTTGCCGGCAGTTGGATCACAAATGTGGTGCCTTGACCCACCTCACTTTGCAGGTCAATATTGCCGCCCATCAGGGCGCAGAATTTTTGTGTGATGGTCAGACCCAGCCCACTGCCACCAAATTTCTTTTGCACAGAAGGGTCGGCCTGAAGGTATTCGCCAAAAACATGATCAATCTGTTCCTGAGTCATGCCCATGCCACTGTCGCAAACAACAATGTTGATCCATTCTTTCTGATCACGAAATTCGCGCGAAGCGCTCATGGTGATGGTGCCATTCTGGGTAAATTTACAGGCATTGGACAGCAGGTTAAACAATGCTTGGCGTACTTTGGTCAGGTCTGCGTGCATTTGGCCCAAGTTGGGCGCACATTCAATGGTCAGTGCGTTGTTGCCTTGATCTACCAATGGTTTGATGGTGTCCACCACATCATGGATTGTTACAGCCAGATCAAACGTTTCCAAATACAATTCCATTTTTCCGGCTTCAATCTTGGAAAGATCGAGCACATCGTTGATCAAACTCAACAAATGTCGCCCTGCAGCGTTGATTCTTTTAGCATCGGACACAAACGCATCCATGCCCGCTTCTTCGGCTTCTTCATTCAGCATTTCGCTGTAGCCGATAATGGCATTGAGAGGTGTTCTCAACTCATGGCTCATATTGGCCAGAAAACGACTTTTGGCCTGATTGGCTAATTCAGAAATATCTTTGGCCTGCTGGGCTTCGGTTTTGGCTTGTTCCAATTCCTGCAATGAGTTTTTCATGTCTTTCACTGCCTGACTACGGGAGTGGGCAATCAAAAACACCAAGCAGAAAATGGAGGTAAGCAGTGGGATTTCGATGGTTTCATTCAAAGAGATTTTGTTGGTCATAACAGCCAATGTGACTTGCAATGTCGTCACTGACACCCAAAAGATGCCTCTGGTCACAAATCCAAAAAAGTTCCAAAAGAAGGCACCAAGCGTGAGTAAAAAGAACACCAAATGGAAAAACAACACGGTTTCGTTACCGAAAGCCAACAACACAGAAGAGACAATTAGTCCCAAGTCGATAGGGATTAATCGAGGCTCAAGTTGAAATTGTGTTCTCGCTCGCTGTAACCATGCCAACATCGTTTTCCTCCATGCACAATCATTGTGCCTTTTTTGCCTACTTTTTAGGCACTAGACCCCGACTTCGCTGTCAGGAATCAGGGTTTGAATCGCCTGTTTGACCTCTGCCAAAAAGCCTTTTGAGTGATTGGCACCCTTTGGCAGAATGTCGATGACATGCCCACCCAGGCGCAGGCGGTCTTCCTGGGTGAGTGCTTCGGCGGTAATGGCCAATACAGGAATATCACGCCAGGCATCGTTTTTGCCCAGCGCATCCACAAATGCAAAGCCATCGACTTCCGGCATACGTAAATCTAGCAAAATGGCGTGAGGTAGCGGTGGCTTGAGCGCATCTAATCCCAATCGGCCATTTTCGGCACCCATCACCTGACAGCCTGCTTTGCTCAACGTACGTTGCAGCAAATCGCGCACAGATGGGTCGTCATCAACGACCAGCACACGAGGGGGTTGTTTTTCATTGTCAAGTGTTGAGGGAGTTAATGGGAGATGCAGGATGAAGGTGGACCCCTGTTGCGGTACGCTGCTAACACTGATGTAACCGCCCATCATCTCCGCATATTTCTGACTCAGGGCCAGGCCCAGGCCTGTGCCATCATATTTGCGGGTGGAAGACCCATCCGCCTGTACAAATTCTTTAAACAGAAGTTCTATTTTTTCGTCTTCGATACCAATTCCGGTGTCTTTAACTTCAAAGCACACCCAGTTAGGGTGAACAGTGCAAGGATAAACAGTAAAGAAAATCTCACCTTGTTCAGTGAACTTGCAGGCATTAGACATTAAATTTAGCAGCGTGCGTTTTAATTTACCCAGATCGGCATGCATTTGATCCAAAGAAGCATCCACTTCCAGTTGCAGTTGGTTTTGATTTCGCTCAGCCAAATGCAACACAGAGCTGACCACGTCCGTGGCCAATGTTTCCAGCTCAAAGGTGTCCAAAGAGATCGTGGCTTGGCCGGTTTCGATTCGGGAAAGGTCAAGCACATCGTTGATCAGGTTGAGCAAATTTTTTCCAGAACGTTGAATTCTGCGAAGATCTTCAATGTAAACATCGTGTCCCTGATCTTCAGCCTCTTCGTACAGCATCTCGCTGTAACCGATAATGGCATTCAGGGGCGTGCGAAGTTCATGGCTCATGTTGGCCAGGAATTGACTTTTGGCCAGACTGGCAGCTTCAGCAGCCTGTTTGGCTTCGTTCAGTGTTTGTTCAGCCTGTTTTCGCAACGTGATGTCGAACACAATGGCCTGTGCACCCTGGTACTGATCCTGTTCAAACAGGAGGGTGACTGTTTGCTGCACCCATTTTTCCTCGCCCTGTTTGGTGAGGATGGGGAATTCGAACACCGTTTCCCGCTGTTGTGCTTGCAGTTGAATCACATAATAAGTTTCAACCTTACGTTTCCATGTGGGTTTGATCAGATCAACAAATTTCATGCGAGAAATTTCTTCTCTGCTGTAGCCGGTCATCTGAACAGCGGCTTCGTTGAAATAGCTGAAATATCCCATTGGGTTGGTGCGATAAACCACGGCAGAAGCGTCTTCAACCAATTGTCGATAATGGTCAAGTTGTTTGCTAATATCGTCTTTGTTTTGAATCTGACGTTGAGCAGCCAACAGTGTGGATTGAATTTGATGTGGTTCAAAGCCGAGCAGACAGCCATCCGCCTCGGCATCCAGCGCGGCCTGTGCTTGATCCAGGTCAATGGTATCCAGGTAAACGAGCAATTGATGTTCAATGGGGGCGTTGGATTTTAAAGCTGCAATACTGGCGTAAAGATGAGGCATTAGGCCGATATCCACCACCATTAATGCAGCCGTTGTGGCCTGCGACATGGCGACTTCGAGCCGATCGAACACCTCAATGTGCGCTTGATCCACAAATAAATCCTGCACCAGCAAGATCAAGCGTTGATCTTGTGTGACCAATAATATTTGCATGAATTCGCCTTACTCAACAGATAAATCTTCAACAACCCGTAAAAACTATATTAAAGTATTTTTAATCTTAATCCAATTGTTCCTTGACCCACTATGATCTAGACCACACTGAAGCCTTGCCGGCGGCTGGGTGACCAATGTCAACGTTGTACCGGTCCTGTGGGTTGCTGTTGGCTTCGAGGGTCAGCTACATTTGAAAAGAAGCAAAATAGTCTTGATTGACCCTACCTCACTGTGATCGATAGCGGTGCTGGTGGGGGGATGCGAAATTTAAAACTTCCGCATGATGTCACGGAGGTCTATTGTGAAATTGTTTCGTTGGATAATTTTATCTGGCATAATGTTGTGGATGGGATCAGTGACCGCCATTCCACAGGATGAAGTCACGGTGTCTTTGCCCGATTTGCAAGTGGTACAGGAGTTGTCTAAAGCGAGCATGAATGTGCGTAGCTGCACAGGTGATTCCGATACCACCACGGTCACGTTGACCTTGGGTGGGCGTGAATCGGTCACACCTGTGGATGTGGCTTTGTTGTTGGATCGTTCCAGCAGTGAAGATTTAACTCGGATTCAAAACGCTGCCCATCAGTTTTTATCTCACCTCAACGGTGGAGCGGGCGATCAGGTTTCGATTATTTCGTTTGCCGACACCGCTCGCGTTGATCAGCCACTGACTTCTGATTTTGACTTGCTTGCTGATTTTGTTGACAACATCGAAACAGGTCAGCGCACGGCGCTTGGTGATGCGTTGCATTTGGCGATTGAACAACTGGAAAGCCAGCGCCGCAGCGATGCCATCCAGGGCATTGTCGTCCTCAGTGATGGCGGCACGACCACAGGTGTGGACCCGTTGCCTCAGGCAGATCGTGCCAAGTTGTTGGGCTATCCTGTCTACTTTGTGGGTGTCAGCGATAAAGTGAATCGCGGTGGACTCAGCGAACTGGCCAATCGCGCGGGAGGCAGTTTTTTTGCCACCGCCAGCGAACAGAGTTTAATTGGTGTGATGCGCCGTTTGGAACGCGATCTATTGGCTGAATTTATTACCATCAAGGAAACATTGCCTGATGAGTTCAGTTTTGCAGGCACACCAACAGGCTTCCTGATGCCCGAAGTGTTGGTCAATACCGTCAACAACACCACCGATTTGTTCTGGTCACTCGATGCTTTGGTCAGTGGTCAGGTGTGGCAGACACAATTTAACATTATTGCCAATCAGGTTGGAAACTTTAACTTAACAAGGTTTTCTGAAATCAGTTATATCCGTCAATCGGGCAATCGTTTGTTTACTGAATTGGATAACCCAGAAATTCAAGTGACAGGGAATCCGTTGCCCGTGGCATTGTTTGAGATAAATCCTGTTCGCCCTAGGGCGAACCAGACCATCGAATTTTTTGATCGCTCCGTGGCACAAGGCGGTACCATCAATTCATGGCGTTGGGATTTCGGTGATGGCAACACCAGCACCGAGCAAAATCCCACGCACGTCTACAACGATTTGGGCCGCTATACTGTGGCGCTTTCTGTGACAGACAGTAACAACTGTACGGTCACCCATGACACCACTTTCCGGATCTCCGAAGTCATTCCAGGGGAAGTGGCACCAGCACCGCCCAGAGACACCAACACCAACACAGGCACCACTGGCAATACAGATGGTGGCAACTCCACGGATGGAACTGGCACAACCGATCCTGATTTTTCAATTGGCCTAAGCACCACAGAGGTCAGCACCAACAGCGCAGTCACATTTTCGATTAACCCTGCGGATCTGGCCACGGCATGCGCCTGGACATTTGGTGATGGTGGTAGCAGCGATCAATGCTCGACCACTTACACTTACACACAAGGTGGTACATTTACGATCAGTGTCACAGTTACGCTTGCTGATGGGAACACACGTACGCTCAGTCAATCGGTCACCGTCTCACAAGTGAACCAGAAGCCGACTGCTGGCTTCACTGTGCGCCCAGGCAACCCGCGTGTGGCTCGTCCCGTTGGCTTTGACAGCAGCGCATCCAGCGATGTGGATGGCAACATCACCGCATGGAGTTGGGATTTCGGTGATGGCAATACCAGCGATCAATCCAGTCCCATTCACGAATACGCTCGCCCTGGCATGTACAATGTCACCCTCACCGTCACCGACAACAGTGGCCTGACCAGTGACAGCATCACTCAGGAAGTGTTTGTGGGTTTGCCAATTCGTGCTTTCGAAGGATTTAATCCAGATCGCGCAGGGCCTGAAATCCCTGATTGGATGAAATTTTACATTGATGGTGGTCTCGTCACTGACGAAGAACTTGAAGATGCTGCGCGCCGCTTTGCCAATGGTTCCTTCGTACAAGGCACCCAGTATCGTCTTACCGAAGCAGATTTGCGTGCGCTGACAGACTTGCACGACCTTCGTGTGTTCACTCGTCAATACCTCAATCCTGCCGATGCCGAAGCCGCAGGCTATCAGCCCGTGGGCGCTTCCGTGCCAGGGCGCGGTCAGGATTACATCAATTTAGATCTATTGAACTCAGACAAACCACCACAGTTCGACCGCGTACCCATTTTGGTGTACGCACCCAATGACGATGGTGAATTAGAATTAGCAGGTGTGCGTTTTGTTGCTTTTGAACCAGCCGATGCCAACTTGTTTGGCATTTCTACCTGGCAGTCGTTTAATCGTCCGCCACCTCCAGGTGGCCCAGGCGGCGACAGCACAGGCGGGGTACCACCCACCATTTCCGTGCTTAATGTATGGATTTGGCGCGAAAACCCTGATGGCATGTTCGTTCCGTTTAACTCAGCGATTCAGTAAAGTAATCGCCGCGGAAACAGGGGGAAAATCCAGAGGCCGTGAGTGGCCTCTGGATTTGTTTTTTATTTAAGGAGAATATTTTAATACAGATTTGTAAATGGAAAAAGCCCTAATCCCCCAACCCCCTTTACATAAAGGGGACTACGATTAGACTGCGAATGTCAATCCTACTCACGTTTCATTTTCTTTTCAATAAAATATGGCTAATAGAAATCTAAACCTTTGTCACGACATTCGTGTGAAAATAGGAATCCAGATGGATGTTTACCTGGTTGGAATTGAACTAGAAAATCTAAATATACATTACCCAACTGAGACAAACCCCAAATCTTCATCAGGTAAAAGCAAGAAAAATTTAATCCGAAGCTTTTACAATTGACTCCAACACTTGACGTGCCAATGCACTTTTTTCCATCAAAGAAAAAGATTGCTCCGAGCCATCTTTAGCAATCAACACCGCAGTATTTTCATCCGACTCGGCGGCTTTAGATACATCGTTGGCAACAAAAAAATCAGCGTTCTTTTTCTTCAGCTTGGCCTTTGCCTTTTCAACAAAATCCTGAGTTTCAGCTGCAAACCCCACGATAATTTGATTTTCATGTCGATGCTGACCCAGATGAAACAAAATATCCTTGGTTGGTACCAGCTCAAGCATCAAAGAATCCTTGCCCGCTTTGCCTTCTTTGTGTTCAAGTATTTCTTTGGGCTGCCAATCTGCCACTGCCGCAGCCATGATGATGAGGTCAGATTCTGCTGCCAATGACGTGGTTTGCTCAAACATATCGTCCACCGACTCTGTTTGAATCACCGTCATGCCGGAAGGTTCGTCAAGCAGGGTCGGGCCAGTGATCAATACCACTTGCCCCCCCATTGCCTGGGCCGCCTGAGCCATTGCATAGCCCATTTTTCCAGACGATCGATTGCTGATCACTCGCATGGGGTCAATCCGTTCACGTGTCGGTCCAGCAGTCACCAACACCCTTTTGCCAGTCAACGGACCGTTCGAAAACATCGATTGAACTTTACTTAAAATGACTTCAGGTTCGGGCAATCGACCTAACCCACTTCGTCCACTGGCCAATGTGCCCGCTTCGGCCTCAAGAACGTGATAGTTCAGTTGCCGTAGCGTTTCTAGATTTTTCACAAAAATGGGATTGGTATACATCTGCTGCTCCATTGCAGGGCAGAGCAAAACAGGTTGTTGTGTCGCTGCAAGCGTGGTGGTCAGATAATCGTCAGCCAGCCCATTGGCCAATTTACCAATCAGATCATAAGTGGCTGGTGCGATCACAAACAGATCGGAGTTGTGGGCCAAATGGACATGGTTCAGTGGTTCATCCTCAAACAGATTTTGCAATACGCGGCGATGTGACAGTGCCTCAAACGTTAATGGTGTCACGAATTGAGCACCTGCACGGGTGAGAATTACCTGTACATCCGCGCCTTGCTGACGCAACTGGCTGATCAGGTGCGCGGCTTTGAAAGCAGCAATGCCTCCACCCACCCCCACCGTAATTTGCTTTCCAGTCAAACTGGCTTCAGGTTGTCGTTGCATGCCATTACTGTAGTCATCATCTTTGAACAGAGCAAGCTTGACAGCGTTCCCGTCGCTGTCCACAATAGTGTTTTGTAGAGGAGGCACGGATGAATAATGAAGAACTGATTACACGAGAAGGATACGATCAATTAAAAGCTGACATTGACCGCTTGGAAAGCGAAGAACGCATTCGCATTGCTGATGAAATTGCCAAGGCAAGAGCATACGGTGATTTAAGTGAAAACTTTGAGTATCAGTCCGCCAAAGAGGAACAAGCCCAACTCGAAGCCCGAATTGCTCAGTTGAAACATCGGCTAAAAAATGCGTCTGTTGTGGAAGCTGACAAAAGCAGTCCTGGAAAAATCAATGTGGGGCATAAAGTGACCCTTCAAGATTTGGACAACAACAAAGAGATGGTCTTTTTTATCGTGGGTCAGGGTGAATCCAACGCTGCTGAGAGCAAAATCAGCATCCAGTCGCCTATAGGGCAGAGTTTGTTTGGTCGTAAGGTTGGCGATGCTGTTAAAGTTAAAGCGCCATCAAAAACACTGAATTTTAAAATCACCAAAATCAGTTGAACATCTTTTCATTGCGGTGCTTTTCTAAAAGAAAAGGGGCATGGTCAGCTGTGGCTGTTTAATCTCAACTAAAACCCACATTCAGTCAAAGAATCAGCCTTTAATTTACACGGAGTGTCAGTGCAAAATAGAAAAACCCCCTTGCGGGGAGTGCAAGGGGGTTTTAGCTTAAGACAGTTTTATTTTTTCTTGCCCAAAGCTTCTTTAAACGCTTTGCCAGCACGGAACTTTGGCACGTTTTTGGCAGGTACCGAAAAGCTCTGGCCAGTTCGCGGGTTGATGCGCTGGGTCTTTTTCTGCTTGCGAGCTTCGAAGGTGCCAAAGCCGGTGAAAGTCACTTTCTGCTTTTTCTTGCAGCTAGTTACAATCAGATCCAGGGCGTTGTCCAAAGCGCTGCGAGCGTCTTTCTGAGAAAGGCCCGTCTTTTTTGAAAGCTGTTCTACAAATTCTTTCTTGTTCATCCCTCAAACTCCTTTCTTTTTAAAGCTGAACAGGATTGTAGCTGATTTTTCTGAAAAAGTCAAGAATTTAAGCGGTATACTCTAAAATTAGCAACATTTCTTTTTGAGAAAGCCTGTAAAAATGGCCTGTCTAAAGTCTGTAAATCAAATAAATGATCAGCTATTCATGATTTTTTAATGATAGATTATAAGTTTTGGAGAAATATTAAAGGGGGAAAAATAAAAAGGGAACGCAATTTTGCGTTCCCTTTTTCATGGTTTTATATGACAAAAATGAAATGAAAGTTGGCTTATAAGCATTGAAAACGACTGGCATCATCTTCCATAGGTGTACAGCTAATGGCCACTTCCCCTTTGCTGTCCACAAAGAAAATACCTCTTGAAGCCACAGATTCGGCCAGAGTGCGCGAATTAGTCAGGCACCAGTAACGGGACAAAGCCTGATCGCTGCCACACGTGCTGGAAACCGTCAAAGTGTCGCCCGCAGTCAACTGCAAATCGCTGAAGTAATAAAGATGATCCGTCAGGCCAGACACGCCAATGGCATCGCCAATGCGCCAACCGTCGAGGTTCAAATCCTGACTCGCTTTAAATTGGATGGTGATGCTGGGCGGGTCAGATGCATGAACCGTCACCGTCATATCAATGTTGGCTTCAGCCAAAGCAACTGCAGCTTCACTGCTAGAAGTATTTGTGATCGTGGTGGTTGGTGCAGAAGTGGTTCCGGGTGATTCGGATGTTGTTCCCAAGTGATCATTGCTGGCTGTTGAATTTCCATGATCAGTTGAACTTTCACTGTCATGGGTTTTATCAACATGTTCTTCTTCATGTGGCAAGGTGCTTTGCTGCCATACGGTGATTACATAGCCAGCGCCGGTGAGGATGACCAGTAACGCGATGGCTGCAACATGATGTGCTTTCATTAAAGAGCGCCTCCTTACAATCAATACCATTTTACGATGTCATTGTTAGTTTATAATTAACGTTGCAATGTAGGTTACCCGTTTTCGCCGCTTCTCACAAGACTTTGATAACTGAGCCACCAGACGTTTGGCCGCACTTCGGGCCAAACACGCCTGAACTTAGACATCGATTGACGCACTTAAACCTTGACGGGCTGGCCCGCGTTGGTTAAAATCCGAGCGCTCTGACACATTAAATTTTTACTGTGATACCTGTAATGCTCAATCTGGTCATTCATAGGTAATATTCACATGATGGGTCGTTAGCTCAGTGGTAGAGCACCTGGCTTTTAACCAGGGTGTCATAGGTTCGATCCCTATACGACCCACCAATCACTGTTCAGTGGTGACATTAAAATCTTTTGAGAGTATTCATGATAGGGAAAAAGGGAGGCTTTGAACTCCCCTTTCAATCGCATCGTTTTCAAAGTTGCTGGCGCTAAGGTCAAACAAACCGATTGCATCTATACCACTCACATTTGTAATGGTTACCAACAAATCGCAGGCTTCGTTAAACTCGACACTCACGATTACCAAGTCAGGTCATAAATCATCTTCATCGGCATTAGGTGAGATAGGTCACTCCATTTAACAAATCTCTAACGCCTTCAATCTACACTTTCAAACACAAAACTACTATTCGCCAATGGCGACATAAAAGGAGACAAAAATGCCTATTGTTAGTGATTATGTAGTATTAATGGATGGACACGGTCGATCTACGGATACTGATACCCTCACCTTAAGTTTTGATGCTGGCGGCGTCGAACGTGGGGGTGGCAGGAAGGCAATCCTTTCGATGAATATTAGCTCTAATGGTGAAGGGGATGTCACCATTCTCATCAATGGCCAAAATGTTGGTGTTATTAAAAAGTATCACGATATGAATGCACGAAACTGGTTTGGTCAAACATTCGTGTTTAATGCCAGTGTGCTTAAACGCCGCGACAATGTACTGCGAATTGAAATTGATCACGGAAACATTCGTTTGAGAGATATCGTTTGTCATTTCAACCAATCCGCGTGAGGATGATGTAAAATTCTTTAATTTGCAGGTTTTTGATCTGAACACGAGACCACATTCAACAAAATAAGCTCAACATTGAAAGGGTGTGCCTGTTGTTTCTACACCCTTTCAATGTTAGCCGCCTTTTGAGCCAAATTAACCTTGTAAGAGTTGCTGAGCCAAAACTCAGGTCTCCTTTAGCTATTTAGAAACAATTTTGAATTCTTAAAGCATTATTCTTTGTTCAGAGCAGTGAAGCTTCCTACAAGATCAATGCTGTAATTCAATTGCTGAATATGACTATTATTATCTCTTACTGCGATTTCAGCTTCAATGTGGATTTCGTTGGTTGGGGTGTTTGGCGGATTACGCAACTTGGTCCAGCGTATTTCATAACCAAAGTTTGAAGTATCATTGTCGTGTGACAATCCACTTAACATAATTTGAGGTGCCCATTGTTCAATTTGGAACTTATGATTCTTGGGCAGCGCCTGTCGTAGAGGAATTTTTAGAATCAGTCGCATTGGTGCCCAAAGAGTATTCTTTTGGCGCTTAAATCTTTTAAGAGACACAGCCCCCTTCAAAATAAGATGAACTTTCCCGTCTCCTGTTTTGCTATGAACATGATGTTGACTAATGAAAGTACCTTCCTGCCAGCTGTCTGGAGATAAAACCAGTGTGAACATTCAACAAACCTCCGATCATACAGATAAACTATTGATAGCATTGATGTGTTAACGAATCGTTAATTGGATATGGTTCGCAAGGCACAAATGATTTGATATAATTTCTGTTAAGGATAGTAAAAAATAAATCAGAATAATTCATTGTGTATTGAATAAGTTTTGCACTAAAAAGCGTATTGTGTCACGTGTTATCTGGAGGAAGTTGACATGTATCGCATCTACTTGCTGGGGCCATTTCATCTAGAAGAAAGTAAAGGTAAGTTGCTCTCACTTGCTTACCAGAATGCTCAGTGGGTGCTTGCGTATTTGTTGTTGCACAAAGAAGATTGGCATCGACGTGAGGCTTTGGCCTCTAAATTTTGGCCAGAAACCGAGAAAAGTGGCAATAACTTCCGCAATGCGCTCCATGCTATTCGATCTGTTTTAAAACCCATTGATGCAGAAAAATGTTTTTTATCAAAACCCGGAATGATTAAGTGGAACCCAAATTATCCCTTTTGGCTTGATACTGAATCATTTGAAGATCTTCTTGGAGAAACCCAACGACTGTCTGGTGAAGCAAAAGTCGGATATCTACGCGAAGCTGCTGATCTGTATCGTGGAAATTTGCTGGAAGGTGGCGGCTTCGATTGGATTGAACCCATTCGCAGTTATTATGAACGCCGTTATGTCAGCGCTTTGGATGAATTAACCGATTATTTTCAGGAAATCCATGAATATCAAACGGCTATCGATCATGCAGAATGGATCAGGGCCAAGCGCCCATACCAGGACGAAATCCACTACAAACTTATGCGGTTGCACCTGGCCAATAAAGATCGCGTGGCTGCTATTCATGTCTATGAAGCGTTTGTAGACCTCTTGAAGCAGGATTTAGGCAAAGATTATCGACCTGAAAAAAAATTAACGGACCTTTACATTGAAATTGTTCGAGGCAGTGCAGCCATCAGTGATCCACCAGAGCCGATTGATCCTATCGAACTGGGCTCTCCGTTTGTAAATCGTGAGGCCGAAACACAACACTTTCTTCGGGTTTGGGGCAAGGTGAGACAGAGCGAAGGCCAAACTTTGATTCTTTCAGGCGAGGCAGGTATTGGAAAGAGTCGATTGGCTCAAGAATACGAACGCTATGCGCGAAATGAAGGTGCCCTTGTGTTTCGCAGCCGTTGTTATGAGCAAGAGCAGGCACTCCCTTATGCGCCGCTCACTGACGCACTGCATCGGATGGTTTCTGCTGATGGTGTCGATTGGGAATGTGTACCAAAGGTTGCCTTAAGTGATGTCATCAAGCTGATGCCTGAAATTCAAACGCAGGTACCTGAAATTGAACCTTCTCCACCCTTGGCGACGCCTGAACAGGAGCAAAACCGCCTGCTGAGTTCTTGTTGCGAAGTCTTTGGCGCGTTGGCTGAGAATCAAATTGTTGTCCTGTTTTTGGATGATGTGGCCTGGGCAGACGATGCCACATTTAGTGTATTGCATCGATTAATCCGCCGTGGTGCCCAGAGCCGCTTGTTATTGCTGTTCACCTACCGTGAAGGAGATGTGCCCAAAGATCATATGCTTTGGCATATGATAGAAGAACTTCAACCTGATCATGCTATTCATAATCAAATACTGCTGCCCCTAGAGCGCGATTATATCCATGAGATGGCCCTAGGGATATTGAAACATATTGAAGACGATGATTTAGATGAACTATGGAAAAAAGTTTTACTCAACGCTGGGGGCAATGCTTTTTTCATTGAAGAACTTATCCGCTTTCTAGTTGATGAAAGCTTCATAAGAAAAGACCCTAAAGGTAAATGGAAGATGCAGTTGGAAGCGTTTTCCGATGAACTCATTCCTGACAATGTTCAACGGGTTATTCTAAATCGACTTAGACGACTTACTCACGATGGACGTCAATTATTAGAGGCATTAGCAGTTTTAGGAAATTCATTTAATGCGACATTTTTGACCCGTTTACTAGGCCCTTGGCAAAAAGAATGGCTGCGGTCTTTAGACAATTTACTTTGGAGTTGTTTCTTGGAAGAAATTGATGGCAAATATCAGTTTCATCATAAGATGATTCAGGAAACGGTTTACCAAAGTTTATCAACAGCAACACGACAACATTGGCATTTGCGGATTGCTGAATTCTATACGGAACTGATTGATGAAGATGAAACAGCAATAGATTTCTTAGGTGAAGCTGCCTTTCACTATGAAAAGTCGCACCAGTACAAAAATGCAATAAAATTTTACCTTCAAGCTGGATGGCAATCCTGGAAAAGCCGATATGCAAAAACTGAAGCCCTGCATTTTTTCAGCCGTTCTTTGTGTTTGGCAAAAAGTGAAGATGATGTGACATCTATTGGACAATCTTATAGGGGCTTAGGAGAGGTGTGCAGCTTCACTGATCAATATGAAGAGGGCTTAAGGTACAATCAACAGGCATTGGAGTCTTGTAAACAGCCAAATGATCGTGCTGAAATTTTTATTGCTATTGCCAATATTTATCACGTTCAGCGAGAATTAGAAGAAGGGCTTTCTTATTGTAAAAAATCTCTGAAAGAGCTTGCAACCGAAAATCAACCCTCTATCAAAATTAAGGCATATTATTATGCAAGTACCTTTCTTAATTGGCTGCTTCGGTATGATGATGCTATCAAAAACTGCAAAGAAGCACTGAAGCTATTAGAAATAAACCCAGAGGATAATTTGGAATCTCTTATTTTAGCGGAACTGGGTTTTGCATGGAGTGGAAAAGGCGAATTTGATAAGGCAAAAGAATATCTTTATCGCTCAGAAGATTTAGCAAATAAAACAGGGGATTTGTATTCAATTGTTCAGTCTTTCTTTAAACTTGCCCTGGCGCTTTATCAAGCAAAGGAAGTTGATCAAGCCATAGAGGCTTGGAAAAAATCATTAGTAGTTCTCGAGGAATTAAATGATCCCGATGCGCATGTCGGTATCTGTAATAAATTAACCTACGCGTATTTGTATAAGAACGAGCATGAAAAAGCTTTGGACTTTGCCCAAGAACAACTCAAATATAGTCATGCTACCAGCAGTTTAGCAAATATTGGCATGGCCCATGGTATGTTAGCTTGTCTTTATGAAGCAAAAGGGGATCTGAAAAATTCTGAAAAATATTTTGAAAAAGCTCTGGAAGCTAATGAGCATAGCATTATGTATTTGAACATTATTGTGACCTATCTTTATCTTGAAAACCTTGATCAAGCAATAAATTGGGCCAAGAAAGGAAAATCATATTTGAAAGAGCGACATATTGACTTCCTAAAATCTAGCCCGTCCGAAACTTCCACATTTATCCTCTTAAGGCGGGATTCTCGATTTAAGTCATTATTCAAATAGCTTCCAGAGCTTTCTAAATTTACAAACTTTCTATTCTATTTTCTATGGAGTAGGGAAAAGCCTAAATTTTGTTTTATGTGTTATATTAGCTTGCATGATACTTTCACTTTCCGGGGCAATATGCTTAAATCCTAAATTATGGGCAACTTCATGGGTTACAAGCAAAAATCTTTGAAATAGCAAAGCCTGATAATTGCTGTTTACTGAAGTGTTGATTTCTGAATCTGGTTTTATGATTTCAGGCGCATGTTGAGAAAGTGAGTGATGTCCTGCCTCTTTAGCTTTATTATCGGGTACAAAGCAGTCATGTTGCTGGTGAGGCTTAAAGGCACCACCAATACCTTCCGAAATACCTAAGAGGTCGCCACAGCCTGTTGGACAAATGCCTCCACAACTGTCAAAGGGACAATCACCGTTAGCGGCTCCTAGGTCGTAGCCGGTGAATAAGTGTGTGATCATAGGAGCGTTAAGAGGCGCACCAAGCCTTACATGGTTTGTAGGATTTCTTGAATTTCTCAAGGACAGGAAGCTTTCATCTTCATTCTGAATAGATTCCAGAAGAACACCTTGAGAGAAGTCACACAAAAGCTGTAAGGAATTAATATCAATGTCACCGTCAGGTGGACTGTCATCATTGATTAACCCAAACCCATCGTCTATTTTTGTACTATCGAATATGGAATGGTTTCCAGGGCCATCTGCCTGATTAGGCTCCCAAATCTCTAAGGATAAAATTTGTAAATTGATATATTGGGTTTTGTTAAGGAAATCATTAACCAGATTGAAAACTTCCTTCTGGCCCTCCAGCCAAGTCTTTTGTTTAATAAGATGTTCATAAAGAACAAAAAATGAGCTATCTCCAACCAATGCAACAGGTAAGTCTCTACCTTGCAGAACTTGATCTGTAACCTGAAGCACCCCTGAACTTCCTTCATCTAAATTTTTAACTAAATCAATATTGGCTTGTAGGTTTTTGGCAAAATCTTCTTCTATTTCTTCCGTGACTCCCTTTTCTGTTTCATCTTTGGATTCAACAGTGATCTGAAAATCGTCTGCACGATAGATGAGGTGCTCTCCTGAATGAAAACAGGCTTCGATTAATTCTGTAGTAAATCTAGCATTTGGATCACCAAAAATAGATGGTGTAGTTGTTTCGGAAGTTTCAGACGGTTTTGCCAATGGGCCTAACAATGGGCGAACAGGTTCAAAGAAAACCCAAGTTTCATCATCGCCTCCAATGTCTCTAATTAAATAGCCTGAAACGAATCCATTTCTTAAATTATCTTCATCGTCAATTTGATCTGACCTCATATAAAAGGCAATCGAACTAGATTCGGAATCATGACCCAATAATGAGCCTCTATAAGTATTCGTTTCAGAAAGCAGAGAATTATTAAAGGCCTCAGAACTGGAGTAGATAGGAGTGCCGTTTTGCCGAATGTTTTGGTAGTCAAATCTTTCGCTTTCTAATTGATATGCATTCACTGTTGCAGTGCCAAACGAATTGGTAAACCCAAACTCAGCAAAGTATTGTGAAAGATCAATTTCATTGCTTTTAACACGACTCAGAAAACTTGTGCCGTCATCTTCGTTCAAATCGAAAGACTTAATTTCAAATGACCCAATTGCTGGAATCATCTCATTAACAATGGCTCTTCTTAATTCATCTCCCTGAACAGGTTCAGAATCGTCTGGATTGATTCTGAATGAACAGTTTTGTGCGAATAGTTCGATTGATGCAGTGTTTGAAATAAATACGAAACCTAAAACAATACACACCAAAGAGAGAACTTTAAAAAATTTCATAGAAACCTCTTCCTGATCAAATTTTACATTTTTAAAGTTGTTCACACTAATAATTTTAATTAATGTAAATGTTTATGCTTACTACGTGCAAATTTGATAAAATTTCCTTGATTAATGAATCTTGATTTCCTCTGCTATCAGCGCAAAGCGGTTGGTCGAAGATGCTGTCCCTTGTACACGCACGGTTTGATCAATGCTCAATTCAGCGGGCGTCACAAGCTGACCACTGGCATTGGTAATACGAGTATCTTCACTTAAAGCCACATGGTAATCAGCATCACTGGCCTCCACATGTAGTTGCGGAGGCCAGCTTTCCATAATGGTGCGAATAATGCCTTCAATCGTCATGGGCTTTATCCTTAAAGATCAAAGGTTTTTCCATTTCTTCATGTTTTTAAATACGGCCTTGTTGATGCGGGTGGCCTTGTTGGGGCAACCGCCATACGCGTGTACGCCAATGGCGTAACGGCGTCCTTTGTGATAACGCCAGACAGGGCTTCCGCTCTGGCAACCGAAAGTGTCGATCATGTATTGAAGTCGACGTTTGCTTACTTTTGTTAGCTTTCCAGCATTAAACCATTGGGTGCCAAAGGGTTTGTCACAAGGATAGCCAGAATGATTGGCCCTCAGTTTTTTGAGCGTTCGCTTGGAAAGGTTGGCAAACCCAAACCACCCTACACGGCGGCCCAGATCACCATTGGGCAAAATAATGGCACCATAATCGTGCGATTCTTTGCCATGCTTCACCCACCCCTTCACGCTGCGGAATCGGGTCGAGGTTTGTGAGCCATACGGACGGCGGCGACCATTTGCAGCAGGGATAACCTCAATTTTCTTGGCCCACCCTCCACGACGACGACTATATACACAATGCCCTGCCGTCATGACGGTGCGTGGCCCAATAAACCATCCTGTACAGCCGCCTACAGAACCATCTGCCGAGGTAATAAGCAATTGACAAATCCAACGCCAAGGCGCACCCGTGGTTGGATCAATCTGAACACGATCATCTCGACCGCACTGGGTTTCTGGAAGGCCGAATTCATCTTCCCCCATGTCAACCAGTTTTTTTAGATCGTCTGTGAGAGATATTTCTTCACCTTCATCAACCAGCTCTTCTGCTTCCATATCTAGCAGGGCCGAGGCATCAAAACCTTCGACTTGCTCAAATTCGCCGGCATCATCAAGCCCATCATAACCGTCTTCCTCAAGGTCAAGTTCATCTTCTTCGAGAACGGCAACATCGCCTTCGCTGGATTCCTCATCGTGATCATCAAAAGTATCGTCCTCGAATTCATCAAAATCTGCTTTCAACTCGACCTGGTCTTTATCTTTTTTCGACATGTTTGGACTCCCTTCAATTGAATTTAGGGATAGCCTAAACAGAGGCCGTTAACAGAACGTTAAATTGGATAGATTTGTCATCTCTCTTTGAAATTTTATGTTTTTATTCTGAAAGAACCCATACAGGTAAAGCGTTAAGTAATTTATTAATTAATTTCAAACTTCTCATTAAAAGTGCGCTTTGGCAGCTAACCATCACCTGTTACAAGTGAATTCTTGAACAATATCATCTCCTGAAAAAGATCTCATTTTTAGAGCATAGAGGCCACCGTGTATAAGTAGAAACTTCTCATATGGTTTAAATTAGGCTTTATCAGAAATACTAAATGAAACAACAAAAGTTCTCTGTTTGAGGAGCAATGCTCCACCACCTAACCTCCAACCTCCTTTCAAAAGGAGGCTACGATTAAATTGCGAATATCAATTCTGTTTTCGTTTCTTTTTTCTTTATGAAAATTTTTTGTGTGACGTTCTTAAAAGGCAAAACATCTATCAAAGAACGGTACACATTCCTTCAAAAAACTTGTATTCTTCATACAGGCTCACCATTACCTAGAATGGAAAAATGAACTCAGGAGGCTGAATGACCAATCAGCGTTTAGAAAACATTCCTGGCTTTTCGATTGATCGTGTGGCTGCTCAGGCCGGGGATGATCCAGAAGTTTTGAGATTAGAAAATCTGGACACCGATTTGCGTCCACCCGCCGTTGCCATTGAAGCCACTCGCGCAGCGTTGGATGAAGACGATGCCAACAGCTATCTTCCATTTACAGGCACTCACGATCTGTGTGAGATCGTGGCGCAACATGTGAGCCGTCAGACCAATCACCCTTACACATCGGATCAAACCATCATCACTTGTGGTGGCACGGAGGGGATGTTCAATGCCCTTTTAGCAACCATCGATGCTGGAGATGAGGTGATTGTTACTGATCCCACTTATGCGGGCATGATCTATCGTATTCGATTGGCAGGTGGAATTCCCAAACTGGTTCCATTTGTGGAAAAGTATGGCCAATGGCGTTTGGATGTGGATGAATTACGGGAATGCATCAGTCTGCAAACCAAGGCCATGTTTATCATGAATCCCTCAATGCCGTCTGGCGCAGTGTTGAATCAAGCTGAATGGGAAACGATTGCAGAGCTTTGTCAGCAGCACAATTTATGGTTGATCTATAACGCAGCGATGGAGCGTATTCTGTTTGCTGATCGCCCTTACCTTCACCCTGCCTCTATCGATGGCATGGCTGAACGCACCATTACCATTGGTTCTGTGTCGAAAGAATACCGCATGATTGGTTGGCGCGTGGGATGGGTTGTGGGCCCACAACCCATCATGAACGATATTGCCAAAGTCAGTATCTACAACGTGGTTACGCCAGCAGGCATCAGCCAGGGTGGTGCGGCAGCAGCGTTACAATCGCCAGAATCTGATGTGGCTGAAGCTGTTGCAGAGTGGGAGCGCCGCCATGACACGGTGGTGAAACAACTCCATGACTTGCCAGTCATTCCAGCAGCAGGCGGTTGGTCGTTGCTGATCAACGTCAAAGAAATGGGCCACGACTCTTTTACTGCTTCACAACGGTTGCTTGAACACGGCAAAGTGGCTGCCACCCCGATGCGCGATTGGGGACAGGTCAACAGTGATCAGTTCGTGCGTTTCGTGTTCAGTAACGAGCCAGTTGAACGTTTGTCCACATTGCGTGATCGTGTATTACAATCTTTATAACTGAGCGAACAAAATCGTGGGGATTTTGAGTGCATCATGCTGTGGTTTGCCACAGATGCTGTTTTTGTTTTATGATATGAAGATGTAACCATGATGCATGACTTTCGTTAGTAGGGTCTGTTTATCATGTCAAATTTATGATATTGCAGGGGGGAAAGTATGCGGAAAGCCTCTTTAGGTTTCCTATTTCTGTTCTTTGTTGGTTTGATGGTCGTGTCTCCAAGCTCAAATGCACAATCTCAAATTCGTCCAAATATTGATGAACCTCGCCTGAATGCGTATTTACAGGGGTCGGGGTCCACATTTATGGTTGATTTGATAGTGACCCGACCCGACGCGCCCACTCGGCGAGCCACTGTGGAAGCGTTTTATCGGTTCGAACAATTTGGCACGGTGGCTCACACTCGATTCAATTTTCTTTCGCCTGCTGATGTGGCTGGTGATGTTTACATCTTTAGAGAGGATTTTGATTCTCGCACTCGCAGCCGCGACGTATTTTTTTGGAATGATGGTTTGGTTTCACCCATCAAAGTCAATTTGGATTTTGCTATCTTTGGTGATGCCACGGTGTTCGATATTTTTGGTTTCCGCCTCATCGGCTATGAGCTTGTGGATCGGCGCGATTCTGAAGAAGCTTACATGGGGCCACAGCCCACCACCTCTGAAGAATTTGTCATGGTGAGTGGCGGAAGTATTGAAATTAAAGAATATGATTATGTGCCGGTCAATGAGTTTGCATTGTTTCCCAAAGTGCAGGTGTTGACATACAATTTTTCACTGCCATATCAATTTCGCTTGAAAGATGAAAATGACGATTTGTTGTTTACCTTAGATTACGATTGGCGTGATTATATGGTGTTTGAAGGCCGACGGTATGCGTCGAAATACACCATCATCAACCATATCGCTCCAGGCAACAGCACCGATGTGTTTGTGAGCGACATTGCCCTTGACCCAGATTTGTCTTTTTCCATCTTCGATCTTGATCAGTTAGGCCAATAAAGTTAAGGAGGAATCTATGCGAAAGTGGTTTTTGGCATTGGCTATGCTGTTGTTGCTGCCAGTAGGTTTGTTGGGGCAGGTCAGTGACGGGGCGCTTGAGGCAGAAGTGTCGCGTCAGGAATTGCTGGCTTTGAATTCCACAGGTTTTTTTGACTTGCGCGGCTGGGATAGTGATCGCTTTGGTGCTTATCTAAATTACGATCTGCCAGGGTCAACTTATATTTCTGAAATATCTGCGATTCGTAGCACGGCTGATTTAGAAGCCACTGTCCGCGTGTCGTACAAATTTTCCAAAGACAGTGCCACTCGCCTGACACGGGTGGATTTTTTGGAGCCGGAAGAACTGGCTGGTGATGTCTACCTCATCCGCACAAACGAGGACAATCGCCGATTGAGCGAAGTGTTTTTCTGGAACCCCGATCTGGTCAGCGCCATTAAAATTGACAATCGTTTCGAGGTGTTTGGTGATGCCAATGTGTTTGAAGTGATTGGTCTGAAAGTGGGGGATGGTAATTACAGAATTGACGAACGCCGTTTTTCTGATATCACACCAGATATACCCGCGCCCTCACAAACCTTTTCATCGTCTCAGGAAAGTGACAGTGAATCAGTAACCATAGAAAGCCGATTGGCTGAATACACGCTGGTTCCCATCGAAGCTCGTCGTGAAACGAGCCTGTTTCCTAAAATTCGTGTCTTCGCTTTTCTCAATGGCAGCCTTTACAAAATAGAACTGCTGGATGAAAGTGGCGATTTACTGCAAACCCTTAAATATGATTATCGCAATTTTCAAATCTTCCGTGATGACGATGTAGTAGCCAATGGGTTTCGTTTTTCTGGTAGTTATGCACAAGAGCAAGTGATCGAAAGTCATATCATTCCAGGCAATGTGACCACCTTGACGGTACGGGACATTGAAATTGCAAACCTTCCTGGCGCCATGTTTGAACCTGGATTGCTGGGGCGTTGAGGGTTTTTGTCGATGATGAATAAACGATTGATTTTGATAGTGGTGTTGGTGTTATCCTTTATGTTGATTGGGCAAGCCCAGGCGCAGGATGCAGTGACAGAAGAAGACATTGCAGAAGCAGAGCGTTTATTATTGTTTCAAAACGGTAGTCTTCAAGAATGGGACAATGAACGCTTTGGCGCTTATCTCAACTATAACATCCCAGGTTCAACATTCATCATGGACATTGTGGCCCAGCGGGCAGAAGGTGAATTGCGCTCGCAGGCGCGGGTGTCACACAAGTTTTTCAAAACGAGTGCAACACGTTTGGCTCGAATAGATTTTCTTTCACCCGAAGAACTGGCTGGTGATGTTTACATCATTCGTAGCAATGAAGACAATCGTCGCCTGAGTGAAGTGTTTTTCTGGAACCCTGATTTGATCTCAACTTTAAAGATAGAAGGCAACTTTGAAGTGTTTGGCGATGCCAACGTGTTTGAGGTGACGGGGCTGGTCATTGGAGATGGCCAGTATTTTATCAATAGACGATCTTTTTCAGAGGTTGAACCGATTGTGCCTGCGCCGGAAATCATGTTGTTTTTTGGCCAGGGCAATGAATCCCAACTTGTTTCGGTAGATGCAAAGTTGGCCGAATACGACATCGAGCCTATTGTGGCCCGTCGAGAAACGGTGCCATTTCCTAAAATTAAAGTGCTGGCTTTTATTGGGGGAGGCACCACCCTGTATCAAATTCAATTGATGGACGAAAGTGGCGATTTGCTGCACACCATTAGTTACGATTGGCGCACCAATCGTGAATTACCTTTTGAAGCGGCACAGCAAGGGCTTCAGCCATTTTATGCTGAAACTCAAGTGGTGGAAAACCATGTCATTCCAGGAAACATTACCACGCTGCAAATCAGCGATATTGAAATTATGGATCATGAAGATTCATTTTTTGATCCAGACCAGTTGGGCCAATAAATCCATTTGATTTTGGATTGTCATGATGTTGACTTGACGTATTAGGATAGAAGTATCCCTATGCGTTTTGTGGAGAAAGTTGCTCTTTGGGTTCAACTTAAAACTTTCTTCGTTTTGGAGGAAAGATCATGAAAAAAGCCTTGTTGGTCCTGGCTTTGTTGGTGTTTGTGTCAAGCGCAATGTGGCAAGCTCAAAGTCAAAATGAAGCCACTGAAGCAGAAATTCTGGCAGCAGAGCAAATACTGTTGGCTCAAAGCAGCGATTTGGCAGCTTGGGATAGAAACCGCTTTAGTGCCTATTTGAATTACAACATCCCTGGTTCAACCTTCTTGATAGATATTGTGGCCCAACGCCGCGAAGGCACACAGCGCGCTCAGGCACGAGTGAGCTATAAGTTTTCCATGAACAGTGCATTGCGCCTGACACGAGTGGATTTTTTATCTCCAGCAGAAGTGGCGGGTGATGTGTATATCATTCGTAGCAATGAAGACAATCGAAGGCTCAATGAGGTGTTTTTCTGGAATCCTGATTTGATTTCGGCTTTAAAAATAGAAGGCAGTTTTGAAGTGTTTGGCGATGCCAATGTATTTGAAGTGATTGGCCTGGTGGTCGGTGATGGCCAGTATACCATTACCAGTAGAGCTTTTTCAGATGTGGAGCCAACAGTGCCTGCACCAGAAACATTTTTGGTTGTTGGCAACGTCAATAACTTAAGGCGTTTTAAAACCACTGCACGCCTGGCAGAATTTATCATTGAACCCATTGCAGCACGACGGGAGACAGTGCCATTTCCCAGAATTAAAGTGTTGTCATTCTTGGATGAAGGAAGATCTCTGTATCAAGTTCAGCTCATGGATGAAAGTGGAGATTTGCTTCACACTGTTCAGTATGATTGGCGCACCCTCCGCCGATTTACCAATGAGGATACGGGGCAATTTGGAGGGCTGTATTCTCAGACGCAAGTGGTCGAAAACCACGTTATACCAGGCAATATCACAAATCTGAACATCCGCGACATAGAGATTCGATCATTTGACGAAGCCGAATTTGACCCCGATCAACTTGGGCGTTGATTGGGGCTAAAAGGCACAGTTTTCAGGTAGAGGTTCTTGAATTTCTACATCCGGTGCAAACGCTTCTTCGCTCACAAATTCAACGAATTCTGTGTCTACAGATCCTTTGAGCATGTTGCCAGCGTAACCGGTGTTGTTCATGTGTGCCCTCACGATGACGATTTGATCTGAAGCGATTTCAACAGGGCCGCCAGAACGTGTGAAAGGCTGTTCATTCACATGGCTGTGGAGTAAGATACGTCGGTAGAGCAGTTCACCTGTTTCTGCAAGCACTTCCCACCAGTCGGCATATTGATCACAACCTGTATCCGGACTTTCAATGGTGATGGAAAAGGTATAGGATTCTGCTTCGCCACTGACAGACACTTTGGTTACATTTGCCGCTTCCTTTTCAGAAGCTTCGTCCGAGCTTTCTTGGGATGCGCTGTTGAACGCCTTTACATCCTTCCATTGACAGCCGCCCAGTGCGAGAACGGCTGCAAAGGTCAATATCCAGAGAGGTTTGTAATTCATCATGATTATCATCATAGCTTGCCAACGATGCTAAGAAAAGGGCAAAATAGGCCCATCTCAGGGATGCGTGGAGGTTGCCATGGCATTGTCGTATGGAAAATATTTGATGATTGATGAATTGCTCTCATTGCAACAACGTCGTTCGGAGGAGCATGATGAGATGTTGTTTATCACCATCCACCAGGTGTACGAATTGTGGTTCAAAACTGTGCTGCACGAAATGGATTTTTTGGTGACGCAACTGGAAGCCAACAACACCCCGCGTGTGCTGCAAACCTTTAAGCGTGTTTTGACCATTCTCAAGGTGATGGTGGCACAAATTGATGTGCTGGAAACGATGACGCCACTGGATTACTTGAGTTTTCGTGAACAGCTGGAATCGGGCAGTGGGTTTCAATCACGACAATTCCGCGAGTTAGAATTTTTATTGGGACACAAGCGTCAAAACTTTGTAGAGCATTTTCCTGAAGACACGCAAGATCATCAGGTTTTAAAGCAACGTTTCGCGCAGCCAGGGTTGTGGGATAAGTTTTTATCTTACCTGTCAACACAGGGGTACGCTTTACCTGAAGAAGCGTTGCAACGAGATGTGACTGGTCCGGTGGAAGCATCTGAGGCGGTTCAAGCTGTGTTGATTGACATCTATCGAAACAACCCTGATGTTGCTCAAGTTTGTGAGCGATTGGTGGATTTTGATGAAGGTGTGCAAGAATGGCGTTACCGTCATGTCAAAATGGTAGAACGTACCATTGGGACCAAGCAGGGCACAGGTGGGTCTGAAGGGGTGGCTTATCTGGTCAGTACGTTGTTAAAACCGGTCTTTCCTGACCTTTGGATTATCCGCACAGAGTTTTAAAGCAATGTGGATTGATGTGTTGTTGGCTTCTCGTATAATGCCCACAGCGTTTTAAATCTAGCGAAAATTGGTGACCATCCATGCCGCAAATTCCAGCACGAAGCCGTGGCTCGTTGAAGGTTCGAGCGGGCAAATCTTATGTGGTTCGTGAATTGGTGTTACCTGTTCAGGCCTTCATTTATACAGAAGGGGTCAGCGGGATCGTGTTGTTTGCGGCTTCTTTGGTGGCGCTGATTTGGGCCAATTCGCCGTGGAGCGACAGCTACTTTCAGCTTTGGGAAACGTATCTGAGCATTGATCTGGGTTTTATCAAAATATCTGAATCACTGTTGCATTGGATCAACGATGCATTGATGGTGCTTTTCTTTTTTATCGTTGGCCTGGAAGTCAAACGTGAACTGCTGCACGGTGAGTTAAATGACCGTCGTCGCGCCATGTTGCCATTGATGGCTGGTTTAGGCGGAATGGGCGTGCCTGCATTGCTGTTTTTTGTGTTCAATATCGGGGGCGCTGGTGAAGCTGGTTGGGGAATTCCTATGGCAACCGATATTGCGTTTGCGCTTGGGATTCTCACGTTGCTGGGCAAGCGTGTGCCGCTTGAACTTCGCATATTTTTACTGGCTTTTGCCATCGTCGATGACATTGGAGCCATCATTGTGATTGCACTGTTTTATACTGAAAGTATCTCCTGGACAGCCCTTGGTGCGGCAGTGGGAATTTTGGGCATTTTATTTGGCATGAACCGTGCCAGAATCCATAAAAATGGACTGTATGGTCTGGTGGGTGTGCTGTTGTGGTTGGCTGTGTTTGAATCGGGCCTGCATCCTACCATTGCTGGGGTGATGTTGGCGATGTTTATCCCATCCACATCTTATTTTTCGCGTCGCACCTATATTCAATCTATGGAAATTCTGCTGCGCCAGTTCCGCGAGGCATTGGACAATCAACAGGAAAATCGACAGCAAGCCGTGCTTGGCCGCATTGAGGAATTGAGCAAAGACACTGAATCACCTCTCGAACGACTGGAGCGTGTGATTCATCCTTGGGCCAGTTATCTGGTGCTACCATTGTTTGCGCTGGCCAATGCGGGCATTGTGTTTACCAGCGATGCGTTGACGTCGGCCTTTGCCAGCCCCATCACTTGGGGAATTATGGCAGGGCTATTGATCGGAAAGCCGATTGGCATCGTGAGTTTTTCTTGGATGGCGATTCAATTTAAGTTGGCCTCTTTGCCACAAGGGGTTCGTTGGGGCCACATCTTTGGGGTTGGAATTATTGCCGGTGTGGGTTTTACGGTGTCGCTCTTTATTTCTGGTTTGTCATTTACGGATGATGCATTGGTGTCTCAATCAAAGATGGGGATTTTAATTGGTTCACTGATTGCTGGTGTATTGGGGTGTTTGACATTGCTGTCGATGCGAAAACATCAACCTTCAGCATCTGATTGAGTTGCTGTCTTTTTGTCAATTTCTATTTCGTCATCTTCTTCATCCGTTACGTTTTCAACAGCCACCCACAGGCCAGCAATGCACAGAGGGGCAATTGCAAACAAAACCAGAGGAAAATTGGTGCCCAGCAGCGTAAAATCAGTGGTGTGGGCCAACATAAAAGAAAAGAAAGCACCAAAGCCGCTGATGATTAAAAACAACGCCGACCACTCACGAAATTTTAATGTCAATGCTGTGGCAGCACCGGCTATGACAACAAACACCAACATCATCGTGTGCCACAATTCATGCCATTGAGAAGCACCGACCAGTGAAACCAACATCACCAAAGTAGAGATGGTGCCAATGACGCCCAAATAAAATGGAATCATCTGCGTTAATTTGCTTTCTTTCATGATCAAAACCTCTCCCGCAATCAGGTTTCTTTAATATAACTTTTCCATTCGGTTCTGGCGAATAGAATTTTAAAAGTCACTGTACCTAGAAAACAAATCTCATTCAGATCTCGCATTCGCAGTCTTATCTTGCCTCTTTAGACAAAGGTGGATTGAAATCTTTTGCATTTATAAGACTTAAAGGTTTTTAGTTTATGATCTTTTTTTGAATCCCTGATCGGCGTTTATACATTGTCAAAAACAAGCCTGTCAACAGACCACTGCCACCGATGAGGGTGTGCCAGCCCAAGGCTTCATCGAGCACAAGCCAGCCGAGCAGGACTGCAACGAGCGTACTGGACATTGAAATGAGCATGGTGTGGGTGACGTCCATATGTTTGATGAGCCAGTAGAGCAACACAAACGGCAAAGCTGACCCGATGATGGCGAGGTAGAATAATGCGCCTACAGCCAAAGGTGTCCATTCAAAATGGAAAGGGTTGCCTTCCAGGGGAATCCCAATAGCGAGTAATGGGATGAATCCTGCAACCATTTGTACGGTGGTGATCAGGGTGGGATCAAGGTGATGGGTACGGTTTTTAACCAAGATACCAGACACGGACGAAGCCAATGCTGAGCCAAAAATGGCCAAGCTACCCCAAAGGGCCATTGAGTTGTCTAGCTGGATTTGCTGATAGAAAATCAGTGCAACACCACCGATGCCCAACAAAATGCCACCAAGTCGGTTGAGTGTTAAAGTTTCGTTAGGGACAAAGAAATGTGCCATTAATAAGGTGATCAAAGGGCAGACACTAAACAAGATGGCGGTTAGACCAGAAGAAATAAAATTCTCTCCCCAAAATACCAATCCATATGTCAGTGTGATGGTGAGCAGACCTGTGACAATCATCGTCCACCAGTCTCTACCAGACCGAGGCAGTTGCACACGACGCGCCAGCAGCAGGATCATCAAAGGTACGGAGGCCAGCAAAAAGCGAATCCCAGCAAAGGTGATGGGGGGCAAATCCTCCAACCCCAATTTGATAAATAGCCAAGTTGATCCCCAAATCAAACTGAGCAGCAACCAGACCAGCAAAGGCAAACTCATCGTTCCTCCTTGTGGAGTGAACGATGAGTTTATCAGGCTGGGAGATTGAAAGCTATTCTTTTAAACGAACACTTAATTTCCCAGAATCAGGGGTCTGAAGATGAGTTTTCCATTGAGTGTAGAATTGCTATCCAAATCCAAAAGATTGGTAGTTGCTCCTGAACTGTTATCAATTGCTAATGCTTCAAAATGTCCATACATGCGTATTCCATTCATCGTAAATGATCGAATAGATAGATAATCTTGATGAATGACGATAGTGTCCCCAAATTCAATTTGGTCTATGGGGCGGCCACTTTCGTTGGTGATCTTGACGGCATTTGCTCCCATTACAAAAGCGCTATCTTGTGGAACCACAAGGTTGGCAATGAGCAGGTTTTCTTCAAATTCAAACTGAATTTTATGTTCTTCAGCAACTAATGAAAAAGTTCTTCCACTGATAGTTGTCACGCCATTGGACGTTTGAAAAATACGAATTGAAGTTATAGGCAGTTCAATGAAAAATTGTGTTGAACCTTCTATTTCAAATTCCCATGTGGGTGGAAATAATCGAATTTCTCTGGTGAGGGTTTCTGTTTGAAATATTGAAATCGTCAGGCAGATACTTAAAAATAAACCAATCCACTTAAACGTTTTCTTAGTTTTTTCTTGTTTCATTTTTGCCCCTTAATTGTTAGAACGTATTCTGTGATAAATGATTTCATCTAGAGGGCGGATAAGAACCGTTCCGCTAGTTTGAGCGACTGGGTTTTCCATTAAGCTTGATGTTGCTTCTGCGAGAGATGGTCCTGTAAAGGCGTTGAAACTCCCTGTCAAAATAACGTCATCAGTTTTAAATGAACTGATGGCGACTAGTGCATCCAAATTCAGATCTTTAAGGTCATCGCGGCTATTTACGATTACAGGGTTTCCAGCTTTGTCAGTCACTCTTGCATGACCACCAATGATGTAATCCACCAACGTTTGAGGGAGTGTCATTCTGATCAGCATGTTTTCATCTATAAACTGAAAGCGGACAGAATGGTTTTTTAGCACGATAGACATGTTTTCTACAACAACATTGGTGGTTCCACCCAAGTTGGCTCTGAACAAAACGATAGATTCCCTAGGCAGTTCTAAGACCAATTCCGTGCCTGGTGCGAGTTCGAGGTTATGGGTTTCTCGAGTATTTATTCCCCAATGCTTAGTTGAGTCTTCGCCAACAGTGATGTTTGGTGAGAGCCCTACTGTAAGCAAAGAAAAAACAAGGAGTAACCCAGCGCCAATAAGTAACTTGAACCTTGGAAGTTCTGTTGAAATAAATCGCTTTGCGTTGATCAGTTTTTTGATTCTGACTTCAATTTTTGAGGCCATCATCAATCCAAGCTGCACAGAAGCTTTACCATGATGTAATCCAATTTCGGCTAGCCTCAAGAGACAGCTTGCATAACTTCGCCGTTGATTGGTGAGTTGAGCCACCCAGTCATCACAGGCAACTTCTCTTTCCAAATCCAACTGACGGTCGATCCACCACACGCCAGGGTGGAAGAATAAGAACGTGCGAATGAGCTTTTGCAGCAGCTTGGCCCAATCATCTCGACGTTTAAGGTGGGCTATTTCATGGAGCAAAACATAATTTAATTCCTCTGGTGTGAGTTGAGCGATCAGAGTATTTGGAATCAGGATCATAGGGCGAATAAATCCGAGTGACACTGGTGCGTTGATTTTTGAAGATGTCATTAACTGAATTGAGCGTCGAATATTGTGTATAGATAATAATTTATGTAATTGCTGTTGATGAAGCAGGGAATGCTTGGCCGTTCGTTTGAGGTGGTTCAAATGTTTCAAACTTCGCGTCAATATCAGCAGCCCAACCATGACGCCCAAACCCCACAAAGCCAAGAGCATGAAACCAAGGGCACTAGGCAAAGTCAACTTTGAATCTCGCGCTGAAGTTTGTGTAGGAAGTATTGCTTCAGTTTCATGGGCAACTTCAGTGGGCAATAGAGCAGAGGTTGAAGAGGGTGGTGTCATTACATCTAAAGGGAAAGTGCTGGGAGAAATTTCGATTTCTTCTGGTGCTGCCTGAATCATTTTTGTGTTTGGTACAGCAAAAAACTGACCAGGGTCGATTGAAATGTTTGCCAACAAGGGCGTGACCAACAAAGCAATCAGACAGCCGTACCACAACGCATATTTGGTTGTGGCATTGACATTGCGGCAGAACTTGAAAAGTACAACCAGCAGCAAGGTGAGCATCAATCCTGGCAAGAGGCTGTTGGATAAAAATGAAACAACAGCTTCGACAATCGAGTTCATCCAGATCATGAATCACCGTCCTCTTCTTCCAAAACCAGGCGTTTAAGTTTTTCCAAATCGTTGAGATCGACATCATCATGTTCGAGCAGGTTAAGCATGAGGAGTTCCGGCGAGTTGTTGAAAAAACGGCTCATGATGTAATCAATGGCATTGCGCTGTGTTTCCTGTTGGCTAACCAGAGGGTGGTATACAAAAGCCCGCCCTTGTTTTTCATGACGCAAAAAGCCTTTGTTCGTCAGTGTTTGCAGGGTGGTCATCACGGTGGTGTAGGCCAAGGCATGTTCTTGAGTCAAGGCATCTACGACCTCTTTGACGGTGGCAGAACCTTTGTCCCAAATGACAGTCATCAGGCGCAGTTCACTTTCGGTCAAAATGGAGGATTTTGGTCTGGCCATCATCAACATCACCTCAAAAACTATGGAATTAGTAATTCACCATAGCACAAGCGAGGGAAATTGTCAACTACAAAACTAGTAATTAGGAGCTTTTTGATTCAGGACTTTTTACGAAAACAATGTTTCCATCGCGCTTTTCTACGAACAGGCTATGGTTTTGTTGATCAGACAAATTTGGGAAATCGCTGCGAAAATGTGCGCCTCGACTTTCTTTTCGCTTTTCGGCAAACAAAGCCACAAGCACAGCAATTTGATGGGCTGACTCAAGTCTAGAATTTTTTTGGACTTCAAGTGACTCAAGCACAGATCGCATGGTTTTCAAGCCAGATGCATGACGACTCAAGCCCAAATGTTTCCAGCAAGCTTGCTGAAGTTTTTCCAAGTTTTCTGAGCCAGGTCTTTTTTCTGAAGTGAAATTTTTTGAAAAGTTGATTTCATTCACTGTTGGGCTTTTTTGCTCGGCAGCGTGAACACCAACGCATTTTCCAAACACCAAACATTCGGTGAGTGAATTACTTCCCAGGCGGTTGGCACCGTGCAGGCCGCTTGCAACTTCTCCGACTGCGTAGAGATTCTTGACAGAAGTTCGCCCAAATTCATCAACTGCGATCCCCCCCATGGTGTGATGGGCGATGGGCGAAATAATGGCGGGTTGCGTTTGCCAGGGAAAGTTATATCGAGTCAGAAATTGCAGTGAGAACCAGTGATCCAGATGATCCCAATTCACATTGGTTAAGTCAAGTTTGACCGGTCCATGCTGTTCTTCGGCTTCGATGGCTTGAGAAAATTTGTCTCGATGGGTGCCGATTGCTTCATTTAAATCGTCTGTATCCAGGTATTTTTCAGTGACCGATTCTGCCCGAATGTTAATCACTTTTGCTTCACGTGGAAAAGGTCGAAAAGCCATGAAAGTAGGCAGGCTTGGTTCGGCCAACCCGAGCGGATAAAACTGCACAAACTCCATATCGCGGACGATTGAGCCGGCCTCTAGCGCTAAAGAAATTCCAGCACCCACTGGATTGCCAGGGTTGTCATGGCGAGTGTAAATGCCTGCGTAACCACCTGTTGCTAAAACTGTGGCGTTGGCTTGAATAGCGAAAGTTTCACCTGAAGAAACAGCTAATGCTCCCTGGCATCCATTATCACTCAGTAGCTTGAAAACGGTGTAAGATTCCATCAATTCGATATTCGGGTGTTCGTAAATTTTTTGTTTCAGTGCAGCAAAAAAGCCAGCCCCACCACCTGTATACCAATATCCTTGTGTATTGTTT
This sequence comes from Candidatus Fraserbacteria bacterium, assembly GCA_029262795.1. Taxonomy (GTDB): domain Bacteria; phylum Bipolaricaulota; class Bipolaricaulia; order RBG-16-55-9; family JAJCYT01; genus JAJCYT01. The sequence continues at coordinate 83,793 of JAJCYT010000036.1, forward strand.
TTGAGGTTAAACCCTTGCCCAATCTGAGCCTCAATCCAGCCCTTCGCATCAGTTGCTTGTTCGCACAAGGTTTTGACCAAACTTGGATCGTTGAGGTTACAACCTGCTTTGTGGGTGAGTTCGACGTGCTCAGTTACTGAAAAATCATCCGTACTCATCATGAAGCCACCGCCTGAAACAGCCGTGTTGCAGTCCTGGCCTAGCGGTGCTGAACAAACAACAGTGACGTGAGCGCCAGATTCTGCTGCTGACAGTGCAGCAATCAGTCCACCTGCGCCTGCACCGACCACCAACGCATCAGTGGTTAGACGGCGCAGTTCGAGCCTCCAAAGAAAAGCCGAGTTGAGCGAGTTGCGGGGAAAGGCGATGCCAATCTTCAGGCGTGTCCAAATCCTGAGCCAGGACTGGGTGTGAGAATTTTTCTATTAAAAGGTTTGATGCTTGTGCTTGTTGATGAAAATTTGAAAAACTATTGAGGCCATATGTCATTTTCAATGAAGTGTTTCCTCGATAGAGCAACACATTGGTTCCGTTTTCTTGCTCGTCGGGTGCGAGAATCAAATCAGCTTGGGTGTTTTCTGCAGCCTGCAAAAAAAGCTGTAATACTTCATGAGTGATCAAGGGCAGATCGGCAAACAGAATGAGTAAGGGCTGCGGCTTGATAAATTGGTCCACTTCAGCTTGTAAAGCCAGATTTAGATCACCAAACGACTCTTGAATGAATGTCACGTTCATGGTTTGTGCGAGCGTTTGTGAAGCCAAATCTTTAGGATGCCCGATCAAACAAATCGACTTCGGCCTCTCAATTGAAGTCACCACATCTAATGTTCGCTTCAACATCCACTGAGTCAGATGCAAACGTTGTTGTTCAGTGAGCAACTCACTCAAGCGGCTTTTGTTGTTGTGACCTTTGATGGGGATTAACACCCGCAAAGGCAATGTTGATTGCTGTTTCACACCACGCCTTTCTGAAGCGCAGTCGATCTAAACAGACTGTATCCGTTCTGTCAAGATCGGCAGCGGCTCAAATTGGCATCGTGTTATGAATATGGGGAAAGCGGGGAAGGGATGATGAAGAAAAGCCTCCCCCGCTTTGCAAAGGGTTTTTGCCGCTACTTTTCAGTAGCTTTTTGTAACGCCCAATCCTTGGACTGGATAAGGATTTAAACTCACTCAGGTATGTTCAGGCATTCGTTTGCACCTTACACAAAAAGCCCTTGTGCGATAAAATGATAGACCTAGAAGAATTCAGTTAACGTCGTTCGTAATGAATTTGCCAGAGCAATTCCCAGGTTAGACCTTCATCTAAGGATCGTTCCCAACCCCACTCCATTTGATTTCTCTCGATGTCATAAAAACGAATGCGTTGCATGACCACCTGACCTTCGGGATTGGTGAACTGACGACGAAACACCATTTGATCGCCTTCCATGCCGCCGGTGAAGTCGAGATACACACCGTTGTTGTCCACCCAGGTTTGTTTCCAAGTGTTGAGTCGTGGCACATACGTTGAAAAACTTTTGCCGATAAATTCTGCTTCGGGATAACTGAAATTGCCCTCAATCACGCAGCCACCCATGATGGATCGCACAGCGTTGTTTCCTTCGCCGCCCTCCCAGGTGAGGTTCCATTGGCCCATCCAGAAATCGAACTGACGGGCTAAGGGATCTTCACAGGTGCCAGCCACTTCAATATCAGACGTGTCTCGAATCAGCCCACTGCCCAATCCTGCTGGCGAGGCGATTAGAAAATAGCCACCCACCAATGCGCCGATAACGGCGGCGACGATTAAAAAAGGATTCATAACATGCTCCTGTGTTGATGATTATTTGCGGCGTTCATAATGGATTTGCCACTGAGGTTCCCAGGTTTGGCCTTGGTCTAAAGAACGCTCCCAGGTCCAATCCATTTGATCTTGCTGAATGTCGTAAAAGCGCATTCGCTGCATCACGGTTTGACCTTCGACATTGGTGAATTGGCGAGACAAAATCATTTGATCACCCTCCATACCGCCGCTGAAATCCAGATAGCTGCCGTTGTTGTCCACCCAGGTTTGTTTCCACATGCCTTGTTGTGTGGCATAGGTTGAGACACTCTTGCCAAAGTAACCACCGGCAGGCGCGCTGAAATTTTCTTCAATCACACAGCCGCCCATGATAGAGCGAATCACATTGTTGCCCTCGCCGCCATCGGCCCAGGTGAGGTTCCACTCGCCCACCCAAAAATCGAACTGACGTGCCGCAGCATCTTCACAAGTGCCAGCAACTTCAATATCAGATGTGTCTTGAATCATGTTCCCTCCTGGTCCTAGAGGTGAGGCAATCAAAAAATAAGCGCCGACCAACGCCCCAACCACGGCGGCGGCAATGAGTATGGGTTGCATAACAGCCTCCTTGAAACACGATGGTAAATCAGTCGCCTTCCATTTCGCTTCCATAAGCTGTAAGGAGCGCTACTGTTTTGCTTATAATGCAACTGCTATGGGATTACGCATTCAGTTGTTTGGCACCTTCCAACTGTGGCGTGATGGCGAGTTATTACCGCCGCAGGCTTGGAAGCGTCGCAAAACACAAACGCTATTAAAAATTCTGCTGCTTGAACGGGGGCAGACTTTTACACAGGATCAGTTGGTAGAATGGCTGTTTCCTGATGCACATCCCTTTAAAGCATTGCAAAATCTGCATGGCCGAATCAGTGAACTCAGAAAATTGCTTGAGTCTGATTTGATGAAGGGAACGGATTCTATGTTTATTCTCAGTCCGTCCAAAGGCCACTATCAGTTTAATCCCCAGATTGAATGTAAAATTGACACAGAAATATTTCAGACCAAATTCAAACAGGGGAATACATATTTGGATGAACAGGATTTGATCAAAGCATCCAAATATTTTCAACAAGCGATTGATGTGTATCAAGGTGACTATCTACAAGAGGATCGTTATGAAGACTGGGCCATCTTCCATCATCAGCAATGGCAGCAACGTTATTTAGATGCGTTAATCAAATTGGCTGAGTGCCAGATGGCGCAATCCCAATACCAACAAGCGATTGCTTTGATTGATCGCGGGATGAAAATTGATGTATCCCGTGAACAACTGTATCGAACATTAATGCAGTGCTATGCACACCTTGGCGAATTGGGAGAGGTTGGCAAAGTGTATCAGCGTTGTGTTCAGGTGTTGCAAGACGAGTTGCAGGTGCAACCCGCCCGGCAAACAGAGCAGCTTTATCAACAACTTCTCGATGGAGATACAAAGCTGAAATCCGTTGCTGTGCTGCCCTTTTTGCAATTGAGTACCCGACAGGAGCACACTTATTTCAGCGATGGGTTGACGGATGATGTGATTTCTCAACTGTCGAAAATTTCTGATCTCAAAGTGATTTCGCGCACTTCGGTGATGCGTTACAAAAACACGACCAAGTCCATCAAAACCATCGGGCAGGAATTAGGCGTTAATACAGTTCTGGAAGGCAGTGTGCGCATCCATGAAAATCAGGTGCGCATTGTGGCTCAGTTGATTGATGCTACCACGGACAATCATTTGTGGACGGATACGTATGATCGTGATATGACCGATATTTTTTCCATCCAAAGTGATGTGGCCCAGCAGATCGGTGTGGCACTGAAAGCCACGGTGTCGAGCAGTGAACGTCAGCGCATTGAGCGCAAGCCGACTGACAGTTTGGAAGCCTATCAACTTTATTTAAAAGGCCGTTACCTTTGGAACAAACGCCATAAAGATGAGTTGCTTAAGGCAGTGGGTTTTTTCGAGCAGGCGATAGAACAAGATGAGAAATATGCGCTGGCTTATACAGGTCTGGCTGACACATTCATGATTTTGGGGTGGTTCGATTTTGCGCCTTCTGTGGAAATGTTCCCAAAGGCACTGCAATCAGCACAACGGGCCTTGGAACTTGATGACAGTTTGGCCGAAGCTTATGCAGCGTTGGGCTACGTGACGATGAATCATTGCTGGGACTGGATCAATGCGGAGCGTGCTTTTCAACGGGCTTTGGAGTTGAATCCTAACTACGCCACCGGTCATCACTGGTACGGTGAGTATTTTTCAATTACCGGCCAGCATGACAAAGCCATTGCCGAACTCAAACAAGCGCTGGAACTAGATCCACTTTCATTGGTCATTAACACAGTGCTGGCCTGGAAGTTATGTTATGCAGGTCGATTGGATGAAGCTTTTGAACAATGCCAAAAAACGTTGGAGCTGGATGCTCGTTTTGGTCCCGCACTTACCGTGCTTGGACTGATTTACGAGCGTCGAGGACAATACGATAAAGCCATTGAACACTTTCAAGCCGAAATGGAGATCATGGGTAAAACCATTCCCAACCTTACGTCAATAGGATACACGTATGCAGTTTCAGGGCAGCACAAACAAGCCTATCGAATTCTAGATGAACTGAAAAAAACTGACCAGAAAAAGGTTTCACCGTACCACATTGGCTCTGTGTACTCAGGATTGGGCGAAATTGATCAGGCTTTCGAGTGGTTTGAACAAGCTTATGATCAACACCAATGGGTGTTGATCTATCTTAAAAATGCACATCGAATCAGCCCACTACGCAAAGACCCTCGCTATAACGATCTGTTAGGACGAATGGGATTGGTTGATTAATTCAATCCTCAAAAATCTTGCCAGGATTTAAAATGCCATTTGGATCAAACAGGTGTTTAATCTGTTTCATCAACTCGTAACTTTGACCATGCTCTTTTTGCATGAAGTGAATTTTGCCGATGCCCACACCGTGTTCGCCTGTGGCGGTGCCGCCAGCATCTAACGTGTGGTTTACAATTTCGTCGTTGGCTTTTTTGACCTGATCTATTTCGTCTTCAGCGTAAAAGATGACGACGTGTAAATTGCCATCACCGGCATGACCGAAGATGGGACCAACCAGATTGTATTTTTCCAATGTGCTGCGAGATTTATCCACAATTTCAGGGAATTTGCTGATGGATGCGGCCACATCCAGGGCAACAAATCTTTTGCCAGGGTTGGCCGATGCGGCGGCATACGCCATGTGGTGGCGAGCTTCCCACAATTTGTCTCGTTCTTCTCGTCCGGTCACTGCGTGGTAATTAATGCAACCATTCTCATCGCAGATCTCCTGGGCAAGTTTAACATCTTCATTGACTTCGGCTTTGTTGCCACGAAATTCTAAAAACAATGTGGAGGTCTCTGGCAGTGACATGCCTTTAAACGCGTTGATGTCTCTTACGGTGACATCGTCCATAAATTCTAGGGCAGCCGGTGATAGCCCTGCCTGGACCAGATTCACAACGGTTTGGCTGGCTTGCTGCATCGTTTCAAACGAGGCCGTGGCGGCGGAGACATCGGGCGGAATCCCTGCGAGCTTGAGCGTGATTTCGGTAAACACGCCCAACGTGCCTTCCGAGCCAATGAACAAATGAAGCAAGTCGTAGCCCGATGAAGTTCGCATGGCGTTGGTACCGCAATGGATGATATCCCCATTGGCCATCACGATCTCCATGTTCAGCACATACTGCTTGGTGGGGCCGTATTTGACAGCCTGAATCCCTGCCGCATTGTTGCCCACCATGCCGCCAATACTGCACGGTGCGCCAGGATCGGGTGGGAAAAACAGACCATGCTTGCTGAGTTTTTCATTTAAATCTTGCAGAATAACACCTGGTTGAACAGTTACCTGAAAGTCTTGAGGGCGTATATCCAAAACCTGATTCATCTTTTTACTGACATCCAAAGAGACTCCCCCTCGAATGGCAACGGGGTTGGCCTCAAGGCTTGTCCCTGCACCCCACGGTGTGACAGGGATTTTGTGTTCATTGCAATATTTGAGCAGCTTGGAAATATCCTCGGTGGTTTCTGGATAAAACACGACATCGGGTGGAAACTCTCCATGCGCCGATTCATCTCGTGCATGGGTGGCCAACTCCGATGGGTTTTGAGAAAACTTTTCTTCACCGATATATGCTTTTAATTCATCTAGTTGGTTTTCAAGCAGTGCTTTCACGACTAACCTCCCAACGGCTTGGGTGTGCCTTTGGCAATCACCACTTGAATGCCGTCCTGATCGAGTTGATTTTTTAGTAAAATTTCCAAGTCTTCATTGCTGTCTGAGTCCACATTGCAATGCGTGATTGAGTTTACACCACAAGCATTGCACAATGCCTCAATACGTCGTAGCCCTGGAATGCCCAAATGCCCTGGCGTCATCCCAGGAATTTCATTGGCCAGAATGATAACCAATAATGAGTGCTTGTGTTCTACCGAGTTGAGCAAACTGGTGATGCCCGAATGTAAAAAGCCTGTGTCACCAATAATGGCAATTCCTTTTTGGCCGCTGGATGTCATGCCTGATGCCGTGGCAATGCTGTTGCCGAGTGCGTAAGCGGTGTCTATCACTTGAGGTGGAAAATAACCCTGTAAAACAGAACAACCTACATCGCCTGCGACCAAATGGTTTTCAGGCAACACATTTTTTAATGCCTGATACAACGGCTCAAAGCCGCCGCAAGGCAGTGTCATAATTTCAGGATTCGGTTCTTGCATCACATCAAAATTCCAGCCATCAATTTCGAGTGTCAATGCGCTATCAATATGCCTTTGTTCCAAATGTCCCATGCGAGGCAGATGACCCGTGAGTCTGCCAAGTACTTTTACATCAAGTCCGTGCGTGGCGACGATGCTTCCCAAAGCTTCTTCAACAATGGGTGCAACTTCTTCGACCACAACCACCCGTTTGAGTCCGCTCAAAAATTTGATCAGTTTCTTTTCGGGCAATGGAGAGGCATAACCAAGAGTGAAGTGATTGCCTGCTTGGATGAGTTGTGAAACGCCACCACATGAAATAAAACCATCTTCACCACCACTTTTTTGGATGATGTTCAGTTCAGAATTTTCAACTTGTTCAAGCAACATGGGGTAAGTTTCCTGCAACAGGAATTTGTGGCGATCCAGCATGAAGCGCCCCCAAGGTCGGTTGCGATCAAACGCACCTTCGCTGTTGGCGGTGTATGTGCCAGCTTCATCCTCCGCTTTAGTCAATCTGGCGGTGATTTGCAACAGCACGGGAACGCCCAGTTTTTCTGAAAGTTCGAGACCTTCTACCGCAGATTTTGAAAGATGATCGGCGTTGTGAGGCGTGAGGACAGGGAGTTCCGTCAGCTTGGCATACCAGCGAGAATCCTGTTCGGTTGTCGATTTTCCTGCCCCAGGGTCATCGCCCATGATCACCAACAGTCCCGCACCACTGCTGTGGATGGCTGCGTTGACCAAGGGATCGGACGCCACATTCATGCCCACTTGTTTAAAAGCGGCAACAGATCGCTTGCCAGCCACGGAAACACCCAACGTTTGAGCCATCGCAGTTTTTTCCTCGACGGTAATTTCCACATTGAGGCCCGCCTCGCTAAAGGCTTTCAACAATGAGGTGCAGGGATCACCATACACGCCTGCGGCCAGGACCACGCCGTTGTCTTTTAATGTTTTTGCCAAAGCTTGTTCACCCGTCACAACACCCTCCTTCAATCCTCCCAACCCCCCTTTCTAAGAGGGACTACGATTGATCGCTGTGAGTGGATTCTGCTTTAAGGTTCGTTTTTCTTTTCGAAAGTACAAATGCTTATTTGACTACCATACCAAAAGGTATTGTGAGGGGACAAACGACCTTGTGGGTGAATGTAGCCTACGTTACTTTCAAAACAAGAGGAACAGGAGGCGACATGAGTTTTCGCAATATCATTTCAGGCATGATTGTGTTTGGCCTGCTCGTTGGCATGACGCCGACGCTCTGGGCAGCACAACCGGATTTGGAAGTGCCTTTTAATTTTGACTGCATTACTTGGAAAGACAGTTATGATCCCTTGCCAGCTCGCGCTCAGCGAGCTGTATTTAGTGCCATTGGCAGCGTGGTTTTTGCAGGTGTGGTGGCGGTGATTGATCTGCGTAAAATGCTCGATCTACCGTTTGACCCCACACTGGTGGCGATGGGCTTTTTCGCTTTAGGGTTGGCAACCTCGCTGACTGATTATTGGTTTACCAACGAGCGCATGATCGACATGCAGTTTGAGGGCGTCGAGCTAGGATGTATTGACGAAATTGTATTTTAGGAGGGGCAATGGAAGCGTTTGATCCAAATGTGTTTTTTGGCTATGAGGTTTTAGGTGGTTGGCTGGGCGGCATTGGTGGCGGCCTGGGTGGTTTTTTTCTCGGTCTGTTTTTGTGCCTGCAAGGCATGGGGGATGATGGTGGTTATGCTGCTTTAGGATGCATTATCACAGGTGGCGGGATTGGTTATTTGGCAGGCACCAGCCTTGGCGCAACCCTTGGTGTGAGTATTGTGGGTGGTATTAATGGCGTGGAAGGCAATGTTTTGATGAGTGCCTTAGGTGGACTGGCAGGGACTGGGGGCGGTATGTTGTCGGTGGCTGCATTATCAGGTTCCGATTTAGGGGATAATTTAAATGGCACCGTATTTTTCTTAGGCCTGCCATTACTCAGTTCTGTTGGAGCCACCTTTGGTTACAACGTGGATGCAAAAAGAGCTGTTCAGAACTAATCATTAAATCAGCATAATGAAAGTTAAACGTGTGCTGGAAACCTGCCTGTATGTGGCAGATCTGGACAAAGCGGAACGGTTTTATCAAGACGTGTTAGGGCTGGAAATCATTTCTAAAGCCGAAGGCCGACACGTTTTTTTGCGATGCGAATCCACCGTATTCCTTCTATTCAATCCCGAAATGACGATGCAGCCCACCGAAAGCCAAGTGCCTTTGCATGGGGCGCACGGGCCGTGTCATGTCGGATTTGAAACCTCTGATGCTGAACTTGAGGGGTGGCGTCAGCATTTAAAAGCGCATCAAGTTGAGATTGAAATGGAGATTGATTGGCCGCAGGGAGGGCATTCCATCTACTTTCGTGATCCTGATGGAAACAGTCTGGAAGTGGTGACGCCGAAAATTTGGGGATTTTAAATTCTTACGATGAATTCGCCAAGAAATATGAATCGTAATTTAGAACCTATCTTCATAACCCTGATCGTAGCCCCCTTTATGCAAAGGGGGTGGGGGATTAGAAGTCCTTCACATGTTTAAGAATTCGCCTATAAAATACCTTTTCTATATTGGAAAGTTCGTTCCCTTGGTGTTAATATGTATGAAAATTCGCTTCAAAGGGGCGTGACTGTGAGCGACGTGTTTTTTATTGGACTGGGTGGCGGTACAGGCAGCGGCAAGACGACCATTGCCAAGGCGATCACCGAGGGCATTCCGGAAAACTGGGTAGCCACCATTCCGTTGGACAGCTATTACCGTGATCAACAAGACCGGCCTTTTGAAGAACGTGAACGCAACAATTATGATCATCCAGATGCCTTTGAATGGGATTTACTGCTGGAGCATCTCGATCAACTTCATCATGGCAAAACGATTGGAATGCCCATTTACAACTTTACCCGTCATCGACGACAGGAAGAAACTGCAAAGGTCAAGCCCTGCCCCATCATTGTGGTGGAAGGCATTTTGGCGCTTTACAGTGAAGGCTTGCGCCGCCGTTACGACATGAGGGTGTTTGTCGATGCCGAGGCTGATGAGCGAATTTTACGTCGCATCGAGCGCGATACCCACGAACGAGGCCGTTCGCTGCCTTCCGTGGTTGAACAATATCGCAAGACAGTCAAGCCTATGCACGAAGCTTTTGTGGAGCCAACCAAAGCCCATGCTGATATCATTATTCCAGAGGGCATGAATAAGGTGGCTGTCGATTTGGTAAAAGCCAAAATTTCAACGGTGATACAACATCAGCATGCCAGCACGGCTTAGTGGCTAATTCATTTATAAAACAGATCTCTATTGCTTGATATGTCGATTGTACTTTGTTTGATACATTGGCATACTCAAAGTGTTTTGGAAATGTGCAGGTTGATTTTACACAAACTCTAAAAGCGTATTTTATGAAAATGGTGCGGAAGTATTGTAAGCAAGGGCTGTTTGACTGCCTTATATTGCTCTGATACAATGTTCGATTAGTATAATAAATTAAAAAATAGAAGACCAGATGTAGCATTTAGGAGGAATCCGTTGAAGGATCCAAGACAACTTAAAGACCCTAAAAAAGATGAACTGCAACGACGCAATCGTAATTTTCGTAATATTTTAGTAGTCATTGGGGTGGTTGTGTTCGCCCTGTTGCTGGTGCAATCATTCTTTAGCAACGATGGTTCAAGAAACCAAATCACTTACACGGAATTTAACAACAATATTCAGCGTGGTGTGATTGAATCTGTCGTGATTCGTGGTGGGACAGAAATTGAAGGAAAATATGAAACACCCATTGATGGCAACGAGACATTCAAAACCCGCATTCCGGTGCAGGATGATGCATTGTTGACTCGTTTGGCCGAAAATAATATTTCTATTGAAGGTGAAGAAGCGCGTGATCCTTCTTGGTTGTTGTCCGTTTTTATTTCCGTTCTTCCCATCCTGCTGTTGGTGATGATCTGGATTTATATGATGCGCCGTATGCAGGGTGAAGGGGCCAATGCGCTTTCTTTCTCTAAAAGCCAGGCCAAACTGGCCAATAAGGAATTCCCTGATGTCAGTTTTAAGGATGTGGCCGGAATTGAAGAAGTAAAAGATGAAGTGTCTGAAATTGTTGATTATCTGAAAAACCCGAAAAAGTTTACTGAAATTGGTGCGCAGATTCCCAAAGGCGTGTTACTGGTTGGAGCGCCTGGGACGGGTAAAACCTTGCTTGCTCGTGCTATTGCGGGTGAAGCAAAGGTGCCTTTTTTCTCCATTTCCGGTTCTGACTTTGTGGAAATGTTTGTTGGGGTTGGTGCAGCCCGTGTGCGCGATTTGTTCCGCCGCGCCAAAGAAGAAGCCAAAGACCAAAGTGGCACCATTATGTTCATCGACGAAATCGATGCTGTGGGCCGCAAGCGTGGCGCTGGCATCGGTGGCGGGCATGATGAGCGAGAACAAACGTTGAACCAATTGCTCAGTGAAATGGACGGGTTTGAAAAGAATGAACACGTCATCATCATTGCAGCCACCAACCGCCCTGATATTTTAGACAATGCTTTGCTGCGCCCGGGACGCTTTGATCGAAAAGTGATTGTGCCCGTGCCCGATGTACGTGGTCGCGAAGGTATTTTGCAGGTGCATGTTAAAGGTAAAAAAGTGGCTTCCGAAGTCGATTTGAAAGTCCTGGCCAGACGTACCCCAGGTTTTGTGGGTGCAGATTTGCAAAGTCTTTGTAACGAAGCCGCATTGTTGGCTGCACGCCGTGATCGCAAAGAGATCATCATGAGTGATTTTGAAGAATCTATTGATCGTGTCATTGCCGGTTTAGAACGTCGCAGTCTGATGGTCAGTGAAGATGTGAGAGAAAAGATTGCTTTCCATGAGGCGGGCCACACTTTGGTGGGCTTGTTGATGCCAAAATCCAATCCGGTGCACCGTGTGACCATCGTGCCGAGAGGCGATGCATTAGGCTATATGCTGTCGGTGCCTTCAGAAGATAAATTTTTGCAAACCAAAGAAGAGTTGCTTCAGAGCATCACCGTCACTATGGGCGGACGGGCTGCTGAAGAATTAGTCTTTGGCGAGTTCACCACGGGGGCATCGAATGATCTTAAACAAGCCACCCAGGTAGCGAAAGGGATGGTGGTCAGCTTCGGTATGAGTGAAGCTGTCGGCCCGGTGCATTTAGGCACTGAAAACGGCAATGTATTCCTCGGGCAAGATTTGGTTTTGAGCAAAGAACACAGTGAAGACATGTCGGCTTTGGTGGACAAGGAGATCAAAAGCATTGTGGAAAAATGTTACGATCAAGCCAGGGATGTATTGAAAAACAACATAGAATCTCTGAATAAACTGGCTCGAAAATTACTTGAAGTTGAAACCCTGGATGCTGAGGAATTGCGCAAACTCTTAGGCCCCAATGTGGCGCAAAATGTACAATTGATCGGCACATGAAGCTTGCACTGCTTGGGTCAACTGGTTCCATAGGAACCCAGGCACTTGATGTTATAGAAAATTTAGACAGCGACGTTTTTTCCATCGCCGCACTGGCGGCTGGAAAAAACGTCGCTTTGCTTTCTGAGCAAATTAAACGCTGGCAGCCCCAGGTTGTTAGCGTGTATGGTTCAGCAGAAGCAGATCAGCTTTCAACCTTGATTGACACGTCCAACTTAGAAATCCTTCATGGTGAACAAGGGCTGATTGCTTGTGCAAATCAATCGCAGGCAGATCGAGTTCTCAATGCCGTCGTTGGATCCGCAGGATTGTCTTCCACGTTGGCTGCGCTTGAAGCCAATATTGACGTGGCCTTGGCCAATAAAGAATCACTGGTGATTGGCGGAGAACTGGTTCAGCAGGTGTTGCAACAGAGTGAAGCGAAATTACTCCCCGTAGACAGTGAACACAGCGCCTTGTGGCAATTGCTGATGCCACATCAATCTCAGGAAATAGAAAAAATCATCATCACCGCTTCTGGTGGCGCACTGCGCGATTGGCCATTGGATCAGTTACATCAAGCATCCCCGCAAGATGTGTTAAAACATCCCAACTGGAACATGGGTGCAAGAGTTACCGTGGATTCGGCCACCTTGGTGAACAAAGCGTTTGAAGTGATTGAAGCCCACTGGTTGTTTCAAATGCCTTACACGCAAATTGAAGCGGTGGTCCATCCACAGAGTCTGGTGCATGGCATGGTTGAAATGTGTGACGGCATGGTGCTGGCCCACATCGGGATGCCGGACATGAAAGTGCCGATCCAATTTGCGCTCACTGCCCCATTGCATCAACCCATGAACACACCGCGCATGGATTGGGTCGGACAATCTTTCAACTTCGATTCGATCTGTAACGACCGTTACCCTGCATTTTCGACGCTGTTACAGGCAGCAGAAATGGGAGGCGCGGCTCTGGCGGCATTAAACGCGGCGGATGAGGTGTTGGTTGAACGATTTTTGGCAGGCAACATTCCATTTACGCAGATTGCTTCAGGGCTTGAAGAAATTTTGGAACGATATACGCCAACCGCACTCACTATAGACACCATCGCCAATGTCGATCAATGGGCGAGACAAACGGCAGCATGTCTCTAGTTGCTGTGACCAATTGTCCGCTCCATTTTCTTTAATGTCTCTTATCAAACCTCTAAACGTCCAACAGTGGCTTGAAGCCTGGGCTATTGAATTATCTCCATCTTGATTACGCTCATGGATAGACAGACGAAACTATGCCAAGGCGACTTTTTAACAAGGGCATAGGGAGGTTTTCATGAGCTATTTACAACAGATTTTTAGAAATAATCCTTTACGAAGTTTGGTGTTGGTGTTGACCGTACTCAGTACGCTGGGGTTGGCAGGCTGCTTAGGTGCAGTGACATTGGTTGTGTCTCCAGATGTGATGATTGTGGGATTGGGTGAAACCATTCCATTTTCGGCTCAAACCGTTTCTGGTACGGCTGTCACTGGTGTAACCTGGACCATCATCTCTGGTTCCGGCACGATTGATGCCATTACGGGCATCTTTACTGCACCCACTTCTGGTGTGACCGAAGTGAGTACGGTTGAAGTACAGGCAGCCAAAGGCGCGTCCACCGGTTCAGCCACCGTGGTGGTTAAACCACCATTGACTTTGCTCGACCCTTTGGGTGATGGTTTTGTGGGCAGCGATTGGGACACCTTGGTGACTGGCAGTGGCTCTCCATATGAAACTCACTTGGCGAGTTTAACCTTGCCACAAACGCCAACGTTAACTTATGATGTCAGCCGCATTGATACAGCAAGAACATCTACCAGCTTAAACATCACGCTTACCTTGTCTCCAAGTGCCTCACTGGCTGCAGCTGGGACAACGGTGACGGTTGACAACTTGTCTGGCTTCATTGATTTTGACACGGATGAAAACAGTGCAACAGGTGTGTCCTCTGCAAACACATTGTTCTGTGCAAGCACACCAGCAGTGTCAGCCATTGGGGCCGATTTCTTCTTGTCTTTATTTACTCGAAATGCCGATGGCACCTATAATATTCTTAACTCCACCGCTGCGGTGACTGGAACAGCCACGGTGACCTCTGTGTTGAATACGGTCACCATCAGTGTGCCGCTGTCTGCCTTGGGTGGGGATGATGGACGGGTGAGCATCAGTGCAGCTTTAGGCAATGGTCAGGACCCCAGCGACTGTGCGCCGGATGAAGGCGGCGCGTTTGTGACAGCCACTCAGGAATAAATTTAATAGAACTCGACTCATGAAACCTTTCACTAGAAGAAGGGGCGGGGAAATTTCCCCGCCCCAATTTTTTTGATTTTTCATTTGGCCATACTTTACTGAATGAAAAAAGAAACCGCCGGCCGAAGTAGTGTCGGGAAAAACTAACCGTTCGGGAAGAGCTTGGTGAGAGAGTGTAAAGCGTTTCCAAGGTGCTGTGTGGCATGAACATTTTCATTGCCTTTGTAAGAGGTTTTGGTGACTGAAAGGTTTAGTGGGGCAATAGATCGTTGACCCATGTTATTCAATCGAGGTGAGCGAAAAATAACAAACTTACACAACATGTGCCAAGGGGTTGGCAACCATTGTGTATAAGTAGTAATTGACAATCGATCTTTTAAAAAATGTCTCACAAGCACCTCCTTTGAAACACCATACATTTCGACCGGCATTCCTTTTTTTATTCTGTGACTTGACTCTTTATTTTCAATAAATGCGTTTATGAAACAAAATAATTATTCGTTAGCGACTTCAAACAAATGTTGACTGGCCAACAGATGATCGCCGCCAAAATCTACAATCACCAGAGCAATGTAAGTCCCTGGTGCCAATGGATTGGTTGTGTTGTCGAAATCTCTTACTTCAGAGATTCGTGCATCACCTGGCAAAATGGTGACCGGATCCATAACCCAATCACGCACTGTGTCGCCTTGCGTGTTGCGAATTTGAATTTCGCACAAAATATCACGCAACACTTCATTGCCGGTGTTTGCTATTTTGATACCCAGTCGCACCGGTTCACTTTGGATCAGCTCAATATTTTCCAGGCGCATCTGTTTGCTCGAACCCGAAGTCACTGTTTGTAATACCCTGACCATCAATGGTGCTGGTGATGATGCTTCAGTGGTGTTATCCACTGGCACACTGTCTATCAAGAGCGCACTCCATGTCGTGCCACTGGCTGCGGTCGCTGGTACGTTGACTGATACTTGAATTTCTTCTCGCTGCCCAGGTTCAAGGGTAAAACTTTTTGGTGAAAAACTCACCCAATCCACATTGGAAACGTCCAATGATCCTGCTTCAAAAAGGGTGATTGCACCATCAATACTTTCGCGCCAATCGCTGTTGGATATGTTGATATGGCGTGCCATGGATTCATTGTTTTCAACCACAAATGTCACCAATTGTGACTGGCCTGGGTTGAGGGTTAAATCGAATTCAATTTTGGTGGCACCCAAAGACATGCCTGATTGAGCTGGCAAGGCAAACAAAACCAAAATCAGTAAAAGGCGCATCAATTGTTTTTTCACAAGCTCTCCTGTCATTTCTCTGGTAGCAGCCAAAAAGTGTCCTAAGGTTGAAGGCATGATTGTTGTAAAACAGGTCTCTCAATCCCTGTTTTACAAACACCAAATGGCACTTGTTTTCTATAATTTAGGTTGGAGTAAATTCTTGATAAAGGAGGTTAAAAAGAAAACGAACCGCCATCACAAGAATTTATCTCCTGCGACATCTGGCAGTCCGGCGATCTGAGACAGACCCGTAACTTTGCGTCCTTACCTCGCGGTAAGTTTGCCTTTTACAGTCGTCAACCTGGAAGCATCACCAAGTTAAGGGTAATTATAGTTTGAAAAAAGTTTTTTGTCAACTCTTAAAACATATTAAAAATGAATTGTTGCGACCTGCTAACAAAAAAACCAAGCGGGTTGTTTTAAGTTGTGTGCAAATTTGTTCAATGAATTACACAGTTTCAATTTGTGAAATCACTGGATGGTTTGCTTTTGATGGTTTCATAGCTGTTTGTAAAATTCGTTCCACCAGCAACTTGAATGAAATGCCAGCCGCTTCGGCCATTTGTGGCAAGTCGGAAGTGTTGGTCATGCCAGGCAGGGTGTTGACTTCAAGCACAAAACATTCATTTTGGTCATTGACGCGAAAGTCTACACGGCCATATCCGTGGCAGCTCAAAGCTTCGAAAGCCTTTACCGATGCTGATTGAACAGCTTGTGTGGTTGCCTCATCGAGCGTTGCCGGAATGATGAACTCTGTCATGCCAGGGGTGTATTTGGCCTGATAGTCATAAAATTTTCTTTTGGGACGAAGTTCAAGCAGAGGCATCGGCTGAAACTGACCATCCTGCTCTAAAATCCCTGCGGTGATTTCTTTGCCCTCAATAAAAGTTTCTACCATGTAGTTGCCAAACTCGCGCGCCACAGCGAGGCAGGCAGGTGCGAAATCAGCTTGATCACGGATGATGTGAACGCCGACACTCGATCCTTCTCGAACGGGCTTAATCACCACAGGAAGAGAAAGTTTTTCCAAAGTGTCTTTGCACCACTCTGTGAATTCTTTATGTTCAGGAGAAAGCCCTTGAACATAATCAGGCACGGATAAACCAGCCTGTTGAAATGTATGCTTGGAGCGAATTTTATCCATTGCCAATGCACAGGCCAGCATAGAGGAGCCAGTGTAGGGAATGTTTAGAATGTCGAACAATGCGTGCAAAGTGCCATCTTCGCCCATGCCGCCGTGCAAGCAATTGAAGACCACATCAATATCAACCAATGCGGGCAGCAGCTCGTTTTGATCTTTTACATCGAGGGGGACTGCCTGGTAGCCATTGCTGATTAATGCTGACAACACATTGTTGCCGGAGTTGAGCGAGACTTCTCGTTCCGCGCTCCAGCCGCCCATTAGCACACCGATTGAAAGATTTTTCCACGTCATTTGGTTCCTCTCAAACACACTTTACGATCTGCTGAGGCTGGAAACCATTGCGTTTGTCCATGTGCTGGGTGCAGACGTACATCACCTGTCGATTTGGAGCCACTGTGAGTGCTCAAAACATAAAAATATTTGAATGGGTTTTTCACCTCGAATGTGATCTAGAGGACTTGAGTTCCCAATGTAACACGCGTTACACTAGTTC
Source organism: Candidatus Fraserbacteria bacterium (assembly GCA_029262795.1). GTDB lineage: Bacteria > Bipolaricaulota > Bipolaricaulia > RBG-16-55-9 > JAJCYT01 > JAJCYT01. The sequence goes on from JAJCYT010000036.1 coordinate 100,937, forward strand.
AAACACATGTCAAGGGGGATTTATATGAAACGGATCAGTTGGCTGATTGCGTTTGTGGTGCTGCTAGGCTTTGCCCCATCCGTAATGGCCATGCCGCAGATGCACAACGATCACATGAGTAGAGAAGAAGCGCACAAGGCAATGGATATGTTGTCTAAATTGGCACATCATCCAAAAATGATCAAAAAATTGTCTGCTGAAAAGACCATTTGGTTACTCAAAGGCTTAAAGCGCATGTCGATGGTGTCTTATGCGCATCATGATGAAATGTTCCGTTTGCAGACGCACCTCAGTTTGCATTTGGTTGATCTTCAAGTGAAACGTCTTCACGATTTTTATTATGACTACTACTATGCCTACGATAAAATGGGGCATGGTGGTAAAGCTGAACATCGTGGCGACAAGCATGACATGAGCATGGCCAGCGACAGTAAAGATCGTGGCGATCGTCATGGAGATGAAGACCATGATGAACATGGCGGCGATGACCACGATAAACATGGTGACGACGACATGCACCACATGGACAAAGGCAATCATGACATGGATGATGGCAAAGACATGGGCCACATGGATCATGGCAAACGCAGCCACTATGGCTATGGTGACTACTATGATTACTATGGTCACAAAACCAGTGGTCATAAGTATGGTTATGGGTACGACTACCACAACTACTACTATTCCTATGCTTACGATGCCAGCTACTATCGTTATCACAAAGATGCCAGCCCTTATGGATACAGCTCCAATTATGGTTATGGCTATGACAATTACGGCTATAAGCACGATTATGGGTACAAATACAGCAGTTATCACTACCCATCTGTCCGCGTGAAGCATGGTAAAGTGTATTCGCCTTACAAACTTGGAATTAATGTTCACAAAATGAAGTTTAAAATGGCCAAAGATTGCCATTACGCACAGAAAGAATCATCCTACAAACACGCCCATGACCGTGATATTTTTGTCGGTCCATGTCAGCACGTGTCTGACTATGTTTGGACGTACAATGTTTGGAAGGTTTAAGTTAGTTTAAGTTGCGTTTTATAGCATCTGTTCAAGAAAACCCTCGCGCATTTGCGCGAGGGTTTTTTGTTTATATGCTGCTTATACCATTAAACGTATTTTATGAGAGGTATAATGAACGCAAGGCAAACCCCGATTCAAACGTCAATTTCGAACTTTGTTCAATCCGCTTGTGAGATTGCCCGTGGATGGCACAAGAATGGACAACTTACTGAAGCGATTGATTTTTTGACCATCTTGACCACCACTGCGCCCATGAAATCTGCGCCTGAATCGCATCAGGCAAAATTGTGGGCAGACCTTGGCAAACTTCAAGCACACAACAGTTTTTTTAACAACACCCACTTTGATGGCACCATTGAGATTTTGAACAAGGCCCAGCAACTTGCGGAATCATCAGATTGCAAAGGTTTGGTGGCACAAGCACTGCAGTGGCGTGGATTTGTTTTGAACAGCCGAGTGTTTCATGGTGGCGAAGGCAAGTATGAAGATGCGTTGCCTGACTCAGAACAAGCACTTCACCTGCGTGAAGATTTAGAGGATTTCAGAGGTTTGGCTGAATCGCTTGTGTATACGGCCATTATCTACGAGCGGTTGCAGCAAACTGAAAAAGCGAAAGCTTCTTATGAGCGTGCACTTGCTTTGAGTCAGGCCCATGAACTGCCTGCGGAGGAATCTTATGCATTGCGGCATCTGGCCTTTATGCGCCAGAACGAAGGTGATTTGGAAGGCGCGTTGGATTACTTCAAACAATCGTTGGAACTTCGTGAAGCCCTTGAGATGAAAATCAATTTGCCATTGTCCTATTCTGCAGTGGGACACGTTTGCCTAGAGTTGCAACAGTTTGAAGATGCACTGGAATATCTGAATCAGGCTTTAGAATCGGCAGAACAACTTGATGTGCCCCGTGTGGCTTCGATTGCTTTGTATCTGCTTGGTGAAACACAGGTTTCTTTAGAGCAGGTTGTTGAAGCGATTGAGAGCTTTGAAAAATCTTTGAAAATTTCAGAATCGCTGAATTATCAAGCTGGCATTGACCGTGCCCAAACCCGCATCGAAGCTTTAAAAGAATCTACACCCTCTTAGAATAAATTTTCAATCAATGAACTCACTTTCACAGTCCAAACTATAGCCCCTTCCGATTAGGAAGGGGCCCCCTTAATGTAAAGGGGGTTGGGGGATTGGTGCCTTTTAATTTTCTTGATTAAAAAATAAAAAAGCCCAGGGATGATTGTTCATCCCTGGGCTTCCAAGTTCTATCTAACTAAATTTTAGGAACTTGCCTCTACAGTGACCACGTCGGCGAATTGGCCTGGGAACGGACCACAAAGGTTGATCTGATTGCCGCCCACTTCGTTGCCGCTGCCGCTGATGAGTGTGTCGCCATCGGCATCCACTTCAATCCCGCAAGAGGAATTGTTCATCACCTGGTTGCTGTTCAAGGTGGCGATGGCATCCTGTTCATCAATCTTGATGCCTTCTTCACCATTGTTGGAAATGGCATTGCTGAGCAGCACCAAGGTGGAACGATCGTTGACCGTGATGCCTGCGCCGCTGTTGGATGAGAAAGAACTGCTGAACGCTTCCAAGGAGGAGCGATCCAATTCAAGGCCGTGGCCCTGATTTTCATCCACGCTACTTTCGCTGATGGAGATAGCAGAACCATCTTCAGCAACGATGCCGTCGCTTTGGTTGGCCGACACGGTCAAGCCACTGATCTGAGCGCTGGAGCGCACAAAGGACAGGCCGCCGTTGGCGTTGTTGTTGACTGCACCGCTGGTAAGACTGACGGTGGAGCGGTTCTCGGCCAAGATGCCTTCGCGACCGTTGTTTTCGATTACCGTGCTGTTGAGCTCCAGGCTGGAGTCATCGCTCTTGATGCCTTCACGGCCATGATTGCTGATACGGCCGTTGGAGATCACCACAAATGCGCGGTTAGAAGCATCAATGCCAACGTCACGGTTGCCGTTGACCACAAAGGCCTGAGCATTGACCGAGGCATTGTTCAAAGAAACGCCTTGAGTGCTGTTGTTTTGCACGATCCCGCTGACCAGCAATAAAGAAGACTGCTGTTCCAAGCGAATGCCCGCCTGGGCATTGTCACTGACGGTCAGACCGGTGGCGTTGATGAAGGACTGATCGGCAAAGATGCCTTCGTTGCGGCTGCCAGTGACCGTCACTTCTTCAGCGTTCAGTGAAGCCAGACGTTGCAAGCTGATGCCACGTCCGGAGTTGCTGGTGATGTTGATTGTTTTCAGTTTGGCCGAAGTGGCATCCAGGTTTAAACCGATTTGATTGTTGTTGCTGATGGTGCCATCGGTGTAGTTAAGGATGCTGTTGTCTTCGGTGGTGATTCCGTTTTCACTGTTGTTGTCCACAACAACGTTGTTGAGGATCACAGATGAGCTGCCTTGAGCCATGATGCCATCACCATCGTTGTTACTGATGGTGAGGTTGCTGATGGTGACAGAACTATCGGACACCATTAACGCATCGCCCTGATGGCCGGACAGATCGCCCGTGTTCCAGGTAAGGATGCTGTTGTCACTCAAAATCACACCCTGATCTTCGTTGTCAAACACAGACACGTTGACCAAGTCCAATGAAGCATTGTTTTCAACGCGAATAGCCACTTCGGAGTTGTCCGTAATGGTCACGTTGGTCAATGAAGCAGATGAAGCGCTGTCCAATTTTATAGCTTCGTCTGAATGAGTGTTGATTACGCCATCTGTTAAGGTGGCGGATGCATTATTGGTCAGGTTCAAGCCCACACCACTGTTGTTGATCAGGTTGACCGTGTTGCCGTTGAAGGTGGAGCTGTCCAAGGACAAGCCATCACCACGGCTGCCATCCACTTGTACGTTGGTGGCATTGATGCTGCTGCGGCTGCTGGCAATAATGCCGCCGCCACGGTTGCTGAGCAGGTTGGTGTTTCTGACTTCAACCAGCACATCACTGACAAACAAGGCAGTGCCTGCGTTGTCGCGCAATTCGCCGGTGGTTAGCACAAGCACAGAATCGCTTTCCGCACGAATACCATCGCCGCCGTTGTTCAACACCATCAGGTTGTTGGCCTTGAACGTGGACTGTGACACAGCCACACCATGACTGTTGTGGTTGGTCACTTCACTGTTGTTAATGGACACGGTGGAACGGTCTGCAATGTCCAGGCCCACGCCGCCATTGGCGCGCAATTCACTGTCAATGATATTCAGTGAGGAGGCAGAGCGTACGGTGACGCCACCCTGTGGGTTGTTGTTTAAGGTCACATTATTCAAACGCACGGTGGAGCCTTCTTCAATCAGAATGCCCAACGTTTCGTTGTTGAGAAGTTCCACATCGCGCACGATCAAGGAAGAAGCATTGACGCTGACCCCTGCACCGTTGTCGGACAATTTGGAATCGGTCAAAGTGACCGTGCTTTCAGATGTGATGGACAAGCTGGTGCCTGAGTGGTTTCGAAGCTCCACGTTGCTGAGCTGACCACTGGAGTTTTCCAGCACGATACCGTTTCCGCCCTGGTTAAGCAGGTTGGCGCTGCTGAGCAGCAAGCTGCTGTCCTTGGCACGGATGGAACCGCCGCTGTTGTCTTCCACGCGGGAGTTGAAGATCAAGGCATCGGAGTCATCCAGAATCAAGAAGTCGCCGCCGTTTTCGGAGAACGTGTTGGCGGTGCCGGCCACTGTGATTTCAGATTCGTCAGTGACGCTTAAGATGAAGGTGCTGTTGTTGTTGTCGCGGAATTCGACATCAGTCAGCGTGCCTTCAGATTCGTTGTTGATGTTGAGGACAAAGCCGCCACGGTTGTCGCGCACTTCCACAGCGGTGAAGCTGATAGAGGATTCATCATCCACGTTGAAAATGCCTGTGCTGGGGCTGTTGTCCGTAATTTCCAGGGTGCTCAAACTCAGGCTGGCATTGTTGACAACATTAAAGCCGTAGTTGCCGCCATTGTTGCGCACGTCCACGTTGTTCAGCGATGCCTGACCGAACTCCAAGGACATTGCATCACCATCATTGCGCTCAATCAAAGAGTCGCGGATGGTCACGCCTGGCATGTCGTTGGTGCGCAGTTTCAGGTCCTCATCAATATCGGAAAAGCGCTGGCCGGCATCTTCGTCCGCCAAGGCATCTTCTTCATTGGTGGTGTCAAGCACACGCACACCCATGCCGCCGTTGTCCGAAATTTCACTGTTGTCACTAACCTGAACCGTAGACTGGTTTTCAACCGTCAGGCCGTTGCCGGAATTTTCCTGCAAATCGGTGTCTGCGGCAATCAAGGTAGAAAAGTCCAAATAAACGCCGGAAGCGGCACTCTGGCGCACAATCACATTTTTCAAGATCACGCGAGTGTCTTCTTCAGCGCGAATGCCGTCGCCTGGATCACCATCAATGGCGTTATCCGGGCGAGCGTTTTCCACAATCACATCGTCAAGGTTGACCACAGCTTGTTCGCGCAGCTTGATGTTGGCACCCACGTTGTTACGCACGATGGCTTCTTCACGCAATTCCGCTTCAGAACCATCCGTAACTTCCAGGCCAAAGCCCTGGTTGTTGAGCACCAAGCTTTCATCCAACAGCGTGACCGAGGAGTTTTCCGATAAGAAAATCCCACTGCCTTGGTTGCTTTCGATGATAACGGTGTCCAGCGTGAGGCTGGAACCATCGGTCAATTCTACACCATGACCTTCGGCATCGATGGTGCTGTCTTCGTTGTTGTTATTTGTGGTAGTGTTGTCGCGGTTAAAGCGATCGGTTTCGAGGTTGTTGCGGATGAAACTGTCGGTCATAAACACATCTCTGCTGTTTTCCAGCAACAGGCCGGGACCGAGGTTTTCTTCTACGATCACGGTGTCAAAACGAATGTTGCTGCTGTCGATCAAACGGAAACCACCGCTGCCCACAGGCACTTGTGCAGAACCATCCTGAGCAAATTCATTGCCGGCGCGCACCACCAAGTCCTCAAACTGAATGTCTTCAGACCCTTCTACTTCAACCACTGCTGCGTTGAAGCGGCTTTCGATAAACACACGGCCTTCGTTACGGGCGCGAATGATCAAGCGCGACTTGTTCTCAATCGTAATATTTTCGGTATAAGTGCCGTCGGAGATGAGAATTTCATCGCCGGCCATTGCATCATCAATGGCTCTTTGAATGGTGGAAAAAGATTCAGGCACACGAAGCTCATCGGCCCCTACAGTTACACTCAAGGCCACAATGGTCACCAGGAGCAAAACTGCAATTGTTGGGAATTTCTGCATCAACAAGGTGTCCTCCTTATTTTTAGAACAATCGTCAATACGTTTGTCACTGTTACACTCACATAAATTACACACAGCCACCACGGTTGCTCTTCGTCGATAGGCGTTTTCAGACGCCAAAGATGAAAGCAACTCGGTGGACAATCCACATGCGCTTTATTTCAGTATACCAAAGCGCTAAAAAATTGGTCTGTAAGTCAATGGACATCTATCATTTTTTATGGAATTAGACCCTATCACAAAAATCTATAAAAGAGGGTTTCAAAGATCACATTAAGTGGCGCATAGAGGGATGAACAACACATCTTTTACATTGCTAAAGGATTATTGAATTCGTATCTGGCTGTTTAAACTGAGGAAAAAACAGTCTCTCCAACATCAATATAATCACCTGGATTTCCTGTATGGAATCCAGGAATTGAGTGCAATGATGAATAAAAAACAACCAAGGGAACAGGAATATCGTACTTCTGAGGGGACCGCATCAGCCACATCCAAAGGGTGAAGAGAAAAAGGGCATTTTGCGGGTCAATTTCGACCGTCGTTTGAAGCTGGAGTTCCACGTTTCCAAGATCACCAGTGGCGCCGGTCTGCTGGCGTATGGTGAACTCGATGATGCCTTGGGCCTGACTCAGATGGCACAAGATGTACTGGAAGAAATACTCAGCACACACTAGGCGCGTTGTTCAGACAAGCGGTGTATGGCCGCATGGCGGGAGAAGCTGGTCAAGATCGGGGGCAAGGTGGTGTGTTCAGCTCGATATGTGACCTTCCAACTGGCTGAGGTGGCGGTGTCCAGACGGCTGTTTGCAACCATTTTACAACGCATTGGGCGACTGCGATCGCCACTTCTGGTGCCAGGTGACAAGGTCTATGGGCAGCACCTCAAGCAAGGCAGCCAAACACCCTGCGAAGATGGGGGTGGCATTCCACAGCAAGCGATTTTGGCGGCTCTTAGTGGGCTGAGGCGTGTGAGGAAGCTCTAAATACAGATGTTGGGACAACATTTAGGACAAAACTGTGCTAAACTCAAATCGAAAAACGGATCAAGGATGGGCCGTAGCATGGCAACTGCGCTAAACAGAAAATCTCGGTCAAGATATGTTTCCCCCTAATTTGTAAGGAAGCTTGTTCTCAAGGAGGCTGAGGGGTGCAATCAAATCGACAGAACTGGAATAATCGCCAAAAAAGGCTTCGGAGCCTCTTGGGAAGTTCCAAGCATCACTCTGAAGCAATCGATCTCTGCTTGGAGCAGCACGGAGTATTGCATTCCTCGAAATTGCCAACATCAATCCATTGGTCGTTCGAGGATGAAGTTCTAAATGACATGACAGAAGATCAGATACATCGAATTCCGAAAAACCACGATCGCTCTGTTGCGTGGGAAATCTGGCACATTGCGCGCATTGAAGACATCACGATGAACATGCTCATAGCGGGCAAGCCTCAGCTTTTCGTTCAAGGCGATTGGGTGGAAAGGCTAAGAAGCCCCGTTCGGGATACCGGCAATGCTATGACACCTCGAGAGGTCACAGAATTTAGTGAGAAGATTGACATCAAGGGATTACGCGCTTATCGATTAGCCGTTGGGCAGTGTACACAGAAGATTGTTCGATCCCTTGATGTTCAAAGCCTAAAGCGTAGAGTGAATGCGGAGCAGTTGCAGCTGATGTTAGATCAAGGCGCCGTAGTTCAAGAGGCTCGTGGAATTGTTGAGTATTGGGCCAAAAGGACTATTGCGGAACTGCTCTTGATGCCAGCGACGCGACATAACATGGTTCATCTGAACCGAGCAGCAAGGTTAAAGCAGCGGCGACAGTAAACCTTCCACCAAGGATAAGAACCATACAGTCTCAGCAGTTGTACCAAAAACAAGGGTTAAAAATACACACACATCACTGAAAGTCGTTTTCCCAATTTCAACGGTGTCTAAATGTAGACTGCGAGTGGAAACTCCGAAAGTATATGGGAATCAGATTACGTGATCGAAAAGAGACATTCACAGCCCTGTTGCAACCCTTTAAAGGCTTAAACAGGACTGTGAGTTTTTACAAAACATTATCCCTGGCTTTTATATTTCTAAAATATCTTCAAAAAGGTGCCGCATGATCAAAAGACCGCGCATTGGCAGCATGGCAGGCACGCTCGTAGGTTTTGGGAAGCGGATCTTGTAGCAGGTCGCCCTTGTTTAAAAATTCGTAGATGTCGCCGTAGTGTTGAATTTCAGTGGCGCTGGTGCGGCGCATGATGTGCCAGGGACGTAGATCTTTAGGATGCTCAATTCCCATGGCACCCATGATTTCTGAGGCACTTTCCAGGGTGGCGGCGTGATAATTGGCCACGCGCTGCTTTTTGTCAGACACCACCAAGCCCACCTGCAAATGGTCTTCCTGCGTGGCGACACCTACAGGGCAATGATTGGTATTGCATTTCAGTGCCTGGATACAGCCCAGGGCCAGCATCATCGCACGAGCGGAATAACAAATATCTGCCCCCAAGGCAAGGCGCTTGACCATATCGAAGCCAGTGGTGATTTTTCCGCTGGAGATGATGCGAATTTGATCTCTTAGGTTAAATCCAATCAAAGCGTTGTGGACGAAGATCAAGCTTTCCAGCAACGGGGCGCCAACATGATTGGAAAACTCCAGGGGTGCGGCACCTGTACCACCTTCGCCGCCGTCTACGGTAATAAAATCAGGCGTGATACCGGTTTCCTGCATGGCTTTGCAAATGGCCAAAAACTCGCGTCGTTTGCCGATACAAAGTTTAAAACCCACTGGCTTTCCGTCCGAAAGTTCGCGCAGTTGGGCGATGAATTTCATCATTTCGATAGGGGTGGAAAACGCCTTGTGGTAAGGTGGAGACAACACATCCTGGCCTGTGGGAACATCGCGGATTTTTGCGATTTCTTCAGTGACTTTGGCTGCAGGCAGAATGCCGCCATGACCTGGTTTGGCCCCTTGAGACAGCTTGATTTCGATCATCTTTACACTGGGGTGGGTGGCGCGTTCACGAAAGGTTTCGGGTGAAAAGTGACCGTTTTCAGTACGGCAGCCGAAATAGCCGGTGCCGATTTGCCAGATCAGATCGCCACCCCCTTCCAGGTGATAGGTGCTGATGCCGCCTTCGCCTGTGTTGTGGGCAAATCCGCCAATTCTAGCACCACTGCTCAGAGCCATCACAGCATTTTTACTCAGCGAACCAAAACTCATGGCCGAGATGTTCAGCAGGCTACATTCATAGGGTTGTGTACAATTCAGTCCGCCGACTGTGACATTGAGTTTCTGAGGTTCCAGGTGCAAGGGAGCGAGGGAATGATTGACCCATTCGTACCCCACCCGGTAAACATCCTCCAGCGTGCCAAACGGCACGGTGTCACGCACTTTTTTTGCACGCTGATAAACCAGGCTGCGCTTGGCGCGGCTGAATGGAACACCTTCCGTGTCGGACTCCACAAAGTACTGATAAATTTCAGGCCGGATGAGTTCAAAGAAATATCGAAAATTGCCCAACACTGGAAAATTTCTCAAGATGGCGTGCTTCTTTTGGGTCATATCGATAAAGCCCCACAAAAACACAGGGCCAAAAAACAGCATCGACCACAACACGGGTGGCCAGACAAGATAAATCAATCCAATTGTAATTGAAATAAGTAACACGCCTGTTAAAAACAAATGCCGCATAGCAGATCTCCCTCGATGATTGTTCCAGTTGGTTTTAAGCGTATCAATTTTAATTTCAAGAGACAATAGTTTTTCACGCGTCACCTTAATAAACGCTCATTTAGAAATGATATTCACTTGTAGAATAACACTTTGCAATCTAACCGTAGCCCCCTTTGTGTAAAGGGGGGTGGGGGATTAGAAGTCTTTTATCCAAATATTTTCCCTTTTATTCTTTTATTGGTTTTTCTCCTCAAGATCGCTTACTCTGAGGTCGAGATGGAAGGGTTAACCATTGCAGCCATCGCATTATTTTTGATTGCGTTTGGCTTAATTTCAGGCCGTTTGCAAAACAGTATCATCACGCCGCCGATGGTGTTTGTGGCCTTTGGTATGTTGGTCAGTCCGCGCCTGTTTGGTTTGTTTGAGGCCGAGATTGAAAGCGAATGGGTCCATCTTCTGGTCGAATTCACCCTGGTTTTTGTGTTGTTTGCCGACGCCTCCCGAATTGATCTCAAACTATTGCGAAAAGAATATCGCACACCTGAACGTCTTTTGGGCATTGGGCTTCCCTTAACCATCGTGTTGGGGGCTGTGGTGGCAGCGTGGTTATTCCCGGCTTTTTCCATTTGGGAGATGGCATTGCTGGCAGCGATTCTTGCACCTACGGATGCAGCATTGGGTCAAGTTGTGGTGAGTCATCCAAAAATGCCGATTCGAATTCGACAGGCATTGAATGTGGAAAGTGGCCTTAATGATGGGATTGCCTTGCCGGTGGTTCTCATTTTTCTGGCTTTGGCCGATGCCACTGGAACAGCAACCACTTTTGAGTTTTGGCTCACGTTTACATTTCAGCAGATTGTTTTAGGTGTTTTGGTTGGCGCGGGCATTGCCTATTTGGGCAGTAAACTGATCTATAAAGCCTGGCATAGCAATTGGATGGTAGAACCGTTTCAAAAGTTGGCTACATTCGGGTTGGCATTGCTGGCCTGGGGTGGAGCGGAATTGTTGGGCGGCAATGGATTTATCGCTGCCTTTGTGGCTGGGTTAACGGTGGGCAATCTGACACGCGAAATTTGCCATTCTTTATTGACATTTGTGGAAACAGAAGGGCAGTTGTTTGTGTTGCTTACCTTTATGGTTTTTGGCGCTGTGATGTTTTGGCCAGTGTTCGATCACCTGACCTGGCAGGCTGTGATCTATGCGGTTCTCAGTTTGACAGTGATCCGCATGTTGCCGGTGTGTTTGAGCCTGCTTGGCAAAACGCGATTGATGGCGGGCAGTTTTTTTATGCTCGGATGGTTTGGGCCACGTGGAGTGGCATCAATTTTATTCGGCTTGTTGGCGTTGGAAGCGGTGAATGTGCCTCATCATGAAGAAGTCTTTCAGGTGGTGATGTTGACGGTTTTATTCAGCGTGTTCGCGCACGGAATGACAGCAGCACCATTGGCCAACTGGTTTTCTAATTATGTAAGCAAAAAAGGCGAAGAAGGTATGGAAGAAATGAAAACCGGCCCCGATCTTCCGGTTCGCCTTCCATACCATGACAAGTGAGGGGCATTGATGAAACGAATTGTCTTGTTGGGTTTGTTGTGTTTGAGCCTGGGTGGATGGATCGGATTTGCTCAGGAAAATGATGAATCTTCGTTGGATTTGTCATTGGGGGCAGGCCTACGGATTCAAAATAATTTACCGATTGTGCTGGCCGAATTGCATGTGGCTCAACTGGCTTTCGGCACGGAAGCAGGGGTCAACACCAGCCGTTTGAGCATTGATGATATGGACATCAAAGTGTCGTCATCTTTCAACAGTGGCTATGCCAAGTTGTATCTGCCTATGGGGGAATTGCCGATTTCGCTTTACGGTGGCGGTGGCTTTATCTTCATTTCTGCGGAAGCTGAATTGGATTTAGGCGATACTGAAGTCATCAATGAAGTCAATTCCTCTGCCTTGATTGCATTTGCTGGTATCGAAACTCGAATTGGTTTAATGTCTTTTTTCGCTGACTTTCGAATTCAGCCTGTGGGTGAGGTCAGTTTCCGTGTGAACGGTGCCAACATTGAAGTGCCACTTGGTTTGTCCACACTGTCTGCCGATTTTGGCGTGCGCTTTGATTATCACTTTTCATTGATGTAGAACCATTGACATGACCTGGAAAATTAATACTGAACAAACAACACAATTGTTGGCCGATATGGTGGCGATTGATTCCGTCAATCCTGATCTGGTTCCTGGTGCAGCAGGTGAGGCTGCTGTGGCCGATTGGTTTTTAAAAACGTGTGAGCAGTTAGGGCTAGAGGCCTGGCTACAGGAAGCGGTGCCTAATCGCCCCAATGTGATTGCCAAATGGTCTGGACAGTCTAGTGACAAAAGCTTGCTACTGACCGGCCACATCGACGTGGTGTCGGTGGAGGGTATGGAAGATCCGTTTGTACCAAAGATTGAATCAGGTCGCTTATACGGCCGTGGCGCGTTTGACATGAAAGGTGGATTGGCTTCCATTTTGGGTGCCGTGACAGCCTTGAAGTCCGGTGGGTTTCAGCCTCAAGGCGATCTGTTTTTAGGGTTTGTTGCTGACGAAGAATATGCCAGCATTGGTACCGAAGCCCTGGTTCAAGCCATTCAACCCAGTGCTGCAATTCTCACCGAACCCACAGCGATGGAAATTTGTATTGCCCATAAAGGTTTTGTGTGGCTGACCCTCACCACGCATGGGCACGCCATCCATGGCAGCAATTTTTCTGCAGGTGTTGATGCAATTGCCCATATGGGACACCTCATCCAGGCATTGCAACAAATGGAATCTGAATCCAAATCTGACCATAAATGGCTGAGTCGGCCATCCGTTCATGCCAGTGTGATCGAAGGTGGTTTGGGCTGGAGCACGTACCCAGACCGTTGTCAATTAAAGCTGGAACATCGCACCATGCCGGATGAAACAGCAGCGCAGGTTGTGGACAAATGGCAAGCCATCATTAAGCATTTAAAAGAAGAACATCCTAATTTCTCTGCTGAAGTGGCATTGGACTTCAAACGTCCAGGCTATGAGATTCAACAGGATCATCCCATTGTGACGACCTTACACGAAGCCTTTGTTTCCACATTGGAAAAACAACCTGTGTATGTGGGGACCAGCCCTTGGTTGGATGCTGCCATCCTTGGCGAAGCAGGCATTCCCACGGTTGTCATCGGCCCAGGCGGGGATGGCGCTCATGCTGCCGTTGAATATGTGAACCTCGATGACGTGCATCAATGTGCAGCAGTGTTGGCTCAGGCGACGTCTGTATATCTGGGATAAAGAAAGTGATGTGTTTTTGCCGTCATTCTCACGAAGGCGGGAATGACGGTCAATATTCAAAATGAGAAGCGCCAAGAAATTAAACATCCCCAGCGCTTCTCTCTAAAAAACTATCTGGCGGAATTTCTGAATTTTGGTGTGCCGTTGATGTTGTTACCACTGGCATCCTGGCCCCGCCGTTCGCTACCGTTGTTGCTGGACCAGTTGTCGAGCTGATCTGGGGCGCGGGCGCTGATGCGTTCCATCGAAGCGTAGGCCACGGTGTCGCTATTGGCGTTGCCGGCCATCCAACCCTCGTCGGAACCATTGTTGGCGGTGTCGATAACGATACCACGATTATCGACCAGTTCGATTTGTTCGCCGCTATTTCGCAGGCTGCCGGTATAGATGAGGTCGGCTTCAATATTGTTAACTGTGGTGTCATCGGTGCGTTCCAACAGATAATAGCCGCGTGCAGGGATGACGGTGTTTCTCACCTCGCGCGCATTGTTGTCAGCTCCTTCCTCCACTTCGCCAAAGTGAATGGTTTTGCCTTCCCAGCGCAATACCCAGCCAGTCAAGCTGATGGCACGGTCTGAATTGTTAAATAATTCGATCCATTCGTCATTGGGGCTGGCGAGGCTGCCTGCCCAGGCAATTTCATTGATAACCACAATTTGACTGTTTTGTGCGTTCCCTTGAGGCCCAAATAGGCCAATCAAAATAGCAATCAACACAAAGCATTTTTTCATGTTCTTTACCTCCAATTTGACTATAACATGAACCTCCTTTGAGGTCAAAATCAAATAAGTTGTTACAAGAAGATACATTTTTTAGATGCGCAAAATACGCTGATGTGAAAGGGGATTGCCTTCACAGAGTTACTCACACCACCCAATGGATGCCAGATGTGTTTTTATAGAATCACCGTATTTATATGAGGGCAGTGGTTGCCTGGCGCTGATTATGAAAATCGAAAAAGGCTTGCCTGTTGTGATCCAAATTGAATTGCCTTGACCTCGAACCTATAATGCGACCACGCATGAAGATACACCATATTGATGGATGAGGAGCCTAATTAAGACCGATGGCCAAAGACATGGAAATGGGGTTGCTGGATCACCTGGATGAGTTGCGTGGGCGTATCCTCATTGCGCTGGTAGGTGTGGTGGTTATTGCGGTGGTGGCTTATGTGTTCAAAGAATGGATTTTGGCCTTTTTAACGGCCCCAATCGCCACTTTTTATCAACTGAATGTGGATCAGGTGCCTGCACTTCGTGATAATTTTATCGAATTCTTGAAACAATCCGGTAACTTTACCTCAAATGAACTGGACACCTGGAAGATTGTGATGGAGCGCATGTTGCGCCAACTCACCAGCCTGACTTTTTTACATCCCACTGAGGCTTTTATCAGTTATATCAAACTTTCGCTTTACACAGGCTTTTTAGTAGGCGCACCGCTGGTATTGCTTCAGCTATGGCGCTTTATTCTACCGGCGTTGTATGAAAACGAGCGCCGCTATTTCTTTGGCGCTTTTACGGTTGGATCAGCTTTGTTTTATTTGGGCGTCATTTTTGCTTTTCAACTGGTGTTTCCATTGGTGATCGGTTTTCTTATTAATTTAGGCAGTGACACGCTTTATGCCAGCTTATCCATTGGCAATTATATTTCTTTTTCAATGATGTTCCTGCTGGTGTTTGGCCTGGTGTTTGAATTGCCTGTCCTTATCTTTCTAGCGGTTCGCACAGGTCTGACCACGGTCGAGTTTTTGCGCCAAAAGCGGCGTTATCTCTACGTGTTTGCTTTTATCGGCGCAGCTTTGATCACGCCGCCGGATGTGGTCAGTCAGTTGGCTATTGGTGTACCGATTATTGTGCTGTTTGAAGCCAGCCTGATATTGTCTACCTTTGCCGAACGCAGGCGGGAAAAAGCAGCACAGGCTTCATTGGAAGCTGCAGGATTGGATGAATCAACAGATTCATCAGATGATGATGCTAAATCAGATGAATCTTGAATTAGATTAAAATGTACGAAGGTGTGGAAAGGATTTTAAATGGCGCTTAGCGATTTAACCAAAGGTAAAATTATTTTGTTTCAAGAAGAATTGTATGTGGTGACGGACTACAACCACAGTAAAAAGGGCCGTGGTGGTGCGGTGGCACAGACCAAACTGAAAAACCTGAAAACCAACAAAACGATGTCCAAATCGTTCACGGATTCTGACCGTTTTGAACTGGCCCGCCTGGATGAGCGAACCTTGCAGTTTTTATACAAAGATGCTTCCGGCTGGATTTTTATGGACATGGAAAGCTATGAGCAAATTGTACTTGAACAGGAAATGATGGGCGATGCCGCCAAATTCCTCAAAGAGAATATCGAAGTGATCGGTGCGTTTTTCAATAACAGCCTGATTCGTGTGGAACCGCCTAACTTTGTCGAACTGGAAGTCACTTTTACCGAACCTGGTGCCAAAGGCGACACGGTGTCCAACACCAACAAACCAGCCACCTTGGAAACGGGAGCTGAAATCATGGTGCCGATGTTCATTAACAAAGGCGATCTGCTCAAAGTAGACACCCGCGATGGCCGCTATATCGAACGCTTATAACGATGGTTAAATTGAACAACGCCTTACGAGCTTTGGCATTGATGGTATCCACTGTCTATTTTTTACTGCTGGCATTTTTGGCCTTGAAAGAGTTGGTCAATCCTGGCTATTTGATTTCTTCGTTGGATTGGGTGTCTGGAACTGAAGTTGAAATTGAAGGCAAAGTCGTGTTGTGGGTCAACGTGGGAATGGCCTTGCTGTTGTCTTTATTTTTTCTGACCCGGCTGTGGAATGTGTTGTTTCAAAACCGCCGCTTTGTTCGTGAGGGTGGTCAAGGCCCAATCGAAGTATCTTCCATTGCGATTGAAGATTTTATTCGCGGTGTGTTATCTCAAGAACCCGACTTAAAAATTAACCGAATCTTATTGAACCATGCCGTTGATGATGCGATGGATATCAGCATTAACGTGTCTTTGAACATGGATGCATCACTGGTGGACACAGCAGCGCGTTTGCAACAGCAAGTCAAACGTGATGTCGAGCATCGCCTGGGGATCGAAGTACAGCGTGTGACGGTCTTTGCCAAGCGGATTGATGGCGCCCCCTCATCCACAGCGCCTGCACCATCTACTGAACCGCTGACGCCACCATTATCCATGGCGGTGGATGGTCCAGAACAACCTGAGTTGACTCAAACAGATGATAGAGAGGACGATGAAAATGCAATTTAAACCGCAACTTTGGGGCATCGTGATTGGCGCATTGCTGGGCATCTCCTGGATTTTATGGGAATGGCGGTTTTTATGGATTCCTGGTTTTATTACTGTGGGCTATGTCATTGGCTGGGCGATTGATTCACGTGACGGTCTCGGCGATAAACTCAAAGATGTGTTGCGAGTGATGAAACGCTGATGGTCACTCGACGAGAAGCCAGAGAACTGCTGCTTAACACGCTGTTTCAGCAGGACTTTCGAGAAGTGGATGTGGAAACCTACATCCAGGAAAATGGCTTCAGTGACGATTTTATTACCGATACGCTGCGCGGCATTCAGCAACATTTAGAACAACTTAACGATCTCATTCGCAATCATGCAAAAGGCTGGACGCTGGAACGCCTGGTGTCCGTTGATCGCAACATTCTGCGGCTCGGTCTGTATGAATTGCTCTACACCGACACCCCTCACGAAATCATCATCAACGAAGCTGTCGAACTGGCCAAACGCTTCGGCACCGAACATTCTGCATCTTTCGTCAACGGCATCCTCGATCAAGTCTGGAAACAAAAAACTAACCCGATCCTATAATTTCACTAAATGATTTTTTGTTGTAGGCGTTAACCAAAGCTGTCGTCTAGTGTGGTCTTGAGTTTTTGTATCATGACTTCGCTTTTGCGAATATAGTTGCACAGTCCCAAAATCAATTTGTCTTTGAATCCAGGCACTTTTTCAAGCAGGCTGCTGAAGGATGTTTTGTTCACACACAGCAGATGCACGTCAGTTTCTGAGAGGATGGTTGCCGACATCGGGCGACCGTCAAGCAGGGAAATTTCTCCAAAATATGCGCCTTGAGAGATGTTTTTAACAAACTTGCCATCTATTTCAACCCGCGCAATGCCATCTGCAATGATAAAAAACTCTTTGCCCATCGACCCCTGTTTGACGATGGGGCGATTGGCTTCAATGGTTTCCTGATATGTGTTTTTTGCAACCAATCCAAGCTGGCGCTTGGTGAGGTTTTGAAACAATGGTGACAGTTGGATGAATTCAATTTTCTCACCCTGATTGAGTTTCTTCAACGAATTTCCTCCTTGGCTCAAACTGGAATGCTACGAGACAAGTATAAATGATTTGAATCAATCAGATCGAAAAAGATAAGCGACCAACCTCTGGTTGGCCGCTTATCCGGTAAACAAATGATCGTTGTTCAATTAGAACTTTTAGGAAGAGGATGCCTGTGCGTT
The DNA here is from genome assembly GCA_029262795.1 of Candidatus Fraserbacteria bacterium. Lineage (GTDB taxonomy): Bacteria > Bipolaricaulota > Bipolaricaulia > RBG-16-55-9 > JAJCYT01 > JAJCYT01. The sequence goes on from JAJCYT010000036.1 coordinate 118,677, forward strand.
GCCCACTGTATTGTCTGTTTTGAGTTTGCCAGGCACTTTTCGGCCCACTCCGGTGACTTCAAGCAGGAAGCGGGTTACGAACAAAGCGCAGAACAAGCTGCCCAGAATCCCCAAACCCAGCGTGACGGCAAAGCCTTTGATAGGGCCAGTGCCCACGCCGTACAAAATCGCTGCTGCAGCGAGCGTGGTAATGTTGGCATCCAGCACGGCGGACATGGATTTTTGAAACCCGTCTCGCAGTGAGGCATGGGCCGATTTGCCCAACCTTCGTTCTTCCTTGATGCGTTCAAAAATAATGACATTGGCATCTACGGTCATCCCTACAGTCAGCAGCAAACCGGCAATCCCTGGCAGGGTAAGGTCTGCGCCCATGATGGACATGGTACCGAAGATGATGAGCATGTTAAGCATCAAGGCAAAGTCAGCCACGATGCCCCAAAGGCGATAAACAAACAGCATATAAAGCAACACCAAGCCAAACCCGATTAGGATCGTGGTCTGACCACGCTGAATGGCGTCTTGACCCAATGTTGGGCCGACGGTCAATTCCTGAATAACAGATACGTCCACGGGCAAAGCGCCGGCGCGAAGAATGATGGCCAGCTGTCGTGCTTCAGTAAAGGTAAACTGACCACTGATTTCTGCATCAAATACAGGACCGCTGTTTGCAGCCGTGATCAGGCTTTGTTGAATGCCAGGGGCGCTTTGTACGATGCCATCCAGCACAATCGCCAATCTTTGATTGGCAGCCATGCTGTTGATGAGGCTCGCAAAAGCTCTGGCACCGTCGTCGTTAAAGCGTAAAGAGACATAGTTTTGGCCCTGTTGCAAAGCATCCAGACTTTGTGCCGTGCGTGTTTGCTCGCGAGCATCGCTGAGTGCACCACCTGTAAGGGCGGCATCTACGTCCACAATGAAAGGAACACCATCGCTGTCAAAAATTACTTGCTCTAATGGGCTGCTGGTGCTTAGGGTGTCTTCAGGGCTGATGCCAGCCTGGATCACTTTTTTAAATTCCAGTAATGCGGTTCGGCCAATCAGGGTTCGGGCTTCGTCCACATTTTGTGTGCCAGGCACCTGAACCAGCACACGATCGGTGCCGAGTTGGGTGATGATGGCATTGGACAGACCGAATTCATTCACACGGTTTTCCAGAATAGTAATGATGCGACTCATCGTGTCTTCGGATTCAAACTGACTGGCGCTGGATGGGATGTCGGCTTGTAATAATACTTCGACGCCGCCTTGCAAATCCAGACCTAGTTTTACTTTTTCTTCAGGTGGGTAGAGGAAAAAACCACCGATTCCAATCACCGCAACGATGATCAGGAAACTGAACCAATTGTTTATTCCTGAACTTTTTCTTCCTTGTCTGCCCATTCTTCAGTCCTTTCGCTCGTTGCTTTTTCTGCGATCGAGTTTTTTTGCATTTTAAGGGTGGTGCCGTCTTCCACTTCAATCAAAACGGTCTCTTTGTCCACCTTTTTCACCAGGCCATGAATACCGCCGGCGGTGACGATTTTATCTCCGCGCTTGACGGAGTAAATTAGTTCCTGATGCTCCCGCTGCCGCTTGCGTTGCGGGCGAATCATGAGAAAATAGATAATGCCAATCATCAAAATTGGAAAGGCCAATTGTAAAAGTGCATCCATTGAAGCTCCTAAATTATTTATTTAATGGCTCTAGTTTGATAAAACGGTACAGTGCCAGTCCCACATAAGCAAGCCCAGACAGACTGAGCAGCACGGTAAACACCACCATGCCCGAGGCATCCAGCCTCCCACCCAACAACACCAGTTGGTGAATGATAATAAAAATAGCCGTCCAAATGACAGAATACAGTACCATTAACATCTGTTTTCGCCTGTCGAATGATTGACCACTGTGAGCAACAGCATCAAACACCACGCTGCCCAGCATGATGATGGTCCACACCCACCACAATTCAAACCGTGTGGTGTCGGTGATGGACAGTGCCAGCACCCAGATCATCTGAAATGGCAGGATATATAGTAAGTTGCCGCGTACGAACTCGATGGCGAAGCCTTTTTGCTCTCGATAGATTAAATAACCCAGCGACAACATCGCAACCACACCGGTAACGATATGAATCCAAATCGGCCATTTGTCCTGCCCCACAAACGCAGCCAGCGCCCAGGCGGCCAGGATCAATACTTTACTCCAAATACCCATTGTTTTAGGTCCTAAATAAGGATGGGGCATTATATCAAATAGAGCTTGAAAAATCAGCCAATCGTCAGGGCTTTGGAAAACGGCGCAGTTCTCGACCACAACAGACGTTCATCACCGTTTGGCTTTGCTGATCTGGCTAAACTTTGCGCAGTATGAAATGGCTTTCCTTATTAAAAATCCCTTTGTTTCTGATCGTGGTGGGCGCGGTCACGTTTACCGCCGCCTGGATTTGGGTGCAACAACCACCAACTGTGGATATTGCAGAGGGTGCTGATCCAACCCTCAATGTGGAATCCAATGTGCCATTGGCCGACCCTGGCATCGAACCTATTTCCAGTTCCGTGACAAACACAGCGACCCCTCTCAATTCACCGCACCAGCGACGCGGGGTTTACCTCACGGCTCATGCTGCAGGGAATGACAATGTGCTGATTCGCACGATCAACAGCAGCCTGGAATTTGGTTACAACGCGCTGGTGATTGACGTCAAAGACAACAGCGGAACATTGGCATATGAATCAGACATACCTATGGCTCAAGAGATTGGTGCAGTATTAAATCGCTATAATCTGAAGCAGATGGTCGAAACACTTCATGGCAAAGGCATTTATTTTATCGCTCGCCTGGTGGTATTCTCTGATCCGAAACTGGCCAATTATCTGGGCAGTAATGATGAATGGGTATTGCCAACCAACGCTACAGCAATTGCTTACAATCTGGCCGTGGCCGAAGAAGTGGCCGCCGCCGGTGTGGATGAGATTCAGTTTGATTACATTCGTTTTCCCGACGAAGGCAGTATTGGCGAAAATTTTCAGGACCGTAGTCAGGCTGTGGCCAATTTCCTGCAACAGGCCCGTCAGCGTTTGGGCAACAAAATTCATCTCAGTGCCGATGTGTTTGGTCGCACTTTGTGGGACTGGAATCCCAAAGGCATCGACCCTGTTGGTCAACTCTTAGAATTGATGGCTCCCAGTGTCGATTATCTTTCGCCCATGATTTACCCCTCCCACTATGAACTCTATTTTCAGGATCGTCCTCATGAGGTGGTCCATCGTGGCATGAGTGTGGGCATCGAACGGGGTCTTCCACTTCGCCCGTATCTGCAAGCTTTCGACATGCGGATTCCTGCCAGCATGAGCTACACGAAATACATCCGCGAACAAATTCGAGCACTTCAAGAGCTAGGCGTTCGCGACTACCTGTGGTGGAATCCCAGAGGCGATTATTCTGATTTATGGGCAGCCCTGGCCGGTCGCTGATTTTGTAGATAATTCGCTATTTCAATTTCACCCTTTTATCCTAAATAAACTATGGAACAACTCACCCTTCAGCCCATTCAGAAGATCGATGGCGAGATCCGCTTGCCCGGATCAAAAAGCCTTTCTAATCGAACACTGGTGTTGAGCATGTTTGCTGCTGGCACAACCAAGATTGAAAATCTGTTGGTCAGCGATGATGTCAACCATATGTTGCAAGCGCTAAAGGATCTGGGTGTCCAAGTTGAGCAAACGGGAGATTTCGTCATGATCCATGGTTGTCGTGGAAAATTTCCTGCTACAAGTGGCAACATCTTTGTGGGTAACTCCGGCACGACGATGCGCTCCCTCACGGCTGCGCTGACGCTGGGTGAAGGGGTATTCACATTAGATGGCATTCCAAGAATGAGGGAACGCCCCATCAGTGATTTGGTCGATGCTTTATTGCCATTGGGCGCAGATATTCGTTATCCAGAAAATAAGAACTATCCGCCGTTGGAAATCCACGCCAAGGGGCTGAGTGGCGGCACAACAGAAGTCAGTGGTGCAATCAGCAGTCAATTTCTTTCAGCCATTTTGATGGCCGCCCCTTACTCAAGTTCCGATGTCTGTCTAGTGATTCGCGATAAATTGGTGTCCGTGCCGTATGTGGACATGACCATCAAACACATGGCTCGTTTTGGTGTGGACGTCGAACACAAAAATTTCCAAGAATTTTTTATCCGAGGCAATCAAATCTATCAATCTCCAGGTGATGTGTTTGTTGAGGGCGATGCCTCATCCGCCACTTACTTTTTAGCTGGTGCCGCGATCACCGGCGGGACTGTTACCGTCCACGGCTGTGGCAGCGACAGTCTTCAGGGGGATGCTCAATTTGCGGCGGTGCTTGAACAAATGGGCGCTGAAGTCCAATGGCAGCCGCATGCCATCACCGTTACCGGTCGATCTTTAAATGGCATTGATATTGATATGAATGACATGCCTGATGCTGCCATGACACTGGCCGTTGTTGGGTTGTTTGCTGAAGGTCCAACTGCCATTCGCAATATTTACAACTGGCGAGTGAAAGAAACAGAGCGCATGGTGGCGATGGTGACTGAATTAAGAAAATTAGGAGCGGAAGTGGAAGAGGGCGAAGATTTTTTAATCATCAATCCACCAGCCACATGGCGAGAAACAGATATTGATACCTACGACGACCACCGCATGGCGATGGCATTTGCATTGGCCGCTTGTGGGCCGGTGCCTGTAACCATTAATGATCCAGGCTGCACTTCAAAGACATTTCCAGCTTATTTCGATGAGCTTGCTTCAATCAGCAAAAATTAAACAGCTTCCTTACCCCAATAAGTGCCAAACTGACGGTCGCCCGCATCGCCCAATCCTGGCACGATGTAACCATCTTCATTGAGTTCGGGATCAACGGCACACACATATATTTGCGTGTTTGGGTGTTTTTCCTGAAGTTCTTTCAGTCCAACCTTTGAAGCCAACAGCCCAATCAACTTGATTCGTTTGACGCCCCATTCCTCGAGTGTTTGAACGGTGCGTATGGCGGTGCCTCCGGTGGCAATCATTGGATCCAACACGAAAGCCACTTCGACTGGATGAGCGCCTGAAAGCTTGTTGTAATAAGAAATGGCTTCCAGCGTTTTCTCATCACGATACAAACCCAAATGCCATACTTGTGCTTCTGGCAACAACTGTAAAATGCCATCCGCCATGCCTAATCCGGCACGTAAAATGGGAACCAAACCCACTTTTTCAGATACGCGAACGCCATCGGTTTTCATCAGTGGGGTTTCAATTTCGACTGTTTCGGTTTTGAGATCGCGGGCGGCTTCGTAGAACAGAAGGGTTGAAAGTTTGCGGACGGCTTCACGGAATCGATGCGGTTTGGTGGTTTTGTCTCGGAGTTGGCTGACCAGATCGGTGATCAGCGGGTGGTCAAGGCTGACTACTTCCACAAAAGTCTCCTTTCGTGGTCCTTCCCCAAGGCTGAAAGAATGGTTTTAGGGGGTAATCCGTCGGGCAGCAACGGCGGACCTCCTTATGATAAACACCTTAGCAAAAACTATCAAACCCTAATCCCCAACCCCCTTATATAAGGGGGCTACGATTAGGACTGCGTAAGCTGATTCAGAGCTTCGGATCATTTTTCTTTTCGTGGGTTTTTAGGAGTTTTCTATCACGACCAAGGTTTGATTGACGGGTGCTTGTTCTAAAACATTAATCACACCTGATGGCCATTCGATCACAATCATTTCTACAGTCTCAGCCTGAGCGAGTCCAAAGTGCATCTCAAAGCTGTTATGACTCAAAAAGCCATTTTGACTCGAAACTTGTCTCATCTGCCAAACCTCTTGACCATCAATGGTGATGAGCAGTTTTACGATTGCTCCAATGCCCGATTTATTTGAGGATGTTCCTTCGAGTTGTAGTTTGATCCAGTTGTTCGTGCCTGGAAGATCGTTACGATAGAGGCTGTTTCTTTCATTTCCTCGAAGTGCAGCCACAAACAAATCAAGGTCTCCATCATTGTCATAATCAGCTGCACTGGCACCCCAGTTGGCCATTTGATCCTCAACAAACGGGGAAATGTTCAGGCGTGAAAATGTACTGTCTCCATTATTAATGTAGAAGGAATTAGTTGAACTCGGCGTGCCTCTGGCCGCATTGGTGACAAAAAGATCAAGATCTGTGTCGTTGTCAAAATCTCCCCAGACATTCGACAGCGAGACTTCGTGATCTGTCACAAGCACGCCCATTTTGACTTTTGTAAAAACACCTTCGTCATTTCGATAGAGATCATTGGCAAAGCCGCCGGACGCCCCACCCCAATTTGTTACAAATAAATCAAGATCACGGTCGTTGTCATAATCAATCCAATTGGGTGTCTGACCATCGCGAGCGTCAAGTGAAAATGCCTCATCTTCGATTCGTTCAAATGCAACTAGGCCATCTTCAACAAACAGATTTCGATAAAAATAATCCCTCGCGCTGCCTCCATTTGCTGGCCCGCTGCCAATAAAAAGATCTGGGTCACCATCTAAATCATAATCAGTCCAGGTTCCAATCGTAAAAGGTGCGCGGCCAAGCACTGGCTCAATATCGGTTAGCTTATTGAGTTCATAATTAGGTGCACCGCTGTTGAGTAAAAAGTGATTACGCCCGCTGGGATTGGTGATAAAAAGATCGACATCGCCATCAAGATCAACGTCTGCCCAGGATGGCGACCAACCGCTGTTGTTGAGAGATAAATCACCGTTGTTCATACGGACAAAGTTTCCAGCACCGTCGTTTGAGTAAAGCACAGAAGGCGTGCCTGCCAAAAACACATCCAGATCGCCATCGTTGTCATAATCTGCCCAACTCATCCCTGTTGGTGAGAAGCTGTCCGTGACCAGAGCGTTGTCTGTAACAGAGGTAAGTGTTCCATTGTCATTTCTAAATAAAGATTTTCTTAAGGTCAAAAAAGACCCTGCTGTGTAAAGGTCCAGGTCGCCGTCCCCGTCATAGTCAATCCACGCCGCACTGGTTGCCCCACCTTCTTGTGTGGTTGGGTTTTCTGAGAGATTAGTAAATTTGATTTGCTCAGATTGCACTCCGGCTTGTAATGGAAAACCCCATAAAACCATAACCAACAATAGAGCTAGCAGTGCGTGTTTCATTATTCCTCCATTTTTATGTTCAGCCATGTTTTTTTAAAGTGCTGGAAAAACCCAATGGCCAGATCCTATGTGCTAAAGGCAAGTCTATTGTGCATGATGGTTTTGCTGACAACGGTGTTAAAACGACACATGGCCTGACATCATCCACACATCGCCGTTGTCTGGGTCTTGACGGTTGGCTACATCAAATCGAAATTGTTCCAATGAACCGATGCCAAGGCCCCAGCTCCATAGGTCGTTGTTGCGACCCGCACGAAAGGCGATGATGCCAGCCAGTCGCACTTCGATGCCAAAGCGAAGGGATTGTAATTCTTCATTATGCATGACAGCTTCCGAAGAAAAGGTGAATGAACCCAGGCGAAATGAGCCACTCACGCGGTAGGTGGGATTGATTGAGGTTTGAATTTTTTCACCCACTTTGAGTTTGCTCTGCAACACATCCTGCATCATCAGCCCAACGGAGATCATGTCCAGAAAATCGCCCATGGCAGATAGATCAAGTCCGATGCCGCTGGCAGAAAATGTGTCGGTGGACTGGCTCATCAGTTTTATTCCAGCGCCCATTTGCATCACGCCGGTGGTCAACGAAACAGCTCCTCCTAAGATGCCACGATCCTCCATTACATCAGACAAACCATGATGCACCCACCAGGCACCAAAGCCCCAATTATTGAGTCGATAAGCGCCGCTGGCGTAGAGCAAACTGCCGCTGCCACCACCGGACCCAAGCTGAAAACCCATAGCCGATGACCATTGGCGGCGCAACAGGGCCAGGCGGGCGGGGTTCCAGTAGCTGGCCGTGGCTTCATCGACCATGGCGGTGAAAGCACCACCAACGCCAAGCGCCGGAGCGCCAGGTTCGACTTTTAAAAAGGGCTCAGCGAAAGCGGTTGTATGAGAAAAAAAGCAAAATAACACAAGGGCAGCGATTTTAGGGGCGGTCATCCGTCCTCCTCAAATTTTTCTGATTGCGATGATAGCACGATATGAAAGATTCTATCAAGTTTTTTGTGAGGTGGGATAGGCCGTGTCCAGCCGTTTGGTGCGGCGCGCCGTTCTTGCAAAAATTCTATATAAGTGCTATAGTTATCGAGCTTGATTGTCCGAGTGCGAAAGCATAAAATGCTGATGATTAGGCACTTTTCACTCGGGGTGTGGCGCAGATTGGTAGCGCGCACGTATGGGGTGCGTGAGGTCGCTGGTTCAAATCCAGTCACCCCGACCAAGCATCGGAGTTTATCTCTAAAAACACCTTCACATGAAACATTGGGCTTCCTTAGTTTAGGAATCGTTTGTGTTGGTGCTGGATTTTTTTGAACATGGAGGAACAGGGGCTGTGGCAAAACTCACCTTTTTGGGGCATTCGGCATTCTATGTTGAAGGCAATCAACACAATGTGTTGATTGATCCATTTATTACCAGCAATCCAGCAGCGCAAGCTGCAAATATTTCGCCAGATCAATTTCAACCTCATGGCATCGTGCTTAGCCATGGCCATTTTGATCACATCGAAGATGCAGTTGCTATTGCCAAACAAAGCAATGCAAAGGTGGTGGCTTCATATGAGTTGGCAAACTATATATTGAGTCAAGGTGCGCCTGATGCCATGACCATGAACCCTGGTGGTCCCATGGACTTTTCATTTGGAAAAGTTCGACTGACCAAGGCATTTCATAGCTCCAGCCACGATGGGGTCTATCTCGGTCCGGCCTGTGGTATTGTGCTGACCACTGATGATGGACTCACCATTTACCATGCGGGGGATACGGAATTATTTAGCGACATGAGCCTGATTGGAAAAATGGATCAGCCCGATGTGGCCCTTCTGCCGATTGGCAGCGTGTTCACGATGGACCCAGAACAGGCAGTTGAAGCCGTAAAATTGGTGCAGGCCAAGGTGATTATTCCTATGCACTACAACACCTGGCCGCCCATTGAACAAGATGTACAGGCTTTCAAGACGCGTGTGGAAGCCGAAACCTCTTCTCAGGTGGTCATTCTGGAGGCAGGGGAATTTTGGATAAGTTCTTAGAAATTTTTTATTAACGGTGAGAGGGTAGGTGATCTAGGCGACATTTTTATTTTAACGTTTTGTATATAATGTATAATTAGAGAACCTATGTGTCGGCAGATGATTCAAAGTTAAAAGATCGAGAGGGGGAATGAGATGGCCAAGCAGTTAACCTCGCCACTTGAGGTTGCTTCCAAAACCACCACAGAGGAATTCTTTCAGGGGGACGATCTACGCTCGCGCTGCTTTATCGATAAGTATGCCTTGCGTGAAAAAGAAGGTAAGCTGGTTGAAAACATCCCACCTGATATGTGGCAGCGTGTGTCCAAAGCCATTGCCAGTGTTGAAACCTTGGACAAGCAAGTAGAATGGGAACGCAATTTTTATTGGTTATTAGAAGATTTTCGCTTTGTCCCTGGGGGACGCATTATGTTTGGGGCAGGTCAGCCCCGAAACGCCACGCTGCTCAATTGTTATGTGCTGCCAATTCAAGAAGATTCTCTGGAATCCATCTTCGACTGGTGTAAGTACGCGGCTCGCACCTACAGCTACGGTGGGGGGGTTGGCACGGATATTTCCGTGCTGAGACCGGCCGGGGCCAAGGTCAACAACTCGGCCATGTACTCCAGTGGGGCGGTCAGCTTCATGGAATTATTTTCGACAACCACTGGCACCATCGGCCAGGCGGGCCGACGCGGCGCACTTATGATCACGATTTCTGTCGATCACCCTGACGTCGAAGCTTTTGTAGACATTAAAAACGATGCCGAACGCCGCAAGGTGCAGTTTGCCAACATCAGCGTTCGCATCACTGACGAATTTATGCAGGCCGTAGAAGCTGACGAAGAATTTACGCTCAGCTATCAAAGTTCCAAAGCTGGCGAACTACAAAAGAAAATCAAAGCCCGCGAGTTGTGGGACAAATTGGTGACCAACGCCCACTCCAGCGCGGAGCCTGGATTGATTTTCTGGGACAATGTGAAGAAAGAATCCACCACGGAATACAATGGCATGAATGTGGTGACCACAAACCCATGCAGTGAAATTCCGTTGGAACCTTACGGCTGCTGCTGTTTGGGCAACGTGAACTTGTCCCAATTTGTCAATGAATCATTTACATCACAAGCATCTGTCGATTGGCCAAAGCTTGAAAAAGCGCTTGGCTATGGCGTGCGCTTCCTTGACAATGTGTTGGACTACAACGCAGACAAACACCCTTTAAACGAGCAGAGGGAGGCCTCCCAAAAATCGCGCCGCATTGGCGTGGGCTTCACTGGCCTGGGAGACATGCTCATTAAGTTGGGGTACAAATACGATACTGAGGATGCCGTTCATTTTGTGGATCAAACCTTTGAGCGCATCAAGAATCGCATTCATGAAGCCAGCAGTGAGTTGGCCGTGGAAAAAGGCGCGTTCCCCGCATACGACGAGCAAAAGCATTTTCAAAGCCCGTTTATTCAACGACTCTCACCGCAAGTTCAGGAACTGATCAAACAGCGCGGGTTGCGCAATGCCGCACTCATCACCGTGCCTCCAGTGGGCTCCGGCTCGGTGCTGGCTGGCACGTCCAGTGGCATTGAGCCAATTTTCAGCTTGAGCTACGTGCGTCGATCCCAGTCGTTGTCCAAAGACGAATTCAAAGTTTTTCACCCATTGGTGAAGGATTATATGGAGTTTAAAGCCGACCAGGGTGAAAATGTCGAAGGCGAATCACAGTTGCCCGACATCTTTGTGACTTCGCATCAGATCAAACCTGAGATGCGTGTCAAGATGCAGGCGGCCATTCAGCGCCATGTGGACCACGCTATTTCATCCACCATCAATCTGGCTCGCGAAACCACGCTTGAAGAAGTGAAGGACATTTACATGTCCTCCTGGAAACAGGGCCTCAAAGGCGTGACGGTGTACCGCGAAGGCTCCCGCGAAGGTATTTTGATTACCACCGAGGAAGCCGAGCGTCAGAAGAAGGAAGAAGCCAAAGCTTCTGAAAAACCAGTCGAAGTGACTGCGCAAACTGAACAACCTGCAGTGGTGGAAAAAACGGGACGTCAAGTGCGCTCTCCGCGTCCACGACCTCGCGTTGCGGCGGGCAAAACCTATCGCATGAAGACTGAGTTGGGCAGTGTTTACATCACCATCAACGAAGATGAAAACGGCCCTGCTGAAATCTTCATTCAGGGGTTGGGCAAGTCCGGTTCTTCCACGGCTGCATTCAGTGAAGCCATCGGACGCCTGCTCTCGCTGACGTTGCGAAGTGGCATCAAGTCCAGTGCCATCATCGAGCAGTTGAGCCACATCCGGGGTTCACGGCCGGTGATGCAGGAAGATGGTACCGTGGTCTTCTCCGTGCCTGACGCGATTGCCAAAGCTGTGGCCGAACACCTGAAAGATGGCGAACAATTGCCTCTCATCAGTGGCCCCGTCGAACCTGTCACCGCCGAAGTACGGCAAGACAATGGCCACGCCAAACGCAACGGCAGCGAACTCTGCGCCGAATGCGGTGGAGTCTTAATGTACACGAATGGGTGTGCTTTATGTCAGGACTGTGGTTTTTCGCAGTGTGATTAAATAGTTTTTAAAGCAACTTGGAAAGCCCTCCTTCTGATTTGAAGGAGGGCTTTTTTATTTTGAGAAATTTGGATCTATAGTTTATTGATTTACAGAAGAAACTATTTGGTTTCGACAATCTGAGCCATCTTATCGAATGATTGACCCCAGCCTCCAGCAGCCATTTCTCCGGCTTGCTTAGGCATGCCTTCATGGCGGAATGTCATCTTGGTCTTGCCGTCAGACATTTCTTCGAAAGTAACCGTGATCAGCGTTTCATCAGGCATCCCTTCCATGCCCATGTCTGAAGGGGAGATGATGTTCCCATCCTGATCGGACATACATTGCGTGCAGACGATTTTTTCCAAAGGGATGATTTCTTTGAAGATACCGCAGTTATACATGTCCATATCCATCGGTGACCCTTCGGGGCCATGCATACAGAAGAGATATTTCCCACCGACTCGAAGATCGACTTGAATACTGGGCACTGAAAAGCCATTTGGTCCCCACCAATGCTTGATCATTTCGGGATCAGTCCATGCCTTCCAAACAAGTTCACGTGGTGCGTCGAAGATGCGTGTGATGTTTATGGCATCAGCGTCGGTCATTGAGTGTTGAGTTTTTTCACTCATCATTGTTATCCCCTTTTTGTTGTAGTTCTTGCAGATAATTATCAAGGCGGTCAAAGCGTTTGCCCCATAACTTCTCGAATTTTGTGAGCCAATCGTAGAGTGGCTTGAGTTGATCGCCTTCCACTTTATAAAGTCGCTGTCGTCCGTTCTTACGCATGCTGACCAATCCCACTTCTTTCAATACGCTCAAATGTTTTGAGACCATGGGTTGCGTCCAGCCCAATCTGCCGACCAGATCGTTGACAGGAAGTTCGCCGTTAATGAGTACTTCGAGCATCTGGCGCCTCTTCGGTTCAGCGATTGCATTGAACGAGTCGTAAGTCGTTGGTGCACGTGCCATAATTACATTGTATTCCTATATAGGAATATATCAAGTAACCCCAATCCACAATTTTTACAAAAGAACATTCACAGATTAATAACAACGATAAATTGACCTCTACTTTCATTTTTGCAATCTATCCGATAAAATCCGCGCTATGATTGTGGTAAAGGTTGGCGGCAGTTTAGGTATTGATTATGAGGCGCTGTGCCGTGATTTGGCGCAGTATGGGAAGCCGTTTGTGTTGGTACATGGTGGCTCAGGATTGCTCAATGAGGTATCGGAGAAGTTGGGGAACCCGCCGAAGTTTGTGACCTCTGTGTCTGGGCACGAAAGCCGCCTGACAGATCGCAAGACGATGGAGATGTTTAACATGGTCTATGCGGGCCACATGAACAAGATGCTGGTTGAAATGCTTCAGAAACTTGGCGTCAACGCGGTGGGGCTGACCGGGATTGATGGTCGATTGGTTCAAGGCCGACAGAAGGGTGCGCTCAAAGTGGTCGAAGATGGCAAAAAGCGCATCATCCGTGGTGACCTCAGCGGCTACATCGAAGAAATCAATGTCGACCTGCTCAATCTGCTGCTCAACAATGGATATGTGCCTGTACTCACCCCCCCTGCCATCAGTTTTGATGGTGTTGCCATCAACGTGGATGGGGATCGCTTTGCCGGTGCGGTGGCCATTGCGCTCAAAGCAGAAGCCATGCTGCTGTTGTCCAACGTGCCTGGACTACTGAATGACATCAATGACGAATCCAGCCTGATCAAAAACATTGCCCGCGATGAAGTGGATCAATTCATCGAAGATGTGGCAAAAGGTCGCATGAAAAAGAAATTATTGGGTGCGAAAGAAGCGCTCGATGGTGGTGTTCAGCGCGTGGTGTTGGGCGATGCGCGTGGAGAATCTCCCGTTCAACAAGCGCTTTCAGGATCAGGCACCATTGTAGGGTAACCAGATTTCCACCTGTTCTTAATCAAATGTTAATGAAAAGTTTTTAATCCCTGATTAATCCTGCCTTAAGGCCTGACCCTTTACACTCAGGCTATCATGACGACAATACATCATCGACTTTTAGAGAGAAGAGACCATGCGCTGGCCAAGTGCTATCGCAGTGATGTAAGCCGCCATCGATCAAGTTGGATGCGTCGCTCGAAAAGGGCGCATCCTCCCGAAAGCTTGTCTGTCCCCCGATGGATGATGATTACTATGGCCCTTATGCTGGCCGAACTTGGGGTGATTTTAGTCACGATGATTTAGCACGTTGCTAAAAGGGCAACCAACTCGTACCTGAGTCCTACGTGTTGGTTGCTCTTTGCACAATAAATTAAACGAGGTTGCCTTTTAAGGAAACTCCAATAGCACCACAATCTAACCTCCTCCTTAACCCCTCGTGAAAAATGAGCCCGACGCTTCTCCAAGCGTCGGGCTATTTCTTTTTTGCACTCTAATAATGAGAATGCTTTTCTGGTTTTATTGGTTTTTAATGAATTTCGAATCGGGCCTGGGGCCAATTGTTGATATTTATTTTTTCTTTATTTAGTATAAAACGATATTAACGTCTTAATATAGCATAGCGATTTTTCGAGATACATTCGGTTTCCAAAAGAAGCACTCTAGGAGGAGGCAAAATTAAAAATGGCGACTCTAAGCGATGAAGCGTTGAAGCAAAAAATAGAAAAAGGGCATCTGATTGAAACAACGGAGGAAATGACCGAAGGCTACAAAAAAGCATTAATTCAAATCTTATTGGTGCAGGCAGACACCGAATTGATGAGCGCGCCCTCCTATTACATGGCCGCACGATCTGCTCCTTCGATGAACACCAGACTGTCTGCCTATGCGGTGATTCAAGATGAACTTGGTCATGCCCATATCACCTATCAACTGCTGGAAGATTTGGGCATGGATAAGGAATATCTTATCTATGGCCGAAAGCCTCATGAATTCAAAAACCCTTATGGGTTTGACCAGCCTTTGGAAACCTGGGTGGAATTGGTTGTGGCAAACGCTTATTTCGACCGTGCAGGCATCACCTTGTTGGGCGATCCTTTTGAAAATACCAGCTATGGTCCATGGAAGCGTTCTTTGGTCAAAATCGACAAAGAAGAACTTTTTCACTTGCGTCATGGCGAGGTGTGGATGAAGCGCCTTTGCGAAGCAGGGGGACAGGCCAAAGAGGAAATACAACGTGCGGCGGACTGGATGTTCCCCATGGGCGTAGAGTGGTTTGGGATGCCCGATCACCTCAAACGACACACTGCACAACTTGAGTACAAACTTAAAGGGAAAACCAACGATGAGTTGCGTCAGATTTGGCTCAGTGCTGTGGTGCCCTTGAGTGAATCCTGTGGCATCCATGTGCCTGCCCATTTTGATGAAGCGCAACAGGAATATGTGCTCGACTATGAATTTCCTGTGGATTACGATCCCTCACAGAAACGTTGGAAGTTCGATTCGCCTGTCTCTTGGGATCAAGTCTTTGAGCGCTGGAAAAAGCGTGGTCCTTACAACGAAATCTATGTCAAATCGATTCAAAAACATTATAAGGATTTTATGGCCATGCTGAATGGAGGCAACTGATGTTGCCAACCACACTCAACGAATCACAGATATGGGAAGCACTCAAAGAGGTGGAAGACCCTGAAATGCCAATCAGCCTGGTGGATATGGGGATGGTGTTTGATGTTTCAGTGGAGGGAGCCAACACCAAAATTCAGTTGGGTTTGACGGCCACGGCTTGTCCTGCGATTGACTTTATTTTTTACGACATTCGTGAACGGCTCAAAAAAGAAGGGTGTGAGGACATTGAGATTGAACTGGTCTGGGACCCGCCCTGGACGAAAGAGCGCATCAGTGAAGAAGGCCGTTTTATTTTGAGCACATGGGGGTTAAGCGTATGAAATTACAAGAAACATACGAAGTGTTTGCACGACAATGGCGCAAGGATCCGTTGCAGCATGTGGGCACAGTGGTGGCCCCCAACGGGGATCTAGCCGCAGCTTTTGCGCGCACAATCTATAACGAGGAAGCCTGGGTCGAAATGCAGGTGGCGGCACGAAAAAACTTTATTCCAGCCATTGAAATTCGTGAGGAAGGCAAATGAGCACAAACTTTGAAACCGTTCATGATCTACCGGAATCCTGTCAGCAAGCTGTTTATGATTTGATATTGGCGGTGGCCGACAGTAAGCATTTGCTGGGACTGCGATATGGAGAATGGTTGGGTGCGCCTGTGTTGGAATCCAGCATTGCTGCAAGCGCCATGGCGCAAGATGAATTTGGCCATTCGCGATTGTTTTACAGTTTGGTGGATGACTTTGTACAGGCAGGATTACCTCAACGCCAGGAAGTGCCCAGTGAGTATCGCAATATTGAAGTGTTGGATCAGCCCTTTGAAAGCTGGACCGATTTCGTGGCTGCCAACGCTTTGGTCGATGCTGCTTTGCTGGTGCAATTGGAGGCGTTTAGAAATTCGAGCCTGATGCCATTGCGCCGTTTTGTGCCTAAGTTGATTCAAGAAGAAGTGTTTCACCTTCAACACGCTCAAGGGTGGATGTCATTGATGACCAATACCAGCGAGCAATCCAGGAGTGCATTACAGCAGGCAATTCGCAAGATATGGGATCCTATACTGTGTTGGCTGGGCAAACCGCAAAGTGATTCTGAAAAAGCTCTTTTGGGTGCAGGTATTCAAGACATTGACAGTGATGGGTTGCGCACCCGCTGGATGGAGCAAGTTGGTCCGTTGGTGGAACAAGGCCATCTTGACCTGCCTGTTTCCAACGACACGATTACAGGTGAGTGGATTTTGGGATCTTCTTTGAACTGGGATGGCTGGGATGAATCTTTTCGCCGCGCCTCTAAAACTGGCCCGGATGCAGAAACATTTGCTCAGATAGAATGTTTTTCAACACATTCGTATCCTGTGGGAACCTGATGCAACCAAAACTGAAACTCAGTGAGTTGCTGAATAAAAAGGGAAATGATTCTGCCGAATGCCCATTTTGCAAAGGTCAGGAAACTCGTTTGCATGCGTTGTTTGGTTCACAATTATCCACCTCACAATATTATTGTGAGGTGTGCCGCGTGGTTTTTGAACGCATTAAGTGGGAGCCGCCTTTGGAGGAGAATGCTTCATCCAGTGATTAAGCTGTTTTATCATCAGGTGGTCGTGGATAAAAAATGATAGAGCCTGAAAAAGTCATGACATCTGATTTGTTTTTGCTTGAACTTTCTTTGCAATCTTGAAGGACTTCAAGCAGTTTTTGGCGATGTGCTTTGATTTCATCCGGCGTGCCCTTCATCTCAAAACGGATGATGGTGGGGTTGAGTTCGTGCTCTAATGCTTTATCGCTGAAGTGTGCGGCACTTTGTCGCAATTCTGTTCGGGTTGTGTCCAAAATGTCCATTGCTATTTGTGATTGTTCGGTATAGTCTGCTTCGCTCTCATCTTCTAAAAACAATGTTGTGTCTATTTCAAAGCGAGCCGCAATGGCTTGCAGATATTTTTCAATGGCGCCGCGTTTTTGCCGCACTGCCTTTTGCTCCAGCAAACCTACCTTTAACAACGTTTCCACATGGGGATACAGTCGGGATGGTTTTTCGTCAAGCAAGTCTGCCACTTGTTTGGTCGTGCGTGGCGCTTTGGCAAAGGCATGAAGCACACGCAACCGCAACGGATCGGCCAGCAACTTGGCCTGTTCTAATTTGCGAATAATATAACTGTCCAATCGAGGCGGCCCGCTGGGTGTTTCTTCTGTTAATGTCTGTGCGTTTTTTACTTTTGCCATCTTGATTTCCATTCTGTTCCCAGATCTGTGGCTTGACAACATGATAACAGAACCTTAATATTCAAAACAAATCTATTATTAGTAAAAAAACTAATAATAGGAAAACAATAATAATGCGAGGAGATGAAGATGTCTACAGATCGCATCTTAATAGTGGTTGCCATTGCTGCTGTTGCAGCTGGCGCAATTTGGTTGGTGACACAGTTTGGTTTAAACAGTTCTAGCAATCCGGAGGAACATGCCGTGATTTCACAGCTCAGAAAATCCACAGACACCAAAGCGCTCAAAGACGCCAATATGCACATTGAGATGAAAGGTGTTTCTATCAATGCTGGCACAGAAGGCACCTTTCGAACATTGTTCAACGGAGATGGGCGGTTTGCGACCACCATGGAATCTGAGATCAATTACGATACGGGCTTTGATGGTCGGATGGGGTGGCGAGTGGAATGGGGCGGCATGCCTCACAAGATTGAACTCGATGAACTGGCCTGGGAGCGATTGGTCGTTGGCATTCAAACCGGACAATGGTTGAGGGAGGCCAGTCCGTTTAGCATCGAACTGAAAGAAGAAAAGCCTGATGAATTGGTGTTTGATGTGTTTGAAACCAATGGTAATTTTCATGCAGATTTGACGGTCAATCCCAACACAGGCCAACCCACACAGCTTGTTCAAATGAGTGGCCGAGGTCAGGAAGTGGTCATTTTTGATCGTTATGAAACCTTTGCAGGACTCACCGTGCCAACCTTCACCAGCGTCACCATCAGTGGCATCGAACGTCTGCGTTTTGAAGTCACCTCTGTGGCATTTGATGGGATTGCCGATTATACGATGCCAACGGCTATTCCCGATGATGTCCGCTTTGATGCGAATGCGTCAACGGAACTGACCTTGGAACGCGCTATTTCAGGTCACTTGCTGGTTCGCCCAATTATTAACGGTGAGGATCTTGGCGTGTTCATTTTCGATTCAGGGGCTGCTGTGTCCGCTGTTTCTAAAGAAGCCGCAGCCAAGTTGGGATTGAATCCAGTGGGTAAGCTGCCTTTAGTAAGCATTTTGGGCATTCAGGATTCACCTGTCTATCGAGTGGATACATTTCAGCTTGGACCAGCAACCATCGAAAACCCTTTGTTCCTGGAAATGGATCTGGCTCCCTTTGCCGCAGCACTTGGCATTGAGATCAATGGTATTTTTGGCTACGACTTCTTGGCGCGCACAGTGGTTGAAGTAGAGGTAGGCACCAACACCATGCGGATTTTTGATCCAAAAGCCTACAACCTCAGTGAGGGTCAATGGACCGACCTCATTTTGGAAACACAACATCCCGTGGTGTTGGCCTCTTTCCCTCAAGCCAAAGATCATTTGTTCCGCCTGGACCTTGGCTCCCAAATGGGGTTGATCATCCACACCCCCTGGGTCGAAAGTCTGGGATTGCTTGAAGGCAAAGAAGTTACCCCCACCCCCATCGCTCCAAACCTGAACGGTACCGTTCAGGAAATTGCCTGGTTCGAATTGGCCGGCCAACGCTTCGAAAACTTACAAGCCATGCACATCCTCGATGATGTGCCCCCATTGAATGATCGCGCCACCACCGGCAACATCGGTCTTCAACTGCTCGCTGGTTTCCGTCTGGTGTTCAACTATATGGATCAGAAAATCGCGTTTGTACCGTTGGAGTGAAGGCAAAAAGAAATAAAAGAATCAATATATGGTAAAAGGCTTTCTAACCCCCAACCCCCTTTCAAAAGGGGGCACGATTAGACTGTGTGTGCATATTCTAAATGTTAAGCAGTTTTCTTTTTGAATGTTTCTTGGAAATAAAAATTCTAAGAACGAAATTAAGTGAAACAGAACCACCATGAAAGGCTTATCGTAGCCCCCTTCAGACGAAGGGGGTTGGGGGATTGAAGCCTTTAGCCAAAAAAGAAAAAGGCCCTTCATAAAAAAGTTATAAAGGGCCTTTTCCATCATCAAAAAAATCTTTAAAATTTTAAGACTGCATCAGTTTTCGTAACACCGTTTGGAGAATACCGCCGTTGTGGTAGTAGTCGACTTCTACGGGGGTATCCACTCTGGCGATGACGTTAAAAGAGGTCTCATTGCCATCTTCGCCCACAGCCTTGACGGTTAATTCAGACCTTGGCTTCAGTTCGGTGATGCCTTCGATGCTGAAGGTTTCGTGGCCGTTCAAGCCAAGTGTTTCGGCGTCTTCACCCTCTTTAAACACAAGAGGCAGTACACCCATGCCGATCAAGTTACTTCGGTGAATTCTTTCAAAGCTCTTGGTGATCACGGCTTTGATGCCCAAAAGGATGGACCCTTTGGCAGCCCAATCGCGGGAGGAGCCCATGCCGTAGTCGATGCCGCCCAGCACGATGAGAGGGGTACCCTCATCAATGTATTTCATGGCTGCATCGTAAATGGACATTTGCTCTCCCGTTGGCAAGTGGATGGTGACTCCACCTTCGGTGCCTGGTGCCAGCAGATTCTTTAATCGAATGTTGGCAAAGGTGCCACGCATCATCACTTCGTGATTGCCGCGCCGTGACCCAAAAGAATTGAACTCTTCTGGCTTGATGCCACGATCCAATAAGTATTTTGCGGCAGGTCCATCTTTGGCAATGGCCCCTGCTGGTGAAATATGATCCGTGGTGACTGAATCACCCAACAACGCCAGCACTCTCGCGCCTGAAATATTTGCCAATGGCGCGGGTTCAGGCGCCATATCCATAAAAAAGGGTGGTTCCTGAATGTAACTGGATTGTGCATCCCAAGCGTACAGATCACCTTTTGGAATGTCGATTTCGTTCCATTGCTGATTGCCGTCGAACACATTTCCATATTGTTCTTTAAACATTTCTGGATTCAGTGAGTTGGTGACTTCCTCGCGGATTTCTTCTTGTGTCGGCCAAATGTCACTCAAATAAACAGGCTTACCATTTGGATCTTCACCAATGGGTTCATGTTCAAAGTCAATGTCCATCGTACCGGCGAGGGCATAAGCCACCACCAAAGGTGGGCTGGCCAAGTAGTTGGCGCGCACGGTTGGGCTGATGCGGCCTTCAAAGTTTCGGTTGCCGCTGAGTACGGCGGACACCACCAAATCATTGTCGCGCACAGGCTGCGCGATGCGTTCAGGCACTGGCCCACTGTTGCCGATACAGGTGGTGCAGCCAAAGCCGACGATGTGGAAGCTCAGGGCTTCCAAATAAGGCAGCAGGCCCGAAGCTTCCAAATAGCTTTTGACCACTTTAGAACCAGGCGCCATGCTGGTTTTGACCCAGGGTTTGCTGTTTAATCCTGCTCTAACGGCTTTTTTTGCAATCAGCCCTGCGGCGATCATGACCGATGGGTTTGAGGTGTTGGTACAGGATGTGATAGCCGCAATTGCAACTGTGCCGTGTTTGATCTGAAACTGCACATTGTTGTGCTCAACCGCCACGCTGCTGTCTTTGTAAAGATCGCGGCGAGTGGGCAATTTTTCGCCATCGCTGAAATCAGCGTTTTCATCGGATTTAACGTCACGATTAAACGTTTCTTTCATGTCTTTCCAGAATGCTTGTTTTGTAGACTTCAATGAAATGCGATCCTGCGGACGTTTTGGTCCAGCCACACTTGGGACCACAGTGCCCATGTCCAAACCAAGGGATTCGTTGAACAATGGATCAGGTGTTTCATCCGTGCGGAACAACCCTTGTGCTTTGCTGTATTTTTCGACCAGATCAATCAATGCTTCATCTCGACCTGTGCCGCGCATGTAATTCAAAACTTCATCATCCACAGGGAAGAAGCCGATGGTGGCACCGTATTCAGGTGCCATGTTGGCCAGGGTTGCTCGATCAGCCAAACTCAGGTTGCTCAGGCCAGCGCCGTAGAATTCTACAAACTTGCCGACCACGCCGTGTGCACGCAGTTGTTCAGTGACGGTTAACACCAGATCGGTGGCGGTGACGCCTTCTTGCAATTGACCATCCAGTTTGAAGCCGACCACCTTTGGTGTCAGCATGTAGATGGGTTGACCCAGCATCGCGGCTTCGGCTTCAATGCCGCCCACGCCCCAACCAATCACACCGAGGCCGTTGATCATCGTGGTGTGAGAATCCGTGCCGACGAGCGTGTCTGGGTAGGCGACGAGTTCGCCATCGATTTCTTTGGTGAAAACCACGTTGGCCAGGTATTCCAAATTGACCTGATGCACGATGCCGGTAGAAGGCGGCACAGCGCGAAAGTCTTCAAGCGCTTCCTTGCCCCAGCGTAAAAATTCGTACCGTTCGCGGTTGCGTTCAAACTCACGTTCGGCGTTGTAGAACAACGAATACAAAGAACCAAAGTGATCGACCTGAACAGAGTGGTCGATGACCAAATCCACGGGAATGAGTGGGTTAATCTTTTTGGGATCGCCTCCCAGACGAGACATGGCTGAACGAAGTGCAGCCAGATCAACCACCGCAGGCACACCGGTGAAATCTTGAAGCAACACGCGGGCGCACATAAAGGCGATTTCGTCCTGGGGGGTATCTGGGGTCCAGCCAGCGAGCGTTTTGACATCGCTTTCCTGAACGAGATAGTTGTCACAATTCCGCAAAAGTGATTCCAGTAAGACCTTGAGCGAAAATGGGAATGAGGCAATGTTGCCCAGTCCATCTTCCTGAAGTTTTTCCAAACGGAAATAATTTACAGAGCCAGCTTGAGTGTCCAGCTGTGCTCGAGCGCCAAATAAATCCTGCATTGGGGCTCCTTTCCTATAAATCCTAACGTTGCCTGAACGGCGAATAATGGCATTGTGTCAATTGTTTCTGTCGGTTGCTCATTGTAAATGCTGGGAGGAAATTCTGCCACAAGGCTAAAAAGTAGGGCTATAAGGTATAAAAAAGTGTAAGAAGGTTGTTTAAATCGTTGTGCGTTATACAAGTTACTCAAATTGTCTTTGGAGTTTGCTATCGTGAATTTTGAAAGGTTTAGTGGAGGTGAGTGTCGAACACACAAATGGGGATCATCATCTACCGATCCACGATCCATTTTTTCTTCTAGTGAATTTTTAGTTTTAACAAAAACGCTTGAACGTAGGAGGTTCTAGTGAAAGGTTTTATGAAACGTTTTTCGATTTTGGCCATCGTGCTGATGTTGGGCCTGTCTGTGGGTGCTTTGTCCCAGGACACCGACACCGCAGGGGGGTCTCCAGATGGTGAAGTGACGGTTTTGGTGAGTGAAACGGTTTCAGTGGAAATTACCACTGGGCCCACTAACTTTGCAGCAATTGACGAACTTGCCATCCGTGCCGGTACCCTGGCCAACGATGGTGCTTTTGTGATTGCTGTAGATGCCATTACCGATTTCACCGTGGATGCCCGTTTGACGGCCATTGCCACCGATTCTGCTGAAGGCGGTATCTCTGCACCTGGTACTGCTAGCTTGCTGCTGGGCGCTTCTGCCAGTGGTGCAGGTGGTACTTCTGCGGTTGCTGACACGGCCTTTAGTGGCGCTTTGCCTGCCACCATCTCGTTGAACAGCGCCTTTGCCCAGGTTAACAATGCTGATGGCACCGGCGAAAGCTCCACCATCGATTTGACCTTGGACTTGGACCAGATGGGCAATCGTGATCAAAGTGAAACGATCACCTATACCTTGGAATTTTTGGTGACCGAAACCTAAGAACTTTTAGCAAGGCGCGGTTCTGGGTGGAACCGCGCCTTGTTTTATAAACGGGGTGGGATGTTTTGTTGAAACGTGGTTTTTGTACAATTGCCATTTTGCTGCTTTGCAGCACCTTTACGTGGGCACAATCTGTTACGATTGACCTCACCCGTGTCAATACCAGCATCACAATTGACGAAGCTGCGATTCGCAGTGGCGTTGCCTCCAACAGTCGAGTGTTCGATATTGCGGTGACTACCACGGCTGCTTACACCATGTCAGTCGAATTAACTTCCATTACAGGTGCTACAGGCATTCCGGCAGGTGCTGTTACATTAACAGCCAATGCAACGGGCGAAGCGGGCACCACCAACGTGAGTATTGATCCATTTACGGGCTTTGGCTCTGGCCATGACATTTCTGCCGCCTTCTCAGGGCTGGCTGACGTAACGGACGAAACGTCCCAAATCGACGTACAAATAAACCTCGATCAGCTCGGTGACCGTAATCAAAATGACACATTGACCGTGACGTTGCTCTTTATCATTACAGAGTCGCTTTAAATTATTGAAATGATTCAATCGGGCAGGCTTGTCCGAGTGAAGGGGTGGTTTAGGTGTTGAAGCTGCGCGTTGTTTTCATCTTTTTGTTGGGGCTGTTTGCCCTGTTGCAAAATCCTGTGGTTGCCAGTATCAATGCAAGCCCATTGGGGTTGGATTTAATCGTGGCCCCTGGTGAACGCGAGGTGGGTTCGTTCCTGGTCAAAAACACAGGCGACGATGCTCAGGAGATCACAGTTGCACTCAACGACTACATGCGTACGCCTACGGGTGAAAATCAATTCCTGCCTGCTGGCACATTGCCACAATCACTGGAGCCATTTGTCAGTTTTTCACCGGCCACCTTTGGCCTTGAGGCAGGCGAAACCCAGGAAGTGCAGTTTGAAATTGCTATCCCAGACAACGTGACAGGCGCTCACTGGGTGATGTTTTTGGTGCGTGAAAATGCGCCCGTGGCAACCAACGAACTGGGCATTGAGGGGCAGTCCGGCGGGTTTGGTTTTAACGCCAGTGTCAGCTTTGGTATTCGTGTGCGACAACTGGACCCCACAACAGTATTGGCTGATGGACGCATCAGTCAGGTGGCCGTGCTTTTGCCTGATGAAGCGGATGGGTTGATTAACATTGAATTCATGTTTGAAAACACAGGCACCACGTTCTTGCAGCCCGAAGGCGTGGTGGAAATTCGTGACACGGCTGGTCAAACAGTGGCTTCCGTGCCGGTTGAAGTGTTTCGCATTTTGCCAGGTGCCCGTCGTATTCTCAGTGTCGAGTTACAAGACACCTTGCCCCCAGGGAAATATGTGGCCCTGGCTGTGATTGATTTTGACGGCGACTTCCTGGTTGCCGGGCAATCTGTGTTTACGGTCGAAAACTAAATTCGGCCAATCTTTGAAGGGTGGGTGTGCGGTGCCAAAGCCTTTCTTTGTTTTTCTCATCTTAATCAGTGCGACGACCCTGTTGGGTCAGGCGCAACCGGCGTTGGTTACATTACAGGGGCTACCACCGTTGATGGCCCGTCCCGAAGAATTTGTGACCGTCGTATTCACACTCAATAACCAGGGCACCACCTCAGAAACGTTTGACTTCGAATTAAACCTACCTCAGGGATTTACCCAGGTTGCCAGTTTGCTGCCGTTTACGCTAACTCCTGGCGCACAAGAGTTTGTGTTTGTCAATGTGCTGGTACCCAACAATGCTGAGGCCCAAGACTTTATCGTTCAGCTGACTGCCATCTCCAGAACCGATCCCACCCTAAGGCTGGTCAGTGAGTCCATCATTCGCGTGCAGGCTGCCGCCAAACTCCAAGTGCGCGCCATTGGCGTTCAGGCGGAAAATGAGGATGGTTTGATAATTGCCTTCAGTGTGCGCAACACGGGCAACGTGCATGATCAGGTGGTGTTGAGTGCAACGTCCTCGGCAGGTTTTGACCTCGATGTGACACCGACTGAGATCGAACTTGCACCACGAGAACAAATCGAAGTACGGGTGCAGCTTCAAGTTCCTCCTGGTGCAGGGGCGAGCAAAATGCAGGATAGAATTACTTTTACAGCGACCTCTACCCAGTTCAGTAATAATCAGGATTCAGTCATTTTTGACGTCGAACTGACGCCGCCTCTGCCGGAACAAGTTGGCACTGGTTTGGGTTGGGTGATGCCCACACAGGTGGCTTTTTCATTTGCCCAAAGTAATCAGCCAAATAGTTTTTTAGGCCTGCTCAGCCTCACGGGCGGTGGCAACATCAATGACAATGACGGTTTTAATTTCAAACTTTCTCTCGACCACACCTTCAGCGTTCGCAAGGTGGCTGCAGGGATCACCACTCGTGGACTGCAATTGGATTTGGGAGATGTGGCCGCCAACTATGATCAATTTGTCAGCGTGTCGGGGCGAGGTGCGGTGCTGGTGCTTCATACGCCGATGAACGCGTCGTTGTCTGCGGCGGCGGTGGTGCAAGGCGACATCATTCCCCTGGCAGCCAATTTTTCACTTGGACTGGGGCAGACGCAAATTGGTGTCAGCAGTGAGGTGGCTTTGAAACAGGTGCCAAGTGAATCGTTGATCAGTGCATCCTTGCGGCAATCTTTGTTAAACTCACTTAGCCTGGAAGCTCAAGGGGCCATCAGTTTTTCAGACGGTTTGTTTGCGCCAGCCTTTCAAACGGGCGCGGCTTTTTCACAGGAATCTTTTGAGATGAATTTGGGTGTGTCGAAATTTTTCCCCAATTTTCTAGGTTCGGCACAGGATCAACAGCAACTGCAATTTTCACAGGTGCTGGGATTGGAAAAACTGGTGTTGTCCACATTGGTTGACATTCAGCAAAACAACGTGGGGCTCAACCCCAATTTACCCACGGTGGGCAACAGTCACATTTTGGGAATGGCCCGTTTCTTTCCTGGAGAAAATTTTCCCACCGTGTCGGCGATTGTCGATGTGAGAGCGGCCAAGAATGTCACGGCCATCGAAACCACAGACACCCAGGCGTGGTCCGGTTCGCTCAGCTTGTTTCAGCCGTTGAACTTTGTGTCGCTGGCGCTTTCTGGCGCACTGGATCGTAGCGTGGATCGACTGGCGGGTACGGACACGGGATCGCTGACCATCAGCTCATTGTTGGGGTGGAACAGCAACGGCTTTGCGCGTACCATTCGTGTCTCACACCTGAGCAACATCGACTTTAATGGTTTTTTTATTTCTGATCGTTCGTTAACGCTGGAAACATCTTTATCCCTCAAACTCCCCATCGGCCAGCTTTCATTCGGGCTGAGAAACAGCGCGCCAAACACGACCTTAACCATGTCGCTGAACACGAGTTTTCCTCAAGGTGTGGTCAATGTGAATGGTCAAATATCTTTTGAGGAAAGCACAATGACTGGTTTTTCATTGCAACTAAATTTTTCTCGAAAATTTGGCACGCGCTTGCCCTTTATTGCAATTCGCGGCCAGATTGAAGGCGTGGTGTTTAACGATGCCAATGGCAATGGTCGTCAGGATACAGGCGAAACTTTGGCCGACATTGTGGTGATTGCCGGCGGTGGACGTGTTCGCACCGATGGTGAAGGGTTTTTCCGATTGCCACCTTTGGAACCAGGCAGTTATCTGGTCAACGTCAGTGGCCTGCCCAGCCAACTCAGCCCCAGCATCGAATTGCCGCGCTCGGTGGATTTGAAGGCAGGCGAGCGTATGCGCGTGGATATTCCCTTGAGGCCGGTTGCTGCAATTGAAGGCATCGTATTTAACGACCTCAATAGCGATGGGATACGAGACGTGAATGAAGATGGGTTTGCCGGTGCCATTCTTACGCTCAGTTCAAGCAATGGAGAAGAACGACAAACACGCAGCACCAACCAGGGCCGCTTTAGCTTTAGCGATCTGGAGCCTGGCGAATATACCGTCAACCTCAGTGAAGCCAACCTGCCGCGCCGTGTGGTCACCACCACCCCTGGCAAACTCACGGTACAGGTGGCGGCGCAAACCACCACTGCCATCGAATTTGGTGTGGTGGAGCAAGCGCCTGAAATTCGCTTTAACCTCAACGAGCCCACCGCTTTATTCAGCCACTCACCTGTGTTGCCCAGCGCGGGTGAAATCGTTAGCTTTGATGCCACAGAGTCCTTTGATCCCGATGGTGAGATTGAACTTTATGAATGGGATTTTAATGGTGATGGCCTGGTTGATGCGACTGGCTCGGTGCTCAATTTCAGCTTTGAATCTGAAGGCGTGTTTCTGATTAAGCTCACGGTCACTGACAACGATGGCAACAGCGATGAAGAAATCAAAGTAATTCAGGTGGGGGCGGCTCAATAAATCAGGCTGTTGTGTTGTAAAATAAGAGATGATGAAAATTTATTTTGCCGGACCTTTGTTTTGTGAAGCTGAGTTGCGCTTTAATTTGGCGTTAACCGAAAAGCTGGAGGCAACAGGTTTTGAGATTTTTTTGCCACAGCGAGACGGCGTAGAGGCAGACAAGCCACCTTACGATCAGATGACGCGTGAAGAGCGTCGAAGCGCCATGTTCACGTTGGACAAACAAAAGGTTTATGAATCTGAGATTTTTTTGTTTGTCCTGGACGGGCGTGTGCCTGACGAAGGGGCTTGTGTGGAACTGGGGTTGGCTTTTGCACATAAGGAATTTCAATCCAAGAAACACCTGATTGGTTTGCAGACCGACTCGCGTGCTGCCTTTATTCAAGCACGGCTCAACGTGATGTTGTCCGAAGCATTGGACGAGGTGGTTGAAACTGAATCAGAGTTGTTCTTATTGCTGGATCAATACCGAAAAGGTTTTTCAGCATCAACCTGAGATTGCACAAGGCACCGGTTGTTGCACATAAATTCTGGCCACTCGTTTTGAAAGCGCGGTAAGCACAATTTCTGAAAAGCTGGCACCCAAACTTTGGGCCACATCCATAGCGGGTAGGTGTTCATTGATGAGAAACACTTCGTCATCTTCTCGAATATTATCTACATCAGTCACATCCACCGTGATTTGATCCATCGAAATACCGCCGACGATGGGAGCCAGTTGCCCGTTGATCCACACTTGACCCGAATTTTTCAGCCACCAACTGACGCCATCAGCATACCCCACAGGCAGCGTGGCGATGCGGCGTGTGCCAGAGGTTTGGTATTCTCGGCCATAACCGATGTAGCGTCCATCGTTCAATGTGCTGATGCTGGTGATCCAGGTTTTTAAGCTGAGGATGGGCTTGATAGGGTTGGTCCACTCTTTACGAATTTCGGGTTCGCCGTAGAGTAAGATGCCAGGGCGCACCATGTTGAAATAGCCTGTGGTCACTTGGTCTTCGTATTGCACCACACCGGATGAATTGCTGATATGGCGCAAAGGGGGCAGAATACCGTCTGCATCCAGTTGGCTGAGCAATTGGTTAAACGCATCAATCTGGCCCTGTGTGAATGATTGCTCATTTACGTCCGTGCTGTAAGAAGTGCTAAAGTGTGTAAAAATTCCAATGAATTCCAACTGAGGTAAATCTATAATCAGTTGAACCAATGCTTTAGCGTCTTCCCACCAGATGCCGTTTCGGCCCATACCTGTATCGACTTTTAATTGGACGCGTATGCGCTTGTCTTGCTGTGCAGCAGCGCCATTCAATGTTGTGGCAAATGCCGGCGAAGATAGGGTGACATCCACATCAGCTTCCAACAGTTGTGGAATATGAGATAGTCTGGATGCGCTGAAAATTAAGATGGGCGTGTAAATACCAGCCTCACGCAGTTCGATGGCTTCGGCCAGATTGGCCACGCCGAAGTAGTCAATGTTGATTTCCTGAGCGGCCTTGGCCAGTTCTACTGCGCCATGGCCGTAGCCATTGGCCTTGACGGGAAACAGCAGTTTGCAATCTCCCAGCCTGGCTTGAGTGGTTTCGATGTTGCAGGCGAGTTGACTTAAATTAATGTGGGCTTCAGCCATGTGGATGCTCATGTGCTTCATTATAAAATAGAAGTTGTTTACTTCGAGGACACTGGTGTAAACTCAAGGGGCATCCGTGCAGTCCTCAATGTGTGTGACGTATGTCACAAAAGGTGAACCATGAAACCAGAAACCAAACTGCTGTTGCGTTGGGGAGGCTTTATTGCTTTTCTGGTGGTATTGATTGTGATGAGTTGGAACGTGGTTTCCAGCAACGCTTCCAGATACCGCACCACCGCAGAATTTCGCAATATGGCGTTGACCAACATTACCATTCCTTATGGTGAAACTGAGACCATGCATTTTGAAGCTCGCGTGGCTGATGATGAAGCCGAGCAGGCGGCTGGTTTTGCCAACATTGGTGCTGAAATTATTAAGCAGTCCGTGATTTTAGTGGTTTATAATCGCGATGTGCAGGTAAAATTCAGCACAGAAAATGTGGAAGCGCCTCTTGATTTAATGTTCATTGATGTGGAGGGCACCATCCTCAAAGTCTATCAGGCAGAAGCACACAGTACAGAAACATTTCCGCCTGAGAACGAATCGTTTTCGTTCCGATATGTGCTGGAAGCGCCTGTCGGATATTTTGATGCGATTAACGCCAGCAGCACCCGTGTGGTGGTAAGCTTGGAGGCATTTTTACAACAACAAGTGGATCAGGAGCTTTAAATGGCGATAAAACGACGAGATTTTCTCAAATAGAGTCTATTAACAAGCAGTCAGTTTTTGGGAGGGTGTGCGCCTATTTTTGCTCTATCTGCTCAAGCAAATCAGGTTCAAACCACAGAAGTATTAGTGATTGGTGCAGGGGTTGCCGGACTAACGGCTGCCAGTGAATTACTAAAAAAGGATCATGATGTCATTGTGCTGGAAGGCCGAGACCGCATTGGCGGTCGTATCTGGACAGACCATTCTTTAGGCGCCCCTATTGATCTTGGCGCTTCCTGGATACATGGGGACAATGGCAATCCCATCAAGAGGTTGGCAGACAACAACAACATCCAGTTGTTCACCACCGATTTTGGACAAGGCTCTATTTATGACAACCAGGGCAATCTTTTAAGCGATGCCGCCATTACTCGAGTCGAAGGTCGTTTTGGTCAAGTAGAAGGTCGCTTTTATGAATTGAAGGATGAAGTGAGTCAAGATATCTCTTTGGCTCAGGCGCTCACCATGCAATCGCCCTATCAAGGCTTGTCTGAGACCGAACGTCAAGCGCTGGACTGGTTGTTAGAGTTCAACATCGAATTGGATCTGGCTGCTGATCTGGACGAACTTTCTTTGCTCAGTTGGGAAGAAGATGAGACGTTTGGAGACACGGATATTTTGTTCCCAGGTGGATATGAGCAAATCATCAACCTGCTCACACCAGGGTTGGATATTCGCCTCAACCACTTTGTCGAGTCGGTGACTTATGACGACGCAGGTGTGAAGGTCTCAACATTCAACGGCGTGTTTGAAGCGCAACATGCAATCATCACTTTGCCTTTGGGGGTATTGCAGCATGGTGTGGTGGAATTTTCTCCCAATTTGCCGACACGCAAGCAACGTGCCATTGATCGCTTAGGTATGGGGGCTTTTAGCAAAATTGCACTTCGATTCCCCAATGTGTTCTGGCCTGCGGAGTCTCATTATTTTGGCAATGTGGTTGGCTCTCCCTGGACAGAATACTGGAATTTGGATGTGATGGCCCAATTGCCCATCATCGTTGGCTTAAGCCCAGGCAGTTTGGCGCGATCACTTGAATCCATGACCGATGTACAGATGGCAGAATTGGCGATGCAAGATTTAAGAGCCACCTTTGGCACCAACATATCTGAACCAATTGGAATGGTGGTGACTCGTTGGGCAAGCGATCCATTTGCGCTGGGGGCTTATTCGTATAACGCCGTGGGATCAACCCTCAGTGACAGAGACACCTTGGGCGAACCTGCTGGCAATTTGTTCTTTGCAGGCGAAGCCACTTCGAGCAGCTTCCCAGGCACGGTGCATGGCGCACATCTGGAAGGTTTACGTGCAGCGAGAGAGATTGATGATCTCTAAAATTTGTAGCCCTTTACTTCTTCTTCGTTGAATGGCACGTCGAGTCCCAAAGCAATTCGATTTACGAAATTAAAGTATCCGATCACCAGGGTGATATGCAAAATATCTTTGTCATCAATGTCGGCCTGGCGCAAAGCAATGGTATCAGCTTCAGTCATGACATTCGGTGTTTTCGTGAGTTTAACGGCAAAATTGCACATGGCTCGCTCTTTTGGATCAAGATCCACTTTTGTAAAATCTTTGACAAGTTGATTGACCAGATCACGATCTCGTATGTAAGCGTTCAATGCCTCGGCATGATGGTTAATGCAATAAGGGCAGTTGTTGGCCGCAGAGACCACGATGGCAATTAATTCTCGTTGTTTACGGCTGAGCGAGCCATCGGCAAACATGACCTTCATGTAAAAATCCAGGTGGGCTGTCATTGTGTCTGGAAGCAGGCTGTGAATTTTAAGGATGTTGGCTGTTTTTCCGCGATCCCCGTTCACTTTTTGATAGGCTTTTTGTAATGCCTCATCAGCATCGGCTTCTTCAATCACTTGAATCCACGGCATGACGTCCTCTTTTAATGGCGTATTAGATAAGTAAGGCCATTACCATAAGTGAATCTATTATTAAAGTCAACGTAAAAGATGGTTGGTAAGGTTTTATACAATATTTTGGTTTGACACGCTTATAAGCGTTCGATAAAATAACCACCCCTTGGGTCGTTAGCTCAATGGAAGAGCATCCGGCTCTTAACCGGGTGGTTATAGGTTCGAATCCTATACGACCCACCATCTTCCAATTACAATTATTTACCTGCCTTACTTTCGTCTATGCCATCATCACAACCACAGCATCGGTTGGTTCCAGCATGATTGAAAATTCAACACCATCGTTTTGACTCAGCGTCACAGGTGCATTTGAAAACAATTCGGTTGCGGTTGAAGCTTCCTTCTCAGGTAAGCGGACGGTGACATCAATTTGTGTTTCGCCTTCATTGGTGATTAAAACCGCATGCTGGTTTTCATGACTGAGCAAATGTGCGTCCACATGCTCGTTCACATAGGTTTGATCGGAGCCAGTGGTGATCAGGTCTTTTGTGACGCCGCAAATACGCATCAGATTGTCGAACAGTTTCATGGCATTGGGATCTTTGTGGTGTGCCACTGCCATGTCCATGTGGGTGCCCATCAAGATGGCTTGACCTTTGCCAACTTTGCGGCGAATGATGGCAGGCGATCCATTGACGAAATGCGCCATGACATCCACATCGTCTTGCAAGTCCCATTCCTGATAATGCCAATAGCCGTCAAGGGTGTCTGCATCAATGCCTTCAAACAAAGGACTTTCTTTATCGACTTTGAGTGTGATGTTATCGTGAGGCTCTTTAAACACTTCGATATGGGCTTCCTTAGCACCGAACAATTCATGCAGCCCGCCGCCAGGACGATCATTCCAAGCCCAACCCTTGTCATCCAAGTGTCCGAGTTTTGCAAACCCAATTAAGATGCCGCCATTTTCCACAAACTTAGTAAGTTTGTCCGCATGAGCTTTTGGTAAATGCATCAGGAAAGGCAGGAAGATGACTTTGTAGTCTGCGGTGTCACTGCCCAGGAATCGAGGTTCCACAAACTGCGTGGTGTAGTTGTGATTCCATAAAGAGCTGTGAACGCCGCGAAGCGCATGATAGAAAAATTCCTCATTGCTTTGACCATCCAACGCCAACACATTTTCATGGGTGTGATACAGTGCGACCTGAGCTTGTGGTGGTAGCGCATCCAGGAAGAAATCCTTGTTTGCATCAACCACTTTGCAAACGTCTGATGCAGCATGGTATCGACCTGTGGGTTCGCCATGAAAATCGACCAATGCCCCCCAGGTCAGCGGGATAGAATTCCAGTCTCGATAGCCCTGATATAAAAGACATTTTGCGCCGTGGCCGATACAGGCAATGTTGAATCGTTTGATATCCAGCGCTGTGGTGGCGTAGTTGGGACCTGCTGAAAATCCGCCGAGTGGTCCGCTTTCCAGTTCAGGAATCCACATCGTTTTCTGATGGTGGTGGGCCACGGAATATGCGAAATCCAAGAACCATGAAGAATACGCAGGATCAGTTTTGTAGTTGTCTTCCGATGGATAAATATCGTGGCCGATGATGTCGGGAACGCTGCCAATATCCCAATGGTTTGGCTCCTGGCGTGCGCCCATCGACTCGCGCAAACAGTTGTACAGATTGTGCATCGTCAGCTGTTTTTCATCAAAGGCTTTGATCAGATCGTGTTGATAGCGCACATAGTTGGCCAGTGATTCGACGGTGAAAATACGAAAGTCGAGCCACGCTGTGCCATTGCCCCACTCAGCGGGCATAGAGCGTGGCGGCTGGATTTGCTGCCAGCTGTGATAACGATGGTGTGTTGGGTCCCAGCACCAGGCATCGTTGAGCACGTCGATGTCTTTGTATTTTGCCTTCACCCATTCGCGGAACAAACTGGCGCAGTGGTCGCAATAACAGTAATAGCCATAACGTCTTGGCTGAGTCACTTCGGCCTGAGAATATGCAGTATGCAGGCCAATTTGATTGTCAATTTGCCAGCAATAGAGGGACGAATGTTCGCTGTATCGTTCCAACAAAATTGTGAGATAGCGCGCAAGTTCAGTCCGCAACCCTGGATTGTTCACACATGCCCAACCCCAGACAGAGTTGGTGGGATATTTAACACCTTCACGCGATACGCGTTGTAGGTCAGGATATTCATCAAGCATCCAGATGGGGGCATTGCAGGAGCCGGTGCCCAGCACAACATCGATGCCGTGTTGGCTGGACAGTTCAAAAATTTGATCCAGCCATTCAAATTCAGGCTTGCCTTTTTGAGGTTCGATATAGTCCCAACTGGTGATCAACTCAGCGGTGCGAATCATGTTCAGCCCCGCTTTTTCCATGTTGACCACATCGCGCTCCCAATCCTCAGAGCCGTGCATCGGTGGATAATAACTAGACCCAATCCCAAAATAGTTCATGCGGTGTTTCATGGTATCCCCTTTTGGAAAAACGAGTAACTTTAAAAATTTAAACAGTAAAAGGCTCTAATCCCCCAACCCCCTTTTCAAGAAAGGTGTCCCTTCCAAGATCGGAAGGGGGCTACGATAGGACTGCGTGAATACGTTCTGCTTCTCAACACATTGTTCTTATTGACTGTTGTTGTAGCCTTGGGTTTCCGGTTTCCCTTTTTTACGGAGCCTGTTCCAGTTTGGTGAAGAAGTCGCGGAAAGTGGCGTCGCGATTCATCCCATAGGCTTCGCGCATCAAATGTCGATTCGGTAAATCGCGCTGCCATCGGGTGTCTTGGGCCAATGTTGGAGACGCCACCAATTCAGTCGGCACCCAATCTGGATTGAGCAACCAGGCGATGTTGATCAGATCCCAAATCACCCAGGTGCGACCAAAATGTCCCTGAATGCCACGCTGTGCATAGATGGGATTGTGCGTGTAGAGATAATGAAGATATTCGCCAATGGCCCCTTTATCTTTGACCCAGGCTTCCATTTCGGGCAGTGAAATTTTAAGTTGTTCGCCGATGTAATATCCAGGCAAATAAACGTGAGGTACGCCGCAATCAAAAAGGAACTTGGATGAGACCAGATCTTGAATCAGATTCAGTGATGGTGCGTTGGGCTGATTCGACCAGGATGGATATGCAGATGTCCACAGCACCACAATTTTTTTGATGATTTCTGGTTCAATCAAAATGGCCGAAGCAACATTGGGAATAGCACCAATGGCTGCCACGTACAAAGGTTCATCGCCGCCATTCATGGCGCGATCTATCAGGTGATCCACCGCAGGGCTGTGGATGGGTTCTTCCAATGAAGTCAAGTAACCTGGTGAACCCTTATAAACAATGTCGTTTAGGTGGGACATACCGAGCTTTTCAAGCACAAGCAGAATTTCGTCATAGCTGGCATCCATGCCTTCAGCAGGGCCAGGAAATGGCACGTCTTCAGGATTGGTACCTGCTTCTTGGAGTCCTTTGACCCAATAGCCATAACCGTCTACCAATGCTTGCTCTTTAGCATTGAGTGAAGCGCCGGATGTAATCAGTCGGTGCGCTTCGAGCAGTTCATCTCGATGGTGGGCAAACGAAAATGGTTCGGCATAAATGCCTTCAATCTTGAGTTGATCTGGTGATAACAAGGCCCAGGCCAATGCATATTGATCATCAATTTCATTTTTGGTGTCAGTGTCAATCACCAGTCTTACGGGGCCGGTTGGGGGGGTAAGCATTCGTTCCATTTCATCTTTTGTCAGGGTTGGCATAGGTTTCATAATTAACCTTCTTCTATTAATAATTAGGATGACGGGAAAAGATTTTCTACCCTCAATAGCAGTTGTCTCCGCACAAAACTTGTTCGATGCGGGAACGGTTTCTGCTATACTGAATGAAAAATAAATCTCGAACTTTAGGTGTGGCGCGAGCAAAACATTTTGGTAAGACGAGGCGCCTGTCATCTTATAGCTTCAATTTTAAGAAGTCAACAATGAACCTATCAATTTCAAACATTCAATTTAACAAACAGCGAATTTGGAAATCGGCACTCATTTTTTTGGTGCTGCTGGGCTTGGGATTTTCAGCCAGTGCACAACGAAATGGCATTGCATTTACCGATATTGCCGCGAGCGACGGTGCAGGCATCATCTACCGCCGAGGCGCTTCTGCGATTAATGCAACCTATGACGCCTTCAAGCGTTCGCAATCCACTTTTACTCAAGCTGAAATACGAACGGCTCCTGTCAAAAGTCGTGGCGCACCTGGGGTGGCCATCTTTGATTTTGATCTGGATAACGATTTGGATATTTACGTGACCAATGGCCCCAACCGTGCCAACAGTTTGTATTCGAATCAACTGCAAGAGCGGGGCGAAATGCGCTTTATTGATGTGGCAACCACATCGGTCGTTGGCGCGTTCGATCAGGATTCCACTGGCGTTTGTTTTGGCGACATCGACAATGATGGCGATGCTGATTTGCTGGTGCTTGGTAACGCCGAACCAAATCGGTTGTTTGAGAATCAAGGTAGTTCTTTCATTAACATCACCAACAGCAGTGGTATTGGCGGAGGAAACCTGACATCGGTGTCCTGTTCGATGGGGGATATAAATGGTGATGGATTATTGGATGTGGCTGTGGGCAATATTTTTGATCTCACCGATCCTCGTGCATTAACGTCTGCGCCGGTTCAGTTGAATCAGCACAATCAGCTGTTTATCAATCAGGGCAACAACCGCTTTAATGAGGAAGCTGCATCCCGTGGATTCCTCGATGTGCATTTGCCACCAGGGGCACCCGCAGGCGCACCCACAATCAGTTGGGCAATTGCGATGGTGGATATTGATTTGGATGGCGACATTGACATTATTCATGGCGATGACCAAGGGTCTATCCCACCTGCGGTGCTGGGTGGTTTGGATCGTGGATTTGTTCAGGTGTTTGAAAATGATGGGGCAGGTCAATTTCAAAACACCACCGAAGCCCGTGACTTGAATCAAGCTGGTTCCTGGATGGGATTATCATTTGCTGACTTCGATCACAGCGGCACATTGGATGTGTTTGCCACCAACTTTGGTAACCAGCTTTTTGCAGGTCTAACCGGCACCACGGATCGCTCACGTTACAGTGAAGATTCACGCTGGTTTTTGCAACGTAACAATGGCACATTTTCAGACCGTGAAGACACTGGCCTGATTCATTCTCCATTTGGATGGGGCACATCGGCTGCCGATTATGACAACGATGGTGATAGCGATATCATCTATCATGGCGGGCTGGATGCGGGCATCGGCGTGGTGACCAGTCCAGGTATCATTCTCACCAACGATGGACAAGGGCGCTTTAATCGAGATAGCAATGCATTGGCCAATTCCACAGATCATCAACGTCGCTCCGTTCATGGCATGGCCGTTGGGGATTTAAATGATGATGGTTTTATAGACATTGTTTCCGTGTCAAATTTTGATATTCAATCAGGCATTCCTTTGTTTCCTATTTCGCCTTTAGGCAATCGTGAGTTTGACCGTGATGGTGCAGTGGTCGCAGCCTTCAATCCGGCCAATGCACAAGGCACTGCCTTTCGCTGGTCTGGTTTTGTGTTTGATGATGGCACGCTTTCAGTCGAACTCAACAATGGCGACAACGGCAACAATTGGGTGGTGATTGATCCTCTCGGCACAGCAGGGATTACATCTGGTGGTCAAGTGAACCGAGATGGTATTGGGGCAGTTGTTCGCTTTACGCCAAATGGCATGGCGCCAGAACTGCGGCCAATTTTAGGTGGTTCCAGTTATGCGTCCCAGGATGCGTTAATTGCTTATTTCGGTATGGGACCTGCAACCCTGGGAGATGTGGAAATACTCTGGCCAGGAGGTGCGCGAAATCGGTTGGTAAATGTGCGCCCTGGAGAACGAATCACTTTTCCAGAAATTCCTTGCAGCATTGATGATGCCAATGATTCTGATTATGAAACCTGTGTTAGTGAGGCGTTGGATGAATTGGTCGATGCAGAGATTTTGGACGAGGGTGAGAGAATCCGCTTTTTGGAAAGTGCCTTGAATTCCTAAATTTTCACAACCTAATAATCATTAAGAACAAAGCTTCATTTTTAGAACTAATTTACGCAGCCTTATCGTAGCCTCCTTCCGATTTTGGAAGGAACCCCTTTCTTGAAAAGGGGGCTGGGGGATTTGAAGCTTTTAATCCAGAATTTTCTACCTGCCTTTCTTAATTTGTTTGTCATTGCATCTAAACCATGTTAACCTCTTTACGCCTTGTTGTGGTTAAACTTTAGCGCCTAATATGAAATCAACCTCACCTGAAAAGATCGTTTATAGTTCGTTTGTCACCAAGTTCCCTGTGTTTTATGGCTGGGTAATTATGGTTGTGGGGACGTTGGGAACGATCATGACCAGCCCTGGTCAGACGTATGCTGTTTCCATTTTTATCGAACATTTCATCAGCGACCTGAATACCAGTCGTTCGATGGTCAGTACGTTGTATTCAGTGGCAACACTGGCGGCCAGCTTCCTATTGCCTTTTGTCGGGCGTTTGTTTGATAAACGGGGTGGACGATTGGTTGTCGCTGTGGTGGCAGCTTTGTTTGGCATGGCCTGTATTTTTATGGGCTTTGTGCAAAATGTGGTGATGCTGGGCATTGGGTTTTTCTTCATCCGCTTGTTAGGTCAAGGGAGCCTTACGATGACCTGTTCAACAATCATCAATCAGTGGTGGGTGTATCGTCGAGGCATGGTCATGGGGATTTCAGGCATGGTTGGCGCATTGCTGGGCGTAGGCTTGTTTCCCAATTTAATCCACTGGTCTATTTCTACCTCAAGCTGGCAAACCACGTATATGTTTTTTGGCCTGGCATTGTTGTTGATATTAGCTCCCATGACCTGGACCTTGTTGCGGGATCGACCTGAAAAATATGGTTTGAATCCAGATGGCGTATCGGATTCTTCAAAGGATTTGGCACAATCCAAAACCCCTGCAAGAGAGCAAAATTGGACATTGCCTGAAGCCATTCGCACACCTGTTTTTTGGATTCTTACTTTAGGCCAAGGCGTGATCTGGATGTTATATACAGGCCAGTTTTTCCACATGGTCAGCATTATCGAAGACAATGGTTTGCCTGTCGATATTGGTGCCACCGTGTTTGTGCCCATTGCGGTGGTGACTGCAATTACAATTTTTGGTAGTGGGTTTATCGTTGACCGTGTTCCCGTTAAAGTGTTGGTTTCGCTGTCTTTGTTTTTGCAAGCGTTGTCCCTCCCTTTGGCCATGGCTTTGACAGGTATTGAAGTTGCGTACCTTTATGGTGTGGTGTTGGGCGTGATCAGTGGGTTGAGTCGATTGATTGTCGGTGTGGTTTGGGCCATGTATTTTGGACGCAAACATCTGGGTGTGATTGCCGGATTTACTGCGGCATTGTTGGCCGGCGCTTCGGCTTTGGGGCCAATGCCTTTAGGGATTGCGCGGGATGTATTTGGCAGTTACCAAATGGCACTTTACCTGCTGGCCATTCTTCCACTGAGCTTAGGGGTGGTGAGTTTGTTCATTAAAAAACCCCAAAAGAAGCGAACTTCTGAAGTTTGATGTTGACCCTGAATCCAGAAAAGCATACCTTGTGGGCATGAACTTAAAAGAACATATTCGCCATATTCCCGACTTTCCCAAACCTGGAATTTTGTTTTATGACATCTCGACATTGTTGGCGCATCCGAAAGCGTGGCATCATGCCATTAATCAATTGGCCGAACTGGTTGCCCCTTACAAACCAGACATTCTGGCGGGCATTGAATCACGCGGTTTTTTGGTGGCAGCACCGCTTGCGCTTCAACTTGACGTTGGCTTTTGCATGATTCGTAAAAAGGGCAAGCTGCCTGGAAAAACATATTCTCACAAGTATGAATTGGAATATGGAACGGATGAAATTGAGCTTGCTGATGGCTTGATTGAACCTGGCCAACGGGTGATTATTTTGGATGATTTATTGGCAACGGGTGGCACGATGTCGGCGTCTGTAGAACTCATCCGAAGTGTTGGCGCTGAGGTCGAAGCAACCGCTTGTTTGATTGAGTTGTCATTTCTTAAAGGTCGAGACCGATTGGATGTCCCTTTTCACACACTGATGGATTACGAATCCTGAGCTAATAAAGATTAAACAAGCTTTTTAATTTGAGTTGTTTTTCAAACTGTTTTAAGCTCATCTTTTTTTCTGGATAAACGATCACCGATTTTGTCTGTCCAGGTCTTACATGGAAAAAATTGTCTGTACATTGGATGTCTATCTGATCAAGCTCAATCCAGGCCCACATCGCAGGTTTTTCTGATTTGATACTGAGTTGAAAACTTCCATCTTTTTTCGCTTTGACTTTTGTTTCGAGTTTTGGGTTTTTGAGTTCGAGCGATTTTGGTTTGTAAAGCGTGATGAGTTGTGATGAAACAATTTTTCCATCCTGAACAAATTCTAACCAGACCATCAGATTTCGGCCATGATGTGTTTCAGCTTGAGATTTGAAGTTGAGTGTTTTCAGCTTCCGGCTTTTTTGAGTAGCAATGCTGGCAGCAAATTTTCCTGAGTCGAGTTTTTTGCCTTCAATATTTGTAAGCACCCAGCGCACATCGCCGTTAATGGTGGTGGCATGATCGTTGCTGAGGTGGATTTCAACCGTACTTTGTTGCCAGTCTTCAATGGCGCTCAACAGCAAAGGTGCATAAAACTTTCGTGTCATGTGGTGCAGTGCTTTCCAACGGCCGTGATAATCCAGAGAGGACCAACTTGCCACGGGCCAGCAATCGTTGAGTTGCCAATAAAGCGCACCCATCGAGCGAGGCATGCTGCGCCGCCAATGTTCGATGGCATATTTAATGGCTAATCCTTGAAGGATTTGGCTCATCCAAAGCGCGCCTTCAAAGTTTTTGGGAAAGCGGAACCACTCCATCATGTAGCTCATAATCACGGCGTTGCCGATGCCTGAACGTTGGTGATGCTCCATCACCCAGGAGGTCACATTGCGATCTGCGTGTTTGGTATAACCATTGACTGTTTTGGGCTCAGGAAAGGATTGAAATCCAAACTCACTGATAAAGCGTGGTGGCGGATAATCCCAATACCATTCAAATGGTTGGCGGCCATGCCACACATCCCACAAGTGCGTATCACCACAGGTGGGATCGTTGTATTCATAACGATTGGCTGAAGGCGTGTGCGGACTGCCTGGCCAGTAGTCTGTTTGTGGGTCATGTTTTTTGACCACATCTTTAAGCAGTTTTTCGAACAGCTTTTTGTAGTCGACCCAACTCATTGCGGTATCGGTCCAGTCCTCATCCACCCAACGTTGTTCCAGTTCGTTGTTGCCGCACCATAGCGCAATGCAAGCGTGATGGCGCAGGCGCTTCACATTTTGTTCGGCTTCCACCTTTACGTTATTCATAAACGCTTGGTCGAATGAAGGATAGGTGGCGCAGGCAAACATAAAGTCTTGCCACACGCACAGGCCCAATTCATCGCAGAGTTCATAAAAAATATCGTCTTCATAAATGCCGCCACCCCAAATGCGGAGCATGTTCATGTTGGCTTCAGCCGCACTGCTGATGAGGTTCTTATATCGCTCAGGCGTTATGCGAGTGACGAACGTGTCTGCGGGAATCCAGTTGGCGCCTTTGGCAAAGAAGGGAATGCCATTGACAAGAAATTCAAACGATTCACCAACCTGATCTTTTTTACGGCGAAGGTTGAATACCCTCAATCCGATTCGTTTTTGATCTACATCAACTGTTTTGCCCAATTCATCTTTGATGGTGACGTGAATGTCATAAAGCGGTTGTTCGCCCATCCCATTAGGCCACCACAGTTTTGGATCAGAAATAGAAAGCTTGGCTGAGGCTTTTTTACCTGTGAAAGAAATTGCTTCATGGGCCAAAATCGTGCTTTTATAGGAAACCTTCACGTCGGCAATGAGTGCTTTTCGATCAGACTTTTCGACTTCTAAATTGACACTCAAATCGACAGCTTTTTGTTTGTGTCGCTGTTGAATCTGAACATCAGTTAACCGTGCAGAGTCATAGGCAACCAATGCGATGCCCCGCCAGATGCCGCAAGTGACCAATGCTGGCCCCCAGTCCCAACCAAAGTTGCATTGGGCTTTACGAATCCAGTTGCCGGCGTCTCGTTTTCTATAACCGACAGGTCGAATGCCTTCCTGCAAACCAGGGATTTTTCGTTGTTTATTTTTTGCATCAAGATATGGAAAGACTGGATCAAATTTAACTTCCAGTTTGTTCTTACCAGCTTTCAAATGCTTTTTGGCATCGAATGTCCAGGTGCGAAACATATTGTCTGTGCTGCCAATTGGCGATCCATTCAAGGACACATGCGCCAA
This sequence comes from Candidatus Fraserbacteria bacterium, assembly GCA_029262795.1. Classification (GTDB taxonomy): domain Bacteria; phylum Bipolaricaulota; class Bipolaricaulia; order RBG-16-55-9; family JAJCYT01; genus JAJCYT01. Next base: position 160,690 of record JAJCYT010000036.1, read on the forward strand.
TGTATCAAGACCCAAACAATGAAGTTGGATGATCTTGTGATCTAGAAAATTTTTGGGAACCTCAAATTGGTGGGTGTAAATCCAAGTTTGATCTTCGATCCAGAGCACATCAAGTTCGTTGTCTCGATAGAAAGGATCATCAATAACTTTTGATGCGATCAAGTCTGTATGAACCGTCCCTGGCACGGTGGCCGGAAGCTTCATTGTTTTTCCAACATCCTGAAGTTGCCACATTCCATTCAATGAAAGCGTTTCCATAAGCAACCTCTGAATGTTTTTATTCGTCAGCGAATCAACTATCGATGAAGAATTTTAACCATTTTCCGGCGATCGCCATAAAAACCTACTTGAGTTCGACGTAGAATTTGTATTTGTCGCCGGGATAGGTGTAGCGGACAAATTCGATGGGGGTCACGCCATCCTCCATAAAAGAGACGCGCTCCATGTACATGGTGGGTTCCCCTTCGATGATGCCCAGAACGGAGGCTTCAAAATCGTCTGCTAGCTTGGCCTGTAGCGTTTGTTCAGCACGACCACAATACACTTGGTATTGATCTTCAAGCGTTTTGCAAAGCGACTGATCATTGAGGTCAATATTCTCGATCCCCGGGCAGAACTTTCTGCGCAGCACAGACGTTTCCAGCGCAATAGGGTCGCCATTGCCGGTGCGCAGTCGTTGAATCATGACCAGTTTTTCTTTAACACCAGCATCCAGTTTTTTTGAAAGACATTCATCATCGATCAGCACTTTTACATCTAATACTTTGGCACCGGCTTTGATGCGCTTGCTTTTCATTTCCTCTGTGAAGCTTGAAAGCTTGAGAACCCCTTGTTTGATCTTAGGTTCGGTGACAAACGTGCCGCGACCTTGTTTGCGATAGACCAAGCCATCGTCTTCGAGTGCGGATAACGCATGGCGTGCTGTCATGCGGCTAATTTCGTAACGGTCTTCAAGCTCGCGCTCCGAAGGCAGCATGTCGTGGGGTTTTAACACCCCGGCTTCGATTTGTTCTTTAAGCAGCTGCTTTAACTGCAAATACAACGGTAACGATTTGGCTTCACTTAACTGACTCATACTGAAAAACCCCTTACGTTGTTCAGTGCGTATAACGATTAAACCTCTCAAACTTACTCAAGTATATGGTATATACCACTGCTTGTTTTGTCAAAAAGTAGAATTTGGAAAAAATATCCCCCATCCATTCAGTGTTCTTGTATTATGTAAAGTTCGTGTTGACAAATTTTTTTTTTAGTGGTACAGTCCTGGTATAGGTGGTACATCAGTGGTTCATTTCAATTATAAAACATCTTTCATTAGGTTATGATGAAAAATAGAGGCAGAAATGGGCCAAAAAGGTATCTCTCTTAATAAACAAAACGACAATAAACAAAACTTTAAAATATGCTGTCACACAGCGGAAAATTGATTCAAGGACTTTAAGATAATTCAATGTGTGACACTCAAGATGAGTTGATATGACAGAACTGAAGCTGCAAAACTTAGTCAAACGTTTTGGTGATGTAATTGCGGTAGATGACGTTTCGATGACTGTGCCTTCTGGTGGTTTTGTGGCTTTGCTTGGTTATTCCGGTTGTGGAAAAACCACATCTTTGCGCATGATTGCTGGATTGGAAGAGCCCACCGAAGGCGACATCCTGTTTGACAATGAAACCGTTTTACACTTGGCACCCAATCACCGAAACATTGGTATGATTTTTCAGCGCTACGTACTTTTTCCACATATGAACGTGGAGAAAAACGTTGGCTTTGGCCTGCGAATGAAGGGCGTTGACAGAAACGAAATTCGTAAGCGCGTTAAAGAGGTATTGGATGTTGTACAGCTGGCAGGGTATGAAAAACGTTTTCCTAGCCAACTTTCTGGTGGGCAGCAACAGCGTATTGCGATTGCACGTACCGTGATCACCAATCCCAAACTCCTCCTGATGGATGAGCCATTGTCCAACCTCGATGCAAAACTGCGCGAGGAAATGCGTTCTTTTATTACGGATCTGCAAAAACGACTCAACATCACCACAATGTTTGTGACCCACGATCAGATTGAGGCCATCGAACTGGCTGATCATATTGGTGTGATGTTTGACGGAAAAATTGTTCAGTATGGTCCACCCGAAGATATTTTTAATCGACCAGCCACTCCGGAAATTGCCGACTTTATGGGAGCTACAAACCTGATAAAAGGCAATTTGATTGAAAAGGACAACGCCACACGTTGTGCCATTTCGGTACAGAATCAACGGTTTGATGTAATGGTGGACTCGCCCCACGAAGTTGGAACACCGGTGATATCAACCATCCGACCAGAACACATCGAACTGCATCCGGCTGTGAAAGATGGCGCACCCACACAGAATATTCTCAACGCGAAGATTAAAAGCGCTGTCTACCATGGCGGTACACTTAGTTATTATTTGCAAGCTGGCGACATCGAGCTTCAAGCCCGTGACCAATCGACGAGGCGATTTTCTGAAGGTGAGGAGGTGGTGGCGCATCTCAATCCGGAGCATCTTTGGATTTTTCCAGAGGCGGGCAACGGGGCTTGATTCGACAATTGCTTAAAGTGGTTTGTTAAAAATTTGCTGTATAAAATTTTCAAGGAGGATTTTTAATGAAAAATTTGTTGCGTTTAATGCTGGGGCTTGCTTTCCTGGCTGTCGTTGGCATGAACACAGTAGCCTTTCAGGTCGGTGATCCTAGCGCTTTATCATTCCAAGAAGATTTCCTCGCTGGGGAATTATCCTGGGATGCAGTGCTTGGTCGAGCTCAAGGCGAAGGTGAAGTCAACTGGTTTTATTGGGGCGGTGGCGAAAACCTGAACACCTGGGTGGACACCACGGTTGTGCCTGGCATGGCTGAATTGGGCATCACTATGAACTCCCGTCGTATCACCAACACACGTGACGCTGTGGATTTGGCTTTGGCTGAAGCTGCTGTTGGTCGTGGTTTGGGTCAGGATACCTCTGTTGATGCCATTTGGATCAACGGTGAAAACTTCTTCACGTTGGCTCAGCAGGATTTGTTGTTTGGTTCCTTTGCTGACAAACTGCCAAACTCCCAGTTCTATTTCTTGGATCCGGCTGATTCACGATCCGGCGCCAACCTATTTGACTTTGGTTTCCCAACTGAAGGCCGTGAAATGCCATGGTCTGCAGCCCAGTTCCTCTGCCGCGTTGACACGTCTCGTTTGAGCCGTGCAGATGCGCCATCTAACTTTGCAGAATTGGAAGCTTGGTTGACGGATAACCCTGGTCGTTTCACGTATGTTGCCCCACCGCAGTTTAATGGGAACACCTTTGTTCAGGCTGTGTTGTATGCACATAACCCTGATGGTACCACGGTTTCACCATTCCTTTTGCCTGCTCAGGAATTGGGTGCGGAAGAGTTTGCTCGTTTGGCAAAACCTGGCTTTGATTATTTGAAGAATCTTGAGCCTTTGTTGTTGGGTGGCGGCGATCCGATTTACACGGAAGACCAGAACACCAACGCAGCATTGCTCGCCAACGGTGAAGTGGACATGTATTGTTCCTTCGGTACCTTCGCTGTGGATGTGGGTATCAACGACGGTAGCTTGCCTCCAACCACCGAAGCCATCATCTTCCCAGAAGGTTTGATGATTAAGAATAAGAACTTCATCGGGATCCCAGGCAACGCGCCGAATCCTGCTGCCGCACTTGTGTTGGCAAACTTCTTGTCTTCTCCAGAATCCCATATCAGCAAGTTGGGTGAAATCGGCTTTGAAATGGGTATCGATGCTGCTTTGTTGAGCGCTGAAGATCAGGCACTGGCAGCTGCTGCCGCACCACCGCTTCATGGTGTGACCGCTGCTGAATTAAGTGACAATGCTGTTGCTGACACCAACGCTTCTCAGGTTGACATCATCGAAAGCGTTTGGATTGCTTACATTCAACAGGGCGATGAAGAGCGCACGTTTGAGCAGATTGTTGATGACGTGTTTGCCGCTGCTTTCCCAGAAGAATAAGAACCTAAACAGCGGTGGAAGTTTTTTAACTTCCACCGCTGTTTCTATTTAGAAATCAGGAAATTTAAAACCCCATGAATACCACACAAATCATCCCCAAACAAAGTGGCTGGAATCGTTTTATCAAACGCTTTTATGTGCCATTGATGTTGCTGCCTGCCATGATGGTGTTTGTGTTTTTGTTTCTGGGATCGCTCATCATGGCGTTGCTGCAGAGCTTTGGGTATGCGCCGATTTACAACATCAACGAATTTCCCACCTTTCGTCATTATCAGGAAATGTTTGAGGATCGCTTTTTCTGGCAATCCGTTTTTTATACGTTTTACTATGCACTTGTGCCGACCATTGTCGGCACGCTTCTCAGTATTTATTTGGCCTTGGCCATGCGCAAACGATTCAAAGGCAGAGGCATGTTTCAGTATGTTTACAAGCTGCCCTTAATGATTCCTTATCTGGTGGGTGTGGCGCTGATTATCGAATTGTTCACCAATGGCGGGATTATTGCGCGCATGTTTGCCGCTGCCGGTTGGATTGAGGTGCCTGCTGATTTTCCACGGCTGCTCAAAAACGAAGCGGGCTGGGGCATCATGGCCGTTTATCTTTGGAAGCAAATTCCGTTTACCACCCTCATTGTCTATTCCGTATTAATGGGGTTGGGCTTTGAGTATCAGGAAGCCGCCACCACATTGGGGGCCAATCGCCGCCAGACTTTTTGGCATGTCACCTTGCCACAAATCATCCCGGGAATTGTGGCTGCTACGTTGATTGTGTTTCCGTTTAACTTTGGTTCGTTTGAGGTGCCGTTTATTTTGGGTGCAGATTTCCCCAATACGTTGCCGGTGCAAGCGTGGCGTACTTTTGACGACGCAGACTATTCTAATCGATTAGGTGCCATGGCCATTGTCATGACCATTAGTCTTGTGTCGGGGATTATGTTGCTCACTTATCTCACGCTTTATCGCCGTTTTGAGCGTTATCGAGGACGTCAATAACATGGCTACAAAACCTAAGAAAAAACAATTTAGTGGCCTCAATCGACTGTCATCGTTTCAACGGTTTTATATCATATTTTTCTCAGTGGCTGTGTTGGGTCCGTTTATTCCATTGTTCATCCGAGCTTTTTCGTTCAATTGGTTCTGGCCATCCATTCTGCCGACGCGTTGGTGGTGGGAACAAAGAGCCATTTCTCGCCAACCGCTTGGCTGGGATTATATTTTTTCAGGGCCTTCCCATGTGGGCGAAGCTATTTTTAACACGTTGTTCATTGGGATTGTGGTCACCATTATTTGCACCATGATCAGCCTGCCCGCAGCCCGTGTGATTGCATGGGAACGTTTTCGTGGCAAGAATGTGGTCGAATTTTTCCTGTTGACGCCGTTGGTGGTGTCTGAAATTGCTGTTGGCTTAGGTATTTTAATCACTTTTATTCAATTGGGATTGGCTGGCAGTTACGTGGGCATTATCATCGCTCACTTGATTCCGACCACGCCCTATATGGTTCGCGTATTGACTTCCGTGTTTCAAGGTTTAAGTAAAGATTATGAAGAACAGGCCCGCGTCCTTGGGGCTTCCTCCTTGAGAACTTTGGTTCACATTACCATGCCCATGATTTTGCCAGGCATCATGGCAGGCGGGTTGTTTGCGTTCTTGATTTCGACAAACATCTTTCTGTTGACCTTCTTCATTGGTCAGGGTGGTATCAATACGTTACCCACCATGCTGTTTGCCAAAGTCATTGGCGGTGGTAATCTTGATACAGTGGGGGCCGAGCTGGCATTGATTGTGTCTGTGCCAGGCATCATCCTGTTGATTATTACCGAACGATTCTTGAAAGAAGAAGTTTTCTCCAAAGGGTTTGGTTAAGAGGTTTTGCTTAGCGTTTATACCTGTCATTTGAAATTGTTAATTCAGTTTGACCCTGCTTTCATCTCATAAAATTCACATACAGAAGGATTGAATATGGTTGAAAACACACAACTGTTCTCAAAAGTGTATGGCGGCATGATTGGCGCTGCCATTGGCGATGTGATGGGTGGACCTGTTGAAGGGCTTGATTATAAGGATATGGAAGCCCAGTTTGGTCGCGTTGATTCATTATTGCCCTATAAAAAAGAGCCTGCCGAACACACTCAGTTCCAAAATGAAGCTGGCTCTTATACTGATGATACACGAGTGAATTTGCTCGTTAGCCAAGCCATCATTGCAAATAATGGCTATGTGGTGCGCGGTGATTTTGCTCGTGTGATTACCGATTATTACTATAACAGTAAGACTGAATTAGAACGTGCCTTTATCGAAGAATATTTTCTCAAAGGACTTTACGGTTCACGCAAATTGATCTATGGCGGCCAGCCGACAAATGGGGCCATCATGGGCAATGCGGCGCTTGGTGTGTTGCATCCGGCCGACCCTAAAGCGGCATTTACGGATGCCTATGAGCTGGCCTTTATCACCGATGGCTATGCCAAAGAGTCTTCCGCGATTGCTGCGGCCATGATTGCCTCGGCCATGCGTCCTGGCATCAAGATTATGGAAGTGATTGAAGAAGCCTTGGACACCGCCGCCTGGTTCCGACGTGAAGACCCATTGTGGGCAAAAACAATTGTGACGCATCAGTGGGCCTTGTTTGAAGGCCGGCCGAATCAGGAATTGATTGGCGCTGCTGTTGAGATTGCCCAACGTCACAAGGATCTTTTCAGTATGCGTGATGAATTGTATGAGCGTTTGCTGGTCAGTCCGGTCGGTTCAGAAGCGGGGCAGACTTTGGCCGTTGCTGTTGCCATGTTGGTGGCAGCCGATGGAGATTTTTCAAATTCAGTCATTGGTGCGGTCAATTATGGCAGGGACTGTGATTCTTACGCGACTGTGGCAGGGGCGGTTGCCGGTGCGCTTCACGGCACAGAAGTCATTCCATCCGAGTGGATCGACCCGATTTTGGCGGTGAATCCTGGTCCCAACATCAAAGATGTTTCAAAACAAATCACCGAAATTGTGATTAAACATCACCAGGAACGACAAAAGACAGTGGATGACGTTTCATCTCAACTTTAATTATGAATTTGACACCTGAGCAATGGCTGGAAGCGATGGGTATGAAGCAAGAGGAAGTGCCGCAGCTTCTTATCCTCGAAGGCACGTGGTGGCAGAAACAACGCAACGAAATGCGCTTGGCATATTTGGAAAACGTGCGAGAGTTGGACTTTCCAGAAATGCATTGGGGCACTTATAAAGATATTCCCATTGTGTTTTGCTGCGCTTATGGTGGGCCGCGAGCGGTAGAGCCTGTACATATCTTTGCACAGGTAGGCACGCCAATCGTGATACAAATTGGTTCTTGTGGCGGCTTGCAACATGAGGCCAAAACGGGTGACATTGTGTTGCCTGATCCGGCCATTATTGGTGAGGGCGCATCACAATACTACGGTGGTGGCAGTGCGTCTGTTGGCACACCTGAGCTAATTGATACGTTGCAAGGGTTTTTGCATGACGAAGGGTTTACGACACATCGCGGAATGCATCTGACCTCGTCTGCTTTGTTTGCTCAACCTGAAGATGGTATTGAGGGGTGGCGCAAGCAGGGGTTTCTCTCTGTCGATATGGAAACATCTGCGGTGTTTACGGCGGCCAACCACTTTGGGATGAAGTCTGCATCCATGGTGTTTGTTTGGGACGAACTATTAAGAGGGCGAACTTGGCTGGATAAATTTCCTGAAGACGAAACCAAACGCCAGGATGATGCCAACCGCTTCATTTTTGAAGCCGCACTCAAATTATTGGACTGATCATGAATACAGATTCCAAATTGATCTTTGTCTACAATGCCAATAGTGGTTGGCTCAACGACAAGATTGATATCATTCACAAAACCCTTTCGCCCAAAACGTATAAGTGCAGTCTTTGCACGCTCACCTATGGGTTTTGGTATATGGAGCAATCTTGGAAAGATTTTATTCAGTCTCTGGATGTTGAGGTGGGATTTCTCCATCGGGATAACCTGATCAAACAGTTTGGCGTTTCGGATGTGCCTCTCCCCGCAGCGTTTAAGCAACAAGGCAAAGGCATTCAATTATGGATTGGTGCGGATGAAATGAATCAATGTAAAACGTTGGATGACTTGATTGAGTTGGTTCAAAAACACCTCAATATAGAATCACAAGAAGGGCAATTGTGAAAGCACAATCTGTACTTGGCCCAGTCCCTGAATCAGAATTGGGTCTTACCCTGTTTCACGAACACCTGTTGTTTGATTTTATGGTGTGCCTCATGGCACCTAAAACACTCGCAGAACAAGCCATGGCTCAAAAACCGTTAAGTCCAGAAACACGAGGTGCGTTGCGTTTCAATCCTTGTCTCGTGCCTGACAATTTATTGCATACAGATATTGAACTGGCCATCGAAGAAGTTAAAGCCTTCACAGAAGTTGGCGGATCAACCATTGTTGACCCAACCAACGTTTCAATTGGCCGTGACCCTGAAGGATTGAAAAAAATTGCAGAAGCAACTGGGTTAAACATCATTATGGGGGCTGGCTATTACTATCAAATTGCTTTGCTAGAAAATTTCACTGCCCGAAGCGAAAAAGACATTGAAGCTGAAATCATTAACGATATCACAGTTGGTGTCGCAGACACAGGCATTCGTGCAGGCTTGATCGGCGAAATCGGCTCCTCTTCTCCTATCACAGATGATGAGGAAAAATCTCTACGGGCTGCGGCTGGTGCGCAAGCAGCGACAGGTGCGCCGTTAATGATTCATCTGGATGGTTGGCAGCGTGAGGGCAATCGTGTGCTCGATATTATAGAGCAAGCCGGTGGCGATTTAACACGCACAGTGCTTTGCCATTTAAATCCAGCCTGGTTTGATATTGATTATCAGGTCAGCTTGCTGGATCGTGGTGCTGTCCTCGAATTCGATATGTTTGGCAACGACCACTATTATCCTGGCAATGATTTTGTTTCTATCAACCGGGCGGCCCCAGATGAACTTGTGGCGCTAGGTGCCATGGCCAAGTTGATCGAACGAGGTTATGTGGAACAACTTCTTATCAGTCAGGATGTATATCTCAAGATGATGTTATGTAAATATGGGGGCTATGGATACGCCCATCTGTTTAACAATCTGTCACCCTATTTTGAGGAGGTACATATCACCCAACAATCAAAAGATGTGATGATGATAGACAATCCGCGACGATTATTGGCGTTCCTTTCTTAAGCCTGTTGAGCATCTAGAATAATTTCAGCGAGCTTAATCCAAACCAGACATTTCTCGAACCATCGCATAAATGGCCGTCCAATCTTCTGTTCCCCGCCCCTTCCCGCGAGCCACTGTGTAGACTTCCCGTGCCGCAGCGCCCAAAGGCATCGGCACTTTAAGATCATTGGCCAAATCCAAAGCCAACCCCAAATCCTTGTGTGCCAAGTCAAGCATGAATGCTGGCGACAAATCTCCTTGTAAAACTTTCGCTGGATAAGTGGTGCTCATATGGCCCTGACCTGCTGGCGTGCCGGACATGACTTCGATGGCTTTATCCACCTTGAGACCAGTCGATTCCGCCAGGGAAAGCGCCTCTGCCGTTAATGCGTTGAGTGAAATGGACAGGTAGTTGTTAATAATCTTCATGCGTGATCCCATGCCAGGACCGCCACAATCTATGATGGTTTCCCCCATTCTTTCGAGTACAGGGGTTGCTCGTTCAATATCAGAAGCTTCGCCGCCGGCCATGATCAAGAGTTTGCCTTGCTCTGCGTGCATTGAGGTTCGGCCCACAGGCGCATCAATCATCGAAATGCCTTTAGATTGCAGATCTTTGCGAATTGAATCTGTATCGAAAGGGTGAATGGTGGACATATCGATGACCAGTGCGCCCGATTCGATGCCTTCCAGAACGCCACCAGCATCAAACAAAGCGCTGCGAACATGGATGCCTTTTGGGACCATTGTGATGACAATTTCTGCGCCTTTTGCCGCTTCAGCAGCAGAACCTGACACTTTGCCACCATAGGCTTCGTGCTGATTTAGGGCATCTGTGCTGAGGTCAAAACCTGTGACTGAATGACCGCCTTCGATGATATTGCGCGCCATAGGCAGGCCCATGGTGCCAAGTCCGATAAATGCCACGTTAACCATAAATATCCGCTCCTCAGGAAGAATTTTTGATTTTAAGAGATCACCCATTTATTAAACATGATCTTTTGAATAGCGTAAATAATTGCGTTTAAATCACGGTTTTCATCAAATCGGATTGTTATCAAAAAATTGAATTGACAAAAAAATCTTTTAGTGGTACAGTGCTGGTATAAGTGGTACATCAGTGGTACATTATATAAAAAACAGCTTTCCTTTTTTAGTTTCACAATATTAAGGGGTATTTTTTCGAGGAGGGCCATGGTTAAACATAAACTTCGTATAGGGTATGTGGGTGTTTCAATTGCAACTTATTATGCAAGCGAATACAAAACCCGCGAACGCGCCATAGAAGGTTTGGAAAAACTTGCAGAGTCACAAGATTTTGAGTTCATTCCCGTCCGTGAAGAAGTGATGGACGAGGAGATGGCTGGCCAAGCTGCCGATTATCTTCGTACTCAAAATATCGATTTTCTTATCATTCATCTCAGCGCTGTGAGCATGGGCGATCAACTTCTGAAATTGCTCAATGTGGCACCGCGTTTGGGATTGTGGGCCATTCCTGATCCCGAATTTGAAGGTGAGATCAAGATTCATTCGCTGGTGGCTATGAGTCAGTACGCCAGCATTTTGAAGCGTTATCTTAAGCATGAAAACATTCCCTTCAAATGGTTTTACGGCAACGTGGAAGATGATTCTTTCCGCGAACGTTTCGATGTCAGCGTGCGCGCACTTACCGCCGTAAAAAATATCGAGCTTGCGCGCGTGGGTTGGGTCGGCGGACTGTCCGATGGTTTCCACGACATGATTTTTGATGAGCGCGTGTTGAAGCATCGCCTGGGTGTGTCTGTGTTCTCACATGATCCATCTGAATTGGTGGAGCGTGCTAAAAGGTATGACACGAGTGTTGTGACTGAAAAAGTTAACGAAATCAAAGGCGCTGCTTCCAGCATCACGGTGTCAGAAGACAGTGCGTTTGATCGCACCACCCGTTTTTATCTGGCTTTAAAAGATCTTGCTGCCGAACGAGGCTACGATTCCCTGGCCGTTCAGTGCTGGCCCAAGCTGCAAAGCCAGTACAAGATTGCACCGTGCATGGCCTACAGTTGGCTCGGCAGTGAAGATGGCATGGCTGTTTCCTGCGAAGGCGATGTGCCTGGTGCAGTCAGCATGTATCTTCTTAATTTGCTCAGTGGCAAACATGGTTCGTCAACTTTGCTTGATGTCACAGCGATTGATCCGAAATCAAATTCGGTCCTGATGTGGCATTGCGGTGTATCACCTCGTCACTTCGCCAATGAAGATGGCATCAAATGGGTGGACCACGTCACCTTGGGACGCAAGTTTGATGACGGTCCTTACGGCATTGCGGGCGATCAGATTTTTGCACCACAGGATACCACCATCAGCTACGTTGGCGATGATGGAAGCAGCCTGTTGGTGATCAGCGCGCCTGTGGTCAAACATGAACACAAGGGCTTTGATGGCACACGTGGCTGGTTTACCAATTTTGAACTCAACAAAGAACCCATCGGGTTGTGGGATCTGGTCAACACGCTGACTGTGCGCGGTCATGAGCATCATTACGCTGTAGGACAAGGCAATGTCACCAGTGAATTGATGGAGTTTGCCGCATGGAAAGGGATGCGTTTGATCGAAAAAGTCCCTTACGTAGATTATCTGCAAATTGAAGGCGTAAACACATAAAGGTTAAGTTTTGATTTATGTCGATTGCACTGACACCCCAACAGCGTCGTATTGTGACTGTCATTTGGGGAACGTATGCCTTCTATTATTTGGGTCGATTGAACATCAGTCCGGCGATACCGGCACTTCAAAATAGTTTAGGTGTGGGCCGGGTTGAAATTGGCTGGCTGGGCACTGCGTTTTTCTGGGTTTATACTTTGGGCCAAATTGTCAATGGTGAACTAGGCAATCACATCAAACCACGCTACATCGTGGCCTTGGGTTTGCTGATTGTGGCATTGACGAACATTTTGTTTTCCATACAGACAGCTTGGTGGGCGATGCTCATTTTGTGGGGCATCAACGGATTTGCTCAATCAACGGGTTGGGCTCCCATGATGCGGATTCTTTCTGAACGTCTTGAATCCAAACAGCGACAGCGTATCTCGACTTTTTTTCCGATGAGCTTTCAAGTCGGCAATGGCCTTACCTGGGCAATGGCTGGACTGTTGGTTGCTTGGGGTGGCTGGCAAATGGCGTTTTGGTTGCCTGGGTTGATCACGCTGATCGTGTTGGCTGTTTGGTGGTTTGCTGATACAGAAATTTCTACACAAAAGACAGATCAAAAAAACACGTTCAATTTCAGAGATATGGGGCAGGAATGGCGACATTTAAAGTGGCCCTTGTTGGCAGCATCAGCCATAGGCTTTATCCACACTGGAATGGCCATTTGGTTGCCCACTTATGTAAGCGATATTGATTTGTTTCCTGAAGCGTTGATTGGTTCCATTGCTGGTTTTATGGCCATCGTCGGCATTGTGGGGATGTGGTTCAGTGGACAGTTGTTGCAGAATTTGCATAGCCTTCGCCTGGTGTTATCGGTGGTGACTTCCATCCTTGCAGTCATTCTGATAACAGGGGCATTCATTCCTGTATGGCCTCAATTGTTCATGATGACGTGTGCCGTGTTGACGTCCAGTGGGCTTGCGGGTCTTTTACTCGGAACCGCTCCGATGATGTTGGCCAAAGACAATCGGGTGTCTTCCGCTTCTGGCGTGCTGACAGCTGTGTTTGGCTTGGGTGGCGGATTGGCTGGCGTGATGATTGGTGTGGTTTTAGAAATTTCTAATTGGAATATGGTTTTTCTTTTGTGGGGCGGTTGTGCATTGCTTGCCCTGCTGCTGATACAAATGATTCAACAAACAAATGAGGTGGCTACATGAGTGGACCATTGGCTGGCCTGAAAGTGATTGATCAAACACAGGCACTGGCTGGACCGTATTGTTCGATGATGTTAGGCGATTTGGGCGCCGATGTGATTAAGATAGAACGCCCTGGTGTGGGCGATCAATCCCGTCAGTGGGCGCCGCCTTATATTGGAGATCAAAGCTGTTATTATCTTGCGGTTAACCGCAACAAGCGAGGTATCGCGCTCAACATTGCTGCTGATGAAGGCAAGCAGATCATGCACGACATGATCAAAGATGCCGACATTTTTATGACCAATCTGGCCACCTCAGCAGCATTGAAAAAATATTCGATTGATTATGAAACACTCAGTGAATTGAATCCCGGCCTCATTTATGCTTCCGTCAGTGGCTACGGACGCACAGGACCACGTGCTGGTCAACCCGGTTACGATATCGTTTCTCAAGCCGAGTCTGGCACCATGGCACTCACGGGCGAAGTCGATGGCGGACCAATGCGATTTCCCACACCAATTGCCGATATGACCTGTGGCATGTTTACGTTGATTGGCATTTTGTCTGCGCTTCATGTGCGGCACACGACGGGTAAAGGTCAGTTTCTGGATATGTCGTTGCAGGAAGGTCAGATCACCTGGCTTGAGAATTATGCAGGCGAGTATTTTGCCATTGGCGAAGATCCGCCACGTCGCGGCAATCGCCACCCTCAAGTCGTGCCGTATGAGGCGATGCAAGGGTCAGATGGCAGTTGGTTCATCCTTGGTGTTGGCTCGGACAACTTATGGCAAAAACTGTGTGCCTTTTTAGGACGAGAAGACTTGGCCCAAGATGCACGTTTTGAGACCAATGCCAAACGCATTGACAATTACGACATCTTGTTGCCCATCCTGCGTGAGATCATGAAGCAAAAAACAACAGATGAATGTCTTGCCGCACTCAAAGAGGCTGGCATTCCCTCAGGCAAAATTAACACCACCAAAGAAGCATTAAGTGATCCTCATGTGTTGGAACGCGGCATGATTGTCGAGATTGAGCACCCTGCGCTGGGCATGTTGAAATCCATTGCCACGCCGGTGCATATGTCGGATACGCCGCTTACGTATCGATTGCACCCACCTACTTTGGGCGAGCACACGAACATGGTGTTGGGTGAACACAACTATACCGATGAACAAATTGCCACTTTCCATGAACAGGGAGTTGTGGCGTAACGGAGCAAGCTATGGTCACATTGCCAAAAAACTATATTGATCTGCACCCTGAAGTTGAGGCGTTTTTGTCTCAAACTCTGCCCATGTATTACGGTGGAAAACGTGCGCCTGCTCAAAGCGGAAAAACCTTTGAAACGGTTGATCCATCCACGGGAAAGCTGTTGGCAAACATTGCTGAGGCAGATCAGGCAGATGTGGATTTGGCGGTTCAGGCGGCACGGTCTGCTTATGAAACAGGTGACTGGCATTTAAAGATGACGCCCTCCGAACGCAGCAGTTGCATTTGGAAACTGGCCGAACTCCTGGAATCCCACAAAGATATTCTGGGACAGCTGGATGCACTGGATAACGGAAAACCGTTTGCTTCAGCACGCGATGTCGATGTGTTTTGGAGCGCCGAACATTTCCGTTACTTCGCCGGATGGCCTACCAAGATTGAAGGCAGCACCATTCCGGTCAGTACGCCTGGGATGTTCAATTACACGCTTCGGGAACCTGTGGGCGTGTGTGGGCTGATTGTGCCCTGGAATTATCCACTGTTGATGGCATCCTGGAAAATGGCACCTGCCCTGGCGGCTGGCAATTACATTGTCCTCAAACCGGCGGAACAAACATCATTGAGCGCACTTTACCTGCCAAAGTTATTTGAAGAAGCAGGGTTTCCTCCTGGCGTGTTTAATGTGCTTCCTGGCTTGGGTCATAAAGCCGGTGCTGCTTTGGTGGCTCATCATGGCGTTAATAAAATTGGGTTTACAGGATCAACTGAAGTGGCGAAAGAAATTTTGAAAAGTTCGACAGGCAATCTTAAACGAGTTTCACTCGAATTGGGCGGCAAAAGCCCCAACATCATCTTTGCTGATGCTGATTTAGAAAAAGCATCCGTCGGTGCGACCTGGGCGATTTTTGGCAACAACGGTCAATCCTGCACAGCAGGGTCACGCCTCTACATCGAACAAAAAGTGTTTGATGAAGTTGTCAGTGGCATGGCCGATGAAACGAAGAAAATCAAGGTCGGCCCAGGGATGCAACTTGAGCCTTCTCATCTGGGCCCCGTCATCAGCACGGAGCAAATGAATCGTGTGATGGGCTATATCAAAGAAGGTTATGATTCGGGCGGTGAAGCAGTTTCAGGTGGTCAGCGCATTGAAGGTGATCTGTCTGAAGGCTACTTCATCCAACCCACTATTTTCAAGAATATTGATGATGAAGCAAAAATCAATCAAGAAGAAATTTTTGGCCCCGTGGTCTGCGCCATGCCGTTTAAAGATTCCAACGAAATTTTACAAAGAGCCAACGACACCCAGTTTGGACTGGCTGCTGGCCTTTGGACCAAAGATGTGAACAAGGCGCACCAAATTGCCGCCAAACTCCAGGCCGGCACCATTTGGGTCAACACCTGGGGCAACACAGATGCGGCATCTCCGTTTGGTGGCTACAAGCAAAGCGGCCACGGACGTGAGATGGGCAAAGAAGCAATTGAACTTTATACCGAACTTAAAAGTGTGTGGATGAGGATTGATGGATAAAAAAGTACTTTCCATTGGCAAATATCGAGCATTGCAGCGATCCAGTACCGATGAAGGTTTTTTTAACATCATGGCACTGGATCATCAGGATGCATTGCGTCAGGTGCTGAACCCTAAAGCACCAATGGATTTGTCTGACGAATCGCTGGTGGCATTCAAGCTGGATGCTGTCAATGCGATGTCTGAAGAAATGAGTGGTGTTCTCCTTGATCCAGTTTACGGCGCGGCCCATGCCATTGAAAAGAATATTTTAAATGGTGTTGGGCTGTTGCTGGAACTGGAAAAAGCTGACTACAACATGGAGCCATTGCCGCTGGATATGGAAATACGCCCAGGTTGGAGTGTGGCAAAAATTAAACGGATGCATGCAGATGGTGTCAAGATTTTCTTCTATTACCACCCCGATGATTCTGGTCACGCTGCATCGCAGGAAGCCATCGTTCAAGAGGTGGTTGAAGATTGCAATCAGTTTGATACGCCGCTTTATGCCGAACCTATCGCATATCCATCGCCAAACGGACCTCAGGCAAACACGCCAGAATATGCAGCAGATGTCACTCGCGTTGTGCTAGAATCCGCCAGACGAACTGCCGCTTTGGGGGCTGATGTGCTTAAGCTCGAATTTCCTATGGATATCAAACACCAACCCGATGAGCAGGCTTGGGCGGATGCCTGTCAGGCAATCACTGACGCAGTGCAAATTCCCTGGGTGTTGCTCAGCGCAGGTGTGGATTATGACAACTTCTGTCGCCAGGTGAAGGCGGCCTGTCAGGCAGGCGCTTCTGGATTTATCGCAGGTCGAGCCGTTTGGGGCGATGCCTGTAAACTGGATGACATTAATATGCGTCGACAATGGTTGGAAAAAAATGGCACAATGCGAATGAAAAAACTTTCAGAAATCGTGCACGAACATGGCACATCCTGGAATGATTATTATCAAATGGAAACCGTAACCACTTCCTGGTTTAAGCGATATGAAAGTGGCGTTTCGGAATAATTCTTATGAATCAATCTAAACATGCGCCTGTTGTGGTTGGTGTTGGTACCACAAAATTTGCTTCTGAACGGCCTGATGGCAACATTAGAGATTTAATGGCCGAAGCCGTGCTTGACTGTATGGCCGATGCGGACCTGGAAAATTTGAAAGCAGTGCAACACGGCCTGACCAGTTATGAAAGCGATCACTTCAATCGTCAGATGACGTTGGGAGCGGTTCTCCATGATCAAATTGGTTTGACGCCCCTGCCAAATGTTCGTATTGAAGGCGGCGGTGCCACTGGCGCTTTGGCATTAAGAACAGCCTGGGCACACATTCAAAGTGGTTTGTGTGATTCCATTCTGGTCTATGGTTGCGAAACCAATGGCAAAGGCATTTCGTCAAAAACGGCCAATCAATTGTTTGCTTTGTCTGCGGATTTCGATTGGGAGATGATGGTCGGAGGCACTTATACAGCCTTCTACGCTGCCATGATCCGTGCTCACATGAAACAATATGGCACGACTGAAGAACAGTTTGCCCATGTTGCTGCCAGGAATCGGAGCAATGCGTTACTGAATCCCATCGCGCAACGAGGCATGGATGTGAGCATCGACGACGTGATGAAATCCATCCCGATTGCTGAGCCATACAAGTTGCTCGATTGTAGCTTGCTCAGCGATGGCGCAGCCGTGGTTTTATTATCAACTGAGGATTGGGCCAGGCAGCACAGCCCAAAATTTAAAGATCGCCCTGCCGTTCATTTCACAGGGACAGGTTGTGGCACAGACACCATGCGCCTTGGGGATCGCTATCCAGATATTACGAACTTCAGGGGCAAGCAGGCCGCGGCGCAACAGGCATATCAAATGGCTGGTATTAAAGATCCGCTTCAGGAGATTGATGTGGCCGAACTTTACGACAGCTACAGTGGCGTCGAAATTCAAGCTGTGGAAGATTTGGGGTTCGTAAATCATGGTGAAGGTGGTCCACGGATCGCAGAAGGCATGTTCGATTTGGATGGGCAGCTTCCAGCAAATACAAGCGGTGGTCTGATGGGGCGAGGCGCGCCTGTGGGTGCAACCGGTATTGTGCAGGCCATTGAAATTGTTGAGCAACTTTGGGGCCAGGTGGATGAACGTCGTCAGGTTGCCAATGCCAAACGGGGCTTGACCGATACCCATGCTGGCGTCGGCACCATGTGTGTGGTTAATATTTTTGAACGCCAGGATTAACAAGGAATTTTTAAAATGAGCGAAGGCCAGGTCAAAAGTAAATTTGATGTGCAAACGATTGAAACCACAGGGCATGATCCCTGGGCAGATTTTCGTGAAGTGGAGAAACTGAGCCTTGAGTTCACTCAGCAATACCGTCACAGCTTGGGCAAATACTCCAAGTTTTTTATTGAGTTGGAAAACAAGAAGTTCTTGGCAACTCAATGTGGAAAATGCGAAAAGGTTTTTGCACCACCTCGCCCTCTATGCCCCGATTGTCTTGACATCACAATTTGGAAAGAATTGGCTGGAACCGGAACGCTCGAAACCTATTCGGTGATTCACTTTTCTCCTGGAACAAATGACGATGTGCGTCAACTGGAAACGCCTTATGTGTTGGCATATGTGTTGCTGGATGGTGCTTCGACGTTGTTTCCACATGTGTTGAAAACTGATCTTGATTCGATTGAAATGGGTATGAAGGTAAAGATTGAGTATACGGATGAGCCTGTGGATCATCCGATTCACTTGATGCACTTTGTGCCTTTGGAGGATGAATGACTGCGCGTAATAAAAAATTGATCAATCAACCTGAAAATATTTTAAGCGAAATGCTCGAAGGTTTTGCGGCTGCTTATCACGATATTGTAAAGCTTGATGAAAATGGCTTCATCGTCCGTCGGACACCCAAAGCTGAAGGCAAGGTTGGTCTGGTCATCGGCAATGGCAGTGGGCATGAGCCTGCCATGATCGGTCTGGTTGGGCCTGGCTTATTTGATGTGAATGTGGCGGGTGAAATCTTTACCGCCCCTGGACCGGATCGCATTGTTCAAGGTGTTAAAGCGGCAGATCGTGGTGCTGGCGTGTTGGTGTGTGTGTCCCATCATGCAGGCGATTTGATGAACGCTGAAATGGCGCTTGAATTGTGTGAAGCGGAAGGCATCGAAAACGTAGAAATGGTTGTTCTCTACGACGACATTTCCAGTGCGCCTAAGGGACGTGAATCTGAACGTCGAGGCACAGCAGGGTTGTTTTTTGTCTGGAAGATGTTGGGTGCGTTTGCCGAAACCAGTGGCGATTTGGCCGCGTGTAAAGCGATGGCCGAAAAAATTCGCGACAACACACGTTCACTTGCTTTGGCACTCACCCCAGGCAGCAGTCCGATTTCGGGCGAAGTGATGTTTGAATTGCCTGACGATGAGATCGAAGTGGGGATGGGCGTTCACGGCGAGATGGGCACAGGCCGAAGCAAGTTGATTTCCGCCGATGCGACCATCGATTTGATGATGCCGCTGATTTTGGAAGATCTCCCATTTCAATCTGGCGACGAGGTGTTGGTGTTGATCAACAACAGTGGCAGCCTCACCTTGATGGAAATGTTTATCCTTTATCGGCGCGTGGCACAGCAATTGGAAGCAGCAGGTGTCACGGCTTATAAATCCTGGCTCGGGCCTTATGCGACCACACAGGAGATGAGTGGCTTTGCACTGTCGTTGTGCAAAGTGGATGATGAACTTAAAGCTTTATGGGATGCACCGGCCAATGGTGCTTATTTGAAACAATAACCATGACCTATTCAACAGGCGCAGATTTAGTCACATTAATCGTTGCGATCAGCGAACGCATCAATGCAAATAAAGATGAATTAAACAAGCTCGATGCTGCGTTGGGCGACGGCGATCATGGCACAGGTATCAGTGGTGGATTCGCTGTCGCTGCTGAGCAGGCTCAAGCGCTTGATAATCCGACGCCTGGCGATGTTCTAAAGTCCACTGCGATGGCGTTGATGAACACGATGGGTGGATCATCTGGTGCGCTTTATGGCACTTTCTTTTTGAAGGCCAGCATGTTGGTCAAAGACAAAACAGAACTTGATTCAAATGATTGGGCAGCCATGTGTCAGGCAGGCTTGGAAGGCGTGATGCAACGCGGCAAAGCGGAACTCGGTGGCAAAACAATGATTGATGCCCTTGCGCCCGCAGTTGAAGCCTTGAAAACATCAGATCAATCTCTTTCTGGGACGATGAAGCAGGCTGCTGCTGCTGCTGAATCAGGGGCCAAGGCCACAGTTGAGATGGTGCCTCAGTTTGGCCGCGCCAAGTTTACGGGGGATCGAGCAGTGGGGCATCAGGACGCGGGAGCAACATCAATTATGCTCATGTTCCAGGCACTGGCATCTGTGACATAAGCTTTGATTAAAACAATTCGTTTCTTTTCTCATTCAAAAAATTCCTGATATCATTGAACTATGAAACATTTTTTTAGAACAATAGGGTGCCTGTCTATTTCTCTAATTCTGTTTGGACAATCAGCATTTGCTGTGGGCGTGTTCGTGGCCGGATTTGCTGCCACCAGCGGAGGGGCTAACCCTGGGATGCACCGTATGAAAGACGACGAAGGCATTGGTGGTCTGATCCCTGGTGAACATATTAACATGGAGTGGAATGATGATCAGGCTGAAGTCGTCGAAAGAATCAGACAGGTCAAGCTGTCAAATCCTGATGAACCCGTGGTGCTGATTGGACACAGCCTTGGTGCCACCGCAGCCGTTGAAATGGCCTTTGCACTGAAACGAATCGACATCGAAGTGGATGTGCTGGTGCAATTGGAGTCCATTGCGATTGCGTCCAACATCAATGAAATTACACCCAGCAATGTGAAGCGCGGTTTAAATATATGGTCCACGTTTGAAGACACGCTCAACGGACTTTCAGAAGTTGAAGGGTCGGAAAATATTGGCATCGACAACAGCAATCATGCTGATATCGATGAGCCGGATGATTTAGGGATTAGTTCAGATGAACGTTACCAGGGCAAGAATGCTTGGGCGATTATTCATTGTGTGTTGGCTGAAGTGTTGGAATCAGACTAAAGCGTTTCTCGTGTGCGAGTGCCCCAGGCCCCAGCCAGCACGCCAATTAACAATCCCAAAATGATTGCAGCCAATGTGAGTCCTATTAAACGTTCGCCATCTTGTGCATTAGGTAAATAAACTCGAATGGACTCTGGCAGTGTTTGTGCCCAGGCGCTGCTGGCATATAAAATAATGGCAGCCAAAAGGGCACCGATGGCACCCGATAAAATGCTCATCCAGGCGAAAGATGACATAATGTTGCGGCGTGGAATACCAGAAAGCCGCAGCAATTCAAGTTCACCTTTCCACTTTCTCACCAGTTGCAACACGCTGCTGTTGAGTGAGAAAAAGCTGGCCAATAAACACACCACAAATAGAGTTAACAAAATTGGCTTAACGATTTGAGATTGCTCTAACGACACATTATTGCCTGTGGACAATGGAATGGCTTGTTGAACACCGCCAATGACACGAGACAATTCAATGATTTGTTGAGTGTCTGTTGCAGAAACCAAATGGATTAAGACAGCCGGTGAGCGTTCTGGAAAGGTGTCTGAAGTGGGCACATTTAAATCTTCCACGCTTAAAGCAAATTGCAATTGAGCCACTTCCGGCCAATCGCGGATTTGTAAATAAATATTGTTTAAGGATGAATTGCTCAGATGAGGATCAAGCAACAATAAAACTTGAGTTTCCCCCGCAAATTTTTGTGGCGCATCCCAGGCCAATGCCGTGATGACGCCGCTGACCAAAGCAACCACCATCAACACAATGCCTAGCATCATGAACAGCAAAACGCGTCCATTTAAAGAGCCACAAAGTTGGCGAAATAAAGATCCTGACATAAAATCACTGCGCTTCGTGTAAAGCGCCTCCTTGCAACGTAATCAAACGGTGTGCCAGCCGCGACATCGGTTCAGGCTGTTGACCGGTCAAAATGGTGGTGAGATTTCTTTGTTCATGTAACTGTTGCAATACCACGCTGAGTGTGTCTGCGCCTTCCTGACCGATGCCTGCAAAGGGATCGTCACATAATAACAATACCGGACTATGACACAGCGACAGCGCGAGATAAGCCGTTTTTTGCTCTAAGGGCGTGAGGGTTTGGAATCTCTGAGTTTGCAAGCTGCCTAGGTTCAGCAACTGAATCATTTCGTCGGATTTGCGTTGGGCTTGTTTGGCGGTAAGTCCCAACCAGGAAAGTTTAAATTTTAGTGCAGATTCCAAAGTCAACTGTTCAGGCCAAACAGGGTTTTGGGGCAAAACACCCAAATTCTGACGAAAGCCTGCCAGCTTGTCCGCGCCTAGACGCGTGACGTTGCGGTCGTTGACCAGCACTTGACCACTTTGAGGTTTGAGGGTTCCCTGAAGCAATTCCAGCAAAAGTGTTTTACCAGCATTGGATGCCCCAACAATGCCCACAATTTCACCACGCTCTACACTCAAAGATAAATCTTCCAAAATACGGCGACGATCCCGAGCCGCAAACGTCAGCTCTGAAATCTGAATGATGCGCGACATCAGCCCTCCCACCGTGCCTCAACCATACGATCCATTTTTGCTAAATCAGGATACACTGTAATGGCCTTAAAACCCAACTTTTCCAGCAAGGCCACCACCTCAGCTGATTGTTCATGCCCAATTTCCAATAAGAACCAGCCGCCTGGCTTTAAATGTGTTGTCACTTGTTGGGAGAGCGTACGAATGGCATCCAAACCATCCGGTCCGCCATCAAGCGCTCGCCTTGGATCATGGTCACGCACTTCAGGTGCCAGGGTGTCTATTTCAGCACTGCGGATATAGGGTGGGTTGGAAATGATCAAATCGAAAGAAGTACTGATCTCTTGAAGCCAGTCGCTGCAAATAAATTTTAAGCGATTGTCGATGCCGTTAAGCGAGGCATTTTTCTTTGCCATAGCAAGTGCGGACTCAGAACGGTCCAATGCCACGCCCTGAAGTTTCGGGCGTGCCTTTAAGAGCGCAATGGCAATGGCACCGCTGCCTGTGCCTGCATCGAGAAAATACATTTCTGCATCATCTGGCAACCGTTTGAGTGTTTGTTCCACCAGCTCTTCCGTTTCAAATCGGGGAATGAGTACTGTGCGATCCACATGCAGTTCATGGCCCATAAAAGAGACATGGCCAATTAAATGTTGTACAGGGATGCCTTTACAGCGCTGATCAATCTGCTGGCGAAACTGATTGGATTGAGATTCATCAAGTATATCGTCCGGTTTTAAGTAAAGTTTAAACCGATCCATCTCCATCACATGCGCTAAAAGCATTTCGGCGGTAATGCGTGCTTCGCCGATCCCTTCGCTTAAAAGCGTCTCATGTGCCCACTTAAGTGCAGCTCGAATATTCCAAGTACTCAAAATGGCGTTCCCTCTCATTACCTGCAAAGGTTAGCAAACCTGTTGTTCTCCTGTCAAGCATGAACTAAAATGGGTCCATTTATTAAGCTTTATGTTGTTCATTCATTTCGGAGAGGAGTACTGTGATTGTTCTTATTTTATTGATCATTGCTCTCAGTGCCGCCTCAGCTTTATTTCGACCTTGGATTGAGTTGGATGGATGGTCGGTCGAACTAATTAATTTGGGGCTGGGGGCATTGGTTGGATTGGTTCTGACTTTGCCGCTTTGGTGGTTGTTCAGTTATCGACATTCGCTGAACATGGACACACTCAAGCGCTGGTGGCAAGCCACATTGCTGGCATTGGTAGGCGCAGGTGGAGCCGCGTTAATGCAGTGGTCTTTGACCTTGTTGTTTGGTGATCACGATGCCTGGAGGACCATTGGTGGTTTATTGGTCCTGTTGTCGCTGATTGTGGGGTTGGTGCTGGGAGCCAAAGGCCCCATGGAGTGGAAGCTGTTGTGGTCACGGACATCAAGTGCAGGCAGCAAAGGCAAGCCCAAGTTGTTGGACACCAGCGTGATCATTGATGGTCGTATCAAAGATCTGGTGTCAACAGGTTTCATTGAAGGCAAACTGGTCCTGACCACATTTGTGCTGCAAGAGCTGCATGCGATCGCCGATTCTGCTGATCCATTACGGCGTCGCAAGGGGCGCAGGGGGCTGGATATTTTGGGTGATTTGCAGGATGCGCCTGAGGTGCAAATTGAAACCGTTGATCAGGATTTTCCTCAACATCGTGATGTGGATCACAAACTCATCGAGCTGGCCAAGGTATTGAAGGCCGATTTGCTCACCACGGATTACAACCTCAACAAGGTGGCCAAAGTGGAAGGCATTCGGGTGCTCAACATCAACGAGTTGGCCAATGCCATCAAGCCCAGATATCTGCCAGGAGAACCTTTGTTCGTCGAAGTTCTGGATCGTGGCGAGGAATCTGGTCAAGGTGTGGGCTATTTGGATGATGGCACCATGGTGGTGGTCGAAAATGGCCGCAACCAGATTGGCAAAAAAGTTAATGTGGTGGTGAGCAGCACGCTTCAAACGGATGCGGGCAAAATGTTGTTTGTGCGTATCAAGAGCCCAGATCGCCACAACAACACATGAGCAACGCTTCGGCGGTCGTGGTTGCAGCTGGCCAGGGGCGTCGCATGGGGGCGGATCAAAACAAAGTTTACTTGTTGTTGCAAGACAAGCCTGTGCTGCTCTGGACGTTGGAAGTTTTTTTAAGTTGCACCTCCATCAAGCAAATTGTGGTGGTGGTGGGCGAAGGTGAAGCTGAAGTCTGTCAACAAGAAGTGATTAACAAGCTTTGTACAGATATTCCTGTTGAACTATGCACAGGAGGCACACACCGACAAGCTTCAGTATGGTGTGGCCTCCAGCGTGTTGATTCTGTTCACCCTATTGTGCTTGTCCATGACGGGGCCAGACCATTGGTATCCGGCAGATTGATTCAGGCTGTGATAGATGCCGCCCAAACTTTTGGTGCGGCAGTGCCAGGAATCGCAGTGATGGACAGCCTTAAACAGGTCAATGATCATCATCAGATTGTGGCTTCACCCTCACGGGAAAACCTGTATCGTGTGCAAACGCCTCAAGGTTTTCATCAAAACATTCTTCGCCAGGCGTTGGCCGAGGCAGAATCTGTACAAAAACAATTTACGGATGATGCCGGTGCCGTGGCAGCATACACATCCATTCAACCTAAATTGATTCCTGGAGAGTCCACGAATTTGAAAATAACTACCCCATTTGATTTGAAGTTAGCCGATTGGTTGTTGAATCAAAGTTAATGTGAAATGATTAACAGTTGGATTCATTTTAAAATACAATCAATTTGTTGTTGATCGAGAATACATGACACGATGTGGTGTTTCACTCGGCATGAAACGAAAGCGTCCTAACAGACTTGAAATTTAATATGAAGTTGCGTTATTGTATAGTCAATGGAGACAAATATCGCACTAAAAACGTTCTTTGTCCGTGCAAAATCTGCTGAACTCAATGATCGTGCCTTTGATCAGGAATTGTTGCCTCAATTCTTTCATTTGTTTCAGCGTAAGAGTTTAAGTGACTTTGATCGCGTGGTGTTGGATTTGCGTCGCGTCAATTGGGGAAATCCGTATGGGGCTTTAGGTATCGTCCTGTTGGCCGAGACGTTGCGCGATTACTCGCCCTGGCAGTTGGAACTGTGGCTGGATGATCCCAAACAATCACGAAAGAGAAACACCTGGTTGGGCCATATTGGCTTGCCAAACGCCATGAAAGGCCTGGCTGATGTGGTTGGCGATTTACAGGACGAAGCCGATGTGGCCGATCGTTTTCGCTTTCTGCCCATCACGCGTCTGCCAAGCATTGCGGATCAACAGGTTAAGTTGCTTAAAGACATTGCGTTGCAAACACATCAAGTATTGGTCAATGAGTTCGATTACGATGCCATCCAGGCAGGTCGCTTTATCACGGCGTTGTCTGAGTTGTGTACCAATATCTACGACCACAGCACCAGTCCAGGTGGAAAGGTGCATGGGTTTATTGCGATGCAGGCTTACAAAGATTCGGTCAAGTTTGCCGTGATGGATTTGGGCATTGGCATTCCTAAAAGTCTCCGTAGTCGTTTTGCTGATTTGGATGATTCCGAACTGATTCAAAAAGCATTTGTACCAGGGGTGTCCGCTCGTCATGAAGAAGCACGAGGGTTGGGATTGACCCGTGTGGCGGAAATTGTGGGCCATCAGGACGGCATTTTGAACATTCGCTCCGGCAAGGCAAAAGTGTTGCTGTTGGGTCGGCAACGCCAGCGTGAAATTCATAAACTGCAACACGCACTGACCTTTCCAGGCACACAGATCGGGATTTTGTTGCGAAGGGTAAGCGTCCAAAGTTAAATGGGTGGCTTGCAGCAAAGGAGACGGTATGAAACATGTCAGTTATCAACTGAAACCAGAAATGGGTTTTTTAATTGGACGCGAAGAAGGCGTTCGTTTGAAAGAAGACATTTGCAAATTTTTAGGTGACCAAGAAGTCAACACCGTCTTGGTGTTGGATTTTGCCGAAGTAGAATTTATTGACGTGTCTTGTGCCGATGAATTGGTGGTCAAGGTGTTGGCTCGTTTGCAGGCTGGGGAAATTTCCGATCGTTTTTTAATTCTATCTTCGCTCAAACCGCAGCATCGTGAAAACATCGAAGCAGCTTTGTCTGTTGGAGGCAAAGCCGTGTTTGTGATAAACGACGAGGGCTGGGCCACATTGGGTGAACTCATCAGCAGCTATCGCGATGCCCTGGAAGTGGTCAACGGCAAAAACGTGATCACCGCGCGCGAACTCTATGATGAAATGCACTATGAAACCATCAACGAATCCAGCACCAAACTCTCTGCACTCTACAAACTCTGCCTGATCGGTAGGGAGCCGTATCGTCGTCCGGTGCGGGGTGGGGGGCGTCAATTTCGCTATCTTTCCTTATTGGGCAAGGATGAATAACAGTCGATTCTGATTTCTTTTTTAAAATGTTGGCAGAAAGAATACGGAGCCTAAAAACTTTAAATGCCCACCCTTTTAAACAGGAGGGTTACATTTGATTTGGATAGGCGTTCTATTTGAAGATGTTGTTTTATGCAAAATTGGTTTGCTTTTCTGACCCTTGTCTCTTATGGAATTATTTTTATTTCTAAGCCTTCACTGCCGCCAAACTATAGAGCCCTATACTCCTATTGCCTGCTAGGACCAATTTCCACCGGTCAAGTATCCGTCTTCCCTCACCATCCATACACAAGGCCTGTGTCTGTCACAGGCTTGGTTTCATAATCACCCCATAAGAAAAGTGTCATGATTTGAGGTTATTGCTCATGGAACAACCGTTTATATTACGCAACCATGTGCCCCAGGGCGTCATGGAAACGGCACAATTTGGCAATCATTTTTTGACGTATTTGCAGGAAAAAGAAGCCGATCGCTTGATCTCATTGCAACGGTATAAAAATGAGAACGAAGCGCGCGAAGGCCATCAGCGCTGGATGAACAAGGACTGGCACAAAATGTCCTTAAAGCAGTTGATGCGCGAAGATGTTTATTAATGACACCTCCTTGACCGAAGAGCTTGGCCGCTACACGGTTCTAGTAACCGAAGGTGGGGCGGCACCCACTGGCAGCTAGGGTTTTGCTCGCCATCAGGCGGGATTTTTTCCCCTTATTGTCTGTAGGACGGGCCAAGCTCTTCTCCCTCTCACCCGACACACTGTCGGGCTTTTTTATCAATTCACCATGAATATTGGCGTGAACAAAAGGCTTTGTTAGAGCCTGCTCAAAGCCAACAGAACAAACTTTCAATAAGCTCATATTTTCTATGGCCAAATTAAAAAACTATTCGCAGGGAGGAAGTTCCCTTGTGAATTTGAGTTTGAAGTCTTCGCCGTCAATGTCCCAATCGCTGCCATCTGTCAGTTCATACAGGAGTCCGCTGTCTGGAGCAATATTGGACAAGTCTGTTCTGGCGCCCCATATACCAATGGCAAAGCCATTATCTGTATTGTTTGTGGATTCGTAGATGTTTAAGCCATAAGCGCCAGGTAACATCAAGGCACGTTGCACAACCGCCTGAATGGTTGCCGTGGCTTCCTCTTGACACAATGGTAAATAGTCCTCATCTTCAGGCAAATCTTCTCCAGCCGCAGCAAGCCGCAAAGGGTTTAAAATAAGCGTGGTATAAAAAACTTTTTCTTCGGGACAAATGGTACAACGTGGATCATCTACATCCAGTTCAGCTTGATGTAAACTGTAGGCAACCACATTCGTTGCGCTGCCATCTAAGTATTTGTTGTTCAGATTAATATTTGTATTGTTCACAATGTGGATACCCAAATCAGCATCACTTTCAGGGCGCTCCCATTCAGCCATTCCCAAATAATGTTTGTAGTCGCCGGG
Organism: Candidatus Fraserbacteria bacterium; assembly: GCA_029262795.1. Taxonomy (GTDB): domain Bacteria; phylum Bipolaricaulota; class Bipolaricaulia; order RBG-16-55-9; family JAJCYT01; genus JAJCYT01. The sequence continues at coordinate 188,822 of JAJCYT010000036.1, forward strand.
GTCCATAAAACCCTGTTTGAATTCGCTGAATAAATAAATGGTTGCGCGGCTGATTTCAGGTTCCTGGGCCAGGTTGATCATGGTTTGGATCATGGTGTCGGTGATTTGTTTCTCAGTGAATGGGCCTTCCTCATTCATGCGATAACTGTAAAGCACGCTTTTGTTGGCTTCAGTCCCGCTAATTGTTGACCCTCGAATCAAGACCACGAGGCCTGGCTCGGCATCATCAACCACATCGGTGATATCCACCGGTTTTGCAGACAACTCTAAAATCACGCGATCCTGCGAGGTTGCACCTTCATTGTCGGTGATGGTCAACAACGCTTCTAGTCTGCCAACCTTTTCAAATACCACAGTAGGATCAGCCTCATCGCTGGTGGTGCCGTTGCCAAAGTCCCAGTGATAGCTGGCAATTTCCCCATCTTCATCGCGTGAGGCGCTGCCCTCAAACTGTACTTTCAATGGCACGTTTCCCTTGACTGATTTGAGGTTGGTGAGCTCTTTGCCATCCACCAGGGCATTGGCGCGTGCGGCAGCCGAAGGTGCGGCATTGATCGTGATGTTGATTGAAGAGGTGTCATCCTGATCCTGATTGTCTAACACGGTATATCTCACTGTATAGCTGCCAGCTTGTCGATAAGTGTGCGTGATCTCATTGCCGCCGGTTTCCTGGTTGCCATCACCGAAATACCAGGTGGTTGATTTGATCTCGTTTTCTGGGTCACTAGATTCGGCTTTGAAAGTGACGGTAAGTTCGTTCAGGCGGGTGTTGTTGGATGGTTCTAAAATCTTGGCGCTTGGTGCTTCGTTGGGTTGGGTACAGCCTGCGACAACCAGCAAAACGATGGTTGCCAACACTAAATTAAAAAAATGTTTCATAATTCCCTCACCTCATTGGTCTTTTTAGATGGGTACGCTGCCGTACCAATCAGGGTTTTTCCAAAAATTTGCGAATTTGATTGATTATACGATATGCTCAGCAAATCGATCCCTCTTTTTATTTTACCCAATTATGCAGGGATTGCTTCTTGAGGAGGCGATTTTATGGAATTTGGAATTACATTCAAGGGCGATATAGACGCCAAGCGTACCGCGGCATTGTGTAAACAGGCAGAAGCAGCAGGCTTTGATTACGCATGGTTTTTCGACAGTCATGTGCTGTGGCAGGATTGTTACACCACAATGGGCTATTGCATTGCTCATACGGAAAAAATACGCTATGGCACCTGTGTGACCAACCCAGGCGTGCGTGACTGGACGGTGGCTGCCAGTAATTTTGCTTCTTTAAGCAAACTTAGCGGTGGTCGGGCCGATATGGGTATCGGGCGTGGAGACAGCTCTCGGCGCGTACTCAACCGCAAACCACTCACCTTGGCCAACATGGTCGAGTGTATGGATACCGTGCGTGATTTGGCCGCTGGCAAAACCATTGATTTTGAAGGCGCCAGCATTGAGCTTCCCTGGGCCAGCGAAGAGATTCCTATTTGGGTGGCCGCTTATGGTCCCAAAGCCCTCAAAGCGGCTGGTGAGCATGGGGATGGTCTGATTCTTCAGATTGGCGATCCCTGGTTGGTGAACTGGTTTGCCGAACAGGCCATAGAGGCACGCAAGGCAGCCGGCAAAAACCCTGACGATTATCGCGTGATGGCGGCAGCGCCAGTGTGGGTGTCCGACGATCTGGCCAAAGGCCGCGAACAAATTGGCTGGTTCCCTGCCATGGTGGGCAACCACGTGGCCGACTTGGTCGAAAAATACGGCACCGAAGGCCAATCTGTGCCTCAACGCCTGACCGACTACATCGAAGGCCGCAAAGGCTACGACTACAAGCATCACGCCGACAAAGATGCCGACCACTTGGATTTCATCAGCGATGAAATCATTGATTCATTTGGCATCAATGGCCCCGTCGATGCGCACGTCGAAAAGATCAAAGAGCTGAAAGAAGTAGGCGTCACCCAGTTCAACATCTATCTCATGTGCGGCGAAGAAGAACACATCGTCGAACAATACGGCAAACACGTGATTCCGGCGTTTAAATAAAGGGAAGGTTTAAAGACATTTTTTAAGGATTGTATAGATAGTTAAAAGCTTCTAACCTCCAACCCCCTTGCATATAAGGGGGACCCTTCCAAAATCGGAAGGGGGCTACGATTGGACTGCGAAAGTAAGTTCTATTTTACGTTTCGTTGTTCTTTTCAGTGTGGGTTTAAAGTTTAATATTCAAGAATCATATTCAATAGAAAACGTCATTCCCGGCAGGCCCGACCTGCGCGGGAATGACTCCAAAATCATGACCTTTAACCTACAGCAATTCCTAACCTCAAAAAAACGCCCTATCATCATGGGTATTTTGAACATCACACCAGACTCTTTCTCTGATGGTGGCCAATTTTTCAAGCCGGATCAAGCCTTGAAACAGGCCAAACATCTTATCCTTTCAGGCGCAGATATTCTGGACATTGGAGGAGAATCCTCTCGCCCAGGCGCAGACATCGTGACTGAAGAAGAGGAACAACAACGTATCGTCCCCGTCATTGAAGCAATCCGAAGGCAATTCGATGTGCCAATCTCCGTCGATACTGTCAAAGTATCTGTGGCAAAAGCAGCGCTGGAGGCAGGCGCAGACTGGATTAACGACATCAGTGCGTTGCGGGATGATGAAGAAATGACGCTGTTGTTGGCCGAAACTCAAGTGCCTGTGGTGTTGATGCACCGTGCAGGCACGCCACAACAAAGCTATCAGGATTTTGAATACGACGATTTTATTGAGAATATTAAGACATTTCTGCTGGAACGCATCGAGTTTGCAACATCCGCAGGCATAAAAAAAGAAAACATCATGCTCGACCCAGGCATTGGATTTGGCAAAACAGCGATACAGAACTGTGAAATTCTAAATCAGCTAAATGAATTCAAGCAGCTTGGTTATCCCATCTTAATTGGCACATCGCGCAAATCCTTCATCGGAAAACTGTTGAATGTGCCGATGGAACAACGCTTGCCCAGCACATTGATTAGTAATTTGATAGCGGTGCAAAATGGTGCAGACATTGTCCGCGTTCATGATGTGGCCGAAACCCAACAAGCCATGATGATGATGCGCTATATTCTCGGCGATGTTTCTTAACGGCTTGGATTCATTTGTACCCCTTCCTTTCTACAGGTATATTGAATTAAAGTGTCTTACAACGAAAGGAGCTATTGATGGCTGTTTGTCTTGGAAAGACCAAATCCGGTACGCGATGCAAAAACAAAGCGCTGCCCGAAGAAAAATATTGCCGATTGCATTTAACGAACGATGAAAAAGCCAATGCCCGCGAGAAAGTAACATCTACATCCACAACTTCATCACCTGAAGGGATTGAAAAATGGGTGCAGGATCAGACCACTGTAACCACCATTGGAGGGGCTACATTGGGGGCATTTGTTGGTGGACCAGTTGGCGCGTTGGTGGGTGGGGCAATTGGCGCATTTTTGGGCAATTATCATCAGCAGCCTGAGAAAAAAGAAGAAGAATAAACCAGAGTTTATTTGAGCGTTTGAATCACGTTCAATACTTCCTGGCTATGGCCGACAGGGTTGACCGGGTCAAACACATGTTGGATCGTGCCGCCTTTGATCAAAAAAGTGACCCTGTTGGCAAAACCGTTTTCGCGTAAAACCCCATAAGCTGTTGAAATATCTTGGCTGACATCGTCCAAGAGTGTGAAATTAAGATTGTACTTTTCTGCAAAATCTTTATGTGATGATGCATCATCCGTGCTGACACCGATGATTTGGGCATTAACATTCGCATAATCCGCAGATTGATCCCGAAATTCACAGGACTCTTTGGTGCATCCTGGCGTATCATCCTTTGGATAAAAATACAATACGGTCAACTGATTTAAGTCTGGCGATACGCTGTTTGCGTGTTGGTCCAGACTGTTCAAACTTGGGGCGGCATCTCCGATTGAAAGCGCCATGATGGGTTACCTCATTCTGTATAGCAAAGTTCGACCCGTTCCTGTCGATAAGTATTTTTAGACACCGGTGTAAAACAGTGACACCATGTGAGTTCCTGGCTATAAACATGAATCGTGATGGCTGTGCTGTCAAACGGATTTTCCAGGATGTGATGTTCAAATGGCGGAATCAACATGCCGGCTTCGCCAATATCGGAAATGGCTTCTGTCTGTGGAATGAAATGGCAGAGGTCGCCTTCCTGTCGATCCAATTCAAATGAACGTACACGAATTTTGCCTTGGTACACGCCCTCCACACACCATTGACCCGCATGATCATGAAGTGCTGTGCCCTGGCCTGGACCCCAGACCATGACCACCACAGAGTAGCGGCCTTGAGGGTCTTTGTGTAGCAAGTGCCGCGCATACTTATCTGGTGTTGTGGTTAAAAGATGAGGCGGCAAATCCATTGGATGTTCCGTAGTGAAATCAATGAGTGCTTGTTTTATGCCCTGACAAATACTTTCGGGTTTTTCAGTTGCGACAGCCTCATCAAATTGTTCAATGAGTGCCTCTAGTGGATTTATAGAAACCTGATTCATAACAATCCCCCCTGAAGTTTGGTTCCGTCTCTAGATTAAACGATTGTGATATAAAATCAAAACCTCAAGATCGCTAATTTGGTTGAACCACTTCAACATGGAGATCGAGGGTGTCTTCAAAGTCGCCGTTCTTAGCGTGAAATTTTATGATGTGCAGTGTTTCTGGTGCGCCAAACGGGATGTCGATGCTGACAGTGGCTATTTGGCTTTGCCCTGGAGAGACGTTGATTGTGTCTTGGGAAAGATGGGTCCGCCAACCAGTGGGTGTTTCGCTTAACGACAAATTAAAGTCTTGTGCTTTGTTGCCGTTGTTGATCAACTCAACTTCGTATTGCAGCGTTTCGGTGGGCGATCCACTTTGACGCTTGTTGCCGATCCTCACTTTTGGAATGGCAACGCTGATCACATTGATTTGTGTTTGATCGCTGTCAAATAAATCTCCAACATCTTTGTTAATTGCACTGACTGTAATGTGGTATTTACCCGATTCAGTACCAAACGGAATCGTGGCTCCCACAAACACATCACCAAATTCACCAGACTCTAACGTCATCTCAGGGATTTCACCAAACATGATCCAGTTTTCAGGCAGTTTAACATCCAGTTGCAAATCCAAAGGTGCATTTGTGTTGTTATGGATTTTAAAAGGGGCAGAAACCACGCGAGTGGGTACCCCGTCCATTTCAAATTGAGCGGGGATCACAGCAAGATCTTCGTTTGCTTTATAAGCTGGTTGAAGCAAAATTAAGGCGGCTCCCCCGCCAGCAAATAAGATGACCACAGCCAATATCAATAGTAGAGTTGTAAGAGACAATTTTTTTGGTTCTGTTTGATTCATAATCTCTCCATTTGCGCTGTATCCTTGATACACCTTGATACAGATGTTATGCCTTTTTTGCCATCCCTTTAGTCACCTTAACAAGTCTAATTGATGATCGTGATGTTCATAGATGCAGCAACTCAAGCATGTGAATTTTGCAGTTGCATTTTATCCATCAATGCCTGGCATTCTGGCTGACGGCGCAATTCATCAAACAACGGATCAACATGCAGTAAATAGGCCAGCCATAAAGAACGATCCTTCATCGCAGCTTTCAAATCGCGGAAGGTTTGTGCTTGTTCACCCAGCCCCCAATGGATCAACGCACAGGCCTGCGGAGTAACATACCGCTGTTGGCTGATCTCGTTGAGTTGTTGCAAAATTTGTCGTGCAATGTCTTCCTGCCCGTTCAACGCGTGGCCATACCCCAGCCAGGCAATCACAAATGGGCTGTTGTCCGACAGTGTGACGGCTTGTTCCAATTGCAGCAGAGCGGCATCCAATTGTCCCACCTTGAGATAAGCCAGCCCTGAAAACAAATGGACTGCAAAGAAGCGATTGTTCATTTCAAGTGTGTTTTGATATTGATTGATGGCTTCGTTGTAGCGGCGTAAAAAGTATAAAATTAATCCATAAGAAGCGTTGATTTGTAGCGAAAACGGATCGAACTCGCGCGCCAGTTGAATTTCCTTCAGTGCTTCATCCAAGCGCCCCATGGCCGCCAAACACTCAGCATACCAGTGATGGGCAGTACCGTAACCAGGATTGAGATCAATGGCTTGTTGGAACATTTCTTCGGCCCGCTGCCAGTCCCATTCATAGTGGCAGCGTACATGGGCCAATCCGGTGAGCGCCTTGGCTGAAAGTGGATTGAGTTCCAGTGCTTTCTTCGCTGACACCTTGGCTTGGCGATAAGCTTCTTTAGGCGGCATAACGACCCAATCTCCCAAAGTGTTGTACACAAAGGCCAAACCGGCATGGGCTTCGACATAGTTAGGGTCTTTTTTCAGCGCCTGTCGAAAATAATCGCCCGCTGCATTGAGTGCGGATTCCGTTCGTTTGGCCCAGTAAAAGCGGCCTTTTAAATAAAGCTGGTAAGCTTCCATATCATCGGTGGGAGTGCGTTCCATGCGTTGTTTTTCTGCCACGGATATCTGAGTTTTCAAGGCATCTGCAATTTTTTCGGCCACTTCCAGTTGCAACTCAAAGATATCGGTCAATTTACGATCATAGGTTTCAGCCCACAATTGCTGATCATTGGCCACGTCAATCAGATTGGCATTGATACGTACGCGGCTACCAACCATCCTTACACTACCTTCCAGCAAGGTGGTTACGCCGAGTTCCTGCCCAATGGTTCTAAGAGGTTTTTCAGTGTGCTTGTACTGCATGGTTGAAGTGCGTGAAATAACTTTTAATGCACCGATTCGAGTCAATTGAGCAATAATATCTTCGGTCAGACCGTCGGTAAAGTACTCGTCTTCCGCAGTGCTGTCTCGATTGCGAAAGGGAAGCACGGCCACAGATTGAATATGACTTTGCATCGGGGTCAAATGGGTTTGATCTTGTACCCCAGGCAGCATGATTTTGTAAATTTCCAGCGGCTCCTGAATGTTTTTTAACGGCTGCTTGCCCAGCGATACAAAAGACAAATCTAGATTTCGGACCCGCTCATACACTGGCAACGAAATACATATCCCCCCCGCATCTGACAACGGCTCCAGGCGTGATGCGATATTGACACCGTTGCCAAACACATCACCATCTTGATGAATCACGTTGTCCAAATGAATGCCGATACGCAACAGGATGGTGTGATCTGGTGATTGATCGTTGCGGTCTTTAAACGCATTTTGAATCTCTACTGCACATTCCACGGCGGCAAGCGGATTGGTAAATTCAACCAAAAAGCCATCGCCTGTGGTTTTGATTTCCTTGCCTTCAAACCGCTCAAACTGCATTCGACAAATCTGCCGATGTTCATCCAACAACTGCAACGCCAAGGTGTCGTCCTGCTGCGTTAAAGCAGAGTACCCCACCATGTCTGTAATCATGATCGTGACCATCTGTCGTTGCGTTTGTTGCATGGTTGTATTTTAACAGACAATGAGGGAATCCACGACATAAAAGGCAGGAGCAAAGGAGAGTGAACAGATAAAGAATAAAGACTTCTAATCCCCAACCTCTTTACATAACAGGTGTATACACTTAACAAAATAGGGTTCGGGGAAGCCCACAGAATCTTCCTGCCCACCTGTTTGAACAATCATAATTCGCGATACAGAAGCCGCTTTCAAACGTCCCATCGTAGCCCCCTTAATGATATAAGGGGGTTGGGGGATTTGAGTTTTTATCCATTATGATGTCCTGCTTTTTTAAGTGGATAAGTTCCTCTTTTTATGGAGCTAAACGATGGATATGCCAAGTTTCGTTTGTTTTTTGATATGAAAAACGATCATGCAAACGGTAGCGGTGGTGTTGCCAGAATTCAAAATTGGTTGGGATCAAACGATAGCCTCCCCAATGCGGTGGAAGAGGAATTGGCTGGGTTTCATCCGAATATTTTTCTCGGAGTTTTTTTAACTCATTTTCCAAATCCTCTCGACTGTCGATCACACGACTTTGAGGCGAGGCCCATGCGCCAAGCTGACTTTCTCTGGGGCGTGTCTGGAAATATTCATCCGATTCTGCCTGAGAAACTTTTTCAACTTGACCAAAGATGCGAACCTGGCGACGCATGTTTTCCCAGTAAAAAACCATTGAAGCCTGAGGGTTTTGTTGCAGATCCTGTCCCTTTTGACTTTCGTTGTTGCTGAAGAAAACAAAGCCAGATTCATCAAATTCCTTTAACAGAACCACTCTGGCAGAAGGGGCGCCATCCTGGTTTGCCGTGGCCAGGCAAAGCGTGTTGGGTTGTGGGTGGCTTGAATCAATAGCTTGTTCAAGCCAATCGGCAAACTGTAAAAAGGGGTTGGCATTCATGCCTTCTTTTTCCAATGGAGGAGGAACTTCCGTGTGATCTCGGATTTGAGAAATAGCTTCGTTAAGTTGGTCGTATCGATTCATGATTCACTCCAAATATTCTGGAAGTATATCGTTTTTGCTGAGACTCATCACTTTTGTATGGCGTGGCTCAAAGTTTAACAAAGCTGATGTGGACCCTCGCCTGTGCCAAAATAATGGGCCTAACGATAGTTATATTTTGAGAGGTTTCAGTTTTCCTCCTCATCATTCAAAAAGAACAAAGTATCGAATATCTGAACCTACCTACGCAGTCCAAACCGTAGCCCCTTCCGAGGAGGAAGGGACTCCCTTCTTGAAAGGGGGTTGGGGGTTAGGTTGTGGGAGAGTGAAGAAGTCGCTATGCTGCTGGTGAGGTGATTATGATGAAGCTGAACCTCAATAGTCTGCGCGCCAATCCTGGCGTATCAGTTCCATTCTCAGGTCAAGTGGCTTTGATTGAATCCAACTTCAATGAACCTGTGACGGTCAATGAAGCTGTACAGGTTGTCGGGGATGCCGCATATTTTCCCAGTGATGTGGTCAATGTCAACATCGAGTTTAACGTGGCGCTGGCCCGCCCGTGTAGTCGTTGCCTTAATGATGTGGCGCTTGGGTTGGATCTAAAAGATCACGTTGCCGTGCGTGGTACTGCCGAGGCAGAAGTTCTTCCCGATGATTTCAATTACGTTTTGGACGATGAGGAGATTGATCTCAAACCGATTTTGGTCAGTTTGATCCTCAGTGAATTTGAACCAAAGCCTTTGTGCCGCGATGACTGCAAAGGCTTGTGTTCTTCATGTGGTGCCGATTTAAACAACGGTGCATGTCAATGCAAAACACAACCTGATAAAACACAACCTGTCAAAGACCCGCGCTTGTCCGGTCTGGCTGAATTGCTGGAAGACGCATGAGCCAATCGCGTGTGTTGGGCATTGATCCTGGCCTGGCAACGGTGGGCTATGCGGTGTTGGAACTCACAACCACCAACAGTTATCAAATGCTGGAAGCGGGCGTGATTAGCACACCCCCTGAAGATGATATCCCCACACGGCTGAAACACATTTACGATGAATCGTGTGAGTTGGTTCAAGAGTTTGAGCCCAAGGCCCTGGCGATTGAAAAACTGTTTTTCAAAAAGAATGTAACCACTGGCATCAACGTGGCTCAGGCACGAGGGGTTGTGCTATTGTCCGCATCCGAACTTGAAGTGCATGAATACACGCCATTGGAAATTAAGCGACGTGTGGCGGGCAGTGGCAAAGCGCAAAAAATTCAAGTGCAAGCCATGATTCAACGCCTGTTGGGCCTCAAGCAAATTCCCAAGCCTGACGATGCGGCGGATGCAGTGGCCGTGGCCTTATGTTATTTTCTAGAGCAGCGCACACCATTGGCGCAAATTCGCACACTTGCAAAGGACGCAAAATGAACGCTCCCAAACGCCTTGTGGTGGTGGATGCCGGCTCGGTGTACCATCCCGCCTATCATGTGATGACCGGATTTTCGACCCGCGACGGTTTTCCAACGGGGGCGGTGTATGGCTTCACCCGCACGGTGTTGCGACTGCTGAGCGAATATCCATCCGATTATGTGGCGATCACGTTTGATACGGCGGCACCAACCCATCGTCACGATATGTATGAGGGATATAAAGCAGATCGTCCTTCCCTACCCGATGATTTGCGTGTTCAGATTCCCGTGATCGAAGAAGTCGTCGATGCCCTGGGCTGGCCGCGCTTTGCCAAAGATGGGTTTGAAGCTGATGACATCATGGCCGATTTGTCATTCAAGGCATGCGATGAAGAACTCGAGACGGTCATTCTGACAGGCGATAAAGACATCATGCAGTTGGTTAATGATAACGTGTTTGTGGTGAAAAACAGCCGCAAGTCCACGCCTGGTGCAGGATTTGAAAAATATGATCGCGACAAAGTGAAAGAATATTTGGGTGTATATCCCAATCAAGTAGCGGATTTTCTGGCATTGGTAGGAGATGCGAGTGATCAGATTCCCGGCGTGCCTAGCATTGGTAAAAAGACCGCACAAAAATTACTAGAGAGATTCGATTCACTAAGAAATCTGCTCGAAAATTTTGGCGACGTGGACAACACTCGCGCACGAAACGCACTGGAAAAACACATTGGCGAAGCCAACCTCAGTTACGATTTGGCCCTGCTGAAACGCATGGATGAAGGCCCATCGCTCAAAGACTGCGAACGCCGAGAGCCGGACATGGACAAGCTCAAGGAATTGTTTGAACGATTGGAGTTCCACAGTCTGCTTCAAGAGTTCAACTTGCTGGTCGAGCGAAAAAGTGTTGATCTGAAAGTGCATCTGGCTCAGGATGCGCAAGCTTTGGACGCAGTCGTTGATCAATTGAAATCTGCGGATTGGGTGTCGGTTGATTTGGAAACCACATCCACGAATGAACGCATCGCTGAAATTGTTGGCGTATCACTGTCATTTGAACCGGAAGTTGGTTATTACATTCCAGTGGATCACACTGAAGGTGTTCAACTGAATCGAGATGATGTGTTGCAAAAACTAAAACCTTATCTCGAAGGCGGGTTGCCTAAGATCGGTCAAAATTTAAAGTACGATGGCAAAGTATTGCGACGCTATGATATTCACCTGAAGCCAATTGAGTTTGACTCTATGTTGGCTTCCTACCTGCTAGATCCTTCAGCGCGACAGCACAGCCTGGATGCAATTGCGCGCCGGTTTCTCGGATATGAAATGACGCCTTACAGCGCGTTGAGCAGTGAGAATTTCCGGGAAGTGCCCATCGACGAAGCCGCCCACTATGCCGCCGAAGATGCTGAAGTGGTTGTGCGTGCACGTGAACCGCTGGAAAAAGAAATCAACGAAAAAGAATTACAAAATGTTCTTGAAACGCTCGAAGTGCCGTTGATTGATGTGTTAACAGACATCGAACTGAACGGGATTTTGTTTGATCCATCCGTACTTGAAGTGCAGGCGATTGATCTCGATAAGCAGTTGGTTGTGCTGAAAGCCGAATTGTTTGAGTTGGCTGGTGAAGAATTTAATCCTAACTCGCCCAAGCAGGTGGCACATATTTTATTTGAAGTTTTGCAATTGCCTGTGTTGAAAAAAACCAAAACAGGGCCATCCACTGATGCCAGTGTGCTGAGTGAATTGGCGATGCAGCACCCACTCCCTGAAAAACTGGTTTTGTATCGTGAGCTGGAAAAATTGATGAACACCTACATTCGCAAATTGCCGGAGTATCAGGATGCAGAAACTGGCCGTATCTATACCTCATTCAATCAAACGATCACGGCCACGGGCCGTTTGTCATCGTCCGATCCGAATTTGCAAAACATTCCGGTGCGTACGGAAGTGGGTGGTGAAATCCGCAAAGCCTTCATCGCTCCACCTGGACGAATGTTGTTGGCGGCAGATTATTCTCAGATTGAACTTCGTGTGCTGGCTCATCTTTCTGGAGACAACACCTTGGTTGAAACGTTCCGAAAAGGTGAAGATTTACACGAACGCACAGCCTGTGAAATTTTTCAGATCCATGCCAATTTGGTGACCGGCGCGATGCGCTCAGCGGCCAAGCGTGTGAACTTTGGGATTCTCTATGGCATCAGTGCCTTTCGTCTGGCCAAAGAGTTGGGAATTCCTCAAGCCGAAGCCAAAGGCTATATCAACCGCTTCTTTGAAATTTATCCCAAAGCCAAACACTTTGTCGATGAACAAATCAAGTTTGCCCAAGCCACAGGCTATGTGACCACGCTGCATGGTCGCAGACGCTATCTACCTTCCATCAACAGCCGTAACTTTTCGCAACGGAGTTTTGATGAACGCAACGCAGTCAACGCCCCCATCCAAGGCACGGCGGCTGATTTGATGAAACTGGCCATGATCGCCGTGGACAACGCCATCAAATCCGGCGATCTTCAGTCCGACATGCTGCTCCAGGTCCATGACGAACTCATCTTCGAAGTGGATGAGGCACAGGCCGAATCTGTGGGGCAACAAGTCAAAACAATTATGGAGTCAGTGTTTGAGCTGAACGTTCCACTCAAAGTCGATGTGAAGATCGGCAAAAATTGGGGCGAGGTATAAATTCGATGAACAAGATCGTGCGCGACATCCCTCCTGCCTCTGGAATGGAACCGCAACTTGGCATGCTGTTGTCCATGCTGGATGAAGGCACAAGAGAATGGCGCGATGAATTTGATGAGTTAGGTGAGCTTTCACCATCAGCCATCACTTGGCAGCCATTTCCAGATTCACACAGCATCGGTGGTTTGTTCATTCACATCATGGAAGTCGAAGCTTTTTGGGTTCATGAAATTGCACGAAAAGCTTCACTGACCGAAGACGAACTTAATGCTTTGGTCGCTGACCTCACCAATGTCGATGATGTGAAGTGGCCGACACCACCTGCTGAATCGATGGCATGGTATTGGGATCAGTTTGAAAAAGTACGGGCGCGTTCCAGAGAAATTATTCAAAGTTTCACAGAACCTCACTTCTTATGCGCGCTGCCTAGCCTAAATCGTGAATACAGTCTGCGCTGGATTCTGCATCATGTGGTGGCACACGAAGCGTATCACGGTGGACAAATGGTGTTTCTGCGGTTACTTCACAAAAATTCTAAAACAACGTCAATCTAACGGCGGGCGCACATCCGGCTCGATCTGATACCCGTCAGATAAAGAATTGGTCTGATTGAACAAGCCAACAATGCCCATCACTTCGCCCAGGGTTTCGACATCCATGCCCAGTTTTCTGAGTGCTGTTGTGTGTGAGTTGATGCAATAATCGCAGCCGTTGGTGGCGGATACAGCCAGTGCGATGATCTCGCGCGTGGTTGGATCGAGTTTGGATTCTCTGCTCAGGGCTTCGGGATGCATCAGGGTTTTGAGTTCGGTCCAGATCAACTCTAGCAAAGTCGGATTGGTGGCCAGGGTGCGCCAGAAGTTGGGGACAAAATCAATGTTTTTGGTCTGTTTGATGTCGGCAAAAATGTCAGCCACTTTGCCTTGGGCCTCGGCTTCTTCGATCATGCGCACGGTGGCGTTGGGTTTGCTTTCGTGATTCATTAAAAAATTCTCGCTTTCCTATTTCGTAGATTCTGGTCACTGGGCTTGGTATAAAGGACGATTATGTTGTGGCTTATCCGTTTGAGCAGCGATCTCACCACAAAATTACACAACACGCGCAAGCGGTTTCAAGCGCGGTTGGTTCGTAATTTAAAGGATGCGTTAGATACCCACAACGTGTCTTACCAACTCGATGCAGGGTGGAGCCGCTTTTTTATAGAGTCTGACGACCCACGAGTGCCTCAGTTGCTGGAACATGTGTTTGGTATTCATTCATACTCGTTGGTCAATGCCCGTCCACTGACCACGTTTGATGACATTGTGGCTCAGGGCAAAGAAATTTTTGAAGAAAAAGTTAGAGGCAAAACCTATGCTGTGCGCGCTCGTAAAGTGAAGGGCAGTGAATTTTCTGCAATGGAAATTCAACAGCATTTGGGTCATGCGCTCAATGACAATGCCACGGTGAATCTGAGCAATCCTGAAGTGGAAGTCAATGTGGAAATCCGTGAAGGCCAGGTTTATTTTTTCAGTGAAAAGCATCTTGGTCCAAAGGGCCTGCCACTCAATATGGAAGGCCGTGCGCTGTGCTTGATGTCGGGCGGGTTCGATTCTGCTGTGGCGGCGTGGATGCTGCTCAAGCGTGGGTTGTCACTTGATTACGTGTTTTTTCGATTGGGCGGTGAAGCCCATGAGCGCGATGTGCATCAGGTGGTCAAAGTGTTGAGTGATCATTGGAGTTTTGGTTGCCAACCGCGTCTGTATGTCATCCCTTTTGAGGAAGTGGTCGAGCAAATTCAGGACCACGTTCACACCCGTTTTTGGCAACTGATTCTTAAACGACAGATGTATCGTGTGGCTCAAGCGCTGGCCCATCGTTGCAAACTGAATACCATTGTGACAGGGGAGGCGCTGGGACAGGTGTCGTCACAAACCTTGGCCAATTTGGAAGCACTCAATATTACAGGCCAAACGCCGATTCTTCGTCCTTTGATTGGGTTTGATAAAGAGGAAATCATCAAAAAGGCATTTCAAATTGGGACAGGCCCCATGTCTGAAGGGGTGCCAGAATATTGTGCGATTGTGCCAAGCCGACCAGCAACAGGTACCAGCTTTGGCATGCTGGATGAACAGGAAGCCAACCTCAACACCGATATTGACAGCCTGGTTGAAAATGTGAAACGCATCCGCCTGCGCGGTTCGTCTTTGTCTGTACCAGATCGTGAAATGGTCAATGAACTGCCCTCTGCAAACGATGCGGTATTGCTGGACATCCGAACGGATGCAGAATTTCGTCGAGGCCACGACCCTCGCGCCACGCATCTGGAATTTGCCTATGCGCTGGATTTTTTCAAAAAACTGGACCCACAAAAGCAATATTATATTTATTGTGGCATGGGCCTCAAAAGTACCAACCTGGTTGAACGCATGAGGGAATTTGGCTATCAGGCCTGGGTATATCAACCGGAAAAACCATCTTAATGATCCTCAGTTTCCAATCTTCATTTCCAACTTCGCTTTCAAAAAATTAAATGTCTGGTTTTTGTTTTTAAACAATGATGCATGAAAGATGTTTTTTCTGGTGAGATTTTCTGTGAGAAGTATGAGGTTTTGAAAAAGAGAAACGGAGCGAGAGGGGAATCTCACTCCATTTCACCCACTTTTCAAACAAGGAGGTTTATCCGTTTGTGCTTTGTTCGTGCTTCAATTCATTCATGTACTAAAGCGTTGCTTTAGCGGGTGCTGCCAGTGAAGGTCACTTCGACCACGTAATCGCCAGCAGGCAAATCAGCCAGATTGTTCAAGCTGTAATCGACTTTAATTTCGTTGTCGTCGCCTTTACCTTTTGAACTTTCCAATTTAATTCCCAAGGCGTTCAACACACGACCAGCATTGGCGTCACTGGGCTTTCGCAATACTTTTTTACCCGTGGTAATGGCCCAGTTGGTGTTGCTTTCCACAGCCAGTACGGAACCACTTTTCTTGCTGTAAGAGCTTTTGAGTGGGTCAATACGGCCAAATTGAACATTAGCGCCCTTCTTCACATCCAGGGAGAAATACTTTTCCAGCGTAAACGACACTTTGGACTTGTCACTGTCGGTTTCAGCAAACGTAAATGCAGCCATCAGCGTGATGCCTACAAGGGTTAGAACGAGCAATAGAACTTTCTTCATCGTGAGACCTCTCATCTGTATGGTTTCGGTTGTAGCAAAAAAGTTGTGACAACACATTAATCCTGGTAAATAATTTAAACTAATATAAATCCAAATCCCACACTTGTCTCGTGAATTTGAGGCGCAAAGAAAATGGAAATTAGATGGAAGGGGTTCAAAATTGTCTATATGGTCACGCTCATAAGCGCTTTAATGTGTTGCAGCCACATCGCAGGGGGTGTACCATACCTTCATCGTTTTTAATACCACTTAAAACCACCTCGTCAGCAAATTGGGAAACATTTTGGGCTGAGATGGTTTGATGTGAGGGACTATGGTCAAACAAGCAGTGGTTTTTCCTGGCCAAGGGGCACAACGCCCCGGGATGGCCTTGGATTTTGTCGAACAATTTGACGTTTCAAAACAGGTGTTTGATCAAGCCAATCAGGCACTTCCCTTTGATATTGTTGATTTGATCCAATCCGAAGAAGAAAAACTCAATCTCACCGAATACACACAACCGTGCATTTTGACGGCCGAAATGGCCATGTTTGTGGCGCTAAAGAAGTATTTTGGTTATCAACCGCAATATTTTGCTGGTCACAGCCTGGGTGAATACACAGCACTGGTGGCAGTGGGCGCCATGCCATTAGAGGTTGCTGTAAAGTTGGTCCATTTGCGCGGCCAGTTGATGCAGAAAGCCGTGCCCGCCGGCGAAGGCAGTATGGCGGCCATCATTAACGATGGCTTGGCTGTGGATGAGATTCGATCCTTGTGTGATTCATTTGAAGTGGATGTCGCCAATGACAATTCTCCGACTCAGGTGGTTGCCAGTGGTAGAAAAGAGGGAGTCGATCAGGTCATTGTCGCTCTTGAACCAGAAGTTGAGGCAGGAATGCGCGTGGTGCCCCTGGTGGTGAGTGCGCCATTCCATTCTCGCTACATGGCCGTGATCGAGGATCAGTTCAAACAAGCACTCAATGAAGTTCGTGGTGAATTAGATGCACCTAAAGCCACGAAAGTGATTTCAAATTTCCTTGGAAATTTTCATACGGGAGACACAGACGATTTGATAGATGCGTTGACTCGCCAAATCAGCGGCACAGTCCGTTGGCGGGACAACATGAAAATGCTGATTGATGTTGCCGATGAGATTGTTGAAGTGGGACCCAACCGTCCGCTAAGAGGATTTTTTAAGGCAATGGACAGCAACATCAAAGCAGTGATTGACGTGCGCTCTGCGAATAAAGCGTTCGGTACGCCGCAGGAGGTGTCATGACCAAGTTTAATGACAAACAGTGGGCCGTGATTTTAGGTGGGTCCAGCGGATTTGGGCTGGCCACAGCCAAAAAACTGAGCAAAGAAGGCATGAGTGTGTGCATCGTCCACCGCGACAGACGTGGTGCGATGAGTCGCATTCAGCCTGAATTTGATAAAATCGAAGCCAATGGCCACGGCTATTTGGCCCTGAACAAAAATGCCCTGGATGAAGCAGGTCGAACAGAAGTTTTGGACGAACTGCAAAACGTCATTGGCGATGGCAAAGTTCGCATGGTGCTTCATTCCATCGCATTTGGATTGCTAAAACCATTGGTGGCATCGAAAGGTGAATCTAAGTCCAAAGTGGGTGCTGAACAATTGGCTAGTGCACTCGGCGTGGACAACGAAACGTTTCACACAAAAGTTCAGGAAACATTTGATGCCGGCGCCAATACTCTTTATCCATTGATGAGTTCAGATTATGGTGATCGCTTTTTGAACGATGAGGATGTCGCTCACACCATTTACGCTATGGGCACCAGCCTGCTCAGTTGGGTGCAGGACATTCATCAGCGTGATTTGTTTGCTGAAGACGCGCGCGTGTTTGGTCTCACCAGCGAAGGCAACGAAGTGGCATGGCGTGGGTATGCCGCCGTGTCCGCAGCAAAAACTGCACTCGAGGCAGCCTCGCGTGCCATTGCTGTCGAATACGCGCCTTATGGCATTCGCTCTAACATCATCCAGGCAGGGGTCACAGACACCCCCGCACAGCGCATGATTCCAGGCGCGATGCAAATGCAGGCTCATGCACAAACGCGCAATCCGTTTGGCCGCCTCACTCAAACTGAGGACGTGGCCAACTTCATTTATCTGATGTGTACCGACGAAGCCGGTTGGGTGAATGGCGACATCATTCGTGTCGATGGCGGCGAGCGCATCGGCTCGTATTAAAGGATTTTTTATATGTTATATATCCACGGCGTCGGCCATTTCCATCCGGAAAATGTGATTGATAACGCCTTTTTGGAGTCGCTTGATATTGACACCAACGAGGAATGGATTTTAGAACGCGTCGGCATTCAAAAGCGTCATACGGTTTTAAATCTGGACTACATTCGTGAAACCCGCAATCAGGATCCACGATGTGCCAAAGATGCATCCCAATACAGCAATGCCCAAACAGGCGCAATTGCCGCAAAAATGGCGATTGAAAGTGCGGGTATCCAACCCGAAGACATTGGCATGGTGATTGCAGGGGGTTGTTCCCCACAATGGTCGATTCCTGCCGAAGCCTGCATGATTGCGGCTGAACTGGGCCTGGATGCACAAGGGATTGACATCAACTCCGCTTGCTCCAGTTTCGCTGCGCAACTCAACTTTTTAAATGGGATGAAGCCCGAAGCATTGCCAGATTATGTGCTGGTGATCAATCCTGAGAACAACACGCGCACGGTCAACTACAACGATCGGCGAACCGCTGTGTTATGGGGCGATTGCACGGCTGCGGCAGTGGTATCCACCAGACACAAAGCCAAAGCCAGGATTACCCACAGTGTGATTCACTCCGACCCAAAAGGATGGGACAAAGTGGTCATTCCTGTGGCAGGTCATTTTGATCAACATGGCTCTGCGGTGCAGGCATTTGCCATTCGAAAATCCGTTGCCATCATCAAAGAATTGCGTGAAAAGATTGAAGAGCGTGGCTCGGACCATCATTTCATTGGGCATCAGGCCAATTTGCTGATGTTGCAATCGGTGTGCCGCCGCGCTGATATTTCGGATGATCAGCATTTTTTCAATATCGATCAATATGGCAACTGTGGTGCGGCGGGTGCGCCGTCCGTATTGTCCCAACATTGGAATGAGTTTCAATCAGGCGATGTGTTGACGTTGGCCGTGGTTGGATCTGGGCTGACCTGGAGTGGCATTTTGGTCGAGTTTGGAGATGAATCATGAAACATGCTGATTTTCTGCAAAAAACATCATTGACTCAAAAAGAATTGCTTAGCATGTCCTGGGGGACACTGGTTGAGGATGCCCCTGATGAATTTATTCGCCTGCCAGCGCCGCCAATGTTGATGTTAGATCGCGTTGTTGAAGTTGTCCACGATGGCCCTCGTGGTCGGATTGTGGCCGAGCGCGATGTGCGGGTCGATGACTGGTTTTTTCAATGCCATTTTTATTCGGACCCTGTGCAACCTGGCTGCCTTGGCGTCGATGCCATTTGGCAGATGGTGGGCCTGTATTGCAGCCTGCGCGGCGGTAAAGGCTCAGGTCGTGCGCTGGGGTGTAAGGAAGTCGAATTTGCAGGCCAGATTCGGCCTTACAACAAAGTGGTCCGTTACGAAGTGGATATTCGCCGCTACACCGATTTGAAAGAAAGCGGCACGTCGATGGCCATCGGCAATGCCAAAGTTATTGTAGACGGTGAACACATTTATTCCGTGCAGGGGGCCAAGGTTGGTTTGTTCCTCGGTATTCATTACGGAGATTATCCAAACGAATCTGAACGCTCTGTGGGAGGGTTGATGGAACGATGAACAATGAACTGAAAGTGGCCCTGGTCACGGGCGGTGGGACCGGCATTGGCGCGGCCTGCTGTCGTGAATTGGCTAAAGCAGGGTATGCCGTTGGGATTCATTACAACTCCAGCAGCGGACCTGCCGAAGCGGTGCAGGCTGAGTTGGAAAACTCATTTACAATTCAAGCAGACTTGTCCACGCGTGAAGGGGCGGATGAAATTTGCACCGCACTCAAAGAACGGGGCAACTTGGAAGTGCTGGTCAACAATGCTGGCATGACAATGGATGCACCGCTGTTCTCTGCAAAAATTGACGACTTCGATAAAGTCGTCAACACCAACATGCGTGGCACGTGGTATCTGACCAAACGTCTGGGGCGTTTGATGATGCGTAATAAAACAGGGCGTGTGATCAATATTTCCAGTGTGGTGGGCAGCACGGGCAATCCGACACAATCTGTTTATGGCATGACCAAAGCGGCGATTGATAACTTTACTCGCACGGCTGCGATGGAGTTTGCGCCTTACAACATTTTGGTCAATTCTGTGGCGCCTGGCTTCATCGAAACCAAGATGACCGACGTGCTTTCTGAGGATGTGCAACAACACATCCTGGGGCAAATTCCCTTAAATAGAATGGGCACGCCTGAAGAGGTAGCCAGCTTCGTGCGCTTCCTCGCCACCGAAGGCACCTATTGCACGGGAACCGTGTTTCATGTGAACGGAGGCATGTATGGGGGCTGAAGCAGGGCTGAGTCACGCCGAGGTTTTAGCGCTCATTCCGCAGCAGGTGCCGTTTCGCTTTATCGAAGAAATTGCCGAACTCAGCGATACTCATGCTGTTGGTAAATACACTTTTAAACAGGACGAATTTTTTTATAAAGGCCATTTTCCCGATCAACCGATTACCCCTGGTGTCATTTTGTTAGAAACCCTTTGTCAAACAGGCTTGGTGGCGCTGGGCATTTATCTGCTGTCCCTGGAGATGCCCAAAGATGAGGTGACGGCTTACCGGACGTTGTTTACGGATGCAGAAGTCGAATTTTCCGATATGGTTTTACCCGGACATGAAGTGATTGTTCATGCCGAAAAAGTGGTTTGGCGACGCCGCAAGCTGCGTTCAAAAGTGCAAATGCATCGCAGTGATGGCACCTTGGTTGCCAGCGGGACCGTCGCAGGAATGGGAGTTGCTACATGACACGCGTTGTGATCAGCGGTATGGGTGTGATTGCACCCAACGCACATGGATTAAACGATTACGAATATGCTTTGCGCGAAGGGAAATCCGGCCTTCGCCACTATGAGAAATTAGAGGAATTAAAATTTGGTTGTCAGGTGGCCGGTGTGCCTCAGGGCGTGGATGAACTCAGTACAAAATATTTCTCCAAAGAAGCTTTGATGGCCATGAACAGCAATATGATCTATGCCGCCATAGCAGGCATTGATTGCTGGAAAGACGCTGGCTTTAACATCCCCGAATCTGGAGATGAAACCGTCGATTGGGAAACGGGTGCCATTATTGGCACCGGCATTGGTGGCCTGGATACCGTGGGCGGAAAGCTGGTGCCTGGCACAGATGCCGGCAAAGCGCGCCGCTTGGGATCTACTATTGTGGAACAGATCATGAGCAGCAGTGTCAGTGCAAGACTGACCGGCTTCATGGGCCTGGGTGGTCAGGTAACGACAAACAGCAGTGCGTGTACCACAGGCACTGAAGCCGTCATTGATGCCTTTCATAAAGTGCGTGGCGGGCAGTTCAAGCGCATGATAGCTGGTGGCTCCGAAGGCTCTTCTCACTATATCTGGGCGGGGTTTGATGCCATGCGGGTGCTCAATCGCGGGCACAATGAAACGCCTAAGCAAGCCTCTCGCCCTATGAGTGCCAGCGCGGGCGGCTTTATTCCAGGTTCCGGTGCTGGCGTATTGATGGTCGAAAGCCTGTACAGTGCGCAAGAGCGCGGAGCACGCATTTATGCCGAAATTTTGGGCGGACAGGTAAATTGTGGCGGTCAGCGCAATGGCGGCACCATGACAGCCCCCAACCCCGAAGGCGTGCAACGCTGCATTAAAGGTGCACTGCAAATGGCGAACCTTCGGCCAAATCAGGTGAACGCTATTAGTGGACACCTCACCGCGACCATGGCAGATCCTCAAGAAGTAGACAATTGGTGCAAGGCATTGGAAACGACGCCAAGTGCTTTTCCAACCATCAATTCAACGAAATCAATGATTGGACATGGTCTTGGCGCGGCGGGCGGTTTGGAATGTGTGGCTGCCGTGCTGCAACTGCAAAAAGGCTTTATGCATGGATCTCTTAATTGTGAAGATTTACACCCTGAACTGGAAGCGTATGCCGAAAGCATTCCCCATCAGACCAAGGAAATGGACATTAATATTATGGCCAAGGCCAGCTTTGGCTTTGGTGATGTAAACGGCTGCGTGATCTTTAAGAAATGGGGCACTTGAGTTTTTCAAACACTCTTGATATGGTGAGCGAAAATTAAATATGGTGACCCTACTGTAACAGTTGTGGTGGGAAAGGAGATCGACGAATGGAACGTTCGGAGATTTTAAACAAAGTAAAAGAAATTCTGGAACCTTATGTGAAAAATGAGGAAGCGTTTGGCAACATTAACGAAGACACGTCCATCCTGGACGACCTTCAGGTCAACTCAGCCAGGCTGGTGGACATCATTTTGGCGTTTGAAGACGAGTTCGATATCGAAGTGGATGATGAAGCTGCTGATCAAGTGGGCACCATTGGAGATGCCATCGAGCTGATTCACGGACAAATCAACTAGGCCATGCCGCTTTCACGCCAAGACCAGTTCAGCTTAGGCCTGCAACGGTTTTTGGGGTGGTTGTTTTTCCCAATTTTAGGTGGCCTGACCGTATTGTTGATGCGCTTTGTGATGGGCTATCGGGTGCCTGACATGCGCCAGGTCCGGCGTCAGTTTAAACAGTTGCTGGGCAAGGAAAAAACACCGTTGCTCATCTGTGCCAACCATTTGACGATGATTGATTCGGCCATCATCGCATGGTCCATTGCGTCCAACTGGTCGTACTGGTGGCGCTTTCGCCTGTTCGCCTGGAACATGCCGGAGCGGCGCAATTTTGCCCACATTCTTCCTCTGAAAATTATATGTTACCTGCTCAAGTGTGTGCCCATCATTCGCGGTGGGCCGCCACACGAAACCAAACGAACAATGGACAAAATCAATTATTTGTTGGCACAATCACAGGCCATCTGCATTTTTCCAGAGGGCACGCGCAGCAAGTCGGGGCGCATCAACCTTGATGAACCGACCTATGGCGTGGGACGACTGGTGCTCACCCACCCAGGCACACGTGTGTTATGTGTGTATCAAAGAGGCCAACAGCAGGAAAAATCCAGTTTCTTCCCGAAAAAGGGCGATGTGTTTTTTACTGATATTGACATGATCCAGCCGGTTTCAGACAGCAAAGGATTAAGGGCCGTTCGTGATGTATCGACTCAGATCATGCAAAAACTTTATGACATGGAGCAAAGCTATTTCGCCACTCATCGGCAATGATGTGGTGGATCTCACCCTGCCCAACATTCGGAACAAAGGCGACGACCAACGCTTTATCAAGCGTGTGTGTGCGCCTGTCGAGCAACAATTATTAAACCAGTCTGATAATCCCACCCTCACCCTATGGTGCCTGTGGTCGGCCAAGGAAACCGCTTACAAAATTGTGCTCAAGCGTGAAGTCAATACTTTGTTTGCCAAAAAGAAATTCGTGGTGGATGCGCCCACATCATTCAAACCTGGAACCTTACATCAAGGCATTGTGCGCTATGAGGACATGGTGATGTTGGTTCAGTGGACGTTTGGTGAGGGTTATTTGCACTGCATTGGCCATTGGCCGGAATCCGCCATGGATTTTTCAGACATCAGTGCCTCTGTGTTGCCAGAACAGGATGCACAATTGAAACAGATTGAACTGACTGAAAAAGAATCGGCTTCAGTTCGCAATGACACATCCAAATCGGCACGACAACTGGCCAAGCATTTGTTGTGGCAGCGTGGTCTGGAAAATGTGGAAATCATTCGCCTACAGGTAGACGATTATTTGAAAGCGCCCCGCATCTGGATGGATGGGCACCAGTTGCACGACAGCACGCTGAGCTTATCTCATCACGGTCAGTTTGTGGCCGCAGCTGTTTGGGTCAAATCCTAGTTGATACTCACCAGGCCAGGGGTGACTTTGACGCCTGTAATAGGCTCAGAATCTGTCTTCATTAAAAAGTCCAGTTTGGTGATGTTGATCTGAGTGCTGGCGCCGGAAGCACCCACAGCACGGACTTCAAATTCCAAAATAGCACCATTGGGTACGGGACCAGATGTCGAGCCAGCAGCCAGTGAAATTTCACCCACGCCATTGTCGATGTTGCTGGCAAACACGGTAAACCCGTTGAGGCCGGTAATGGAAAGCACTTCAATAATTTTGGGATCGTACTTAATGACCCCATTGGGACCAACCTGAATGCTGTTAAAACGAGGCAATGCAGATGCAGACAAGGTTACTTTGCCTGTTTGACCTGGGTCAATGGCCAGATTGCTAAACAGCAACGCTTTGCTGCCCAACGTATCACCACAAGCGGTCAGCCCAAGGCTGAGTGCCGCCAAAATCATTGCCATCCATAACGTTTTTTTGTTCATCACGCCTCCACAAAAACAAAGGTTCCAATGAGGTTGATCGTACCAAGTGGATTGAAAGAAAGAGGTGACCTGAGTCCGTTAAAACGGTCTAATCATTCCCTTAAATGGATCAAAACGAGCCACTTGATCAAAGGCGCTGATCAGTCGGAGGCGGTTTGGCGTACGGTGATCTCAGCGAACTGAAGTTCATACAGGGCGGCATACAGTCCGCCGTGGGTGATTAGCTCATCGTGGCTGCCTTGTTCGGCCAAAAGACCTTGATCCAGTACGAGAATTTGATTGGCATCCCGAATGGTGGACAGGCGATGGGCAATCACAATCGACGTTCGACCTTCAAGAATTTTTTTCAGGGAACTTTGGATGATTTGTTCGGTCTGGGAATCTATGTTGGCTGTGGCTTCATCCAGAATGAGCACCTTGGGGTCAAAGGCAATGGCACGGGCAAAAGCCAGCAACTGGCGTTGACCAGCTGACAACGTGGAGCCACGTTCGGTGACCTCGGCCTGGTATTGCTTGTCCAGTTGTTCGATGAACTTGTCGGCAGACACAAAGCGGGCGGCATCCTTAACCCGTTCCTGCGTGATATTTTCTGACTGGAGTTGGATGTTGCCAGAGATATCGCCAGAAAATAAAAACACATCCTGTAGCACCACAGCCATTTGGGCGCGCAAATGGCTGATATCGAAGTCGCGAATATCGACACCATCGAGCAAGATCGAACCCTTTTGAATATCATACAGTCGTTGCAGCAGGCTGATGATGGTTGTTTTTCCAGAGCCGGTGGCTCCCACAATAGCCATTGTCTGCCCAGGCTCGACCGCAAAAGACACGCCGCGCAGCACCCAGTCCTCATCGTTGTAAGCAAACCACACGTCTTTGAATTCGATGCGGCCCAATACTGGATCAGGCATTTGCGCTTTGCCGCGATCTTCCTCTTCTTCCTCCAAGAGCATAAAAATGCGTTCGGATGAGGCCATCGCGCCTTGGAGAATGTTGAACTTTTCGGACAGATCATTGATTGGTTGAAACAACATGCGCACATAGCTCAGGAATGCAATCAATGCGCCCAGAGTTAAGGAGCTTTGCACAACCTGCCCGCCGCCATACCAAATGATAAGTGCGATAGCAATAGCGCTCATCAAGTGAATGATGGGGTTGAAAATGGCAAAGGTAATGGTTTGACGCATCTCGGCGTTGTACTTGGCATCATTAATTTCTTCAAATTTTTTGAAATTATTGATTTCTTGGGCAAATAAATGAATGATGCGCATTCCCGAAATGTTTTCGGCCAGAAACGCGTTGAGCATTGCAATGCGTTTTCGTACTTCACGATAGGCTTTTCGTGCAAAACTTTTGAACACAAAGGTCAACACCAAAAGGATGGGGGCGACGATAAGAATCATGCTGGTCAGCTGCCAGTTGAGGGCGAACATGATGCTGACAATGCCCACAATCAGGAACACATCACGGATCAAATTCACCAGCACATCGGTAAACATGTCGTTGATGGCTGAGACATCATTGGTGCCACGGGTGACCAGGCGACCCACTGGATTTCTATCAAAGAATCTCACAGGCAGTTTTAATAAATGGCCAAAAATTTCCCGTCGCATGTCGTACATGATGTTTTGGCCGGTGTATTGCAATACATACACCTGAGCAAAACTCGAAATAAAGCGCATCCCTAAAAAGCCCAAAAAGATTAGTGCCAGGAGGCCGACTTGTGCCAAATCGTCTTGTCGCAACAACGCACGCTCTTCTAGACTCAACTGGTTCAGATTTTCCTCGGGGGCATAAAAGGTGTCTGAAGAGGTTTTTGAAAACACATCACTGCGTTGTGTGACCAGTTCCAGAACTTCTGGTTTGGCTTCGTTTGTTATAACAATGTAACTTTCGGCAGAGAGCCAGCCATTGGTTTCCCAGATCTGACGTTGCCCGCCCTCTTCTTGGTTCATGTTGATCAATGCGAGTTGGTCATTGATATAGATTGGTTCGTTGATGTCATTGGCATTAATCTGCTGCGTTTCCAACACGCGATAGGGCAAAATCACATTTTGGTCAATGGCTGTTTTGGTGAGAAAAGGCAAGCTGAGGTCGAATGCAGACACCATCAAGGCAAACAGCAAACCCAGGAAAAACAACCCTTTGTAAGGTTTGAGATACTTTAACAGGCGCTTCATCAAGCGCGAGTCGTACGCCTTGCCGAGCGCTTCTTCTTCCCAGTGATAGTCACTCATGATGTTGTCCCCTCAAGTCTGTTTCGCCCAAATTCACCCACGCTGCTGGAGACCACCTTTAGCTGAGGATGTTGTTGCAATAAGGTGTTGGCCAGATGCCAAATGGCTCGTTTTACACCCCAGGTGGGTCGTGGGAAACCGATGGAGGCAGGTTTGAGCAACAGTTTCTGATCGCCCTCCAGGCTGACCAAAACCCCAATCTGTTGTGAAAAGTTGCCTTCTTTTACCAGCAGTTCCAACATGCCATTGCTGCTGTTAAACGCCTGATACACACCTTCCACTTTGATGATGACATCGACGCCCTGGCGCTGCTCCAGCCAGCTTTGCTGTTGTAAAGTATCGAGCAGGGATGCGGCAGATGCCTCCCCATGAAATAACACGTTGGGCATGTCGGTCACCTTTTCTGCATGTGTGTGCGCCGAGGGCGTTGTGGTTGCCTTATGCCATACAAAATAATGGATCAACGACCCTTGCGCCAGCGCCTTTGCTTCGTATTTGGTGGGGCTTCGCCCTTCAATCTTGTGAACTACAGGTGTTTCATGAATAGATTGCAAGACGGTTTGATTGATCAGCACATCATTGATCCAAGCTGCAAAATCGGAATGATCAGTGGCAACCGTGACCTGAGCATTCATTTCCATGCACTCACTCAGGCGTTGCATAAAGGCTGTTTGAATCAGCCTTCGTGAATGATGGCGTTCTTTGGGCCAAGGGTCTGAAAAGTTGATAAACACTTCATGCAGTGAATCTGGTGCAAACAAATGATCCATTTGCCAAACGGCATCGCCGTCAAGAACCAGGGCATTGTCTAAATTTGCCTGATGAAGTTGCCTGACCAGTCTTTGAATGGACCCCCAGGAGCGTTCGATGCCAATGAAATTTTTGTCTGGATTTCTGCTGGCTTGATCCAATAAAAACTGGCCATTGCCAAAACCGATTTCCAGCACCAGGGGTTGAGGTTTTGGAAACAGTTTGTTCCAACCCAAGGGCCAATTGTGCTGACGCCAAGGCAACAGGTAACGATGGATGGCCTGGCTTAGCGCAATGGTTACACTCATCTAAAATTAATCCATTTCAAATAGAAAGAAGCCACGAGTTTAGAACCCACCTGCACAGCCTTAATCGCAGTCCCCTTCCGAATAGGAAGGGACTCCCTTCTTGAAAGGGGGTTGAGAGTTAGAAGTCTTTCCCGTTCCCAAAAGTTAAAAAGAAAATGGAACGATGCGTGCTCTGACCACACGAATGCAATTAAGCGAACCTTCAACACCCACAGGGACTCATGTACCGTTGCTCCCTTCCGGGCCTGGCGGGGTTAACAAGTATGTGCCGCAAAGGACTCAACTGCGGCCTGGTCAGAGCCACATCGTTCCATAGTCTCTGGCGGAGAGAGAGGGATTTGAACCCTCGACACCTATTGGTGTACACGCTTTCCAGGCGTGCTCCTTCGGCCGCTCGGACACCTCTCCATATCTTTTTCATCTGCCCTAGGAATGTTTTTCTTTGCGTGAACCTGGGTTCTTTGTGAACGACAGGTCGGCATCTTAGGGTAATGAAAAGGGGTTTATTTTAAGTGATTGATAGATGGACTGCAAACCTTAAAGCTGAAGGTCATTTTCATTAGAGAACCGCAAATTGGGATGAGTGGTGTGAAATGCTATTTGAGCATCAATTGGTTTGGGGTGAGTGGGTGAAATCTGTTGACAGGTGGCGAATTCTGATGGATTCCTTGACCAAAATTGACGAAAATTCTATGGAATTTGCGCAAAAGTTCCTTTCATGATGACCACATCTTTATTTCTCAAACATGAGAAGGAGCAAGCACAATGAAAAAGATATTTGTAATTTGGGCCATGATTTTGCTGACAGGGTTTTCGGCAGGCGTTCACAGTCAGCAGGCCACAGAAATTATTTTAGAAGAAGGCTTGGATGACTACGAAGGCACACGAGACACCACCATTTACGATGAATCGAGCAAAAGCAATGGCGGCGGGGCACATATGTTTGCTGGGCAAACGGTTCAGGGTTCTGAGCGTCGAGGGCTGATTTCGTTTGATCTGTCTCAAATTCCAGAGGGTGCAACCATTACCGCGGCTTCATTGCAATTGACAATATCCAAAACCCGGGCAGGCGGCACAGATGTTTTCCTGCACCGACTGACAAAAGATTGGGGTGAAGGTGTACAGGACGCTCCAAACCAGGAAGGTGGCGGCACGCTGGCGGCAGAAGGTGATGCCACTTGGAATGAGAACTTTCGAACGGATTCCAGTTGGGACAACCGGGGTGGAGACTTTATTGAAGCTGCAAGTGCTGAAGCCGTTGCCGGTGGACCTGACAGTCAACTGTTATTGGAGGGCGCTGGTTTAACTGCCGATATTCAAGCCTGGATCAATGGTGAGGCGGACAACTTTGGCTGGATTTTAGTGGCAGATGGCACAGCCAAGCGGTTTCATTCATCGGAGAGTGAGATTGCTGAAACTGGCGAGAAACCACGTTTGGTGATCAGCTATACCACCAATTAAACAGAATCCATGAAAGTGCCCCTCTCTTTGTTTAGGGAGGGGCATTTACCAATCAGGTTTTTTTCTTTGTTCTTTTTTTTGGCTTTGCTCTTTCTTTTTTCTAAGTCGTTTTTCCTTTGATGCTCTGCTGGGTCTGGTGGGGGTGCGTTTTTTTTCTGGTTTGAGCGCATCTTGTAACAAGTTTTGAAATCTTTCTATTGCTTCCTGTTTGTTTTGAAATTGGCTGCGATGTGTGTCTACAAACAGGTGGACCATGCCATCATTGTCTAAATAAGTTTTTAATTTGCGCAAAATTGTCTGTTTTTGTCTGGCGTTGAGGCTGGGGCTTTGGCTGACATCAAAGCGCAGTTCCACCCGACTTTCCGTACGATTCACATGCTGACCGCCGGGACCACTGCTGCGGCTGAAGTGAAACGAAAATTCTGCCAAGGGAATATACAAGTTTGCGTTGATGCTGAGAAGGTTGTCAGAAATTGTAAGCTCCTTTACAGAATAATCTTGAGGATAATCGCTATACTTGTCAATGTTGAAAGAAGGCTTGGAATCAGTGCTTGACCAATCTTGACCCTGGTGTTACAGCACGACCATAGGATCTGACTCAACGCTGCATATACTAACGCCACATTATTCGAGGAGGCATTTTTTATTATGCTGAAGAAATTGTCCGTTTTTATCGTTGTCGCACTGATTGCCTGGGTAAGCACTTCCGCTCAGGATACAACTGAATTGATTTTGGAAAATGGCGTCAACGATTATGAAGGCACCCGTGACACCAGTCTTTATTCTGAAAGCTCCAACAGCAATGGCGCAGGCTTTCATCTTTTTTCTGGTCAGACCAACCAAGGTGCGGATCGTCGTGCATTACTGGCTTTTGACTTGACCGATGTGCCCGATGGTGCAACCATTACGTCTGTTAGCTTGGATTTGACAGTGAGTAGAGCTAGACGAGGCGGAGATGTAACCATAAGTTTACACCGAGTTACCTCTGATTGGGGTGAAGGTGATGCTGATGCTGGTGGTCAAGAAGGTACAGGTGCTACTAGCCCTGACGGTGCAGCAACCTGGAACGAAAATTTCCGCAACGAATCATCCTGGGAAAATGAGGGTGGCGATTTCTTAGCTGAAGCAAGCGCAGAATTAATTATTGCTCGTCAAGAAGGAGAAACATTTTCCTATTCTAGTGAAGGTTTGGTAGCTGACGTTCAGGCTTGGGTTGATGGCGAAGCTGATAACTTTGGCTGGATCATCATTGCAGATGGTTTGGCTCGCCGTTTCCACTCCTCCAATGGTGATGCCGCAGAAGGCCAAAAACCTCGTTTGGTGATTAACTTCACCAACTAAAGTTTTATTGCTAAAAAATTTGAAAATTAAAAAGGCCACGGTAAAAATTACCGTGGCCTTTTATTGTTTTAAGATACTTTAGAAATGTGAATCTGATGTTGTTGCACCATCCGCACGCTTGATGTTCAAAATACGCTATTCAGCGAGAGATTGAATATAGGCAATCAGTGCGTCTAATTCTTCGTCTTCGAATGAGTAAGGTGGCATCAATGCCGAGTAGTCTTTGACCAGCTTGGCTGCAGGATCAAGGATGGATTCCTTAAGATAGGCGTCATCAGCCACGACTGTGCTATCGTCACTCAGAGTTTTGGTGCTGCCATAGAGCCCTAACCAAGTGGGGCCGACGCTTTCGCTTCCGTCAGTGGTGTGACAGGCAACACAGCCGGCTGCAAGTTGCTGGCCTGTTTCGATCAAAGCTGCCATATCCACACTTGCATCAGTGGTTTCTGTAGTTTCTGTAGTTTCTGTTTCTTGTGTATTGGTATCCTGAGTTTCGTTGCTGGTTTCTTCTATGGTTTCGTTGGATTGTGTTTCAGTTTCCGTTGTTTCTTGTCCTTGATGTTGACAGCCCACCAAGGCAAGCAGCGCACTGAGACTGATGACCATGAGTAATGATGTTCTTTTCATCTTTGAGTGTTCCCCCTAGATTGTGGTATGCTACAATCTAGAGTATATAAAACGCTATACAAGCGCGCATTCTTTCAAACTGATCTGTATAAGAACATCACAAATTTTATATTTCTTCAAAACTGAAGTTGCTGCCCACCCAGCGTCTGAGCCATTCGTCAGTTTCGGGATCAATTTCACTGTCCAGCATGGTTTTGTGGCGGAAGCCTTTTAAATAACCATACAAATAATAGACAGATGCCCAAGAATTGGTTGGGGTATAAAGTGCCAAAGATTCCGTGAGCCATTCGGCAATCACCTCTTCAGCGCGAAGATCATTGATATCCGAACTGGCATCCTGACACGCCATAAGCAACAGGTCCTTCAGCTTTTCAAATTGTTCAATATCATTGGTTTCAGGCAATTGCTCAAACAACGCACCGGCGACGTCACATAACTTAAGCAGAAGGGCCTCCTTTCCTATCTTAACCACATAATGGCTTCTAGCTTAACATAGGCAACGGATGAAAAACCGTTTCTATCATTACAACCAGAATGGCGATTTGTTTCTTCGATCACCGTGGTTACGGTCCATATAATGACAGGTGTAAGGAGGCCAAATGAAGAAAGTAAACATCGTAGGTTTCGATCATCTGCAATTGGCTATGCCCGCAGGTGAAGAAGCAAAGGCCCGACATTTCTACGGCGAATTGTTGGGATTGACCGAAGTGGACAAGCCTGAACCATTGGTCAGTCGCGGCGGCTGCTGGTTTAAAGGACAAGGTGTTTCCGTTCATCTGGGTGTGATGAACGATTTTGCACCAGCGACCAAAGCGCACCCTGGATTTCAGGTGTCCGACTTGACCGCTTGTCAAACATTTTTAAGCGAGGCGGGCGTTGAAGTGCTACCCGATGACAGTATTCCTGAAGTAGGCCGCTGCCACATCTCTGACCCGTTTGGCAATCGTATTGAGCTGATCCAGCAAGGTGACGTTTTTCCATGAAGCGAGTGTTGCTCACCGGTGGACGTGCGCCTGCCACTTTAGAGTTGGCCAGATTGTTACATGCCGCCGGAGCAATCGTGTTTATGGCTGAAAGCCAGCGTTGGCATCTGTGCAAAACATCCAACGCTATTGAAAAAAACGTCCATGTTCCAGCCCCCAGATTCGATCTTGAAAGCTACATCAATGCACTCATCCACATCATTCAGGATGAGCAGATTGATTTGCTCATCCCCACTTGCGAAGAGCTTTTTTATGTGGCCCAAGGACGTGACCAGCTGACAGAACATTGTCAGGTGTTTGTCTCAGACATTGACACGCTCAATCGCTTTCACAACAAATGGCTGTTTGCTCAAAGCGCATTGAGTTACAACCTAAGCGTACCCTGCTCTCAGTTGATGACGAACCGAGAAGGGCTAGATCAATGGCTTGGCCAGCCTGTCGTGCTGAAACGAGCGTATTCCCGATTCAGTACAGAAATCTTGATCAAACCAATACATCGAGATGAATTAAAGCATATCGAGCCGACTGAGCAATCTCCCTGGATTGCTCAGTCGTTTATCGATGGCAAACAATGGTGCAGTTACAGTGTGGTGAATCAGGGAAAAGTAACCGCACACAGCGTTTATCAAACCACATTTTCTGTGGGACAGGGCACGGCGATTTCATTTCAATCTGTGAACCATCAAAAAGTGTTTGATTGGGTCAAACGGTTTGTCGAAGCTGAGCAATTTACAGGGCAGATTGCGTTTGATTTCATTGAAGATTCATCTGGAAAATTGTTTGCGATTGAGTGCAATCCACGGACAACCAGTGGGATTCATCTTTTCTATAATCGGCCTGAGATCTTAAATGCGTTCATTGATATGGATTCAGAATTGTTAAAGCCCTTTGAAAAACCGTCGATGTTGATGTTTCCGATGCTGTGGTATTTGTTCAAAAATGTTCGCTCCAAAGTACTTTATCAGCAATGGGCAGCTTCCTTCCGAGCGAGTCGGGATGTGATTCTCAGTGGACGCGATCTGTTGCCAGGGTTGCTTCAAGGGGTTTCGGTGATTCAATTGCTGTGGCTCAGTTTGAGAAAGCGAATGAGCCCGTTGGCTGCATCCACAAATGATATTGAATGGAATGGTCCATCATGAAAGTATTGGTTACGGGTGCAACAGGGTTTTTGGGACACGCCTTGTCGCTGCGCCTTAAAGAACTTGGACACGAAGTTTTGGGGACAGGACGCAACCTTGAGCAAGGGCAGATGCTACAGGAACAAGGTGTTCATTTTGTGGCATCAGACTTGAAGCAGCCAGATGCCATCTCAGAATTGTGCCAAGGGCAAGAGATGGTATTTCATTGTGCAGCGCTGTCCACGCCTTGGGGCAAGTACATCAACTTCTATCAGGCGAATGTGATGGGCACGCTGCATGTGATTCAGGGGTGCATGGCGCATGATGTGAAAAGATTGATCCATGTGTCCACGCCGAGCATTTATTTCACGGAACAAGACAGTGTTGATGTCAAAGAGGATGCCTCGCTACCTTCAGAGCCAATCAGTCTTTATGCTAAAACCAAACTGATGGCCGAAGGATTGATCGATCAAGCGCATGAAAATGGCCTGAATGTGATCACCATTCGACCTCGCGCCATTTTTGGCCCAGGAGACACCACCATTTTGCCCAGATTGATCAAGCGATTGGAACGTGGTCAGCTTCGCATTATTGGAGATGGAAAAAATCTGGTGGATTTGACTTACGTTGACAACGTGGTTGATGCGCTCATTCTCTGTATGGAGTCAGGAGATCATACGCTGGGCAAAAAATACAATATTTCCAGTGGGCAGCCTGTGCCGTTGTGGGACATGATTCACTTGCTTTGTGAAGAACTCGGCCATGTGCCGCCCACACAACATCTTCCTTATAAAAAGGCAATGAGGCTGGCAGGTTTTTTGGAGTGGTTGTATGGCACGTTCTTCTTTGGATTGGAACCACCCATCACTCGTTTTACCGCCACCGCAATGGCAAAAAGTCAAACGCTCAACATTGATGCCGCAAGACAGGACTTGGGCTATGATCCAAAAGTGTCTCCTGAAGAAGGCATGAAACGCTTTATTGCATGGTGGAAGGATCCATCTTGATGAAAGTTGGACTCAAGATTTTCTGTGCGGGATATTGCACTCAACTGGAGTCGATGGTGATTCAAGGTGGGCGCTACAAAAATGTGGATATTCCCGCTTTGTTTGCGTTGATTGAACACCCCACCAAAGGCCATATTCTGTTTGATACGGGTTACAGCACACACTTCTATGAAGCCACAAAGAAATTTCCTTACAGCCTTCACGTGCGATTAATTCCAGTGTTTTGCAAATCAGAAGATGGGCCAGCCCAACAACTTCAAGCCGAAGGCATTGATCCTCTGTCGATTGAAACCATCATTTTGTCGCACTTCCATTCGGATCATGTGGCGGGACTGAAAGATTTTCCAAACGCTCAATTCATTTACTTTAAAAAAGCATATGAAGCGATTCGAGGTAAGACCGGATTCGGTGCAGTCCGTCGTGGATTCCTGCCCGACCTGCTGCCTACGGATTTAGAACAACGAACACAGATGGTTGACGAAAGCTTAACGATTCAACTTGGCGACGCTTATCAACCGTTCGAAAAAGGCTTCGATTTATTTGGAGATAGCAGCCTGTTCGCCGTCGAACTGCCTGGTCATGCTCATGGTCAGATGGGAATTTTTTTACAAGATGAACACGAACAATATGTGTTCCTGGCTGCCGATGCGTGCTGGTACAGTCAAGCTTATCGAGAGTTACGCTATCCGCATCCATTGGCGAATCTGGTTCAGGCCGATGGCAAAGCTTACAAAGACACGTTGAAAAAACTTCACCAACTTCACAAACATTGGCCCGATTTGTTGATTGTGCCTTCCCATTGCCCAGAGATGCAGGAGCGATTTTCAATAAAGGATCACTCTTGAGAGATCGCTGGACGATATTGAAAAATTATTTAAATGTTCGTTTTAGGAAATCTTTCAAATCACGCGATCAGTTGGACCAATGGCAGCAGGCGCAAGTTAAAAAATTTCTTCAAACAATCTTGCCAAAATCTTCTTTCTATCAAAAACAATTCGAATCAATAGATATTTCACATTGGCAACGGGCACCCATCATTGAAAAAACAGAGATGATGGAACACTTTGATCAACTCAATACGGTTGGCATCAGCAAAGAACAGGCGTTTGAAGTGGCACTCAAAGCCGAACAATCTCGCAATTTTTCGCCGAAGATTGGCGATATCACAATAGGATTGTCATCTGGCACATCAGGGAATCGAGGTTTGTTTCTGGTGTCGGATGAGGAACGGTTGAGATGGGCAGGCACAGTGCTGGCCAAGTTGTTGCCGGGGCCAATTTGGCAAAAAGAGCGAATCGCATTTTTCCTTCGTGCCAACAGCAATTTGTATGGGAGTGTAAAATCTTCAACCATTCAGTTTTCATACTTCGATTTACTTGACCCTTTGGAAAAACATCTGGAAAAATTGAATCAGTTTCGGCCCACTATTTTGACTGCCCCACCATCTATGCTCAGGTTCTTGGCCGAAGCCATTCAGCAGAACAAACTCAACATTGCTCCAGAAAAAGTCATCTCAGTGGCTGAAGTGCTGGACCCTTTGGACGAAGCGTTTATTACAAAAATCTTTGAACAAAAAGTCCATCAGGTGTATCAATGTACCGAAGGCTTTTTGGCCTGCACCTGTGAGCATGGCACACTCCACCTCAACGAAGATCTGGTGGTGATCCAAAAAGAATATTTGGATGAATCATTGAAAAAATTCTCACCCATCATTACGGACTTCAACCGAACCTCTCAGCCCATCATCCGCTATCGCCTCAATGATATTTTGACGGAACGAGCGCAAACCTGCCCCTGTGGTTCCATCATGACTGCATTGGAAAGCATCGAAGGCCGATGTGATGATCTTTTTTATCTAAAGCTTTCTAACTCTGATGAACTTCAGCCTGTGTTTCCTGACTTCATTCGCCGGGCGGTGATCGGAAGTTCTGAGGAAATTGACGCTTATCGTGTACAACAGCTTGCGCCGGACAAAATTAAAGTGTTCGTCAAAGCATCAGAGGATGTGATGCCAGGCTTGAAAGAATCATTTTCAAATCTGTGGAAGCGTCTAAATTGTGAGCCGCCACAGATTGAATATGAACGCATGGATTTGGAAAAACCTCAAGCCAAGAAACTCAAGCGGGTGGAGCGTTGTTTCTCGCTCGAAGATTTAAGCATCTGATCCGTACTGAAACACTTCTTCCAACGGCACATCAAACACTTCCGCAATCTTGAAAGCCAACTCCAGTGACGGTGAGTACTTGCCTTGTTCCACCGCAATAATTGTTTGGCGAGTGACTTCCGTTTTGTCGGCCAACGCTTGCTGCGTCATCTCATCTGCATGAAACCGAAGCGTTCGGATGTTGTTGGTGATTTTTGTTGTACCCATTTCAAAAGCCTCTGCGATAATGCCAAATTTGGGTAATATATCTGCCTGTTTCTGCCAATATGAAGGAAAAAGCAAAGTGGTGTGCAACAAACAAAGGACTTTCAAATTGTGAACTTGCGAAAGCACCATAAACGCCCAGGGTCACACCAATGACTAAAATGGTATA
The DNA here is from genome assembly GCA_029262795.1 of Candidatus Fraserbacteria bacterium. Taxonomy (GTDB): domain Bacteria; phylum Bipolaricaulota; class Bipolaricaulia; order RBG-16-55-9; family JAJCYT01; genus JAJCYT01. The sequence continues at coordinate 225,248 of JAJCYT010000036.1, forward strand.
GGCCGTGCTGGAAGCTTTTAAATCGATGAGGCGATCGCGCTCATCAGTGGCTTGTTTTCGGTTAAATATCGCCAGGATAATTTGAGTACCTACCTGAATGACTATAAACAGAATTAGCGCTGGAATTGCAATTCCAAGCAGAAATGAGTTATTTGGTTCATCTGAGTCAAGCAAAATTTTATAGGCATAAAAAAAGTAATTGCCAAAAATCATGATCACACTAATCAATGTGAACCAAATCGTTCTTTCCTTATATGTCATGTTCATTTTTTACGCCTCCTAAGTACGCGATATTTAACTCGGTATAAAATTTAACATTCGTGGTGTGAATAAAAACTAACTCAATGACGAATATCTTTAACAGTATTGTTCTTTTCCTGTATATCATGTTCATTTTTGACTCCCATGAGTATGCTATATTTAACTTGATGTAAAATCTAACATCCATAGTGTAAATAAAAACTAACTCAATGTCAAGTATATTTAACATTAAGTTTTTCACATTTCTAAAAACACTTCAGAATTTCAATTTGGATTTGATTTTCGTTCTGGCCTTGTGCTTTGATGGTAGAGGTGTAACTGAGGTGTAACGCCGCCTTGGCACACTAGGGGTAGAAAGCTTTAGGGAACTCATTATGAACATTCAGTGCTTTGACAAAAACAACCTCCACCAATTGCGTTGGCCTGAGGCCGAGTTAGGCAACTTGGGTCAGCAGGCGTTGATGTCCTACATGCAATGTGGGATTCAACCGTATATTTCCAACGTCCATACGGACTTGCGACTGCTCAAAGTGGATGATGTGATCTTGCCGATAACCATCAATCACTATGACTCGAAAAACAGTTATGTCTGTTCGCCTTACAACCACTACTTTGCATACGGTCTGGAAGAAATGGACAAGCTGGACAATCGGTTTTTCGAAGCACTTTGTCGAGGCATCATGAAACCATTTTGTTGGTATTACCTGAGAAACGGGTTCGATGATGTGGTGTTTGTCAACAATTGGTTGTTGTCTACGAATTTGTACCCGGCATTGAGTTCGGCACAGACTCAGGCCATCTCAGATTTTCTGATCAAGAAATTTCCAGATCGACCGATCATCTTTCGATCAGTGGATAATTTGGGGAATCCAGACCTTTATCAACCTTTGCTGGATTTAAATTATCGCATGGTGTTCAGTCGTCAGGTGTATTATCAGAACCCGCAGGATGAGCAGTTTTGGAAACACAGCCAGCTCAAAACAGATCAAAGAAAATTACGCAACACCAGGTATCGACTGCTGGAACATCACGAAATTTCAACGGACGAAATTCCAAGGCTGGTTGAGCTTTATCGAATGTTGTATCTGGAAAAATATTCTTACTATAACCCGCAACTGACCGAAGCATTTTTTGCCTCCGCTATAAAACACAATTGGCTCCGCTTCCAGGCATTTGAACACGATGGTCGCATTGATGCCATGATGGGTTATTTGAAATGCAACGGCATCATGACCCAACCTGTGTTTGGCTATGACACACAGTTGCCGCAGAATCAAAATCTGTACAGATTGTTGAGTATGCAGGTGATTTCTGAAGCGCAGCAACTAAACCATCGCATCAATGTCAGTGCGGGGGTAGGCGCTTTTAAACGACTCCGAGGTGGCGTTCCTGCGCTGGAATATAACGCAGTATTTGATCAACATTTGCCGCGCTCTAAACAATTCAAATGGAAATTATTGCAGCAAATACTAGATCGCATTGGCGTACCCATTATTCAGAAATACGGATTTTAAGGGATGTTATTATGGACAAAAATTTTCCAGTCAAAATTTTAGGCATCGGCCATTACCTGCCAAGCCGCGTGGTGTTCAACGAAGAAATCGAAGCACGATGCGGCCTCAAGCCAGGGTGGATACAAAAACGAACCGGTGTGTGTGAACGTCGTTGGGTCGAAGATGAAACAAGTTCCTGGATGGCGGCTCAAGCCGCACAGGAAGCCGTTCAAAATGCAGGGATTCAACTCGAAGATCTCGACCTCATCCTCAATGCTTCCGGCACGCAGGAGCAAGCCATTCCTGATTTGTCCGCATTGGTCCAGCATCATTTGGGATTGGGAGAGTCGGGCATTCCCTGCTTTGGCATCAATGCCACTTGTCTGAGTTTTTTGGTGGCATTGGACACGGCGTCGCATTTGCTGGAATCGGGTGCCTATAAAAATATTCTTATTGTTTCGTCAGATGTGGCTTCCTGCGGCCTCAATTTTGATGAGCCAGAAAGTGCATCACTTTTAGGCGACGGAAGCGCTGCCGTTGTGGTGACCAAAACGCCTGAAGGTGAAACTTCGCAAATCCATGCCTCTCATTTGGCGACGTATGGCAAAGGCGCTGAGCTAACTCAGATTCTCGGTGGTGGAAGCAGTCACCATCCCAATCATCCCGACACAAAAGTTGAAGACAGCCTGTTTCACATGAATGGATTGCAAGTGTTGAAGTTGACGCGCAAATACGCAGGTGGTTTTCTCGAAAAACTTCAGCCTGGGCTTTCGACAAGTTTAAACGACATCCAATGGGTCATCCCGCATCAGGCCAGCAAAATGGGTTTTGAGCTGATGTACAATTATGGCTGGCCTAGAGAACGGGTTCTCAAAACGCTAGATCGTTATGGCAATTGCGTGGCAGCATCAGTGCCTCTCACTTTGTATGACGGGATCAATCAAGAAACGATTCAACGTGGTGATAAAATTCTGCTGGTCGGCACAGGGGCTGGATTATCCATAGGTGGACTTGTGTTGACTTATTGAGGCGGGATCTATTCTTGTTCGTAACTCTTGTCGGTGTGAAAGGGCAGCCCCACAGCCCTTGTGCGGTGAGAGAACAGCGAGAAGGATAGGGGACTCCTCGCATTAAAAAAGGTCCGTGAGGCTGCCACACACAAACTAACTCCAAAAAATAACGGCTTCATTAAACCATATCACCCCTTTCAATGATGTTGCGCCGATCACCCTAACCCCCAACCCCCTTTTGAAAAGGGGCTACGATTAGACTTCGTAGGTCTGGCTCTATTGATGGGAGGTTTTCTTTTTGTGAATTGAAGAAGCACTTGGCGGTTGAGAGTTGGAAGGATATAGAGTATCTAGGTAGTTAATAAATTTGATATTGCATTACTCAGATTGCTACCGGCGCGGGAATGACGTTTAAATTTTTTGGAATATTTATTAGTTAACCAACAAGAAGAAAAACAACACGAAAATCTGAATTTACCCTCGCAGTCCAATCATAGCCCCTTTTAGATAAAAGGGGTTGGGGATTTGAAAGCCTTCAACTTTTTCAATGGAGTCTTTAATAGTTGTTGAAAATAAAAAATAAAAAAGGGCAACCCGAAAGTTGCCCTTTTTCTCATGTGTTCGTACGAGTAAACGAAGAGGAAATTTGATCAGTTAAGAATAATCAGTTTCTTCACTTCGCTGCGCCAGTTACGGTTCTGCTCGCCTCGTACAGTGACCACATACATATACACACCATTCGGGGCTTGCAGCGCACGCGCATCTAAAAACTGTTTGCGTAATTCATTGGGATGCATCATGCCGGTTGAAAAAATAACGTTGCCTGCCAGATCAAACACCTGAACTTCAATTTCCTGGGCGTTGAGGCCGCTTGGCAATTGAAGCGTGTTGCCAAATACCTGCAATCCCAAAGACAGGGATTGCGGTGCTGCATTGCCAGATGCAGACAACAAGTTGCCATCCACATTGTCGCCAAAATCAACGGTCCAATAATAGCGATACTGCGATTGTGAGTTGTAAGCGCGTTTCACACCTACGGCGTGCCAGCGTGGATCGAGCATGTTGCGATTGTGGCCTGGGCTGTTGACCCAAAGCTGGAAGGTGCGCTGAGCGTTGGACAAACCTGCTGCAATGTTTTCACCGGCAGCCTGCTGCCAGCGGTAGCGTGCATTGATGAGGCGCTGACCCAAGTCAGGCTCAAAACTGCACTGATGTGAAAAACAATTGCGATCGGCCATCCAGCTGCTATGGAAGCCTGCTGCATTGGTCAGCGATGGTGATGCTGCCAATGGCTGCAATCCATTTTGAGCGCGATAGGCGTTGATTAGGCGAATAACTTCTGCTTCATCTTGATTGAGTTGTAGCGAGACTTGCGCGGTTGCCACTGCCTGAACGGCAAAAACAAATAAAATAGCAACACAAAGCCCTAAAAAGACTTTCCTCATTGACCTTATCCTCCTCGATAATACCCTCATTTTTATATTACCTAAAGAAGCAAAATTTTACGGTGGAAATTAGGTGAAAATCGAGTCTTGGGTATGTCGTGGGTGATATTTAAGACAGATTTTTAGAAAAATTGTCGTCTGCATTCCCCTCAACAACCATCGGTCTGAGGTGAGCCAGCGAAGTTGGGACACAAATCATCATCATCGGGAACGCCGTCGCCATCGCTGTCCGGTCCATCACTTTGCGTAGGTGGCCAAATAGGAGAGTAGCCAGAATCGCTGATCAGTTGAGCAATAACTTGATGTCCAGTGTCGTTTGGATGGATGCCATCAAACGTAATGTAACCTTTATCACCAGGGTCTTCATCGCCATTGATGCCGTTAAAAGTAAGCGACACCTTGACCAGAATTACATTGTGTTCATTGGCCAGATTTTCCAGTTGCAGATTGATTTGATCAAAGTATGGTTTGAACACTTCAAAATCATTGCAGGACCTATCGCCACAATTTTCGTTGTCTGACCAGCTGTCGCTGTTGCGATCTACTTTGACAAACGGATTGTAAAGATCAATCACGCGCAGCAGATGGCGGTTGATCTGTCTCAGTGACAATATTTGATCAAAGATGGCTTCCCAGTTGGTTTGAACTTCAGTCACGACATTTCTTAAACAGTCCTGATTGTCTGAGCCACCGCAGTTGCCATCAAGATAACGGAAGCGGGCTTGAATGAAATCATTGCCACCAATCTGCCAGGTGACGATGCTGGAGTTTTGAATCGACGTTTGAAATGATTGTGTTCCTAGGCCATCAAGAAGGTTTTCACTTTCCCATCCATTGCGCGTTTTGTCGATGAGTTCCACATCAAACCCTGTATCAGCTTCTGTGTTGTTCAAGAAAAAACCAACATAGCTGCGCCCATCGTTGGAATAGCCTGCGGCAATAGAATCCCCCATGGCGGTGTAGTAGACTTTTGGCTGAGTATTTTGGCTGCTGACAGAATTTGCCAATCCAATACTGAGAAACAAGAGGATGAATAAAATACGCGTGATAAAAACCTTCATTAATCTATTAAAGCAAACCATGACATAATATTCCACAACCATGTAAAATAGGTTTCATGATCAAAAAATCAATGGATTGGGTCAGAGAAAATCCACACGTGGCGCCCACAATTTTGATAGTCAGTTTATTGATTCCAATGTTGGGACAATTTTTATATATGTTTTCAATCCCTGTACCTGTAGTGATGTCACACGGGGACAAATCAGATAATGAAAATATTGAGTTGTTGATTTCATCCCTGGCAAAAGGATTTGAAACAGGCAATGTTGAAGCCCTTAGCCAACTATTTCATCAGGATGTGGTTGTGTTTGAATTCGATTTAGAAACCTATGGTTGGGTGGATTTTCGAGACAATCATTTAAAGCAGGAAATCGAAACTCAAGAAATGCTGACCTATGGTTTCGACATTATTAAGATGAATATTCGCAATGATGTTGCCTGGGTTCAAACGGATTACTTTTACGAAGGTTTAAACCAGGATCAATCGTCATTTCAATACAGTGGACTTGCGAGCCTTGTGTTGGTCCGAGAAAATTCAGAGTGGAAAATCATCCAACTGCACATGAGCTAAGGAGATCATCATGAACGACATCACCATTGGAATTTTAGGTGGCATGGGTGTGAAGTCCACCGCACCATTTTTGGAATTGGTCATCGAGCAGTGTCAGGCACTTTACAGTCCCAAAAATGATGATGAATATCCACACATGATGATTTATTCTCTGCCCGTCCCGATGTATCTGGATCGACCTTTGGATCACGAGCTTGTTTCATCGGCAGTCGAAGCTGGTTTGCGCCGATTGCAAAATTGCAATGTCGATTTTATTGCGATGCCCTGCAATACAGCGCATCAATATTACGACCAATTAAAAAGTTCTCTCAATGTGCCGTTACTGAACATTATTGATGAAACGTTAAAGTCTATGCCAGAGAGTGCCAACAAGATTTCCTTGCTGGCGGCGCCATTCACTATTGATGCAGGTATTTATGAAGATGGTATTGCGGCAGCAGGTTTGGAATTTGTGCATCAACAGAATTGGCAGGATCAAGTGACCACTTTGCTCAATGATATCAAAGTTAGCAAAGACATTGAGTCGATGAAACAACAATGGCTCGATTTGTTAAATCAAGTTCAGGCAGCAGGTGTGGATCATGCGGTGATTGCCTGTACAGATCTCAATGCGGTGAGTCAGTTTGTCGAAGCACCTTTACCCATGATCGATGCCACCGAAATGCTGGCCAAAGCGACGGTTCAAAAATATCTGGAAATGTTTCAAGTGACAGTTTAGATAATTACTTGAGTCCGAGCTGCTTTCTAATTAAATCACACAAAGTGTCTTTAATCTCAATGTGGCGTGGTATGGGTGATTTTCTTCCTGTAGAGGGGTTTAGATAAATATCGTGTTTAGCTCCATGTCTATGGAAAACACAACCGGCTTTTTCCAGTTCTTTGACTAAAGCTTTGCGTTTCAAGTTTCTAGTTGTACTTCTTTAGTTTGGGTGGGATAAGCCGCTAAATCATCTGTATCTTCCACCATTAATTGATAAGCATCTTGAATGTTGGATTCCAACTCTTCGATTGTTTTTCCTTGACTAAAAACACCAGGTACTTCCTTAAGCCTTCCTACAAACCAGTCATCATCCAGCCAGTATTCTAATGTAAAACTTCTCAACATAAATGTACCTCTAAAGATTAGTTTAACTCAGTAAAATTAGAGTATCAATAGAGTTTAAGAAATTTGTTTTCCGAGTCTGAGATCGTGCATAATGAACCCTGAGAGGGTTCGGTCATCTTTTTGATACCTAACCAAAACATCTGAATAGTTGAGTAAGAACGGCATTTATGCCGTGTGTTTCATTTTGTTGGGGGATGGAATGAACAAGGCGGATTTACTTCGGCAAAAGATTTTGGCGGAAGTCAAACAGTTGGAAGTGTTGCAGATGAACCCTTCCAAAGGCGACTATCGCGCACTTCATGCGCCTGCTGTTCGTATGATGCGTCAACGCAGTCACGATTGGGTGCGCTGGAAATATCCCAAATACGAATCTTTTTTTGCCAATGGTTCCGATGTTCAGCCTGAAAAAATCAAACCCAAACTCATCGAAGTCACGAAACCCTGGCATGGCGATCTGTTTCGTCTGGCGAGACTCACTTGGTCATTGCCATTCACCAAGGGCTTTGGCCGTCGATTGCGATTTCTGATTGTTGATGAAGCCAATGACAAATTGATGGGCGTCCTCGGATTGCAATCGCCTCCATTGGATCTGCCTGCCCGTGATCAATTATTTAATTATCCTGAAGATCGAAAAGTTGAGTTCATCAACCAAACGATGGACATTTTTACTCTGGGGGCGTTGCCTCCTTATGGACGTTTGCTGGCTGGGAAGCTGGTGGCGATGGCTTCAGCATCTGATGAAGTGCGACAGGCATATCAGCGAAAGTATCAGGGTCGAATCACCGAAATGGATCAAACCCAATTGCCTGCCCGTTTGGTGGCGATGACGTCTATCAGCGCGTTTGGGCGAAGCAGTCTTTACAATCGCATCAAATACAAAGATCGCTGGGTGGCGAAGTCAGTTGGGTATACACAAGGCTATGGCAGTTTCCATTTGGCTGGACTTTATCCATTGATGCGCGAATTTCTGGAAGCCGAAGGTGTCTGCACACGCGGTGGATTCGGCAAGGGGCCACGCATTGTCTGGCAGACATGTACACGCACATTCGATCATTTAGGCTTGCCGCGTGAGTTGCTCAAACACGGCATCAAGCGCGAAGTGTTTTTATTTCCACTGATCTGGAATTTGAACGAATTCATGGAAGGTCAGGATCGAACACCCTGCTACTTTGAACAATCCTTCGACGAATTGGCTGACTGGTGGCGACACCGCTGGTTGCTGCCCCGCACACAACGCATCGACGGTTGGCAGAAGTGGGACCATCAAAATTTAAAACATATCTTAAACGTCAAACTTCCTTAATATAAAAACTTCAAATCCTCCCAACCCGCCTTTCTAAAGGAGGGCACGATTGCTTCTTGGAAGTCGATTCTCATTTCAAGACATTGTTCTTGGCGCCAGTGATTTAAAACTAAAAAACTTTATAGGAGCGCAATCACCAAGCCACTTCTGATCTTGGGCGAGAACCAGGTAGATTTGGGTGGCATGAAACGATTTTGATGGCACACCGCCATAAACTGTTGCATGGTCACAGGTGCTAATGAAACGGCGTAATTGTAAGAACCATCGTCCACTTTTTGTTTCAGATAATGTGCATCTTTGTTTCCGCCAACGTATTTCAAACGATCATCCTTTGCATCTTTAATGCCAAGGATTGCATCAAACAACTGACGTTGCACGATGTCTGCTGCGATGACCTGAACGGCATTTTCAGGATTAAATGCACTGGGGCGTGGCTTGAGGCGCAACCACACACCTTGAGCATACAAGCCAATTTCATCGGATTCGGTGGCCTGAAAGGCTTCAACTTCAATCAGTTCTTCCACTTCAAAGGAAGGTTCCAAACAAGTTTTCAGTGTATCCAGAGACATGGCATCTGCTTTAACCAAGCGATTGTATGGGGCCAGTCCCATACGATCCGAAGTAAAGCACACGCCGAGAAAATGCGAGTGCCCTAATTTCACTGCTGCCATGCTGCGGTGATTGCCATCGGCAACATAGGCATAGGGTTCGTCTTTCAAGAGTTGGATGAATTTTTCTTGTGTGTCCACATCTTCCACGATCCAGATTTGATGAAGGTTTTCAGCTTGATCCACCGCACTGAAATCGCAGGGTTTGGCATCAGCGTATGATTCGAGTTCGGATGCGATTTGCCCAGATTGATCTTCAATCGCCAGGTTGACTGTGCCGATGATGGCGTGGGTGGATTCAATTAATCGCACACGCCCCTGTACCTTGGCATCGTGAACGCCTTCATTGCGAATAATGGTGCCCTCAGGGTTTTGTTCGGTACGGATCTGATGGATTTCCAACATGCCACCCAATCCAATCTGTCGAACGTTTGGGCGCTTTGGGTCTTTGATTTCATATATCCAAAGGGTGTTGTTGAGTGTGTTTGTCAAATCACTTTGAATCAAGTGACCCATATTCTCGGCACCACGCTTGAGGGCGTCGTCGGAGTTTTCGGCCATGATGTCTTCGGCTTGCGCCACATCACAATGGGCCATGGTGATCTTTAAGATATTGTCAGGTTTGCTTCGTAAAATATCCCAGATTTCGACGTTTTCCTGAAATTCGTCGTAATTTGATCCACTAATCCGTTCCGCTGCTTCTGAATTCACAGGCACCAGTGCGCGCTCCACAGGCCGCATGTTGATCACAAAACCTCCCACGGTTGGCAAGCAATTTGTTCCAGCTTTGATCTGGACGAGGCCATCTTGCCGGTTTTTATTCAAAGATGCAAAAACGAAATTTAAAGCGCTTTTTAATTGTTGAAAAACATTTTTGGAAAAATCTCAAAATGCTGATCATTTTTACCTCATTTTTGCATTCAGCTTCCATGAAAATTAGGTTCAAATCGTTATCTGTACGGCGTTTGAGCAATGATAAATAAATGATATTTGACCACCATACTGTGACCACACAGCAAACGAAACTTTAAAAATTACAGGAGTCAAACATGAAACGACTGAACAAACAAAACGAAATTGAAAACGAAACAAAAACAGACAAACAAACCAAACAATCTTTTAAGGAGTTTCAAATGACGTTGAAAAAATTGATCTGTATGATGGTCGTAGCGGTGTTGATGATGGGCGCTTGTAGCATGATGAGCGAACAAATGGTGTTCGCTCAAGACGAATGCCGCCGAGAGTGCGAAGATGACCGTGAAGAAAATAAAGACACCAAAGAAGAGGAAAAGAAAGAAGAAGAAACCAAAGACGAAGAAAAAGAAGAAGAACCTGAAACCAGAGAACCCGCTCGCCCAGACCGTGAAGAAGAAGAGGAAGACGACACCACAGTGGATGCGCCTACATCTCGACCCACTCCAACCAACGGCACAGGTTTTCCAACAGATGATGAAATTAAGGATTTATTGGCCAAGATTGATTGTATCTTCAACCACCCAGATGATCCCGAAGTGTGCGATGAAGAAGACACAACCACGGCTGGCGAACCTGGCACAGGCTTCCCAACAGATGAAGAAATTAAAGACTTGTTAGACAAATTGGTGTGTATCTCCAATCATCCAGACAATCCCGAAGTGTGCGATGAAGATGATACGTCCACGGCTTCCGAACCTGGCACGGGCTTCCCAACAGATGAAGAAATCAAAGATTTGTTAGACAAATTGGTATGCATCAGCAATCATCCAGACAACCCAGAAGTGTGTGATGAAGAAGAAACCACCTCTGGCAATGGTTTCCCAACGGATGAAGAAATTGAAGATTTGGTGAAAAAGTTGGCCTGTATCTCCAATCATCCAAACGATCCAGAAGTGTGTGATGAAGACGAAGAAGACACTTCCAGCAATGGACTTCCAGCCACAGCCACACTCGACGAAGTGATGGACAAAGTGGACTGCGTGCCACCCCGCTCACAGGACAACTGCGATGGCGACACGGCTGCTGAACCTGGCACAGGGTTCCCAACGGATGATGAAATCAAAGACTTGTTAGATAAATTGGTATGCATCTCCAATCACCCAGACAACCCAGAAGTGTGTGATGAAGAAGATACATCCACGGCTTCCGAGCCTGGTACAGGGTTCCCAACAGATGATGAAATCAAAGACTTGTTGGAAAAATTGGTGTGCATCTCCAATCACCCAGACAACCCAGAAGTGTGTGATGAAGAAGATACATCCACGGCTTCCGAGCCTGGTACAGGCTTCCCAACGGATGACGAAATTAAGGACTTGTTAGATAAATTGGTGTGCATCTCCAATCACCCAGACAACCCAGAAGTGTGTGATGAAGAAGATACTTCCACCGCTTCCGAGCCTGGCACAGGGTTCCCAACGGATGATGAGATTAAAGACTTGTTGGAGAAATTGGTGTGCATCTCCAACCATCCAGATGATCCAGAATCCTGCAACGAAGAAGACGAAGATGACGAATAAAGTTTAAAACCGAGAGAAAGTAAACCTCCTAAAGCTCAACGAAGACAGGGTGCGCTCATGCGTGCCCTGTCTTCGTTTTTTGCTCCACAAAATCCTCTTGTTATTACATGGCGTGTTGAAAGTATTGATTTATTGACCCTAATATGCAAAATCGGTATAATGTTTTGACTGATTGAATTGGGTTAAGGAGTCCCTATGGGTGGGTTGTTTCGGGTGTTCAGGTTATCCGCTATCGGTGTTTTCTTTGCTGGGATTATTTCAGTGGTGCAAGGGTGCTCTTTGAAGGAAGGTTCGCTGTTGGCCGCCCTACTTTTCTTGCTCAATTTTTGCTCTTTGCCGGATGCAGAAACAGTCTCCACGCCCACATGTCCACCAGTGTGTCAACTTTTGCTAGGAAACTCGTCTGTGACTATAAATGCAATTGCCAACTTCCCTGCAGGCCGATTAATAGCTGATACCACCAACCCTGCAGCGAGCATAGGTACGGTTAAGCAATTTACTTTTGAAGTTGATTCGATCAATGGGGGCGTGGTCGATCTTGTCATTCTGAGGTCAGTTGGGGGAAATGATTATCAAATTCTTGGGGTCGAAGCCTTTTCGATCACCGCAGTTTTATGTCCAGTAAATGTATGCACTGTTGACACATCCGGAATATCTGTACAAAGTGGCGATCTTGTAGGCATCTTCCGTCGAAATGGCGGACCTGTATTGCCAATGCCGGTGGGTAATGCGCCAATAGGAAGCCAGCTATCGGACAATTTTGTAGACGCCGATATATTTGTCGGAAATACCATAACGATAGGATTCACATTTAGTAATTTCATACCGGTGGCAGCCCTTGGAGAATAGCATTTCGTAAGAGCGATCTTTGAGGATTGGGAATATGAATGATGATTTTGCTCCAAGCGCTTGCCTGACATGATGAATCAAAGACTTGTTAGACAAGTTGGTATGCATCTCCAATCACCCAGACAACCCAGAAGTGTGTGATGAAGAAGATACTTCCACGGCTTCCGAGCCTGGCACAGGGTTCCCAACGGATGATGAAATTAAAGACTTGTTGGAGAAATTGGTGTGCATCTCCAACCATCCAGATAATCCAGAAGTGTGCGACGAAGAAGACACCAGTGACGAATAAAGTTTAAGACCGAGAGAAACTCAGACTCTATAAATGAAGAAGGGGCAAGAAAATACTTGCCCCTTCTTCATGTTTTTACAAAATATTCTAATCCAGATGAGCTTCAAATACGATGGCTTGCAAGGGGGCGCGAGTTGGGCTGTTGCCATGATGTTCAGCCAGTGCTTTGGTTAGTGTGTCAGTAAGGTCAATGTTTGAGGTTCCTAGCCGTTCTTCAATTTCCAGGGCCAAAGGCGAACTGTACAACATCCCTTGCACAGCGTCTTGGGCGGTTGGAGCAACGCCTTCTTTTGGCAAAACACAAACATTGATTTTGCCAAAACCAGCCATTTGAAGTTCATGTCGAATCTCATCCACCTGATAATAGCCAAAAGGGGTGTTCATAAAGTCAGGCGGACTGTCGGGGAAAATTTCTGCCAGCGTTTTGGTCAGAGTGTGTGCGTGTTTGTTTTTCTCCAATGCATCCCAAACGCTGAATGCAAACGTACCACCAGGTTTTAACACTCTTGCTGCTTCTTGCATGCCTGCCAACTTATCGGGAAAAAACATGATGCCAAACTGGCAGACCACCACATCAAAAGACTGGTCATCATAGGGCAAGTTAAGTGCATCTGCTGTTTCAAGCTTCGTTCTGCTGGATGATTGGAGTTTGGATGTTGCGATGTCCAGCATGCCAGGGTTCAGATCGGTGGCAGTTACATGCGCGCTTTCATGCAACAACCGATCTAAATGACCAGTAACCACCCCTGTGCCTGCTGCCGTTTCCAACACATGTTTGGGCCGATAGCCCGATGCCCGTCCAGCAAGGTCCTGCGCATAGCCATCAAAAATTAATGGAACAAGGTATTGATCATAGTTGGCAGCCATTTCAGCATTAAAGACTGAGTGGTTTTTATTCATTTTGGCTCCAGTACTAGTTTTGCGAATTAATAAAAAGTATAGCACAAGTAAAGTTCAACTTTGTAAAGAAAAGCCTGACCTATGTCATGTCTCATATAAAAAAACGATTCTATACTGACTCCCTTAATTAAGGGAGTCATATGAGCAGATCAATTGTTGTTGAAATTCGACCCGCACTGAATCTGGTTTCCAATATCATTCTTTGGTTCAGCCTTTCCTTTTTGCTTCCCCTTGGCGTGGCTTTATGGTATGGAGAAAGTTTTGTTCCCTTTTTAATCCCTGGAATTCTTGCGAGCAGTTTAGGATGGGTTGGCATGCATTATACGCGCACACCCACCCATCTGGGGGTGCGTGAAGGTTTTTTGGTGGTGTCTTTGGCGTGGCTGACCATTGCAGCATTTGGTGCAATTCCTTATTTGCTTGACCATCATTCTTTGATAGACGCTTATTTTGAGTCCATGAGTGGATTTACAACCACTGGGGCCACGATTTTGACTGACTTTGAGCATGAACCCAGAAGCATTCTGATGTGGCGGCAGTTCACCCAATGGATCGGAGGCATGGGGATTATTGTGCTGGCCATTGCTGTTTTGCCCAGGCTTGCGGTTGGTGGTCGGCAGTTGATGCAAACCGAAGCCCCTGGCCCAAAAGTGGATAAGCTGAAACCTCATTTGTATCAAACCGCACGTGCGCTTTGGAAAGTTTATGTTGGCCTCACTCTGCTTGAGGTTGTTTTGCTCGAACTGGCAGGCATGTCGCTTTTTGATAGCGTGTCCCATGCGTTCACCACCATTTCCAGTGGTGGCTTTTCGCCTCATGCTTCGAGCATTGCTGATTTTGGGCCGATAGTGCAGTGGATTATCATCTTTTTCATGGTGCTGGCTGGAACAAATTTTGCATTGCTCTTCCGCGCCATGACTGGCAAGTTTCAATCTATTCGACAGGACAGTGAGTTTCGTTTCTATCTCCTACTTCTTGCTGGTTCTGGGCTTTTACTGGCATTGCTGCTGAATCAGGGAACCGTTGAAGAACAACTGCGCCAAGGTCTGTTTCAGGCAATCAGTATTATTACAACCACCGGATTTGCCAGTGTGGACTTTAATCAGTGGGACGATTTACTGAAATTCATTTTGCTCTTGCTGATGTTTTTTGGCGGATGCGCCGGGAGCACAGGAGGGTCGGTTAAAGTGGTCCGTTCCATGCTGTCTTTTAAATTTATTTTGCGTGAAATTCGTAAAGTGGTTCATCCATCGGCAGTCATTCCCATTCGTCTACGCAACAGGGTGGTTTCCGAAGATGTGTTGAGTGGGATCATGGCATTTTCCGTGTTATATATCACAACATTCATCATCGGAAGCGCTTTGTTTTTGTTGGATACGTATTTGGAAGGCAGCTCCCTAACCATTGTGGAGGGGGTGAGCATAGTGGCTTCTACGCTTGGAAATGTTGGGCCAGCCTTTGGTGTTGCTGGCCCTATGGCATCTTATGCTGATCTATCCAATGTGTCAAAAGAATTGCTTATTGTCCTCATGTGGGCTGGCCGCTTGGAACTTTTTCCTGTGATTGTTCTGATGACACGTTCGTACTGGAAGCGTTAGTCAATTAAAGCTCAACTGCCAGTTTCAAGAAGCAGCGCTTTTGTGGCTGATTTTCTTGATCTTTCAATTGCCAGCATTCTAAGACTTAAACAAGACATACGTGTCAATGACTTCGCCGGTGCGGGTGATAAATTGAAATTCAATTGTGGTGTCTGTGGCTTGGACACGCATGGCACCATGATCTTCATTGTATCGCCGCTGGCTGCCGGGATTGCCTGAATTGGGTGCAAAGAAGTCGTGGACAACCACGGTCCCCCCAAGCCCATTGGTGAAGTAGGGAAAATCATTGATCACGATTCGCTCGTAAAGATGATTGTGGCCTGCAAACACTGCACTGGCTCCCCATGTTTGAAAAGGCCATTGCATAATGCTTTCGGAGCCTCTGGCTTCGCTTCGGGTCATCACCCGTGAAGAAAAGGGCGGATGGTGCATGTAGACAATTTTCCATGGAGCTTCGGATGTGGCCAGTTTGTGTTCCAGCCATCGAGCTTGTTCGGAAATGCTGGACCGCCCATCTGGTTCGCGGATGTCACTGTCGATGGCAAAAAAGTGAACCGGTCCCCAGATAAAATCGTAATAGCGCTCGTTGCCTGGAAGGGTGAAAAATCCTGTCCATGTGCCGAGGCATTGTTGATCTCTGCAAATCAGCCCATCCCAGTCATGGTTACCAAGGGTTGGAAAAAAACGATTTTGTTGACCATCGGATTGGAAATATTTTCCGTAGTATTGGACCGTGTTTTTCTCAAAGGTTTCCAGCTCGCCTCGCGGATAGTTGTTGTCTCCGACGGTGATGACAACATCTGGGTTCCAGGAATCAATCAAACTGGCGACATCGGCAGTGGGTGAACCCTCGTTGCCAAAATCGCCTACCACCGCAAAGGTGATATCTTGATCCGTGTTATTGCTTGCACCGAGTAGCTCGAGATCAAAACTGATGTCCGAACTGTTGGCAGAAGCTTGATGAATTTCTGCTGCAATCACATTCATCCCTGGCTTCAGTAAAGATGGAACCAATGATGTGCCTAAAAAGGTGGTTTCACTGCTGCTGTCCAATCCTAAAGATGCATGTGTTAAATAATCAATCTCACCTTCGGGCATGTTGGATCTGAAAACTTCATGGTCATTTAAATACACCACCACGCCATCGTCTCTTTGAACTCTCAAAATCAATTCTTCATAAATGCTTGGTTCAGCAATGTAAAAGGCATGCCTGAAGTAGGTTGTAATTGGTTTGTTGGATGGATCATCACCAAAGGAAACGGTGGTGTTTTCATTGCCATCTCCGTAGCCCAACTCACCATTGCCACTTTTCCAAGTGCGATCATCAAAGTGTATGTCTTGCCAGGTGCTGGCTTGATCTGAACCATCATCTAAAAACAACCAACTGTCTCCCTGAGTAATCAATGGATGGAACCCAGGTGGGACAGGTTGAAAGGTTGCTGCTTTCGTTGTGGTATTAAAAGGCAGCGATGAAAGAATATTCTGGTCTGTTAAAATCCTGTCACCGGAAAAATTCAAGATCAACCCAGTAATGGCAGTTGCTAAAAAAATCTTCATCATCCAGTTCATTGAAATACCGCTCTAAGGACATTTATTTTGTTTGTATGAAAAACACTTCATATTTTACCGTGATTTTAGTCGAACATGTAAGGTTTTCCAATATCAACATGTTTGGCCCGAGAATGGACTAGATCAACGCTATAAAATTAATCAATGCTGGTAATGGCTTTGATCGCTGATTTTTTAAATCGTTCCATGGCGAGGTAGTAAGGGCCACCGCCGTAGCTGATGCGGGCTACGCTCAATTCGGCCAATTCTTTTGGTGCGGGAACTTCTGGTTGCATCATGATGTTGACAGGAAGTGAACAGGTTTTGCACAATTGTTTGATTAAATCAGGGTCTCTGAGGCCAGGAGCGAAAAAACCCTTTGCGCCAGCTTCAGAATAAGCCTGAGATCGAGCAATGCTGTCTTCGAGATGACTGGCATGGTCGCTTGGATCGCTCTTTAAAAACAAATCCGTACGAGCATTGATGAACAGTGGAATATCTTTTTCCTGAGAAACTTCTGAGATCGCCTTGATTCGTTCTGCCTGGAATTGCATATCGTAAAGCTTGTCTGTGCCAACAATCTGATCTTCAAAGTTAATGCCAATGGCGCCTGCGTCAATTACCTTTGCAACATTCTCTTTCAGTTGGCTGGGCGCTTCGGCGTAGCCGCCTTCAAAATCGAGCGTGACGGGGAGGTCAACGGATGCGATGATTCGTTTGAGATTATCAATCACGACCTCCATTGGAACAGCCTCGGCATCAGCATAGCCAAAAGATTGACCGACAGACCAGCTTCCCGTGGCCACTGCTTTCGCACCGACGTCTTTCAGGATGATGGCGCTGCCTGCATCCCAGCCGTTGAATAAAATGAGTGGATTTCCTTTTTGATGAAGGCTTGCAAATTGTTCAGCATGTTCGCGTTGTGTGGGCATGATGATCTCCTTGAGTATTGATTCAGGTGTTTTCTAACCTAGTGTATTAGACAGAATTAAGCTGGCCAATTTCGGCCAGAAACATGAAATGTTAATGAATACCTCATCTTAATGAAAGACTGATAGAAATCATTCTTTGGACAATTATCTCGTTTTACGCTTAGGAAACGAGATAACACCATAAGGGAATCATCCAATTTTTCTTAGCGAGGTTTCAATAATGCCATATGCAAGCAATGATGGAATTCGCATTTATTATGAAACTCAAGGCGCCGGCTCGCCGCTTTTACTTCATCATAGTCTTTTAGGAAGTCTTCAAAGTTGGGGTGAATATGGTTATGTGGATGCGCTGAAAGACGATTATCAGCTCATTATGATGGATGCGCGAGGGCATGGTTTGAGCGACAAGCCCCACAACCCTGAAGATTATTCCGAAAAACAAAGAGTAGCTGACATGGTTTCCGTGTTGGATGACCTTGAGATTGAAGCCAGTCACTTTTGGGGATACTCCTATGGGGGGCGGGCGGGGTTTGAACTGGCAAAGTATGCGCCAGAACGCGTCAGGTCATTGATTATAGGCGGTGGCTCCCCGCATGAGGCCACGCCAGGAGAGCATCGATTGTTGAAAACGCTGGAAAGCGGAATCGACAGCCTGATTGAAACGTATGAACAGGTGATGACGGTTACTCCAGAGCTTCGAAGTTTTTTGAAAGCCCAGGATTTGGAAGCCTTGGCCGCCGTCTTGAAAGCAGGGTGGTCCAGCCTTATGGATGATTTGCCCAATATGATCATGCCTTGCCTGATTTATGCTGGTGAAGCCGATGAATCAAATTATCCTGCCATCCAGCAATATGTGCCCATACTGGTGAATGCCAACTTTGTTTCACTGCCCGGCCTTAACCATCCGTCTTGTTTTACCGAAAGCGAACATATTTTGCCTTTTGTCAAAAAGTTTCTAATGGTCTCATAAAGTTTCCATAAAGTGTTTCCTGTTTGCTATACTGTGGCTTAATCCGCTTGTTCTCAAAGGAGACCACATGCTTGAGAAATTTCATCTGGATATCAAAAGTCGTGATTTTATTGCCAACCCTTATCCACAACTTCAGGAATTGCGCGATAACATGCCGGTGTTCTATGACGAGCAGTGGAATCAGGTGTTTTTCACACGCTATGATGATATTTCCACATTGCTGAAAGACAGGCGATTGGGGCGCAGTATTCTGCACATCATGACGCGGGAACAACTGGGCTGGCCCCCACCCGATCCACGTCAGGTGGACTTTGATAAGTTTCAGAATAAAGTATTTATGGACTGGGAGCCGCCTGAGCATACACGAATTCGCCTGCTGATGGCCAAAGCATTTACACCTCGACACATTGAAAGCATGCGGCCCAAGCTGGAAGTGACCACCAAACAATTGATCGACAACGTGATTGACAGTGGTAAAGCGGATTTTGTACATGACATTGCCGAACCACTGCCGATTGCCATGATTGCCGATTTGCTGGGTGTGCCTGAAGAAGGCCGCAATAATTTGCGTCCCTGGTCTGCGGCGATTGTAAAGATGTATGAACAGGGTTTTTCCGAACAGGACCAGGACGAAGCCTCCACCGCCGCGCGCGATTTTATGAACTATATTGGACAACTCGCAGACGAGCGGCGTGCGCACCCTCAGGATGATTTGATCACTGCGTTGGTCAATGTCGAGGATGAAGGCAAAAAGCTTTCCGAAGATGAGCTTCGATCCACCTGTATCTTCCTGCTCAATGCTGGGCATGAAGCCACGGTCAATGCATCCTCGTTAGGTCTGTTGAATCTCATTCGAAACCCAGACAAATTTCAACAGATGAAAGACATGGTCGATTCTCCAGATTGTGAAGATTTTTTGAAGACAGCCACCGAAGAAATGTTGCGCTATGATTCTCCCCTTCCCATGTTCGAGCGTTGGGTGTTGGAGGATATGGAGTACAACGGGGTCGAATTGAAAAAGGGAACAGAAGTGGCTTTGATCTACGCTTCCGGCAACCGTGACCCACGTTATTTCGACAACGCTGATGAAATGGATTTGACACGCAAAGACAATATGCACCTTACCTTTGGCATGGGGACTCATTATTGCATGGGGGCTGCTTTGGCTCGACTGGAATTGCAAATTCTGTTCAAAGCATTGATGAAGCGAATGCCAAACATCAGCCTCAATGGTGATCCTGTTTACAGTGATGGCTTTGTGATTCGAGGTTTGAAATCATTGCCTGTGGCTTTTTAAAATGCCAATAAACAAAATTCTTGAACAAAGCTGTCAATTCAAAACAGACAGATTGTCCGTTGATTGCTGGGGCGACTATGCCTCAGCAATCCATGATGCAGGCGCTTTGTCCAGCAGAATCGCTTCGATACTTTCTCCAGAAGTAACCAAAGCACTGCCACCAGGATGGCAGGAAATTGACACGGTCGAAAAAGCGAATGAATGGATAAACGAGCGAGTTGAAGAAAGTGTGGTTTTTACCATCCACCTTGTTTCTGAAAACCTACTTGCTGGGTTCCTTTTCTTAAATGGAGAATATGCCTCGGACTCAAATCTAATTGACGTACGATTGGGATATCTTTTGTCTGAGGAAACCTGGGGAAAAGGGCTTGGCAGCGAATTCATCAAAGGGCTTGTGGCGTGCTGTGAAAAAGCAGAAAGCATTTCCTCAATTTCTGGTGGTGTGGAGATTAATAACAAAGCCTCAATCAGGGTGCTCGAAAAAAACGGCTTTGAAATGATATCTTCAGGTGAACCAATTGAAGAAACGATTTTTTTACAGAGAAAATTTTAAGCGCAATCCACAAGCTCAAACCTTTGACTTTGGGATCAGTAAATACAAAAATGCAGAGCCCATCAAAATAGCTGCACCCACCCACCAGGCAATCGGGATGGAATATGTGTTGGCCAGATAGCCCAGAATAAGCGTGCCGAGCAATCCGCCTGTTTGCATAAACAGGGATTCAAAACTAAGCAGGGTGGAACGTCGCTCGCTGGGAACTTCACGATTGAATAGCGTGCCATGTGGGGCATTGGACATGCCATTAAATGAGAACAACACCACATAAAAAATCGAAAATCCAATCAGGTGTGTTTGAAAAGCAAGCAGGGCTAAAAAGCTGCCCATCAAAAATCGAACGCCAAACAACACCAGTGGATAGTGATTGTTAAACAATGAACAAATCGGGGTGATGGCCCAACTGCCCAGAGATGCTGCCAAGAAATATGCGGCACTGAGCAATCCATAGATCCAGGTTTGTTCTTCAGAGGCCAACATGCCCTTTACCTGTGGTTGCCAAAATGTTTCCAATCCGGATAGTCCCACGCCCCAGGCCAGCGCAATAAGTAATAATAAAAACACCACGCGGTGGCGGATGCCAAAAACGATTGCGGTTGACAGCGTTTCAGGCACTTTCTTAAACCCTTCCCAGAATTTTGCACTTTGCGGTGGTTGATGTTCGTGCACAATGAGGAAAGTGATTAGCAATTGTATGCCGCCAAAGACCATGGCAATGATCAAGTTGCCTGAGTAAATATCCAGGCCGGGCAGTGTTTTGGTCCATTGGCCCAAAGTCATAGGCAGCACCCCACCCAACAGGGAGCCTAGTCCAATGCCCAGTGGAATAAAAATACCGGCTTTGGCCAATGCTTTTTGTAAATTGCCCTGTGGGTTGATTTCCATAAATTCGTCCACAAACCAGGCATCAATTGATCCCGATGAAAGTGCTCGCGCGACCCCCATCACGAAATATCCAGCTGCAATAGAATAGAAATCCCACGATATCAATACGATGAACATCGACAGAATTGTTACGGTCATCGAAATAAGATAGAGTCGTTTACGCCCAATGGCATCGGCCAATCCGCCGGTGGGCAATTCCAGCACAATGACCGCCCCTGACATGATGGCAATGCTGATGCCAACCTGGAATAAATCCAAGCCCTTCTCCAGCTGAATGAGTGTCATCACTGGAATAATCACCCCGATGACCATCCAATGAAGGCTTTGGTTGATAATAAATACGTTGATCAGTTGACGTATCGTGTAAGTCCGCATGGGGGGACTATACTTCTGTTCATTCAAACAGACAAATGGGTGATTGAAATCGAGGTTTAATTAGAGCTTTAATATCCTGATCGATTGTAAGCCGATACTTGGAACCAACAACCAGTTTCGATTTGGATCAAATCCAATATCTGCGGAGCCGAAAAAACAATTTGAAATGTGAAGTATTCATGGTTAATCGGCGAGTCTTCTTTTGCGTTTGCGTTCTGCGTGAAAGTATTTGTAAGTGGCCATGAGCAACAGCATTCCGCCAATGAACACATCTTTGGTGGCTTCACGCCCAGAGGGCGAAATCACCACATGCTCGTATAATTCTGTGAGGTGGACCAAGCCCGACCCTGCCAGCACCACCGCAGCCACATAGCAGAAGAACTCCTTGGGCAATTTGTTTTTGTCATATTCTTTGCGCAAATCGTTGAGATTGCCCATTTCTTCCGTGGCGAATGTGAACGCCTGTTTTTCAGACAGACCTTTTTCGATGAGGCTGTCGATTTTGCAATAGAGATGATCTTTCAATTCTTCGACAGCAGCTTTTCTCCTGAGTCGAAGCGACCCGCACCATAGATCAACTTCCCTGTCTAAGTGAAACATAGGTGCCTCCTTCAAGTTGTTTCAGCATGGTGTGGAGCTTGTTCCAGTTGCCGCGCTGGGCATCCAGTTCTTTAAGCCCTGCCTGTTGCAACTGATAATACTTTCGCTTTCGCCCATTGGGTCCCTTGCCCCAATAGGATTTGATCCATGCTTTTTTCTCCAGCCGGTGCAGCACCGGATACAACATGCCATCGGCCCACTGTATATCGCCATCGGACAGTTTATGTACTTCCTGAATGATCTCATACCCATAGCTGTCGCCATGGCTCAGGATCGACAAAATGAGTGGAATCGCTGATGCTGCAACAAAATCCTTTGACAAAGTCATAGCCACTTCCTGTTCAAAATGACTCAAATATACATAGAGGTTCTATGATTTAACTATACCTAGTTAGTCTATGTATGTCAATTACAGAAACAGTCTGGCTTTTTAAGAGCAGTAAAATTATCAAACTTAGATAAGAGGTTCCAATGTGAGAGTGGCTTCAAACAACTGGCCATCACGCTCCCATTCCAGAACCATTGTTGTGCCTGCCTGACGCATCAATTGAGACAAAGACTCTAGCGTCCAATCGGCTGCTGAGATGCCATTAACAGAAAGAATTTGATCCTCTGCCTCTATACCAGCGGTTTTTGCAGGAGAGTTTTCCAACACCCGAAATACCTTGATGTTTTCGAACCCAATCCCCTCTGAAACCAAAGTCAAGCCACTCATGTTGTAATGGTAAGGGTCGTTAAAATCACCGTTGGGATCAAGAATCATGACTTGGTTTGAATAGTCAAAGACAACCGTGAAGTGGCGCAGTACCTCGCCGCCAATAATGCCTGCCCGATCCGGATTGGCCAGCGCCCCTGCTTCATCTTGTGAAAAGGCGGTAAGCACATCCGGCAGGTTAAATTGACCAAACTGCAAAGCACTCACCCGCCCCAGGAGCTGTTTGGTTTCTCCACCCACGCCAAAGCCCATAGGGCCATCTAATAATGGAGAAACCTGATCCAGTAATTGATGACTTTCAACAAAGGGTTTTCCCAGAATCAAGGCGCTTCTGGCACCACTGTCGATCATGAATTTGCCTGAATAAGTATGACCATCAACTGTAAAGCTTGCTTCAATAAAGGGATCATTGCTTTCAATGGTGAAAGGAATTTTTTCCCCGCTTCCGTTGTAAACATACTGGGCTGGATCGTAAAGATTGATCTGGCTTTGTTCGTAATCAATTTCGATGATAAAGCGGCTGATGAAATCATAGCCCAAAATACCGTTAATGGCTCTGCCTTCCAGGGCTGAAAGCATGGCAAAGTCAATGGAAGCCACGGTTTGACCGGTGACTTGCACGCCTGCCACTTCAAACGACACATCGTTGATTAAGGCCACCTCGACCGAATTTTCTCCGGCGCCGCCGCCCTGCAAACTGCCCTGTAATTCCAGTTCGAGTTCATGGGCTCGGTTGGTGTCAATCACGGTGAAGTCTGCGCCTGTGTCGAGCACAAACCAAATCGGCTCTGAGCCGTTAACTTTGGTTTGCAAATAAATGTGATTGTTGTTCAGTTCAATGGGGATGCCTAAACTGTCGCGGCCATTTTCAAACTGAAAGTCAGGGCCAGGTTCCTGCAGAGGATCAAAGGTGTCGGCTGGCAGGGTTGGATTAATGATGATTTCCTGGGTATCCATGAAAAAATCAAATTCCGGTTCTCCATTGGTCTGATGAAAAGAGAACGGGAAGTTTACGCCATCCACCTTACGCCAATCGCTGAAAAAACTGGTGAGTGTATCATCTCCGACGTTGCGTTCTTCTTTGAAAGGCAAGCCACTGGCTTTATCCAGGTAATAGGTGACTGGCTTTCCGTTGCGTGGCTGGATCAATAATTTCCAATAAGTGCCTGTTTCATCTTCGCCTAAAAATTCCGCTTGTCCTGAAATACCCCGTGGCTGTAAATGAGAAAAACTGCCCAGGTAGGCGGTGGTGAGTTCGTCTTCCAGGTCCACGCCTTGAAGCGTTTGCACTTTGTTATTGTGGTCGAGTATCCAGCCCTCGCTGGCTGTGTGATCATACACCGTTGTTATTTTATAAACATCAGCCAAATTCAATTTTTGATGATGTTGACCTTCGGTGGTATACCATTCTTCCACAACACCTTCCAGGCCACTGGTACGAATGGTGTTGGAAAAGTAGATTGCTTCAACCTCATTCAAACGATCGCCGCCCACAGCTTCGGCCCAGCGTTCTAAGAGCGCATTGGGACTGGGTGTTGCATCTGAATTCGTTCCATTCCATATAAAAACACCAACCACCACAGCCACCAGTGCAGCTGCGGCAATGAGTATTGTTTGTAAATTCATTCGTCCTCCTCGGGAGATTCTTTTTTATCGAGCGGTTCGCGCGGATAAAGTACGAGTGTGAGGTGATAGTCAACCTCACCATCATCCTGATCGGCAGCTTCGAAATCTTTGATCCAGGTATCGAGTTGATCTCTCAGTGCTTCGATTTTTTCAGGTGTGGTTCGTATTTCTTCACGAATCAGTTTGATGTGTAGGTTTTTTTCAGGATGATCTTGTTTGATCTCCAGGTTGCGACTGATCTCATTGAGCGTGGTTTGCAGCATGCCATTGAGCAATTCGTAATAGGCTCTGAGCGATTCATCGCGCGGCATGGAGGCAAACAACTTGCTGTCAACCTGTATGTCTTTGGCAACGGCTTGGTAATATTTTTCAACAATGCCGCGTTTGGTTCGCGTTCGAACCAATTTGATGAGTTTTAGTTTTTCCAAAATTTGCACATGACGATAGAGCTTGGTGGGGGGTTCATCCAACAGATCGGCCACTTGCTTGGTGGTCAGGATTTCACGGGCAAGTGTTTTGAAAATTCGCATCCGCAATGGATCGGCCAACGCTTTAATCTGCTCAAGGTCGTTTAGTAGAAAACTTTTATCCATTTTAATCACCTGAAATTGACGTTCACATAAATATGAATGTTCTTGGATATGTTAATGTCTAATCAGCAGTCTGTCAAGCTTTGTTTGGCAATGAAAAATTTATTTGGAAGTGCAGAAGGCATGAAGGTTCAAGGAGGATTCGCAAAAATTCTCCTTACGTTTATTTGATGAAGTTGGAGAAATGTAAAACCTTCACAAAGAGTCTTTTGTTTGCTATACTCATATTGATTTTGTGATTTGTAAAACATAAATAAAGGTGATGTGCGTTACAATGAGCCATACCGTTTTGCCGGAGACATTAATCGCTCAACTGATCGACAATGCCGCCACATTAGGCGAGCATCTTCATCAGGATTTCGCAAGTATTGGCGAAAAGCGCGAACAGCTTCGTGCGCAGTTGTTGGATGAAGACATGATTTTTGATGTCGAAGCAAAATACCCACCGGCTCGACAAGTGTTTACGATTGATGGCGCTCATATTGCTGAGGTTGATCGTGGCAGTGCGTACTCCATCTCCTGTGCTGTTCGTGTGGGTGAAAAGCTTGAAGAGAATGATCAGGCATCCACCTTATCCATTTTGCCGCATGTTGCCTGCCTGACTCAGTTATCCGCAGGCTTGATGATGATGCACGAAATCATGTTGTCGGTTCAGGTAGTCGAACAGTTTCCAAATGCAATTTGTTTGATTGACGGTGGACGCATCAACTCCATCATCCACATCAATCAGTTTTATTCCGGCATCGAGCGCGATTTGCCAAAACAGCTTGGCTATTGGCGTGAGCAATTTGAAGAATCTCCAGATCGGGAGCCAGGACGAACGCTGGCTGCATTTGAAAGTCGGGACTGGCTCACGCCATATCTGCTCAGTCCAAGAATTGTGGGCAATCTCAAGTTGGTCACAACGACCACGCTGGTTGAAAATTACATGACCCACTGGGTTGGTCGATTCGATGACAAGACCTTTGCTTCACTGGTTTTAGAAGCCAGCGAAGCCTTGCAGCCCGTATCAGCAAACATACCGGACCGGCCTTACCACGTCAGCACCGCGTATCCATTTTATGAGGAAGTCAATGAATCGGCACAGTGGATCACAATTCCTGGTGACAAACATCAGTTGCATCATCTGTATTATCGACCAGATGCGGTGCATGGTGTGTTCAAAATTGAAATGAATCGGACATTTTTAGACAACGAGCCGGAAGTCGGCTCACTGCTTTCCTGGTGGCTGCATGACACGATGTCGCCGGATTTGCAGGAACCTTACCGTTTTTACGTGGCGGATCGATTTGCAAAGTCCGCTGTTTCAGTGGCAAAAAACGCATTGAAAGAAGTTGCAAGGCGCGATATGGAACTGGCCTCTTGGGCTTGGTTTTTCAGCCAGCCGTATCGCACCGAGTAATTTTTTCGACAGGAGGATCGCCGAAACCACATTTGTGTGAGTGGGAGACAACTTCAGAGAGACAAGGAGGGACCGCAATGAAGGGATGCGGTCTGTAACGCACATCCTCTTCATTTGCTGACGCTATGTCGATAATGAAACTCAAGGGCGGTTGGAAAAATCGTCGAGGAGGCGTTTTGAAGTCAGCGAACGGTCGATCATTCGAATCGAATGGTCATTCCAAGCACACAATGAATGGGAATGGTTTCTATTCCTCACAGCAACGCGTTGAAGTCGCTATTGTTGGTTCGCCCAACTATGTGACCGAAGTTCACTTCGACGTGCGCGACACGCATTTGCAAAGCCCATTACTGGGCACGCTGCTGACCATGGGCGTAAAGGTGCAAAGCCATCAGGGACGCGAGGAATTGCTCGTGCTGGGGCAGGTGTCGCAGATCGAAACCCAAAACCGCTGGCACGAAGACCCTTCATTAAAGAATTACATCAAACTCCATGGTAATTTGCCGCATCTTACCGAAATTGGTGACACCACCACAGGCACCATGCAGATTGTGGGTGCCTATCGTGAAGTCCTTAAAAATGGTGAAATTGTTTATCAAAAAACAAGACTGGCTGTACCGCCTGGCAGTGGTCTAAAAGTCTATCAGGTAGACAAACCTCTGATCGAAAAAATTATGGCCAGTGAGTTTGGCTACAGCTATCTGGGCAATTTCTACGGAACGCTCGATGTGCCTGCCCCCGTCCTGGTTCGACACTTCGGTGGTTTTGATGAAATGGGATCTGGTGAAGCTTACATGGGTGGCGTGTTTGGTCCCAGTGGCAGTGGTAAAAGTGTGGTCGCAGCTTCGTTGATTGCAACCTGGGCGCACAATCCGCAAATGGGTCTTTTAATCCTTGACCCGCAAAGTGAGTTTTCCACCAACGATTTTGGTACAGGCACAGGGTTTGATTTTAATTTCCATGAGATGCTGATTCGCTTTAGCAATGGAAAATTCAAACCCAAACAGCACATCATTAGCCTCGATCAACTTTGCCTCGAAGGCTCGGAGATGTTTGTTCAGGTGTTGGTTGAAAAGGGATTTTTCAAATCTCTCGGTGTTTCAAAACAAAAAGAAGCAGACGCAGCAGAATATGCCACGCAGCTTTTGGTCGAACTGGATAAACAAAAACTGTGGGAAACCATCATGGACTGGGACAAGATCAATCGTCTCGATGTGCAATTGAACGAGCGCATCAAATCATCGTTTTCCGAACTGTTCACTCGGCAGATTGCCAATGCCTATGCGATTAAAGGCCGTGAAGATTATTCCACCAAGTTCTTTGAAAGCTGGCATGGCCCCAATTTCAATCTGAGCCAGATCTGGAATGAAACGGTTCAATTGTTCAGTCCCATTGATAAACAAGGCCGAACGCGAATCAGCATCCGTAAAGTGCTTCAGGACACGATTTTGAATGGAAAAATCCGCATTCTCGATCTCAATCCACAACGCATCCAGATGAGCCAGCGCTTCAAGCTGTACCTGATGGATTTCGTGTTCCGCAAACTGCGTCAGATTTCACACATGCACTACCGTGATGCGGACAAGCAAAAGAGCAATTGTTTGATCGTGCTCGATGAAGCAGGTCGCTTCATTCCACAAAACCCAGGCAACGACGACATGCTTCGTCGTCTTTGCAAAGTGCTCACCGACAGCACCAAAGAGTTGAGAAAAATGCGTTGCGGTTTCATGTTCATCACGCAAACGTTGGCAGAAATTCAAAAGGAAATTTTCCGCAATTTACACTTCCGTATCTACGGTGTGGGCCTCGGTGTAGGGTCTGATGCCGACCATATTCGTTCGCGCGAAGGCGATGACGCCTTTGAACTCTATCGCTCTTTGCCCGATCCGCGATTGAGTGGCACGTACTCTTTCATGATCGCAGGTGTGCTGATTGCATTGGGAAGCTCAGGTCGCCCAATGGTGATCGAAGGTTTCCCCAGTGGACAGGCTTTGCTGGAAGCCAACGCACACATTGCCCATTCAGTCAGAGAACCTACCTTGGCAGGCATCGAGGACATCGTTCTTTAAAAATATATTGCAATTGTCTTTGACGCATCATCCATCAAAACCATGCTCTTGACTCTTGTATTGTGCGAGGGTTTATCATTCATTTGATACCAATAGATCTCAGTTTTACGAAAGTTGAATATCAAATGAAGTTGATCTTTAGGTTTACGCTGACGGTGTTATTGTTTGTTGTGGCTTCATGGAGTTTGTTTGGCCAAACGAGAGAAGTTCGCTTTGATGTGGATATCAACACAGCGCTGATTCGCCCCGGTCCACTGGGTGATCTTAGCACACGCTTTACCAATGCAGGCGCGGTGATACATCACAATGGTATGTTTCATATGTTTCGGGCAGCGTTTTCCACATGGGGGACAGTTGCCAATGTGGATCACATGATTTC
This sequence comes from Candidatus Fraserbacteria bacterium, assembly GCA_029262795.1. GTDB lineage: Bacteria > Bipolaricaulota > Bipolaricaulia > RBG-16-55-9 > JAJCYT01 > JAJCYT01. The sequence goes on from JAJCYT010000036.1 coordinate 254,178, forward strand.
ATCCGATGGGTTGGGATGGATATCTCCTCAGCAAGCGCCTGTTTTTACACATCATCAAGTGCCGTTTGATGCAATGGCTTTGCCAACCAGCGTGATTGTTGAAGCAGATGGCACGTGGGTGCTCTATTTTTTCCTGGTGCCTCATTCTGGCAGTCAGGATCAGGGTGTTGCTCGGGCAACGGCCCCTCAGCCTGAAGGCCCCTGGGTCATGGATGCCGAAACTGTGCTCAATGTGGGTTCCAGGGGTGAGTGGGATTCGCTTGCGCTGCCTGCGCCCCGCGTGGTGAAAATTGAATCCCAGTATTTCATGTACTACGGCGGACAGCAGGATAGAAGTGGCGATACTTTAATTGGATTGGCCACTTCAGAAGATGGTGTTCATTGGATCAAATACGATGACCCTTCAACCGCCGAAGCCCCTTTTGCGGAAAGTGATCCTGTCTTTTTTCCAGACACCGAAGCAGCACCCTGGGAGAACCCTCGAGTTGTTCAGGACCCTCGTGTGGTGCGAACGCCGGATGGTTTGGTCATGCTTTACAGTTCTTATAACGGATTCAGACCACATACCGCGCATCCTTATGGATTGGCCGTCAGTGATGATGGTATTCACTGGGAAAGGATTTCAGATTCCCCTGTCTTTACAGGGCGGGATGTTGGCAATCGAGTGACGTGGTTTCACGAACTTGCTTATGCTGATGACACTTATTTTATGTATGTTTCCATTGCCGAAGCAGGCGGTGGCACAAGTATTTATGGCGGCACTTACAATGGGCCTCTCAGGTAATTGTGTTCAGGCCGCCATTATTTAGTTTAAAGGATGATCTGTTTTTGGCGATTGTTGCGTCAAAACAGAGTCGGCAAAAATGACAAACACAATCCAGATGAGGTCTGCGAACAGCAAGTGAATCATTTGCATCCAAACAGGTGCTTTGAGCCAGATGTTCATCAGGCCAAAGATGAATTGGACACCTATCAGGCTGACCAAACGCCAGGATAAAATTCGATGGTGTGTGCCTATTCGATGCGCTATAAAAGCCACAAAAGCGCCCAGGAACACAGCAAGTACAGGATGCCAGACACGAAGCTCAACCAGGAAGTGATTTGTAATGCGTTCCCTGGCAACGGACACAGGAAACAACGTGTCTCCCAATGCGGTAATTGCGCCGGTCATGCCAAGAACAATCAAGCTCAACATCGACAAAAAAAACCAGAACCGTTGTTCCATTTTCCACTCCACCACAGCAGGGCCAGTGGACCACGATGCTGTAAATGTGAGTGCGCCAAGCAGCAAGAATGTATTTGCCAGATGCACGGCAATGATAATGGCCCTTGCAGCAGAGCTGTTTTCTGCCACCAGTTCAAACAGCACCAAACCAGCGCCGACGAGGGCTTCGATTAAAATAAAGATCATGGACCAGGTGGCGGCGAGACGAACGCGGTGTCCAGGCATAAAGATGCGAAATGCCCAAATGACCAATCCCAACACGAGCAACAAAGCAATGCCGCTGCTGGCGCGATGGGCAAATTCGATTATGGTTTCAATTTGATTGGTCAGGGGAATCACTTCGCCCTGGCAAGTTGGCCAATTTGCGCCACAGCCCGCGCCTGATCCTGTGGCACGCACCAATGCACCCCAGAGAATCACCAGCACATTGTAGCCCAGCGTGATCCAGGCAAATCTGGAAAATAGAGTAACTTTGTTTTGCTGAGTTGCATTCATAGCAGCCCAATTCTACTCGATATAGAAAAAGATGCTAGAAAGTGAAAAAGTGTCGATTTTGAGGGCTTTTCTTGGCTCATTTGCCGAAATATCCGACATGATGACAATGAAGGTGTTTTGCAATTTAGCAAGACAAAAACAACCTATGGAAGCGGCAAAACGAAACGTTTGTTAGGTCAATTACTTTAAAAATTCTCAAATTTTGCTTTAATAGAAAGTGACGTTCATCTCACTTTTGAAAGGAGGTTCGTATGGCCCTCTCTACGAACTTTCACGATGATAGCTTCGACTGTCGGACGGCATTGAAGACCCTTAAAGACTTGTTGCGTTGGCTGTCCCTGCGCCAGAGTTGGGAAGAAACAATCCATATGTCAGAGTGTGACAGCGTGGCCAAAACATGGGATCTTTTCTCTCATCAGGACAATATTTACGTCGAAATTACGATGGGGATGAATGGACAATCACTGCTGCATCATTTTCCTGGGTTCAGCACTTTGCCGGTGATGCCTGGTGAGCAACAATCCAAACTGGGAATGAATCCATGTCAAGGGCAGAAATTTTACTTCGGACCCTTTTCAGAAGACATGAACAATCTGTAATATCTATTGATGATCACTAAAGGGGCAATCCGTTGGGTTGCCCCTTTTTCTATTCAAGCTTTTTAAGCCATTCGGGTACCGTTGGCGCGGCTTCCTGAGCAATGTTTTTAAATCGGTTTTGAATCGCTTCTTTGCTGTTTGAATGCGTGAAAATATAGAACCGATTTTCTTCAATGGCGTCAAAAACGGTGTCGGCAACTGTTTGTGCTGACATGGCTTGATTCAAAGCCTCTTCAAAATGTTTTACAAAATCGCTGTTTGGGTCACTTTCGCTGTTTGGCGTTTTAGCTTCACGCGCCATCGTATTTTTAAAGATGGATGTGTTGACCATGCCCGGACAAAGCACAGACACACTGATTTTTGTGTTTTTAGCGGAAAGTTGCTGGTGCAGTGTTTCAGACAAAGTGACCACACCATGTTTGCTGACCATATAAGCGCCCATCATCGGGTTGCTCATTAAGCCGGCCACGGACGCTGTGTTGACAATGTGAGCCTCATTCGATTGTTCCAGCATGATGGGGACAAAAGTTTTTAAGCCATTGATCACACCCCATAAATTCACGTTAAGAATTAGCTCCCAATCCTGTGTAGGCAGCTCCCATACAGGTTTTGTTAAATCATCCAACGTATCCACACCAGCGTTGTTAAAGAGAAGGTTGATTTGGCCAAACTCAGATTGTGCCTGGTCTGCCAAAACTTTAATTTCATCAGCTTTGGCAACATCTGTAACCACTGTCAATACGTTTTTTGTGTTGAAAGATGCTTTGGTTTCAATCAACGCTTTTTCATTGATGTCGGCCAAGACTGTTTTCATCCCTCGTGCCAGGCACGCTTCAGCCAGGGCTCGACCAATGCCACTGGCAGCACCGGTCACAACAGCCACTTTGTTATTAAAATCTTTCATTGTGAATCAAACTCCAACAAGGGCTTCTGATGGTTGATTATATATTGCTTTGCCCAATTTGGAAGAGGACTTTTGGGGTGACTTGACATCTCTTGCTTGAATCACCTAAATGTACTGGTCTAGGAAGGGAGACAACATGCAATTGATTGAAGGAAAAGTTGTTTCGGCAAGCGTGCTGGATCAAGTTAAAAAAGACGTTGAAATCATTAAGGAAAAACATGGCATTACGCCAGGTTTGGAAGTGGTGATTGCTGGTGATGATCCGGCATCTCAGGTTTATGTTCGCAACAAAGTTTTGAAAGCAACTGAGATGGGGATGCACTCGGCCAAGCATGAACTGAGCAATGAAACGACTCAGGAAGAAATTCTGGGCTTGGTGGACAAACTCAACAATGATCCGAAAGTTCATGGCATTTTGGTGCAGTCGCCTCCGCCGCCTCAAATTGATGAACGGTCTGTGATTGATTCGATCAACCCGCAAAAAGATGTTGATTGTTTCCATCCGTACAACGTCGGCAAGTTGTTGATCGGCGATGAAGATGGTTTTTTGCCCTGTACCCCCAATGGTGTGATGGCCATGTTGGAACATTACGACATCGAAACCAGCGGCAAACATGCAGTGGTGTTGGGGCGCTCAAACATCGTTGGCAAACCGATGATGGTACTGATGTCTCGCAAAGGCAAGTACGCCAATTCCACCGTGACCATGTGTCATTCTCGAACACAAAATCTGGAAGAAATGTGTGCCAGTGCCGACATCATTGTGGCGGCCATTGGTGTGCCTCAGTTTGTGAAGGAAAACATGGTTAAGGAAGGCGCTGTGGTCATTGATGTGGGCATCAATCGTATTGAAGATGCGTCGAAGAAAAGCGGCTTCCGCCTGGTGGGCGATGTCGATTTCGACAACGTGGCTGAAAAATGTTCTTACATCACCCCCGTCCCTGGTGGCGTTGGCCCGATGACCATTGCCATGCTGCTTAAAAACGCAGTGACTGCGTGCTGTTTGCAACATGGGATTACGCTTTAGAAATGATGGAAGTTCGTTTACATCCTCATTCAAAGTCACGAATTTTAGAACGCGGTGCAACTGAAGAAGAAGTGATTGCCACCGTACAATACGGAGAGTCTTTCCCCGCAAAGTATAATCGAGTGGGTTTCGTCGCAATTTTCCTTTTGGCCAAATGTGGAGAGGAAAAACTTACGAAACGAAGCAAATTGAAGCCTATGCGGTTCAAGAAGAAAATCAGTGGTTGGTTATTACTGTAATCACAAAGTTCTTCTAAACCAGGATTTCAAAAGGATGTAAAAGAATGAAACTGACATATGACAAGCGCTACAACATTGCTTACATCCAAATTAAGGAAAAAGAAAAAGAGGTTGAAACCGTCCATGTGAGCGATCAACTAAATGTGGATTTGGCACCTGATGGCACTATTTATGGTATCGAACTGTTGAATGCCAATGAACAACTTCAAGATTCACAAGGGGACACACTTCAAGTCATCGATGAAGCAACGGGAAAGCAAGTCGAAGTTTCTCTTGGGCTTGCTTGAAGAATGGATTAAACATGACCAAACGATGTGAGTGGTGCGGTGACGATCCTTTGTATATGGACTATCACGACAAAGAATGGGGCGTGCCGTTGCATGACGATCAGCAGTTGTTTGAATTTTTGTTGCTGGAAGGTGCACAGGCGGGTTTGAGTTGGATCACCATTTTGCGAAAGCGAGAGAATTATCGAAAAGCGTTTGATGGTTTTGATCCACACAAAATCGTTAAATACAGCGACAAGAAAATTGAAAAACTGTTACAAAATCCTGGCATTGTGCGAAACAAACTCAAGGTCAATGCGGCGGTGACCAATGCTAAAGCGTTTCTGGAAACACAAAAAGAGTTTAGGACCTTTGATAAATACATCTGGAGCTTTGTTGGTGGCAAGACGATTCAGAATCGTTTCAAGATGCTACAGGATATTCCTGCCTCAACAGAAATTTCAGATGCCATGTGCAAGGATTTAAAAAAACGTGGCTTTAAGTTTGTGGGGTCCACCATCTGTTATGCGTTTATGCAGGCCACGGGGATGGTGAACGACCACATCACATCGTGCTTTCGCTATAAGGAATTGAAATGAATGTCGATCAACGTGGCAAGCTGGAAGACAATCCATTTGATTATCAGATCACCAAAGATGGCAAAGTGATGATTTTCTATAACGGCAAACAAGTCAAAGTCATGAAGGGTAAGCCAGCAGAAAAACTGATCGCCCGACTCAAAGATTCGGGCGATCATGATATTCAATTAGAGCTTGCCCGTGTTACTGGCAACTTCAAACGTGGGAATGAAAGAACAATGAGGCACAACAAATGAGCAAAAATTATTTTAAGCAGGATGCACCGATCATATTTCCAACGGACGATGGCAAAACAATCAAAGAGCATTTTGGTCGGACTGTCACGCAGGATGAGCATGTCAGCATTGCCTACATGATTGCACCGCCAGGGTGGGGCGAGCCACATCAGAATCCTGAGTTCGATGAGTACACAATGATGTTCAGCGGTAAAAAACACATCGAAGTGGATGGCGAAGAAATTATTCTCAACGCAGGAGAATCATTGCTTGTTCGCAAAGGCGCGCGGGTTCGTTATTCCAACCCGTATGGGGAAGATGCTGTTTACTGGTCTGTGTGCCTGCCTGCTTTTTCTGTGGATACCGTAAATCGAGAAGACTGATAATGGATGTACTGAAATACAATCGCGAGGCGTGGGACGCTCAGGTTGAACAAGGCAACATGTGGACCATGCCTGTCACGCCCGATGAGGTGGCAGCAGCGCGTCAAGGCGATTGGGAAATCATTGTGACGCCGGATAAGCCGGTGCCAAGAGACTGGTTTCCTGAAAAGATAGATGGTTCAGACATTTTGGGCATGGCCTCCGGCGGTGGTCAGCAGGGGCCAATTCTGGCGGCACTTGGGGCCAATGTTACGATCTTTGATAATTCCCCCAATCAGCTTGGTCAGGATCAAATGGTCGCCGAGCGTGAAGGGCTCACCATTCACACGGTTCAAGGCGACATGGCCGATATGCACCAACTGGAAGATGCCTCGTTTGATCTTGTCATTAACCCAGTCTCTACGTTGTTTGTACCGGATGTGCGGCCTGTGTGGAAAGAGGCGTTTCGCGTACTGCGCCCTGGCGGCGCATTGGTCACGGGCTTTTGCAACCCAGCTATTTACATTTTTGATATCGCTGCTTCGGACGATCGAGGTGAGTTGTTGGTGAAACACAAGCTGCCATACTCCGATTTGCATAGCCTGACGAACGAAGAGCGAAAGCGCTTTTCAGATCGGAATGAACCACTTGAATACAGCCATACCTTGGATGATCTCATCGGGGGACAACTTGATGCCGGATTTCTGCTTGCTGGATTCTACGAAGACAACTGGCATGAAGATGGAAAAAAAGAAGTGCCTTTAGCCAATTACATGAATTTGTTTGTGATGACCAGAGCCATTAAGTTGAAGTAACAGGGAATACACATAGTTTAGATAAATCGAGATTTTCCTGCCAGTAAACAAAAATATCTATCTTGCAAATTCAAACCAAAGGAGGCGTCAAAAAGATGATGCGACTAATGGTTTTCTTGATAATCCTTACCAGTTCAGCATTTATCGGCATGGCCCAAGCGGAGCAACTGATTTTTGAAGATGATTTTACTACGCCAGGCATTTGGCAGGAACAGGATGACAATGAAATACACAGTTATTATGGCCCTGATGGATATGTGATAGACATACTTGAGCCGGGCACTGAGCTGCAGTTTTTTGAAAGTCCATTTCCTGTAGACGATGATTTAATGCTTGATGCCTTTCATGCTCGCATAGAGGCAACTGTGCAATCAGATCAATTTGTTGGGATTTCATGGGATGATGGGTTTACTGAAGTGAATGTAATCGTTGGATATTCAAATGAATTGCTCGTTCTAACCTATGATTTTGGCAACGGCGATGATGCAGTTGAAACTACCTTATATCATGAAACCGATCTTGTAGATGCTGAAGGGATGACGTCACTGGACATTTATGTAAGTAATGGCGAAATACGAATTGTTGTCAATGATGTTGAAGTAACCACTGTGAATAAATTGCCCTTTTCTATTGCTACCGATGTGGGTATTGCATTTGGAGCACAGTCTCCTTCAATGATTCAATTTCATCGCTTTTTACTTGAACAATTAGAGTGAGGTTTACCTGTCAACGCTACCTTAACGAAGACTTTGCAGATAGGCCACCAGCGCATCAAGGTCGCCATCGCTGAGGCGGTCGTAGTTGGGCATGAGTTTGGCGCCTGATGGATCACCATTGGTGTAGACTGTAAGGGAACTGATCAAATGCTCTTTTTGCCATTCGTCAGTGCGGCCACGCAAGCCTTCGCGGGTCAAGTCGGGGCCGATAACGCCAACAGCGCCATCCACCCCAGCAATTGCGTGACAGGCACTACAACCATTGTTGTTAAAAACGCCCAATCCGCGTTCGATCAATGCGGTGTCAGGGTTGATCGGTGCCGCATTGGCCAGAATGTCTTCGGGCACTTCGCCAACACCGGTTTCCAAACCTTCGCGTTCACCGTTGAAAGTGCCGAGGTAAGCGACCAGTGCTTCTTGTTGATCATGACTCAAATTTGCATAAGAAGGCATCACGGTGTTGGCGACGAGGGTTTGAGGTTCATTTAATTTTTTAAGCAATTGTTCGCCCTGAAAACGCTGGGCCACGTTGCTGAGGCTGGGGCCAATGTTGTTGCCAACCAGGCCAATTTGATGACATGCCTGGCATCCTGCATTGTTGAACACTTTTTCGCCAAGCGCGATGATGGCTTCTTCATCGTCAGTGTGTAATGCGGCAAAAGGTTTAACGGGCGTTTCGACATCGTGATGTGCCTCTGGCATCAAACCGCCGAACAAAGCATCGGCTTGCCCCACGACAAACAGTCCGAAATAAACAAATGCCAACAACCAAAATAAATTGCCCCAACGTTCAAAATTCATATTACAAACCCTCTTCAGTTTGGCAATCTGCTTTTGCTAAATAAGGCGGTTTAGATAGATGAAATAACCCCAAAAGCCATTGCCGTTTTTATCGAGATTCTAAACCAATGGAAGTGTATGCAATGTGAGAATCGGTGTCAAGCGCCTGTGGTATCTGGCTCAAGAACGTCCACCACATCGACCCAAACACGATGGTAGCCGGTGGTGCCATCAGGGAAAGCGCCGGTACGTTTTTCTATTTGTGGAAGGCCGCTGCCATCATAAGCACGAGAGATAACACCCGCTTGACCCAGGGTGTCCGGCTGCCACAAGTAAGCCCAACGGACCCAGGTGTTGGGTTCGCGTTGGATTTCTAGATGGGCCTCGGTCCAGGTTTCACCGTTGTTGGTGCTGACCTCCACTTTGGAAATGCCTCGTGTGCCGGCAAATGCCCACCCTGCAACTATCACAGGCTGTTCGAGTTGAAACACGTCTGCAAAGGAAACGGTTTCGAGCTTGGCATAGGTGTTGATGGGGGCATCGTCCACCCAGCCGCGCTGTTGCCAGTAACCTTTGTAATCATCGACGATGGCTTCGAGCCGATCGACGTGTTTTATATTTTTCATGCCATATTGTCCTGGCACAATCAAGCGAAGTGGAAAGCCATGTTGGGCAGACAAGGGTTGATCATTTAAAGCCCAGGCCAGGATGATGTCTTCCTGCTGTAACACGGTTTCAATGGGCAGACTGTCAGAATAGCCATCGCCTGCCTGCAACACCAAATCAATGGCATCAGGTTTCACTTTTGCTCTCTCTAAGAAATGTTTCAGTGACACGCCTGTCCATTTGCCATTGCCAATCAGATCTTCGGTGATGGCGCTGTAGGGGTCAAAATCGATGCACTGAAGCGTGTAGTACACGTCAATTTGAGGCAGAGATTGGATTTCCTGAAACGTGAGTTTGAGTGGTTCATCAACCAAACCGTCGATGGTGAGTGAGCCCCAGTCTTCCAAACTGATTTCAAATGGGGACAGGTTTTTAGAGACGTAGTAAAAATCCGGTTCAGGCGTTAGCCATGTTGATACATTGGGAATGGATTCGTAGTCAATGCGGCCTTGGCGCAAGGCGTCTACCAACTCGGTGGATACAGGCACTTCGGGCGTGTTCAGAATTCGTTTGGCAGGGTTGAGGTCATTGCGAATCATGGGCCAGAGGATGGCTGATCCTGCCAGAGTGCCGATGGTGGACAGCCAGCGACGACGGGTCCAGGCTTTTTCTTGAGAGAGTGTTTGTTCTCCAACTTTCATTTCTTCAGGTTGGCTTCGTTGCAGCAGCCATAACGCAAACGAATAGCCCAGACTGGTGAGTAATAATCCTGAAATCAGCGAGGGCAGGTCCGGCAATTGAACGGCTGAGGAGATGGTCGTGAACCCAAATGTGGTGACCAAAATGATTCCACTGAGCATGAAAAAATGAATGACCCATCGAGCCTGCGGTGCGATGAAGGCGATCACGCCACCGATCAATATTTGCGCCAGCATGGCGACGTAGAGGCCTAGAATTTTGGCATCTGCGCCAAGCGCATTGATAAAGGTGGTTTGAATCTCGCCATGAACGATGGCAAAAGACCATTGTGCCGCGATCTCCGGCCAGAACATCCAGCCAAGCGAACGATAAGTGCCGTAGCCTATAAACGTGACGATTAGGGCAGCCAGTGTTCCATGCCAAAAGCTCGGTAATTTTTTCACTTGTGTTTCTTTCATTTTTTGTTTTCTCAACACAGCCATCAATTAGAAAAAACTTTGAGTTGTAGAACTGGCTTTTGCAGTCTAACCGTAGCCCCTTTTAGATAAAAGGGGTTGGAGATTTGAAGGCTTTGAAATTTAATCATTTAAACCCCAAAGCCTTTTCTCAAAGTTGTTTCATTATACATTACGAAGAAACAGCCCTGATCAGATCCCTGACCAGTTGTTCGGGTGTTTGGTTGGTACAGTCAATGGTGGTTTGCGCGTATTGGCGATAAAGAGCTTCGCGCTCGGTGAAGATGTCTGAGAGGGTTTGGCCGGGTTGATGGATGACGCCTCGTTCTACGATGTCACCGATGCGATGGTTGAGTTCATCGAGATCAACTTTGAGCCAGACGATATGCCCAATCTTTCCAAGATGTTGCATGGCTTCTGCGCTGAAGACCACACTGCCGCCAGTGGCGATAACGGTGTGGTGAGAGTTGAGTTGACAGACGTGGTGGTTTTCCAAATCTCGAAAGGCGTTGATGCCTTCTGATTCGATAATTTCATGGAGCTTTCGTTGTTCCTGTGTTTGGATGTAAACGTCGGTATCGAGAAAATCCCAGCCCAAAGCTTTTGCAGTCATCACGCCCAGGGTACTTTTTCCAGAAGCGGGCATGCCAATGAGGATCAGGTTTTCGGACATTTAACAGAGTTTGAGCGCGTGGACCAGTTCGCGGCAGAAAGCGGGCAGGTCGCTGGGGATGCGGGAGGTGATCAAATTGCCATCACGAACCACCACCTGATCAACCCAGGTGGCGCCGGCGTTTTCCATATCGGCACGAATCGAGAAAAAACTGGTGGCTTTTTTGCCCTTCAACGCGTTGGCAGAACACAACATGGAGCCTGCATGAGAGATGGCGGCCACGATTTTTCCTCGTTCATATAGAGAACGAACAAGCGAAACCATAGAAGGACTGCGGCGCATATGGTCTGGCGCGAAACCGCCTGGAATGACCACACCTTCAAAGTCGGTCACACTCACGTCTTTGGCAGCGCGTTCGGCCTGGGCGGGGTAGCCGTAGCGGCTGGTGTATTCTTTCGCTTCAGGTCCCACGGTGAGCACTTTAGCGCCTGCTTCCTGAAGGCGATAGTAGGGATACCAGAATTCCATCTCTTGATAATTGTTTTCAAGCAGAATGGCAACGTGTTTTTGATTGGCGAGCAAAGCCTCTCCTTTTTTACGGCTGCATTTAATGTAGCCTGTTTTGATCCATTTCGTCAAAAATGAAAAACTTGACATTTAGTATGAGGTGATGTAGTATTTCGATAATGATCGAAATAACGAAACAAGCCGACACCGAAGTGTTGTCAAAAATCTTTAAGGCGCTGTCCAATGAAAACCGCCTTGAGATTTTCAACCTGGTGCGCCAAGGGGTCGGCAATTGCTGTCAGATGGACGAGCTTGGAGATACCTGTAGTTGTGTGTGTGATATCGGTGCTGAGATAAACTTGGCCTTATCCACCGTGTCTCACCACCTCAAGGAGTTGCGAAATGCGGGGCTGATCCACTGCCAGAAACGTGGTCAGTGGGTGTATTGTTCTGTCAATCAGGCAACGCTCAGTTTGGTCGGAGATTTTTTGGATCAATAAAATTTTTAACCAATATTTCGATAGTTGTCGAAATATTGAAGGAAAGGGATTTTTTATGGAAAACATCAAGCAAAAAGTGCAGGAGCGTTACACGCAGGTGGCTCAAGGGGCCAGTTGTTGCGATTCCAGTTGTTGCAGTGACGTGTCGGATAAGGCGCAACATCTTCAAGGGTTGGGATACAGTGACACCGCATTGGGCGATTTACCCGAAGCCGCCGTGGCGGCAGGCGCAGGATGTGGCAATCCCACCGCTTTTGCTGAGATGAAAGAGGGCGAAACCGTGCTTGATCTTGGCAGTGGTGGTGGTATCGATGTGTTGCTTGCTTCAAAGCAGGTGGGGCCATCAGGCTTTGTGATTGGCGTGGACATGACGCCTGCGATGTTGGAAACCGCCCGAAAAAATCAGGAAAAAGCCAACGCCACCAATGTCGAGTTTCGTGAAGGTGAGATCGAAAATCTTCCTGTGGACAGCGACAGTGTTGATCTCATCATCAGCAATTGCGTGATCAACCTTTCAACAGATAAGGATGCCGTGTTTGCCGAAGCCCATCGCGTGTTGAAGCCTGGTGGTCGGATGGTGGTGTCCGATTTGGTGACCACGGGTGATTTAGGCGAGGATGTGAAAAAGAGCGCCGAAGCCTGGGCCGGCTGCATTGCGGGTGCGTTGGATCGGGATGTGTATCTGCAAAAAATTCGTGATGCTGGTTTCAGCGAAGTGGTGGTTCAGGAAGAAAAGAACTATGCAGAGGGCATGCCCATTGTCAGCATGAATGTTCGTGCTGTGAAAAGCACCTGCTGTTAGCGTTTGAAAAATATAAAAACAATCTCGAACCTGGCCTTTCGTTCAACTGAATGGAAGGTCAGGTTGAATTTTCTAGAAAAATCCTTCACCCTCGGATGTGATGAATGCATCCAATCAGACTGAGAAATTTGAACACTTGGTGCACCAGATTGACCCTCAAGCAAAACTCATCCGTCACTGGCCATTGACCGGTGGCGTTTCCGCACAGACCACTGCGATCCAAATTCAATACGTAAATGGGCAAACTCAAAAAATGGTGGTTCGCCAGCACGGCCAAGCCGATCTAAGACACAATTCCAATATTGCTGAGGACGAATACCATCTGTTGCGCCAATTGAAAGAAGAAGGGCTAGCGGCTCCAGATGCTTATTATCATGATTCAGCAGAAGCTGTTTTTTCTGACCCTTGTGCGGTGATTGAATTCATTGATGGTGACACAGAATTTGCTCCTGCTGATCTGGACGATTACTTACATCAGTGCGCTACCCATCTGGCAAAGATTCATCAGATAGACGCTAAAAAACTTGATCTGAGTTTCTTATCCACACAGTCAGAGAATCAGGCCAAAAAGGTTCAGGCTCAGCCTGAGAAACTCGATGAAACAATCAATGAAGGTCAGGTGCGCGAAGTGTTAAACGCAGCGTGGCCTTGGCCTCAGGTCAATGAAACTGTCTTGCTTCATGGTGACTACTGGCCTGGAAACCTTTTGTGGAAGGATGGCCAATTGGTTGGCGTGGTCGATTGGGAAGATGCACACTTGGGTGACCCATTGATTGATCTGGCGATTAGTCGGGTCGAATTTGCTTTGTTCATGGGGGTAGAGGCCGTTGAGGCATTTACTCATCGCTATCAATCTCTGATGAAATTAGATATGAGCAATCTGATGTATTGGGATTTGTTTGCGATATTGCGCTACCCGCATAAATTATCCGAATGGGCGGAAGATGAATTGACCGAAAAGAAATGGTGTGAAAGCCTCAACATATTCATCGATAAAGCGTTAAAAAAATTGTCGATCTAGATTCAGCTTTACGGGCAGTTTTTGTCCACGACCCAAAATGGATTGCCTTCAGGGTCATTGAATCCACCGAACCAGAATTGCCCTTTTTTGTCAAAAGAAGGCCCAAGTGAGACGCTTCCTCCATGCGATTCAATGTGCATAAAAAAGGCTTTTACATCTTCAACGGCAAACTGAATCCGAACACTGTTTGAGTCTTTTTCTGTGGCGTTGATGCCCATTTCGCTGGCGCTGGCAATGCCGAGGTTGATGCCATGATCATTGATAAAATGCGTGTAGTGATAATCATCCGAAGCTTCTGACTTCACATTTAAGTTGAGCACATCACGATACCAAGCCACCATCGTGTCGTAATCTTCAGCAAAAATGACGGACTCTCTGGGCAAAATTTGCATATGGTCTCCTCATTGGATTTAGTGTTTTAATTATACACCATAGTTTAAAAATATTATATGCAGAGAAATTCCTGTTTCAATGGTAAAGTGGGGTGAGGTTTTAATGGGAGCTTTCATGTACAGGCATTATTTTAGACACTTACTTTGGCTTATCCCTTTAGGTTTTCTGTTATTGATGTTGGGGATGCCATTGCTGTCCATCCTGCGTGAAGCTTTTTGGGATAAGGGGAACTGGACGTGGGAACCATTTGAGATTGTGCTGGAAAATGCATTCCTGTTTAAAATTCTCAGGCTGACGTTTTATCAAGCGACTTTGAGCGCTTTGGCGAGCATAGTGATTGGCGTGTTTTGGGCATCGGTGATGGCACGCTATGAGTTTCCGTTTAAGCGAACGTTGCAGTCGCTGACGATCATTCCGTTTGTATTGCCTGCTGTGACAGTCGCATTGGGATTTATATTGATGTTCGGACGCCAGGGTTTTTTAAATACAGCGCTACAATCTCTTTTTGGTTTGAGTGATCCGCCGGTTCAAATTTTGTTTTCACTGCCTGCCATTGTTTTAGCCCATGCTTTTTACAATGCGCCGATTGTGGCTCGGTTGACCCATGCGGCCTGGGAACGGCTTGATCCTGGATATGAAGAAAGTGCGAATTCACTTGGTGCAAATGGTTTCAAAACTTTTTTCTCGGTGACGCTGCCCCTGTTGTTGCCATCAATCATCACAGGTGGGCTGTTGGCATTTATCTATTCATTCTTGAGCTTTCCAATTGTGTTAACGTTAGGGGGCGCTCAGTTCACCACGCTGGAAGTGGCCATCTATACAGAGTTTAAGCAACGAAATTTTGACATCGGCGCGGCTTTGGCATTTACGCAAATCGTCATGTTGTTGGGTTTCACCGCCACGTATCTGTGGTTGGAACGTCGCTTTGCCTTTCGCACGTTGCAACAAATCGCACGGCCTGCCCGTCACTTGTTCAAATCGTTTTCGGTGAAACGAATCTTGCTTTGGGTGGCGTTATTGATCACGGGTGCATTCTTTGCGGGTCCATTGCTGAGTGTGCTGTGGATGTCGCTGCAAAGCAATGAAGGCGGTTGGAGTTTGGCCGCTTACGGAAAATTATTTAGTGATCAATACGAATCCATCCTGGACGGTTCTCCATTAAGCATGATTGCCAACAGCTTCAAGTTTGGGATAGGCACAGTAGTCCTAACGCTGTTGTTTGGATTGCCTTTGGCTTGGAGTATCGTTCGGCAAAAGCTGAATTGGTTGAACACCGTTGCGATGTTGCCGCTGGCAATTTCCTCAATTGCTTTGGGGCTTGGATTGTTGCGATCAGCCAATCAACCACCACTGATTTGGGTGGATCGAGACGTGATCATCATCTTAGCCCACACGTTGCTGGCATTGCCATTTGTGATTCGTTCACTGGTGCCTGGGTTTCGCAACTTTGATGTGTCCTTGACCGAGGCTGCAAGCTCGCTGGGGGCCTCCACCTGGCAGGCTTTTCGGTTGATTGAACTGCCATTGTTAAAACGATCTGTGCTGGTTGGCGCAGCATTTGCGTTTGCGATTTCGATTGCCGAGATCAGCGCAACGCTGGTGTTGTCCAAATCAGGCTTTATGACGCTCACCGTAGCAGTCTATCGCGTGGTGTTGCAACGGACCCCTGGCATCGAATTTTTGGTCAATGCCAGCGCCATGAGCGTGGTGTTGATGGTCATCACCGGACTGGCTTTCTGGTTGATCGAACGCAGCGGCGAACGTGTGATTTAAAGGCAGATTTTAAGAGTGAAATAATGGGTAAAGGCTCTCACCCTCCAGCCCCTTAACATTAGAGGCCTATCTGCTAAAAAAGCAGGACAATATGATAGATAAAGACTCAAATCCCCCAACCCCCTTAAGTCATTAAGGGGGCTACGATTAGACTGTAGGCGTTGGTTCTAAATCGCGATTTGGTTGTCTTTGCTTCGCTTAAAACGGGGGGGCAACAATCACTGTTTCACTGACACTCACATCGTTGGCGCGAAAAGTGATAGTAAATTCCCCTGCGCGTGGGAAGGTGACTTCGTAAAACAATGGGAGACTGGTTTCACCCAAAATGGTTTGTGTGAACCGTCGCGTGTCTGAATAATTTTCGCCCACAATTTCCAGACTGATATTGGCAAAGCCTTCATCAAAGCTCGTGTTTTGCAGTGTGGCAGATATCGATACAGGCTGGCGAATAAAGATGAATTCAGGAATGGTTACATCCGCAAACTGAAGCTGAATATGACTGTTCACCGGCTCAAGCAAAAACGGTGCAAAATCAACCCGTCCACGAATTCGATCACCGCGACCGTTGGGATTGTCTTCAGCTTCCGGCCCACTCACACTGCCCCACCAGTTGTCGTGGGCACGGACGGTTTGCAGGTTGAACGGGGCCAGCAGGCCGTAAGAGCGGTTTCGGGAAATGTCATTGTTGATAATTTCAATGTCGCGCACACGCGATCCACTGGACACCTGAATCCCCACGCGGTTGCCGCGAATGATGTTGTCACGAATCACCACATGGCTGGTTTGTTCCACCCGAATGCCAACCGAAGCATCTTCAAGTCGCAAGCCTTCTATCGTCAAATTGTTGGCATTGATGGTCAGCAAAGTGTCGCTGCCAGTCAATGTGGCACCGTTGCCGATGATGGTTAAGCCATCCACGTTGATGTTGAGTGATTCGCCATTTAAATTGAAATCTTCTTCGGCAAGGAACAATACATCGCCAGGAGAGACTGAAACATCAGCACCAAATGTGCCACCTGATAAAGCCTGCTTCAGTGTTGACATGGAATTGATGTGAAACGTTTGCGGGCCTTGTTGAGCCATTTCCTCAACAAAGGAAGCGCAGCCCATCAGTAAAACACTCAGTAACAGCATCAATCCGCCAAATCCAGATTTACGGTGGCTCATCAAACACTCCTTGCTGGGGTTGCTTGTTGTTATTATACAGAAGGTTTTACATCACATCGTGAGGCAGCTAACAAACCTGGGAGGTTTTCAAATTGACCATTTACGACATCACGCGCCCCATCACGCCGCAACTGGCAGGTTGGCCTGGAGACACTCGATATTCAGCCAGTGAGGTGATGCGGATTCAAGATGGCGACTCTGTAAACCTGTCCACACTGACACTGAGCGCTCATCTGGGCACGCATTTAGATGCGCCCTATCACTTCATGGCCGATGGCCCAAAGATGAACGAAGTCGATTTGAATGCCTACATCGGCCCGGCCACGGTCGTGGATTTTTTAGATGTCGATCGCGAATTAACGCCTGAACATCTCGATCGTATTGACTTGACCAAGGTTGAGCGGTTGTTGATTCATACAAAATACAGCAGCATTCTCGATGATCAATGGCATTCAGATTTTGTTTGTCCCACCCCAGATGCGGCTCAACTGCTGGTTGATCATGGCATCAAACTGTTTGGCACAGATTCTCCTTCAGTCGATGCAGAAAGCGATAAAACATTGCAGGCTCACAAAACATTTGGGCGAGGCAATGTCTACATTCTCGAAGGGCTGCAACTGACCGATGTGCCGGCTGGTGAGTATGAGTTGATTGCCCTGCCGCTTAAGCTGGATGGGGATGGTTCTCCTGTTCGTGCCGTTTTACGAGGCTAACGATCACAGGATCACCTCAAGCACGGATTCAATCAATGTGTCTGCATCGCCGAAATCCAGGTTGACCAGCGCGGTGACAATGATGTCTTCCTCAGGCAAGTACCACATAATCGATGTGTAGCCGAGGATTGAACCAGTGTGTCCGAAGCTGTTGCCAAATGAAGTGAATTCACTGGAAATGCCCAAACCATATTCGCCGACAGGATGAAAGTTAAGCATCTCCTGCAAGGTGGCGTCAGACACCAATCCGCCACGGAACAAACCATTTGCGAATCGGGCCAAATCTGCTGCCGTGGAAAGAATACCGCCATCGGCCAAGCCATTACCGGTGTTGATATCGGTGACATCTTCAACGCGACGGCCAGCGGATTCATAACCGCGCACGATATTGCCAGGGAAGTTTTCCTTCGTTTCCAGATAAGTGTTGTTCAGTCCCAATGGCTGATAGATATTGGATCTCAGTTCGCTGGCCAGGCTGTTGCCCGTGGCGGCTTCAACAATGAGACCGAGCAGAATGTAATTGGTATTGGAATATTCCCACTGGCCAGATGCGCCTGGTGAAAAATAGGGATCGCCGTCCACAAAATTGAGCACATCTTCATCGTCCCAAACTCGAGTGGGGGTGCGCTCGATTGCATCGAAAAAAGCATTGCTTTCCAGATAATCATAAATGCCACTGGTATGACTTAGCAGTTGGCGAATTGTAATTTGATCTGCAAATTCAATGTTGTTTAACAATGCACTTGGAAGCCAGTCGATAAGCGTGTCTTCCAAACGCAACGTGTTGTTTTCAACCAGCTGCATGACCACTGTAGCCACAAATGTTTTGGTCACGCTGGCGATACGGAACACACTGTCTGGCTGCATCGAGGTGCGTTGATCCAAATCGGCAATGCCGCTGGCCCCCACCCACATCGATTGATCCGGCAGCATCACCGCGACGGTGGCGCCTGGGTTGTCCGTCTGTCGAAGCGCTCGATCCAGTGCGGATTGTAATTCTGAGGCCAGGTTAGAATTGACCGATGAAGTGGTTTGAACAGAAAGCGTGGACATGCAGGCAGTGGTTAACAGCAACGTAAAAACAATCAGCGACAGCAACCAACGAAATCGAATCATAACATCCTCCAATAATTCTATAAATGCCTACATCCAGCATAAAGTCTGTTGGCTTTAAATACATCGGACTGTCGGTGGAGGTTTGGCTCAGACGTTCGGCTGAGTGGTTTAATCATGACAAGTCACCATCTTTATGACGTTTGACAAAAAGTCGAGCCAGCGTCATGCTAAACAACTCATATAAAAAATACATCAATTCATCAAGGAGTCGCATGGAATATCGAAGAATGGGGCGAACCGGGCTCAAGGTGTCTCCCTTATGCATGGGCAGCATGAACTTTGGTTGGACGGCGGGCGAAGATGTTGCGTATGAGGTGTTTTCTGCCGCCGCCGATGCAGGCATCAATTTTATCGACACGGCTGATGTTTATTCCCGTTGGGCCGATGACAACCCTGGCGGCGTGGCCGAAGAATATATTGGCAATTGGCTGCAAAAACAGACACGCTCCAAGTTTGTGATTGCCACCAAAGCACGAGGTCAAATGGGCGATGGTCCCAATGACGTTGGCTTGTCGCGCGCCCATATCCTCGATGCAGTCGAAGACAGTTTGCGCCGTTTGAAGACAGACTACATCGATTTGTATCAGGTTCACGCGCCCGATGAAGACACACCACTTGAAGAAACCATGTGTGTGCTGAACGATCTGGTTCGCAGTGGCAAGGTGCGCTACATCGGTGCATCCAACTTCGAGGCATGGCGACTGTGTAAGAGTCTGTGGATCAGCGATGTGAACAACTGGGCACGCTTTGATTGCTTGCAGCCACACTACAGCTTGGTTGTCCGTGCTGGCTACGAGCGAGAATTAATGCGTCTGTGTAAAGAGGAAGGCGTGGGTGTGATTCCCTGGAGTCCGTTGGCTGGCGGTTTTCTCACTGGTAAATATCGCCGAGATCAGGCATTGCCCGAAGGTTCGCGCGCGCATGATAGCCCACGACTTCAGGCTTACTTCACCGATAAGAATTTTGATGTGATTGACAAACTGGAAGAAATTGCCAACGCACAAAACAAAACCATCGCACAGGTGGCGTTGGCCTGGCAATTGAGCAATGACACCGTGACCAGCCCCATTATCGGTGCCAACAATGTGGACCAACTCAACGACAACTTGGGTTGCCTGGAAGTTAAACTTAGCGATGCTGATGTCGAGGCATTGAATGAATTAACCGCTTGGGAATAAATAAAAAAGCGGCTTGTCAAGATGACAAGCCGCTTTCTGTTTCACTTTTGATAGAAAATTTTAAAAACTATTCAGTCTCTTCTTCAGTTTCGCAAACCACTTCTTGACCTACAGATAAATAATTTCGATTGCGTTCCTGTTCAGCCACCCACACAAGGTATTCGGTGTAATATACTTGAGCCAATGCAGGGCCGGCCTCTTCAACGGCTTCGGTAATAAAACTGCCGATAACGAGTTGAATCAGGTCAATCTTGTATTCATCAAACACTTTTTCCTCATGACTGGGGTCTTGAGGTTTGCCAAACGTGCGAACTTCGTAGAGTGAATTAAACGGTTTGGCAATGTCAAAAAGGACGTTGTTAAACACTTCATCCGCCAAATATTCCGTGCCCAAAGCGATACGGTTGGTCAGGCGGCGAACAATTTCGCGGGCGGCAGCTCGTTTCAGTTCAGAAGAACCTGCAAACACAAGACGGTCCAGCTCCGCCTCTGTCAACGCGGCAATGTTTGTCCCCTGAACGGGCGCAGGCGCATCCTGAGCAGAGATGCAAACGCCAATCACGTCACCGGTTTTGGCCTCGTTGATGGCCTGGGTGAGTTCATTAATGGGCACACCTTCCGCGCGCTTGGAGTTCAAAAAACTGTCCAGATCACTCAAGGTAGCGCCTTCAAACATCAAAGCGGCAACCAAGGCCCTGGCGTTGGCCAGTCGAAATCCTTCAGGGCTGGATATGGTGGCATCGCGGGTGAGACGTTCGATGCTTTTTTCATCCGCCCACATCATGGTGGGGCTACTCAACAATACAATTAAAGCAATCGTAAGAATCTTCCAAATATGTTTCATCATACCTCTCTTGAACCCGATGCCTAAATTATAGCGGTTTCAGTTAGGCATCTACAAGAGACACATTTGGTTGGCTCAAGAAATGCCAGCCAAGTTGAAAATAAGAATCGTTATCATCTTAGATAGTAACTATTCTTATGTATGCAAATATGTTGACAAAGTCGGACTAATCCAGTATGTTTTTAGGCGGTCGTGGTTAAACAAAAAATATAGAGATTTTACCCTGGATTAACCCCATCTATCGTGGGTAAAGTCCAAGTAAGTTCAAATGGGAGTGTTATGAAATTTCGACCAATCTTATTGCTGCTGCTGATTTTTGGTATGGTGGGCTGTGGACAGTCCGACAATCAAACTGCTTCCGCGCAAGACAATGAAAAATTGGTGATTTATTCTGGTCGCAGTGAATCGCTGGTTGGTCCGATTATCGAGCAGTTCAAATCCGCCACTGGCATTGATGTGGAAGTTCGCTTTGCAGGCACCGCCGAACTGGCGGCCACATTACTGGAAGAAGGCAGCGCCAGTCCCGCCGATGTGTTTTATGCGCAAGATCCTGGCGGTTTGGGCGCGGTGGAAAGTTTGCTCAGCCCTTTGCCCCAGGCATTTCTGGATCGCGTGCCGGAAGCTTTTGCATCCCCCGAACAATTGTGGGTCGGGATTTCAGGCCGTGCCAGAACCCTGGTGTATAACCCCAACAACGTCAGCGAAGATGAATTGCCGGATGATATTTTTGACTTAATTGATCCCAAATGGAATGACCGTTTGGGATGGGCGCCCACCAATGGCTCTTTCCAGGCGATGGTCACCGCCATGCGGCAGCTTTGGGGCGAAGCCAAAACAACCGAGTGGCTCAATGGCGTCCAGGCCAACAATCCGACTGTGTACCCAAAGAACACGCCACAGGTTGAAGCCGTGTCTCGCGGTGAAATCGACATTGGTATGGTCAACCACTATTACTTATTCCGCTTCCTATACACCGAAGGCGAAGACTTTCCAGCCCGCAATTATCACCCTCGCGGTGGTGGCCCTGGTGCGTTGGTGATGGTGTCTGGCGTGGGTGTGTTGGCTTCATCACAAAACAAAGAAGCGGCTGAACGGTTTATCGATTTCATGCTTTCCCAGGTGGCACAGCAATTCTTTGCCTCGACCACCTTTGAATATCCCGTGCTGGAGGGTGTGACCACAGATCGCTTGCTGGTGCCATTGGAAGACATCAATTCACCGGACATTGCGCTGTCTGATCTGTCTGATCTGGCAGGCACTCAGTTGTTGCTTCAGGACACGGGGGTGCTGCCTTAATCATGGCGGCGATGCAGGTGGGCAAACGGTCTTTGTGGCAGTCGCTGTTGCGGCTCGCCAAGGCTGAGAATGTGCCGCCTGTTTGGGTTTGGTTGCCCGCCGGCTTCGTGGCGCTTGGTGTGCTGCTGCCCCTGATTTATTTGACTGTGCGCACCTTTGAGCTGGGCGATGATGCCTGGCAATTTTTGATCAGAAGTCGAAATGTAGAGATTTTGTGGAACTCTGCGCTGCTGACATTTTCAGTTGCAGCAGCGTCGGTTGTATTGGCTGTTCCTTTGGCATGGTTGACGGTGCGAACAGATTTGCCCTTGCGCCGTTTCTGGTCTGTTCTGACCATGCTGCCTCTGGTGTTGCCGAGTTACATTGCCGCTTATCTGTTTGTCATCTTTTTTGGCGAACGCGGCGACTTGCAACAATTTCTCAATGGATTGTTTGAGGTGGAACGACTTCCAGGCATTTATGGATTTGGCGGTGCATTTTTGGTTCTCACATTGTTGAGTTTTCCTTATGTGTTACTCTCCGTTCGTTCTGCATTATGGCGCATGGATCCAGGGATTGAAGAAAGTGCACGACTGTTGGGCAACAGGCCGGGCAAAACTTTTTTCCGCGTGACGTTGCCGATTTTGCGACCAGCGATTTTGTCTGGTGCGTTGTTGGCGGCGCTCTACACACTGAGCGATTTTGGCGCGGTGTCGTTTCTCAATTACAAAACATTCACCTGGGCCATTTATTTGCAATATGGCACATTTGGACGTTCGCTTGCGGCGGCGCTGTCGCTGGTGTTGGTGCTGTTTACTATTGGATTGTTGCTCATGGAAATGAAAGCCAGAGGGCGATTTAAATACTATCGCAGTGGAACCAGCGCGATGACACCGCCATCGCAGATTCAATTGGGAATGTGGCGCTGGCCTGCGTTGCTTTTTTGTGGCTTGATTGTGACGATATCGTTGATCATTCCACTTGCCGTGCTGGCTCAGTGGACCATCAAAGGGGTGTTGATCGGCGAAAGTTTTCAATCCTTTTGGGCATTGACCTGGAATTCCATCAGCGCTTCTGGAATGGCGGCAATGGTGACCATTCTAGCAGCATTGCCAATTGCGCTGTGGTCGGTACGTTATCCAAGCTGGTTGTCTGGATTGATTGAACGGACTACCTATATAGGTTTTGCCTTGCCTGGCATTGCGGTGGCATTGGCGCTGGTGTTTTTTGCCATCAACTATGCGCGACCCATTTATCAGTCGATGCCCTTGTTGATTTTCGCTTATGTGGTATTATTCTTACCCACAGCGGTTGGCGCGATTCGAACCTCTTTGTTGCAGGTCAATCCCAGCATCGAAGAAGCAGCGCGGGGTTTGGGCAAATCCTCGTTTCAGACCGTTCGAAAAATCAGCCTGCCGCTGATGCGATCAGGCATATTGGCAGCAGCAGCCATGGTGTTTCTATTGGTGATGAAAGAATTACCGGCCACATTGATTTTGGGGCCAACCGGATTTAAAACGCTGGCAACCTCGGTGTGGACGTATATTTCCGAAGCCTTTTACGCGCAGGCAGCGGCACCGTCTTTATTGCTGGTGCTGGCCTCGGCAGGGTCGCTGGTATTTTTATTAACGCAAGAAACGCGGTATACGAAATGACATTGGCACTCAGATGTGAAGGTATTAGCAAACAATTTGGAACGGTCCAGGCCGTAGACAACGTCAGTTTTGGCGTGGAGTCAGGACATATCTTAGCGCTTGTTGGCCCCAGTGGTTGCGGAAAAACCACACTGCTTCGCATGATTGCCGGCTTTGAGACACCCGAAGAGGGCTTTATCCAAATTGATGACCAATGTGTGATTTGCCCCAATGCTTTTGTGGAACCGGAAAATCGCCAAGTGGGCATGGTGTTTCAGGATTATGCACTGTTTCCGCACTTAAACGTTAGCGATAACATTTCCTTTGGACTCAAGGGCAGTAAAAAAGACAAACAACAACGAGCCAGCGAACTTCTCAAATTGATTGACCTGCCTGATTATGGTGATCGTTTCCCACATGAACTTTCCGGTGGAGAACAACAGCGTGTGGCCCTGGCGCGGACGCTGGCGCCGAATCCGCGACTTGTTTTGCTGGATGAACCCTTTAGTAACCTCGATGCTGATTTACGCCGCGAACTCCGCACAGATGTCAGAGCTATTTTGAAAAAGTTAAACATCACCACCATCCTCGTCACCCACGATCAGGAAGAAGCCATGGAAATTGGCGATCAGGTGGCCGTATTGCATAGCGGACATTTGGAGCAGATTGGGCCAACATTTGAAGTGTATGAACAACCACAAACGCCCTTTGTGGCAAGATTCCTGGGCAAGGCTGACTTCCTCCCCGTTCGCTTCAGCAAAGAAGCGTTGCGCACAGACTTGGGTCCGCTTCCATTGCCAAACGAGCTGCCAAAAGGGCAACATCTTCACGTCCTCGTCCGTCCAGAATTTTTGGAAATCAGCGGACAGCCCATGGACCGCAGTGTGCCTGTGGAAGTGGTGACCAACAAATCATCAGGTCACACATCCGTGCATTGTCTCAAAACGCCATCAGGCCGTCGTGTTCACAGCGCGAGCCTGGGGCCGATGCGTTTTCCTGAAGGCTCTAAGGTGTATGCGCGGCTCAATATTCCCAACCCCGTTGTCTTCGATGAAATGGATGAACAACCGTATTGTTTGTTTAGTCCCGAAGATGGCCCTTGTTGTCAACTGCTGCAAAAGTCCGGCCTTATACAAATTCAATCTTTCGTCAAAAATTTGCTATAATCGCATCCATGAAAAGCAAACATTACCAGGAATTTAATCACGATGAAGATGCACCAACGTATGATCAGATTGATCTGAATGACCCGATCCGTCACGGTTACTACGAAGTGTTGGATTGGACGATTGAACAGGCCGCCATCTCCAGTGATGATGTCGTGCTGGATTTGGGCACCGGTACGGGCAATTTGTCCAAGCTGATTCAATCCTGTAAACAACTCATCTGCGTCGATATTTCCAACAACATGATGGAAATCGCCAAAACAAAATTGGTACATCTGCCTCAAGTGGAGTTTGTGTTCGAAGATGTGCTCGCGTATTTTGGTGAATCTCGACCTCAGTTTGATGCCATCATCAGCACCTACACACTCCACCATTTGATTGAAGATGAAAAACAGATTTTCTTTCAAAAAGTGTTTGACCAACTCAACCCTGGTGGTCGTGCCGTGTTCGGTGATTTGATGCTCGAAAGCAAAACGGTGGAACCAGACTTCATCAAAAAATATCGAGATCAGGGGCTTGAAGGTGTGGCACAGGCATTTGAGGAAGAATTTTTCTGGTACGTGGATTCAGCCGTGACCGGTTTAGAGCGAGTTGGATTCAGCGTCGAAGCAAAACGATTTTCTGATTTGTCTTGGGCCATTTCAGCTAAGAAGCTGTAGTTTTCGATTCGGATACAGGTGCAGGGCACACACCTGTTCTCACTTGACGTGCTTTAACAAACACCGCCAGCCCCATGATGATCACTGAGATCGCTCCGATGATGGGCCGATAGGGTTCGATGTAGGTCATGACCGAGGTGGTGCCTAATGCCATGACAAACACCTTGTTGCAGATGGGGCAGCCAAACGCCACGATACCGCCAATCACACCACTGTAAGCCGTGGCATTTTGTGATTTTGTGTTTTCTTGTTTGCCATAAAAATGCAAACCGGCATAGGCGCCTACCAAAACAGATGTCAGTGCCAGAAACACATAATCCAATGGTAAAGATGGGATCATTCGTGTGAAAACAGGATTGGGAATTAATCCTGTTGGTGCACCAAAAATAAAAAATGCACCTATGGTGCTGATCACACCAATGCCGATGGCTTTTAGAGTTTGTGGATTCATATCTTTTAATTTATAGTCTCATCCTCTTTTCTTAACTGTAAGCAGGCTCACATCACTTTGCAATTCAAACTTGATATGCTAAACCATGTGAGCTTTATGAAAACAATCAGGCTTCTATTGGCATTGATATTGTTGATTCAACTGCCCGTTTTTGCAGACCATGTGCCGCAAAGCGATATTACGCCCGATGTGCCGCGTGATGGGATTCCGCCACTGGACAATCCAAAATATGACACTGTTGCTGAAGCTGACTGGTGGGCGGATGAAGATTGGGTGCTGGTCTATGAGCGTAATGGTGATGCGCGTGCTTATCCAATCAACATCATGAACTGGCATGAAATTGTCAACGACACGATTGGCGGGCTGGAAGTACTGGTCAGCTATTGCCCGTTATGTCGGTCGGGCATTGTGTTTGATCGACATTTGAACAAAGCGGAAATTCCACCTGAAGCGCAAGGTGTTTTATCCGAAGACACGATTTTGGCATTTGGCAACACAGGGGCACTGTATGAAAGCG
Source organism: Candidatus Fraserbacteria bacterium (assembly GCA_029262795.1). Classification (GTDB taxonomy): domain Bacteria; phylum Bipolaricaulota; class Bipolaricaulia; order RBG-16-55-9; family JAJCYT01; genus JAJCYT01. The sequence continues at coordinate 280,509 of JAJCYT010000036.1, forward strand.
ATATGGTGATGTACGATCGCCAGACAGACAGTCAATGGTTTCAGGTAGGAGGGGAGGCTCTCATCGGCCCTTTGCATGGGGTGAAGATGAAGCGACTGCCTTCCAGCATGATGCCCTGGAAACTTTTTAAGAAAAGCTATCCTGAAGGGCTGGTGCTGTCCAAAGACACAGGCTATCGCAATCGTGATTATGAGCACGATATGTTTGAGAGATACAGTCAGAATCAAGAAAATCTTTATTTCGGCACAACATTTAAGGATGAGCGCCTGCCACTTAAATCTCGAGTTTTAGGTGTCAGTTTCGATAGTGCCAATCGTGCCTATCACCTAGACAACCTGGAAGATGGGGTTTACATGGATCAAGTTGGACAACAGTCTTTGGTGTTGTTCATCAGTCAAGGGGCAGGGGTGGTATATGAGCCTCGCGTGAATGATCAGTTGCTTTCATTTCATGCCCAGGATGGATTATTTGTGGATGAGCAGACAAACTCCGTTTGGGATTTCTCTGGTAAAGCGGTTTCGGGTGAACTCACTGGATCACAATTGGAGCGCTTGACGCAAACAAACATCTACTGGTTCAGTTGGGCCATTCACCAACCGGACACTGATGTGGTGCCAGAGTTGGACAGCTTTCAATCTTATGAAGTGATAGATTTTACTGGTTCAAATACTGAGATGGTCAAGGTTGATACAGGGGCGAATGTTGAAGCGCAACAAAGTTTTGAACCTGAACAAACTTTAGCAAAACAGGCAAATGGTTTTCCAGGATGGATTTGGACTGTTTTGGTAGGCGTGACAATTGCATTGGGTGCTGTGTTATTTATGACTGCAAATAAGAATTGACCTTACCCTAACATCATGCTGGTGCTGGACACTGCAAAAATGGCTGCGACCCAAACCAACACGGCGAACGTGCCAAACAATGTTTTTTTCATCGAAACCTCTTTATGCATGTTGGAAATTTTCTTGATGTAATTGTTCAAAGATCGGTTGGACACTGAAATGCCTTTTTTAGATTTGTAAGGAATATTGCCGACTTTTCTGTTCGCTGTTTTTAGGTTGTTCATTCGTTTCTCCTTGTTGTTTTTGTTTTGAGTGTTTGTAGGTTCTCATAAAACCAACGCGGAAGAATTGAACAAAGTGGCTCATTTTAAAAAATTGTTCTATTGTCAAGACAACCATGATTGTTAAATCAATAATGATGTCACACCGCAACTGAGGAGCATCAATGACCATAAGAACGCCCACCGCAGAGGAAATGGACGATGTGTTTATGATGGGGTTCGACGTTTGGGGAGAAGCGCTGTCACCCTCTGATTATCTGAATGATTGCCGTAACAGTTCAAAATATCAAAAGGGTCACTGGCATGTGCTGGTTGTGAATGATGAAATTGTATCTTCCTTAATCACGTATAAAAACGAATTTGGGCTTCCTGAAAAATGTTATGGTATTGGCTCTGTGGCAACACCGCCGCTATGTCGAAACAAAGGGTATGCGTCTGCTTTGGTCAGTGAAGTGGTTCAAAACCTTGAGGCGACAGGGGGCCGGGCCATCTATCTGTTTTCCGATATCGACACTGGCTTTTATGAAAAACTTGGATTTGAAATTATGGATATGAAAAGCCGTTGCATGGTTAGAAGGGTTGATCCTTTATTTGCGTTAACTCAAGATGTGCCTTCCTATTTCTAGCACGAGACCTACAAAGAGAAGCGCCCAGTGTCGTTAGACACCGGGCGCTGCTGCTGAAAATAAACAATGTGGCGATGTGTTTAAGATTCTTTGTAAGTCACATGTTTTCGTACGACAGGATCATATTTGCGCAATTCCAATTTTTTGGTGGTTTTGCGCTTGTTTTTTTGAGTGTAATAACAATGAGGACTTTCGCTGCTTTTCATTTTTACCAGTTCGCGATCACCTTTTGCCATAACATTTCTCCTTTAAACTTTGTGCATTAATTCAACATCACGCATGAGTTTGCGTTGCCGTCGGAGGAAGCGCTGAAAATGCTTCTCCCAGCTTGCAAAATTATCCGTACTCCACTTTTCTACATCCAGCGGATGTTCGCGGAGGAATGCCACCCAACTGTCAAAACAGCAACTGCATAAATGCATTTCGCCAGAGCATAACGGCACACTGGCCGACTGATGGCATTCTCGCACCACACACCACTGGACTGAATTATTCGTCTCGTGCATGAGGTGCGACCATTCTACCCAAAAGATAGGCAATTTTCACGTTTTCAAGTGTCTTGCAGGTTACTTTTGATTGTTGGAGACGATAATAAACTTGCAAAAAACAGGGAGGCTTTCATGATGAAATTGTCCATTCTTTTAGGCTTTTTGTTGCTTTTGTCCGGTTGCCTGCACCAGCCACATCCATGCGGATCAATGAATCAAATTGGCCATGAAGATGATTGTTTTCAGCAGATTCACAATGAAATTATTGGCGACAACTTGAACAACGGCCATACAATTCAACCAGATGGCCTTCGATCTGAAAATCAAATTCTTTGGCCAGCCGTTGTTCCAGCTCACTGATCACACACTCGTCAAACTCAACGGTTTTTCGGCAACTGACACAAATGACATGATGGTGGTGGCCTTCTCCCGTAAGTAGATAAGTTGTGGTGGCTGCGCCTAGGCTGGAGATTTGTAACATCCCCAATTTGGCCATTAATTCCAACGTTCGATAAACAGACGCTCGACCGACGTTTGGATGATGCTTGTGAACGACATTGACCACTTGCGGCGCGGTGAGGTGGTCGGTGGCTTCAACCAGCGCTTCAATCGTAGCACGTCTGGCCAGGGTGCTTTTAAAGCCTTCGGCCTGAAGCCTTGCCAATGTCTGTTGGATCAATTCTTGATGGTTCATGTTTTTTCATTGAAGCCATTCTGTTTGGAATCTTTAGTCTAACCAGATCAAATGGCTTCAACAAACGCCCTGGCAATAAAAAAACAAGTCCTTACAATAAAACCTTCGTCCAAATTTTCGCCCGCCTCGTACAGATAGAAGGTTTGATGAACAACTGGAAACGCACCCTCTACATCATGTTTTTTGCACAGATGGTGACAGCCGTTGGTTTTTCCAGTATCTTTCCATTTTTGCCGCTGTATGTTGCCGATTTGGGTTCTGCCAGTGGTCTGAGCATCGAATTGCTGGCAGGGTTGGTGTTTTCCGGTCAGGCCATTTCGATGATGATTGCCTCCCCCATCTGGGGATCACTGGCCGATCGCTATGGGCGTAAGCTGATGGTGATGCGTTCGATGTTTGGCGGCACCGTGATTTTGTTCATGATGGCTTTTGTGCGCTCAGGCGAGGAACTTGTCATTCTCAGGTTCATCCAAGGTTTTATTACAGGCACGGTTTCAGCGGCAAACGCTTTGTTGGCAGCAGAAGCCCCCAAAGGTCGAATCGGATATGTGATGGGATCGCTCCAAGTGGCATTGGGGACAGGGGTGGCCATTGGCCCAATATTGGGCGGGGCGATGGCCGATGCGTTTGGATATCAATCGGCGTTTTATATGACAGCAGGGTTGCTGACATTGGCAGGCATTTTGGTGTGGTGGGGCGTGGAGGAAAATTTCGAGCCGCCCGAACCCAAGGAAAAACGTCGCAGTGGGTTGAGCAAGTGGAAAGGCATTTTGTCAACCCCTGGTGTGATGATGACCTACAGTCTGCGCTTTGTGGTGCTGTTGGGGCGCATGATGGTTGTGCCGATTGCGCCATTGTTCATTAACATTTTGCTGGTTGCTTCCAATGGTTTGGAAAAATTTTCTGGACTGATCACTGGCATCGTCATTGGTGCGGCAGCGGCATCGACCACAGTGAGTTCGCTCTATCTGGGCAAATTGGGAGATCGCATTGGGCATCGAAAAGTGGCGGTGGTCAGCTTGCTGGTTGCGGGGATCTTTTATTTGCCTCAAGGATTGGTGACGGAGTGGTGGCACTTATTGATTCTTCAATCGTTGATGGGCATATCGATGGGCGGTGTGATTCCAGCCATCAGCGCGTTGTTGGCCGATTACACCGACAAAGGTGAAGCGGGTGCCGTTTATGGATTGGAAAACTCCATTAATGCAGCAGCCCGTGCAGTGGCCCCGTTGTTCGGCGCAGGGGTTGCCGTCTGGTTTGGACTGCGAAGCACATTTGTTGCCACAGGTATAATGTTGTTGGGCGCAGCTGTATTGGGGTTTTTCTTTTTGCCCAAACCGTCAGTTCGCACCCAACAGGACGAACGCGAATGGCCAAAACAATCGAATATGGACTATAAATAATCATGTATGAATTTTCTGCAGAAATTTACGATCTCATTTATAAAGACAAAGATTATTCTGGTGAGTCGTTGCATATTCACGAACTCATCCAAGTCCATAAAAAAAGTTCGGGCAACACGTTGCTGGATGTGGCTTGTGGCACGGGTGGGCATATTGCCTACCTCAAAGAGGACTATCAGGTGGAAGGGTTGGACCTGGATGCCAGTTTGCTTCATCTGGCACAACGAAAACATCCTGAAGCTGCGTTTCATCAGGGCAATATGACTGACTTTGATTTAGGCAATTCATTCGATGCCGTGACCTGTTTGTTCAGCGCAATTGGCTATGTGAAGACAGAGGATAAACTTCGTGATGCGATTGGCTGCATGGTCCGGCACCTTAATCCTGGCGGCGTGTTGATTGTGGAACCGTGGCTCACACCAGAGGCGTTTCAGCCTAATTTTCTTCATGCCATCAACATTGATGAACCTGAATTAAAGATCACTCGTATGAATTGCAGCGAACTTCGTGGGAACTTGTCCGTGCTGGAATTTCACTATCTGGTGGGCACGCCGATGGGGGTTGATCATACCGTTGAAGTCCATGAAATTGGCCTGTTTACTCACGAACAATACGTGGATGCGTTTCGCGGCATTGGCGTTGAATTGTTTCATGATTCGGAGGGGTTAATCGGGCGCGGGTTGTTTATTGCGACCAAGCCATTATTTTAGCTTCAATGACATGAAATCTTCATCGTAGTAAACGCCATCCACTTTGAGGGAACGCACTTCGACAGCGTATTTTTTAAACCCCAGGCTTTCATACATCTTTCTGGCGCCTTCATTTACAGAAGCCACTTGCAATAAAAGTTCTTCGAGACCAGGTCGGTCTTTCACTTCTTCGATGGCAGCTTCGAGCAGGCGCCGTCCGATGCCTTTGCCCTGGTGTTCGCCTGCCACATACATGCCCCAGATAAATCCCTTGTGCTGCTGTTTGAAATGATCCTGACGATGAAAGCCCACCATACCCATGAGTTGATCATTTTTATCAAACGCACCAAACATGAAGTTGCCAATGGCTTCTTCGGACTTCATGCGCTCAACAAATGCTTCTTCGGGGCGTTGTTTTTCTTCTTCAACGCTGCTGCCAAAGGCTTCGGGATGTTCTGCAAGCCCACGAAGACGAAGTGGCCGAATCTGTGAAACATCGTCTGGTACTAATTTTCGTATGTGCATGATCATGGTTCACTTTCAAAATTAATGGCAATAATTCACAGTTCTACAAAAAGTTTTTAAAAAATGCCACTTGATAATCCAGGCAGAATATTTATACTATTTATCTAATTGAGACAATATCTCAATGAAGAAAATTGAGGTCCGTGATGTTTAAAAAAATAATTCCTATCGCGATTCTGCTGTTGGTTGCGATTGGCGTATTTTTGATGAATCAACTCAACCAACCACCACAAGTCAATCAAGGGGATGGAAAACTTCGAGTGGTGGCAACCACCACCATCATTGGTGATGTGGTACGTCAGATTGCAGGCGATATTATTGACCTCACCGTGCTGATTCCAGTGGGTGCTGATGTGCATGGCTTTGAGCCTGTGCCTCAGGAGTTGGCTTTGCTTAGCGAAGCTGACGTGGTATTTGTCAACGGTTTCCAATTTGAAGAGGATTTTTTTGAAGCGATTGAAAGCATCGAAAGCGACCTCAATCTGGTGTCTGTTTCCGAAGGCATTGTGCCGCGTCAGTTTGAGACCGACGATGAAGATCATCACAATGTCGATCCACATGTGTGGATGAATCCGCAAATGATTGTGCAATGGATCATCAATATCAAAGGTGCGCTGTCGAATCTTGATTCCAGCAACGCCACCCGCTATGAAGAAAATGCAACTCACTATGAAAAATCACTGATCGAACTGGATGAGTGGATTGAAGTTCAAGTTGCAAACATTCCACAGGAAGATCGCGAATTGGTGATGGACCACGACGCCTGGGGGTATTTGGCGGATCGTTATGGGCTCACCATCGTTGGCGCTGTCTTGCCGTCATTCAGCAATGTGGGCGAACCATCCGCACAAGAGGTGGCGGCAATTATTGATGCAGTTCGCGCGTTTGATGTCAAAGCCATTTTCATTGGCATCACGGCGAATTTGGCCAACACTCAATTGGCTCAACAGGTCGCTGATGAGACAGGAATTCAATTGGTCGATGTGATGACCGGATCATTGGGTGAATCAGACAATACGGACACCTACATTGAGTACATGAGATTCAATGTGAACCGGCTGATTGAGGCATTGAAGTAGAATGATGATATGAGTGTGACTTCCTGGTTTAAGAAAAGCTTGGCCGCACATGATATGGATGCGCCTATTCTTCAGGTCAACGGTGTGTCGTTGCATTACGAAACGTATCCCGCATTAGAGCAAATCTCTTTCGATTTGGAAGCGGGTGAGCGCATTGCTGTGGTGGGGCCAAACGGGGCAGGAAAAAGCACGTTGTTTAAAATCATTGCGGGTGTGTTGAGTCCAAGCACAGGGTCGATCAAGATTTTTGGACATCGCCCCACACGCCACATCTGTATTTCGTATGTGCCGCAGCGCAGTGAAGTGGATTGGGATTTTCCTGTAAATGTGTTTGATGCGGTGATGATGGGGCGAACGGGGCAGATTGGTTTTTTTAAACCGCCGATGAAATCCGATCAATCCATTGTGATGGAAAGCCTGGAAGCTGTCGGGATGCAAGACTTGGCCAAGCGCCAGGTGGGAGAGCTTTCCGGCGGTCAGCAGCAACGGATGTTTATCGCTCGAACGCTGGCACAGCAAGCTGAACTGGTGTTGATGGATGAACCGCTTACGGGACTGGATGTCAACTCTCAGGAAGATATTTTGGATATTTTAAACATGCTTCATAACAACAATGTCACCGTGATGGTGGCGACTCACAACCTCGACTTGGCTGCCAGTCACTTTGATCGCGTGATGCTGCTTAACAATCGATTGTTTGGTTTCGGCAAACCGCAGGACGTGTTTAGTGATACTCAACTGTCTGCCGCTTACGGTGGACGACCACCGAGCCAAGAGGATCATCATCATGGTTGAATGGTTCGATTGGCTACTCAATCCGCTCAGTTACACGTTCATGGTTCGCGGCCTGACAGCGGCGGTGATGGTTGGCGTCGTTTGTTCAGTCATCGGCACTTATGTGGTGTTGCGCGGTATGGCATTTTTAGGGGATGCTTTGGCACACACTATCCTGCCAGGGATTGCAGTGGGGTATTTGATTAGTGGTAACTCCAAACAGCAATTGTTCTGGTGGGCGCTGGTCACGGCCATCCTGTCTGCATTCAGCATTGGGCTGATCACCAAAGGCACGAAGGTCAAAGAGGACACCGCCATTGGTATTGTGTTTGCGGGCATGTTTGCACTCGGTATCGCCATGATTTCGACGGTTCGCAGCTATGCAGGGGATCTGGCTCACTTTTTATTTGGCAATGTGCTTGGCGTTTCTCAGGGTGATTTGTGGACCATTGCTCTATTTGGTGGTGGTGTGCTTTTAGTCGTATTGTTGCTTTATAAGGAATTTTTGGTGTTGTCGTTTGATCCTATTTTGGCGCGGACATTGAGATTACCAGTCACCTTTTTGAATCAACTGCTCTTGGTATTGATTGCCGTGTCCATCGTGGTGTCGCTGCAAACGGTAGGGGTGGCCCTGATGGTCGCCATGCTGGTAACGCCTGCTGCGACGGCCTCTCTGCTGACCAAACGAATGGGCTTGATGATGGTTTTATCTGCGCTGGTTGGTGCGCTGTCCGGTGTGATTGGCCTGTACCTTTCGTTTCACTTTAGCGTCGCTTCAGGTGCGGCGATTGTGTTGGTCTGCACAGCGTTTTTTCTAATAACATTTCTGTTTGCTCCCCACCGAGGCAAGGTGTGGCGATGGGTGAGCGCAAGCTGAATTAGAACAATCACTCAAGCAAAATCAATAAGGATCACATTTCGTAATAAAGAACTTGCATTCGCAGACAAATCGTAGCCCCTTCCGATCTTGGAAGAGACACCTTTCTTGAAAAGGGGGTTGGGGGATTAGACGCCTTAACCTGAATTATTTTTATGTTTTTCTTTTAAAATCACTCAGCACCTAAATCAACGGCTTTGGCTTCTTTGACTTTGAATTTGATGTAGATGTTGTTTTCCCGTTCCTGTGCCATGGTGGTGGTGTCGAAGTGACCTGGATAGATGGTCCAATCACCTTCAAGATCGCGCAGCCTTCCGATGGATTTTACGAAATCATCCGGGTTGCCGCCGGACACATTGGCACCGCCTGTGCCGCCTTTGAGCAATAAATCACCAGTGAATAACCAGCGTTCGGTTTCTTCCATCAACACCAGATGGCCTGGAGAGTGGCCGGGCATAAACAAAACTTTCAAGTTGACAGAGCCCACTGTAATGAGGTCCCCCTCTCCCACAAAATCACCGAGTTTGATGTCCAGGTTTTTCTCGGCGGACCATTTTTTCAAACACTCGCGTTCTGCATAATGGGTGATTAATATCGAACCAAACTGCTTTTGCAGATAGGGTACCCCTGAAACATGGTCCCAGTGTCCGTGGGTGGCTATCACTTTAGGGACGTCATAACCTGCGACAGCTTCGATCAACGGTGTTTCTTCAGCACCAGGATCAATCACCAGTGCTTGATTGGTTTCCTCGCAACAGAGAATATAACAATTCGATTTTAATGGACCCAACGGCACTTGCGTGATTTTCATGGACGTATTGTATCGGCTTGAAGAAAGGTGTGCAGCGAGAGTTAATTGTTTAATTAAACGTTTAACTCGAAGGTTGTTGACGTTGCATCGCTGTGCTTAAATGCCATTGACAGGGTTTATTTTTACTGCTATGGTGAACATGATTCTGGAGGGCTATATGATAGAAAAATCTATCAAAGAATTTAGAAACAGCCAGGACGGTTTGTCCGGCATTCGGTTTTTTGCCCTCCATTTTTAGCGCCCTCAAAGTTGTATTCATGAACGCTTACCAATTTTTCCATTCGGTTGTTCCAGCAATTTTTGTTGGGCAATGGGGGGTGGGAATGTCCCTAACTCTTTTCAGAGTCAGTTGAGTGGTTGACTGACTTGTTGTGCTGCAAACCACGAATCGGTTGGTCTAAGGAGTGATCTTTGTGTCTGCCGAGCCTTCGCATGAGGCCAAAAGCAAACAGCCGGATTGTCGTTTTATCCAACAACTCAAATCCAAGCCGGTGGCAACACATCAGATGTTGCACGTCTGTCCCAGATTTTGTTTAAAAACCAAAACGGGTTTTGGTGGCCCGATGACCTAGCGCTCTTTGCAAGTTTTCGCTGTGCTGTTGAAGCACTTATTGTCTTGACCAAATCATTAAATTTAATTTGTAAAGGGTTGAAATTTATGTTACTGCAACGTTTGGAAGCCGCTTATGTCGCACGGACACCGAAGTCGAAACAGGCCCACGATCGCGCACAGCGTGTCACCCCAAGTGGCGTGCACAGCAACTTTCGAAACTTTGACCCGCATCCCACGTTTATCGATCGCGCTGAAGGCAGTCGAATTTGGGATGTGGATGGCAATGAATACATTGACTTTACGATGGGATTTGGCTGCTTAATGGCGGGCCATGCCCATCCCGAAGTGGTTAAAACAATTCAGGACGCAGCGACCAGAGGCACCATTTATGCCATCCCGCACGAACGTTCGGCATTGCTGGCTGAAGAAATTCTGAAACGTTATCCATTTATGGATCAGGTTCGCTTTACCAACTCCGGCTCTGAAACCACGATGCACGCCATTCGTCTGGCGCGCGGTTACACCGGGCGTGAAACATTTATCAAAGTGGATGGCGGCTATCACGGCGCCCACGACCCTGTGATGGTGTGGGCCACCGAAGATGGTGAGCGTGACATGTTGTCCCAGGGTGTTTCTGAAAAAGCTTTGGCGGCGTTGGTGACGGTGCCTTTCAACGATCTGGAGGCCATGGAGGCTGCCTTTAAAGCCAATCCTGATGCCATTTCTGCTGTGATTGTGGAGCCTGTGTTGCTGAACGTGGGGGTGATTCCGCCTGAAGAAGGTTATCTTCATCAGCTATTGGATCTGTGCCACCGCCACGGCGCGTTGCTCATCTTTGACGAAGTCAAGACGGGGGCCAAGCTGGCTTATGGCGGGGCCTGTGAATTTTATGATGTTCAGCCTGATATTGTTTGTTTGGCCAAGGCCATTGGTTCGGGGGTGCCTCTTGGCGCGTTTGTGTCCAGCAAGGAAATTATGGGCAAGATCGAGCGCGATGAAGTGTTTCACACAGGCACCTATAACTCCAATCCCATCTGCATGGAGGTGGGGTTGACCACGTTGAAAAATGTGCTGACCAAAGACGTTTACGAAAAACCTTTTGACCTCAACAGTCAACTGGTGGACGGCTACAATGCGCTGATCAAACAGCATGATCTGCCAGCGATGACGGTGGGCATTGGGCCAAACGGCAACGTTTATTTTCTCAAAGACACACAAGACGTGCCTCTGGAGGACCGTGCCAAACACTTTGCCAGCAACCACGGCATTTTTGACCTCATCGATCACGATGTGGCCAAAGCTTATTTGCTGGCCATGCTGGAGCATGGCATCATCCCGGTGCCGTTTAGTGTCACTTGTTCGGAGCAATGGACCATTTCCATTCAGCACACCCAGGCAGACATTGACCGCCACCTGGAAGCCTTTGCCGATGTGGCTGTACAGCTTAAGGAAATGGTGGCTGAAAAAGTCAACGTTTAAATTTTTTATATTGAAACAAATCGAGGAAAGGGCAAGCCTGTTTCAGGTTTGCCCTTTTTTTATACATCGCAAAGAAAAATGAAACGCATTTCAGAATCATCTGTGCAGCCTTATCGTGCCCCCACGAGATCAAGGAGGTTGGGGGGTTGAAGCCTTGTTATCCTTGAAAAATTGCTTTAAATTGTTGTACTTTTAAAACACAAAGATGTGGTGTGACTTTAAATTGCCCGTCTTTACAAAAACACTGGGGATATCCCAAAGGAGGGTCAAGTGATTCGAAAACGCATTTTGTCCAGAAAGTTTAACCGCCGCCAGTTCCTCAAGTCCACAGCCGCTGTAGGGGTGCTTGCCAGCACGTTGTCTTCCAGACATGCTTTTGTGGGGTTTGCACAAAGCGATATGCCGTCCGAGTTGTTGGATGCCGTTGCCGGCGAAAGCGGAGAACTGAACATCTTCAACTGGTCGGACTATATTGATGAGGACACCGTGCCTCAGTTTGAAGAGGAATTTGGCATCACCGTCAATTATTCCACCTATGAGGACAACGAGGAATTATTGGCTGCCGTTAAAGCTGATCCTGGCGCGTTTGACCTTGCCGTGCCCACGCAGGACATGATGTTTCGCATGCGCACGCAAGGATTGATTCAAACATTAAACACCGCTTGGCTCACCAACACGATTAACCTGTCTGCTCAATTTTTGAAACCAGAATGGGACCCCAACAACGAATACTTTATTCCCTGGCAGTGGGGAACCACCGGCTTGGCCTACAACAGCGCGCTCATTGATGACCCACGCACGGCCGGCTGGCAGTTGTTGTTTGACGGGGCCAGCGATTTCAGTGGTCGCATCACCATGCTCAACGAAAAAGAAGAGTTGATTTCTTCGCCATTGAAATTCCTAGGCTTGAGTTTGAACACCGATGATTTGGGAGAAATCGGCCAAACGCGCGACATCCTGCTGAATCAGAAACCGCACGTGAGTGCTTATCTTGGCGCAGAAGTGAAGCCGTTGCTGATTACCGAAGATGTGTGGGCCGCCCATCTGTGGAGTGGCGACACCTTCCAGGCGCAATGTCCCGATGAAGGCGGCAACGAAAACCTGGAATACGTGATTCCTGAACAGGGTGCGGAACTTTGGGTTGATGGTCAGGTGCTGCTTACCGATGCACCAAACCCAGCCACGGCACAGTTGTGGATGAACTTTAGTATGCGGCCAAGTGTCAATGCACAGTTGACCAACTATGTCTTCTATGCCACGCCGAATCAGGCATCGTTGGATCAGAACCTGGTTGATGAAGAATTGGTCAGTAATCCATCGGTGTTCCCAACACAGGATATTTTGGATCGCTTGGAATTTCAGTTGGAACGCACGTCTGAAGAAGCACGCCAGCTGATGTGTGATATCGAGTTGGACATTAAATCCTAATCAAATCATTTGACAGGGGCGCGGTGAAACGACCGCGCCCCTGTTGTATTTTTCTTATTCTATGAGCCGAACCACAGGAACACCTCAATCATCCATGTTGAGGCGAATTGCTGCATTTTTGCATCGTCATCCGGGGGTGTATACCTCGTTGATGATTGGTCCGTCCTCGGCTGTGCTGTTGTTTCTGGTGGCGGTGCCGACACTTATTATCCTTTACTTCAGTGTTTTAACGCGCGATTCATCGGGTCTGATTCAGCAAGTTTTAACGCTGGAAAATTATGCCAGCCTGTGGGACCCTCGGTTTTTCTGGGTATTGGTTCGTTCCCTTGCCTTGGCATTGGGCACCACGATGTTGTGTTTTCTAGTGGCCTTGCCACTTGCCTATTGGATCACCATGTACGGTGGACGCTGGAAGAATCTTTTGATTTTTCTCATCATTCTCCCTTCCTGGACCAGTTATCTGGTGCGCGTGTATGCCTGGGTTTTTTTGCTGCGCGACAATGGGTTGATTCTCAATACCCTGGAAACGGTGGGCATTCTTGCACCAGATCATCAGGTGCGGTTGTTGTTTGACTGGCCTGCGGTGCTGATTGTGATGGTGTACAGCTATCTCGATTTTATGCTTATTCCGCTGTACGCGGCATTGAATCGGTTGGACCGTCCGACGCTGGAAGCGGCTTCTGATTTGGGCGCCAGGCCATTGCGGCGTTTGTGGTCGATTACTTTGCCCATGATTCGCGGTGGCATTTTGGCAGGCTCTGTGTTGGTGTTTGTGCCGTCCATCGGAGAGTTTTTGGTGCCAGGGCTGATGGGTGGTAACAAAGTCAACATGGCGGGCAATCTGTTGGATTGGGCCTTTTTGCAGACAGACAACTGGCCGTTGGGGGCTGCTATGGCCATGGTATTGACAGTGATTATTCTGGCAATAATTTTTATTTATCTGCGTTCAGTCGGTAAGCAAGGCACATTGGAGCGCTTTTCATGAAGTTTCGAAGCTGGACACCAAAGCTGTTGCTTATCTTCGGCCTGTTGATGTACGTGTTTGTTTACATGCCAATGGTGACACTAGTCATCTATTCATTTAATGGCCCCGAAGATGAGGAGCGCCGTGTCCGTTTTCCCTGGATTTATACTACGGGTGAATGGCACGATTTTTCTCTCAAGTGGTACAAGGAATTGTTCGATGATCGGGACATGAAAAAGGCGTTTCAAAACAGCTTCACCGTGGCCCTATGGTCTGTCACCCTGTCCGTATTGCTGGGCACGATGACGGCTTACACGCTTTATCGCAGGAAATTCTGGGGGAAGGGATTGTTTGAGCAGGTGCTTTATATCCCGCTGTTCATGCCGGGCACCATTGTGGGGGTGTCTACGCTGATGTTCTTTCGTTTCATTGGGTTGCCCAGAGGGTTTTGGACCATCTTGCTGGCGCATGTGGCGTTTTCGATTCCATTGGTCACGTTGGTGATTCTGGCCCGAATGCAACGCATCAACTGGACGCTGGAGGAAGCGGCGATGGATTTGGGCGCGAATCAATTCACAGCCCTTAGAAAAGTAATTTTCCCGTTGTTGCGGCCAGGTATTTTTGCTGCCGGACTATTGGCTTTTCCCTGGTCGTTCAACGATTTTGTAATCACTTTCTTTTTACACGGACCCAAATATAACACCCTTCCCATTATGATTTACTCGATGGCAGGGCGTTCGGGTGCGGTTTCTCCAGTCATCAATTCGCTGGGCACGTTGATTTTGGTTGGCTCTTTGATGCTGATTGGGTTAAGCTTTTTACTTCAAGGACAACGTGATCAGGGCAAAGGAAAACCATGACGGCAACCTATAGCGTTGAATTTAAATCAGTCAGCAAATTTTTCGGTGATGTGAAAGCCGTGAATCGGGTGGACTTGCAGGTTCACAAAGGAGAATTTTTTTCATTGCTTGGCCCTTCTGGCTGCGGTAAAACCACCAGCTTGCGGATGATTGGTGGTCTGGAACATCCCACTGAAGGCGATGTGTTTATCAACAACATTTGCGTTAACAACGTGCCGCCGTATGAGCGCGATTCCAGCATTGTGTTTCAAAATCTGGCACTGTTTCCACACATGACAGTGGCGCAAAATATTGCCTTTGGCCTCAAGCTAAAAAAAATGCCGCGCGATCAAATTAAAGCCAAAGTGTCCGAAATGCTTGGGTTGGTGCAACTGTCTGGCATGGAAAAACGCCGACCTGATCAACTTTCCGGTGGTCAGCAGCAGCGCGTGGCGGTGGCCCGTTCCCTGGTGCTTCAGCCTGAAGTCTTATTGTTAGATGAACCTTTGGCTGCACTGGACCGAAAATTGCGTAAGGAAATGCAGATTGAGCTGCGACGCATCCAGCGCGATGTGGGCATCACATTTATTTATGTGACCCACGATCAAAAAGAGGCACTGTCCATGTCCGATCGCATTGCTGTCATGAAAGATGGCATCATTGTTCAATTGGGGCCGCCTGAACAAATTTACGAACAACCGCGCACACGTTTTGTGGCCGATTTTATGGGAGCGAGCAACGTGTTTGATGCCAGTATCAATCAGCAGAATGACGAGCATTTTACGATGAAAACGCAACAAGGGCTGGATGTGCTGGCAAAAATCGGGAAAACATTAGAGTCCGACCCCATTGGTTTTTCAGTCAGGCCAGAAGCGGTAAGAATGGTTGTCGGCAATGAAAAACCTTCGTTGGAAAATGCGTATCAAGGCAAAGTGGCTTCGTTGGTTTATCTGGGGGATGTGACCGAAGTTGAGATTGAATTGCAGGGGGGCGATTGCTTTGTTGCTTTTGTCAACACCACATCACAATCCACAAAAGTTGAGGAGGGGCAAGCGGTGTGGGTGGCCTGGTCTGCACAAGACAGCAACCTGTTGCTCGCATAATTTTTTATGAATACTTTAATACCACAAACCATTGACAGTCTTGGCGTGCTTGATCTGCCTCAGCCAATGGAAGCATTGGCTTCAAAATCCTGGGATGCCATCATCATCGGGGCGGGCCACAATGGCCTCACCTGTGCCGCTTATCTAGCCAAAGCCGGTAAGCGGGTGCTGGTACTGGAAGCGAAAGAACGTGTCGGTGGAGCCTGTACCCTTGAAGAACCCTGGCCTGGGTACACGGTGTCTCCTTGCGCTTATTTGGCTGGATTGATGCACCCTCTTGTGATGGAAGAACTGGATTTCCATCAGCGTGGCTTCGAGTGGTTTCCTGCCGAAGCCGGACTGTTTGTGCCTTTTGAAGACGGCAGCAGCCTGCAACTTTGGGAAGATGATGCGAAATGTGAAGCAGAAATCAAACGGTTTGCGCCCAACGATGTCAAAGGCTGGAAGGCTTTTCATGACTTAATTTCTGAGACACGAACCGCATTGCGGCATCACCCTGATGGCGATATGTGGCTCGGCCCTGCGCCCAGTCGAGAACAAATTGAAGCTCGTTTGGGTGGTAATCAGGAAGCCATCAAAATGATGTTTGAATGGTCGATGGCTGAGTTTTTAGAACATTATATCGAGGATGAACGCCTGCACATGGCGCTGATGGGCCAAGGCGTCATTGGTACCAATGCCAGCCCGTTTGACGCTGGCACAGCCTCAATACACTTTCATCACTCCATTGGCACGATGGAAGGCCAGGATGGTATGTGGGGGTATGTTAAGGGCGGGATGGGTGTGATTTCCTTCATCCTCTGCGATGTCGCGCGCGAGGCCGGTGCAGTTGTGGCAACGAATACGCCGGTGGCAAAGATCCTTCCTGGACAAGGGGTGGAACTTGCCGATGGCAAAAAACTGGTTGCGCCCGTTGTCGTGTCCAATGCTGATCCTCGAACCACATTGAAGTTGTTGGGAGAATCCGTTGATTCTGGTTGGAAGGCCCAGGTTGAGGCATTTCCACAAGAGGGTTGCACCATGAAGGTTAATATTGCCATGCGTGAATTGCCTAATTTTAATGCCAAGCCTGGATTGTCCGAACCACATCACTTTAGTCAGGTGAATACACCCTTGACCAAAGCTGAATGGAAAGCAGGGTATGCATCAGCCCAAGCAGGCAGACTGCCGGAAAAACTGTGGACAGAGCTTTATTTTCAAACTTCTTTTGATCCATCCATTGCGCCCGAAGGCATGGAAGTAATGAGTGTGTTTTCCCAATACGTGCCAAACACGTTTGCTGAAGGCGACTGGGATATGCACCGTGATACCGCAGGAAAGCTTGCCATTGACGCCATCGTCCAGCATTGCAGCAACATGCCGGATGTGATTGAACACCTGGAGATTTTGGGACCACCTGACATCGAAGAAAAAGTGGGCCTGGCCGGAGGGCATATTTTCCAGGGCGACTGTCTGCCTGATCAGATGTGGGATAAACGGTTGTCACCGCGAACGCCGATGGAAGGTGTGTTTTTGTGCGGTGCCTGCACGCATCCAGGCGGCAGTGTGATTGCGGCCAATGGACGCAACGCAGCGATGGAAATTCTCCAAATTTCAAAATAGTTCAGGAGTGTTATGGCAAAGAAAATGAAGATGATGTGGCTGCTGACAAAATATCGAAAATACATTCTGCCAGCAGCCCTTGTGGTTATTGCGTTGATTGTTTATCTGGTTTGGTTTAGCTCACGATGATTTTTTAGCAACAGTCCAGACCGCGTAAACCAGCCCAGGAATGAAGCCAAGAATGGTCAAAATCAAACTGATCCAAAACTCTTTTCCGATGCCCACCGTCAAAAACACAGCCAATGGTGGAATGAAAATTGCAATCAGAATACGAACGATATTCATAAAGTTTCCCCCTCTCGAAAATTAATTAAACCTCATTTATGGCTAAAAAATCAAGTCTAAGCTGCTTTGACAGAGTTCTTTTTATTGAGAAATTTTTTGATGAATACAAAAAATAATATGCCGACCAGTGCAATTGCAATGTATGGCCAAAACACAGCCAGTCCTGCCAGCACAGAAGCGCCGATCACTTCGACGGTGGACACCGCCGGATTGGCCAGCCCGCCGGTGGTGGCGGTAGACGTTGCCCGCGTCATCGTGGTTAGTCCCTGCACCACACCCGCCGAGCCGCCGCCTGCAATCAGTGCCAGCGTCCACTGCAACGAGGGGTCCAAGCCCGTTAAAAATGATCCTGTGATGATGGTGCCTGCAATCACGGCAGCGGGGGTGGCAACGGTGTCCAGCAAATTGTCAAACCAGGGAATGAAGTAGCCCAGTATTTCAAATGCAGTGGCTGTGCCAAAGACAAAGACCGCCATCGGATTGCCGATCCATTCAAATCCAGGCGCAAGGGTGAGTTGTCCATTGTTGGCGGCGATGCCCATCACCAACAATGGAACGAAAACACGAAACCCTGAAGCCGCGCTCAGTCCCACGCCAGCCATCAAACCAAGTAAAGTATCCAAATTGTCCCTCTTTGTGCGTCATTAAGATTTTATCTGTCAGTTAGAGAAAGACGTGCGACGACCTCACCATCTTCCCATTCGTCCGTTTCTAAAAATCCGAAACTCGTGTATAGATGTTTTGCTGATATGTTGGACGGTTGATAAGAAAGTGCGAAATTCTGGTGTCCACGCGTTTTGCTGAGTCGTTCAATGACAGCCTTTAGGGCTTGCCTTCCCAACCCCTTTTTCTGATGTGACTGATCAATGATAAACCCACCAATCCAACAGCTTCCATCGTCTGAATCCACGGCCCACATCATGAATCCGATTATCTGTTCATCGAGGCAAATGGCCAGCGGTTGCCAGAGTTTTCCGTAAGAGCAAAGGGCCAGATAATAACAAGGTTCAGCAACAAAATCTCGTTGTTCTGCTTTGACGCTGAGTTTGACAACATCACGCCAATTGCCGCCATCAACATCACGGATGGATACTTTGGATGTGCTTGAATTCATAGAGTGAATAGTACTTCTTTTGAAGGAGATTTGTAAAATTGCTGTTGTTCATGAATGGGGCAGTTTTAGCTGCCCCATTCATGATTTCTGATGGTTGTTTTAGTGGATGACGGCCAGTTTCTTCAGTGACATGCGTGTCCATGTGCCATCAATCTTCTGCACGGCGACTGCGTACAGATAAATGCCATTGGCCCAGCGTTGGCCGGATGCACTTTGAGGCAGGAAACGAAGGCTTCCGCCTGTTTGTGTTTGATTCAACACACGATGTCCTGACAAGTCGAACACTTCGAGACGCATTTCTGTGACGCCCTGGCCCATTACTTTTAGAGTAAATCTTTGAGCTTGATGCGTAAGTTGAATGTGCAAGGGGCGCACTGCGGATGCCAGAACGTTAGTGGTTCCTAACGATTCGCCGCTGATCCAGAGTTGAATGAGGCTTTGCATCATTACATCGTCGATAACCTCTCCACTGCCAGGCACAGGTGCACCCATGATCCATAATTGGATGGCCGTCTTGATTTCATCATCATCGAGCCTTTGGTTGAAATTGTCATCCAATGCTTCGGTGACTGTGAGGTTTTCAACTGGAGGAGAGGCGGATGGACCGGCTGATTCAATGGAGCCAATATCAACCATACCACCCATGATGCGGGTGGCATCAATTTGGTCAAATTCAAAGCTGGATGCTGAGGCATTGTCCCCCGCATTGACGGCGGGGCTGCCTGGGCTGGGTCGATAATAACCAGTTCTTGATCCTGTCGTGGTGAACGAACCCAAAGCAGGGTCCACGTCGCTAAGATCGCTGGAGTTTGGTGTTGTACCAACAGCATAGCCGCCCACGAGATTGAAGCCACCGCTGTAGGCGCCTGTTACAGCCAGGTCTTGAGACATCGACGTGCCGTCATTGGTGTTGCCATAGATAATATTGTTGGCCAAAAGGTAACTACCGCTTGAACCTAACAAGGCCACGGCAAGGTCGCCCAAGGGACCGCCTGAGCTGTTGGTGTTGTTCAGGTATATCGTGTTGTTGATCAAAGTCGCTGAGGCTGGCGCAGTGGCATAAAGGGCAGAGCCACCTTTTTCACTTTCGTTGAGCGTAACCGTGCTGTTCGTCATGCGGAACACCGTGCCACTGGTGAGGTTGATGCCACCGCCGTCATGGTCTGTGGCATTGTGGGAAATTTCGCTGTCCTCAATGGTCAGCAACCCATCACCATCAAAGTTGATGCCACCGCCGCCTCTGCCTTCACCACCGGTTGAGGAGGCTTTTGAACTGTTGCCCGAAATCACGCTCTTTTTGACCAACAGGGGCATACCGCTGAAGATACCCCCTCCACCGGAGGGACCGCCGCTGTTGCTGCTGGGGGAGCCATCGAGGTCAAGATTGCTTTTAACGTTGTCGAGAATCCTGCTGTAACGAACCATCGCTGTATGTTCTGGGGTTCTGCTGTCCACAAAAACGCCTGCCCCTGGTGCAGCGGTGCCAGCCAGGTGGTGGCCCGAAATCAGCACGCCATCAATCAATACATCAGCTTCCCGACTGAAGATGCCGTGTAAGGTGAATTTGGGACTGATTCCAGATTGTGTTACCGTGATCTCAGAATCGGACACGCTGGTCACTGAACCAGCGGGAACCGTTGAAGCGGGAAAAACCATCACACCACCAATATTATCCCGCATGGTGGTGCCTGTGATAGTGGTTAACGCAGGAAATGTGGCGGCGGTGTTCATAACGGCAACGCTGTCGTGTTCAAGAAATTCACTGGCACGAACATCAATGGTTGCGCTTCCCAGAATGCCACCCATTTTGTTGGCGCGAAAGAGGGAACTGTCTACATTGATATCTCCAAAAGTGTTAGATACCCCAACGCCTGATTTGTCCACGATGGTGCTGTGTTGAATACAAATTTTATTTGGCTTGGTGCCCGGACTGGCGGGCCCAGTGGGGGTGGCGCGGATACCTGAGAGTACAGGTATTGGTGGTGTTGAAGTGTGCGTGAGATGAATAAAGTGAAAGCTGGCCTCAATGCCCACGCCGGACACTCGAAATTCGTTGCCATCGACTGTGGTTTCGGCCCCTTCAATGACCACGCTTTCGCTGATCAGCCAACTTAGGCCACTGGCTTTGATTGTGCCACCAGCCACTTTGGGATCGAATCCAATTTGATCCAGCCCTGCTCGGGCGTTTGCCATCAAGATCGCTTCAGGGAGGGTGATGATATCATCTGTGTCATCGACGATAACTGACAATGAATCTACCACAATGGTTTTGTTCAAACTGTCGGTAAAGCATCCGATGCTACGCCCTGGCGTGGGCGGGGAGAAACTGTCACACAGGCCATCAAACTCACCAGGGGCATCCATCCATGCCTGTTTTTCATGGAAATTGATTAGACTCCAGTTGTCAATCTCGGCGGTGCCGTCGAAAAGATTGTCTATATTGTGTGCATTGAACAACGGGCCATAAGGGGTATCTTCATCTAACGTTTCTCGGTCGAAAGGGTCATTGGCTGACAAATAATTGTCTCCTGCCAAATGAAAAACCTCATGACCCAACAGCCCCACAAGTCCAACATCACTTAAATTGTCCCAGCGTTTTCTGATAGGCGTGAAGTCATCACCGAGTGTGATGTACGGGTCGAAAAGAGGCAAATCATTCGATCTGGCTTCCACGCCATCACCTAAATCATCTCGGTAAAATTCCAACACTTTACTGGAAGCAAGTTCTGCACCCATGGCTATTAAAATTTCCCTCAACATTTTAAGGCGGGCTGCGAGAATAATTTCGTCACAAACACCAGTGCTTTCAATCACGGGGATGTTTTTGTCTAACTGGGAAACAAGGTCGCGCACACGTATTTCAAGGCTATCTAAGGCATTTAAAATCTTGTCTTTGTCTGCTTGTGTAAATGGAGCCAGTTGAAATATTGTGCCTTCAAATTCAACTTCATATCCAAGCGTTGTGTAACTGAAGCCTACAACCGAGAACATGAAGAAAAATGTTAGCAATAATGGGGAACACCCATTCAGGTGGTTGAGTTTGGCGAACGATTTTTGCATCTGTTTCATACGTCCTCCTGATGGGGGTTGAAAATTTTATGTTTTGATATTATCAGATCAAAATTTTATCCAGACATTTTAGCGCATTTCTGTATTTTATATCGAATTTTACTGAATCAGATGCACATCGCGCTGTGGGAAAGGGATGGAAATGTTCGCTTCGCCCAATGCTTTGTAGATGGCCAGATTGGTCTTGTACATGCTTTCAAAATATTGTTCAGTGGGCACCCAAAAGCGGATGCCGATATCCACCGAAGAGTCGCCAAAATTCTCGATACCGATCAGCGGCTTTGGCTCAGTGGTTACTTCGGGCACGGAATTTAAAGTTTGTTCAATCACTTCAATGGCTCGCTCTGGATTGTCGTTGTAGCTGATGCCCACCTTGTTTTCCACAATGCGAAAATGCTTGGAATTGTGAAGCACCTCTCCAACGATCTTTTTGTTGGGAATGGTAATCTTAACACCATCTTCATCATGCAAAATGGTGTAGCCCAGTTTGACTTCATCCACAATACCGTATTGGCCTTGGATTTCGATGGTGTCGCCCACCACAAAGGGGCGCACCACAATGATGGTGATGCCTGCCGCATAATTGGACAATGGCCCCTGTAAAGCAAACGTGGCACCAAATACCAAACCACCAAGCGCGGCGATAAAGGGGGTGATTTCGATGCCGAAATTGGACATGGAGATAATAGCTGCAAACATCAGGACAATGAGGCGAACAATCGATTCTGTAAATTTGGTCAGAGTGACGTCGATGTTTTTCTTCTCCATCAATCCGGCCACCATTTTTGCCACCTGGCGGGCAACAATAAAGCCAGCGATCAAAATGAGAATGGCACCTAGAATATCAATGCTATAGTTCACCAGAAATTCAGTCACCAGATTGATGATGTTTTGTGCTTCAGAAAAACTTTGATTTAAATCCTGCCATTTAAAAAACATGTCTCCTCCAACCCCTCATCCAGTTTGCTGAATATTATTGATGCCATGTGCAGATTCGTCAAATTTTTTTGACTTGACAATCGCCAAATGCCACATCTATATTAATTCTTATGGGCTATATTCAATTAAAAACGGACATTCCAGGACCCAACAGTCAGGCATTGTTACAACAACGGGCAGAGGCAGTAACTTCCGCTTTTTATCAATCTGTGCCGATTTTCGTGAAACAGGCATGCGGTTCTCTGGTGGAAGATGTGGATGGAAACGTGCTAATTGACCTGGCAGGCGGTATCGGTGCTTTGGGTGTTGGTCACACGCCAGAGCCAGTGGTTGAAGCTATCAACACGGCATCGTGATGGTGGCGGATGAAGTTCAATTGCATGAAGGTTACGAAGTGATTGCCCATGCTATTTGTGAAATGTATCAAGAACTTTACTGATGATGTCTGAACCCATTTTATCCAGTGAAGACGGACGCTTTCATGTGATCAATAGCCAGCTTGATATGGTTGATCAATTGGAAGCGATTCAACGCGCATCTTTTCCGTCATTGGCCGAAGAAGAGTTGATTTTGACCAAGCATTACCAAACCCATATTGATCTGTTTCCCGAAGGCCAACATGCCATTGTCGATGAACATGGGAAAGTGATTGGCTGCTCCACTGATTTTCGCAGCAAAGAAGGCTCATTTTGGTCCTTTGAAAACGTCGAACACAAGTACATGGATGCCGTGGCCGACAACTGGCTCAGCAATCATGACCCCGAAGGTGAATGGATGTATGGTGCAGATATTGGCATTTTGCCTGAATATCGCGGCATGAAACTGGGAAAAATGCTTTATCAAGCCCGCCATCAAAAAGTGCGTGACCTCAACCTCAAAGGTCATGTCGGTGGCGGGATGCCGAAGGGCTACTATCGACACAAAGAAGAAATGCCCATCGAAGTCTACTTGGAAAAAGTGTTGCACAAAGAATTGTTCGATCCCACCCTGTCTATCCAATTTAAATGTGGTTTCAAGCCGCATGGCATCATTCAGAATTATTTAGAAGATTCATCCTGTGATAACAAAGGCATTCTAATTTCATGGCGCAATCCAGACTATGTTCAAGGGGGTGTTTGAGTTTTTTAATGCTTGACAAAACCGTATAATAAGCTGGCAAACAAAACCGATGCCTTGCCTAAATTTAGCATTGACTTTTGAATATCAGGTCAGGTTTTGTGAAAAACTCCAGGCTTCACTTTATTCGTTAATGACAAACATGTAAAAATATTTCTTCCCTGATCGAGGAGACACATCGAACAACATGGCACCATTTCATCAGCAAAGCTGGTCTCAGGATTTCTTAGGTCTGCCTCCTGATGCCGACAGAATAGAAGCAGGGCAAGTGGCAATTTTGCCCATCCCTTACGATTTAACCATGTCGTATCAGACCGGGGCGCGGCGCGGACCGCAGGCCATTTTGGAGGCATCCCAATACGTCGAGCTTTATGACGACGAACTTGCGGGTGAGCATCATACTGGTATTTGGACCCTGCCTCCGTTGGAGCCCACCGCAAAAGGCCCTGAGGCCATGACGGGCACCATTGAGCAGGCGATGGGCAAACTGTTAAAAGCAGGGGTGTTTCCCATCAGCATTGGCGGCGATCATTCGGTCACTCACGGATTGGTGCGGGCAGTGGCCAAGCACTTTGATGAATTTTCCGTATTACAGTTGGATGCTCACGCCGACTTACGCGATGAGTATCATGGCACACCCTGGAGCCATGCCTGTGTAGGGCGTCGCATTTGTGAGGTCGCGCCGCTGGTGCAAATGGGCATCCGCAGTTTTTCCAGTGAAGAGGCGGCTTACATGGCCGAACAGGACAGGACCATCACCCTCACGGCCAGCCAGATGCGACAGGATAGTCAAGCAGTTGAAGCGGCCCTTGCCACATTAAAAAAGCCGGTGTATATTACCTTGGATCTTGATGTGTTCGACCCGGCGTTCATGCCAGCCACCGGCACACCCGAGCCTGGAGGGCTGGACTGGTATGCGGTGACTGCGCTGTTACGGCGCACATTTGAAATGCATCAGGTCATTGGCTGCGATGTGGTGGAACTGGCACCCATTCCAGGGTTGGTTGCGCCGGACTTTTTAGCCGCCAAACTGATTTACAAGATGATTGGGTACAGGTCGGCCTACGGCCAACCATAAATTTTCCTTATTGGAGGCACCATAAATTGACTGACAATGCAATCAACTTCGTTCCCAAGAAATTGTTTTTCACCCGTGGGGTGGGTCAGCACAAAGAGGAACTGCGCTCCTTCGAACAGGCATTGCGCCATGCGGATATTGAGAAATTTAACCTGGTGCATGTGTCGAGTATTCTACCGCCTAACTGCAAAATTGTTTCTCGGGAAGAAGGGTTGAAATCATTACTGCCCGGTCAAATTGTGTTTAGTGTGATTGCACGCTGCAGCAGCAACGAGCCCCACCGCCTGA
This sequence comes from Candidatus Fraserbacteria bacterium, assembly GCA_029262795.1. Classification (GTDB taxonomy): domain Bacteria; phylum Bipolaricaulota; class Bipolaricaulia; order RBG-16-55-9; family JAJCYT01; genus JAJCYT01. The sequence goes on from JAJCYT010000036.1 coordinate 305,395, forward strand.
TGGCAGCCTCAATTGGGTGTGCCATTCCCAGAGACCGTCAGATGTACGGTTACTTGAGCGAACACCATGGTTACGGCCAGAATGAAAGACAATCCGCCGACTATGCTGAAGACCTGGCGGCCTCAATGCTGGCTTCTGCACAAGGCATCGAGGTGGACGATGATCTGACTTGGGATGAAAAAGAACAATTGT
>JAJCYT010000037.1 GCA_029262795.1 Candidatus Fraserbacteria bacterium
TGAGGCAGTGGTTTGGACCAACATGACCTTTGTCGGAAGTAATGGAAACACATTGACCAAACAGAGTGTAAGCACTGGTTGGAATGCTGGTGCCACTTCCACAAAGGTCCTTGAATCTGGAGATGGCTATGTAGAAACCACTGTCACAAGTGGTGAAACAAACACCAATCGTATTTTTGGCCTGAGCAGGAACAATCCTGATGCCGCCCGAGATTCCATCGAATACGGTTTGTTTTTGGCGGATGGCAATCGGTTGTGGGTGAGAGAATCTGGGGTCAATGTCTATACCGCTGGCACTTATGCCTCCGGTGATATAGTGCGAGTCGAAGTCTCAGGTTCAAGTGTCGTATACAAGAAAAATGGAGTGGTAGTTTATACATCAACCAATAGTATCACTTCAGCCAGTTACCCTCTATTTGTAGATGCATCTATTTATGAAGCCAATGCCTCATTAAGCAATGCCATGATTTCCGGCTTTGTTGAAGCCTCGTCAGTTCCCTCAGGTGGCTTGTGGAGCAATACTGTCAATGTACTTACTTCTGGGAACACTGTGAATAAAGACAGCGGTACGACAGGTTGGAACGCCGGCGCTATCTTAACTCAAACGCTTGATTCGGGTGATGGATATGTGGAAACCACTGTTGCATCTGGAGAAACAAATACTAATCGCATTTTTGGACTAAGCAAAACAAATCCTGATTCTGGGCGAGACTCAATACAATTTGGACTGTTTCTCCTAGATGGTAGTCGTTTATGGGTGAGAGAATCCGGAGTCAATAGATATACTTCGGGTACCTATGCACCAGGAGATGTGCTCAGTGTTGAAGTTTCTGGTACCGATGTTGTTTATAAGAAAAATGGCGTAATTCTCTATACCTCAGCAGGAGCAATTTCATCTTCAAATTATCCACTAATGGTTGATGTTTCTTTATATGAAGTAGGTGCCACATTGGCACAGGTGACACTGAATCTTGGTTCCGCTCCTGTCACCGATCCACCACCAGACCCAGATCCACTTCCTGATGCCCCTCAATGCCACCACGGAGATCATTCATAACCATATTGATGATTTGAATCTAAGGAGTGTTTGTGACTTTATTTTTTCGCTCAATTTTGAGCATTGTATTTGTCGTAATCTTAGCCACATTTGTTACTGGTTGTGATCTTATTGGTGATGCTTGGAATAGTTTATTGGGCTTTGGGGAGAATCTTCCTAAACGTTCCACTCATGTCCAGTCCCTGTGGGCGGTCAATCAGGAGAATGGTGATCCTGCAGATTGTTCTACAGCAGTTTTAGCGGCAGCAGCAGTTCAGGCTGCTCAGGAATTCCTAGTGAACAATGAAGAGGCTCTTCAATTACAAAATGAATTGGCAGCTCAAGGTAACAACTTGGAGATTCAAAATGCCATTGGCTGTATTTTTCTCTCTCCAGCTGACCTTCCTGATGGTTTATACGCCCCTTCAAGTGATGATGAGGAAAGCACACTCATAGAAATCCCTGCTGGTACAAATGCTGCCTTATACATGGCTCAAACAGGTGAAGATACTAACGCCTGGGCCGCCGTGAAGGAAACTGAAGATGAGGGAGATCGGATAACGTTGTATGAAGCGGTTGCAGATAATGTCAATGGCCTGACAACTGAAAGCAGAAACTTTATTGTCTTAAATGCTGAAGATCATACAGAGCTCTTGAATGAAGTGTTGGATGAAATCGAAGCATTCAACAATGGTACTGGTGGCACAGGTGATGGCAACCTTCAATTGTTCGTGCAAGAAGCCAACGATCCTGACCTTGTGTGGACTAATGCCCAATTTGTTGTGGATGAAGACACGGAAGAATTGATGATCGTTGTTCCTCACCAATCCAGTCTCGTCAGTGGCGAAGGGTTGGGGTTGGGAAACCTGATTAATAATTTGAGATACACAGGTTTGTCTTTGACTGCAAGAATGAAACTGGCTCGTGAAGTGATTAACGATGTAAGAAAATGGAGACTGTATCGCCAAGCCGATGACCCTTTGTCTGCCGCAGTTGTCCGCCAGATTTCAAGAACCAGTGAATACGACAAACCATTTGGCCTTTGTAAATATCGTTATGTTGCACCTCTTGTCTGGAATGTAAGAAACTTGTGCGAAGGCAGCTTCACAAAATTTCACGAAAAAGCATGGAAATCAAATGTAGTCACTCAGAAAAATATTACTACAAGAAATCAACTCGCACAGGATATGCATTTGGTAGACTTCACATGGGATGCACAATTGGAATCATCCGTAATGTTATCAGGGTTTTCAGAAGTTGATACTGCGAAAACACAAGCCTGGATGGAATACTCTAAAGAATCATTACAATCCACAACAGATTTGAATAGTGATGTTGTTCAATCATTGGAAATCTTAAATTCATTAGGATCTGAAAACCTTAATCAATGGCTTATGACTCTAGATGAAGCATGGTGTGAAGGAGTTTTTGATTCTGTCTATGATGAATTGTTGTTACAAGGCTTTGATTCTGTTGAGAATGCACTGATAATTGCTAGTGGAAACCAGGATAGTGCTTTTATCAAGGATTTAGTAAAAAGTTATGTAGAGGTTTTTCATACGAATATAGTACTAGAAAACACACAAGCAACAATTCCCCCTTTTAAATACCAATCTATAAACAGGGAACAATATCAGTTTATTGAACAAGATATTGATGGACCTCCTATAGATATTGCAGGTGCAATGTTTGCTTATGTTTTTGAATTTCTTGTGTACTTGATTACAACAGATGTTTCATATGCTACTGATCCAAACTTAATTACGCAATATTTAGGAAATGTATTGAGCGCTATTAGCGATACTTATACAAACATAGCAAATCACCCTAACTTTGACACCACAACAGCGAATGAGTTTTTTTGGACACCGGTTCAAATAATTTTAACTAAACTACGCGATAGAGTTCCTGCTGAACTTCACTCTGTTCCTTTCGTAGGTGGCGCACTTGGTTGTGGTATTGGTTGTGAGTTTTTTAATGGGTTCCTTGGACTAATGCGTTGGTCAGGAGATTCAACAGCTAATGATGTTGATCAACGCGTAGAAAAAGTTCTTCAATATTTAGATTTGTTAGCAAAAATGACAAGGTCGGAAAGTATTATACCAAATGATCCTTTCCAAAATGATTGGCTTCCTCAAGGAATTGTAGGGCCAGATGGTAATCCATTTGATGAGGAGGTTCACGGTGACAATATTTTTATCATTACAAGGGTTATTGGAGAAGGGACAAATGGACTTGGTCATGGTTTGACTGAACATGTTGACGGAGAAGGAGATTTAATTGTTATATCACAAATAGATAATTGTGAATTCTGTGCTGACCCCATTACATACTCTCAACAAGCCTCTGATGTGGCATTATGGGTTGAAAATGCAATTGAAGTTACAAAGAAAACTTTATCAACATATAATAGTTGTGAAATCATTAGGTGCGATCGAGGATTGATTACATATGGATTTACGAATAGTAATGCTCAATATACTGATGCTGCTTTAAGCGCTGTCATTTCTGTACCCACTATTAGAGATAGTATGATACCTATTATATTCTGGCGAATTGTTAATGGGGTTGTTCAATTTAGATGTGTGGGAAACAGTAATAAGTGTGCGGAAATACAGGACGATGCAGGAAAAATTGCTTGTAAACAGGCACTTGGCACAATTAACTGTAATCGTGAGCTCTGGGATATTGATACAGGAAGCAATCAAGGCTCTTCTGAGGATGATCCTAATCAGCAAGCAAATGTAGTTATTGCACCATTGCCTACAACTATAGGTTCTAATAGTACATTTTGCTTAGAATCTCTGATAACATGTTAGTAAGACAAGGAAATAGGTGATTATATTGGTAAGAATAATTACAGTTTTTTCTCTTCTAATAACTATTATAGGAGGCAGCGATATCGCTGCCTCCTTTCAAGTTGAACCAGTCATGCAAGCTAATTTTTTTGGAGTGCCTATTCAAGCTTCGATAGTTCTAGATGTATGTCCACATGGGCCGCCTGAATGTAACTTTACCAGTATTCAAAAAGCAATTGAGGAAGCTCCTCCTGTACGTCCATTTTTAAGCTGGTCAAATTTTGATGAGGATAATCCTCTATTGATACCATTAATCCGAGTTGCCCCAGGTGAATACGAAGAAAACCTTATTATTTTGAAAGGTGTATGGTTACAAGGTAAAAGTCATGAAAATACTCTAATAAGAAATGTTTCTTTTAACAATAGAGATTCACTTGCACCATCATTTTCTACAATATTTGCAACTACTGGAGTTGTTCAACCACTCTTTATTGAGCAATTAGATATAGAAGGAGGTTTAGAGGTCCAAGGTTCATTTACTGGCATAATATCAAATAATATATTTTCAAGCGGTGAAAATACTATTGCTGAAGTGTCACTTTCTGGCAATTTAAATATCCTTATTCAAGATAATATTATTGAGCAAAGCCTTCTTATTAATAATGTTTCACCTCTTTTTGAGCTCCTTGGCGGTGGCATTAATGATGATGAATCAATCGCCTTAAATAACAATGTTCTTAGTGCGGTACTCCGCTCAGCAAAAACAAACATAGAAATATCTAATGCTAGAGATGTATCAATTTTTAACAACAGCATAGAAAATTCTGAGAAGGCAAGCTTCAGTGATGGGGTAGGAATATCTGTCTCATTTTCAGATAATATTAGATTAAATAACAACCTTATAGAGCGTAAGGCTAGTGGAATAATCATTGATCGAAACTCAACTAGTGTATCAATTGTTGACAATCAACTGATCAATAATTCGTTTACAGGTATTACACTCCATGAAGGGCTCGTTCAAGGTAATGATATTCAGGGCAATGATGAAAGCATTGGTATCTCTTGGCTATGGCATACAGGAGATGAAATAGGGTTAATTGAGAATAATTTTCAGAATCATAGAATTAGCATTGAAGCAAGTGATCCTGCTCTTTCGAGAGAGGAAGACTTTCTACAACGCTTAAGTCAGCTTAATTGCCAAGAAAATTCTTTTTTGGATAATGAAAATGACTTTGCCATTTTTTTAGGGACAGCTAGTTTAAGAGAAGAACTCAAAAACGTTTGTAATAATTGAATTCTATGGCTCTAGGTTAATATTCTACTTTTCTTCTAACCTAGAGCCATAGACAATATTGACCTTAAATCCAAAGTCGTGACCTGTTCCCCCAAAAGTGGTCCAAAAAATGATGTTAAAATTGGGCCAAGAAGGGGAGGAAAAACCCATGAAACCATCTAGATTTACAGAAACTGAGATTATCTATGTGGTCAAGCAGGCGGAGGCTGGGATCTCGGTGAAGGAATTGTCCCGCAAGTATGGAGTCTGTGAGCAAACCATCTACCGTTGGCGACGACAATACGATGGACTCAGTCCAAGCGAGCTGCAACGGTTGAAGGAGTTGGAGCGGGAAAACACACAATTGAAGAAATTGGTGGCAGACTTGAGTCTGGACAAGCAGATTCTCCAAGAAGTGCTGCAAAAAAAGCTGTAAAGCCTGCACGCAAGCGTAAGTTAGTCGATGAGATCGCAGAAGAGTTCTTCGTTAGCGAGCGTAGAGCGTGCAGGCTAGTGAAGTTAAACAGATCGACCTGTCGGTATCAGTCTCACCCATCAGATGACAGGGCATTGCGCATGCGGGTAAAAGAGTTGGCATTTTCACGCCCTAGATATGGATATCGTCGTATTTTTATCTTGCTCAGGCGGGAAGGTTGGCCCGTCAATCATAAGCGAGTGTATCGGATCTACAAGGAGGAAGGGCTGATGGTGCGTACCAAACGACGCAGAAAACATGCAGCCAAAACCAGGCTCAAGCCTTTACCTGTCACCCGTCGTGCAGAACACTGGAGCGTGGATTTTGTAGCAGATCAACTGACTGATGGCAGACGATTTCGCGCCTTCACTTCAATCGACCATTTCAGTCGAGAAAGTGTCTGCATCAAAGTTGGTAAAAGCCTGACTTCAAAAGATGTGACACGAGCATTGGATGAGGCCATTACGCAATTTGGTCAACCTGAGATCATCACTCTGGACAACGGCACGGAATTCACCTGCAAGCATTTTGACAGCTGGGCATATCATCGGGGGATCAAGCTGGATTTCATTTCGCCAGGACGCCCTGTAGAAAATGCTTTCATAGAGAGCTTCAATGGCAAACTACGGGATAAATGCCTCAACGTGCATTGGTTCAAGGATATATGGGAAGCTCAATTTTTGATCGAGAAGTGGCGTCGGGAGTATAATGAAATGCGACCGCATTCTAGTTTGGGCAATTTGGCTCCCAGGGAGTATGTGGCTCATCTGTTAAGAACAACCCTTTGGGGTGCGGGTCACCAAGGAGGCAGAGTATGCCAAAGAAGAAATATCGCCCAGAAGACATCATCAACAAGCTTAGAGAAGCAGATGTGCTGCAAGCCGAAGGGACGACAGTAGCAGAAGTGGTCAAAGTCCTAGGTATTCATGAGCAGACTGACCTGCCCCACTTAATAGGTTCAGGTGGAAGACTTAGTTTAGAACAACTTGAAGTTTGGGGTCAAATGGACCTTTCCTAATTTACAGCTTTTTCATACGCTGATGTTTAGAGTCACAACAAAATTACTTCACCACGAAATCAACTTTGGCTCCACAGACATAAAGCACTTTCAAAACTTGGTCAAGCGTCTTTTTGTAATTGGTTTGATCGAGGATTCGATACAATTGCGTTGGCGAAGTGTTCAATCGCCTTGCTATTTCTCGCTTTGTCAAGCCGCTTTCTTTCACACAGTCTTTTGCTTTCTGAGTCATATTGTAGAGCATAATTTTCTTCAGATGTGCTGCATCCCCATTGACTTCTAATACTGAATCCAAATGAAGACCACATTCGGTACCATCTTCCAAAAAATATGTAATCCCTTCGTTGCCAAGTTCAGGGTCAACAAATGCCTTAACCACTTTGTTATTTGAAACATCTTCCATGAGCCGGGATAGAGGGAAAGTGTATTCTTTGCCGTTTCTTAGTTCGATCTCAAAACACTTCTTGCGCTGGTTGATCTTGACGCTTTTCATTTTCACAGCAATCCTTCTTTCTGTAATTCTTTGATGATCCTCTTGATCTGGCTATTGGCGACACCTTCCATTTCTTCGCCTTTTTCTAAATCCCACTTAACGATTAACTTTCCATCTTTCAAAACATGCACATGCTTCGGTGGATGATCCCCGATCCAGGTGAAAAGTTGATAGCCGCCACGTTTTATCTTTCCCATACTTATATAGTATCATACACGGTAACATATATTCAAGAGAGAGGCTTTTGGCTGAAGTCCCCAACGAGTTCCACTTGACTTTTCTTTCTGAATACTATACATATGTATAGTCTAAAACAGGAGATGATTATGGTCGACCAAGGACTGACTTCAAAGGGTTGTGTCGCAAAGAATTGGTTGGGGTAGAATCGAGACAGTTTTACCCTCAGCTAAAAGCCCATTGTTAGGCCAATCCGAAGACGCTTGAGACAAACCTAGCCTGACCAAGAATGTCGCCTTTAGGCACACCACGCACT
>JAJCYT010000038.1 GCA_029262795.1 Candidatus Fraserbacteria bacterium
AGTGCGTGGTGTGCCTAAAGGCGACATTCTTGGTCAGGCTAGGTTTGTCTCAAGCGTCTTCGGATTGGCCTAACAATGGGCTTTTAGCTGAGGGTAAAACTGTCTCGATTCTACCCCAACCAATTCTTTGCGACACAACCCGAATTTTTGCAACAGCGCCCGACACAACCAACTATGTTCATCCCGTCAGTGAATCAGTCTGCATTTATCTGTTAACGAAACAACACCCCTTTGAATACATTAAGTGCATTGTGTCTCTACGCCAAAGCTGGAAAAATCGGTTGAATTGTCTCGAATAAAATTGTCTCGACATTCAATCAACATGGAAGGTTCTGCATTGAGTCCCACCAGCCCGTTTCGGACAATTTCATTCTCGGTGATGCGTGCACAGGATGCGTTGCCAGGGCAACTCAGATCGACACCATGATCTGTATTTAAGAAAATTCTGTTCTGGAATAGTTCCAACGAGCCTGAACCCAAAAATTGGATGCCGGAGCCGCCATTTAGGAACAATGAAGAACTTTTTATAGACACATTTCCGCCCCCGACAAAGCCCCCTTGGCCGTTGTTGCCTACCTGGACATTAAAGAGGGTTATTGAAGATTGAAAAGTGCTATTGGTTTCATCTGCACTGACACCGATACCTGTCCCATTATTGGAAACGCTGCTGTTTAAAAGATTCAATTGGGCAGGTAAAGTGCCATCCACATCAATGCCGCGTGAATTCCCATCCAAACTGGTAAAGGAAAGATCAACCTGCCCTCGATCTTCGATGACCACACCACCGCCATTGCCGAAAATGGAAGAATTAAGCACCCTTGCCTGAGCAGATTGCCCAACTCGTACCCCTGTGCCACCGTGATTGAGCACTCGAACTTCGTCCATCGCTAGAATTGCCCTTCCTTGAATCGTCACACCATCCCCAATGCAATTGGGGATGGGCTGCGCACAACCGGACTCTAGGGTGAGATTGTCGATAAACACCTGAATGATCTCAGCATTGTTAATTTGTAGAAATGTTTCCTGTTGCTGAGTGTTCCTGAGAATAGTGCCATTAATGCCCTGCCCTCTTAAGGTGAGGCTTTTGTCAATGATTAAGGCATCGCTGGGCAGAATGCCATTGCCAATATTAATCAGATCGCCACTGTTTGCTGAAGAAATGGCTTCATTGATGCTGGTAAAATCACATCCCGCAGCACAAACGGTAATTTCATTTGAACCCTGGGCTGAAACCTGGGGTTGCAATCCCCAAAAAAGCATCAAAATCCCTCCCAAAATCAGCGTTCCGCACTGTCCCCAAACTTTCTGTAATTTCACCAAACACCTCACAAATGCCCTTTTTTGACGCCTATAATTAAGCGATAGATGAGTCAATCTTAGCGGAACTTGTGAAAAATGACCAATTACTAAAGCGAAGGCAAGGTGTTGGCAGTTAAAGCAACCTCAAGTGTCTGGTGGATCCTAGGCTAAAAAATTGACAGATTTCAATTTGTCGTCTATATTACTCAATGTGGGGATTAAACGTGACCTAGAAAACATCTTTTTTAGGAGGGATATCGTTTAAAAAACTTTATTTGTTATCAACCCTAAAGTTGATTCATCACCAATTTAAATGGGTTGCGAGCAGCAACAATAGTGAGAGTGCTTTCAAAAGCTTAGGCAAGATAAAAAAGTATTTCTTAAAAAAAATGAACTTGTTCATGGGACTAGAGTTTTCTAAAGAATCTATTTTCAAGTTCTTGTGATCAAAATTAAGAGCCTCTTTGTGCGAAGTGGGGTAGCATTTTCATACCAGACGTTATTTTCAGTTGCTGACATTTGAGCAACACAGGGTATGGGAATGTTGAAAAGAGGATGGAGGACAAATGCATTCTTGGGGGAGTCGTTCATTTGTTTCATTGATAGTATTTATCGCTGTTTTGGTTGTGTTGTCTTTATCAGTTCAAGCGCAAATCTCTGGCAGTTCTCGCCTGGATGTGGCTGCATTTCCCATTCCTTGTACCGTTGTTGACGAAATTATGCTCAACACGCCCTGCGAAAGAACCCTGTTGGCCTTTGATATTGAGTCTATTCTCAGCTTAAACATTACCCTGAGCGGCATGGTGGCAAAAATTGATTCCGCCATCGGCATTGCCGGACCTGAACACTTGATTTTACAGGGCATTTTTAATTTGGGCGCGGTGACCATTCATCCTGAAATTTGGTTTGCGGTGCCTTTTGAAACGGTATTGGATGTTAATAATCAGATTAACGTGGTGGTGATTCCTCCAGGTGAGGTTTTGTTTGTCAAAAAGCGTTTTGCTACCACATTTAATATTGCAGGCATCACGGTCAATAACCTTGCGATGTTTGAAGATGTGAATTTTCCTAATCCAAATGCGGATTTTGCCCCGCTATTTTATCCTCCCCAAAGCCAAAGCTTTGCCTTTGGGGACATCATTACTATTTCGGGACAAACGATCAGTGGCATTAACATCACCAGCACCACGGGTATTTGTGCCACGCGCCAAACGAACAGTGTGAAGAAATTTTCAGCCTCAGGCAGCGTAAATCCGGCCTGTGCCGACCCACTGGTGCCGTTGGCGTTTGATTTTCAGACCATTACGCTCAGTGGTATTTCTTTTGGCGATCTTCAGTTTGGGGCCAATGCAAACTTTGTGCCCAACGTGGGGGTCCAGGTTGGCTCAGGATTTAATACCAGCATTTTTAACATGGCCACGCTGTTCACCAATTTTTCCCTGTCCTCGGCTTCGGCAACGAGTTTGAGCGCAACCAGCGGACTTTCAGTGGCCATCGTGTCGGATTTGATCAACATCAATTTGAATTTGGATCAGCAGTTTCAACTGACGTCAGCCAACCTCAGCATCGCCGGCACCCAGACCATGGGGCCCACCCGAATCAGCGTCAGTGGGCGGGCGGCATTAAGCAAAGACATTGGCTTGTCGTCCATTTCCGCGATGATGAGTTTGACCCAAGGGACATTTTCTGCAAACCAATCTGTGACCTTTACCCGGCAACAGGTGGGCACGGATGCCATGGGCGACCCCATCTTTGGTCTGACTTTTGGCAGTCTGGTCACCAACGTCAGCCTGAGGTTTGCGCCTGCCTCGATCACGATGAACGTGGCTTTTGGCAAATCCGGATTGACCCGATTTGCCATAATCACGGGTGTGGTATTTTAACTTCCTAGTGCCACTTTTTGATGGAAGGAGAAGACGAGGCGAAATTAAAGATTTCACCTCGTCTTTGTCATGAAGTTTCTCCTGGCCTTGAAGAATTAAGGCACACTTAATTCGACGCGATCAATCAGGCCATCGCCATTGAAATCGTAAACCATGGCCAGAATTCTGGGTTGCAGTGGTCGGGAGTTGGCAAAGGCGTATAAGACTGAATATCGCACGTCATCCGCCTCTCCATCTTCGTCAAAATCGCCCATCTGGATATCACGCTGAGGAATAAGGTCTACCCTGGCATCAACCAACATGTCGGAGTTGATGTCGATCACGGCCGATTCGGCGACGCCGTCGCCATCCACATCCTCAAGCCAGATACGGTCATCCTCGGGGACGAGGTCCAAATCCAAATCAGCATAGAATGCATTTGGATGGCTGTTGAGATCGTTGGGATCGGTCAGGGCAGCCCGTTCATCATCATCCGAAAAACCATCGCCGTCCGTATCCACGGTGGCGCCCACGGTGGACAGCGGTGGTACAATCACAATTGGGGCCGTGTTGCATGGGCCGCCGAAGCCGCCTGGGTCCAAGCCATCAATCCAACTGTCGCCATCACTATCGCGGTTGGTGGGATCGAGGAAGTCCACGTGGAAAATCATGAATTCAGGTGGATCTTCATCAATCAGACCATCCAAATCGTTGTCAATGCCATCAAAAGGATCTTCATCGAATTGGCCGTCCGCATCGTTGTCCAGATTGGTCACTGGCGGCGCGGCCGGACAGGTGAAGAAGACTTCAAAGCCGTCGAAGAAATAGTCGTTGTCATGGTCATGGTCCAGCGGGTTGGTCGGATTGAACGGAAACGCCGCTGGCAGGTTGGGCTGGTTGCGCTCTTGAAAATCGGTCAGGCCATCATCGTCCGAATCCGGATCGCAAGGGTTGGTTTCCTCGGGGTTGTCGTGGGCGGGGCCGGGAATGGGGCCGGTGCCCGGATGATCAAAGTCCCCGGGATTGAAGTCGAAGTTGCCGTCGTGGTTGATGTCTTCTTCGCCATCGCTAAGGCCATCGCCATCCGAATCCGGGTTGAGTGGATTCATGCAGACGAACAAATCCTGTTCAGGGTAGAACACATTGATGGTGCGCCCAAACAGGTCTGTGCCGGGAATGCGATTCTGGCGATTGGCAAAGTATGCCAGCACTTCAGCGCCATCACCCACAGCATCATCATCGGTGTCAAAGTCGTTGGGGTTGGTTTCGTTTCCAGCCAACACGCCATCGCCGTTGACATCTTCGCCAAATCCAGAGGGTGCAACCGCGCCAGCGCCACTGCTGAAGGCCAGACCGTTGTTGGGATGAGAGGCCACGCCCGTATAACACAAGGGGTTGCTTCCTGCGCCATCCACGCCGCCGGTGGCGGTGGCCCCTGGGCCAGGGGCCGGGCCAAACTGGATTGAAGCTGGAGTGGTTGCCCCGCCATCACACAGGCCATCGCCGTCGGTGTCGGCGTTGCTGGGGTTGGTGGTGTTGGCCGAAAACACTTCCACGCCATCGCCCAAACCATCGTCATCAGTATCAAAATTCAGAGGATCGCTGGTGATGCCGCCATCGCCAATGAATTCAGAGTCGTCGCGGCCATCATCATCCGAATCGACATCATAAGGATCTGTTCCAATTTGGACTTCTTCGCCGTCAGAGAGGCCATCGCCATCGGAATCCGCATCGCAGATGCCGGTGATGGCATCGTCGTTGATTTCGCCATCGTTCACACCATCTGCACCAGGCACTTTTCCAGCAGGGTCGCCAGGGGCGGGGGTAGGCGTTTCCGGGAAGGTGGGCCAGGTTCTGGACACCGGCACCATGTTTCGACCGGGCGCGCCATCGAACACATCGGCCACCGCGTCTTCAAAGTCTCTGAGTCCATCGGCATCAGAATCAAAGCTGTTGGCAAAGCCGTCGAACAAGGCCGTGCCCGTGCCAGGGCCGCCGGGGCCATCATTACAACCAGGGTTAAACTCAACGTCGTCCCTGATGTTGTCGCCATCGGTGTCCTGTTGCAGTGGATCGGTTTCATCCAGCGGGTTGCCAAAGGGGCCGGCCGCAAAGGGATTGAACAACGTGGTGCCACTAAAGACTTCTTCACAATCGGAGAGACAATTGATCGAGCCGGCACCGCTGTGGCCCGTAAGGGCAGGATGTGCCGGATCGGTGAAGGTGGGCACACGCGCGGCAATCACACCGTCTGCGGTGTCGCCGTCCGTATCGGCCAGATTTGGGTCGGTGAAATAGGTTTCCAACTCTTCCTGATCGCTGAGGCCGTCATTGTCGCTGTCCCAGTCTTTGGCGCCAGTCAGGCCGTCACTCAGGTCGCGGATGTCAAGGCCCAGTTCGGCCCCGTCCAACAACCCGTCGCCATCGGAATCGGGATCACAAATACTGGCCAACGTGTCGTCGTTGAGTTCGCCGTCATTGCCATTGGAAGCGGCAACATCTCCGGCAGGCATGAAGGCAAATTCCTTGCCGTCCGATGCGCCATCGGCATCGGAGTCGAAGCTGTTGGCATAGCCGTCATTGCCCATGCTGCAACCGGGCACAAATTCGGCATCGTCGTTGATGTCGTCGCCATCGGTGTCTATTTGCAACGGGTCTGTCTGGTCTAAAGGATCTCCAATGAATGTGCCCTGCATGGACGCACTGAGCGCTTCTTCGCAGTCGGACGTACACACGATAGCGCCTGTGCCACTGTGACCGCCCAAAATGGGCGCAGTGGCTGGCGCGCGTGCGGCGATGTTGCCGTCTGCGCCATCGCCGTCCGTGTCGAGCGACATGGGGTCAGTGCCGTAAGTTTTAATCTCCTCGGTATCGCTGAGGCCATCGTTATCGGTATCCCAATCGCGGGGATCGAGCCCCAGGCCCACTTCCACGCCGTCGCCCAGGCCATCGTCATCAGAATCTGGATCACACATGCTGGGCAGGGTGTCCGTGCTGAGTTCTCCGTCGTTGGCGTTGGAGCTGGTTTGATCGGCCAACGCCTCCGAAGCCTCGCCGTCCGGCAAGCCATCCTCGTCGGAGTCGGCGCTGTTGGCGTAGCCGTCGGTGAGGCCGGCGCAGCCTTCGGTGAATTCCAGGCTGTCAATCAGGCCATCGCCATCGGTATCAGCCATCAGTGGATTGGTTCTGTCACGAATGTCGGTAAATGGCAAGGTGAGGCCCACCAAGCTGGCAGGTGTGCCGCCTTCAAATTCGGCATCGATAAATGAACCGCCGATTTCCTCGCCATCCGTCAAGCCGTCGCTGTCGCTGTCCGGGTTGCAGAAACTGGTGGAGAAAAAGCCGCCTTCGTTGCCGTCTGCAATGTGGTCGCCGTCGCTGTCGGCAAACAGGGGGTTAGGACAGGTGGCGGCGCCGATCACGTAGCTGCGATCAATAAAGCCGCCGGTTTCGTCAATTTCGCCTAAATCGTCTGCGCCGTCGCCGTCGGTATCGAAGTTGCGAGGGTCCAGGCCCAGGCTGCGTTCAATTTCATCGGGAATGCCATCGCCGTCCAAGTCGGAACACACGGCCAGTTCTGCAGCATCCAGAATCAGAGCGGCTCCAGAGATCACGGCTGCTCCGATATCGGAAACGGGAATGGTGGTCCCGCCAAACAGGGCGGTGATCACCCCATCCGGCAGCACGCCGACGATTTCTGCCGCGCCGTTCAGCACCAATGAGGTGGCTGCCAGACCGACACACGTTTCATTGGCACCCAGAATCAGAGCTTCCACATCCACCACGCCCGTGGTGGGCGGGTCAATGCGGATGGTGTCTGATCCGAAGGATTCAATGTACACGCTGTTTCCGGTATATCGGGCGGTGACCACGGTAAACATGCCGGACGTGGTGGTGGAGAACGAACAGGTGCCGCCGGACACTGTACACAATTGGGTGGTGTCCACAGGTTCAATGGCCACGCCTGAAATGGCTGGTGCAACACCTCTGGCCGGGTTAGAGGTATCGATAACGGTCAACAAACACGTGGTCGTGTTGTTACAACTCAGGGTGGACTCCGTACTGCGTTTCACCACCGCTACGCCAATCTGGCCGGAGCTGGCGGCGTGCGTGGTGGTTGCCACAAACGAGGCCGTGACCGTGTCGCTGGCGGCGGTGTCCGAGCCTGGAATGGCCGTTCGCTGATAGGTGAAACGGCAGGAGGACGAGGATGCTGTGGTCGTGATCGAGCCACAAGCCCCTAGGGTTACGTTGGCACCCACCTGCGAAGACAGGTTGACTGTGCCGATGGATGGAGCCGAGGTTTGACCGGGACTGTCATCGGAAATCGTCACCAAACAGGACCCGATTTCATTGACCAGCAAGGCGTCCGTGCCACCGATTTGGTTGACACAACTGCCAATGGAAACGCTGGTGATGCGCAAGGAAACGGTTAAGTCCGTATTTCCGGTTTGTGCGGTGTGAACCGCGCTGACGGGATAGGTGGCCGTGATCGTGGTGGTGCCCTGTTCTCCGGCTGCCGGGGTATAGGTGACCGTGCAGCGGCCCACGGCATCGAGGGTGCAACTGGCAGCGCCAAAGCTGCCGGGGTCGCCCCCGTTGTCAAAACTTACAGAGCCGGTTGGAATCACGCCTGTGCCGGCAGGGTCAATGTCGGACACCGTGGCGGTACAGGAAGTTTGTTGATCAATCACCAGCGAAGCCGGGGTGCAGACCACATCCACCAACGTGGTTCGGGTGTTGACGGTGATGTTTTGCCCCGTATTGTCGGCGCTGGCTTCGTGGACGCCAATGGAGGCGGCGCCCGGCGTATAGGTGGCCCGAATGTTGTGGGAGGCCACCGCGGCTGACGTGGGTGTGTAATCCACCGTGCATGTCGAAGCATCCGCCCCGGTGTTGACCAGGGTGCAAGGCCCAAAGCCGCCCGCGCCCGATGAACTCCAGGTAATGGTGCCTTCAGGGTTTGCGGCGCCGGTGGTGTCCGTGACCGTCACGACACAAGTGCCCGGCTGATTGACTTTCAGTGGCGTCGTACAGTTGCTGATGGCTGTGGTGGTTACTGCAAAACCATCTGCGACCACAAAGGGCTCAACATCGTTGCTGCCAGCATGAACATTGGCAGAGGTGCCGCTGGCCGTATAGGTGGCGGTAAACGTATGAACGCCTGCCGATGTGGCGCCAGGTGTATAGTCCACCGTGCAAGAGCCCGTGCCGCCCAGGGTGCATGTGCCACTGACTGGGTCAAAGGTGCCAGTTCCCGTAGAAGTGATCGTCACAGAACCTGCAGGGATTGACGTTGTTCCCGTGGCGCTGTCGCTGACGGTCACGGTGCATGTGCTGAGGGTGGATTCACTCAGGGCCGGACACGTCACGCTGGTGGTGGTGGTGCGCAAGCTCACGGTGATGGATGCATCCGCGGTGGAACTGCTGCCGGCAAACCCACCACTGGCAGGATAAGCGGCGTTGATTAAATCGGTTCGCGCGGCCCCTGCACTTGGCGTATAGGTAACCGAACAGGTGGAAACAGAATCGTTGGCTGCTCCAACCGCCAGCGTACAAGAGGTCGCTGGGCTGAATGTCCCCGGGCCGGACGTGATGCCAAAGTTGACCGTCCCCGTGGGATCTGCTGTGGTGACCGTATCGGTCACGGTGGCCGTACAGGTGAGGCCTTCGTTGATGAATGCGGCCCCCGTGCAAGACACCGCTGTGGTCGTCGTTCGCTGATTCACGGTAACCGCCGTGTTGCCAGAAGCGTTGGCGTGAGGTACAGAGGCTGTATAGGTGGCGGTGACGGTATGAGCGCCGGTGGCCGTTGGGGTGAAGTTCACCGGGCAACTGGACGATGCCCCGCCGGCAGGTGCCAACGTACACGTGCTGAATGTGGAACCGCCCACATTGTCGGACATGGCCACCGTGCCCTGTGGGTTGGAGGTGGCGCCCGTGGCGGTATCGCTGATGGTGACCGTGCAGGTTTGAGTGTCGTCCACGCCCATCGTGGCGGGACAACTGACGGCCACCGACGTGGTTCTTAGATTCACCGTGCTGGCGCTGCCAACCGCATCCGTGCTGACGGCATGAACGTCCGTGGACGTGCCGCTGGGGCTATAACTTGCGGTGACCGTATGTGCGCCCGCACTGCCTGTTGGGGTGTAGGTGACCGTACAGGTGGCTGCATTCCCCCCCGAAGCCACCAGGCCGCAGGCGCCAAACGTGGCCGCGCCCGTGCTGTCCGTTAACGTCACCGAACCATCCGGGTTCGACGCCGTGGCGATGGCCGTATCGGTGATCGTGACCATGCAGGTGCCGGATTCGTTGATAAACAACGGCGTGGAACAGGCCGACACCGCCGTGGTGGTGGTTCTCAAATTCACCGTGACAGCATTGCCTGTGAAGTCATTGCTGGCGGCATGAACATTGACGGACGCCCCGCCTGGCGCATAAGCCGCCGTGATGTTATGCACCACCACTGGGCTTCCCGTTGGGGTCACGTTGACCGTGCAGGTGGCTGCATCGGTCCCCGAGACGGCCAGGGCGCACGCGCCAAACGTGGCATCGCCCGTGGAGTCCGTCAAGGTGACGGTGCCTGCGGGATTGGCCGTGGTGCCGTTTGCGGTGTCCGTGATCGTGATCATGCAGGTGCCTGTCTGATTCACAAATAACGGGGTGGAACAGGCCGACACGGCAATCGTGGTGGCGCGTAATGTTACGCTCACGGCAAAGGGTGTCAGGTTATTGTTGCTGGCGGCGTGCCCACTGGTGGGGGTAAATGCCGCTGTGATGTTATGAATGCCAATGGTGCCCGTGGGCGTGTAGGTGGCGGCGCAGGTGGCCGTGTCAATGCCAGAAGGGGCCAGGGTGCAGGTGCCAAATGTGGCGGCTGCGGTGCTGTCGGACAAAGCAATCGTGCCGGTGGGGTTGGAGGTGGCCCCAGCGCCGATGTCAGTGACCGTGACGGTACACAATCCGGAACCATTGACCGCCACCGGGGTGGTGCAACTGACCGTGGTCGAGGTGGTTCGAGTTGCCACAGTGACCATTGACCCAACGGCATCTGTACTATTGGCATGAGGGGCATTGGCGGTAAAGGTGGCAGTGACGGTGTGTGTGCCAGAAGCAGTGGGCGTATAGTTCACCGAACAATTGGACGCGCTCAACCCAAAGGGCGCCAGCGTACAAGTGCCAAAAGTGCCTGTCCCCGTGGTCAGCAAACCGAGCGTGCCTTGTGGGGCGGAAGGCGTGCCGCCGCTGGTGTCTGACACGGTGACGGTGCAACTGCCCACTTGACCCACATTCAAAGAAGCAGGGCAAGCGACCACTGTACTGGTGGTTCTCAAATTCACAGTGTGTGTCCCCTGGTTGGTCCCATTGCTGTTGTTAAAGGCCACGGGGGTGTCGGACACATACGCCAGGTTAAACGAATGAGAGCCGCCATCCAGCGCCGTGGGCGTGTAGCTGAAGGAGCATTGTCCGGCGCCATTGAGGGTGTTGCCCGCGCCTGTACACACATTCACAGACAGGGTGCCTGTCTGGTTCGGGGTGATGGTCACATTGCCAGAAGGGATATTGGCCGCGGTGTCCAGGTTGGTCACAGTCACCGTACACACCGTGGTTTCGTTAATGAGCACGGTGCTTGGCGCGCAAGTGGCGCTGGTGGCGGTGTTTTCCTGGGCCAGACCAGTCATGCCTGAGGCAAAGAAAATCACGAAAAACAAAAGAAAACCCCAACTGTTTGAAGATTGAAAACATGAAACAACAGCTTCATGTTGTTTGAAGGCCGGACCGCTTCGGTTTGCCCTTGAAAAGAGAAAACCTCGACTTGAGTGATTCATGACAACTCCTCAAGCGAGGCTTTTCGGCAACTCAGCCATCTTTAAGGTCTTTGATTCAGGCGAAAAAAGGCTCTGGCCAATGAATGATTTCCGTAGCCAAAGAGACCGTTTCTGAAAACAAATCAAAAAGATCTGTAGTTTTGTGCCCCCGCTTCACAACGGGTTTACCTTTTCGAAGCACTCAGCTTACGAAAATTTTTTTGATAGATATAAATCGCTATTTATGGCATGAAAAAAGCCCAATTTGAGATTGTCCAGAAAAGAGAAAACCCCAACTTGAGCGTAAATGTTCAACTCCTCAAGCGAGGCTTTTCGGCGACTCGGCTGTCTTTGTAAGATACCGTTTCAAGCACACTTTGAAACCTGAACGGTATCGAAAAGACCCGTAGTTTTGTGCCCCCGTTTCACAACGGGTTTACCTTTATCGAAGCACTCCTAATCCATTATAAAAATGTTATGAACATTACTTTAGTAGATTTTAGAGTGGATCGTATGTAATAAACTAGACAAAATAGCTTTAACAATCTAATTCAAGTTTTAATGTTGCTATTAAAACATGTTGAATATAAGGCGCTTAGCATAATGGATTTAGTCAGCAAATTCCTTTTTGCGGTAATGTTGCAAACACCCATGTGCCAATGAAATTGTCTGCATGAATTCAACCAAGCCCTTCTGGCCTCGTGACTGGAATCCACTGACACTAAGTTTGCTTGTATTTGAAGGCTGACCCTCCCCCCTGGAAAAGGTCCAGTTTAAGAAATAGGATCAAATCCAAGGAGGCAAAGTATGCCAAAGAAGAAATACCGTCCAGAAGATATCATCAACAAGCTCAGAGAAGCAGATGTTTTGCAAGCCGAAGGGATG
>JAJCYT010000039.1 GCA_029262795.1 Candidatus Fraserbacteria bacterium
AGTACCATCGAGCTTTGTTGGTTGAGGGATCGATCAACTGCCAGTGAAGACGTATAGGTTTCATGGTCATAGTACGAACTCAGCTTTACGCTCTTCAATTTCTTTGGCTGCGGTACGCCCAGATCGTCGGATATACACTTGTGCTGTTCGCAGGTCTTCCCAACCCATCACTTCACATAACGCCTGGGTTGAAAGCCCCGCGTTGGCAAATTGCATGGCCGCAGTAGAGCGAAGTGCGTGGGTGTAGAGCTTTTTGGTTAGTGTCGTTCTTTGGGCTATGGTCTTGAGTCGTCTTTGGTGTGTGCGCCGGGAAGCTCCCACAGCATCATACGCACCGAAAAATCCCTTAAGAACTTCACGAGTTACAGGGAAATATTTGAAGGGAATTGAGCGCACCCCAGCTTTAGTTTTTGGTTGCCAGGTATTGGTGTTCTTTCTGCACTCAAAGCACGTGCACTCCATTGACTTTGGGATACGGATAAAATCATCTTGGAAATCAATCCAAGATTTTTGCAGATGCGCTATCTCGCCCACACGCATTCCCAACTGCCCACTGCAACAAACCAAAAGTTTTTCGTGAATGTCTTCACATGCCTGAAAAAGATTTCCAAGTTCATTGCCATCCAGGAAATCCTCACGGGCATGTTTGGGGGATTGTCTCGCTTTTGTCATGACAGTGACAGTATGTCACATTTTAGATATAAGCGCAAGTGATCAGATGGGGATAATTTAGAAGGCGAAAAGAAAGCTGTCACATTCTGTGCGAGAATGTGACACATGATATTGAATGGAGAAGGTGAATCAAACCTGATCTACCTATAATTCTTAACGTACGTAAAATCAGCAGGAGTTAGATACCCCAATGGATTTATGTCTGCTTTTCGAGGCGTAACTTTTAGGAGGCTCTTGTACTAAAACTCAATAGTTTCTCCTTCTTAATTTTGTGCTTAGATCAAAATATTGTTCTCAAGTATCTCTTGTGACCAGTGATTTGGACAAGTTTACAAAACACCCTTGTGTAAACTTAGCCCATCGATTTTACAAACAGTGCCCTGAGTGGGTTTAGGGAGATAACTTAATGTCGATCTCAGAAACTCTAATATATGCATCCACCCGACCTGACCAATCGACTCTTTCGGACAAGCCAAATGCAATTTTTTGTGAGAAGCCGTATACGGCAAGCGGTTCATCTTTGAGAATTTCTTGAAGGCGGGCGAATGCCGTTTGGCGCACTGTCGGATCGGTGGTTGAGTTTGCTGAATTGATAAGTTGACGGAGTTCAGTTCGATTATCTTCTGAAAGTAGCAGATTGAGATTCAATAGGTTAATCGCACCGTTAAAAATCGTTGCTGCATCGAACTCAGGGCTAGCGCTGTCAAAGAGGAACATCTCTTCAGGAATCATGAAGGAGAAGAGTTGTTGAACCAGCAGGCCAAAATCACGAATTTCGAGATCAACACTAACATTCACTTCAGCTAAGAAACCGACTATGGCTTCAGCGATCGGTTGAAATCCTTTAATTGTCACCATGGTTGTGGAAAACCCTTCAGGATATCCAGCTTGATCCAGCAGTCTTCGAGCTTCATCAGGGTCGAACCCAAAGGGCTCTACGTCTGGGTTGAAACCAAAATTAAGCGGTGGCACCAAGGTGGCAATTGGCTCACCCAATCCTCCCCAAACAAATTCGACGATGGCATCCATGTCAACCGCCAAGTTTAAAGCCTGGCGTACTGCAGCATTTTGCAAAGGACTCTCAGGATCAACCAGATTAAAATAACTACTGATGAAGTTATTTCCAGACGTGGTTAAAATGCTGGTATTTTCGTCATTTTCAACGGTTGGAATTTGATTAGGAAGAAAATTTGCCAAGATGTCTGCATTCCCCACGAGCAACTCTGCAAGACGGGCAGCAGGTCCGGCTTCTCGAACAAGGGCACTTTCAATAGACGGAGCCTCTCCCCAGTAACCATCAAAGCGTTTGATCTCGATATGACTGTCCGGCACAAACTCCACCAACTCATAGGGGCCGGTACCCACCGCCATACGATTCAAATCAAAATCATCACTGTTTTCAAAAAACTCAGGAGAGAGCATTTCAAATGAAGTCAACAATGCCAGCAATAGAGGCACGGGGACCGCTGTGCTGATCCGAATCTTAAACTCTTCAAGCACTTCTACATTGGCAATTGGTTTAATGAGTGGGTTAAGGCCCAGATTTAACATTTCATCCATACGCGCACGCTCTAGATTGGCTTTAGCGGTATTGGCATCAAAAGACTCTCCGTTATGGAAAGTGACCCCTTCTCTCAAGGTAAAAACAGTATTCAAGTCATCTTCAAAAACCCATTCTGTGGCCAGTTTTGGTATAATTTGACCTTCTGCATCTCGTTCAACCAAACCTTCATAGATATTGGAAAACAAACTTGTGGCCGAATATCCTGACCCATTTTTATGTGGGTCCATCGTCGGTGGATCTGAACCAATGACGATGACTAAAGGTGATATAGTTTGACCCAGAACGCTATTCAAGCCTGCAATAGGGCTTATCGTTGCTAAACCCAGTCCAGTAAGCGCAGTGCGGCGCAAAAATGAGCGCCGAGAGAAACTGTTGTCAACTTCTATATTTTTTTTAAAAGTTTTCATCGCTGCCTCCTTGAAAAGCGCTCTCATTGTAGACGAATCAGTAAGAATTAATCAAATTCAGAATGATTTTATAATTTCTCAGTATGGTGAAAAAGGACCTCCTTGATTTTGTTTGCTTCAAGGAGGTCCTTTTATGTAAGACAATCTAATTGGCCGAATTTATAAACCTAATGCCATACCGCTAACTGGGCCAGGATTGGGTACTATTGTTCTGGATTGTGAGCCATCTAAGTTTGCCTTTTGAATGCTCCAAACGGTCAAGTCATTGTTGCTGTCCGGACCAAGGTGGGCAAAATATATTTTGTTGCCGGCAACATCTAAATTCACTAGAGCGGCCAATCCGGTTCCTGAGCCTTTATCAATCACAAATTCCCTTTCAGTGCCATCCAGATTCGATCTTTCAATTCTGGTAAAGTTTGAGGCCCAATACACTTTGCCATTTTCAGAGTCAACAGCAACGCCAAGGGCCCACCCGACTCGATTGGCAACTGTTTTTCTTTCAGTACCATCCAGGTTTGCACTGATCACTTTGCCGGGTGCTGTAAATTCAGCCCAATACATTCTTCCAGCTTGAGTGTCTAATGCAATGGCAGAGGGTTGACCGCGCTCTGTGGCTAGGTCTTCAACCTCGGTTCCATCAAGATTTGCACGCTGGATTTTGCCAACTTTTCTGGGTTCGTTGCGATTGAGTGCCACTCCACGTCTGGCCAGGAAGGTTGAATTGGTCCAATACACTTTTCCTGCCTCCACATCCAGAGCCAGACCAAATGGTTTCGCAAGTCCCACGACCACATCTTCAACCTGTGAGCCATCCAGATTTGCCCGTTGGATTTTTCCTGTGCCCGAATCCGCCCAATAGATTTTGCCACCATCCAGATCTGTGGCAATACCCCAGACACTGGACAGCCCCTCAATGAGGGTTGTTGTGTTAGAGCCATCACTGTTTGCCCTGAAAATTTCGCTGACAGTAGACCAGTAAATCGTTCCTGCTGGCTGAGTATTGTTCGAATACACATTCGCCATCACACCGCTTGGCGAAACAATCTGCATTGCTGTTACTGTGACCAAAACTGCGATCATGATCAACTTCTTTAAAGAAAAATTGGAGTGTTTCATTTTTTGCTCCTTTTCAAATGGATTCATTTTGTTCTTGGTCTGCGACCTCCTGTTGCAAGATGTTTCCTGTGTACTTGGAGGACTTCCTTTTTTTTTCCTGAAATTGATGTGATGTGCCTTGTAAACATTCTTTCAGACCTAATTCTGGTAAAATGAACAAAAGCAATTGTTTGAGATTGGTTGGCGAAAGACTTGTTAAGGAGGCCTCGGAGGAATGGCAGAAGATTTCGCTCTAAGCATTAAGCTTTTGGGGCATTTTGAAATCTGGAGACATGATGAACTTCTAGATAAGAATGCTTGGCCTCAACCAAAAGTCCAAGCTCTGTTGAAAGTGCTTCTCGTTGAACGTGGTCAAGTTTATACACACGATCAATTGATTGAAGCGCTATTTGACGATCTTGATCCCAGCAAAGCAACCGTCAATTTACAAAGAAGGGTCAGCGAGTTACGCGCTGTTCTGGAACCTCATCTTAAGAAAAAAACTGAATCTCAATTCATCCTGCGCCTTGGCCAGGGCTATTGCTTTAGCAAAGAAGCTGACTGCTGGATTGACGTTGAAGCATTTGAACAACTTGCAACGACTGCAAAATCATCAGAAGTATATGAAAATTGGGCCGAAGCTCTGAACACCTATCAACAGGCGATTGACCTCTATCAGGGAGACTACTTAATAGAAAATCTCTATGAAGAATGGTCGCTTGATCCCAGAGAGCGATGGCGAAATGAACTGCTGAATGTTCTGGCCCGATCGGCTGACTGCCATGCCCGCCTGGGTGATTATGAAAACGCCATTGAAAGGTGCCAGCAAGCCATCTCTATAGACAGCTATCGTGAAACCAACTATCGAAGCCTGATGATCTATTACTGGCGGGTGGGAGAGCAAAGCAAGGTATCGCAGGTTTATCAGAATTGTTCAGATACTTTGGAAGAACTCCGAGTGCAACCCTCCATAGAAACAAAGACCTTGTTTGAACAGATTCAACAGGGTGAAGTCTCAGCGTTGCAGCAAACTTATCCGATATCAGACAAGGCCGCGCAGTCTGAATCTTCTTTTGTGACGCCAGCAATTAAATCTATCGCAGTACTGCCTTTTGTTAATATGGATTCAGAGCTAGATGACTATGATCACTTTACCGATGGTATTATGGAAGATACGCTCACTCAACTTTCAAAGCTTGGAAACCTAAAGGTTATCTCACGCACTTCCAGCATGCAATATAAGAACACGAATAAAAGTTTACTGGAAATTGGCAAAGAGCTTGGCGTTGCCACCATCCTCGAAGGAAGTGTTCGACGAACGGAAAAGCAAGTACGGGTGGTCGCACAGCTTATCAACGCAAAAACTGATGCTCATATTTGGGCGGAAACTTTTGATCGAGAGATAACCGATATTTTTGAGATACAAAACGATGTGGCTCAAGAAATTGCAAAAGCGCTGAAAGTTTGGGTTTCGCCGCTTGAAGAGCAGCGTATCAAACAAACCACCACTGAAAACCCTGAAGCCTATAATTTATTCTTGCTAGGCCGCTTCCATTGGGATAAATTTACAAAAGAAGGCTTTGAAGCGTCCATTCAATACTTCAACCAAGCCATTGAACATGACCCCAACTATGCTTTAGCTTATGCAAGATTGGCTTTCTCCTACGGTATACTCGTGGAGTTTGGCCTATTAACACCAGAGGAAGGCTTTTCAAAAGCCAATGAGGCGGTTCAAAAAGCCCTTGAAATTGATGATGCACTCTCCGAAGCCCATGCAGCACAAGGCTTTCTTAAAATGCATGAGTGGAATTGGCCAAGTGCTGAGAGTGAATTAAGAACGGCAATATCACTGAACCCCAATGCTTGTATCCCCCACAATCTATACGGGAATCTACTGACATTCATGGGTCGTTTTGATGAGGCCATTGCCGAAAAGGAAATAGCCTATAAGTTTGATCCACTTCACCTACGTACTAATTTCGATCTGGGACGAGCCTATTTCTATGCAGGCCAAAATGACAAAGCGATTCAGGTCTATGAAAGACTCATTGAAATGAGTTCAAGTTTTTTCATGGCGCATCTAGCTCTTGGGGTAGTGTATTTACATGAATCAAGATATGAAGATGCGTTAAAAGAATTTGAAAAGGAGCAGGCGTTGCCAGGAAAGTGGAATCCAATGCTTGATCTGAGCATGGCTTATCTAAAACACAAAACGGGTGATGTCACTGCATTACAAAATATTTTAGACTACCTTCTGGAAAAATCTCAACAAGAGTATATCTCTCCAACTTATTTTGCCTTTATCTACCCATTGCTTGGTGAACATCAACAAGGCATGAAGTGGCTCAAAAAAGCAATTGAACAACGGGATGCATTGTTATGGGATTACAGGGTTAATCCTAGCGCGAAGGAAGTGTGGTCAGATTCGAGATACACCGAAATTTTGGACAAAGTGGGTTTTTCAGAAACGATCACCAAAAAAGCACAAACCCCTTGAATTGAAAGCCTTCATTGTTCAAGGGGTTTGTTTAATTTGTGATGTCAACGTTCTGAAACTTTCTTTCTAAGCACACCAACAATGTCCTCATCATCAGATGGCGCCAACCCTAGTGGATTGTTACGCGTAGGTAATGCGCTCACAAACGGCAGCAGTTGCTGTTGAGCTACAGCGTAGACTCGTTTCAGTTCAGCAACAGGGTCTTTGTGTTCGTCTACACGAAGTTCACAATAGGGATAACCTTCGGTAGAAAACACTTTTAGAGCAACAGATTGTCGCCCTCTGTAATCTCCGCCTGTGGCATCTCCGGCAGCCAAAGCGTCAATCAGGCGTTCCGGCAATGATTTACCTTCGCTCGCCATAAACCCTTCGGCCAAAGCGGGTACGGTGGTTTCATCCACAATCATGTTCGCCTGAGCTGAAAAGTTTGGGCCGGTCTGATGACCGGCCCATGTGACACAATCGTCACCTGTAAAAGCAGCAGATCGACCCTGGCTGTCCACAATCCCCAACTGACGCACAGGTGCGCCTGGGTCTTCTGAGATCAGTTTTTCCAAGACGTCTTCGGCACTCATGCCCTGCTCTAGCAGTTTTAATCCGTCAATGCCTAAATAGGGATTAACAAATGACTGAGTGGCAATGGCTCCCACACCTGCTTTCACAAAGGGACACAAGCTGCCGACACCTGGCACGGCGGTACACACCGCCACACCGAGCATACCTGTTTCCGGGTCTCTACCTGCAATCGAAAACGTCATTAGAAGTTCATCTCCTGAACACGAACCTGCTCATCAGCACGACCTTCCCAGTTGGTACGGCCACTTAAACCGAATAAGTTGCGTTGAAAGTGTGAGTAGATGGCAATCGGATCTTCCTTGATAATTTCCTGCATGCGGAAATAGGCGGCTTCACGCACGACAGGATCTGTCGTGGCTCGCGCTGCATCAATTAATTCATCTGCTTCTGGGAAACTGAAGTAAGAAGCAAGCGCCCCAGTGCGAACGAAGAACGATGCATTGGCATCAGCATCAAAAGCGCCAGAACCAAAGTCGATCAACCAGATTTCTTCAGGAATGGTTCGGTTGAGAATCTGATCCACATAGCTCTGAAATTCTCGGAACTGCAACTCTACAGTTACACCAACATCATCCAGGAACCCTACGATGGCTTCTGCCAAAGCACGGTCGTTCAAAAATTCACCCTGGCCTGTGGACACCATCGTGGTGCTGAAACCATCAGGGAATCCTGCCTGAGCCAATAAATCTCTGGCACCATCTGGGTCATAAGGGAATGCTTCTACGTTGGGATTGAAGCCAAAATCAAACGGTGTAAAGATGGTCGCAATCGGTGTGCCAAAACCTTCAAGTACAAACTCAGCAATGGCTTCTTGATCCACAGCCAGATTAAGTGCTTGCCGAACCAGAACATTATTGATTGGGCTTTCGTCATCTGCCGGATTGTAATAAGCGGCAATCATGCGATTGGACGGCGCAGCAAATACACGCGTGTCCCCGCCACCATCCACGGCAGGCACCTGGTCTGCTGGCATATTGGTGATTACATCAGCATTCCCAGCCAACAATTCAGCCACACGTGTGGTGGCTTCGGGCACGGCCCGGATGATCACGTTTGAAATAGATGCCGGATCGCCCCAGTAGTTTTCGTTTCGTTTCATCACCACTCGGCTATCACGTACCCACTCAACCAACTCATACGGACCGGTACCGATAGCATTGACATTCAATTCATCAGCGCCATTTTCTGCCAAAAAGCCTGAAGGCACAATTTCAACCTCAGACAATCTTGCCAGCAGCAATGGGAAAGGTGATTCAGTGCTAATTCGAACGGTGAATTCATCCACAACTTCCACACTGGTAATTGCTGATACATCGCTTCGTTGTGGAGAAGCAAAATCATCATCAAACAATATTCGGTCTAACGAAACTTTTACATCATCCGCATTAAAAGCCTCACCGTTATGGAAGGTGACACCCTGTCTCAATGTGAAGACGGTGTTGAGATCATCTTCGAAATCCCACTCTGTTGACAATGATGGTTGGATTGACCCATCTGCGGCACGGGCCACAAGAGAGTCATACATGTTGGTCAGAATAATGTTAGAAACACGTTCCAAATGTGCATTGGGGTCCATGGTGCTGGTGTCCGCCCCCTGAAGCATGATGAGCGTGTCCGAATCTTGTGCGTAGAGGAATTCCGACATGGAACCCAGCGACAGGCTGAAAGCTGTCGCGCCTAAACCGGTTGCGCCTGTGCGACGCAAAAACTCACGTCGATTAATTTTTTGCAAAGTTTTCCTCCTAATAATTTTCATGGCGACCGCCGGCCATTGTTGGTTTTCCTAAATACGGTCATTTGATCTTTCGTTTCGTCGGGGCATTATGAGTGATTCTAGACACAGCTAGAAAATTTAATGATTGACCCATTTTGTGGGCCGCTGGAACGAAAAGTCACTCTATAAAATAAGCACCTCCTTTTTAGAGCGTGCCGCGCAAACGTGGGTCAAGCACATCGCGCAGCCAATCCCCGACGAGGTTAATGCCAAGCACATAAAGGGTGATGGCGATACCAGGAAAAGTGGCATACCACCACGATGTAAACACATGATTACGGCCCTCAGATAACATCCCGCCCCAACTAGGTGTGCTAGGGGGAATTCCCAAACCGATAAAAGAGAGTGCTGCTTCAATCAAAACAAGCTGGGCCAGTTGAAACGTTGAAATGACAATGACGGTGGGTCCAATATTGGGCAGCACATGATGAACCATAATGCGAAGTAGATTGGCTCCTTGGCCTTTGGCAGCCAAAATAAACTCACGTTCGCGCAAAGTCAGCACTTCACCGCGCACCAAACGTGAATAAGACACCCATCCAGTGGTGCCCAACACCAAAATCAAAGTGAAAATATTGGTTCTACCCAAAGCAGCAATCACTGCAATGATAATAAGAATTAGCGGAATGGATAGCTGAATATCAGTTAAGCGCATTAAAAGATCATCCACCCAGCCCTTGCTCAAACCCGCAGTCACGCCAATGGTCACACCCAATACCAGAGAAATCAGCATGGCGAAAAATGGAATGTAAAGCGATGGTTGACCACCAACCAGCAGGCGTGAAAAAATATCTCGACCCAAATGGTCGGTGCCCAGGTAATACCCCTCCAAAGCTTTTTCTCCGACGGGTGGTCTGAGCTTTTGAATCAGTCGGTTTTTCATCGGATCATGAGGGGCAAGTTGATCTGCAAATCCGGCACCCACCACAACGACAATTAGAATAATAATTCCAATCATCGCGCTTGGCGAAAGACGGTTGATAAAGCGTTTCAGTTTTCCAGGTTTCTTAAATTTGATCATGAGTATCGAATTCTTGGGTCAATGGCGGCATAGAGCATATCGGTCAAAAAATTGATGATACCGAACGAAAACGCCACAAAAAATACAGTGGCCTGAACCACCGGAAAATCCCTATTAAACACCGCTTGTAACACAAATCGACCTACCCCTGGCCAGGCGAATACCTGCTCGATAATCACCGCACCCCCCAGAAGAAATCCAAACTGTAAGCCAACCAGCGTCACAATGGGGATGGCCGCATTTCTCAACGCATGGAAATAAAGCACTTTAGGATGGGTCTGCCCCTTGGCTTGGGCGGTGCGAATGTAATCCTGAGACAGTTGTTCCAACATCACCGAACGAGTTATGCGGGCAATGTATGCCAGAGAAAATGTACCCGTGGCAATGGCCGGCATGATGAGTTGTTCCCAGTCTCCACGTCCAGAAATCGGCAGCCACCTTAGCTGAACGCCAACCAAAAGAATCAATAAGATTCCAAGCCAAAACTGAGGAACAGCCTGTCCCAATAAAGATAATCCCATCACCCCTGAATCAATCCAGGAGTTGCGAAAGTTGGCCGCCAAAATGCCTGTGGGCACACCCACTAAAATAGCAAAAAACATTGCTGCGAATGTTAATTCCAATGTGGCTGGCAATCGCTCCAGCACAAGATGGCTGGCTTCTTGATGATGACGAAAAGATTCACCGAAAGAGCCTTCGGTAACCACCTTGCCAACAAACTCAAAATATTGAATATAAAGTGGACGATCAAAACCGAGAATTCGAC
Source organism: Candidatus Fraserbacteria bacterium (assembly GCA_029262795.1). Classification (GTDB taxonomy): domain Bacteria; phylum Bipolaricaulota; class Bipolaricaulia; order RBG-16-55-9; family JAJCYT01; genus JAJCYT01. The sequence continues at coordinate 10,373 of JAJCYT010000039.1, forward strand.
GCATTTCGGTCACATCTTCGGGAGACACATCCAATCCAATGAGTGCAGAAGTTGGGTCACCCGTTAAATAAAGAAGAAAAAATGTCAGGCTGATGATAAGAAAAAGCATCACGACCAGTTGAATGATGCGCTTCATCACATAAATTCCCAATGTGAATCACCACCCTCAATCAGAAGATATTTTGTTGTGAATTTTTTACTGGTTCTTACTCTATTGAATGTTTCTTTTGTGTATCTTTCAATCTCAATAAGCAAAAACAGTTCGAAGGTCTCATAACAATCCTTCAGATATCAGACCAATTTTACCACTTATCCGATTTAAGAGTCAAAAACTGTTCTGGTTTCCTAATTCGCCCATTATTACGCTTAATGACGACTAAGCACTTCTCTTGGTGTATACATTGAGGCTTTCTATGTTAGGTCTAACGTCCCAAAATGGCACTTTAGGATACTTAAGATAGGGCTACGGATTTGAGTGCAGTGTCAGCTAACACTGCAAAGTCGGCATTAGCTGTTCCATACTTGGATTCTGAAACATTGGAACCCTTACAAAAAGGATAATTCGTAGGGTTTTTCAACCAATTATATCTCCTACTAATCAAATATGGGGAGTGACCTGCCCCCATTGAATAGGTTCAATTTTAGAAATAGGATCATAATTCAAGGAGGCAGAGCATGGCAAAGAAGAAATACCGACCAGAAGACATCATCAACAAGCTGCGGGAAGCAGATGTGATGCAAGCTGAAGGAATGACTATAGCTGAAGTGGTCAAAATCTTAGGCATTCATGAGCAGACCTACTACCGCTGGCGCAGAGAATATGGCGGGATGAAGGTCTCACAGATGAAACGTCTCAAGGCGCTGGAGCAGGAAAACCTCAGGTTGCGCAAAGCAGTATCAGATCTGAGTTTAGACAAGGTCATCTTACAGGAAGCAGCCAAGGGAAACTTCTAAGCCCCCAACGTCGTCGAGCCTGTGTAAAGAAAGTGTGCCTGCAACCAGACATTTCACAGCGTCGAGCTTGCCAAGTGCTGAATCAACATCTTTCTGTACAACGTTATGTGCCACATCCACGCAAGGATGAAGATGCACTGACCCGAGACATTATCACTTTGGCCAGCGAGTATGGCAGGTATGGATACCGACGCATCACCGCCATGCTGAGGCACCAGGGATGGCAGGTCAACTTCAAGCGGGTGGAGCGTATCTGGCGACGGGAGGGGCTTAAAGTCCCGCAAAAACAACCTAAAAGAAGACGCCTGTGGCTCAATGACGGATCCTGTATCCGTTTGCGACCAGAATATGCCAACCATGTGTGGGCCTATGATTTTGTGCAGGATCGCACCTGGAATGGAAAGGCCTTTAAGATGCTCACGGTGGTGGATGAGTATTCACGGGAATGTTTGACCATCACTACAGAGCGGAAACTCAATGCCCAGAATGTGCTGGAAACCTTGTCAGAATTGTTTGTCCGTCGTGGTCCTCCAGCCCATATACGATCTGACAATGGATCTGAGTTTTGTGCCAGACTGGTACGTGAATGGCTCAAACGGTTGAAGGTCAAAACCCTGTTCATAGAGCCTGGTAGTCGGTTGTGTCGCAAAGAATTGGTTGGGGTAGAATCGAGACAGTTTTACCCTCAGCTAAAAGCCCATTGTTAGGCCAATCCGAAGACGCTTGAGACAAACCTAGCCTGACCAAGAATGTCGCCTTTAGGCACACCACGCACTTGCCCTTTGCGAATCATGTTCATGGCTTCAAAGCCAGCCAGCGTGTTTTTAGCAGTCCAGAAGGAGCCAAAGCCCATTCCAGGGTTGACCACCCGTTTGATGAAACGATGATCTTGTTCAACAATGTTGTTGAGGTATCTGATCTGCCTGAGCTTGCAACACTTGGAAATAATACCCTCAGATCGGACTTGCTCAAAAGCTGCTGGATAGGCTGGATTTTTGTCAACAGTCATGGCATAGGGTGGCGCAGCGTGAGGTGCTTGGATCACTTTACGAAAGAAACGTTTGGCTGCACGAGCATCCCGTTTGGCACTGAGCATAAAATCGATGGATTGTCCAGTTGGATCTACAGCTCGATACAAATACTTCCATTTCCCTTTGACCTTGATGTAAGTCTCATCAATCCAATATGATCCCCTGGCTGGTCGCAAATAACGTCGGGTGCGTTTGTCTAATTCAGGTGAATACTTAAGCACCCAACGATTGAGTGTCGAATGGTCGACCTGCATACCTCGTTCCTGCATGATTTCTTCCAAGTCTCTGTAACTCAACGAATATCGCAAATACCATCGAACACACAGCAAGATGATCTCAGGTTGATAGTGTCTCCATTTGAAGGGCTCGGATGAATTCATTGAGATAATTTAAGTGGCTCACGGATTTTTTGCGACACTACCGGGAAATCGCCTAAAGAATGGGCGTTTAAGGGCTTTTCAGAACAACTCTGTCATGAGAAATATAACGTAGGCCGAGTTACATAACCTCGGCCTACGTTTCAATCCTATAATGTTGGTTGACCAACGATGAAAGTTCTAATGCCTAGGACTCCTGAATCAGTTCCCCCCGCAGAACTTCTGGATGCGGTTGTTCCATGAATCAGAGACGTAAATATTGCCTCCGCTGTCCACCGCCATTCCAGCAAGATTAAAGAATAGCCCATCTTCGATGTCACTAACATCCCATTGGGTGAGGAAGGTGCCTGTGGAATCGAACTTCTGGATACGTTTGTTTCCTCCATCAATGACGTAAACATTGCCCCTGCTGTCCACTGCCACGTCACTTGCCCCAAAGAACTGCCCATCGTCGCTGCCTTCACTACCCCACTTGGTGATGAAGGTGCCCGTGGAATCGAACTTCTGGATGCGGTCGTTGTTTAGATCAGAGACGTAAACATTGTCCCCGCTGTCTACCGCCACGGCATTGGGTCTATAGAACCCCCCATCGTCACCGCTGATGGTGAATCTGCCCCACTGAGTGATGAAGGTGCCTGTGGAATCGAACTTCTGGATGCGATTGATGTTGAAATCAACGACGTAAACATTGTCCTCGCTGTCTACTGCCACGCCAGAGGGGTGAGAGAACTGATCATAGTCAGTGCCTTCGCTGCCCCACTGAGTGATGAAGGTGCCCGTGGAAGTGAACTTCTGGATGCGGTAGTTGTTGAAATCAACGACGTAAACATTGTCCCTGCTGTCTACTGCCACGGCACCGGGGCTATCGAATCGGCCAGCCAGGGTGCCTTTTTGGCCCCATAGTGTGATGAAGGTGCCCGTAGAAGTGAACTTCTGGATGCGGTGGTTAAATGTATCAGCGACGTAAACATTGCCTCCGCTGTCCACCGCCACGCCTTCGGGTCCATGAAATTGGCCAGCGAGCTTGGGGGAATAGATATGCCCATCGGCCTTGACCTCTCCGCCCCACTTAGTGATGAAGGTGCCTGCGGCTTCTGTGCAGGCAGAGGTCGCTTCACCGACATCATCCCCCATGAGAGGAGGCCTAGAAATGGTCTCACCCGTGATCCACAGTTGGACCAGGCTGAGGATGGATTCATCAGAAATAATTTCACCATCGGACATGGCTTCGCCCAGAATCCATAACTGAATGGCGGTGAGGATTTCAGCATCGCCCAGCACTCGATTTTGATTCTCGTTCAGAGCCGAAGCCATATTTTGAACTTGCTGGTCAACGCTGGACTGTGCGGTGGAGATGAGGTCGAACGGTGCGAAAAATAATGCTAAGGTCAATAAGCCTGTGAAGATTGCGTAGCGAAACGTTTGGAAAACCTGCCTCATGAAAACCCTTTCGAGATTCTAACCCTGAGTCACTGGATTTAAGTTGATTGAGTGCTTAGAACAATTCTTTGTCGGAGGGGTGACTGTGTATGAGGCGTGGGAAGATCCCCAGGCATGATTTTGTGGCCTTACAGGGCCACGATAACTGCCAAAACACCGTACTGGTTACAATTGCTATTTTCGGCAATTATACCTGGATGCTCCAGCTATTACATGCATCCGGGTATTGGGCCGCAATGTCCGACTTTGCAGGGTTAAGTGACATCAGTCCGGCAAAGGGATCCTTCTCCCATAAATAAATTTTGAGACATTTAAAAGAGAATACTAAATTGTCTTCGATCGTATCTCAGGTACTTGGAAATATCGAAGTTAGGGGCAGAAGTACACGATCTTCAATAAGTGGTGTAGTTAGTCTCATCCATTTGCAACAACGCCCTAAAATGGGCTTTTAGCTGCGCGAAAATCTGACTCATTTTGACTCAAACCAATTCTTTGCGACACGACCCTCCGTCAATATGTTCACTATCAACCAAGCTATGGCTCGATCGGTTTCAGGTAAATATGACAAAGATCATGTGGATTGACCCGTTCATGTGATACAAAGAAACTGGCAGTCATGTATCGTTTATGACTGCTCAAGTTTCTTCATGTATCTTCAATTTTTTACGCAGTAACCCTCCACAGAATATTTTTGGAGGGTTACAAGTTTATTGGCTGCTTTTCGTTAGTGAAATGAAATTTAGCAGACGCTCTCGAATTCTGGGAGCGCGAAAATTCAAATGCGTTCGGGGTATCGAAGAAGGGGGACTGAATGCGTAAGGGATTTCTACTCATCGGACTACTTGTGATGGGTGTAGCACTGCTTAGCAGCTGCGACCTGGTCGACCAGTTTATTGACACGATTACAGGAGGAGGAACGCCCGGTTGGTGGACACCCACTCCCGGAGCTGTAGTCAGCGGGCGGATGAAATTTAACCTGGCTGCGACCATATGGCGAGACGATGGGTTTACGGGAGCTCACTCCTATGCGGGCAATGTCGCGACAACCTTCTGGTCCGGCGCTGGCGTGTACAGCGAAGATTCTCGGTTGTTCCTCGCATACATCTGGGATGGCGGAGACTTTTCCGACACGAGGTTCAGTGCCACGCTCAGCGAAGATGAGAAGACCATCACATCCTTCTCTGCGAACCAAACACAGGCGAATGCCTTCGTTGGCTACACTTATTCGAACTTCATCGACGGAGTTAACGTGCCTTATTCACATATCAACGGCAACTCTCGCTACTACCGGATCGACGGGCCAGCAGCGCGAGCCCTAGTCAGAGCACTCGAGTTCCAGAGGTGGGTGCCGGAATCAGCAAGCCCGGGTGAATGGATCACCGGAGGACCCACGGCGCTCACGGGAGGCAGCGGTGATTTCATCCAGATTCGGCTGGATTATCAGAGCAAAGCTGTGGCTCCCTAGATCCAGAAGCAGAGCAACGATTTGGATCTAGCGAAGAAAACAGGGATGTAGCGCGAAGACCCTTCCGAACTAAATCTGAAATACGATCCAAGCCTCGTGATACGCAGACAGTCACAAAAAGATAGAAAGTGATTTTTGGGGCTTGGTGGGGATCAGATTGAGTGTAAAACTATTTCTTGAAACTGAACGTGGGTTGATCAAAAACACTATCCCTTTCCAATAATAGCGACATACATGGGACTCTTATCACCAATAAATCGTTTTACAGACCAACCTGTTCCATGCAAAATATCTTCCATTTCTTCTTGTGAAACCATTAAATATTCAAACCATGGTGTCACCAATAATTTATATCTGACTCTGATGCGAATTTGGCCCGCCATTTTTCCTGCACTTGTGTTTTTTTTATGATAACTTAAATGGTCGGGGTCATTCGTTGCGAATGGGTTGCGGCTTTCTGCAATGATTAACCCATCTGGCGGAGTAAATTTATGAAAACGTTTTAAGAGCCATCTTGCACGCTTGCGGTTTGCCATCAGTCCAAAATTGTTTCCAAGCATCAATATTGTTCCATATATGCCAAATTTTGGGTTAAGGCTTGTGATCGATACAATTTCTGCACGCTTGAGCCCCCTTCTTTTACAAACTTCAATTGCTTTTGGAGAAATGTCAATTCCCAACACAGTCTTGCCTTGATTTTGGAGAAATAATGAATGTCGCCCCGCGCCACACCCTATGTCAAGAACCTTATTTCCTGCATACTCAATAGCTTCTTGTTGTATCTTTGGCCAAGCTTCATACTCAGTAAAATAGGCTGGTGGACCCAATGACATACCAATCCATTTATCATCGCGTTCAACGATTTCAAAACCCGTTTTCCCTTCAAGATGATCCAACATCGCTTGGCCGTAAGCATCTTGATGTGCACTGAGTACCATAAAGTTATTATAACTCATACTTTTACAAGGATGTTAATTCTGTATTGATCAATCTCCCAGAAGATTTCATAAATCGATTATCAGAAGGCTGTTCTAAAGTCACAAAAGAATATTATGTGACTTTATGAAGTGCAATTCACAGAATGTCCCATAACCTGAATAAACTCGGCGTTGTTGAATAACTCACCTCGTTCGATTCTTGGGGAAAAATAATCTGATGGGCAATAGTAAACCAGCCAGAGCCACAACCAGAAGGGCACCTAAAATGCGCCACGTCCAAGGCATTATGAACAAAAAGATGACAACGTGGATCGGAAGATAGAGAAAACAAAACCAGGCCCATCGTTCTCCTCTGCGATACCCTGTGACAGAAATCGTGATTGTCATGATCGCTAGAGCCAAAACCCAGTAGCCAAGGTTTTTGAACCAAAACTTGATGTATTCAATGACAACTGGATCAGTTGTGAGCCACGTCCAACCCATATCAGGATCAGAAGGGTCAATGCCTGGGATGAAGACTAGGTTGTAATATGCATAGCCTAAGAAGGCTAGTCCAATCAGGAAGTAGAGAATCCAAGTCCATTTTGAAACCACATGAAGCGATCTCTTAATCATGGACGAATTATATACGATGAGTTATTCAACAACGCCAATAAACTCACGGATATGGGACACTAATACCTTGTCACGGTGTTGTCACGTTAGGGGATTACGATGTGATTAACTCACATTTCAAGGAGATATAAATGACGCCGACCAACAATACCTTGCTCCGAACTCTTCAACTAACTATTGCTGTCTTAATCCTCAGCTTTCTATGGCTGGCGCCTGCAAGCCTCGCTCACGGCAACCTCAGCACACCAAATCCTTGTTTTTTTCGAATTGTTGCTGTTAGTGCCTGCTTTGGTAGCGCAATCAACTTGAGCCAAGGAACCACATTTGCCACACCAGGCACCCCCTTTACCATTGCCTGGGGAGACACATTAAGCCTCAACGTTGATTCTGCATCTGCCTATACTTTTTCTGGAAGTATTGGATTACTTTTAGAGTCTGTATCTATTGGTTCTGGAGGAGGAGTTACCTTATTGGTGCTTTGTAACGATCCGGGGACAGGATTAAATGTTCCTTCGAGCGTTCCTGGATGTTCACAATTCGTTAGCAATAATGGAAAGACCATGAACATTCCGCTCTCAGGACCGGAGGTTACCGGCACTTATAACCTAACCACCATTAACGGTGTGAATAGATGGGAATCAATGCACGCAGATGGCAAATCTGCCGTTAAATTTGTGCCTGCTGGTACGAATACCGGCAACAAGCGTATTCTTCCTCCTGTACGCAAAGCAGGCCCACCCGTGATCACTTCAGTCAATATGTTCCCCGATCATACTGTGCCTGTAGGTGGCAGCCTCCGAGGCGTCATCGGTTTTACTGACTCCGATGCAGATGTAGACCGTTTTGAACTTCGGACCTTATCCAATTCCACTGTGGGAACCCAGAGCTTTAATCCACGCATGCGAGGGTTTAATAACGGATCAATTACTTTTGATATCTTCCATAGCATTTATTGTCAAAGTGCAGTACCGTTTTCTATCAATGTGGTATTGATAGACCAAGCCGGCAATGAAAGTAATCCGGTTCAGGTGGATTTTACTTGTACTAACCCAACACAGGGAACCGCCCCGGTAATTATAGATATCAGTCCCAAGAATCCAAAGATTAAATCCAATGGAAATCTGTGGTTTACCATCAATTTTTCTGACCAAGATGGTGATATTGTAAGAGCAGAAGGCCGCTATCAAGACGGCACAATGTTTTCCTTTTGGGATCCTGGTCTTAATGGCATAAACAGTGGTAGTTTTTTCGAACTTCAATATTGTGGTGGTTATGTAGGCAAGCTTAACTACAACATTGTCCTCATTGATCAACAAGGGAACGAAAGTTCACCAATGCCCATCGAAGCCGAGTGCGGCAATGGCCCTGGATTCTTAAGTATCCAATCAGTCGAAAGCCCTATTCCAAACGAGAACTTAGGTGGCCATGTTCCCGCTTCATTGGCTCGTGTTGATAGCAATGCCACTACACTGTCCATCCAGGCGGTCCAGTTGAATGCTGTAAGCACGGGCTCATTTGAACTGCGCGTTTATGGACAAGGCATCGCCTCGGTGCAAATGCAGGTGTTTAACTTGTCAGGCAACGAGATGTTTAGCGAAACTTCTTCTGGAAACGCATTGCGCTGGCAGGGATTGGACACTCAGGGAAATACCTTGTCCAATGGCGTGTACTTCTACGTGGTTACAACCATGGGAATGAAAGGAGAGGTACATCGCAGTCAAGTCAAAAAACTTGTGATCCTACACTAAACATCTAGCGATGGGGGAGGATGGTTTTCCTTTCCCATCGTAAATCTCCTTGACCCGCCCCCATTGATTAGGTCCAAAAAGAGAAATCAGTTTGTAGCCATCGAAAGTCACAAAAATATAATAAGTGACTATCTCAACTAAATCCTGAACCTGGATTTATTAAGTGGGGCAGGTCACAACTTTGCAGTTGACAGTCCCAGGCTGCAGGAACAACAGGATAGATCCATCTTCAAATCTAAAATTTTCCCGAAAGCTGTCGTTTCGACCCACACATTGGATTAACAAATTCGAGTAACGAGTGGCAGGTTGACCATCGACAGTAACTGTGCCAAACAGTAAATCTCGGCTTAGGATTCAAACCTTGATAAAACACCCTCAAAGTCGCATTTGATTTTTTTTGACCAAATCATGTATGACTAATATTAAATAACTTAATATATGAGGTAGAGATGACCAAACCGCAGAAAAAGATTTTATTGCCTGGTATTGGTATGCTTGGAAAAGCGTATGATGTTCAAGGGCTTTATGCAGACCCACACTCGCTGCTTGACAGCAAAACCCCTTTGTTTACCTTTATCAATCAGATCTTTGAGCCAGACTTGGGCGAAAATGCATTGCCTTTTACAATTTATGAAAAAGTTTATTTCTACCCAAGCATTTTTTCGACCACTCGAATGGGCTACCAAAAAGAAGAAGTCGTCAACACACGCAGCATGAGGCAAACTGCAATTCAGAACAAAGAAAGTGGTTCAGCCACAGGTTTTTATGAGGGGTTCCAAGCTTCTGTGGATGCCAGCTTTGAGGCTTCTTATCAAACCAATGCCAGTTTTTATTCGTTTTTACAAAAGGGATATATTGCCTCATATCGTGTGGCTTTGCCCAGCTTGAGCGAACTTCAGAAAAACTGGCTGACGGAAGACGCCCAACAAGCCATCAATGGCTCCATGAGCGCCGCAGATGTGGTGAAAGATTATGGGACGCACTTTATGTATTCGGGCATCATGGGGGGAACGCTTAACTATTCACAAAGCATCTCAAAATATTCCACTGAATCGGAAGCAAAAGCAGAGGCCACCATTTCGGCCAACTACATGCATTTTGTGGGGGCCAAAATGTCTTCATCCATATCGGTTGATAGCATACAAACAAGCGAACAATCCAACGCCACATTTGAAGCCAAGGGAGGCGTTCCGTCGGCACTGGACCAGGGATATCAAATTTGGGCAAACACAGTTCAGCAAGGCGACTTTGCATTGATTGATTTTGAAAAGGATTCCTTACAGCCAATTTCCGTATTTGCCGCAGACCCCGACAGGGCAAACGAATTGGATGAAGCCATTGCAATGGCTTTGGGCGCGGCACCGCTTCCACAAATGCAAACCCTCCGATGGGATGCCGACAAAACAGCTTACCATCAATATGGCAAAGATAAAGACGCCGAAGTTGAATTGAAGCTGTCAAACACCAATGAAGTGATTGTGGGTTTCACCGCCCGTGTCAGCAGCAGCAACAACGTCACCCGCATGGCGTGCCGGGTGTTAAACCTGGATGACAATTCTATGACATGGAGAGTGGCCGGGGATCGCACCAGTTACAACGCCACGGACTACGAAGCCAAGGTGGACATTCCCCAGGACACGGGCAATCGCGGGATTGCTGTCACGGGCATTGGGCTTAGATCACACCACTCCAATTTATCCAATATCGTTCTTCACTATCAAAAGCTGGATCCGGTGGATGAAGCGGACGGCTATCTTGATGCAAATCTTTCCGAAGCCTACGCAGGCGATGCCTTGGATGAGTACGAAGTGAACTTCACGCCAGATCCGGGCGAAGGATTGGTCATCGTTGGCATTGGCGTTGGCGTAAAAGACGACAATTTTGACGTGCTCAACCTGTATCGGGCGCCCCTGGTCCAGGTAAATGTTGATGTCGCATAACAAACGACAGTGGAAAGCTTTTGGAGGTATCAATGGCAAGGCAGTTTACGCTGCATGGGGTCACTTTCCGCATAGACAAGGAACTTACTTGTAAAAAAGGAACAAAAACTGACCCTCAAAAGGAAAAGAAAGACCTAGGATATATTTCCACAAAAGAATCCGGTGAAGTGGATGCGTGGTCTTTCAATTCAGAACCCATTCTGTTTGATGCAAAAATCACTGTCATCGCAGGTGATGAAAAGGAGATACAACACTGGAAAGCTGGCCTTTGTCAAAATGTACTTGAATACAAACGTGTCGCCTATTATGAAAATGCCTTCGTCATAGGGGAAACCATGATAGATGGTCCTCCTATTCGAGATGGCGAATTTGCAGAAATCCCATTTAGCTACAACGAGATGACTCTCTTTGATGACGAGGATGATGAAGAGGAACCGGAAGAAGAGGGTGATGAAGAGGAAGAATACGATGATCAAGATGATCCTGGCTGGCTGATTCCAGCAAAGGTGACCTGGGAAGGTTCGAATGCCTCGCTGGAGACAGTTCAAGTTGAAAACACGCTTGTAACCTGGCTTGCCTTGGCAAGGGAAAAAGAAGGAGAAGAAAACAAACTTTACCTGATTGCCAAAGTTCTCTGGAAAGCAAACTTTGACCTGATCATGAATAAAGGCGTATTGAGATTCATGGATTCAAGTACCCTCGACGTCTTAAATATTTCTGAACTTAATCCATTGGCCTGTACAGCTTCAGATTACGATATCAACAGCAAGCCAGTAGTTTTCGAAAAAAAACCCGATTTACGCTGTTATGTTTCTGGCAACGAGGCACGGCGAGGCCAACTTTATGGCCCCATGAGCCCTGATGCAATCAATGTTTGGAAATATGATGACAACGATTGTCCTTTACCTGATGATGGTGTTTATGAAGTGAAACCTGCCAATTGGCTGATTCCTGCATCGCTCAGACTTTGCTGGCCTATGGGGCAAGAGGTCTACCAACACTGCAAGGATAACAAAAATGGTGAAGTTGAATTCAGGCTGAATGACGACAGCGAAGTGATTGTTGGATTCGCTGCACGAATTAGTGGCGGCAACGTTACCCGTATGGCATGCAGGGTCTTAAATTTGAATGACAACTCGATGGATTGGAATGCCTACGGGGATCGTGACAGTTATAACCCTGAAGATTATGAGTTAATCCTGGATATTCCCGCAGACATTGCTGATAAAAATGTGGCGGTAACGGGCATCGGCCTGAGGTCACACGACAATAACCTGACCAACATTGCACTTCGCTATCGGAAGCTAAATCCGGCTGATCTGGCAAACGGCTTTCTCGACCCTGAACTCTGTGAAGCTTTTGCTGAAGAATCGTTACCCAAATATGAAGTGGATTTCACCCCAGATCCAGACGATAACTGGGTGATTGTGGGCATTGGCATCGGCGTCAAGGATGATAACTTTAATGTCCTCAATTTGTATCGGGCGCCACTCATTCGGTCATGCTGATGTCTAAATTTGGTTGTGTCGCAAAGATTTAGTTGAGGCCAAATCGAGTCAGCTTTAGGCTCCGGTAGAAGCTCAGTGTTAGGCCAATTCGAAGACGCTGGAGACAAACCTCGCCTGACCTAGAATATCGCCTTTTGGAACTCCACGTACTTGACCTTTGCGCTTTGCGGATCATGTTCATGGCTTCAAAACCAGCTAATGTGTTCTTAGGCGTCCAGTATGTGCCAAACCCCATGCCAGGTTTGATCAATCGTTTGATGAAACGATGATCCTGCTCCACGATGTTGTTCAGATTTCTACTTTGTCTGAGCTTACAGCCTTGCAGGATAAGTGACCTGCCCCCAATGAATAGATCCACTTACAACGCTTAGTAGGGAGTCATGCAAAGTCACAAAAATGTAGAAAGTGACTTTCTAAAGATGGTGAATCACAACATTTATAAATTGCATATTTTGTAAATGTTTGATTGTCCAATAACTGCCTTTTCATCCATGTTTTGAGACACACTTTCTAGTCCGAGACTTCGAGAATATGAAGAAACCCTTATTCTAACTGTGTATCAGAGAATTTGCTGCTGTCCAATAAATATCTTATTGGACAGATACAAATTTCTAAATCTGTCGGAGTTTCTAGTTTTGGAAACTCATTTTGCAACCCCAATGTGCATGAAAGAAGATCATCCAAAGGGAACTAGAATTCACGGAACAAAGTAGGTTTCTAAACTCAACTTTTGGAAACTTATCGCTTTCTCCTTTGAAATTCTCTATTGTTTACCCTATGGACAATATCTTGGATCAAAGTGTTCAATCACTGATTAAATCACTGCAACGCAGAGAGATTACATCTCAAAACATTGTTGAAGCCCATTTGCACCAAATTGAAAATGTCAACCCGACACTTAATGCCGTTGTTCAATTAACGGCAGACACAGCTATGGCAGAAGCTGAAAAAGCTGATACTGCCTTCGCGAGCGGCAAAGAGACTCGTCCACTGCATGGTATTCCATTCACAGTGAAAGATTGGATTGAGACTAAAGGCGTCATTTGTGCAGCAGGATATGAAGAGAGAAAGGATTTCGTACCCCAGAAAGATGCGACTGTAGTTGCAAGGCTGCGAGCCGCAGGTGCAATACTCTTAGGGAAATCGAATGTCGGTAGCAATAATCGCGTATATGGGAAAACGTTTAACCCCTACAGAATAAATTATAGCCCTGCTGGTAGCAGTAGTGGTGAAGCTGCAATAATCGCTTCTGGTGGCTCACCACTTGGATTGGGAAGTGATTCAGGTGGCAGCATTAGACAGCCGGCTCATTGTTGTGGGATAGTCGGCTTGCGTCCAACGACTGGAAGAGTGCCCTTAACAGGGCATTACCCACCGATCATTCCCATGAATGATCCACGAACGCAAATTGGACCTATGGCTCGATATGTTGAAGATTTGGCACTCGTCTTGCCAATTATATCTGGAGCAGATTGGCAAGACACTAGTGTAATCCCTATGCCGATTCATGATCTTGAGCGAGTGGAGCTTGGTGCATTGAAGTGCGCATTCTATGCCGACAACGATAAAGAGAGCCCCACAGAGGATACGGTCAAGACATTCAATACAGTAATAGAAATGCTAAGAAATGAAGATGTGACATTAGCCGAAGCTATGCCCAACTGCCTAGGGTCGGTTGAAGAACTCACCTTGGATTATTGGAGACGGTCCGAGTCAGAGGACTTGAACTCTTGGCAACCCGATGGTGGATTTGATCCCGAAAATAAGGGGCCCATGCAAGGCGAGGAAGTTGAGAAGCACTTGTTTTATTGGGACAAATTCCGACGTGAAATGCTGTCATTCATCGAACAATTTGACGTCATTATTACTCCAGCTTCCAATTCACCTGCGGTTCCGCACGGACAAGCGGAAGGCTCTTTGGGTTACATGCTCCCCTATAGTTTAGCTGGTTATCCTTGTGTCGTGGTGCGTGGGGGCACATCAGTAAAAGGCCTACCAATAGGAGTTCAAGTCATATCTCGTCCTTGGAGAGAAGACGTAGCCCTAGCGGTTGCTAGCGTTATTGAAGATAGATTGGGAGGGTGGGTTCGCCCAAGCATCGTATAAGGTTTCCAAAATTTACTTTTAGAAACCTATCTCTGTTGACCCTCCCCCCTGGAAAAGGTCCAGTTTAAGAAATAGGATCAAATCCAAGGAGGCAAAGTATGCCAAAGAAGAAATACCGTCCAGAAGATATCATCAACAAGCTCAGAGAAGCAGATGTTTTGCAAGCCGAAGGGATGACGGTGGCAGAAGTGGTCAAAGTCCTAGGCATCCATGAGCAGACCTACTACCACTGGCGCAGGGAATATGGCGGGATGAAAATGTCACAAATGAAGCGCCTC
>JAJCYT010000040.1 GCA_029262795.1 Candidatus Fraserbacteria bacterium
TGAACCTTGGTTGGGTGAACCAGCAGTGGCAACCGATGTGAACTTCCAGATCATTGAGTTCAACGTGGGCGACACCGCCAACGTGGGCGAAGTGTTCTTGATTAACGCAACGATCCGTAACAACGGGACTGAAGAAGGATCTCAGACCGTGAACGTGAAAGTTGACTGTGGTGACTTCGTCGACAGCAACACCGTCACTCGCACCTTGAACCCTGCAACTGAAGTTGAAGTTGACTACAACGTGGTGTTCCCACGTGGGGGCGAATGTACGGTGACGATCGACTCTGGCAACGACAGCCAGACCGCCACTGTGACCGTCATCGGTGAAACCGGTGTGACGATTGAATCCGTGTGCGATGCGAACGACAACAGTCGCATCGACGACGATGAAATCCTCACCTGCATCGGCTTCTGGGTCACGGGTGAAGAAGTGCCTGGTACCGGTGAATCCATCAGTGATGCCAAGATCTTGTTCTTGGTTGAACTCTGGGTAACGAATGGCGATATCTCCACATTGCCAGCTAGCGCTGCTAAAAGCGCTAGCTGGGTGGAAAGCGTGATTAACTTCTTCGCGCCTGCCGCCACCGTTAGTCAGAAAGCTGCCACGGAAGTGGCTGCTGGTGAAAGCTTCACCGTCACCACCACGATTAACGCTAACGACTCCATTCAGGGACTGCTCCTCAGCGAGCGGCTCCCTGAAGGTTGGACAATTTCCGAAGTCACCACCGCTGGTGGCTTCTTCAAGCCAAGCGAAAGCAAGTGGCTCTGGGTGAGCGCTGGCAGCAAAACCGTGTCTTTCACGGTGAATGTGCCTGCTAACGCTTCCGAAGGCAACTACAGCCTTTCTGCTAGCTTGAACGCCAACGGTTTAAGCACTTCTAGTGCTTTGAACGTTCGCGTGTCCAATCCTGAAGTTTTGAGCGTGGACAACGTTGCCTTCACAGGCAGCAGCTTTGTCGCTATGGGTTCCGGTGTGACCAGCGTTGACGTTCAGGTTTATAACTTGGGCGGCGGCTTGGTTTTCAACGGCCAGAGCGCAGGCAACAGCTTGAGCTTCAACGGCTTGTCCAACAATGGCCAGATTTTGGCCAATGGCGTGTATCTCTATGTGATGACCGTTAACGGTACGAACAATCAGATGGTGCGCACCGACGTTGGCAAGATCATGATCTTGAACTAAACAGATCATTTAGAGCAGGAACACAGCTTCGGCTGTGTTCCTGCTTTTTTTCTTTAAAGTGAATATACCCCAGTGTCTTAAGGACGCTGGGGATTTTTTATTTTTGAGCCAAAGCGTGTCGGGAATTCCAAAATAAGGATGATCTTATGGGGTTCACGGGTAAAAATATCGCCAAATTTCCACTAAAAAGCGACCTTGTTTTGGGTATCCTGGCATCATATCCTGGATGCAAATGGATTTAGCAACACAATTGGGGAAAATATTTGAGGAGGCATTTATTATGAACAAGAAGATTCAATGGGGGGCGATCTGTTTAAGTATCGTCCTGTTCGTTGGCTTTGTCGGTCAAAATGTACAAGCCGATGTGTTACGCATCAATCCGGGCACGCCAGTGGATGTGGTCAATTGCGCTGCGGGCATTGCCTTGGTTGGCGGTGTGGACACTGGGAAGGTTTCAGCACCTGGTGACACATGCCAATTGGCACCTGGCACGTTTGCCTTGCCTGCGCCAGCTATCATTACCTTGGCCAACCTAACGTTTACTTCGCGTGATGGGGCCAATGTCACTTCAGTGTTGGGTGTGGCTGGTGGGACCTTTATCATTCAAGCTGATGGTGTGACCATTGAAGAGCTGTCTATTTCCGGCAGTGGCATCGCAGGTATCGAAGTGGGCCCTGTGGGTGTTCCAAATGAAGATATCCGCATTGAAAACAACTTTATCAATGGCAACATAGGCCCAGGCATTGCTTTTAGAACCCCTGGGCAACACGAAGACATTCATATTGAAGGCAATGAACTTCGAGGCAATGCCATGGAAGGCATTTTATTTGACTTCCCTGTCACCCGTGTGATGAATGTGGAAATTGTTGACAACAAGATTGACTCTAATGGTCCTGCAGGCTTTGATGGCATTTCTTTCATGAACACAGGGAATGTGGACAACACGTCTGTTCAAAACAACGAAATTCTTCGCTCTGGCGGCCATGGTGTTCATTTTGCACCAGGGGTGACCAACGTGGATGGTGTGGACATTGATGGCAACGTTATCCAGGCCAATGGCTTTTCCGTAGGAGGCAACGGTGTGTTGTTTGCCAACTCAGGCCAAGTCGATGCCAACATTGTGAACAATATCAGCAACAGTGGTGATTCTGGCATCAATGGCAATACTTGTTCTGGCGTGTGGTTCGATGGCGCTGGTGTGGTAGGCCCTTTCTTTGGTGGTGCAGTGACCGAAGTTGATGTGGTCATTGACGGCAATTTGTTCAGCCGAAATGGTTTGGGCGCATCTTGTCCAGGCATCACTTTTATAAATTCTGGCAATGTGGATGATTTGGAATTTAGTAACAACGAAGTCGATCAAAACGCCTCTGATGGTGTGATGGTGCTCAATGGGTCGGACTTCAGTGATTCAACAATCTCCAATAACACATTCAGCAACAATGGCAACACACCAGCATTCTTCCTGGGGCTTGTGGGCGGCAATGGCTTTACTGGCATGCCGATGGGCGATGTGGAAGGCATTTTGTTCCAAGGCAACACCGCCGACCAGAACTTCATTCATGGGAGCTTATTGGCCAGCCGCACCTCTGACGTACAAGACATTAGTTTCGTCAACGAGCAATACAGCAACAATGGCCAAGGACTTCCGCTTGGTGGTGGGGTGCCTGCAGGGCTTGAAGTCACTGCATTTGGCGACATCACCAATATCAGTATGACTGGCTGTCGAATGCAGTCCAATGGTGGCGCTGGTGCGCACTTTGATGCCAATGGTGCCAACTTAGCTGCCTTTTTTGCTGGGGTCGCCAATCCTGGTGATCTGACCGATATAAACATTGACAGCAATGCATTTGGTTTTAATGGTGCAAGCTCACCTGCCGGCACAGGGGATGGTGTTTTCATGAATGGCGAAACGGTAGACAATGTTTCGTTTACCAACAATTTTGCCGATACCAACGATGACAATGGTCTTCATGTCAATAGCACCGATGATGCCACAGACATCGAAGTGATGAATAATGAATTGAGCAATAACGATCGAAACAACGATGAAGTGGGTGCCGGAGCTCGTATTGAGGCCAATGAAGATGTGTCCGGTGTGATGGTCATTGGCAACACGCTCAGCAACAATGAAGACGGCGTTTCCGTCACTGCAGGTGGTCAAAACATCAGCAACGTTGTGATCGACAACAACCCAGAGATTAACAACAACAACAGCAATGGCGTTGAAGTGGATGCCCCTGACGATTTGAGCGATGTTCAAATTACCAACAACACCATTACGGGCAACAAGGTCAACATCTTGGTGCGTTCAACCGATCGTGGTGATGATGTTGAAATCAGTGGCAACCGCCTTGTCGGGGCCAGTGGCACAGGGATTGCGCTAGAATCCACAGGCGTCA
Source organism: Candidatus Fraserbacteria bacterium (assembly GCA_029262795.1). Taxonomy (GTDB): domain Bacteria; phylum Bipolaricaulota; class Bipolaricaulia; order RBG-16-55-9; family JAJCYT01; genus JAJCYT01. The sequence goes on from JAJCYT010000040.1 coordinate 3,580, forward strand.
GTATCACGCAAAACGATATTCGCAACCACGATGTGGGCATCATCGCCACACGCGGGGATGATGTGGGTGTGCATAACAACAACATCGTGCGAAATGACATGGGCATTAATGCAAGTGGTTTGGGCGTGGGTGAAGAACTGGATGCCACCAACAACTGGTGGGGTGAACCTTCTGGACCAGAAGCCCCAACAAATCGCAACGGTTTAGGGGATGAAATTACTTCAAAGGTTAAGTATCAGCCATTCCTGACCAGCCCTGTTGGAGACACGGGTGCCAACTTCCAGATTCTTGACTTTAATGCACCATCAAACGTGGATGTGGGCGATTCCGCCACTATTTCAGCCAGGGTGCAAAACACGGGAACTGAAGAAGGCAACCAGGATATCTCGATTCAAATCAAGGACAGCAACAACACCGTTGTCAAACAGGAAACCCAGTCCACGCCGTTGAATCCAAGCGCGGAAACGACGATCAGTATTGGTTATCTGTTTGATAGAGCAGGCACGTTCCAGGTAACGGTGTCCACAGGTTCTGATTCTCAAACAAAAACCATCATTGTGGGCGATGGTGTTGGCAGCTCAAGCAGCATTGCCTCAGCCATTGATACCAACGGCAATGGACGCATTGATGACGATGAAATTCGCGAAGCCGTGGTCTTCTGGATCAATGGCTCGACAGTGCCAGGTACAGGTGGAAAACGGATCGATGATGATCTGATTTTGGACTTGATGGCAATTTGGATTAAAGGCGAATCTGTCTAAAGATCGTTTTAGTAGAAAATAGATGTAAACAAAGGAGCAGTCCAGTTATAGCGGCCTGCTCCTTTGTTTTTTTAGTTTTTCAAGCAGGGACAAAGTACATTGTCAACACAGAGGGCAATGTGTAGGCTGGAACTACTTTTAATGGTGAGAGGGTGTTTTTAGTGTCAAAATATTTATTTTCATGGGTGCTTTTGTTGAGTCTCATCGCGTCGCCAGTCTGGGCGCAGGAAGTGTACGACTTTTCTTCCGGTCCCAGTAGCTGGGGCACCACGGATGGTTCAGGCCTAATCGGTATTTCTGCCGAAATTGAACAGCAGGATTTTGCGCTGGAAGTTTTTCTGGGCATTGGCACCAATCGTGTGCAGGGGTGGGGACTTGGCCCACGTATGTATCTCACAGGCACAGAAGAAGTGTGGCGCCCTTTTGGTGAATTTTCCCTCATTCAGATTTCCGAAACCGAAATCAGCATTGATCCAGAAGTGGGGCTGATCAAAAACACATTCACCTGGCAGTTTATGGGGGTGGGGCTGGGAACCTCTTATCAGCAAAATGGCCGTATGATGCGAGCATCCATTGGATTAGGTGTCAATGGCGGACAGTGTTTGCATTGTCAGATGCACGCCTATGCATCGTTGCACATTGGTTTTGCCTTTGAACCCTTCAGCATTGACCTCTAAGAGATACACATAAGTGGTTTTTTCGTTGAAGTTTTCTCTTGCATTTGCCTATAATGCCACATCCTTAATTTCAAAAAACAGGGGGAAGCTTTTATGAAACAACGTCACCATTGGATGTTACTGGCGTTTGTGTTGATCGTTGGGTTGACTCAAGTGAGTTTGGCTCAAACCGTTACGACCGAAGATGTCCTTGTGAGTATTGGCAAAACAGCAGAATCACAGGTGGTGCTCAACAGTGCGCCAAATGGGATTTCCAGCTATACGTTTACCATTCGATTGTCGGATGGAAACTTTGCTGATGTTGAAAAAATCATTTTATCCGCTGCCTTCAACAAAGCGGCCAACATCAGTATTTCACCTGATGCCAATTCCGTAACCATTACCGCCAACGACACCGATGGCATGATTGGCCCAGGTGCTCAAAATGTGGTGCTGGCCACGGTGATTTTTCGTGGCACAGCGCTAGGCAAAAGCACCATCCAATACGTGCCCAATCAATTGACAGATGACTCTGGCGGTTCTGTAAATACAGCCAAAAACGAAGGCGAATTAAACGTTGCCAGTGGTCCCAGACAGCCCACCATCGTGGGTGGTGAAGATGCGATCGTTGTGGGTGAACAGGTAAAAACGCCGATCATTCTCAGCGAAGCCCCAGGGCAAGGGGTCAAAAACTATCGTATGAAAGTTAGCTTTGGTAACCGGGACAATTTGGTTGCTAAAATTGTAGGGGTGGAATTTATTGCTTTTAATGGCAGCCCTGTTATCAACGTGGCCGCAGACGGCAGTTCTGTAGACTTTGGTGCCACAGACAGCAACGATGCCGTCCAGTCCGGTGACGTGGGTGTGATCTTGGCACGCGTGATTATTAGTGGACAATCAGATGGTGTGGTCGATCTTCAAGTGGAAGTCAACAGCGTGGAAAATGACAGTGGCTCCTTGTCTGCTGTGCCTGGTCAAAATGGCAGTATCAGCGTGACTTCACTGGTCAACCAGGCACCTACTTTTAACGGTGAACTGCCTGCAAACACAACCAAAGTCCAGATTGTTCAGCCAACGCTTTCCGTAGATATTGATGATGATTTGGAAGAACTAAATCCATCCTCCATTCAACTCACTGTGCGCGACAGCAGTGGACGCTCTGTCAGCTTTAATCGCGGCAGCAACGGTGCATTGTGGGATGGCAGAAAATTCTCTGTCAACCTGGCACAAGCTGGTACTATGTTGGCGGCTGGTAATGTGACTGTCACCGCCACCGCCACGGACGAAACCGGCAACACCGGCACGTTCACCTGGACCTTTGAAGTTGAAGGCGAAGGCGGTGGCACGACCCCACCTCCAGGTGGCAGTGATTCCATCGAAGCTGCTGTGGCAGGTTCCGATTGTGTGATTGACGACAGTGAAATCCGCAACGCCATCACCCTATGGATTCTGGGGCAGGAAGTCCCTGGCACCGGTCAGACCATCAATGACACCAAGATTCGCGAACTCATTACCAACTGGATTTTGGGTCAGCGCGTTTGCTAGGGCTTGATCATATAAACTAGATAGAATCAAGGGGCGATCCAAAATTGGATTGCCCCTTTTTCTTTTCAACCATGGCCAAAGAATATTTAGATAAGCTGACTCAATTTATAGATTTGATCGTGCTGAATGGGGATGTGAAGCTTGAGTGTAAACATTTTTTCAGCGGTGCAGCACTCTACGTCAATGGCAAAATTTGTATTTCTTTAACACCCGTTGGTTTGGCTTTAAAGCTTCCTGAAAAGGTAAGAAATGAATTGTTGAAATCAAGCATAGCAGTGCCATTGAAATATTTTGCAAAGGCCCCTATCAAAAAAGATTATGTGCTCTTTACAAATGGGATTGATTCGAAGATCAAAGCGCTCTTTGACTATGTGAAACAAAGCATAGAATATGTCGCTAACCAAGCCGAACGACAGTGACACCGTCACCGCCCTGAGAAGATGGAGCTGCATAGGATTCTTTGACCCAAGACAACTTTTTTAGATGGTCACGAATGGCCCGACGCAGTGCTCCTGTACCTTTGCCATGCAGAATAAAACCTTGTTCTCGACTGACCAGTAATAATTGATTCAAGTACTGATCTACCAAACGCAGCGCATCGACCACATTCATCCCCATCACATCCAACTCTACAGGCGGGGCGGCAGTGGATTCCACATCGATACCAGAAGTGCGAATGATGGTGGGTTTAATATTCTTTTCTTCAGGAACGGCTGTGGTCAAATCAGCCAGGCGGGTCCACACACGCAGACCATCTAAATCCACACGGATACGGGCAGCATCGGTGATTTCGACCACACGGGCGGGTTTTCTAAACCCTTTGACCTGTACCCATTGGTCCAGCTGCAAATCCTCCAACGAATGAATGGCGTGATTTTGAGGTGCTTCCAACGCTTCCTGCACTTGGCCGGTGGCATCCACTGCATCCACCACTTGATGCAAATGGCCTTTCAATTCATCTTCAGTTTGAGGATGACGCGCAGCATAAAGTGCTGCTTCCATTGCCTGGCGCGCTTGGCGCAACTCGGCTTGCAGTCGTTGAGATTCTTCACTCAATGCTTCCTGTTGTTCAGCTTCCAGCTTGGACAGACGTTGTTGATAGCGCTGAACTTGTGCTTCCAGTCCCAGCTTTGCTTCACGGAAGGCTTCTCGTTCTTTATCCAAAGCGGTGTGCTCGGCTTGAAGCTCGCGAATCACATCTTCGGTTTTTACTTCACCTTCAGAAAGCGTGCGTTTGGCCACCTCAATTAATTCATCAGACAAACCCAAACGTTTTGCAATCAAAAATGCGTTGCTTGATCCAGGCACGCCCTCCAACAGCCGATAGGTGGGAGACAATGTTTCCAAATTGAATTCTACTGACGCATTTTTTAAGCGAGGATGCCCATAAGCAAAACGCTTTAACGCGCTGTAATGGGTGGTCACCATCAAGCGTGTTTTACTCGCCAACATCGATTGCAGCAAAGCCACTGCCAATGCCGTGCCTTCCTGTGGGTCGGTGCCTGCACCCACTTCATCCAGCAGCACCAGAGACAAAAGTGCTTGGTCTTTGTATTGTTCAATATCTGCCAGAATAGACACAATGTTGCGCAAGTGGGATGAGAACGTCGAAAGATTTTGTTCAATCGATTGTTCATCTCCAATATCGCTTCGCACTTGGCCAAACAGAGTCAGTTGACAATTTTCATTGGTTGGTACAGGAATTCCTGATTGAGCCATCAACGTCAATAATCCGAGTGTTTTTAATGTGATCGTTTTGCCGCCCGTGTTTGGCCCTGTAATCACAATGCCTTGATGCTCGTTGCCGAGCTTGAGGCTGATGGGCACCACGGTGTTTGGGTCAAGTAAAGGATGACGTGCATTGGCAATTTTAATGATACCATTGGTGTTTAAACTGGGAATAGTGCTTTTTGTGTGCAACGCAAATTGCGCGCGCGCATACACCGAGTCAACCCAAGCGTACGTTTTCAGGGATTTTTTGATTTTTGGCGATTCTTCACGCAATTTGTCGGTAAGCGCTTGCAGGATGCGCAATTTTTCATCCCGAATTTCTCCATCAAGTTCGCGCATCTGATTGTTTTCACGCACCACGGAGGTGGGTTCCAGAAACAAGGTTTGCCCGCTACCGGAACTGTCCTGAACAATGCCGTCCAATTGATGCCTCAAATGGCTTTTTACGGGTACCACAAATCGCCCGCCACGTCGCGTAATGACCGATTCCTGAACGATATTGCTGGCATGGCTCAATAGACTTTCCAGCTTGCGTTTTGCGCGGGATTCTGCCGTTTGATAACGCTTGGTGAGTTGCCGGAGTTGTGGTGAAGCATCATCGCGAATCTCACCCTTTTCACTGATGCTGCGGCGAATAAAACCTTCTAATGTTGGGAAACTGTCCAGATCATCGCTCATTTTCTTCAAAGCTTCGCCCTGGTTCAGATTCACCAATCGCTCTTGCAACTGACGAATCATTTCCAATGCATTGAGCACAGGCAAAAATGCTTCGGGTGCAATGGTGGTCGCTTCCTGAGCCTGATTCAGTGTGTTATCAATTTGTTCCGTGTGTCCCACGCGAAAGTTTTCGGTTTGGATGGCCTGCATGCAGTCGCTGATGCGCAGAAATTCTGCTTCAATGCCTTCCTTCTGTGTCTGCGGCTTCAGTCGTGACACCGCCGCTTGACCCAGAGCTGAGGCCGCATGCCACTTCACCAGATCCAACACTTTGTCAAATTCTAAATCACGTCGGGTACGTTCATTTAATAACTTCATATCAACCATCTTCCAGTTTAAATCTTTGGGGCGATAACACAAGGGCAATAACAATAGAAAAATTTAAAGGGGAATGTAAAAATTTCTAACCTTCAACTCCCTTGTCTAAGAGATCTATTCGACTTTGAAAATAAGACATATGTGATAGATAAAGACTCAAATCCCCCAACCCCCTTAAGTCATTAAGGGGGCTACGATTGAGCAAATTAGAGTGAATTCTAAATGATGAATCGTTTTTCTTAGCGAAGCAAAGTTTGATTTTTCAGCCTTCGATTCCATATCTCAAATTTTCATTTAACTTGCCAGCTTTACCAACGTCCTTAAAGAATTTATTGAAATAACAGAACCAAGTCACAGAAACGAATATAAAAAGTGTTGGCAGAGGGGTGCTGGAAAGTGGACAGGCGTCGTTGACTCAGGTGGTGGGGTTATCTAGCCTGTAGACAAGAGGAATGTAATGTAGATCACGCTCGGGGATTTTGAGTAATTGATATTAGCGTGGAGGGAATTATGAAAAAACGATTGCGCTTGATATGGGCATTATCGCTATTGATGTTTGGTTTGACATTCATCTCAATGGGCCAGGATTCGACGGTTGTTTTAACGAGCGACAACAGCGTGAAAACCATGGCCAGGGTCAGTGAAGATGGTCAGTTTGTAGCATATGTGGGTGACAAAACTCAGGACAACGAGTGTACCCCATTGGCAGAAGACAATCAGGAAATTTTCCTGGCAACAGCCACTGGCCAGGATGTGTTTCAGCTGACGGACAATGAGTTGCAGGACACCGATCCATCCATCAGTGCGGATGGTGGGTATGTTGCATTTGCGCGAGAAGTGAGTCCGGACACTTTTGCAGTGTTTGTGGTGGATACGTTTAGTACAGGTGAAATGCTCATTTCGGCAACCACCACTCAGTCTGGCTCTTCGAGTATCAGTGCCATTCACCCCATGATCAATGCCGATGGGACGATGGTGGTTTATGAAGAACGAGGCGACATTTTTATTGCAGCTTCGGATGGCAGCACACCGCCCACCAATTTGACAGATAGCACAGATATTTTGGATCAGTTCCCAAAAATCAGTGGAGATGGCACACAAATTGTGTTTTCTTCCAGTGGTGATTATTTGGGTACCAATCCCACGGGTGATGAAGAAATTTATGCCATCACTTCTTTTGGAACCAATCTCAGGCAACTGACGCGCAATGAAGTGCCGGACCTTCACCCCTGGATCAGCACCGATGGTCAGTGGGTGGCATTTGAACGTGAATTGCCAGGGCAGCAACGTGGAACTGATGCGGTTCAATACGATGTGTTTTTAATTCCTTCCAATGGTAGTGCTTTTGAAACCAATTTAACCAACACTGGCCTCATCAGTGAGCGCTTTCCAAGCCTCAATAGAGCGGGCAGCAAAGTGGTGTTTGAAGTCACGGATGAAGAGACGGATAAAGTTACCTACATCCGCATGAACACCGATGGCACCGAATCAATTACTATTGCAGATGCCCCCGATTTTGCCATTGATGGGGTTGCCATCACCTTAACAGAAGATGGTGAATTGGCTGCTTTTTCCGGTGAATCTGATGACAGTGATTGTGTCCAGATTGTACTTAGTGGAACACCACCAAATATTTCTCCTTTGGCCAATGGCGGCGGAGATCAAACCGTTGGAGTGGGTGAAATAGTCGAGTTGGATGGCACATCTTCCAATGATCCCAATGGGGATGTTTTAAATTACACTTGGGAAATTGTGTCCAAACCAGAGGGCAGCACAGCTGAGCTTGATGATCCGAATAGCCCCACGCCATCGTTTGAAGTCGATGTGGCAGGAGAATATCTGATCAATCTGGTTGTGGATGATGGCCGCGAAGGCATCGACTCTGACAAGATCAACATTCTGGTAGATGGTGATGGCTCGCAAGATGACAGTACTCCAAATAATGGCACCTCCATCGAAAATGCATTGGATGGCAATACCAATCTGGTCATTGACGATGACGAAATTGAACAGGCCATCACCTTTTGGGTGTTGGGCGAACCCTTGCCCGATTCCGGTGGCTTGATCATTGGTGATGACAAAATCATGGAATTGATTGAGTTATGGGTGCTTGGTGCATCTATTGAAGAAACGGCTGAATAAAATAACCATCTTTTCTAAAAGTTCTTTAAAAGGGTGAGCAAACGCTCACCCTTTTTCTTTTTTTGGTTTTGATGTTTTCCAGATCTAACCGTTATATTTTTTCCATTGTCGAACATGTGAAAGGTAGAGGCTGATGAAAAAACAAGTGCTTTTGTCAGTAGGATTGCTGTGCTGTTTGTTTATGGTGATGGGGTGCACGGAGTTTTTAGACGACCTGCTTGGTGGCGGTAGTGGTGACGGAGCTGAAGAAACGCATGATGAAACAGATAACAACAACGAAGATATTGTCGCTGAATTGATCGAGTGCCCCGATGCAGCTTCTTTTGGTCGGTTGGATTGTCAACTGTCATTTGCTTTAGAACATGATACCACTGAAAAAGGTTGTTTATGGGTCACAGATCGTATTAGTGAACCCAACCAAAAGCGTTTTGGCTTCAAAATTGAAGGAGCAGCCAACAGCGCCAATCCTGGCTCGGGCGGCATTTTGGAAATCATGCAAGTTACTGAAGATGGCAATGAAATTATTTTGGATCAACTTGACAATCCTAACCCTGCTGAGGGTTCACCATGGGTGTATGCTTCTACGCCATCAGGATCTGGTCAGTGTTCTACCCTTGGCTGCGGCAATGGCAGTTATCTGATCTATCTCGATGTGAATCAAGCTTCTGGGTGTTCTGAATACGACATCGATTTCTTTGTAGTGCTTGGCCCTTAAACCCATTTGGTGCGTTGAAGGCGTGATTGGTATCGACTAAAGATAAGTCTTGTATTTGTGTATAAAATAGGTTATTGTAAGGTTAAAAATGCGAATACAGTTAAGATGCTTTGTCTGACATTCCTGCATCTTGTTATAAATAAACAGTGCTTCGATAAAGGCAAACTCACCGCAAGGTGAGGGCGCAAAACCACAGATTATCTCAAATGATTGAGATAATGGCTGGGTTACCGAAAAGCCTCAATTGAACCAGAAAATAAAGGTTCAATGTGGGGTTTTAGATTTTTTAGGCCATTTTTAAAACCCCTCAGAATAAACATGATGTTGCTTTTGCTGGCAAGGAAAAAACTTGAAAGTTATGACCAACTAGAAAAATTATTCAACAACCTTAAGGGGGTTTTGATATTTATGTCTTTCAATATCAATCGGCGCCAATTTTTGTTTCGCTCTGGCTTGGCTGGAGTGGGGGTGTTGGGCATTGCTTCTGGAGTGGGCGTTTCTGAATCCACTGCTTTGGCACAAAGTGTGATTCAAAATCCAGGAGAACTGTCTGAAAGTATTTTGGGGGATCGCGCGCAAAATGCTTTTCAGATACGCCAACAAGCGGCCCAAATGGGATTAAATCGTCCTAAGGTGAATCATCAAAACAACAATGACGAAAAATTCTATACAAATCGTGCCGGTAATTTTCACAAAACCTTGCCACACAATGATCTGGGAGAAGTTGATCCTGGCGCATATGATGCGTTACGTCGCGCGTTGACCACAGGGCGCGCTCAGGATTTTGAGCGCATTCCACAAGGTGGCATCCAAAAGCTGGCCAACCCACAGGCCGCGTTTGCCTACGATTTAATGGGGCCGGACAACTTTACCATCTCCCTACCACATGCTCCTTTCATGCTGTCTCAGGAAGCAGGCGGCGAAGTGGTTGAAGTGTATTGGAAAGCTTTGGCCAGAGACGTTCCCTTCAGCGACTATGAAAGTGATCCAACTGTGGAACGCGCCGCAGGTGAACTGTCTTCCCTCAGTGATTTCAGAGGTCCAAAACAAGGTGGCAGTGTCACTCCGTTAACTATTTTCCGTGGCAACACCGCTGGGGATTTGGCCGGGCCGTACATATCACAATTCCTGTTTCATCCAGTGCCACACGGTGCTCAGCAAATTGAACAGCGTAGCCAGACGACTGTAGCGGGATTGAATCACATGGTTGACTATGCGAACTGGCTGGATGTGCAAAATGGCAATTTGCCTGAGTCAAATATTTATGAGGAGACACCCCGTTATATCAGCAATGGTCGAGGCTTGGGAGAATATGTGCATCAGGATTATCCAGGCCAGGCATTCGTCAATGCTGCGCTCATTATGCTCAATAAGGGCACAGCCTTTGATCACAGTAATCCATATCTACAGTCTGCAACGCAGGATGGATTTGTGACCTTTAATATTACACATATTCTCAATGTGGTTTCTGGTGTGGTCAGTTGCGCATTGAAACATGCCTGGTTCCACAAGTGGCTGGTCAATCGTCGTGTTCGCCCTGAAGCATTTGGTGGTTTGGTACACAATCAACTCATCGGAAAAATGTCCTCCGTGGTGTCTAACGACGTTCTTGAATCCGAAGCCGTTCAGGAAGCTTTTAGACAAAACAATAGCTATCTATTGCCAATGGCCTATTCGGAAGGTTCACCTACGCACCCAGCCTACCCTGCAGGCCACGCAACAATTTCAGGTGCTTGTGTAACGGCGCTCAAGGCAATGTTTGATGAAGATGCTGTGTTTGAAGCCCCTGTGGTGGCCGATCGGGATGGAGCATCTTTGTTGCCTTACTCAGGTTCTGCCCTCACCGTGGGTGGGGAACTCGACAAACTGGCAGCCAATATCTCTCTTGGGCGAGATTTTGCAGGCGTACATTATCGATCTGACGGCATCCAAGGTATGTTCCTTGGCGAGTCTGTGGCCCTCGGTGTGTTGGCCGAACTGCGCCTGACCTACCCAGAAAATTTTGCTGGTTTTTCATTGACCACATTCAGTGGCGAAAAAGTTTCTATCTAAAGTATTAAGTAAAAATTAAATAGGCAAAAGGCTTGCTTCTTTTTATAAGAGGCAAGCCTTTTGTTTTTTATCAAGAAACTATTTAAGGCTTCAATCCCCCAATTCTTTTTTCTAGAAAGGGAGCCCTTCCAAAATCGGAAGAGGGCTACGATTAGGCTGTAAAATTAATTCTGGAATATTTTGTTTGGTTTTCTTGAAATAGAGATAAAATGAGTAGCTGAGCAAAAGTCCACCATACGTGTGCCTCACCAATAATCTAAAAGAAATCGAATGAAAACAGAATTAACTCTCAGAGAGGAATAAAAAAATGGTGCCGAGACCCGGACTCGAACCGGGGACACCAGGATTTTCAGTCCTGTGCTCTACCAACTGAGCTATCTCGGCAGATTGTGTCTTGATGGTAGGTGGCGGGGATGACGGGATTTGAACCCGCGATCTCTGGCTTGACAGGCCAGCGTGTTAGGCCACTACACTACATCCCCACGCGATTCACGGCATTATAGTCATTGTCACAATTCATGTCAACCATCCGCATTACAGAGGCATCTGGTGTTCTGTTTCATTGGCGATTTAAGCAGGCTGAGACATCTTTCTGCCAAACGAAAAATTCGGCCTGAATACCATTGCATCCAGTTGCCTCTGGTGGTATGGGTAAGTTGGTGACGCCATGTATGCCTGGCGCGCCTCCGATGCCTGGTTGACCCAAAGTGAATTGATTGTCTGATTGCGAAATGGTACTCGTAGTATCAGTCATAATACCGATGGAAGGTCCACCACCACCACCACTGCCAGCACCACTGGGACCACCTTGACCGCCATTGCCGCCTTTACCTCCTGCGCCGCCTGTCAATGTGGTTGCCGATCCTCCATTGCCACCGCTACCGCCTGCGATGCCTAAAGCGCCGTTGCCCCCCGTGCCGCCGTTTCCGCCATTGCCTGTGATGATCTGATTGTTGGCGATGACCACCGTGCTGTTGTTGATTGCAACGATTCCCAGAGATGCGCCACCACCACGTCCACCTTTACCTTCTTGAGCCGCCGGTGCGCCAGAGCCACCGCCACCACCGCCGCCGCCACAACCAAACAAAACTCGCCCTCCGCCCCCACCGCCGCCGCCACCGCCACCGCCGTTTGTGCCACGTGCGCCATCAGCGCCGTTGGCAGGAGCATATTGACCATCGGTGAGGAAACTTCCAAAACCTGGGCCGCCTTGTTCTGCAGATGCACCAGCTGATCCATTATTGCCTGCTTTTCCGGCAGCGCCTGTGGCCCCTAAAGCACCACCGCCACCACCGCTCCCGCCATTGCTGCCAGTTCCATTTTGACCCTTGAAGCCATCTGCCGCGCCCCCTGTACCACCCCAGCCACCAGGGCTGCCGCCATGACCGCCCTCTCCCCCTTTGCGATCAGGTGGACAACCAGCGGCACTTGCGCCATTTCGCCCATTGGGATTGACACTGGAGTGAAAGGTGATTGGTGAACCATTTGCACCATCATTGCCATCTCTGCCATCTCCTACTCGAATGATGTTGTTTTGAATGATCACCCGCATGGCTTGATTAAGATAAATGGCAATTGGTGTCTGACTATCACTGACGAAAGCTTCTATCACAAATCCGTCCATCAAAGCGTATTCAACTCCAATTCCAACAATCAGTGGAGGATCACTCTGTCGCGCCAGACTTTCCAGTTTTGTCGGAAAAGCGTCAGGATTTTTAATCCAAGTCTCAGGGGCGTAGCCGCCAAAAATTCTGACGCCTGAAACCAATTGAATCACTTCGTGATAAATACCGCCTGCAACGTAGACTGCGCCATCACTGAAATTGGACGCCGCCTGTATGCCTGCCTGAATAGATCGATAGGGAGATGTTTTAGAACCTTCTGCATCGTCGGAACCGCGATCCACATCGACGAAAAAATTCCCAGGGTCGTCAGGAGCTGTGCCTGGTGGAGGCGTAGGCGTGGGTTCAGGCGGCGGAGGCTCAGAGCCATCATCAATGAGTGCACCGGTAATCCACAATTGGATGAGGTTCAAAATCATGTCGTCTGAAATAGACGCATTGATGGTTGGTAACGGATCGCTCAATATCCAGAATAGAATGGCATCTAAAATTTCATCGTCGTCCAAAATGTTGTTCAGGTTTTTGTCGAGAGTTTTGGCAAATGTTTTGACATCTTCATTGGTTTGAGCATTCAGAAGATGCGTCCCTACATCACTTGCAATTGCCGCCAGCAACAAAACAAGAACTAAGATCAAACGAACATTTACACGAAAATGCATTTAATTCCTTTTAAGAGCCAGATATTTCAGAGATTATAAACGGAAAGATCAGATTAGAAAAAGAAATGTTCATGAAAGGATCGGTATCGATTCTTTCATGAACATGATGCAATAAATCTTGGTGCGAAGGGAGGGACTCGAACCCACACGGTATAATACCACTAGGTCCTAAGCCTAGCGCGTCTGCCAATTCCGCCACCCTCGCAAACTTCGTTTGATGAATATTAAGGCTTTCCAGAGACGGTGTACTGTGACGATTGTTTCTTTACACAGTTATTTGTTCTGGTTGAAAATCTTTTGCGTCTTCTGGTGCGCCCAAGTATGTACTATTCTAACCAGTGAAACAAATCCTCTCAACACCATTGCGTCTTTAAGAAAGGACGCTGATGGAAAACTTCACAACTCAACCTAATCCCGCACACCGTTCTGACTGGGCGTGGCTTGCCAAGCTATCGACAGGCTACGTCTACCGCCATATCAATCGCGCCTTGGCCATTGAGCGCCGAGCTGAATATCTGTGTGAATCAACGGAGCCAGAGAACATTGAGCTGGAAAAGAAAATCTCCCCGCCGAAGCAGGGAGACATCACGCCGATTATTCAAAATATAACTCATTTGAAATCAATCTCTCCTATTTTTCAAAGAGGTGAGCCAAAATGGGCATGAAACCAAATTCAACTCCCTTGCACAACTTCATGTGGGATGTGGTTCTCCCATTCTTAACTGACGCAGAAACCAAATTCCTCTTGGCAGTGTTAAGAAAAACTCACGGTTGGGGAAAAGCGAACGACTGGATTACAGAAAGCCAATTGATTCGCCAAACTGGCAATGGTAGCAAGAGTAATAGTCGCGCTAGAGCAATGTTAGCCGATAAGTGGCTATTGATTGAAGTCAGAGATGAGGAGACCAAGGCTGTCTACGATACACCCAACAAACGCCAACTGGCAGGGCGCCAACACAGAAGATTTGAGTATACGCTCACTGAGCATTGCGATGTCCATGAAGACGAATATAAGCACATGAGAAAGTACGTCGATGAATTGTTTGATTCAGGCGATCCCATCAAGAAGATAAAAACAGATGGAAGGTTTGCTTTAAGACAGTTTTTCACCGAGAGAACCTTGCCGACCTTGGGACAAAAAATCCGAAGCGCTTCAGACAAAAAGTCCGAAGGCTTAGGACAAAAAGTCCGACATACAAAAGAAACTGTTACAAAAGAAACTGAAGACAAGAATTTAGCGTCTTCCGAAGCTGAGGCTTCTACAGACGCTAGGCGCGAAGCACCCGCCGCCGATGAAACAACTTTTCGACCTATCTGCTTTTACAAACAACAACTTAACTTGGATAAAGCTGAGAAAGTTGCAAGAAACAACACCATTCGACATGCAACGGGAACGCTCCTAGAAGTCTTCGCTGATTTGCCAGGCTTGGATGCACTCACAGACCAACAGCCATTCTTATTGTTTCGCAAAAGCTATGAGCAAGCATTGAGCTATCCAGGATCAGACTTTGATCTGGCGTGGTCATTTTGTGAATGGGCATGGTACAAGCAGGGCAAGGTGCCATTGCCTGATAAATGGGATGGTAAGAAAATTAGCCTTGACCGCTACCACCAAAGCTGGCTGTTTGGCAACACCAACTGGGCAATAGTTGGGGAGTGGCAATTGCTCTGGCGTGAGTGGATCGAGGAACACGCTGGTATTCAGGCATCCAACGAAGTGAAATATGAAGCCCCGCCTGAAACTGTCCTTGCTGTGATGCGAAGCAGCGAGAAGGTGATTTCATGAACATCGTTGGTACGGAATTACCGAAAAGTCGTCAAGCTGAGCAAGTGATTCTGGGCTCAATGCTTCTTGATCCAAAGCATGTCATTCCCGCCCTCGTAGAAAGACAGGTCACAGATAAGTTTTTCTACTGGAGACATCACAGAGTGATATTCCAAACTGCGATGAGGATGTTTGAGGAGGGTGTGGACTCTGACTTGGTTCTTGTAACGGAGAAGCTTCGCAAAGAAAACAAATTGCAAGCTTGTGAGGGATCTGCGTATTTGAATAGCCTAATTGGGATGGTAACGACCATTGCTTCTGTTGGTCACTACGTTGATCTTGTCTCAGATGCATACCAAAACCGCCGAGTGATTGAAGCATGTAATGAAGTCCGAGAGCAAGCCTTCCAGCAAAAGTCGCCCAGCGAAGTGTTAGGGCTTGGTCAATTACGATTAAATCAAATTCAGGATGGGTTGGATATTGGTGATGCCGTTCTGAGTCTTGGAGACAACCAAGCCAGTTTTGACCAATACCTTAAGCGGCTCCGTGAGGGCGAGGCAGGGATTAGAACTGATATACCTGAAATGGACCAGCTTATCCACTTCTTGCGCCTGCCTAGTTACAACTTTTTCTTTGGTAGGATGAAGAGTGGGAAAACAACTTTGGCTTTGAACATTGCGCTCAACCAAGCGTTGCGAAATACCCCCGTGTTCTTTGTATCGCTTGAAATGACCACGGATGAATTACAGGAACGCTTGGTGCGAATGCGCGGTGGATTCTCCAAGAATTCATTGAAGGATGAAGCAAATATACATCGTGTCTCTACTGTGGCGCAAGAAATTAATGATTTGCCACTTTACCGTTACGAATCCAGTGACGATCTAGGCTCAATACTGGCTGCAACACAAAAGGCCGTGACCTCCTATGGATGCAAGCTTGTGTGCATTGAGAATCTTGATCTCATTAGCGTGGGCCAAGATTTTGCAAAAGACCATGAACGCATGGCGCACATTTCTCGGAGGCTAAAAACATTTTCAATGCGAATGGCGCGAGAGGGCTACCCATTTGCGCTAATTCTATTGGGCCAAGCCAACCGCGAGGCTCGTGCAACCCGCGACGGGTTTCCGTTGAAATCTCATGTGGCAGGTACAGACCAAGTGGGGCGTGATGTAGACCTAATGATCTCCTTGTCTGATCCAGAGTTGGTGCAAGACGACCATCCAGACCAAATTGGCGTCCGCGTTGCTGCACAAAGGCATGATGTAGAAAGCTACCAGCCCGTTTGGGTCAATTACAACAAAATGACCTACAAGGTCGGTGGGCCAAAGCCGGTGTTCTCATGAAAAACCAAGGATTTGTTAGATCTGGCAACGTTGTCCAAACGAAAACGAAACAGATGAAGATGAGCATTGGGTTTTCATTTTCAGAGCAGCAACGAAAGTTGATACCAATGCAGAAAAGATTGGCGCACCGAATGATTGCTCATGAATTAAGCATCGTCCTTAAACTTATCAATTTTCCATTCATTCACTATTTGCAACACTACCGTTTATCTCGCTGTTTCTTATGACCTGCCCCACCGGATAGGTCCAGGTGGATGACTTAGTTTAGAGCAACATCTGGTTTTAGGTCAAACGGTCCTTTCCAGATCATGGTTTCTGGAGCAGGAGGGCGGTAGCCCAAGCTGCTGTGAGGTCTGATGGTGTTGTAATGTATGCGCCATTGTTCAATCAGAATCTGTGCCTCCTTCAGGGTGTAGAAGATTTCACCGTTGAGTAATTCATCTCGCAGTTTGCCATTGAAACTTTCGTTGTACCCGTTCTCCCAGGGACTACCAGGTTCAATGAACAAGGTTTTGACCTTCAAACGTTTGAGCCATTCACGTACCAGTTTGGCACAAAACTCAGATCCGTTGTCTGAGCGAATATGAGCTGGAGGGCCACGACGGACAAATAACTCTGACAAGGTTTCCAGCACATTTTGAGAATTGAGTTTTCGCTCTGTGACAATGGCCAAACATTCCCGCGAAAACTCATCCACCACTGTCAGCATCTTAAATGCTTTGCCATTCCAGGTACGATCCTGCACAAAGTCATAGGCCCATACATGATTTGGGTATTCTGGTCGCAGGCGGATACAAGATCCGTCATTGAGCCACAGACGTCTTCTTTTTGGTTGTTTGGCTGGAACTTTGAGCCCCTCCCGTCGCCAAATGCGTTCCACCCGCTTGAAGTTCACCTGCCAGCCTTGATGTCTCAGCAGCGCAGTGATACGTCGGTATCCATACCTGCCATACTGTTTGGCCAGAGTGATGATGGCCTCAGTGAGTGCTGCTTCATCTTCCCGAGGCTTTGGCTCGTACCGTTGCACAGAACGATATTGACTTAACACTTGGCAGGCCCGACGCTGTGAGACACCATACTTTTGGCAGACTTTCCTCAAACAGGCTCGACGACGTTGGGGGCTTAGAAGTTTCCCTTGGCTGCTTCCTCTAAAATGACTTTGTCCAAGGTCAGGTCTGAGACTGCTTTACGCAGCCTGGCGTTTTCTCTCTCCATGGCCTTGAGGCGCTTCATTTGTGACATTTTCATCCCGCCATATTCCCTGCGCCAGTGGTAGTAGGTCTGCTCATGGATGCCTAGGACTTTGACCACTTCTGCCACCGTCATCCCTTCGGCTTGCAAAACATCTGCTTCTCTGAGCTT
>JAJCYT010000041.1 GCA_029262795.1 Candidatus Fraserbacteria bacterium
CTCCTTTCGTAATACTAGAACGCTCACTCAGCTACAGTCGGCGTTGGCTTCGCGTTAGTCGAAATGATGGTGATCTATGTATCGTAAGACCATATCCGAGATGGTCACTATGCCCATGGCCCTATTCTGCTCAACAACCAATGCACGACTCTCTTTTAGACGCTCGAGCAGGCGTATGGCGTAACGAATGTTCATATTCACATGGACAGTCAGCACAGGTTTTTCCATGATTTCATAGACACTAACACGGTTGGGTGATCGGTCGGGTTCGATCACCATACGGGCAATTTCCTGCACGGTGACGAATCCGTACTCATCACTGTCGTCGCGTCTGTCGACGATGAGCGCATCAAACTGGTGAGCCTTCATCTGCATAATCGCTTGTTCAACAGTGGCCAATCCATCAATCATCTCTAGGTTGGAATTCATTACATCGCGCACATTGACAAAAGATTGTTCATTCATAACTGGTCCTTGATCTCATCTTTAATCACATTGAGTTGCTCGGTCAATCCAACTGCATCTTCAATGTTTAACTCCACGGCCATACCAGTGCCCGATTTGTCTTCGAAACGCGCCACCTCGCTGATGCCTTCAAGGATTTTTCTGGAGACATGTTGTTCAACAATGAAGAGAATCACATCCACCTGCCCTTCCAGAGTTAGACCAAAAAAGGTTTTCGAAGGATGAAGTCCCTCCCCATGAGCGCTAGTGATGACCGTTGCTCCGGTCGAACCCAAGTCTCTTGCGCGCTCGATTACGGTCTCCGTGAACTCATCCTGTACGAATGCTACGATGAGTTTGAAATTCATAAGAATCTCCTATTTGCGTGAACGCCATTGTGATATTTGAGCATAGCCCATGACAGTCATTATCGGAAACAGGCTCGCCAGCGCAATCATGCCAAAGCCGTCAATCAACGGGCTGCGACCCGGCACGGTCGATGCAAGTCCTAATCCTAGCGCGGTTACCAGTGGGACGGTGACGGTCGACGTTGTAACTCCTCCGGAATCGTAGGCCAATGGCACCAACACTTTGGGCACAAATATCGTTTGCACTATGACAATGAGGTAACCAACCATCATGTAGATGTGCAACTCGGTGCCCGTTACGATTCGAAACGCGCCCAAAGCGATACTTGCAGCCACGCCGATGGCGACCACGAACCGCAATCTCCATGCGGTGAGAACACCACCTGATAGTTCGCTAGCTTTGATGGTCACCGCGATCAATGAGGGTTCAGCAATCGTGGTCGAAAATCCGATAGCCGCGGCAAACAGATAGACCCAGTAATAATCTGTCCAGTGGGGAGTTCGTTGTTCAGCACCGAATAGAAAGTTGGGGTCCGTCAGTTGGCTAGCCATAATTTCACCCAGAGGAAACAATGCTTGCTCCAGGCCAAACATGAACAATGCCAACCCGATGATGACGTATATGAAGCCAATTAGCACATGTTTGCGATTAGGCAACGGTTTGCGCAACACGCCATATTGGAAAAATGCCAGAAGCAACAGAATCGGCATAACGCCGTAAAGCGTGTCCAACAGAATCGAAGCGCCCGAAATCAAAATCTCTGACATTCTATACAACCATCCCGTACACTAAGACGAAGGGGATCGGAAACATGCTGGCAAACGCGATGAGGCCGAAGCCGTCGATCAATGGGTTTCGACCTTTGACCACTAGCGATAGCCCTATGCCTAACGCGGTAACCAGCGGGACAGTAATGGTTGATGTTGTCACGCCACCGGAGTCATATGCAATTCCGATGATGTCCATAGGAGCAAACTGCGTCAACACGGTGATAGCCAAATAGCCGCCGATGATGATCCAATGGATCGGCCAACCCTTGAGAATACGAAATACTCCAACCACCAAAGCCAACCCCACTGAGATGGCAACCGTAAAGCGTAGGCCAACCGCGTAGTTCTGCTCTTCTGATGCAGTGTGCCTCTGTATGTCAGCAGCAGCTCGAACTTTTGCCGCCTCGTCGGCAACTGCAATCAGGGCGGGTTCCGTCAAAGTGGTTCCAAACCCCAAAGCAAATGCAAAGACACAAATCCAGACGATACTCCCCTTCCGTAGGATGGCCCCACCCATGGCTTCGCCTATCGGGAAAAGGCTAAGGTTGAGTCCACGAATGAAGAACGTCAAACCTAGGAGGACGGCGACGAGCCCTAAAATAATCTTGTGTGGATTGTGAAACGGCTGCTGTAAAACGACCAGTTGAAAGAAAGCGATGACCAAGATAACAGGAGCCAGATCCCTAGCGCTTTCTTTTAAGAGACGAAAAAGAGATTTCATGTGAACCGCCAACCCTCATTCCACTCGGCTATAAAGTCTTGAGCCGAATCCATTACACTTTTCGAATTTAAGTTTAACGGATTTTGTTCTTAGAGGTTGCCTGATCATTTCCCAGATTAAGAACCTTGATGGGTAAGTTCGGCCCCATAGAGACTTAATGACGCCTTCCCTGTTCCAATTCGTTCGGGTGCAGGACTTTTCAAGTTTCACTGCACTTAAAAGTATCTACACTGTGTACAATGTACATTTGATCATTCAGGTCTTTAGCTTTTTCACTTAGAAATAAGCAACCCTCTAAAACCTTGATTCTTTCTTGATTTCAGTCTATATTGGTCAGAATACTTATCTCGACCAATTTGCGATTCCAATAACATCTCATCCTAAAACTCAAAAGTCACAAAAATGTAAAAAGTGACTTTCTCAACTAAGTCCTGAATTTGGGCCTAACAGGTGGGGCAGGTCAGTATTGTACATGAGTGCTATCACTGCACTTCGGTGCAATGACGTGATTCGCCAGTTTTATCAACGTTTGATTGACGCAGGAAAGCCTTTCAAGGTGGCGATTGTCGCATCTATGCGCAAACTATTGACTATCCTCAATGCCATGGTCAAGACTCTATCCCCTTGGCAACCAAACGCCTGTTCTTCTTGACAAAATACACAGTTTCTAAAATGTAAAGCTGTAGAAATGTCCCTTTTGTGCCTTAACGGACATCTGTAGTAAACTAAAATGCCCTTCTAACCACAATTTATCAAGTGTAATTTGAAATTGACACAAATAAGTGCCCCTTAATTACAAAAAGTTGGGTAAAAAGAGTCACCGTGATAAAATTTGGTTACACAAACAATCTTGTTCAAGCTTCGTTGTCACATTCACGCACATTTTGTGACACCATAATTATGTAGGGCATTCTCATTGCTGCCTTTGGCTTTATTGCGAGCATAACAATAATGAACGAAGCTTGGCTTCTTCCGATGTCACTCCTTTTTTTCTGAACATTCCCCATTTTTGGATTTTGTGCTTGATCAGTTTGTTTCACTAATGATCTAGATCAGGCACTTAATTGACAAACATCATAGAAAAAGATACACCTTGGTCAGATAATAAGAGTGGAAGGATCAAGACCATGTTCTAGAAAGGCCTGAAAATGACAACAACTCGCACAGACATGACCACAGTGAAACCCACAAGCACAAAATTTATGGGATTTCTACTTTTTATGCTTCGTGTTTCACTCGGCATCATCATGATCACTTTGAGTGTTCGCCTCTTAACGGAAGGCGGCTGGGATGCCTGGATGAAGTTGGGTGGTGTGCTGCCCACCAAAGTGCGGGGTCCTTTTGAGCCATTGTTCCTTCGGTTCTGGGAAAGCCCTATTGTTTTGGGTCTGGTCATTTATTCCTCTTTGGCCATTGGCATTAGCATGGTGTTGGGATTGTTCACCCGCCTGGGTGCCATTGGAGGCGCTTTAATGATGGTTGGTTTTTATGTCGCCACACTGCCGCCTTTGTTTGGATGGGTGAATTTTCATTTCATCTTTTTTGGTGCATTTGTAAACTTCCTGGTAATTACGCCCACCTATCCATTTGGCCTTGATTATTTTTTAAGAAAATATGAAGAAAAACATAAGTTTTTGAAGTGGATTATTGGATAGAAAGGGGGTTTTCAGGTTTGAACGCAGGATAAATTCATCTTCAATCGATTGGATTTTAAAGAATTTCTATTCAAAGGAGAAAAACAATGACAAATGCAAATAGACGCGACTTTCTAAAAGGTGCTGCTGCAACGGTTGGGGGGCTGGCCTTTACTCAGTGGGCGACAACCAATTTCGAAGCTGCGGCACAAGGCGGACAAGCTTATGTGATTGTTTCAGACGTCATTCGCGGAGCCGGTGGCGAACCCACGGGGCCAAGCTGTGTGGAAACCAGTGTGTTTGAACGCGGCGAACAGGCAGTCTGGCGCGTTGTGGTTTATGATGCTGCCACAGGCGAAGCAATCAATACACAAGAGCAGGTTGATGCTCGAGGTCTAACCATGTCGGTCACACCTGAAGGTGAAGACACCATTGAAATGGGCTTTGGCCAGCATCCACCGGCAAGCAGAGAGCCCGCTGCTGAAGATATCATTTTTTATTGGACGGGTGTGTGGGAAATTGGCCCTGCATCAACGGGTAAATTTAAATACACGATTACCGTTCAAGACAGCAATGGTGGCATGGGCACCCTCGATGTGGCAGGCAATAAAGACGTAGATACCTTCCCAATTGCTTTAGAAGTTTCCTAAGTCTCAACGAGGTATTGACAGCGGACTGTTGTATTGTATATATACAGTCCGCTGTTTTTTTGAACACAGACACAAGGAGGAACCATGACCATATCTGGGGAAACGGCAACCGACACAGTGAAACAATCTAAGTTTGTGGGGCGGGTCAGGCTCACCCCCGAGCATGGCCCTGTAGGCACGGACGTGCTGGCAGAGGGCTTTGGCCTGCCTGCCAACAGCGAATTTACGTTGGTCTGGGAAAGCTATGATGCCGAATGGAAGATCGAACAGCGCGATGGCGTGGACTGGAATCAGTTTCGCGGTCTACGCTTTTCAGATCGCCAGGAAAACCTAATCCAGGTCAGTACCGATAAAAACGGTGATTTTAAAGCGCAGTTTGAAATCCCCGAAGATTTCGGTGGGATGCATGATGTGTATCTGATGGCCAAAGATAGAAAGCTCAATAAAGCAGGTTTCCGTATAGACTTGAGCGCCAAAATGTCTCCCAGCGAAGGCCCGGTGGGCACGCCCATCTCCATCAGCTTGTATGGTATGAATCCGGCACACCCCATTGAAGGCTGGTACCAAATTTATTATGACAACAAAATGACTGGCTTTGTCACCGCGGTTCAATCCAAAGGCACGGCCACCTTTAACATTCCCGCCACAGGCGATGTCGGCACGCATTTGATCGCCCTGGAGGATGCCTCCTTTGGTGTGCCTTATTTAGGGTTGGAATGCTCTCCTTATGCCTATTTAAAAACCTTTCAACTGCCCTTTGAACTGACGCCTGGGGAGCCCGTGCTGCCACCGCCGATTCAGGAACAGTTACAACTCGAACAACCGGCAGCCGTGCCTGAAGGTGAAGGCGCTTGCCTGTGGACCGATGACTTTGAAATTCCTTGTGGTGCGGCGTTTACCGTGTTTGGGCGCGGGTTGCCCGCCAACCAGACGCTGCAAATCCGCTGGCTGGACATTGTGGGGGACCGGGTCAGTGAAATGAACGATGGGCGTTTTGGCACGGGCTTTCAGGAGATGCCTGTGCTGATGGGCGAGGTCACCTGCGATGCACAAGGTTGTTTCAAGCTCCGTGTGGTGCCCGAAAGCGTTCAGGGAGGCGCACACGTGATTGAAGCCTGGGACGGCAAAGCCACCTTGGCTCAAACCTATCTGCGCATGACCAAACGCGGTTACCCACTGCGGCCAAAAGCAGGTCCTATTGGAACCCCCATCACGGTGGAAGTGGACGGGGTCAGTTGGACCGAACACGAAAACCTGATTGCCATCAATTACGACAATTCTCTTGTGGGGTATGCCTGTGGCAACGATTTAATGGGCAAAATTCTGGCCAAAATCCATGCCACTGGCACGCCTGGTTGGCATTTCATTGATGTGTATCCGGCGTTTCGCACTCGTCGTTTTTCAGTGGGCATCGACGAAGAAATTATGGAGGTGCCCTACCTTTATCAGAAATCCATTGTAACCTGGAAAGACCATCCACATGGATTTCATTTCTGTTATGCGTTCAAAGTTGAAGCACACAGTACGAAGGAGAACTCATGACCATTCAACGAAGAGATTTTCTAAAAGCCTGTTTAGGGAGCGGTGTGGCTTTGTCACTGGCAAACCCGTTTCAGGGTTGGGCGCAAGGGGCATCAATTATCACCCTCAATGTAGGGGCGGTGGCCAATCTCAGTGGCGCTGGTGCCACGGATGAAATGCTGCTGCGCGATGGCGCGTTGCTGCGGGCCGAGCGCTTTAACAACGCTACTGGTTTAGCAGAATCATTTTCATTGGACATGCACTTTGAAGACAGCGAAACGTCCCCTGTGGGCGCAGTGAACGCCGCCAATCGTCTGGCGAATCGCGGGGATTTAAGCTTTGTCATCGGCCCTTTGATCGGCAACCAGGCGCTGGGCACGCAACCCATCTTTGCGGCAGCGGGCATTCCACAGATTGCCTTTGCTGGCGAAGCGCAGTTTACCGATCTTCATGCAGACGCTCCCCTGTCATTGCGCTACGGATTCCAAGTGCCGATCCAAACTGCGCCTTTGGTGAAGTTTGCCGTCACTGAACGGAATCAGGACAAACTGTTTATCTTGGGGCAGGACAGTGGATTTGGACGTGATGTGGAAACGGCAGTGCGGGCGCAGCTTGATCAGTTGGGGCAAGGTGAACTGCTCGGCGTTGAGTTTCATCCTTTCCTCAACACGGACTTTGCCACATTGATGACCAGGGCGCTGGCCAGTGGTGCCAACGCCATCTTCGTTGGCACGGGCGTGCCTTTGGAAATCATTTCCGCCGCCAGGGAATTCGCCTTGCAGGCAGGGTCGGAAATTAGTTTCTATTCACAACACACCCCCAGCACCCTCAGTCCGGTGACTTCTGGGTTCCAGTCCATCAGCCAGATTCTGCCCGCAGACCAGTTGGTGTTCACCTGGTTCTATGATGGCAGCCAGTCCAGAGCCTTTGAGCGTGCGCCTTCCGACGCCGTGCTGGAATTGGAGACGGCCATCAGCGAGCGCTTTGATCGGCCTGCATCAGCCATGGAAGGCTGGGGCTGGGGCGCGGTTGGGATCGTGATTGAGGCGCTGGAAGCTTTGATTGAAAGCGAAGGAGAAGCGGCGCTGTTGGCCCTTGATCCAATCAATGAACTGTCCCAGGTTTTGGCAAATGAAATGCTCACAGGCAGAAATTTCGCCACGCCGTTCGGTGATCGGGGCTTCCTGCCCTGTGGACAATTTGACCAACAAGAAGGGGTGGCCAGTTTCCGCGACGGTGAAGTTTTCCTGCTCAAAGATCGCGGTTACGCGGCTGAACTGGTGGGAAATTTTTGTCCATAATTCAGGCATAAACTGAACTGGGAAGGTGATCCATGGACGGTTTGCAATTCCTGTTTAATGGCCTGTTTTCAGCCAGCGTCTATGGGCTAATTGCACTGGGACTGACGCTCATTTTCGGCGTACTGCGTGTGGGTGACCTGGCGCAGGGGGCCCTTTATGCCGTGGGTGCCTATGTCGTGTTTTGGCTGACGCAATTCTGGGGGATGCCTTATGGCTTGGCTGTCATATTGGCCATCGGGATGGCCGCCCTGCTCAGTGTGTTTAATGGTCACGTTGTGTATCGGCGCTTGCGGCCTCTTGGTGTTGGCGCCACCTTCATTGGTGCCATCGCCCTGTTGTTGATCTATCGCAATCTGCTGGTGTTGGCATTTTCCTGGGACCCGGTGGAAGTGGTATCTCCATTTGCCGGGCAGGCATGGCATGCTTTTGGGATGTCCATTGCCATTCATAAATTCTCCGTATTGATCGTTGCCAGTCTGGCCATTTTGGCGCTTTGGCTGTTTTTACACCGCACTCGCTGGGGCAAAGGGCTTCGTGCCGTGTCGCAGAATGAAGCCGCTGCACTCACCCTGGGCATCAATGCCAAAGCGGTTTCAGCCATGGCCTTTGCGTTGGCGGGAGCCTTTGCCGGAGGGGCGGGGGCGTTGCTGGCGCCGTTGTGGCCATTTGACCCTGGCAGCGGCACGCTGTTTGTTCTCAAAGCCTTTGCCATTGCCGTTATTGGCCAAACAAAGTTGAGGCGCGTTATCCTGGTGGCGGGTGTGGTGGGCCTGAGCGAGGTGTTGATCCAAGCCTACTGGCATGCTGAATTTAGTGATCTGGTGCCATTTGTACTTCTTGCAGGACTGCTCATGGTCAAACCCCAATTGCTCAGTGTGGAAGCGGAAACCTTGTCACCCATCAGTACAACAGCACCGCGCCCCATTCGTATCCCTGCGCGGGGTTGGCAAATATTATTGACCGTGTGTGCCGTGGTCGCGCTGTTGACACTGCCCTATTGGCTCGGCAATGCCTTCTGGCTCCATTTGATGATTCTGACAGGCATTTTTGTCATCCTTGTAAGTGGGTTGGACTTGCTGACCGGGTATGCGGGCATTCCCTCCCTGGCCCAGGCGGGATTGTGGGGCATTGGGGCCTACACCTCGGCCTTGCTGGCATTGAGGTGGGGATGGACCTTTTTCCCCAGCCTGGGCGGCGCAGTGCTGGTCACCTTGCTGGCAGCATGGGGCATCGGCGTGTTGGGGTTGAGATTGAGGAAGCGCTGGACATCGTTTACGTTTATTATCGGCATCGTCATCACCCTGTTGCTGGAGAGTCTGACGAATTTGACCAAGGGCACGCATGGGCTGGTGGGTGTGCCCTCGATTGAGCTGGCTTTGCCTGGCCTGGAAACATTGAAGCTGAACCCTTTTCGCGACAAAGCTGCTTACTTTTACCTGGTCCTGGGCATGATGTTTTTGGTGCTGTGGTTGAAACAGCGAGTGGTGGGCTCGCGCATGGGGCTGGCGCTGGTGGCCATTCGCGAAGATGAAGACCTGGCCAAATCCGTTGGGGTGGCAACAGATCGCTACAAGCTTAGGGCCTTTTTGCTGAGTGCTGCGTTTGCCGCGGTGGCTGGATCGTTGTATGCCCACTACCTCACTTATCTGCACCCTCATCTGTTTACCTTTGTGCAATCCTTTAATCTGTTTGTGATGAACGTGGTGGGCGGCGCGGCGTCCCTGCTGGGCCCGGTGCTGGGCCCAGTGGCATTGGTGTTGTTCTCCGAACTGACCCACTCCATCCACGCAACACTGGCGGAGATCGTGTTCAGCGTGTTGTTGATTCTGGTGTTGATTTATTTGCCACGAGGCATGGTGGGCGGCGGTCGACGCCTGATGAAGTATTGGCCCAGAAAAACGGTTCCCCCTCCCCTGAGCCCCAAGGAAGAGGTGGTTTCATGACCCTGTTGAACGTACAACAGCTTTGCAAAACCTTTGACGGGCTGGTCGCACTGGACCAAGTGAGCTTTACACTCAAACAGGGCGATGTGTTGGGCATCGTGGGGTCCAACGGGGCAGGCAAAAGCACTTTGTTTCATCTAATCACAGGTTATTTGAACCCAACTTCAGGCAACATCCTGTTTGAACAACAGCCCGTGGAAGAGCTTTCTCCCGAACAACGGGTGCGGGACGGAATTGCGCGCACATTTCAAAAAAACCGGTTGTTTTTTGGCTTGACGGTTGAGGACAACATTCGCACAGGGTGTTTTTTAAGTCAGCGGGGCGGCTTGAAGCGAACCCTGTTTGGGATCTCCCGCGCGGAGAAACAGGCCATACAGAATGAGGTTGACACTATTGTCGCCCTCACGGGGCTGGATGCATTTCGCCACAACGGTGCTGCAACGTTGTCCTATGGTTATCAGCGCCGTCTAGAAGTGGCGGTGGCGTTGGGGGCGAAACCAAAATTGTTGCTGCTGGACGAGCCGTTTAGCGGCCAAAGTCCGAAAAGTATCGAAGAAATGGGACAGGTGCTTCATGGGTTGGCGAAAACGGGCATCTCTATGATGCTGATCGAACATCGAATGGAGTCCATCATCGCCTATTGCAACCGCTTGCTGGTCATGGACCAGGGACGGGTGCTGATTCCTGCGCCCACGACGGGAGGTGTTGTTCCATGCTAAGTGTGGATGGTCTTCATCTAGCCTACGGCCCTCAGCAAGTGTTGCGCGGAGTGTCGCTCGACCTTCAAGCCGGTGAAAGGGTCGCCATTCTGGGTGGCAATGCCGCTGGAAAAACCAGTTTGCTTCATGCCTTGTGCGGATTGGCGCGTGCAGATGCAGGCCATGTTCTGTTTCAACAGCGGGAGATGCTCCGAGTTCCGGCGCAACAGCATGCCCACATGGGTGTCCATTTTTGCGCTGCCGAGCGTCCTTTGTTTGCGGACATGTCTGTGTTGGAAAATCTGGAAATGGGTGCTTTTCGCTGGGGGGGCCAAAAGGCCGATCATTGGGGGGCCATGCTGGCGCAGATCATCGCGGTGTTCCCTCAGCTCAAAACACGGTTGCGGCAACGGGCGGGCAGCTTAAGCGGGGGAGAACAAAAAATGGTCGCTATCGGGCGGGCATTGATGAGTAAACCCACTTTACTGTTGTTGGATGAACCTTCATTAGGGCTTTCTACAGGAGGTATTTTGCTCATGTCTCAAGCATTAAAACATTGGAACAAACAGGGATTGACCCTGTTGTTTACTGAGCAAAACATCACGTTTGCCACCAATCTGGCGCAACGGGCCTACGTGCTGGAACGTGGCCTGATGGAGCCTCTGGAAGGGGATAAACATGGGAAGTAAACAAATCGCCTATCTGAAGCTGGTCCGTCGCCAACCCAAACGCACAAAATGCCATGAAGGATATGAAGTTGAAACAACCATCTTGTGCCATATCCAGCAGCGTGGGGAAAACGGTTATCACACCTTGGGTAGTTTGCCCGCTGTCTATATGCTCAAAAACAAGGGATCAAAAACGTCATTTATCCTGCCGCAAGACCGCGCCCTCGTCTGGAAGGAGCTGGCCAAATGGATGGAGCATTTGCTTATTTTCTCTCACTCATCGGTGGTGGCGAGGCAATACGAAAACCGGGTGCTCTGGGAAGGGTGGGAACGCTCTTTGGCCGCCCGGCCTCAGCCCAAAGACCTGTATCAATGGCAGGACGATGAAGAGATGCTATTGGAGGTACGCTCGCAGTACGAAAAAATCAGGGACAAGCTGTCCAGCGCTATCGGTCCTCCCCATATTGATGACTTTAATCAACTATATCCAAATGAATATGATGATATTGGCTACAGCGACCCGGCCCGTCGTGCCATTAAGGAAATAAAAGCCGTGTTTGGAAAAAACTTTCTTTGTGATTGACGCCAAATTCCCAAACACCTCAAAAAGCCAGATAAAACGAGAAATATATGATTGCTCATCTGTTTTCTAAACCTTCATAAATTTGGTGGATATTATCTACACAAAAGTAGGCGTCACTATTCTCTTCTCTCAATTTCCAATTCGGAACAATTTCTATATCAAGGTCCACTTGGATCAACATCAGTTTGGTGGGTCCGTGTGTAAGGAGTGCAAACATGGTATATAGAGCCATTAGAGCAATTGGGTAACAAACGTGTCGTTATGCGCTATGGTATACGCAATTATGTCGAGCGATTTTTCAAGATCTCAAGCGCAATTATGTCGAGCGATTTTTCAAGATCTCAAGCGCAGACTCAGCGACTTCGACAGATTCTTCCCTTATAAACGCAGGCTAGATTATCCTAGTTATTGGTATTGACTCTTAGCCTTCTCTTGGCTGAAAAGAACAAACCATGATTCCTTAAAACAACACTACCGAAAGTTGAACAAGGCCGTTTTGGGATTATCCGCACCATTTAGTCGTAGATTTAGATGCTGGACCTTTGTGCGCCCGTGCGTTGGGAACAGCGAAGCAATTCGATTTGTTGTTGAACTATACAATAAGCAGATATCTCAGCAGAAGAGAGACTTCAAATTCGACTTGTCCGACTTAGAAAAAGAGAAGGCTCAAACTGAGCAACGATTAAACTCATTATTGGACAAGTATCTCGAACAACATATTGATGACAAAATGTGGGGTGAATAAAGCACTCGATTCAAGCAGAGGCTAAAAGCAATTGACGAGCGTATTAAAAAAGCAAAAACCAAGGTTGTGGTTCAACCAGATCAATTCAGACACGGACTCATAATCGTAACGAGACTGGCCGAGTAGTATGAAGTGCAAACAAGTTAGAACGAGTTGAAATTCTCAAAACACTGTTTCTAACCTTGTTTTGGGACCTGAAACGATGACTCCTATGTATAAACCCTGGGTGGAAAAGCTACTTATTGACAATTGGCGTCCCCACGGGGATTCGAACCCCGGTCGCCGCCGTGAAAGGGCGATATCCTAGGCCGCTAGACGATGGGGACAAGTGCCGGGCATTATAGCAGGGATTTAAAAATTTCTCAAGTAATTTTGCATTGACTTTTTTCGATTCTGGGGTATATCATTTCAACATCAGTCTAAAGAGAATTAGGCATATAATAGCAGCAAATATTTGGCATCCCCACGGGGATTCGAACCCCGGTCGCCACTGTGAAAGGGCAATATCTTAGGCCGCTAGATGATGGGAACAAGTGCCGGGCATTATAGCAAATAGATAGCAGGGAGAGTGGATTCATGCAGCCAATTTTACACGACTTTGATGACGTTTTTGAAACGGATCGACTTCTTATTCGTGGGCCGCGCCCAGGTGACGGAAGAGAACTTCAAGCTGCCATTGCCGACAGTATCAATGAACTTAAAGAGTGGATGCCCTGGGCCACTGAAGTGCCCAGCAAAGAGGATGCAGAAATAAATATTAGAAATGCGTTCATGCAGTTTCTCAAAAGAGAAGATCTTCGACTCAATCTCTATCTTAAAGGCTCAGAAACACTTATTGGATGTAGTGGATTGCATCGCATCAATTGGAATGTTCCCAAATTTGAAATTGGTTACTGGTGTCGTACACCATTCACCCGTAATGGATATATTCGTGAAGCAGTTAAAGGCATTTCAAATTTTGCCTTCAAAAAGCTGAACGCCAAACGTATAGAAATACGTTGTGATCCTCTTAATGTTGCCAGTCGAAAAATTCCAGAAGCTTTGGGTTTTCAACTTGAGGGAACACTTCGCAATGATGATCGTGCGCCCAATGGAGAACTTCGAGACACGCTTGTTTTTGCCAAAACGGACTCAGACTGATACGGTAGGGTCAAATCTTGTTTTTGTAAGAGGTATAGGTTGGATCTAAGTATTGCAATTCAGGTGTTTTTGGTGGCTGCATTGGTGTTATTTAGAGCGGGCGATCTCTTTGTAACAGGCGCCGTTGGATTGTCTGTTCGACTGAAAATGCCAAAGATTTTGGTTGGGATTGTGGTAGTCGGTTTTTCAACCACAATGCCAGAACTCCTAGTATCCCTTCAAGCAGCACTTCGTGGAGAACCTGAATTTGCTTTAGGCAACGCCATTGGCTCGGTGATCGCAGATGATGCATTGGCACTCGCATTGGCAGCTATTATTGCCCCGATTTTGTTGCATCAAAAGAAAACCTTTCGAATTGCAGCAGCCTTTTTAATCATTGTTGATTTTGTTGCTTATTTCTTAGCCTTTGATGGAACTTTAAATCGGCCTGAGGGTATTATTTTGGTTGCTGGTTTATTTGTTTACATGTTTTATGCAATCTATTCTGCAAAAAAAGGCCAAGCTTTGGTCCCTTCTGAAAAAATTGAAACAGAGGAAGAAGAAGCAAGATGGGGAAGTATCTTATGGTCTTTCCTTGCTGGTTTTATTGGCGTATTGATTGCAAGTAATCTTATTGTGGAATCAGGTACGGTGATTGCCACTGCAATTGGGGTACCCAAAATCATTATTGGTATGACTATTATTGCCTTAGGTACATCATTGCCAGAAATTGCTACAGTAATTGCTGCTGCACGTAAAGGCGAAGGGGAAGTGGCTGCAGGCAATATTATTGGGGCAGATATTTTGAATATTCTGTGGATTGCTGGGATGTCTGCCATCGTCAATCCGATTGTTGTCGACGCAAAAATCATTAATTTTTCCTTCCCAGCAATGATTGCAGTTGTTGGAACAATGCTTATTTTCCTAAGAACAAAATGGCGTTTGGATCGATGGGAAGGATACGTGCTTTTGAGCATGTATGTGATCTATATGGTTGCTTTAGGGTTGCTATTTGGATTTGAAAGTGAGTTAGATAATCATGGCTTATAAAACACTTATCAGTACAGATCAACTTCAGACTGAAATGGAAAATTCTTCATTTGTTATCATAGATTGCCGTTTTGAATTGGATAATTCCAAAGCAGGCTTTGTAGCGTATCAGCAAAGTCATATACCCAACGCTGTCTATGCTAACCTTGATCACGATTTGGCGAGTGAAGTAACCGCTGAAAGTGGACGTCATCCACTTCCTGATATGAATTTCTTTCAATCAAAGCTTGGTGAATGGGGGATTGATTCAACAAAACAAGTGATTGTCTACGATCAATTCCACGGCGCATTCGCAAGCCGATTATGGTGGATGTTGCGATATTTAGGTCACGAAGCAGTGGCTGTGCTGGATGGTGGATATCCAAAATGGGAAAAAGAAAATCGGCCTACAGAAAGTGGCATTCATCAAAATGACCCGGTTGTTTTTGCTGGGACTGTTCATCAGGGATGGACGGTTTCTGTCGCTGAAGTCATGCAGAATTTGAATGAATCCTCATTTAAATTGATCGACTCGCGCGCTCCAGATCGTTTCCACGGTGAGAATGAGACAATTGACCCTTTAGGGGGACATATTCCTGGAGCTGTCAATTATTTCTTTGGCAATAACATCACACCTGAGGGCGTCATGAAATCTCCTCAAGAATTAAAGCAGCAATTTGATATTCTTCTTGAAAACCAATTGCCAGATGAATCTGTATTCTATTGTGGCTCAGGGGTGAGCGCTTGCCAAAACCTATTGGCCATGGCTCATGCCGGTTTAGACGGGGCAAAACTTTATGTGGGGTCTTGGAGCGAATGGTCTAAAGGCACCAATCGCCCCATTGCCACAGATTCAGATTAACTACAATTGATATATCTCACCGTATTTCTTCTTTAAATAGTTGATGTATGAATCAATGGTCAATGGTCTTCCAGTGGCACGTTCTAACAATTCGTTGGTGGTGAATTTTCGACCATGTTGGTTTACATTGTCCCGCATCCAGCATCTCAAGGTATCGAACTTTCCTTGGCCAATTTCTTGTGCAATTTGTGGTTTTTGCTCCAAGGCTGTATCAAACAATTGCACACTGATGACATTGCCTAACGTATAACCCTGAAATACACCGCCAATGAAGAAAGCAAACCAATGAACATCCTGCAATACACCGTCCACATGGTTGGGCGCAACCACACCCAAATCACTTTGATATCTTGCATTCCAGGCTTCAGGAAGATCGTCAATGCTTAATTTTCCTTCGAGTAAATCCAATTCTAGATCAAAGCGAATCATTACGTGGAGATTGTAAGTTACTTCATCTGCATCGGTTCTGATTAAGGATGGGCTGACTTTGTTAATTGCTTTGTAAAATTCTTCTACGCCCACATTCTCAAGCTGATCTGGAAAGGTTTTTTGAAGACTTGGATAATATTGATTCCAAAAAGGAAGACTTCGTCCAACCAGATTTTCCCACAATCGGGACTGGCTTTCATGTGCACTCGAGGAGGTGCCACTGGCCAAAGGGGTACCCTCAAAATCCATATTCACATTTTGTTCATAGAGTGCATGGCCTGCTTCGTGCATGGTACTGAACATGCCCTCGCCCAGATAGTTTTCTTGAAATCGTGTGGTGATACGAACATCGCCAAGGGAAAATTTAGTGCAGAAAGGATGATGTGTTTTGTCCTGCCGACCACGATTGAAATCGTAACCAAAATCATTTATAACATCGATACCAAATTCCATCTGTTGTTGTTCAGGGAAGTTCAAATGCAGGAAACTATCGTCCACAGGCTCTTTTTCACTTATTGCTTTAACCAGAGGGACCAATTGTTCTCTCAAAGCGGCAAATGTTGCTTTGACATCATTGGCTTTTATGCCCTCGTCGGCGCGGTTGATTAAAGGGTCGGCAATGTGGTCATAGCCAGGGAAGCATTCTGCATATTGGCGGCTGAATTCCAGTGTTTTTTCAAGATACGGCTTCATTGTGTCAAAATCATTTTCAGATCTCGCTTTTGTCCATGCCTCATAGGATTCAGCAGTGTGTTTGTAAAAAGCTTCCATTAATGAGGAAGGCACGTTTGTGGCTTGTTTATGGTCTCTGGTTGCTACCCTGATGAGGCTTGCATCATCATTTTCAAAAGCAAGATCTTTGGTGTGACTGGATAACTCTTCGAGCAGTTGTCCCAGGCTGGGATCTATCAATTTTTCATGAGCCAGTCGTGCCAACAGTGCCGATTGGCGACCTCTGGCTTTGGCGCCACCTGGGGGCATATAAGTGGATTGATCCCAATTCAACAGCGCATTGACCAAACCGAGATCCGTGATTTCTGACAGATGTGATTTCAGTTGTTGCAGTTTTCCTTCCATAAACAAGCTCCCTCATGGCAAACAAATGTTTGAGCAAGGATAGCTTTGGAAGGGCGTTGAAGCAACTTGAGCATGGGAGAGTTAATTTGTGCAACTTCCCCCATGCTCGTTTGTTGAGTCAAAGGTATTTTTTAGAAAATTTCATAAGTGATGCTGACATTAACTGTGACAGAAGATTCACCAGCTGCAATGGGCACACTGAAATCTGCGGAGGATTCAGCAACAGCAACTCGTGCGGTTCCACCCTGAAAGCCTCCCGCTTCGTTGATAGTAATTGGCGTGCCTAAGAACATTCCAGCAGCATCCGTAAATTCTTTGGCTTTTGCCCGAGCATCGACAACGGCCAAAGCGCGGGCCTGGCTCAACAATGCAGTTGTATCACTGATTGAAAGTTGAATGCCATTCACACGATTGGCACCAGACTGAACGACTTGATCCAAAATATTTCCAGCCGTATCAAGATTTCTCAAAGTCACTCTTACACTGTTGTTTACAAAAAAGCCGGTGATGTTGCCTTCTCGATCCCGTCTTTCTGAAATGAAAAAGTTGCTGGTTTGAATGTCTTTGTCTTCCACTCCAAGCTCTTTTAGCAGCGCCAATACGGCGGACATTCGAGTGTTGTTATCTGCCAATGCATCGCTCAAATTGTCATTTTCTGATTCCACGCCAATGTTAGCCCCGAGGACATCCGGTACAGCGGTCACAATACCCGCACCTGAAACACTGATGGTGCGCCGAATGGGGCTGGCAAGATCATCTTGTGCCAACAAGGGGGAATAGGTTGTGAATAACACGGCACCGATGGCAACTGCAAGCATAAGGACAGTGGTCAAAATTAGAGATTTTTTTGTCATATCTCCCTCCGAAATTCAGTGAATTAACCTACTATACGTTTAATTGCAGAGGAAGTTCCAATAAAAACAAGGGTTTTCTTGAAAAACGAAAAGAAGATGGCGGAGGGAGAGGGATTTGAACCCCCGGTAGGTTGCCCTACAATGGTTTTCAAGACCACCGCTTTCGGCCGCTCAGCCATCCCTCCAAAATATTAGATTATTGTAGACCCCATCTTTGCTGGTTGCAAGGTATTCTGCCCAAAAATGAATTGACAAAGGATCGGGCATTTTTTACAATTTAAATGACGAGTAAATTGGTCTGAATTTAGGGGTTCTATGCAAATCACAAGAAAAACCGATTATGGATTACGTGCCATTAGCGAATTAGCCACCCATCCTGATGAAGCGATTGCCATTGCCCAGATTTCTGAAAAGCATGGCATACCGGACTCATTTTTAGAAAAAATCATGCAGGAATTACGTCAGGCAGGCTTAATTGAAGCCACGCATGGGCGTGGTGGCGGTTATCGGTTGTCTCATCCTGCGGGGAAAATTTCGCTGATCGATGTGGTCCATGCACTCGAAGGCCCTGTTGCTTTAGTGGTTTGTTTAGACCCAAGCTTGAAGTGCAAAATTGAAGATGGATGCACAACGAGCAACACGTGGGCCATCATTAATGAAAAATTTGAAGCCAGTCTAGCTGAACTTACTTTAGAGGACATCTTGGCGGAAGAAGTGCGCATATGAATGTATCTGTTGAACAAGTTTCTTCGGCGCTGGCTCAGGTCCAAATTCCACAACTCGAAAAATCGATTGTTGATCTTGATGTCATTCAGCATGTAGCGGTTGAAAAAGGCAATGTTAATTTACAACTTCGCTTTACCATTGCTGCCTATGCATCAAAATCTCAATTGCGAGAATGGGTCCATGAAGCTGTCAAAACGGTGCCAGGGGTACAATCTGTCGCCACTGAATTTGTAACTGGCCCCACCGAAGCGTCAGCACAACCCAATGGGCACACTCCCCAACAAGAACCGCAACCTATGTCGCGAATGATTACATTGCCTCAAGTTGGTTGCATCATTGCAGTTTTTAGTGGCAAAGGTGGCGTGGGTAAAAGCACAGTCAGTGTCAATTTAGCAACAGCACTAACAGTGCTGGGTGAAAAAGTTGGACTATTTGATGCAGACATGCACGGACCAAGTATTCCCAAAATCATGGGAATCAATGATCGCCCTAAAATGAATGAAGGCCGGATGATTCCGCTGGAACGTCATGGGATAAAGACAATGTCCGTAGGGTATTTAGTGGATGACGGCCAACCTCTCATTTGGCGTGGCCCGATGATTACTAAGGGCATCAATGAAATGCTGGAAACCACTGAATGGGGAGATTTAGATTTTCTAATTCTTGATCTCCCACCCGGAACTGGTGATGCCCAGCTTGGCCTGGCTCAAGATGTCAGACTGGATGGCACAATCGCAGTGACAACGCCTCAGGATGTGGCACTGGAAGATGTTCGCAGAGGTATAGCAGCTTTCAAACAATTGGAAGTGCCTATGTGGGGCGTGATTGAAAATATGGCATACTTTAACTGTCCTCATTGTGGTGAAGCCACTGAAATTTTTGGCACCGGTGGTGGCGAAAGAGAAAGTGAACGCCAAGGGTTGCCACTGTTGGGAAGACTTCCTATTGAGCCCTTGTTGTGCCAAAGTGCAGATGACGGTGTGCCTATGATCACTCAACATCCTCAACATCCAATCACTTTAGAGTTCCGACGAATTGCGGCTGAAATTGTAAATCGTTTTTAAGGAGAAACAATGTCTATGACCCCTGAAGCTGTTCGAGAAACCATCCGTGAAAATGTTTACGATCCTGAAATTGGCATCAATGTTGTCGATTTAGGGTTACTTTATGATGTTGAAGTGCCTGAGGAGAAAAAAATAAAGTTGGAAATGACGTTAACCTCTCCAGGTTGTCCTTTATATGATGTAATCCATGCCGAAGTGGATCATTCCCTCAAAAAGGTTTATGGACAAGATGTTCAGGTTGATCTCGAATGGGTTTGGGATCCTCCCTGGTCTCCCGAACAAATGAGCGAAGATGCCAAAATGGAATTTGGATATTTTTAGATATTTTTGCATTGATTTTTGAGATTTCGTTCTTTACTTGATACCAAATTCTTTTAGTTTGGTTTTTTGGCAAGCGGACAAAACGCTTTTGCACAAGTGGGTGTTTATGGTTGATATTCAAGTTTATGACAAGCCCAGCAAAGGGAAGCGAAAGTGTCCTGCACTCAAAGGATATATCACCGCCAAGGACTGTGGGCAACATCGGCTAAAAGAAATTCGCTGTCTCGGAGACTGTAAATATCTTGAACATGAGAGATATCAACATGTTCATGTGGCAGAACAATTCCATCAAACTTGGACACAAGAAATTATCCCCTTTTATCAGAACCGAGATGCATTCGCACTCGACTTTTTAGTATTGCTTGAATTTGCTTCCTACAAATTCGTAAAAGCAAATCCTCTAACAAATGATTCTGAATTAATTGAAGCGCTCAATTTCCTTCATCGTCAATTGAGTCCGATCCAGGTTGTTGAATCTGTGGGGACTTCTTTTGGAAATAATTTGGTTGAAGAAATTCAGACCATACAAAAACAAAATCCTCAATTTGATGCAGACAAAGCTCAGCAAATTATTGATCTATTATTAAAAATTATTAATATATTCAAAGACAAGACAGATCATCGAAAAGCAATCAACGGGCTTATGGGACACCTAGAAAAGAATTTTGATTTAGCCTCTCTCAACAATCAGCCTGTTGAGGAACAAATAGAAACCCCACCAAAAATTATTACACCAGAGTGAAATCATCTAAAATCTTCCATTGAATAATAAAATACTGCCTTTAATGATTAAAGAATGAATTTCAACACTAAATGATGAGTTGTCAAAGTACATACAATTGATAATCAGTGAAAAAATTACTTATGGGTGCTGTTTGATTGTTTTTTCTGGGAAAAGCGCCAATTTTGCGATTTTTTGCCTTGAAACTTACGGCAACGGACACTTAGTCAAAGGATATCAAAAAGCCGATTTGTGGTTAAAATAGACAGCAATAATTTTTTAAATATTTAGAGCAACAATAACATGTTTTTCATCCAAATTCGGTATTACAGATCACCAATTTGGAATCATAAATAGTGGTACGTTGCTAAAACTTTAAGGCCAGGGAAACACATAAAACTTCAAATTCTTGGAAACGTCAGAAAGCGCCTTCTGGTCTAAAAATACAACGAATTGATTTACCACCCCAATGTCTCCTAACTATTAATTAGGAGACATTGGGGTGGTATACATATAGATGGAGCATGCTGTTGCTTTCTATTCAACCGATGAATAGAAAGCATAATTTGCCAAAAACAATATCCAGCTTGTCCGCATATACCAATTCCAACCCGCGCCTTTAGCGAGTTTGTTCAAAAACCAAACTCTGGACACTACCAGTTTCGTAACCTTTT
This sequence comes from Candidatus Fraserbacteria bacterium, assembly GCA_029262795.1. Classification (GTDB taxonomy): domain Bacteria; phylum Bipolaricaulota; class Bipolaricaulia; order RBG-16-55-9; family JAJCYT01; genus JAJCYT01. The sequence continues at coordinate 20,924 of JAJCYT010000041.1, forward strand.
CTTTTTGCCAGACCAAAGTATGCCATACACACTAATAAACACAATTATGAGAGTTACAGCTTGGTAACTTTTAACAGGCTCATGTAAAAATAATATGGCTAAAACAACTGTTACTGCTGGCCATGGTGTTGTAATTGAACTTGCTAAAGAAACATCAACATACTTGACAGCATAAAACCAGTTTATAAGTTCAAGATAGTAAACAAACCCCATAGCCGCCGCATACATTTGAAATACATGATTTCTCATTAAACCTGTCACTTGATCTAAGCCATTTGTTGATACGGATATAGCAAAAATCACTATTACTGAAACTAGAACTCTGAAAAAGGTGACTTGAGCTGGTGTGATTGGTGTTTTGTCTAATACTTCTTTGATGATAACATGTGCGACACTCCATATAAACGGAACGCTTAAAGCAAATAAAAACCAAGATGATAGCCCCTCAATATGCCAAGTCCCATTGGTGCCTAGATAATATAGAGCGGCTATTAACAAAAATGTAAATAACAATTCTGACTTGCTCTTTTTTCTATTAAGGAATATCGTTTCCCATAAAATTGCAAAAAGAGGGTAAGCCTGAATAGCAATTGAGGCACTGACAGTCCCTGCTTTCTCCATCGAGAGTACATATGAAAAAGTTGAGATGCCAAACAGTGCACCCGTTGCAAGTATTATGAAAACAGCTTTCTTCTTGAGCCCACTCTGCAATTTGGCATCAAAAATTCCACGATTCCAAGACTTATATTCAATAAGTAAAACTGGCATTGAAAAGATAAGTTGCCAGATAGACAAATAGAGCGCAAAGTTCAATGCGCTGATTTCCATCGGTCTACTATTTGAAATAACAGGCATTACCCCAAGGAGTATTAATGAAACAAATGATAACGCAACCCCAGCTTTGACATTTTTCTGGATCATAATACTCACTCATTAAACCCGAGATTTTCCATTTGACGCAGTGCTATACCTCAAGCCATCTTTGATCCATTTTTCAAATTTAAGTTTAGCATATTTTGCCCTAAGGATCTCTGCAAGGTACTATCTGCCAGTTCCTTGCGCGATTTTCCTCCATGCTCCAGCGATTACATGCATCCGAGATATTGGAAAATCAATAAGATTAAATTGTTGGATTGATCAAACTTCAACTTTATGAATACCGGAATAAAAATGCATCGAACCAGCATTTGATTTCAAGTGATACAAAGCGAACTATCTTTGAATAACATTGAAAGTGAAATTGGACTTAGTCAACCATTCAATTAAAAGAAAAGCTTCACTTATTTATAAAAAATGTTCATTGGTAAATTGTTGTCACTGATTATTTCCAATCAAATTAGCGTCTGGGAGATTTTTTATTTGAAGGATTACAAACTGGCTCCCAACATGGATTCATGGTGGTTAATACAACCGATGAAAAACGAGAACGCAATGGAAGTGTGGCAGCTCCAATGACCCAACCATCTTGGTCCAAGCTTGCTGGTAAAATTTCTAAAGCGCCCAAATCACCATCGGTGGCAAGCTTGACCAATTGGAGAAGGTCTTCAGGAAGATTGTGCAATTTGGCCCTACGCCTTAAAAATAGATCTGAAGTCAGGGCGTTCCAGGCAGCCCTTTTGCCCAGAACGACATTCTGGCCCATCGCGTTCGATGCACGTATGACCAAACTCGCCCACCCCTCCATCGCTGCCGACAAATAAATTATCATTAAGGTAGATATCTGCGCCTACGCCTTCACCAACCTGAACCTCAAGAAACCACTATCTTGCATGATCACCAACCAAGATGCGCTCTACACGCTGCCTTCCAGCTATGACTTCGTATGATTACCACATTGCCCCAAGCTAGCGCCGTAACTGTTGATCAAGACGTGTTATACTTGGCAACCCTTCAGGGTGAATTGTTTCAACACAATATGGAAGCAAGCCTTTGTTAAATACACAAAGTTAATTTTGAGATTGCTCGCGTGCTTCTCGTAAACGTTTGGCAAGTTCTGGCAGCATTTCTACAGCAATGTGAGGGCGGCGCTGCAACAAGCCAGCGAAATCAATTCGTCTTATGGACACACAACTAACCGCTTCTTTGGCGCGAACACTGGCTGAGCGAGGATGATTTTCCAAAATGGACATTTCGCCAAAGAATGTGCCTGCGCCCATTTCGTCTACAACTTGATCCCCCTTCAATACCTCTACTGAACCTTCATTGATGATAAACATACTGCCGGTTTCGTCCCCTTCTTCAACAATCATTTCGCCGGCCTCGAAGGTGCGAACTCTTGCATCTTGAGCAATGCTCAACAGAGCATCTTCAGTGAGTGGAGAAAAAATGGAGGTTTTTGCCAATAATTCTGTGATTTCACCAGCTTGATGTTTGCCATATTGACCAGGGATGATCAACACAACATCTTTGGCATTTCGTGTAACTCGATCGGTTACGCTACCCAACAGCCAACGTGCCATTGCCCCGTGGCCATGGGTTGTCATGATGGTCAATGACTGAGGTAGCTCACCCGCATACTTGATGATGCAATCTGAAGGTTTACCTTTGAGCACCTCTGCTTCTGCTTCAATCCCTTCACCCTTGAGCGTTTCTACAACAGAACGCACATAATCGCTGGCATCTTCTGAAAAAGCTTCAAGTGCTTCTTTCGAAGGAATCGAGCCAGTGAATGGATCGCTAAGTAGTGCAGGGTTCATGCTGCGCAACACATGGATCAAAGATATCTTGGACTTTAATTGTTGCGACAATTCTTCGGCGTAAGGCAGAGCCATTTCGCCAAATGAAGACCCATCCAAAGGCACGACAATTTCTGGTAAATATTGGTCCGTTTTTGCATAAGAGTCTGCCATGTCTGGCGAACACAGCATTACTGGAACGCTCGAAGCCTGCAGCACCTTGGCACTTACACTTCCTAATCCGCCGCTGGGTCCGCTTTGGCCCCATGCCGATAGTGCAATTACATCACATTGTTTTTGCACGGCACATTCAACCATTTTTTCTTCAGCCGAACCTTCAAGAATAATTGGCTCTGCCTTCACTTCTGCTTGGGAAAGATATTGCACTTGTTGATCCAAATATGTTCTGGCACGTTCATGTTGATCTTGTGTTACAGGTGAGGTGGTTTGTGTTTGAACTCTCCAGTGCGAAGCCCCCTCTGCAAAAGATTGCCGTGAATGACCTTCGTGAAGATCTGCAGTAAAGCCTGAAGATCTGGAAGATCCTGAGTCAAGCACTGTCAATAACGTCACGTCACTTTTCAATGCTTTTGCCAAATGAGTTACGTAAGTCAAAATGGATTCGGCTGGTTTAGAGCCGTCTAGGGGCACAAGTATTTTGTTGAGCATCGAGATCTCCCTTAAGGGTGTATTAACCACTATCTAAGTCAAAAGTAAGGCTGAAGTCAAGTGATTTTGAGACACTCATCAACGACTCTATGATGCCTGAAGCTGGTTCAAGACATGATGTACGACAGTTGTCAGCTCAGTATCTTTAGGATCATGCTCATCTGCGTGTCCAATATCAATGCTGGCCTGATCGACAAACTCTTTTATTTGTTTTTCTATTCTCGAAGTTTTAGCCGGGTGCTGATTCAAATAATTTAGCAATTTTGCAGATTCGCCAGGTTGATCCTCATGCCAAAGCATGGCCACGCCCAGCAAACTTTGTAATGCGATGGGATAGGCTTCAATTTCGATGGAAAGGCTAAGTGCATCTTGAAAATATTGTTTTGCTTCATTACCTGATTTTAGTTTTAGAGCAACATGCCCAAGTTCTGCTAAGCAGGTGGCAACCCCTTGTCGCTCTCCAAGTCCACTTCTTATTTTCAAGCTTTTCTCAAAAAATGATTTTGCTTCGGGCAAGTTTCCCTCTTGGAATGACACCATCCCCAGATTGAGTTGAGAATTACTTACACCCCAACGGTCGCCGAGCTCTTCGCGCAATTCCATACTTTTGAGATAAAGCTGTTTTGCGTCTGTCCACTCTGATTTGTTGTGGGCCAAAATACCCAGATTGTTAAATGATGTGGCTATACCCCAACGATCATCAAAGGATTCCCGAAGCTCAAGACTCTCCCGGCCAAATGCTTCTGCGTCCGCATAATCGCCTAACACACGGGAGATTTCGCCAAGGTTACTAAGGCAAACAGATGTGCTCCAAAGATCCCCCTCCATCTTGTAGATGGCCAAGCTCTCTGAAAATAAAGTTTTCGATTGAGTAAAATCTCCTGATGCATAAGCCAATCCACCTAAATTATTAAGACTGGCAGCGATGCCTAATGTGTCATTTAAGTCGCGGCGAATTTCTAGACTACGCTCAAGTTGTTCGCGAGCCATAGATGCTTTACCGAGACTAAGGTGAACCATCCCCAACCAATTTAAACAATAGGCACTTTCTGCAGCGTCTTCCAAAGTTTCTGCCACAGCCAAGGCTTGATCAATTGCCATTTGAGCAATTTTGTAATGGCCAATGCGATATAAGAAAAAACCATATCGGGCCCGCAAACGCCCTTTGATGTGTTGTTGCATCTCTGGAGCTATATCAGATGGGGTGAGGTTTAACTTCATGGCCTGTTCAAACACCATTTTTCCGGTTTCAAATTGGCCACGTTTTTCGTGATAAAGGCTTAACCCATCAAGGCTTTGATCCAAAATTTCAACTTGCTCATTTTCTAAGGCCCAATTCCAAGCTGCGCGAATATTGCCTAAATCTGTCTTGATCGTTTCTAGCGCTTCGGCTTGATTCATCCCTTTCATTTCAATGGCCTGCGCTTTAAGTAACTCAATAAAATATTGACAGTGAGAAGCATTGGCTGTTTGATGCTGAAGGTCATCGGCTGTCAATTTCTCCTGGGCGTAATAACGAAGCATTTCTTGAACGAAAAAGCGATTGCCTGTGCTTCTTCGTAACAGAGATTTATCAAGCAATTGGGACAAGCCCTGTAGTGAGGCGCCGGCCACTTGCTTGGCAGCGTTTTTATCCCAACTGCCTTTGAACACAGACAGTTTTTTCAGAATATCTCTTTGTTCCTCAGTCAACAACTTCCAGGAGTATTCAAATACTGCCCTCATGCTACGGTGACGATCAACAACGTTTTGCTGGCTGGAAACAAGAAAATCTAACTCTTGTTCAATCTCTTCTACAATATCCTCACAGCTAAGCATTCGTACCCAGGCGGCTGACAATTCTATCCCTAAGGGGGTTCCACCGACCAGTTCACATATTTTCTCGATATGGGCTAAATCGTCATCGGTAGGCAGGAAGCTGGTGTCGATTTGTTGTGCCCGCTCAATAAACAGCAAAGTGGCAGTCGAATTTTCGGAAGATCCAGAAACAGAAAGCCCTTCTAAGGGCAACAACGTTTCTTGGCTCAGATTCAGCCTCTCTCTTGAAGTGGCCAAAATTTGTATCTTGGTGGCATGTTGTAAGATGTCATCAAGTATGGGTGTTGTGCCCATCAAGTGTTCCATGTTGTCAATCACGAGCAGCATTTGTTTTTCGCTCAAATAATCAAGCAATTGATCTTTGAGATCCTTGCCCGCATAAAAGTTAAATTTAAGCGCATCAGCAATGGTGGACACCACCAATGATTCCTCATTGACAGCTGCAAAATTCACAAAGAACACACCATGATTAAATTTTTCAATGGCATTGGCTGCTGCCTGTAAAGCCAACCTTGTCTTGCCCATCCCTCCCGGGCCTAATAGTGTTAACAACCTGGTGGGAGAGGTTTCCAAATGAGTGGCAATTTGCGTTAACTCTTGTTCTCTTCCAATGAAGGTTGTGTTTTGTAATGGGAGATTGTTTGGGTGTTGTGACAAGGAACGCAATGCCGGAAATTCTTTTATGTTTTGTTCTGGATGAATCAAGCCCAAAATTTGCACTGGTGCATCCAAATCCTTGAGTTGATGCATGCCCAAATCATCTGTCGTTGCGCCCGCTGGCAGTGGGAATTTTTCTAACAATTCAGGGGTAAATACAATTTGTCCACCCCAGGCTGTAGACATAATCCGGGCCGATTTATTGACCACTGGGCTACGGTAATCTTCACCAGTCTTCAATGCAATTCCTGCATGAAGGCCCATTCGGATGCGAAGTTCACCAACTTCTCCCCAGTCTTCTTCTTGAAGCTTTAGTTGAATCTGGAGCGCGCACTGCAGCGGATCGCCCGCTTCAAACACAGCAAACACACCGTCGCCTGCATGGTCAATGACTTTGCCCCCGTGCTCAACAATCATCCCATCAACAATAGCATCGTGCTTGACGATCAGAGATTTCATGGCATCGGTGTGCTGTTGCCACAGTGTGGTGCTGCTTTCAATATCGCTAAAAAGAATAGCAATATGGCGTTGTTCTGCGCTCATGGGCATCAATTCCATCCTATAAAATATCTATAGCCATTGTACCAATAATAATCCAAAGATCGATTCTAACAACTGAATCGGACCTTCATAAAGTTGACAGATGTTTGTAGACACCTAAAATAGGGGTTATGGATCAAACCGTAAAACAAGATGCTCAACAGATCGTTGATCGGGCACTTCAGGATGCCGAGCAAATGCGACAGTCGGGCAAACTTGATGAAGCTCGTGATCTGCTTATTGAAGCATTGCAACACGGACACGAAGCTGCCCAAATCTACTTTCGGCTGGGCAACATTTATTTTGATCAAAAAGTCTATGACAAAGCCGAATACACGTATCGGCGTGCGATTGATCAGGATCAACATCACATCAATGCCCACCACAACCTATCGGTGGTTTATCGAAAACAGGGGCGTATTGCAGAATCTCTTAAGCAAAGAAAAAAAGCTGGAAAAATTGCCAGACAACATCCCGAAAAAATTGAATTTTCAAACGATCAAATGAAAACCCTCAGAGGGTTCGCAAGAAAGACGATGTGGGTGGGGCTTGGTGTGGTTGGTGCAATTGTCCTGCTAATAATCTTCTTCCTTCGCTGATAATTAATTGAGAAACTTATGAAAAAGTCGATTTCGCTTTACGATCTTAGTTATTCAGACATTCAGTCGCAGCTTCAGGAATGGAAGCAACCCAAGTTTCGTGTCCAACAAATATGGGAATGGCTTTACCAAAAGCATGTTGTTTCTTTTGAAGAGATGACCAATTTACCTGCCACTTTAAGACAGCAATTGGAAGACGCTTATATCTTGGGCCGCTTGGATACCGTGATTGATTTGACATCTAAAGATGGGCTCACTCGTAAAATTTTGTTTGAACTTCCTGGAAATGTTCGCATTGAAGCCGTCAAAATGACCTATAAGGAAACAGAAAAATCACGCAGACGAAATACGCTGTGTATTTCCAGTCAAGCCGGATGTGCATTGGGGTGTACCTTTTGTGCCACAGGCCAGGGCGGGTTTCAACGAAATTTGACGTCTGGTGAAATTGTTGAACAGGTGTTGTTTTATATTCGAGAATTGGCCAAAAAAGATGACCGGGTCACCAACATTGTGTTTATGGGCATGGGTGAACCTTTTGCCAATTATGACAATGTGATGAGTGCAGTTCGCAAACTGACGGACCCCAATGGCATTGGCCTCGGTGCACGACGATTGACCATCAGCACGGTTGGGCTTGCGCCTCAAATCGAGCGGTTTGCTCAAGAAAATATTCAAGTTAATTTGGCCATCTCTCTACACGCTGCAACCGATGAACTTCGGGGCAAGTCAATGCCGGTCAATGACAGATACCCTATCGCAGAACTCATGAAAGCCTGTAGAAAATATGTTCAGGCAACCAACCGACGCATTTCATTTGAGTGGGCCATGATCAATCGTGTCAATGACACGGTGCAGCAAGCCACATTTCTGGCAGAACAAATCCAGGATTTACTTTGCCATGTTAATCTCATTCCGTTGAATCCGACCAAGGGATTTCAACATCAGGCATCCGATCCGCTCCGGATTAAAGCCTTTCAGGCCATCTTAAATGACTATGGAGTTCCCAATTCTGTCCGTGCGCGGAAAGGGTTGGATATCAATGCCGCCTGCGGTCAATTAAGCCAACAATATGACGTCGAGTTGAAATCTGCACAATGAATCAACCAGACATCGGATTGTGTGTTGCTTGTCAGCATGTGAACATCATTCAAAACGATCGCGGCAGCCAATTTATCTTTTGTCAAAAATCTCAACAAGATGATTCATTTGCAAAATACCCTCGCTTGCCAGTGATCCATTGCAATGGCTTTGTTGCAAAACCAGAAGAATCCAATAAAAATGAGATCTGAGAGGAACAGAACTTGATCTCAAAATTCATGACCAAGCCGATCCTGTGGTCAGCCCTTTCTGGACTTTTGGCTGGATTGAGCTACCCTGGCTATAGGCTGACCTTTTTAGTTTGGGTCGCTTTGGTTCCCTTTTTCCTGGCGCTCAAAGAGGCAAAAACGCTTAAAGAAAATTTCTGGTGTGGTTGGCGAACAGGCTTTGTCTTTTTCTTGGTGACATTGCCCTGGTTGTTGGCATTGTGGGATTGGGCCAGTGTTTTGATTGTCTTTGGCTATTTACTCCTTTGTGCCGGATTGGGCATTGCCTGGGGGCTATGGGCTATTGGGTGTGGTTGGGCATTAAAAAGGCCCTTTCTGCTTGCGCTGCTCGCGCCTGCTTTGATGATATTAATTGATTTTGCCAGAGGTTCAACCGATGTTGGTTTTGCCTGGGGATATTTGGGTTATGCGCTTGCAGATCAGCTTTGGCTGGTTCAACTGGCCGCATGGACAGGCATCTGGGGGCTAAGTTTTGTTGTGGTTTGGGTAAATGTTACGTTGTGGTTGTCATGGCAGAAAAAGAATCCTGGTTGGATGATTGTCGCCATTGTCAGCCTCATTACACTGGGAAGTTTTGGGTATATGCAACATCAACAAGTTTCAGAAATGATTGCAGATGCGCCGACCATTGAAGTGGCCATGATCCAACCCAATATCCCCCAGAAAGAGAAAAGCAATCCAATGAATCTACGGGGATTGCGGCAGGGGTATGAAGATTTGTTGGAAACAGTTTCTACAAACGCAGATATTATTGTTTTACCAGAATCCATGTTGCCCACGTTGATTTTAGATGATGTGGAAACGTTTGATATTCTTTCCACTTACGCTGAGAGAAATAACGCTGAACTGCTTTTTGGAAGTTTTACCAAAGATGAAGGTGAACTGTTTAACTCAGTTCTCTTATCAAATGCACAAAAAGATCCATTGGGGCGTTTTGATAAAGTTCAACTGGTTCCCTTTAGCACAGAATATTTTCCATTAATTGAAGTTTTGCGCGACATTGGTTTCGATCAATTATTGAAGTCCCTGCCTCTTGGGGCGTTGACTCGAGGCAAGGGCTTTACACCATTGACAGGCAAACATGCCTCCATCGGGTCTCCGATTTGCTTTGAAACATCATTTTCCTGGGTCAGTCGAGCATTTGTGAAGGAAGGGGCAAATGTGTTGATTTCCGTCACCAATGATGCCTGGTTTAAAAACAGCGTGGAGCTTGAACAACATTTTGCAAAAGGCATTGTTCGAGCTGTAGAAACAGGACGAGCCTTTATTCAGGTTGCAAATACAGGCACCACTGGCGCCGCTTTGCCCACTGGTCAAGTCATTGAAAAATTGCCTGCGCTTCAATCCGTTACAGGGAACGCCACTGTGCCGCTACTGACACATCAAACTTTTTTTGTGATCTGGGGAGATTGGGTTGTGGGGCTGGCATTGATCTTATCTGGTGTCTGTATTGCGGTGGGGGTATTTAGGAATCAGTCTTCACAGCCTTCAACATAACCACACTCACACATTTTTTGGCAACCAACAACCATCGTGAACAGATGATGGCAATAAGGGCAGTATTCAGGGTCGGGACATTCTTCCACGTACAAAATAGGCTTGTATCGTGGTCTAGGCCGAGGGGAGAGTATTGCCAGTTCCATCGTCACAGTATCTGACATCCACACTTCCTTTCAATGTGATCTGGATAACATCACATGGTGTAATATATAGTATACAGACAAATTGCGTCGTTGAAAAGCAGTAACCCTTGCCATTACAATAAATATCCTAATGGAAAACAACGAAATACTCACTCTTTTCAACAAATATTTGTCAAAGAAGAGACTCTATCTAACCTTTGCTAGGCAACAGATTGCCAAGCATGTCAGCCAACAACTTGTACCCTTCCACGCCCAGCATCTTTGGCAGCAACTCAAAGAACAGGGCACGGGATTAACCACCATATACCGAACTCTTGAATTGATGGTAGAAGCAGGCCTAATTCGACAATTGCCTGGAGGGCAAGCTAAATACGAAGTCATTTATAAAAGAATGGCAAAAGAATATTTTCGCTGTGAGCAATGTGGTAATTGGACCCCTTTTCCAAGCAATGAGGTGGATGGAGAATTAGCAGTTATTGCAGATCGAATGGGGTTTTCAATTAAGACCTGTAGCATTATTTTAACAGGCATTTGCCGACAATGTCGCTTGGGTGATAAAGTAAGTGAGCAGAGTAATTTTCAACAGCAACACCCTGGAAGTCATTAATAATTAAAATTGAAAAACTTAAGGGAGCCCCATGAAATACAATGACCGAATCCAAGCACTGCAGCAAAAAATACAGTCAAACAATCTAGAAGCATTTGCCCTTGCCAGCCAGGAAGGCTCGGAAGGCCCGAATACTCGTTATTTGACTGGCTTTAAGGGCTCATTTGGCATCACCATTATTACGGCTGACAAATCTTTATTCTTTACCAATGGAATATATATGGAAGCCGCCAAATCTCAACTGAAGCATATGGACATTCATCCAATTAAGAATATGGAGGCTTTGTCCGATGCGGTTCAAGATCTGGGCTTAAAACAGGTTGGATTAAATGCTTCTCATGTGTCCTTGGCTTTTTATAATCATCTTAAAGGGGCCGCCCCCTCAGTGGACTTTGTGGCTTGTGACGATTTGGTTGCAGAGCTGAGACAAGCTAAAGACGAGGATGAAATTGCCAACATCCGCAAAGCTCAGGCGCTGACCGACAAAACATTTGCCCATATTCTCAACTATATGAAACCTGGGATGAGCGAAAAGGAAATTGCTTGGGAAATGGAAATGTTCATGCGCAAAAACGGGGCAGATGGCCTGGCTTTCCCAAGTATTGTGGCATCTGGTCCGAATTCATCCTTACCACACCATGAAACTGGGGATCGCACCATCCAGGCCAATGATTTTGTGTTGTTCGATTTTGGTGCCAAGTGGGATGGATATTGTTCCGACATGACGCGTACCGTTTGTATGGGCACACCTTCCGACAAACAAGTTGAAGTCTACAACCTGGTGCTTCAAGCTCAAAAAGCCTCCTTAAATGCCATTCAGGCACAAACTGAAGGAGAACTTGCCGACCAGGCAGGACGATCCATCATCGAAAATGGTGGTTATGGGGAACAATTCGGCCATGGCACCGGTCATGGTGTTGGTTTGGAAATTCATGAAGCACCAAGCTTGTCGAATGTACGAAAAAGCACGTTACCAGAAGGCGCAGTGGTCACTGTTGAACCTGGAATTTATTTGGAAGGTTGGGGTGGGGTCCGAATCGAAGATCTGGCAGTGGTAACAGCTGATGGGATTGAAAATTTAACTCAAACTCCAAAGGAATTAATCACGCTTTAAAGGCATCAAACAACATGCCTTTTTCCAGATGATAGCCGTTGGCAAAATCGCCTGCTCCCATGCGGTCTTTTGATGCGGGTTGAACTTCACTCAGTTCAATCACGCCACGGCCGGTTTGCACCAAAATGACTTCGTGGGTTAGTCCAACGATTTCACCAGGGTTTCCTTCTATACTGGACTCATCCACCATATTTGCCTTATGAATTTTAAGTCGGTGATCATTAATAAACGTATAGGCGCTTGGAAATGGGCAAGTACCACGAACAAAGCAGTCTAATTGCAAAGCTTCTTTGGACCAATCTACCTGCCCATCCTCTTTTTTGAGCTTAGGCGCAAGGGTGGCAATACTGTCATCTTGCTGAACTGCTCGAAGTCGCTCTTCAGAAAGTAAATCCAACGTCTCAAGCATCAAGAACGAACCAATTTGGGCCAACTTGCTTTCAACGGTGATCACATTGTCGTCAGGCTCAATGCGAATTGCTTTTTGAAGCAAAATGGGGCCGGTGTCCACACCAGCTTCCATAAAGAAGGTGGACACGCCCGTCTGTTTTTCCCCATTCATAATGGCCCAATGAATGGGCGCTGCACCACGATACTTTGGCAGTAAGGACGCATGAAGATTAATCGGCCCCAGCCTGGGTATATCCAAAATATTTTGGGGAATAATCTGTCCGTATGCACCAACGACAATGGCATCGGGTTTAAAGTCTTGAAGTTGTTCTACAACTTCGGGTGTTTTGAGTGTTTCGGGTTGAAAAATAGGTAAATTGAGATGGACAGCTTCTTCTTTGACAGGCGGTGGGGTGAGCTTTAGATGACGACCAGATGGGCGATCCGGCTGGGTAAACACACCTTGAATCTCCACCACTTTGGCCAAAGCACGCAACATGGGCACTGCAAAAATGCCTGATCCCATAAATACAATTTTCATACTTCTGCCTTCTCTTCCCGTTTGACGCGTTCAAATTCTTTCAATACCTGCAACCGCTTTGCTTCGTCAATATGGTCAATAAATAACTTGCCATTTAAATGGTCAATTTCGTGCTGAAACACCCGTGCCAACCAATCGGCGGCTTCGAATTCAAAGGTTTCGTTGTCCAGTGTGGTGCCACGAACCCAAATGGTTTCATGCCTCATCACTTCAGCCTCAGAACCAGGGATACTTAAGCAGCCTTCGTTGCCCTCTACCATTTCATCGCTGGTTTTGAGGATTTCAGGATTGACCACAATTTCAAAATAGTCTTCCGCCTCCAGGTCAACCACAATCAATCGTCGAGACACCCCTACCTGAGGAGCGGCCAAACCGACCCCTTTTTTAAGAGTCAGCGCGCGCACCATACCATCGGCGAGAGCGCGTACTTCATCATCAATCTCATTAATAGGTTCCGCCACTTGACGCAACACGGGGTCACCGTAATAAACAATGTCCATGGGATTTATGGTTCCTATACACTCTTTGATAAAAATTCGACCCTATTATCTGACCTGACAAACCGCTTCGCAAGGCGCCCGTCTCGCAATTTGCAAAAAATTGAATAAACTACGGCAGCAACGATCAAATATTTAAAGAATGAGAGCGTATGAACAGTTACAACCAGCTTGCCCCATACTATTCATATTTATTTGAAGGCAGTTATGAAGAAGTTCAAAATGAGGAAGTGGATTGGCTAAATGAGTTTTTTCAAGCCAATCAAATTTCAACTGTTCTTGATAGCAGCTGCGGAGATGGTTTTCATGCCATCCCATTGGCTCAACGTGGCTATCACCTCACTGGGTCAGACATCAGTCGAGGGATGATCCGACAAGCCAAATTAAACGCCCTTCAAGCTGGGGTTCATTTTCCACTTCATGTGCTTGATTTTTGCGAGTTAGACAAACTGTTTTCGCCAACAAGTTACGAGGTGGTTCTCGCATTGGGCCACAGTCTGATGCACCTTTTGGATGCTGCAAAGACGCAACAAGCACTTGTTCAAATGAAAAGGGTTTTAAAGCAAAATGGTCTTCTAATTTTAGATTTCCCCGATTTTGAATCGCTTGAAAATAACAGACTTTCAAATGGCTTTGTGGCTGAAGAAGATGGCAAAACACACCTGTTTGTAAGCCATTGGGACCTTCAGGGAGACATTGTTTACTTGAATTTCTACCGCATCGTCAGCAGAGGAAAACGTGCCAGAACAACCAAGTACACCATCCCGATTCGCCATTGGAAGCTTAATGAATTTCAAAAACTTCTTGAAATCGCGGGCTTTCGCATCATTGAACAGGAAAAAGCCATTGGTGGTAAAGGCCACTACCTGATTGCACAATCATGACGAATTGGCGCCTGATTGTAGAAACTTCCGTTGAATCTCCCCAAGTTGCTTTAGCATTCGATGAAGCATTATTACAGCAACCCCAACCGACATTAAGAATTTGGCAAAATCGACCTTGTGTTGTACTGGGACGCTTCGATGTGAGACTCCCTGACATTGAAAAAGCGATTCATGTCTTTCAGCAGGAAAATATGGCCTTGTTAAAACGGACCAGTGGTGGCACAGCCGTTTGGCATAGTGACGGGGTATTGAATGTGTCCGTGTTTGTCCCACAATCTTTGGCACCCTCAGGTGTCCATGAATCGTTCGAGGCCTTGGCTGAAGGCATGATTAAAGGTCTAAAACTTCTCGATATAAAAGCTGGATTCGGTCAAGTCCCTGGCACTTATTGCGATGGACCTCATAACTTGATTGTCGATGGCAAAAAAGTAGCGGGATTGGCACAAACTAGGCGACGCGGTGGGGTGTTGGTTCATGCAAGCATTTTGGTGAATCTGAATTTGGACTTGATGCACGATTGGATCGAGCGATTTTATGCCGAAGCAGGCGCTCCTCAATCCTTTGCGAGAGATAAAGTAATCACCTTAAATCAGGCTTGTGATGGTTCCATTGGTTTTCAAGATGTTGTTGAGGCCATGGCTCAAGGTTATTCAAACGATGATGTTTTCTTAAATCAAGAATCTTTTACTGAAAAAGAGATTGCTTTTTCAAAAATACTGTCCTCAGAAATCCTTTTAGCATAAAAAGAAAGGGGCTGGAGTGATCCAGCCCCTTTCATAAAGCTGTGCCGGTTTATCAACGCAACACAGCCAACTTTTTAATGTTGCTTTGAATTGTTTTGCCAAACTGATCTTCAACTGTGATTACATACAAATAAACGCCATTTGAAACACGTTGTCCATCTTGACTTAGGAGATTCCAAGACAAGGTGTTGCCGGCAGTCATGCCGCTGTCGAAAACCATGTTGCCAGACAGATTGAACACTTTTATCTGGGCACTTTGTATCGAGGCGCCTGTCAGGGAAATTTGAATTTCATTAGAAAATTGTAAAGCTTGGACCTGATTCAAACTGAGTGAAATGAGATTTGGCACCGAAGCCATGATGACATCGCCACTTCTCAGACGAATATTGAGTGTGCCACCTACATCTGTTGCACTGCGACAATTCAAAGACACTTCCACACGCGCGGAACCTGTAATAGGCAAACGTGTCGTGTTGCCATTGGCTCTAATTCGCAAAATGGTGTTACTGGCATGTTTTGTAGAGATAGAAGCAATTGTAGCATCTTCGGACAAAAGGAAACTCACCACAGATTGACCAGAGCGACCACAAGACCCATTGATGTTGCTGATCGGACGAACATTGCCATTGCCACCAATGCGGATGATTGTAACATCCATATTGTTACGCTCGTTAGTTTCTTCTACCACATCCGTTGGATCGACCTTCACTTTGATGGCAATACCAGTCAGTTCGCTCAATGTCACATCCAAGCGGTTCAGCATTGCTCGGGTGATTTCGATTGTTTCACGACGACTGTCACCGGGTTCAAGACTGCGAAGTCCATCCTGTTCGGTATGAATAAAGCGTTCATCACTGGCATCTTCATTAACGGCAATCCCCCCCCAGACGCGGAAGGGGCCTGAGGCTTCAGTGCCTCGATTGCTGACCACCACACCCACGATGATGCCGTTGGTGCCATCCACATCAATGTCAGTGGGTTCCAGGGTGTCTACCCGAATGATCAGATCTGGGCCCTCTCCTGGATCTGCACCTGTGCCTACAGGGATGGTGGTTGAGGCTTGATTGTTGCTTTCGTTGGTTTCCTCAACTTGATTGGCAGGGTCCACCTTCACCTTAATCACCAGGCGAGTGTGATTGCCGAGGTCGATGTCCAATTCTTCCAGCAATTCTCGAGTGACCTCCATGGTGCCACGGCGAGATTCACCTGGATCAAGACCTTCGGATTCCAATCGCTCCACATGTGCAAATCGATCACCGTCAGGATCCAGACCCAATCCGGCACCTACCCATACGTTAAAGGGACCAGAAGGTTCATTGCCATTGTTTGTAAGAAAAAAAGCAACGAGAATGCCCTCATCAAAATTGTCATTAATTCGATTGGGATTGATGCTATCCAAACGAATCAGTAAGTCGGGTCCGACTTCGACCACAAAAGGTTCTCCAATGGCCCCATTGTGACATTGGCTTCTTACCTGTTCGTCGGTGTCTAACTTGCGAGCTGCATTTAACAACAAGCGAGAGTCTTCTCGGTTTGGGTTGCCATCACAGGGACGGGCAACGTCGGACAGGAACAAAGATCGTTCGCTCAAATCCACCCCACCGCCTAAGGCGCGAATGAGGAAAAAATAATCCTGTAGTGTGAATTCATGGTCCAAATTGGTATCCCCAATAATGGGTGAAACTTCTACGGGGTCAACGGTTTGGGCAAAAGCCCAGAAGGGCAGAGCAAGGATCACAAGCAGATTTAACACAAAAAAACGTTTCATTTATCCCCCTACAAAAATCTATTGATACATTTCCAAATGGATAAGGAACACGTGTGGCAGATTGCTCACACCCTAAAAATGTCTCAAAAAATCAGAACCTGATTGGATCTGCTGATTGAAATATCAAACAGAAATGATGTTTAAATAAAAAATGTGTGTTTCTTCAAATCCACCCCCATTGAATGAATTCACAGACTTTCGTCCATGTTAGAAACACACTAGCCAAGGCTCAGTATAAGAGCTATAGAATGGAGGTAAAAGCGTTGATGTCTATCTTTTGTTGGACATGTGGGAGTTGACTTTTCACCTTCAGTGTGTGGTCCACTCTAAGGGTTGATTGGCTAAAGGCAAGCCATTTTGAAACATCACTTCGGTTGTTTGAATTTTGACAGACACCTCTCCCGTATCCGTATTCCAACCTACGACATTTCGATAAGTAATATCTGGGCTGCCAAGGCGGATAAGGCTCGCCACAAACTTCATTTTTTCAAGCAATACAATTTTACCTGAGTGAGCTTCAATACGTTGTGCGCGTCGGAGCATGGCAAATGTGTTACGAGTATAGGCTTGAAATGTTGTGGCGAAATCTTCGTGATCATTGGTCATTCCATAGCTAAAAAAACTATTGGATTCATCTCGGAAGGAATCTGCAGCGCTTAACGCAAAGTGGTCTTGATCAGCCCTCGAATCCGCAGAAAGCCGGATCCAGTTTGAGTTGAGTCGGTTGTCAAAAAAACTGTTTTGAATAGCATGGGCTGCCTCATGATAAAAAACTTCGGTAAAAAACCTCAGGTCTCGCACATTGAGAACGCGAATCACACCAACACCTGTAAACAATCCCGCAACCTCTTCGCTGGCGTCTTCAAAAATGACCTGTGTAATACGCCCCAGCAAATTAAGTGGCAAGCTTCTCACCATTGAAAGTAACACCCCACAATAGGGTTCTGTAGGCTCTGGAGCTTCGGGTGTTTTGGTCACAAATAAAGTTGGGAATTCAATGAAAATTTTGGAACAATTGGTTTCGGGTGATTCAAGGGGGTGACCAAACATGCTGACACTGTTACCATCCTCATCTGTGCGTACAATCAAAACCTCAACTTGGTGCCCAGCCACTTGATTTTCTCTGCCAACTGAGATGGAAACGTCATCTGAGAAAATCCCTACTGCCAAAGAGATGCTCCCATCTTGTAACCAGTTATTCCAAATTCGATTGTTTTGTAAAGTCACGTTTTCGGATCGAAACAAACCAATACCCACTTCGGCATTAAATTCGATAAGATTGTTGTTTATTTTTAAATGATTAGACTGAGACATTTCGATCGCACGTCTATTGTCATGAATATGGCAATTTTCAACCGTTACATTTTGTGTGTTTGACAAAGCAATGCCAATACCGGCTGAAAAAACTTCGCAGTTTCTAATCACCACAAACTGAGATGTGTTTTCGAGAATTACCCCAAATTCCCTTCCTTGACCGTCAATTCGAAATCTTTCTATAATATAAGGATCTTCTTCTGTACCACTGCCTAGAAAAACTCCATTGGCAGCTTCAAATTCATCATTGCTTTCAATTTCGATGGGTAGCCGATCAAACAACTCTATTGATTGTAAGGAATTTGCACTAAGATCAAGTGTTGATTAAATGGCAATGAGTGAAAAAAGGAGGGGATAAAGCAACCATTTTGTGCGCGGAATTTTATACATCGGACTCCATTTTATGATATTTGATAACGTCTATTCGTCCATGACAAAACATTAAATGATAACTCGTTTCTTAGGTTTCACGCAAGAAGTCTTCATCGAATTTTGCCACTTGGATATCAGAATATGTAATATGGTGCATTCATCCATAGCTACAAAGATCGTTAAGGAGGCATTAGAAAATGGAATCACATCAAAACTGTCCTATGACAGAGCTTGGGACTGCGTTTGATCCTTTTGCGATCAATTATCTCTCCGATCCATTTCCGTTTTTGGCAAGGGCACGATCCGAAGAACCCATTTTCTACAGCCCAGAAATTGACTATTGGATTGTCACCAAATACGAAGACATCAAAGCGATTTTTCATAATCATAAAGTTTTTACAGCCGAAAACACCATCTCACCTATCGTGCCATTTTCTGATGATGTGCTCAACTTGCTGAAGGATGAGGGTTACACACCCCAGCCAGTGTTGTCAAACAATGTTCCCCCAAGCCACACACGAATTCGATCAAAGGTCAACACGTTGTTCACGCCAAAGCGAGTCAACGATTTTGCATCAGACATTGAACGATTGATCAATAGGCAAATTGACAAATTCATTAATCAGGGCAAAGGTGATATCGTTGCCGAGATGACCTATGATTTACCGGCGTTGGTCTTGTTTCATATTCTGGGTGTGCCACCTGAAGATGTGCCTCAGGTCAAGGCGTGGGCAGGCAAGCGAATCAAACTCTATTACGGAAAACCAACACCTGATGAACAGATTGAAATGGCTCGTAATCTGGTCCTCTTTTGGAAATACACACAGGCATTGGTTCAGGACAAACTTAAAGCGCCTCAAGACGATCTGACCAGCGATCTCATCCGTCTTCGAGATGGCGATGACAGCATTTTGACGATCAATGAAATCACAAGTTGTATGATTACCTTGTTGGTCGCAGGTCACGAAACCACCACCGCACAAATGACCAACGGCATTTTTCATTTGCTTTCTAATCGTGATAAATGGATTCAATTGTGTGAAAACCCTGATCTGGTGAAAAATACGATAGAAGAAATGCTGCGATACGATCCATCAGTTTGCGCATGGAGGCGAGTGGCACGTGAAGCAATAGATATTAAAGGTGTTCACATTCCAAAAGATGCGAATGTGATGCTCATGCTCAATTCCGCCAACCGCGATGATGCTGTGTTTGAATTTCCTGATCAATTTGACCTGGAACGTCAAAATGCCCACAATCACCTGGCTTTTGGTCATGGCATTCACTTTTGTGTGGGTGCTCCAATTGCTCGGCTTGAGTTAAATATTGCATTCGAAACATTGGTTCAACGGCTTCCAAATTTACGATTGGTACCAGATCAAAAGTTAGAATTTGTTCCCAATATTTCCTTTAGAAGTCCCATCTCTTTATTGCTGGAGTGGGATTAAACAACATTATAAACTCGAATCCAAATTGGATAAGGAGGCGGTATGATGGCCAAAGCCATGCCCAGAACGGTCAAAGCCCCAACAGGCACACAACTGACTTGCAAGAATTGGTTGATCGAAGCAGCTTATCGCATGATCCAAAACAATCTCGACCCCATGGTTGCGTTTGATCCTGAACAATTGATTGTCTACGGCGGTCGAGGAAAGGCGGCCCGCAACTGGGAATCGTTTGATGCCATTCTGACTTCGCTAGAAAAACTTGAGCCAGATGAAACCTTAATGGTTCAATCCGGCAAACCCGTTGCCGTCTTTAAAACCCATGAGGATGCACCGCGTGTGTTAATTGCAAATTCAAATATTGTGCCCGCCTGGGCAACGCAAGAAAATTTTGACCGCTGGGAAAAAGAAGGCCTGATCATGTATGGTCAGATGACCGCAGGCAGTTGGATCTACATTGGCACTCAGGGCATTTTACAAGGCACTTATGAAACCTTTGGTTCCTTGGCCAAACAGCATGGCTGGGGCAGCCTCAAAGGAAAGTTTGTGGTCACCGCAGGCTTAGGCGAAATGGGTGGCGCGCAACCCTTGGCTGTCACCATGAATGACGGTGTCGGACTGTTTATCGAAGTTGATGTCTGGAGGGCCAATCGCCGACTCGAGTTGCGACAAGTGGATTGCGTCACTCACGATCTGAGTGAGGCGATGCAATGGGTCAATAAATCCCTAGAAAAAGAAGAAGCGAAGTCTGTGGCATTGGTTGGCAATGCCGCCGAAATTCTTCCTCAGTTATTAAGCCAAGGTATTTTGCCCGATGTGGTCACCGATCAAACATCCGCACATGATCCGATGTATGGTTATATTCCTGCTGGCCTTTCTATTGATAAAGCCAATACGCTTCGCGAAAACGATGCTGATGAATACCTTCGTCGAGCCACCGAATCCATGACCACCCATGTTCAAGTTATGCTAGACTGGCAAAAGCAAGGGGCCGTTGTGTTTGACTATGGCAACAACCTTCGTCAGCGTGCTTACGACAATGGTTTGGAAAACGCATTTGATTATCCGGGCTTTGTACCAGCGTATGTCCGTCCACTTTTCTGTGAAGGGAAGGGCCCGTTTCGTTGGGTGGCCTTGTCCGGCGATCCTGAGGACATTTATGCCACAGACCAAGCCATATTGGAATTGTTCCCGGAAGATGAGCACCTGAACCGTTGGATCAAACTGGCGCAACGCGACATCGAGTTTCAAGGCTTGCCTGCCCGCATTTGCTGGCTCGGTTATGGAGCGCGTGCCAAAGCAGGTTTGAAATTCAATGAGCTCGTTGCCTCAGGCAAGGTCAAAGCACCCATCGTCATTGGGCGAGATCATTTGGATTGTGGTTCCGTTGCCAGTCCCAATCGAGAAACCGAAGGCATGAAGGATGGGTCCGATGCCATTGCAGACTGGGCCATTCTAAACGCACTTGTCAACACAGCCAGTGGCGCAACTTGGGTCAGCTTTCATCATGGAGGCGGGGTGGGCATTGGCTACAGTCTTCATGCGGGTCAAGTAATTGTAGCCGATGGCACTCCCGAAGCGGCGGCTCGACTGCAAAGGGTGCTTACCGTGGACCCAGGCATGGGTGTGGCCCGCCATGCAGATGCTGGCTACGAGCGCGCTATCGAAGTGGCACAGGAACGCGGCGTGCAAATCCCCATGCACCCAGGTGATTAATGGAACCGTTGATCATCAATGGCAAGGATTTACAGATCGAATCTGTTGTCGCTGTCTCAAGAGGTCAAACAGTTTCTCTCAATCCAGAATGCCTGCCCGCCATTCAACAATCACGGGATGCCGTCTTAAAGCTGGTTGCCGAACAACAGGTTGCTTATGGCATCACCACGGGCTTTGGTCGTTTTAAAGATAAAATTATTTCACCGGAAGAGGTGAAGCAGCTTCAAATCAACCTGGTTCGAAGTCATGCGGTCGGTGTAGGGCCTGCATTGGATGAATCCGTGGTTCGCGCCATGTTGCTGGTCCGTGCAAACACTTTGGCTATGGGCCATTCCGGCGTTCGACCTAAATTGATTCAGATGCTTCTAGACACGCTCAACGCTGGAGTTCATCCAGTGATTCCCTCCCAAGGGTCTTTGGGGGCCAGTGGAGATTTGGCACCCTTGGCACATTTGGCGCTGGTGATGGTTGGGGAAGGAGAGGCATGGTATCAGGGACAAAAGTACAACGGCCAAGCCGCCTTGGATCAGGCAGGATTAACGCCTCTTGAACTGGAAGCCAAAGAAGGCCTGGCCTTGCTCAACGGCACCACAATGATGGTGGGCATGGGTGCTTTGCTGGTGAATCGAGCGGTGAATCTGGCGTTGACCGCTGATATTGCCGCTTGCCTCAGTTTAGAAGCGTTGAATGGCACAGACCGAGCTTTTGATAAACGAGTGCATGAGGCCCGCCCTCACCCTCGTCAAATTGAATGTGCAGAATTTTTAAGAGCACTGGTTTCTGGAAGCCAATTGTTACGATCTGATGATCCAAACAATGTTCAAGATCCTTACACCCTTCGATGTGTGCCTCAAGTTCATGGGGCGGTTCGGGACGCCATCGCTTATGCACAATGGGTCATTAACATAGAACTCAATTCGGCCAACGATAACCCCCTAATTTTTGTTGATGACGAAACCGGACATATCGATGTGGTGTCTGCCGGAAATTTCCATGGTGAACCCATCGCCATAGCAATGGATTACATGAAATTGGCCCTCACCGAACTTGGAAACATGAGCGAACGGCGCGTGTCCCGATTGGTCGATGCGGACAGCAATGGCGGCGTGCTCCCTATGTTCCTTACTGAAAATGGCGGGTTGGAAAGCGGTATGATGATGGCCCAATACACTGCTGCAGCCCTGGCTTCTGAAAATAAAGTCCTGGCTCATCCAGCCAGTGCAGACACCATTCCCAGCAGCGCCAATGTGGAAGATCACGTCAGCATGGGGGCCACAGCCACCCGCCACACCGAAAAAGTATTGAATCATGTCGAAACCATCGTTGCAATTGAACTTCTTGCTGCAGCTCAAGGCATTGATTTTCGTTGCAAAGAAATTGATGATGTTTGCATGGGCGCTGGCACAGATGTGGCTTACCGGTTAATTCGTCAACATGTGCCTTTTATTGAAAAAGATGTGGTTCTATCGACTCACATGGAAAAATTACGTCAATTGGTGGCGAGCAGAGAGCTGAAAAACCAGGTTCAATCCCATCTAGGCCTGAATGAAAAGGATCATCATTGAGCTTAACAGACCTCGTCATTCATAACGCATCCTCAGTCATTACCTGTGCCCAATCCGCGCCTAAACGGGGTGTAGAGATGCAGCGGTTGGGAGACATTGAAAATGGTGCCGTTGCAATCCATGAAGGCGTCATTGTTGACGTGGGTTCATCTGATGAATTGAAACCTAAGTATGATGCCCAACAAACCATTGATGCCAATGGAAAAGCTGTCTGTCCTGGATTTGTCGATCCACACACACATGCGGTTTACGGTGGAGATCGTGCGCATGAGTTTGAACTCAGAATTCAAAGTGCCACATATATGGAAATTATGGCGGC
The DNA here is from genome assembly GCA_029262795.1 of Candidatus Fraserbacteria bacterium. Taxonomy (GTDB): domain Bacteria; phylum Bipolaricaulota; class Bipolaricaulia; order RBG-16-55-9; family JAJCYT01; genus JAJCYT01. The sequence continues at coordinate 44,125 of JAJCYT010000041.1, forward strand.
AGGTGGCGGCATTCTCAGCACCATGAAACACACGCGAGAGGCTTCGGTTGAATCTCTCCTTGAGTCGGCCACCCAACGGCTCGACCAAATGCTGTCATTGGGCACCACCACGGTTGAAATCAAAACCGGCTATGGACTGGATGTGGACAGCGAACTCAAGATGCTTCAGGTCATCGAACAGCTTTCAAAAACGCATCCCTGTGACATTGTGCCCACATTCTTAGGGGCACACACTGTGCCGCCTGAATTTCAGGGCAATGCCGAAGCTTACACACAATATGTAATTGAAGAAATGTTACCTGAAGTGGTCGGCTGGTATCAGGGTTCTCAGTTTTCACATCAAAAAACGCCATTATTTATTGATGTGTTTTGCGAGGATCATGCCTTTAGTTTGGATCAATCTCGACAAATTTTACAGTCAGGGATAGACTTTGGTTTGCACGCAAAAATCCATGTGGATCAGTTCAACAGTTTTGCAGCCACAACGATGGCTGTGGATTTAAATGCCATTTCTGCCGACCATTTGGATGTTACAGGTGCGAGTGAAATAAAATACCTGGCTCAATCAAACACCATTGCCGTGTCACTACCAGCCGTTAATTTCAATTTAGGTTTAGAAAAATACGCCAACGCCAGAGAAATGGTGGATGCGGGTGCTGCAGTGGCGTTGGCCACTGATCTTAATCCAGGCTCGGCCCCTTGTCTGTCCATGCCATTGGTCATGGCCATTGCCTGTCGATATCAAAAACTGACACCCGCCGAAACCCTCAATGCCAGCACCCTCAATTCAGCACATGCAATTGGATTGGGAGAGCAGGTTGGCTCTATTGAAGTTGGAAAAAAAGCTGATCTGCTCATTTTAAAAGAAAAAGATTATCGACATTTGGCATATACACTGGGAGGCAATCCAGTTGAAACTGTCATTAAAAATGGAGTGGTTCTATGAATGCGCCTTCCATTCAATTTAAAAATGGCCATTGGGTCATGCCAGGACTGGCCACGGCCCACTCACACGCCTTTCAACGAGCGCTGCGTGGCCGAACCCAACGACGCTCCACAACAGCCAATTCCTTCTGGTCGTGGCGTGGCTTGATGTATCAATTGGCCGAAAACCTCGATCCTGAGAGCGTTTATCATATCACCCGCTTCGCGTATATGGAGCTTGCGCTTTCGGGAGTCACAGCGGTGGGAGAGTTTCACTATGTGCACCATGATCAGGGCGGGGTGCCTTATACCAATCGCACTGAACTTTCGGATGCTGTGATTCGGGCTGCCAAAGATGTGGGGATCCGCATTTGTCTCATTCGAACCGCCTATCTTCGTGGCGGTCATGAGCAGACGATGACGCCTGCACAGCAACGATTTTCAGACCCTTCCATTGATTTGGCCATTCAGGATGCCGAGGCATTGAGAGTGAAATATTCAGACGATCCTCTGGTGACCGTTGCAGTGGCTGCGCATAGCATCCGGGCCATCCCCATCGATCCATTGTGCGAATTGTCGTCCTATGCCGCTCACCACGGACTGCCCTTTCATATGCATATTTGCGAGCAGCGTAGAGAAATTGAAGAATGTCTGGCTGAATACGGCACAACGCCTGTGGCTTTGTTAAACGAACGTGGCATCTTATCGCCCCGCTTTGTTGGGGTACATGCGACCCATCTGACATCTGAAGAAATACAAGATTTGGGTCAATCTCAGTCGTTCGTCTGTATCTGTCGCACCACCGAACGCGATTTGGGGGATGGCTTGCCACCCATGTCCGATCTGATTCAAGCAGGCGCTCAACTCTGTGTGGGGGTGGACAGCCATGCCTGCGAAAATGCATTTGAGGAAATTCGGGCAGTAGAGTTTGATGAACGTTCCAGATTAGAAGCCCGCCATACCACGGCTGAAGCACCAGCTTTGTTGGATGCCGGTTCCCGTCTTGGATACGCTGCGTGCGGTTTATCGCGACATTGGCAGGAAGATCAGGTCTGGCTGAATCCAAACGATCCTTCTATTGCGGGTGCGGATGAATCCAATGCAGTGGATGCCATTCTCTTTTCTGCAACGCCCCGTGTAATAAAAAAAGTTTCAGTGGCAGATCAAACGATTGTTCAAGATGGGCTTCATCCCAACTTTGACCACATTGTGGCAAACTATAAAAAAACACTCACCAAAGTGCTGAATCAATAATCAAACGCCTTGCCAAAATATTTACAAAGCATACCATTGATGGTTTATCTTGCTTGAAATTTTGGAGGAAAAACTTTGACTTCACCCATCAAAATTGGTTTGGCCGGTACGGGTTTTGGTCGCCGAGTCATGCTGCCTGCATTTGCGAATTGTGAAAATATTGTATTCCAGGCTGTGTGCAGCGCCACCAGAGAAAACGCAGATGCAGCTGCCGCAGAATTTAAAATTCCAGGCATTTACACCGATTTTGATGCCATGATTGAACAGGAAACATTGGATCTTGTCCTGATCACCACACCCCCAAATTTCCATCTGCCCATGAGCCTGAAAGCATTCGATCACAATTTGCACGTTCTGTGTGAAAAGCCAACTGCCTTGAATCTAGGAGAAGCTGAAAAAATGTATAAAGCCGCCCAGACTTCAGGAAAAATGAACATTATTGATCATGAACTTCGATTTCACCCGACCTTGCAAAAAATGAAGTCAATGATTGAAGATGGCTTTTTGGGAGCCGCTGAGAAAATCAGCTTCTCAACCTATTGGAGTTTTCCCTTTGTTCGCGGTCGAACTTGGAATTGGTGGTTTGACAAAACTTCTGGAGGCGGTTTACTAGGTGCTTTGGGATCTCATCAGATTGACTTGCTGCGATGGCTGTTTGATACAGAAGTGAAACAAGTCAATGGACAATTACATTCATTCATTGATGAATTGCCACTCAAAGATTCGGCAGAAACCAAACCCGTAACCACAGACAACTATTGTTCCATCATGATGAACATGGCCAATGGCAGTTTAGGCCAACTGACCTTGGATGCCTCATTGCCCATGTCTTTTGAGCAGGCAAACACTTTAAGAACAGTCAATATTCATGGTGAGAACGGCAGCTTGGTCTTTGATGGCGAGGATCGCTTATGGGCCATTCAAGGCGAAGAAAAAACTGAGCACACCCAACCAAATCCAGGTGAAAACACGCCGGGATTACCCAAGAGTTTATTCTCAAGTGGCTTTGCATATTTGAGCAAACAGATTGTTGATGCACTGCATCAGGGCGAAAATATTGTCAATGGTGCTGCCACGTTTGAAGATGGGCTCAAAATCCAGGCTGTAATTGACGCGGTTCATGAATCAAACCAAAGTCAGACTTGGGTCACCCCAAAGGCTTAGCCGCCTCCTCTTTCATACGGCACACCCAATGCAGACGGTGCGCCAATGCGTTTGAGGACACGCCCCCCACTTAAGAATACCAGCACAACAATGGTGGACAAATACGGCAACATGTGCATGAAGGATGAAGGAATTGGGACATTTTTAGTTTGCAGGTTGATTTGCAGCGCTTCCATCCCCCCGAATAAAAAGGCCGCCAACAACGCACGTTGGGGTTTCCAGAATGCAAAGATGACCAATGCCACGGCAATCCAACCTCGACCGGCTGTAATCATTGACTGCCAGTTGCCCACCCAGGCCAACGGAAAATAAGCGCCACCCAAACCGGCAAACATCCCCCCCAGGAAAACGCAAAGGTAACGGATTCGATTGACCCGAATCCCCAATGTGTCCGCAGTTTCAGGGCTTTCTCCCACCGATGTGATGGTAATTCCCATACGGGTTTTATAAAGAAATACCCAGACCAAGGGCACCACCAGCCAGCCGATGTAAACAAACACATTGTGTTGAAAAAACGCTTTGCCAAAAAACTCGACATTTTGCAGCCACGTTGCAAATTCGCTTAAGGGTATTAAATTAATATCTTCAAAAAAAATACTCAGGTCTTTGAAAAAGTTTTTAAATCCCCAATTGTTCTTCCAGGTCCACAAGATCTGTTGGGACATTTTGGTGGCGGTGCCAATGAATTCAGTGATACCAATGCCCAGCAACACCAACATCACGCCGCTGATCACTTGATTGGCTTTCAACGAAATGGTCAAAAATGCATGGATCAAGCTGAATGCCCCACCCGCCAATGCACCCACCATCATGCCAAACCAAGCATCTCCTCCCGCATAAAAAGCGGCCATGTACCCAGCCAAAGAACCCACCAACATGATGCCTTCAATGCCAAGGTTAAGGACCCCGCCACGTTCACAGATGATTTCTCCAAGGGTTGGAAACAACAGAGGCGTACCCAGGCGAATCGCACCAGACAACACCGAGGCTAAAAACGATAGCGTAAAAATTTCATCCATGACGCCTCCAAGACATACGGTATCTCGACAAATAATCACCAGCAATAATGGACACAATCACCAACACTTCCAACACAAGCACAATCGCCACCGGCACCTGGATGGTGTCACCGGTATAGATTGAATGAAAGGGTAGCGCCTGAATAGAGCTTCCTCCGACAAACAGCGCTGAGAATGTGATGGTCGCAGGTATCAATCCCAATGGATGCCCCTTGGCCAACAAGGCCACGGCAATCCCTGTATAACCAAAAGGATTCAGTGTCGGTGAAATCCCATCGATCAGTTTGTGTTGGATGGCGGCAACTTCCCCCACGCCTGCCAAGCCGCCAATTGCTCCGCCCAACGTCAATGTCCACACAATCACCTTGACTTGGCTGATCCCTCCAACAGCCGCAGCTTGTGGGTTGGCCCCCACCACTTTGGCTTCATAGCCAATTCGAGTTTTGACGTAGATGAAATAAATGACCGCAACGATGATTAATGCAATGGGCAACCCCAAATGGACTTTATCAATTTGCGTTCCAAAAAATTCTGGAAAAAAGGCGGAAGGTGGAAAATTTTCCGTTTGGAAATTTCCAGTAGAGGTTCGCCATGGCCCTGCCACCAAAAATCGCATGATGTCAAAAGCGACATAGTTCAACATGAGTGTGGTAATGATTTCATTCGTGTTTAATTTGGCTCTTAGGATGGCAGGGATAAAAGCAAACAAGCCAGCAAAAAATGCGCCTGCAAGAATCATCAAGGGCACCACCACCCAGGAGGACATTTCACTGCCGGAGTTCAACACCATCAATGCCACCCAGGTTGCCCCCACGGCACCAATGTGCAGCTGGCCTTCTGCACCGATGTTCCAAAGCCCTGCGCGTAACGGAATCGCAACAGCAAGGCTAGTGAATAATAAAGGCGTCATCTTGATGGCAACGCGAATCAGGCCATCATAGCTGCCAAATGCGCCCTGTATCAATTTCGAATAGGCTTCTATGGGATTGACCCCATAAAAAAACAAAGGAATGGCCCCTAAAATAAATGCGACCAACACCGATGCAAATGGCACCAGTGCCTGAAAGGTTTTCGGTACAGAAGTGCGCTTTTCCATCTGAATCCTTGGCAAGCTGGAAAACAAAGATCTTTTGGTGGCCTGCTCAGGCTGATTGGCCATGCTTTACCTCTTCTCCTGCCATCATCAAACCCAACGTTTGATGGTCTGCATTCTTGGGCGCTTGCGTAAGGCGGCCTTCATAAATGACCATGATCCGATCTGATACATCAAGTACCTCATCCAAATCCTCTGAAATCAACAACACTGCCGCACCCCGGTCTCTGGCTTCGATGAGCTTGGTGCGAATATATTCACAAGACCCCACATCCACGCCACGCGTGGGCTGGTTGGCAACAATTAATTGGGGCTCTGGGTACAACTCTCTGGCCAGAATAACCTTTTGCAAATTTCCGCCCGACAGCTGACGGGCGGGTACATCAATGCCAGGGGTTCGCACGTCAAAATCCTTGACCAGTTGAGCAGTATGTTCATTGATGGCAGGGTAATCCAAAATGGGGCCCTGATTAAATTCCGGCAATCGATAACTGTGCAATACAATATTTTCGGCAATGGTCAAGGGCAACGCCAACGCCTGACTCATTCGATCTTCCGGAATATGGGCCACTTTTCGTTTAAGCAATTCTTTGACCGATGCGTTGGTTACTTTTTCTCCCTGAAGCAGAATTTCACCTTTATTGGCATGACGTAATCCGGTGAGCACTTCGGCAAGCTCTCTTTGTCCGTTGCCAGAAACGCCAGCCAACCCTACAATTTCACCAGAACGAATTGTTAAAGATGCCCCGCGAAGTGCCAACAGATCTTTGTCATTGGTCGCCTCCACATCAGTCATTTGAAGTATCGGCTCACCAGGTTCTTTAGCTTCTTTGCCAACTTGAAAAACCACCTCGCGCCCAACCATCAATTGAGCCAGTTCTTGAGGCGTTGTATTTTTGGTTTGTCTGCTATCAATGACTTTGCCCCGCCGGAGGACGGTTACATTGTCCGTAACCGAAATAATTTCTTTGAGTTTGTGCGTGATAAAGATGATGGTCAACCCTGCTTTTACCAATTGATCCAACGTTTCAAACAGGGCTTTTGCAGCCAGGGGGGTGAGGACGGCGGTGGGCTCATCTAGTATGAGCAACTCTGCATTTCGATAAAGGGCTTTGAGGATTTCAACGCGTTGTTTTTCGCCTGTGGACAGGGTCCAAACCCGGGCACTGGGCTCCACTTTTAGGCCATATTTTTCACCCAACGCTGCGATGGCCTGCTTTGCCTTTTTCAAGCTGATAAACGGATTCGGGCTGTCCTTCATGCCCAGAATGATGTTTTCCGCCACGGTTAACGTGGGGACCAATTTGAAATGCTGATGAACCATCCCAATGCCTAATTTGAGCGCAACCTTTGGCGTGTTAAGAAAAACTCGCTGACCTTTGTAAAAAATCTCCCCACCTGTTGGTTGATAAAGGCCATAAAGCATCTTCATTAAGGTGGTTTTTCCTGCGCCGTTTTCACCAAGCAACCCATGAACTTCGCCTGGGGAAACTTTTAAATTGACTTTGTCGTTGGCCAATACACCGGGAAATTGTTTTGAAATATTTTTTAATTCAAGCAAAGGAATCGATTTGTTCATGGGGCTCCCAAGCAAACAATCGTTGTAAAAACAGCCGGTCGATTTTGAAAATTTTCTTGCAAAATGCATCTTAAACGAAGCATTTGTTTTTAAATAAAAAGTAATTCGCACCGCAATGATCACACTGTAAACGATGTGGCGGGTAAACGTCAACAATCCAACTTCTACGATGGGGAAAGATAGAAACTGGCCCACAAAGTTAAGTCTTTAAGATTTTAAAGAGCCCAATGGTTTGCTTCTCGATCAAGCACATCTATGGTTTGATGGAACAAGGCTTCAGCATTTTCAGGGCTATCGTCTACGCATAACGCGCCCATTTTTCCATACTCAGACAATGCGCCAATGAGATGAAAAACCACACCCCTTTGTTCTGCTGTGTGAAATGAAAGATTGTTTTCAACAAGAATGTTGATCAGGTCATCAGGAATTAAGCCTCGATAGATGTCCTTGTGTATGGAATCAGAAGCATAATAATAACGTGGTTGGCCCGTTGGGGTTAAATATAAACCAGTGTCTAAGTCAAGCTTTCCATCAATAAGGAATTGAAGCATTAAATAAGGATGCGTGGTGCCACCGCGCCGCACATTAATTTCGATGGCTTGGGTTTGCCAGCCTTCGTCAGTTTTAATTGAAATAAAGTCAACCGCAAACCGTCCCCAAGTGCCCTGTTCAGCCAATTTTGTGCCAACCTTGAAACCTGCCTGTTGAACTTCCTGGCGATACGGCTCCGCTGCAGGAAAAGTGCACCCCAGGTAAACTTGCCCAGACAAACCACCCAAAACTTGATCATGCGTAGAAACAATCTCTACCTCGCCCAGGGGTGTGATCACTCCTTGAACTGAAGGGGAACGTACCTCATCACCCTCAAGCCAGCATTCAACTGCCCCTCCTCCGGCCTCAAACATGGTGAGAAACTCCTTCCATGACTGATCTTCAGCCTCAGGTTGAACCCTGTTTGGAAGTTCTTTGGCAATCCATGATTTAATATCTTCTTGCGGACAAGATTGAAATGAAAACACAGCATTGCCTCTGCCGGCGACCCCATCATTTTGTTTGATGGCTGCACGCTTCAACTCAGGGTGGGATATTTTTAATGCAGCCAACGAATCGACAATGTCTTGTTCATTTTGCAAATTCTCCCGCCCATCGGGTGTAGCAACCCCTGCATCTCGAAAAATTTGCCGCCCCCCGCTTTTGCTGCCTAACTGGTCCAAAGCCGGATCACATCCATAAATGGGCACACCCAATCTCACGGCAAGCGTGCGCTCCAATGGCGTCACATTGAAACAGGCCAAATGGGTTGTAACCGGATCATTTATCTGCTGGCGGATACGATCAATCATTAAGCCACGGCTTAGAATTTTTTCAGTCAGTGGCGTGGCAGAACTGTCGTGGCAACTGATAAGCGTAAGTCGGCGTTTGGCATGACGACTTGGAATGCCAGGCAACAGATGCAAATAATAATCGATAATAGCAGGGTCAATGGTTTGGCTGGTGACGTAAACCACACGCGTGCGCGGCTGACGTAACAACATCAACATGAATAGCATTCTTTCTTCGTAATGCTGAACGCCCTCAATTTTTTCTAAAATGTTCATCTCCAGTGTCCCACTGGGAACAACAATCACGGTTTGCCAGATATTGCGATTGGGAAATACATCTCGAAATTGTTGAACAAAACTCTGTTTTAATTGGTCATATATTTTTAACTCTTCAGCAGAATTCGCGGTAGGAAAATTATGATTCTCCGTCATCTGTTCCCCTTTACAGATTTAACTTTCAAAAATCGATTGACTCAATTATACAGACCATTTTGAATCTGACGATAATGAATAAAACAAGAATGGATCAAAGAAATGAAATTTTGTAGAAGATCATTTTGATGCCACAACCTTCTGTGTTGATTTTTGTTTTCAAACAAAAATATTAATGCATGACCAAATAAAAACGAAATTTCAGATTGAATGAATTAAAAACAGAAGGAAATTTGACATAAATCATCACTTCAAGCTATGATTTATCAAATAGGTTTTGTTAACGTGATTCACAAAACATCTTAAAAGTCTTATACTGTAATAAGAACCATTCAAGGAGGTTCCACACCATGTTGAATCAAACAGCATCAAGACGTTCATTCTTGAAAAAAGTGGCTGGTGGTGCTGCACTCCTAAGCACGCTACCTATGGGATTCAGAGCCTGGGGTCAGAACGAAATCACAGCAGGATATGTGTTTTTGACCACACCAGGAGACGCAGGCTGGACGTTCCGACACGACTTGGGCCGCCAGTTTGCTGAAGAAAATATCGAAGGTGTTACGGTCAACTCATTAACCGTGGAAGGCGTCGCCGATGCCGATGCTGGTAGCGCAGTCCAGAATTTAGTTGACGCGGGTTCAGAGATCGTGTTTGCCACTAGTTTTGGTTTCTTATCTGGTGCACAAGACGTGGCATCAGCCAATCCTGAATTGTTCTTCGAGCATTGTTCCGGCTTCACAACACAGGAACCAAATTTGGGGGCATATTTTGGGCGCATGTATCAGGCCCGTTATCTTTCAGGCATTGTGGCTGGTTTAATGACCGAGACCAACCAATTGGGTTATGTTGCAGCCATTCCTATTCCTGAAGTGATCCGGATTGCAAATGCCTTTTATCTGGGCGCTTTGTCTGTAAATCCTGATGTCACTATGCAAATCACTGCCTTGGGGTCATTCTTCGATCCAGGTTTGGCGCGAGAACAGGCAAATGCCCTTATTGACGACGGCGCCGATGTGGTGACCATGCATGAAGACACACCTTCAGTGCCACAAGCAGCTCAAGATCGTGGTGTGTTCTCAGTGAGTTATCAGTCGGATATGTCCACCTTTGCCCCACAATCACACATCACTGGGGTCGAATGGAATTGGGGACCTTATTACCTAAAGACCTTGGAATTGTTACGAGACGGCGATCTTGGCGTCCGAAATGTGTGGAGTGGCTTTGAAGACAGCGCCTTTGTGTCACCATTGGTGGGCTTGGTCAATGCCACGGGTGGCGGCGACAGTGGCCTGATCAATGAAGAGTTGATTGCCAGTGTTAGGGATTCGGCCAAAGTGGCTGAAATTCTTGATGCCATTGCAAGTGCTCGTGCTTTGTTAGATGCAAGCACAGTAGCCGGAAGCGACGTGGTCTTTGGCGGCGCATTGGTTGATGCAGACACAGGTGAAACATTGCCAGAAGCACCAACCGATGGCGACTTGCTAGGTATGGATTTCCCTGTAGCTGGCGTGAGTGGAGAAAGCTTCTTTAGTTTCTTCGGGTAGATCGCGCTTACATTTTAATCTGATAAAATCAAAGGGCCTTGTTCTAGTAAGAGCAAGGCCCTTTTCTATTCGAAACATTTCTATGTGTTTAATACATTAAGCTGAAACATTCTTTAGAAAATCAATCCAGCAGCAATCGTATAGTCTGTTGGCACACCTAAGCAGCTCGTGGTCTTCAAGCGAGATTATGTTCATCCAGTCAGTGTATCAGCCTGACCAATACTCTTAACGCGCCACCACCTATTTGCAGACAATTGACAATGCTCCATAAGAAAATTATCGAACTTTATGATGGTTTGACGATTCTGTGACGCTGAAATATTAGGCTGTTCACAGCTTATCCAGGATTGTTTAAATCCTCTTTATAGATAGGATTTGACAATTTTGTTTGACAAAGCATATCTTTAATTTGTGAAAGGGGTCTAAATCATGCAACAGTCAAAAAAATCGTTTCAAATGCCAAACAACAAACTCACAGGGGCGACTAATCTTGCTCGTTTTCTTGCCGTATTCACGTTAATGAGCTTTATTCTTATTGGTCCGGTGACTTTAGGGCAAAATCCATTTAAGACTACAGCCAATGCCTTTCAGTGTGAAACAACGCGACAAGAATTTAAGGATAATGAATTACAAGATTTGCTCCCATCAATTGATATTGCACAGGCACAAATCTTTGATGCTAAGGACATTCTCAGCCAAATAGTTGGAGGTCCAAGAACTGAAGGGGAAGGGGAAACTGAGGGCGAAGAAGCGCCTCCCGAGGAAGAAATGGAAGCATCAACTTTAATTGAAATCTCATTGGATGGTGGTCCAAGTGTGATGGTTGACCTGAATCCCAATCCTGATATTTTTGGGGCCTATAACGGCGAGGTATTGTCTACTGAATCCAGTTTTGTTGCTCTGACTGCTCTGTCTAATTTTGGCGGAGTAATTAACCGCGAAAACCGACTGGCAGGGTTTATTATTCTGGACACGGTACTAGAAAAGGGAAATACAAACCCTTTAAACAATTGGTATATTCTTGAACCTATTCGACCTCTACTTAAGAATGTACTTGACACTCGTCCATCGGAAACTTCGTGCAACCTCGATGACATCTATCCAGAAGATGCAGTTTGGACGATTGTGTATGAAGCACGTAATACCAACTTCAACATCAATCTGGACCCTTATGGGGCCGACGAGCCTGCTACTGAAAATCATATAGAACCTGTTTCAGACGGAAAGCTTATCGGTGCAGGCTTCTTTAAGTTGGCTCATCAAGGTGCGCCAAAAACTTGTGAAGAAACGACATGTGAAGTTGATTTGGTGATTGTGGTCGATCAGCAATTTGTTGATCTGAGGGGATCAGAGGAAGAAGCTGATGCAGATGTTGTAACCTTGATGAATCTCCTTGGAAGCTCAACGAATAACTTTTATTCGTTCTTTGATACAAAAGTGAATCTCCGCCATTTTCAACAAGGCGATATCTGGCAAGATAGATTCACAGAAGCGCCCAATGCATATCAACTGCTTTGTGATTACATCCAGCAGAATAACCACCTTCATGCCACAGGGAATCCAATTATCTCTCACTTGTTTACTGGGTATGATTTAGCAAATTTCCCAGACAGCGATAAGGATTCAAAACTTCACATTTCAGACTATGGTGATGATTTTTGCATGGATGTTTGTGGAGGAAAAGGTAGAACCATCGTTGGGTTGGCAGAAGGAATCGGAGGTTTTGGTGACAGAGGAACTTCATTGAATTCGCTTTGTAATACCTCAGCTTTAGTGCCCATTATCCCTTTTGGTAGTCCAGGTCATCATTCCTTGTCTCAACATCGGGCAAAATTGGATGTTAATGGTGAAACATCAGAGTTTGATGGGAATCTTTTACAAAGATGGGTGTTGGTTACCCATGAGATTGGTCATAATTTAGGCGCAAGGCATGTGAATACTGACAACACAATCAAATCTGTCATGAATTCCACAATCAACGGGAAGTTGAATTTCTTTTTAGAAAGCCAGAATGCATCAGAGATTAACTTAACAACAAATCCAAGATGAACTTCTTAAAAAGACAGGGGCATATAACTTGTCCCTGTCTTTTAAATCGCTAAACATAAAAGTTGGCCATTATTCTGAAAATTTGAATTCAGTTGTATCATGAAATATTTTGATGGCTTTTGTATAAGTTGGTAATGATTTTAAAAATTCAAAATCCCTTTTTCTTAGTTTCGATTTGCATTTAAGAAACCATTTTATTGCATTGTTAGCATCATCCAAATAAAGATAGTTCTTGATAATAGTTATTAAAACGATTGCATTTTCAGGTTCCATTTTTAGACCAAGGTTGAAATAGTTGTTTGAATCGTCACTTTTTAAAATATCTTCAAAACACCCTAATGTTACATAAGAGCAAGCAAGTAATGTTAGATTGTCGGATTTTTTAGCCTCTTCTAGTTGCTTAAACGCTAGGATTCTTGCCTTATCTAGATCATTAAGACGCAAGTATGCATAAATCATTCGATTTATGATCACACTTACAGCATCATGTTGACCACTTAAGTTTTGCATTTGATCTAAGGATATATTCCAAGATTTAATTGATTGGTTGATATTATCATTCTCATATTGGCCAATTCCTAAATGAAAGTATGCACGACCAATTGACAGAGGATCATCAATTTCTTCAGCAATTTGTGCGGCCAGTTGTTGAGATTCAACTGCTTTATCAAAATCCTTCATTCCGCTATATGCATGACCTAAATAAGATAACGCTTGAGCATATAAATCAGGTGACGTTTTTTTATCTATAGTGTTAAGAGCTTTTTGGCAATATAAAATTGCCTCTTTGTATTGTCTGATCCAATTCAAAAATGATGCTGCTTGAGAATATAGTTTTGCGGTTAGGTGCAATTCTGATTTATGGCCTAATTCCTCAATAGCTTTCTTACAGTACTCTAAGCCTTTTTCCATTTCGCGTTTGTGGTGGTAAACGCTGGCGATGTAGCCGTAGATTTCGGCACGGTCTTCTGGGGTACCGCAAAGTGACAGGGCTTTTTGGCAGTAATCGAAGCCTAAATCCTGTTCATCGGTAGTGACACACACTTGGCCCAAACCTTTGTAGGCGGACATGATACCGTAATCATTCTCGGTGTGTTCGGCAATTTCGAGGGCTTGGTTGAAAAGTTCGATGGCTTCGTCTTTAGCGTATTGCTTCTCCCAGACGAGTTTCCCGGCATCCAATGAATATGAAAGGGCTTTCTTCCAGTTTTCAGCTTTGTTGAAATGGTGCGCCAGTTTCACGATAGAAAACGAGTCTTGTTTGGTGGTATGGTCTTGATAAAAGGATTCCAACCCTTCCCCTAATACGGCATGAAAATGTCTTCGTTTTTCTGAGGACAAATCGCCATACACAGCTTGGCGTAACAAATCGTGACGGTAGCGGTATTGGTTGCCTTCTTCCAACAGAAAGTGGGTTTGAGATAGTTCTTCAAGGGGTTCATATAAATCAGAAGCAGCCCCTGGCATGATGGAGCGAATCTCATCAGCTGATAAGCCGTATGCACTGACTGAGAGCATGTCCAGCATTTGGCGTCCCGTGCGACTCAGGCGCCGCCGCCGCTGATTGACCAACGCTTCTACCGATGAGGGAATCGATTTCAGTTTATGTTTTTCTTCTCTGACCTGCCACTGCCCCTTTTGGGCCTTTTGCAGCACCCCGGATTCAATAGAGGTTTTGACCAATTCTTCGACAAAAAACGGGATGCCCTGCGCTTGCGACAACAAGTGCGAGGTCCAGTCTGGTGCCAGTTTATTTTGTAAAATACCTTCGACCATGTCTGAAACATGTGAATTTTCTAGCGGTTTCAGCGAAATCGCGTTTAGCTTCCTATCTTTGGTCAGGGCATCCATCATTTCCACAAGCGGGTGAAGGTCGTGTACTTCTTCCACGCGATATGCGCCAAGCAGAAGCATGGAGGTGCTTTCCATGTGTCGAATGAGATAGTGTAAAAACTCAAGCGTAAGCCGGTCTGCCCATTGCAAATCATCCATGAAAAGGAAGACAGGACGATGTTTGGCAATCTGCAAGAAAAACTCCGTGAGGTTTTCAAAGGTTCTGGTTTTCTGTTGTTCAGGGTTGGCCAGCATTTGGATGGTTCGCGCTTTGGGAAATAGATCTGCAAAACTTGGATTCAGAACCACCAACTCGTCCATCACTCGCGGCGCCAGCGAGTTGAGTTCTTGATCAAGCAGGGATGGTATTACATTGCGGATGGCTTCAGCGATGGCTTGCAGGGGCATTTGGCTCTCAAACTCGTAATTTCTTCCACGAAGTGTGATGGCATCCTGCTTGAAGCAAAGCAATTCAAGTTCCCCGATTAAGCGGGTTTTGCCAATGCCTGCCTCGCCGCCAATCATCACGCTTTGACCGTTGCCCTTTAGGGCAGAAGCCCAATACGTTGAAAGGCTTTTCAGTTCTTCAGCCCGGTTAACAAATGGGGAATCAAGCACCCGAAATGATTCGATATCAACTTCAGCCTGAGCCACTTCCACTTCAGCCGAGCGGTTGACGATATCCTGATAAAATTGTTGGGTTTCTGGCAAAGGCTCCATACTCAGTTCATCACTCAATACTTGTTCACAATCCTGATATTGCTTTAAAGCAGCCGCGCGATTGCCCACGTTGAGATAAAGCTGCATCAGCGTGCGGTGAATGTCTTCCTGAAGTGCATCAATGTGGAGGCTGCGTTTTGCGGCTTCAATGGCCTTGTCTAGCTGGTCTATTTGAGAATAGGCATCGGCCAGTTGATTAACGGCCTGAAGGTATTGATTTCTAAAATACTCTTGTAGCTCAAAGGCCCAGTCTTCGTAGCAGCCTTGCAGCAAATCGCCTCTGTATAATTCAACTGCCTTTTTCAAGGCGTCGATCTGGACTTGTTCGGATTCCAATGCAGCTTGCTTGAGCGCGGCCTCAAATTGAGCGGTGTCAATCTCAAACTCATTTTCCGATTCAAAACGAATGTTTTGATTGTCTGTATGGAAGAACCGACCTTTGACTTCAGGTTTTTTTTCAAAGGTATTGCGAAGGAGATATAAGGTTTGACGCAAAATTTGTCGGCCTTTGGCTTCGGTTGCATCCGGCCAAAAAATATCAACCAACTTTTCGCGCGCAATTGGTATCTTTTGATTAAGAAGCAGGTAAGCCAACAGCAACTGTGCCCTACGTGTGGCCAATTTCAACGGCTGACCATTGGCAGTTGTAAGCTGAAACTCCCCGAATAAATTTACCCGAAACATTGAATAACCTCATCCATTTGAACCAATAAAATGCTATAGCCAAAGCCATTATAACTCATTTTTTTAAGTATGTTTTGACGTTTTGTGACGTCACTGTGACGGTCCCTAACTACGCTTCTGGTGTAACAGATTGAGCGCGCCAAATAACACCAATAAAAGGAGATGATTTCATGAGTCAAGCATGCGAAACCCGGTCAGGCAGTATCAGCTTTCCAAAGGGGAGAGATGGAATTCTGGTCGAGTTCGCCGATCCGATGCCCAGCAGCAATTACGCAGTTACCGTTCAGCAAACCAATGCTGGTGGGTACTCACCGACCACCGAAGCAACTTACTTTAACGTGCTTCGAAAAACCAAAAACGGCTTCCAGGTTCAGCATAAAACCACTGGGTCTGACATACCTAAGAAACTTAAATCCAGCGTCACACTGAACTGGATTGCAGTTTCAAAGGATGCCTGAAGTCAGGCAATCAATTTAAGAGAAAAATAAATCTCGAAGGAGTCACAATGAAGTTTGAATTTTTGTTTAGGAAACTGGGTGTTTTAGCCTTTGTGCTTGGGGCGATTCTTGTCAGTTCAACTTTGCATTCAGTAAGCCAAGTAAACGTTGACACAGATAGGGATTTTGGCGATGCACCGGCCATCCTTTTCCCGACGACAAGAAACATTTTTGTTGATGATTTTGGTGTGGCCCACCTTCCCGACCAGCGTATCTGGCTGGGAGATGCAGTTACTTATGAATCAAAAGCAATGCCAATTGATAATGATCTTGAAGATGATGCTGAATACAAATTTGGTGTAGATGTCAACGGTGCGCCATTTTTTGAAGTGGTGGTCAGTGCCTCAAACAATGCACTTGACTTTGCTTACCTAAATGTTCTTGTTGATCTCGAAGGCACCTGTGATCGACCTGATGAAATGGGCTGGAATCAACCATCGAATCATGTCGTCAACGACCAGCGCATTACGGTTCAGCCGGGCCAACAGTTTACGGTTCGTGTTCCAGCTGAGCTTTTTGTGGATACAAGAGACCATTGGATCAGAATCACATTGAGTAACTTTGAAGTCAAGGTTTTCAATGGCGGCCAGGATCATTGGAATGGCAAACTTAACGCCCCATTTACAACCGGAGAAACCGAAGACCACTGCCAGGATTCACAAGATCCAACCCTTGGAGTCATTCCAGTTGACCCCAATACAGAAGAGGAGTGTCTCAATAGAAACGGTGGCGGCATTATCGGTGTCGCTGGAGAAGGTGAGGAAATCGATCCTCGTACCCTTCGGCGGGGTGTA
Source organism: Candidatus Fraserbacteria bacterium (assembly GCA_029262795.1). GTDB lineage: Bacteria > Bipolaricaulota > Bipolaricaulia > RBG-16-55-9 > JAJCYT01 > JAJCYT01. The sequence continues at coordinate 61,033 of JAJCYT010000041.1, forward strand.
GATTTGGGCCAAAAGGAGTCTGACAGCCTCGGTTTTGTGTTTGCAGAGCAAAAAGGCCAACCACTTGGAGTAGACGTAAATCCTGATATTTGCCCTGGTGGCCCCCCCAATCCGTGTGATCCAAATGATGCGCCACCACAGGGAAAAATAGTCAATAGCTATTTGCTGCATTTTGACCCCGACGGCGCTCAGCCACAATCCTCCATTAATGTGGCTGGTGTAATTACCTTTGGTAAAGGCGAAATGGTCATTGGTGTCATTACCGATGCTGCTGATTTAGATGCTACAGATGCTACATTGGGATTATCTTCTCCGGGTACCTCTGCCCCTGCTTACCCAGCCCCAGGCTCCTTGCCAAGTCGCGGGCTGGAAATACTGAGTGGAACCCCCAATGAAGATTTCATTGATATTTCAGCTGATGGCAAAGTCGTCAGATACAACTTCACTGGCTCAATCTCAGTTGATCAAGTTCGCATCATTACGATGGTTGATTGCAGTTGTTAATTGCTGTGAGCCTTTCCTGTGAGGAGAGGTTCCATCAACAGAAGCTATTGAGTTCAGCGAAATATGCAAAATCATTCAAATTTATTAGGAGAGAAAATGTTTGTCAAAAAGAATCGACTTGTATTTTGCCTTTTAAATGTATTCAAAATTTATGGTAGGCGGAAATTGCCAATCAGAAGCATCTTCTTAACCCTTCTATTGGCTGTAGGCATATTCGGCTTTCAGTCCGCTCTGAATCAGAGCAACGAAGTGATGGCACAGCCAAGCGTTGTTGAAGTTGGAGACATTATCTATAAAGATGACTTTGGTTTCTCTGCGAGCGGCTGGAGAATCGATCAGGGGCCAGGATCCGATTACAGTTATGCTGAAGATACAGGAGAATATCGTGTATTCATTAGCGCCCCAGATTCCCTGGCTGTGGCTGAAGCACCCTTGACGGGTTTATTGCCTGATGAATTTGTTTTGCAAGCGGATGTGCGACAGCACATTGGGAGCGCTTTATCTCCCTTCGGGTCAACGGGCATTTACCTGGCAACCGGAAGAGAGGTCGGTGTGGACCCGATGTTCATTTTTACGGTCGTGGCCTCTTCTCCCGATGATGCAAGTTTGAACCAAACATTTGCATTAAAACGTCTTGACGAAAGTGGTCTGAGGGACATCATTCCCCACACGCCTTCTGAATTGATCAATCCTGTTGGAGAATCAAATCGTTTGGCGATGGTCGTACAAGAAAATGAGGTCTCACTTTTCATTAATGATGTTTTTGTTGTTTCCATTAATGATATTAGTGATCCACTTCTAGACATTATTCTCAGTGCGAATGTTACAGGCGTCTACACGCGCTCATTCCCAAATGCACCTAATGTCAATGGCCGGTTCGATAACTTCACGATCTCTCGTATCAATTCCAGCACGCTTGCAGATCAACGTGATCAAGTAGGTGTTTTTATTGGTGAAGGCACTGAATCTACCTGGGCTGATGCCATTGAAAACGGACTCATTGTAGGCAGTGAGTGTGGCGATGAGATAGATGGCGTGTCACAGTCTTATTACTCTGGGGTTGCCCAGCAATTTGGATTCAGTGGCTTTAGCTCCGTGGCTGTGCAATTGACACCTGATTTTGAGGGGTTGGCTGGCAACGCGGGCAATACCCATACGGCCATGATCATGTCGGTCGAAGATTGTCCCGGAGTTGGAGAAAATACTTTGCAGGTTGGTTCATTCCGCACCCTGCTGAATTCATCCACAGACTTAACAGGCATGGAGATTAGTTTCTCTATCCTCACGTCCGCCAATGTGGTCAGCTTCTGCATCACACTGATTGATGTCAATGGCAACAAGCGTGAGTGGTGTAGCATTAACATCGACCCCAGTAGTGGTTTGTGGTCAAATGTGACCTTCGATCCAAGTGATGCTGCGCCTGGACCCTTCCAACAGTTCTCTGAGGATGCTGGCTTTGACATCACTCAGGTTGTGGAAATCCAGCTTGCAGAAGCATTTAATGGCAATCCATTGCCAGCAACCTGCGACAATAATAACCCTTATACGAACTGTGGTATTGATCCTTCAACTGGACTGCCTGGTGGCTGGAATGCGTGGAACCACGTGATTCTTCAACCACAGGGAACGCCTTACTGCGATCGGAAGATCACCAAGACTGGCGAGCCGTTGTTTGTAGGGGAAGGTGAAACTGTCACTTTCGCCATCACTGTGGAGAATGTAGGCACGGCCGAATGTGATGCATTGAATAGCGTTGAAGATATTTTCACACCTGGGAATATCTCTGCTGGCTTCACACTCGACCCCAATGTACCAATTGATGTAACTGTTTTGAATGACCCAGCACCGGGAGCTGGCCAATGGGCATGTGTTATTGATCCACAGCTCGGTTTTGTATGCGACAATTCGACGGCACTCCCCTCAGGTTACAGTGTGCTATTCACATACAGCGCCACTGTAACAGCGCCCGCGGGCAGTGTCATTGAAAACTGCGCTTTCGTCTGGGACTTGAATGACAGCGATGGCAACCCATCTAATGACACCTCCTGTGTGGAGATTGAGGTGATTGAGTCCGTTTGTGATCGCAGTATCGACAAAGCCGGCGATACATTAACTGTTGGAGAAGGTGGGACTGTCACTTTTACTATCACTGTAGAGAATATCGGCACAGGCAAGTGTGATGGGTTAAATAGAGTGGGAGATGTCTTCACTCCTGGAGGGAATGATGATGGCTTCACCCTCGATCCCAATTCCCCAATCAGCATAACCGTGGTAAACAATCCGGCACCAAGTGCAGGTCCATGGACTTGTGCTATTGACCCTCAGGTTGGTTTCAAATG
>JAJCYT010000042.1 GCA_029262795.1 Candidatus Fraserbacteria bacterium
TGAGGCAGTGGTTTGGACCAACATGACCTTTGTCGGAAGTAATGGAAACACATTGACCAAACAGAGTGTAAGCACTGGTTGGAATGCTGGTGCCACTTCCACAAAGGTCCTTGAATCTGGAGATGGCTATGTAGAAACCACGGTCACAAGTGGTGAAACTAATACCAATCGTATTTTTGGATTGAGCAGGAACAATCCTGATGCCGCCCGAGATTCCATTGAATACGGTTTGTTTTTAGTGGATGGCAACCGGTTGTGGGTAAGAGAATCTGGGGTCAATGTCTATACCGCTGGCACCTATACCTCCGGTGACATAGTGCGAGTCGAAGTCTCAGGTTTAAGTGTCGTATACAAGAAAAATGGAGTGATTGTTTATACATCAACGAATAACATCACTGCAGCCAGCTACCCTCTATTTGTAGATGCATCTATTTATGAAGCCAATGCCTCATTAAGCAATGCCATGATTTCCGGCTTTGTTGATGCCTCGTCAGTTCCCTCAGGTGGTTTGTGGAGCAATACTGTCAATGTACTTACTTCTGGGAACACTGTGAATAAAGACAACGGTGCGACAGATTGGAACGCCGGCGCAATCTTAACTCAAACACTTGATTCGGGTGATGGATATGTGGAAACCACTGTTGCATCTGGAGAAACAAACACTAATCGCATTTTTGGTTTAAGTAAAACAAACCCTGATTCTGGGCGGGACTCAATACAATATGGGCTGTTTCTCCTAGATGGTAGTCGTTTATGGGTGAGAGAATCCGGAGTCAATAGATATACTTCGGGTACCTATGCACCAGGAGATGTGCTCAGTGTTGAAGTTTCTGGTATCGATGTTGTTTATAAAAGAAACGGCGTAATTCTCTATACCTCAGCAGGAGCAATTTCATCTTCAAGTTATCCGCTAATGGTTGATGTTTCTTTATATGAAGTAGGTGCCACATTAGAACAGGTGACACTGAATCTTGGTTCCGCACCTGCCGATCCACCGACTGACCCAGATCCTGACCCACTTCCAGATGCCCCTCAATGCCATCACGGAGATCATTCATAACCATATTGATGATTTGAATCTAAGGAGTATTTGTGACTGTATTTTTTCGCTCAATTTTGAGCATTGTATTTGTCGTAATCTTAGCCGCATTTGTTACTGGTTGTGATCTTATTGGAGATGCCTGGAATAGTATATTGGGTTTTGGAGAAAATCTTCCCAAACGCTCCGCTCATGCCCAGTCCCTGTGGGCGGTCAATCAGGAAGGTGGAGGCACATCCCCATCCGTAGATTGTTCTACGGAACTTTCTGCAGCACAGGCTGTACAAGCAGCACAAAATTACTTGGCCAACTTTGAAGAAGCACTTGAGTTACAAGGTGAATTGGCAGCTCAAGGTAATAATCTGGAAGTCCAAAATGCTATTGGTTGTATTTCCCTATCTCCGGCCAATCTTCCAGATGGCTTGTATGCACCTTCTGGGGGACAAGAAGAAAGCACATTAGTTGAAATCCCAGCGGGCCCAAATGCTGCACTTTATGTGATGGACATGAATGGTGATAAAGAAACTTGGGCCTCTATAAAAGAAACTGAGCCTAACGGTGAAAAACTTTATCATATTCAAAAAGTAGTCCCTGAAGAAGGTTCTACACTACCTACAGATGCAAATGGATTGGTCATAGAACAGGATGAGTTTTTCATTCCAGATGCACAATTTCATGCCGAATTAGTAGACTTGATTCATAGCCATGTGCTTGACCCAAGTATCTCTGTTGAAGATGAATTCATTGTGACTGAGAATGCTGATTCATTGGCATATAATGACTTCATGGCTCAAGCGATAGATCCTGAATTAGATTGGAGTCACGCAGAAATCATTGTCGATGATGAAACGGATGAAGCTTTGTTGTACGTGCCAGAAGCTTCAGCTGTGCCTACTTCTTCCGAAGGCTTGTGGAGCCCACTCACAGATGCCTGGAAGGCGCAAGGAATGGGACTGGTAGCACGAATTCAGTTGAAGCGAGAACTTCAAAGCGCCGTGCGCAATTTAATATTACAAAAAGACCCAGCAGGGTTGATGTTTATCAGCAGGCTTTCCCGCGCTCACATTGCACAAACAAATATGAATCAATTGAATGAAGCCAATAGGCTTTGTGGATTTAATCAGTATGGACCAACCAAAAACCATCACTTGCAGCTATGCAAGAATGCTTGGAACAAATGGTATAAGAAGCAATTTGTATCACAGTCTGTGATTGATCAGTCTTATAAAGGCTATAACAATGCTCCCAGTGACACAGAAAAAATGGCCTATATTTGGGATGATAACTTATCAAAAAATCTATTGCTGGCAGGCAGTCAGAATTTAACAAAGTCTGAATCTGCTGACTGGTTGGCTAACACTCAATCAATCGAAAACTATCAAGGAGTTACCCCAGCCATCGATGAAGCTTTATCTACTCTGAACTCTATAAGCTATACAACTTATTTGGAGTGGCATGATCAGTTATCTAATGCAATTTTGAACAATACTTTTGATGAAATTTACGACCAACTGCTTTTAACCGAAGAATTTAAAAACTATGAGCAGGCATATCTTCAGTTGTATACATCTGAGGAAAGTCACTTTTGTGAAGATACTGTTAGACAAACTTGGTTAAGAATTGTCACCAATTATGTCAATACACCTGCTCCATCATCAACCAATTTTATGATTGAGCAAGAAAATGCAGGTGCAAGACTTGTTATTGATCAAATCGAGGAAGAAATCTATACTTTTTTATTATTTGGACACTTTCCTACTTACAATGATTGTGAAGGCGCAGATCCATCACAGGGGTGTGGGCCATTAGAGCAAGAAGCACGCTCTATAGCAAATACATTTGCAAATCAAGTTAGTGCCTTTATTGGAGCTTATGAAGGAACCGGTCTGCTATTTCGATATTTCGGTATAGATCGAGGTTTTGGTGGGCTGGCTGATTTTGGAGATTTATTTTTTGATAATTTGGTTCCAGGTGATGCACCTTTTGTTACAGCAAAGCTTTTGGATGGATTGGTACAAAACCTTCTATTTCTATCAAATAATCCATCTAGAGATATTGGATTGGAAAGATGCTCTGAATCTTGCTCTGCTGTAATAAACGATTTAGGAAATCTTTTGGATTGGCTAGTGATAAATAAAGATGAAGGTGCTGATGCAGGGTTAGGAACTCTCTTGGCCGCGATGAATGCAACAGGCTCTGGTTGGAGGGTGAAAGCATTTTGGGGAGACTCCAAACAAACACTCAACTTTAATGATTCAACGCCTTATATGGTTGCTGTAAAACCAGAGAACCTTGTTCCTGGAGAAAATGATATTGTTGCGGCAGTACATGCAACAGGTTGCAAAGAGAATTCTTTAATAGATTCATGTGAAAGTGATCGGAATATTGATCGAATAGCCAATTGGGTTCTTGGCGTAATTGCCGCTGATGTTATTGAAGATACTGTGAAATTTATCCAAGAAAATCAACGACAACACGGTGTTCAAAAAGGTGTAGTTGTAGTTGCATTTACCGAATCTGGAAATCGAGGAAGAGTAGGTAAATTAGTAGAAAGTTTAAATGAAGCAGGCTTGAGCAGTAGTAATATACCAATAATAATTGCAAGTAAGTTTAGCGGAGATACTGCCAACAATGGTACAGCCACAGTTGAATATACATGTGTAGGCTCTGTTAATGCTTGTGACAATATTAGAGAAAATATGAGAGATATCGCTTGTAGTTTTACAGTTGGAACTACTGCTGAAAACTGTGAAGCAGAGGAAATCGATTTAAACGAAACTTTTGCAGATATTAATTCAACTACTCACATGGGATTTGATCGTACACTACTTTCTTATTCACCTCCAATTTGTGATAATGGATTTACAGCAGGCAGTTTTGGCTTCTGTCAATGAATGATTGAGTATTAGGGAGCAAACTAAGTTTGCTCCCTAAAATTATATGATAGAGTTGAAAGGGTGACTATGAAAATTAGAGTCCTATTTTTAATGTGCAATATTCTATTTTTTGTTAGTGGGTTAGCACAAACTGAGGATAATATTCTTACAGTATGTGTACAGGGTACATGTGATTTTTCTTTAATTCAGGATGCAATAGAGAGCGCTAGTGATGGTTCAATAATAAATGTTTATTCAGGGATATATACTGAAACGTTATTAATACAGCAAAAATCTATCTTAATTCAGGGCATCGGTACTAATATTGAAATTGTAGCAAATCAAGAAAACGCCTTTGCAATTACCATAGAATCTAATGATCCTTCTTTTGTACAACTTGAAAACTTAAAGTTGTCAGGAGAGCTTTTACCTTCACCAAGAAGCGCAGTCGTAAATATACGTGGAAATTCACAAGTTCGTTTAAAAAATATTGAGATTATTAACATGTTTTTTGATGGTTTGAAGGTTAGCGAGCAAGCAGAAGTTCACATTGAAGATTCCCAGTTTATTGGACTTTCTGATGCGATTGTTGTTGAAGACTCTGCAATTGTACGAGCAAATCAAGTGTTAGCATTTAATAACGGAAATGCTCTAGTATTTGGAGGTTCCTCTCAGGTGATTCTAGAAGGCTTTAAAGCTATTCAAAGTAATGCTTCTGGAATCCTTGGTTTGGGAAGTTCAATATCTGGCTCTGCTCGACTAAATCTTAAAGATTCATTCATCCAAAATAGCGGCTTTGATGGAATAACCATTCAAAAATCCGTGATAGTTGATATCGTAAACACTTCTATTTCTGATTCGAGCCAGGCTGGAATAAGGTTTGATGGCTTTACAGATGAAACTATCCAAGCGCGTATTGTCGACAGCCAAATCTTTTCAAATGGATTCAATGGAATCATAATTGACCTAAAAACTACAGAATCAAAAGTACAACTAATCAATAATGAAATCTATGCTAATCAAGGCTGGGGTGTTAGGCTTAATGTCTCACCTTGTGTTTCATCTGGAACAATGTTTCTAGGTAGTGTTTCAGGCTTTGGAAATCGAATTGAAGAAGTGACCCAAGACATCTCCTCAAATACTGAGGGCATAGTATGTCCAAGTGACATTAATTTTCTAGTTTCTACTCAGGGAGGAGCTGTTAAGTTTTAGGGTAGTGTCGCAAAGAAATGATTGAAGGCCAAGCGAGTCAGATTTATGTTCACTTGAAACCAAGCTTAGACCAATCCGAACACGTTGGAGACAAAGTTCGCCTGGCCCAGGATGTCGCCTTTTGGCACGCCTCGTACTTGACCTTTGCGGATCATGTTCATGGCTTCAAAGCCAGCCAACGTGTTTTTCGCAGTCCAGAATGAGCCAAATCCCATACCGGGATTGACTAACCGTTTGATGAAGCGATGATCCTGCTCTACGATATTGTTCAGATATTTAATCTGCCTGAGTTTGCAGCCTTTAGGAATAAGCCCTTCATCTTTTATTTCTTCAAAAGCAATTGGGAAAGCTGGGTTCTTGTCAACGGTCATGGCATAAGGTGGTGCGGCATGGTCTGATTGAATTACACGTCGGAAGAAGCGTTTAGCAGCACACCTATCTCGCTTAGCACTCAACATGAAGTCAATTGTTTGCCCTTTGGGATCCACAGCCCGATACAAATACTTCCATTTTCCTTTGACCTTGATGTAGGTTTCATCAATGCGATACGAACCCTTGGCGGACTTCAGATGACGTCTGATCCGCTTGTCCAGCTCTGGTGAATACTGCAGTACCCAACGATTGAGTGTCGAATGGTCAATCTGCAATCCTCTTTCCATCATGATTTCTTCTAAATCTCTGTAGCTCAACGTGTATCGCAAATACCATCGAACACACAGCAAGATAATCTCAGGTTGATAGTGTCTCCATTTGAAGGGCTTGAATGAATTCATGAAGATAATTTAAGTGGCTCACGGGTTTTTTGCGACACTACCAAAACGTTTAATAAAGCCCACATTGGGTTTTAAGTCAATGAAGACGGCGTATGCCACGATCAAAGGTTTTGAATTGATGCGTATGTTTAGAAAAGGTCAGCTCAATCCCTGGCTATATGGCCTGGGTCTCTTCGGTGAAATCCACCTCATTAATCGTCAATTCAGTCTCTAGAGGTCGGTCAACGAGGGGCATATTGCTGCTCCAAATTGACTTTTCTCAAATCTTTGCAACGGGGCCAACAGTGGGAATCTACCTAAGCCTGAATCTGACTTGTATTGGGCTCGGCCAATTCTTTGCGACACAACCCACATTAAACAGGTTCATACCGCTCAACATCTATTTCAGCGCTTCTACTTCTCATTTGTTCTGTATCATACCAAACTTGCATTTTAAGCAACATATCCATACCAACACCGAAAGCTTTTTCAAAGCGTAAGGCCATTTCCGGCGAAAGAGATGCTTTTTCATTCAACAAGTCCGATAAAGTAGCGCGTCGAACTCCCAAGATTTCAGCCGCCTTGAGAACACTAAGGTTTAGGTGATCTAAGACCTCTTCACGGATGAAAGCCCCTGGATGAGAAGGCGTCATATTAACTGCAATTTCATTCTTACTCATTAGTGATAATCCTCAAGTTCCAAAAAATCTAAATAACCACTTTCTTCTTCAAAGGTGATGCGCCAATTGCCCGTAACTGAAATACTCCAAAGCCCCAAGCGATCTCCTTTTAATTGATGTATTCGCCACCCAGGTGGCGCACTCGCTTTCAGGTCGTCCATATCATCAGCTAGGATTAAAGCTGTGATTATGTTCCTTACCCTATTTACCTGATCGGCCCTTATGCCTCTTGTTTGATTTTTCTCAATCAAGAGTTTTAGACCCCTATGACGGATGGACCGAACTATCATTTAAATAGTGTACGGTATAACCGTACACTTGTCAATTGGCTTTTTAATTTCGCGGCATCCTGTGAATGAAACTGTGAATAGTCTTGTGACCAATTCCCATCGCATGAGACAATATCAGGTGATTCGGCAGTTTTGAATTAAGGAACCATTTTGTCACCGTTTGAGCATTGTAGAACCAGAAGAAAGCTAAGAGACAATACCAATATCTAGGATAATTGGGGCTTCGTTTAAGGGGAAGAATCTATCAAAGTCATTCAGTCTGCGTTTCAAAGTTTTAAAGAACCGTTAATTTCGACAAACGATAATCAACCTAATATCTGCCTGATGAAACCAAATGGTTAGGGTCTGAACGACTTTGAAATCTCCTAGTTAAATCCAAATTTTTTCAGCACATAAGGAACGTTTGTATGAGGTTATCTTATTTGTATGGGGTTATGTTAGCTTGTCTAATTGGCAATCTCTTGAAATCCAAGTGTTCTTGAGAAATTTTGTGCATAGGTTCGGAAGAACAATGGAGAAATTTCCACTTATCAATCTTATTCCCAAAATTGAAATTCTGGTCAACTCCTTTACAACATTTGTACAAGTTCTTATGGCGAAAAGGGGAGGTCAAAAGTAGTTTATTGACGAGAAGCCTCAAAATAATCTTCAAACTTCGCCTCAAGGTTTATCAGCTTTCTTCTGTTATTGAAAAGCGTTCTGCAATAATTAATAAACCCGCACTGGAAGCATGCTCTGCTTCTATTCGTAGTTTCCAATAGGTCTTATGATGCATTCCCTTTGGCTTTGGCGGAAATGGCACCAATAGGTTTGCAGATCCGCCCAATTTTTCACGAATTTTTTGAGCCTTTCTTACCAGCCTATGAGATCTGCATTCAACTTGACTTCTATAACCTAGTTGGTGACATTTCCGACACAGAAAATACTTTCCGGCTGCATGTAGTTTTGCCACCCTGCGCTGACAACGCTTCCCATTGACCCACCCTGGGCAAAGAAACCAAGGACGTTCGCCTCCATAATGGCATCGTGTCCAATCCAAGGGGATCTCTTGCTCCACATTTTGCCATGGTTCAACACTTCTAGTCCGATATGAATATGAAAGCACGACGGCACTTTCTTTAACCGAAACATTGATACTGCCGACCCTTTTTCCATTCGCATCGCTCCATATAGACTGAAAACCGCGACCGGGCTTTTTCAATCCATTTTTTTGCCATGTGCGTATATCAATACAACGATAATCTTCCACCAACCGCTTGCCAAATCCTGAAGTTCGTCCGCTTCCTACTCCACCCATAGAACCACATCTTTATTTCCGAAATCATTAGGCAAATTTACCATCACTTCCTTTAAGCTGACTTGCACAACTATTAATTATACCTACTTAGAGGGTGCAGAGGAATCAGAGGATGGGACATATAAGACCGACTTCCTTTGTGAAGGATACGAGAAAAACGGGTCACATTGTGTGAATCACTTCACGATAACAGCAAGACTTACTGAACCAAAGTCAGAAGGTCAATCCTCAAAGAAGAATGATGATGAAATCACAAAATAATGCCCAACAGGATCATTGATGGCGGTGTGCGCTTGCGTTTGATAAACGTTAATTGCTTCAGCAGTGCATGTTCCTCTAGCGAAGTTATGTTCATTCAGTCAGTGTATTAACGTGTGTCATGCCCTTAACGCAACAGCACCGATTTTAAACTCAAGCGGCGCATCCCAAAAGTCACAAAAGTTTAAAAAGTGACTTTCTCAACTAAGTCCTGAATTTGGGCCTAACAGGTGGGGCAGGTCACTGGCAATGAATGTTATCTAAGAACTTACAACAAGTATCAATAAGCACCGTCTTTGGAATGTCATCTCCAACTTGAAGGCCGCGATAGTTTGCTACCATCAGCCAATATGATTTCATCAATCATCTCAGCTTTATTCAGATGCCTGCGTTCCATTCTAAGGGTGTAATTCGCACTGTTAGAAAGTGCTTTGCTTCTTAAGTTTATTGGAGTAACCACAGCGAATTCTAGGGAAGGGTTGATTGAGCGTGCAGCTTGAATAGCGGGAATAAGATCGCTGTCTGCTGACACTATGACTGCTTTATCATAAGTGCCCAAAACGGCCTGTTTAACCACCTCAACAGCAATATTTACATCCGATCTTTTCTCTTCCATAGTTTCGTATTTGTTGCCACATTTACGACACTTGCGAGTTATTTTGCTAAATTGACCAAACACAATCTTCACTTCAAAATGCCTCTGAGCCGCAACGAGTATTCTATGGCGGGCCTTTTTCCTTTTGTCCCAATTGGTGAATGCTGTAAATAGAAATACATCCTCTACGGTTTCATCCTGCCTGGCGAAACTTTCGATTAACTTCCAGTAGTTGATCCAACGATATTTGTTTAGACGAGCATCTTTTAACAAGGCGTGATAAACATTGAAACCATCGATAAATCCAATTATTCTTGCCATAAAAAGAAGCCGCGCTACGCGAGGTAGCGCGGAGACCCGTTTATTTCAACGGGGATTGTTATTACTAACTATAATAAAGTTTAACATTGAAATTCTCTAAAGTCAAATGTCCTATACTCAACAGAAACAAATTTTACGCATCGCCAGATTCTTTTCCACTCTTGGCAATATTTGCAGCCACCATTGCCCGCTGGGATCCGTTAAGGTGGCGTCTGTGGAGGTTGAGTGACAACACGAAGGATAAAGTTTATCCCTTCTTGTCCATTAATCATCATCAAATAAACTCCGTTGCTGTGGTTTCTCAATATAACATTCAACAAAACCAGAGATTCTGAAAATGGGTATGAGATAATAGCTGGTTCCCACCATGTCCTGCACTGTTTTGAGGGATTGAAGCACACTCTCCTCTAACGGAAAGACGAGATCGGCCTCAGGCTCTATTTGTAGATCTTGGGCAACCCACTCAAGAGCGTTGGCATCAAACTCGAAAATAATCTTGTTGATAACATCAATATTGGCTAAAATTGCATCCACACTGACGGTAACTGTGTTGTCTTTTTTGATGTCTGTAGACGAGACTTTGCAAAACAAAGAACTGCCAGCCTTGCTATGCCTTGAGTCGAGTTTGATCTTCACGGCGACTTCATCTCCAATTTTAAATGCCTGTAGGTGTCATCTTATAACACGTTTTGTATTTATCCATTGTATAGCATCAATACGGAGGTTGAGCCGGGCCGACGTAGCCACACATGCCGATTCGTGGTGAATTCTCAAGCGGCACTGGCTCCCCATAGCCATCGTGCGGATGGGTTGCAGCATGTTGATCGCAGAAAGTTCCCCAATGATCGTCTTCGATTAAACACTCCATACATAACCACGCGGCGGATTGTTGACATTCCATGCAAGCGAACTGGTGTGGATGATTTCGCGCCATCAGGGCAATGGGATGATCTGTAGTGGCCTTTCCTACACGCTGGCCGACAACTTTGATCAGCGTTTCTGAAGCAGTACCAAAATCATAGATATGAGTTAGCGTCATCCCGACTTCCAATATCTCAGTCGCTCTGGTTTTCTTGGATGCACTACCACCCCATTCACGGAGGGTAAAACAACTCAGATGTCCACAACACTCCAGCCAAATCGCCTTCAAATATCGATCTAATTGGTTGAGGGTTTTCGACCCACCCATTTCCAGATGTAACCAATAACCATCGTTCCATCTATCTTGGATTTGTAAATGGTAAAGTGTTTCTGCTCGCCTGCGTTGATCAACTGCTGCCGCCTGCGCCAGGACGCGCTCTGTGCACGTTTTAAGATGTTTAGTCATCCCTATCCGGGTCATATCTTTTCCGCAATAGACACAATCGCCTCGTGTTGGCTTGGTGCGTGGCATTCGCTCGCCTCCTGTCCAGTATGAAGGATTATTTACGTTACTCAGTAATCCACCCATCGGCCATCAACCCCGCCAAAGCCTCTTCTCTGAGCCTCTTTTCGTCCGCCTCAGAAAGGCCTACTACTTCATCGGGCACTGCCAACTCAACGCCAAAAGCTCGCTGCATTTGCACGTCCTCTTTTGCCCACCGATCCGTCGAAGGCGAGGCAAAACGTTGCACCTTACCAATGAACCACAACGCCAACCGTCGCCCAGTGAGCTTGAGCTTTTCGTAATGGGGCAAGATGTTTGTAAGCCATTCCCACAATGCCTTCACTTGGTGACGTTGAATGTTTGCCTTCCAGATGAGTTTGCCAACGAGTTTCGAGATGGTGAGCCGTTGTTCTTTGCTGAGGGATTTAATCCCTTCCACGGCCCTCCTGAGGTGCAGAGTTGCGTACCGTTTAAACCGAGGGCTGTCACCCGTTAGGGTGTTTGTCTTTAAGTTCTTCTTTAAATCCTTATAGGGGGAACCGTTCACAAAGTTTTTCTGCACAGGCTTTTTCACGAAGAATCGGCGCAGTTGGTAGGTGGTTGCCCGTCTGCCTCGGCCTGGTTCGATGACAACCAACAGCTTAAGCTTGGTGAGCCAGCGAATAAGCTCCATTGCTGTGGACTGTGAAATGCCAAGACCACGTGCGATGGCTCGAGTGCCGCCTATTATGCCTTGTTCATCGACAACCAGGGCTAAACGAAAATACCATTGTTCAATCCAGACAGGTATTTTCTTTCCAGGTGTGGAAAACAGCTTTGGCTCAGAGAATAGTTCAATATGACATGTGGCCACTGTGATGGGGACATAGTTCCATCAAATTCTTAATACATACCCATTGACCAGATAAGAAAAACGTGTTAATATAAGAATATCTGGGCGATACAAAAAATCCCTCAGATCGAGTGTTGGCGCACTCGACAATCAAGATTTACAATTATTTTCCCCTGAGCTTCGCTCGGGGGATTAGCTTTTTTTGGGTTTAGTAATCAAGAGTCCCTCTCACCACCTTTCATATTCGTAGATTTTAATGTAACCGATGTTACCTTGAAAGGACAAGCGTGTGTTATCCCCTTGTCGTAAACAGGTGTAAGATGTTAAAGTGAATAATTCCCTTAAAGGAGTGAAAGATGATAAAGAGGAGTATTTCTATAGTAAATAACAAAGGCGGCACTGGAAAAACTACAACCACAATAAATGTGGCTGCTGCTCTAGCAAAGAACAAGCGGAAAGTTCTGGTCATTGATCTAGACATGCAGCGGAACGCAACAGAATGGTTGGGAAATTTTGGTGACGAGAATAGCATCTACGAAGTCATTGTTAATAACGCTGACATGAATCAACACATCTGTTCAAGCCGAATTGAAAATATTGATATCGTGCCTGCTTCAAGAAATATGATCAGCATCGAAATTGATTTGGCCAAAAAGAAAAAACAAGTTCAAACAATACTTCGAGACAAAATCAATTCATTAAATAATTCTTACGACTATGTATTGATTGATTGTCCGCCTACGCTTGGCTTCATGACAATTAATGCGCTTGCTGGGAGCAAAGAGGTTTTGATACCTGTTGAAGCCAGTATCTTGGCATTAAAAGGCGTTGCTCAAATCCTTGAGACCATTGATGCCGTTCAAGGAGGACTAAATCCTGAATTGAAATTAGCTGGCGTTGTCGTCACAAGAGTGAATAAACAAACTCGACACGCCAAAGACGCGATTCAGATTCTGAAGAAACGTTTCGATTCAAAGCTTTTCAAGACAGCCATCCGAGAAAATATTCGACTTAAAGAATCCCCAGGATTTCAAATGCCGATCAATGAATATGATAGACGCTGCAACGGAACGAAAGATTACCAGTCATTAGCCCGTGAAGTTATGAAACAAGAAGGGAAATAAGGATGGCAAAATCAAGAAAATCCACCATTCCCGATGATAACAATCCCCTCTCGGCCCTTGTGGGTTCAGGCGAAAAAGTAAATGATCAAGATAAACAGATTAATAACCATAAAGTCAATAAACAGGTGAAAACAAGTAAAGGGAATAAAGTTAGTAAAAAGGAGAAACAGGAGTATTCTTCTCGAAAACTGAGATTCACTGTCAATCTTCCTGAAGATTTAATTGAAGAAGTCAAGGACTGTGCGTTTTGGACTCCTGGTTTAACATTGTCCCAATTCACCATCAATGCTTTTATAGAGGCCTTGGCAAAATATGAAAAGCAAAATGGTAAACCATTTGATCCAAGAACGGGAGAGTTGCCAACTGGAAGACCGCCGAAATGAGTTGAACGGTTGGTGACGTTGTTGCACGGTAGTGATGGCATGAAAACCCCTTGAAGTAAGCTGGGAGTCAAGGAGGCAATCATGTTCATTGGCCTGGATGTACACAAGAAGTATTGCTATGCAACGATTCTGGATCAAAACGGAGAAGTATTTAAGCAAGGCAGAT
>JAJCYT010000043.1 GCA_029262795.1 Candidatus Fraserbacteria bacterium
AATGACCAATTATAAATTATCCAATTTCCACCTTCAGTACTGCGAACCAGTGTTTCACCATCTATATTTTCATAAATCATTCGAAATACGAACGGCTGGCTTTTATTCTGACCGTACTCTTCATAGTTAAGTACAGTCTCAATTTCCGTCACCGCGGCTGCTTGATCATCGATTAAAGTGAACTCAAACGATTGTAAAGTCTTAGTGGAATAGTGATCTTTAAATCGAGCTGGCAATCCCTTGTGCTTATGAATTGGAGAACGCGAAGCATATTTAGCCATATTTCCGTAGTTGCGCTTTTTCCAAAACAATAAAAACTCTACTAAGCTTCGTTCAGGTGAACCCGTTTCATAAGCTTCAGGTTCTTCAGTTATTGGTATATTCTCACCTAATTTGATTTTTCGTGGTGTCCAAGCCTCTAATTGAGCATTCAACTCATCTAATTCCTGTCGTTTTTTTATAACGTCAGCTAATGAAGGTTCTTGAGGTTTTTCGTCAGTTTTTTCTAACAAACCCTTTTCAGCTTTTGAGGCCCAATCATGGACAGAGAAAAGCGCACTCCAAGTTTTTGCTGCAACGAGTTGATTATCATATCCAAGATCCATGCCATGTAATATACCATTTCTGTAGGGTATCGAAATTGGTTCTGTAGATGTCTTTTGTCTGCTTTTGCGCATTAAGAAGGCAAGTTCCTGCAAACCCGAGCTATGGGCAGAAACAGAATCCCAAGCTTCAAGATCAGCTTCTTCAGAAAAAAATCCCCGCCTCTTCTCATGGAGTTCATTGACTAAACCATCAAGCAAAGCTAAAACAACAGGAACACAAGCATGGTATCGTTCTTCTTCATAGTCAGTTAATGCTTTTCTTGCAAGAGTACTCCTGGGTTGAAATGATTTGATATTCTTCATTCTGTTGAGAAGAAACTGAATGGTGTCCACATTGAAATAACGAACCAATACTCGTTCAGCCTCATCAAAATCACCCTTCTCAGCGATACTTATAGCATCTTTTGCCACTTCATGATTCATTAGTTCGAAAATTGTCCAACCACGCTCACTAAATAGAGTATTAAATCTATCAGGCACTTGGGCTATTTCTGTTGCTTGTCTTTTTAGTTCCATTAATTCTGCGAAAATAGGCTCAAATTCGTTAGGGTTGATATTCATTTTCTCAAGAAATGGCTGCAAAATAGGCAAGGCCTCTTGGAAGGTTTCTAATTGATCCATTTGGTCAAGCAATTGGCGAAACTGGGGAAGGTCTTGAATTCGTTCTGGCTGCATAGTTTCCTTTCTATATCTCCCCACTAATCCTCTTCATAGTTTCATGCAATTGCTGAATACTAGGTGTTCCATAGATGTCAATCGTTGTTGAAATCTTTTCATGCCCTAGCATTGCTTGAACTTGATTCATTGGCATTCCTGCGTGGAGAGAATTTCTACCAAAGCTATGCCTCAGTAGATGTGGGTTAAGGTGCTCACGTCGTGGATCAGGATGTGCAATCTTGGCCTTTATTCCAGCACCTTTCACCACTTCATTGACCATACGCACCGAAATAGCCTTCTTACGGTTAGAAAGAAACACAGGGCCGCTAGTACGACCTTTGGTAAGAATCTTCAAGTCAGAAAGAACATGGTCATCAACTGGAACCACACGTTCTTTATTTCGCTTCCCTTTACGTACAGTGAGTGTTGCTTGGTTAAAGTCAAGGTCACGAACATCAAGTCGTGCTGCTTCCATTCTACGTAAGGCACAGTAGTAAAGCACTTTGAGAAGTACACGATTGCGAAAGTCGTCCTGGCGCTCAATGAGTGACTTGAGTTGTGCAGGAGAGAGTTGAAAGTCACTGTCTTGTTGCTGTTGGTTTTTATGCTTCAAAGCAGCCATATTGCAGCATTGTATCTCAACGCTGCAATATGATCAATTGTGGATATGTGTTTACGTCATTTCAGCATTTTTGGAGTAGAATAATTGCAGCTTATTACCCATAAGCTGCAATTGTTCACAGCAGAGCTGGCGAGGCAAGACTTTCGATCATATCTAGCATCCATCGGTTGCCACTGTGCCAGAACGATTCGGACAAAAATCAAGACGGTCGGACACACCGTCTCCATCGGCATCCGGTGTAACATCCGCAGATCTCCATACTCTGATAATTCCTTGCTCGCTTCCTGTCACAAAAGACCGAGAATCACCGCTCAAATCTAACGCCAACACACTGGGAACGCTTATTTCACCAATCTTCTCTCTCGTTCTCACGTTCCAAAATGCAATGTCTTGGACGATAGGTCCAGATCGATCAAACGTTGAAACAATAAGAGTTTGACCGTCAGAACTGAAATCTAATGAGAGACGGTTTCCTGAGAGACGGCCTCCAGAAATATTCGACTCCAGCGTGAAAACTTCGCCAAAGGTATTGAAATCCATCATGATAAATTCATTTCCTGATGTTGATACAGTGGCAAACATACTGCCATCTTCGCTGAATTTGACGAACCGTTTCGCTTCAGTGGTGACTCGCGTTTCATCGGTCATCCAGTTCCACAAGACAACGTTCGGCAATTCATTTAAGGGGTCGTTGGCAATCGCCAACCAAGCGCCATCGGGATGAAAATCGATCATCCTTCCACCCGTTGCAAAGGTCTTGACAACCTCTCCAGAAGCGACATCCCACACATATGTCATTCGTCGATTCACCGTGCCCGCAAGGAATTTGCCGTCTGCGCTGAAGGCAATCGTACTTACAGCAGGTCTCAAGGATTTTATGGATTCACCTGTTCTTGGATTCCATAGTTGCACTCTACCAGCCCTTGAGATAGCCAACATTTGCCCGTCGGGGCTAAACTCCATCTCGTTTTCAACAACACATTCGCCTTCCATATCGATGATAAAATTAGGTCGTCCACTTTCAACTTCCCACGTTCTGATCGTTACGCCTGTACAGCCGGATCTTTTATGTACAGAAACCAGGAGTTGCCCATTGGGACTGAGCTTGGCGATTACCACATCGTCTTCGGTACTACGAATCAACTGGGCAAGAACAAAATCTGAAGACGATGAGATAATAAAATCTCTAGAGCCTCCAGGTAGAGAACCCAAGTCAAATGTCAAATCCATTGACCCCGTATTTGGCCAGTCATCGATAATCTGACGTACCAGCCGACCATTGCCATCTACTTGGTTGCGGACTGTGCGGACTACAGTCTTAATGGTTTCCGGCAGAGGGCTCAACGCAACTAATGGCGCTGCGATCCATATTCCCTCTGAAGTTGAGCGTATGCCATCAATATCGAGCAATCCCCCATTAATATCTTCAATGGTTACAAACCCATTGCCATCCCATTGAGCTAGCTGGATAGAGAAAATTTGACCATCCACCAATGCTAAGGACATTGTGTAATTCGCAGTAAATCCAGGATGCTCTTCTGTTACTCGCCCTCCTGAGCCTGTATCCAAAAACGCCTGATAGACAAATCCTTCAGATGAACTGCCTCGTGCGGTTGGTAAACGCCCATTCAATTCCATTGCAAAAAGCAATTGATCGGCTGAAATGTGAATTCGCTCACCACCACTGGTAACAAGTTGTCTAGGAGATTGTGATTGAAAGCCAAGCTTGATGATAGATGGAGGAGGGGCAAGTGATTCAGTGGTTCGTTTTTCCGATGATGTTGCAGAATGGCCAAACATGGCAAACTTGATGTCGGTTTCAGGTGATGAAACCGTTTGATTTGTGGATTTGTTCTTGGTATCTCCGATTGTGTCTCCGCCTGCAGATAGTGACGTAACATTTCTCAAAGTGATGCTTTCAGCGGGGGTATAAACAGCCGTTATGGTAAAGCTTTCTGCATCTCGCTGAAATCCACCAAAAATGTCAAAGACTCTAGGATCAGTTAAATTTAAACTATTGTCAGTAGTTTCTTGCCCGCTCTCGTCCACTTGCTGTCTGATCCAATGAGAGAAAGTAAACGAGCCTTGTTCGTTATTAAAAGAAGCTGGCGCTGAAATAGATGCAGGCTCTTTATTGTTTAATGTCTCAACGAATGGGCTTGTTCCAGAAAAATCACCGTTGCCGAAATTATTAATCGCGATAGGGACACCTGGGAGACTTACGCCGCCTGGTTGGACTATAGCTCTGAAATTAACATCGATCGGGCTAAAAGACAGGTCTAAACATTCTCTTGGAATGTCAAATGTATCTTCAATTCCTTGCCAATTCTTTTCCTTAAGCATATTTTCCAAAATCATCAAGTCATCTGAATTCGTCTTGATTTCTTTTGCAAGATCAAAGAATGCACTTCCCGATTCAACAGCTTGCAGCGTCTGTCCTAGGTTTCCTCCAACGAATTCCAGTGCTCCTTTAAAGACACGATTGCTAGCTGTAAATAGATCTTTAGCGTCAACACCAGTACCTATCGCCATTAATTTAGATATTCGTAAGAAATTTTCATCGTTTACAATGTTACTTGCTCTATTAACCGTTTCTAAAGTTAAATCCAGTTTGTCAGCTGCTCGTAGTGCAGCCCATAATAGCTTCATCACTTGACTTGCTTTTTCTTCCCCTGCTTGACTATAAAAAGCGCTAATTTTCTCATCTTCAAAAGCCTGTAATGCTGTAAAGAATACAAGATAATCGATAGATTCCGCCGAAAAGTTTTCAAAACAGTCTCGAGCAAAGACAATTCTGTTAAGGTTGCCGCGTAGAATGAAGTGGGCTGCGATACAATCTCCTTCTTCGAGTTCTAGTGTACTATTATCTGTAACAGCAAAGAGCTCTTCATCTAAAAATTTCTCTAAGAAGATTGCTTGAAAGTCAGCTCCTTGCCTGCGAAATATCCGCGCCAAATTTTCAACACTCGCGGCAACTTTTTCTTTACAATCACCAGTGCATGGGTCAAGTTGGCTTGGCCTTATTCTCTGTGTTTGGACTGTATTCGATGAGACAGGTTGAAATTCGTCTAAACCAAAGTGCAGAGGAGCTTGTATAGGCACTTCATTAACACTAGCTTCGACGTTTGCTGAGGGCGATATTCCAGAGAAAAACTCAATTGGGAGCTGCATGATTGGAGAAGCCTCCATCGCGCCCATTGCAATTTGCTCATCGACATCCAAAGTTAATGGATTACTACTATCGAAAACAAAATTTGTATTGCTAGAATTCACTAGTTCGAAATTCTCGACGCTGAAATTATCAAAACGAACTTCGCCAGGATTGGAACTACTCCCCGAACCTGCCACAAGCCCAATCCGTCCGGTTCCAAAGTTCGGTATTTGGATAGTCTGGAGCTCAATGTCGTTAGCAATGATGGTAATGAATTCACCTTGAACAGCCACTTTGAGGTTGTTAATTGATGACGCACCAGATCGAATCGCATCATCATTTGTTAATGGAATGGGATCTGGCATCCAGGTGTCATTTAATCGATGTCTTACTCTATACTGACCCGAAGCTTGAAGAGAGAATATGTAGAAATTATCATTGTCCTTTCCCCAAATAATCCCATAATTGCCTATTGACTCCGGTAATTGGTATACATCAACCTCAGCAACAAAATCACTTGGGAATTCGCCAACTGGTGCCCAACACCATTTGAGCCAACCCGACCTCTTTATTTGGATAGAGAATTCACCATCTCGATATCTCGCTTGGCTGTTTTCATCTTCCGAATTGCACCATCCACCGGTTGGATCTGCAAAAGAATCTTGGAATAAGGTACTTGCTTGATTGGAATTCTGGTTACGTTGTATTTCTGCATTGAGCATAGGAGTAAATAGATCGAGATTAGCAGAGCCAAAACGATAACCAGAAACTACTGAGCCATCTAATTCAACAAACAAATACTCATCCCATGGCTGATCTGGATCAGTTCTAAACCTTAAAACGTTAGCGGCGCCGAGCCGTCCTTGAGGATCATGCAATTGACTTCCTACAACCACCTGTGCTTCACCAAATTCAGAGTTTTCATCTTCTGTAAAAGAGATAAATGAACTTAACGCTATGAAAGCAATGCTGGTGATGCATATCAATCTCACATATTTTAATAACCCAATGGAACGGGAAAAGAAATTAGTAGAAAAACGCATGAAAAGTCCCTCCTATTGACAGGCTGTTGTTGCTAAAAAGAGAAATCCATCAAATAACAACCCATATCTTCTCTTGCTTATCACATATTCTGTACCAAATTTTCTAAGATACAAAATCCATATTTGATGAGATTTTGGTGAATTTGTAAACGATTAGATATTTTGATTATCTAAAGCTCTTGATTTCCCTGAACACATCAAGCTTCTAAAATAATATTTAATGATCTTAATCACTTTTATAACACATGTGCCTATTTAAGTCAACATCTCATAGTCTGTACTGACTTCGTTAAACACTTTGGGCAACAAAAAAGGCTATTTATTTAGGCCGAATCGGGCGATTGATAATGGCGGTTTAAAATTGCAGCATTTTCCTGATATGCTGCAATTTTGGTTCAAGCAAATCGTGATGTTCGTTATTTGGGTGATTCGCTCTGTTATGGAACACACAAACGCAATGCAAACTATCCCCAAACAACAAAAGCCTTAGTAGGTGGGCGATTACGTGGTTCAGAGGATGTTCCATAAATAGTTTATGGAACATCTTGGTAGTTATTCAGAAAAGATCTGGCTCATCAAGAAGTTGTTCTAATTCGTCTAAATCTTTTCGAGCCTTTTGTATCATTTTAAATGCTGCCTCAGAACTATAAGTGTGCTTTTTGTACTGAGAGTCGTAGACAACTACACATTTGGTATCCTTCAAAATTGATTTCTTTGTACTTCTACAGGTTCGAACACGCTTCGCTAATTCAATTTCACATCGCTTTAGAAGCCTCTTAATCTTGGGCATCAGCTTTGTTTTCCTAGCCTTTCTTGCACTTGACTCGTTAACTGATCGACGATGTCGGGAGATGCCTGAACAGCGGCACTGAATTGTTCTCGTGATGCCGAGTCACGTTCACCAGATTGAATATCCATTTTTTTGTTCTGTGCTCCTTGAGCAAGTGTTATCAAGATAGTGGCATTTTGCGTGCCCTTACCAGGATATGCCCTGACCAATTCGTACCCACCATGTTTTAATTGCAGCCTATTTAACACTGTGTCAGCTATTGAGCGTGCTTCTTGATAAGCGCGTTTACGCAAAGACTCTCTCACATTTTGTGGTTGTGCAACAATTTGCTGAGCTGGGACGGTACGCTCTGTTTGTGCAGCAAATTCTAAACGTGTCCGAATAATATCCTCTGTTAGTCCAAATTCTATGGGGTCAAACCCCTTTTCTTTTATGGTGCTAATGAACTCGTGAACCATCGTCTCATCAATCTTGGTAAGATAGGCTCGTTGAACATAACTGGAAACAGTTTCATTCAGTACCCTCATGAATGGGCGTAGGGACATCCTAGGTGATTCTTGATCTCCTTCAATTAATCGTTCATCTGCACCAGCAAAATAAGTTGCAAAGAAATCTTGATCTTGTTGGTCAAAATTCCTGAAATCATGCCACCACCGTTCATCATTTAAGCCTATGTGTGAAACAATATAGACCCTGTTACCTGGGGAATGAGCTACTTTAGGATCTGCTAGACGTAGAATCCTTCCAACGAATTGAATATATGGAGCCAAACTTCTATATGGCCGAAATACTGCAGCAACGGATAATTGACCTAAATCATACCCTTCGCCCAACATCTGGACTTGAACAATCGCATCAATGAATCCATTTCTTAAAGCACTCTCAATACGATCACGCTCATCTTGGCGTAGTTTGCTATGCAAAACCTCCACTTTAAGCCCATATTCTCGGTACAGGGAAGCAACTTGTTCAGCATGTCGAATCGAACAAGCACAAGCAATAATCATTCGAGGACTTCCATGCTTGCGTACTTCTGAAAGTTGGGTAATAGATGCTTGAACAATGTGCCTGTTGCATTCTTCAGAAAGTGCTATTCCTCTGCTAAACCAATCTTGCTCTCGCATTTGGCGTACATCTTCTAAAGACAGAGTCTGTTTTTCTCCCTTTGCTGTGAAGGTGATTTCCTCTGGCGCGACATGTAACGAATCGACTGGAGATATATAGCCAAGCAACATCGATCGAGTATAAGAGAAATTATAAACACATTTCCCTGTAACTTTCTGACCATCTGAACGAACCGGTGTTGCTGTATATGAAATAACTTTAGCATCATTAAAATACTCGAAGAGACGTTGCCAGGTAGGAGCTACATTATGGTGTCCTTCATCGACCAGAATCATCTTAAAATAATCGTTTGAGAACTTTTCAAACCATTTATTCTCTTCTCCAGCAAATTGTTGAATATTAGTCAGAACTATATGTGCATCATCACAATCATGTTTATTTGCTCCTATTTTCAGTTCCGAGATGAAGGGGCCTGATGTTGTTGTTTCAAAAACGCCGCGTTTGAAGTAAAAACACTCCTCGTCAGAAATGTTAAGTTCATTATAGATTGTACTTCTTATTGTTAGATTAGGAGCTATTATCAAGATTCGGCCATCTGAGATTTCGAATGGAGTAAGCCCCATTAAACCAGTTTTTCCACATCCTACCGGCAATTGTACATAGCAAGGATCTTGTTTCTTATCAAAATGACTAAGAATTGCATTATATCCCTCACGCTGGGGCTCTCTGAGGGCAGGGTTATTGTATATGTTCGTAGGTGTGTCCCTGAAAAATCCTGCTATTTCTTTGTTATCCATTTAGCACCTCAACCTTGTTGAATCATATCGATGAAACGGTCGTATGAAATCACTCGAAGATTATTTGTTGAGAGTTCTTGGTATTTTAAAGCATGTTTCGGAGAGATCATCGATCTTCTCCCAATGACAATCCAAGCTTGACCCTCAGCATGAATTCCACGAAACCCTAAATGGCTCTGAGCATAAGCAATATTTTGCCTTAGCCAAATGCGCCAATCATTAATTTGGCCTTGAGCAAATCTCAGTTTCTCTGCAGGTAGCCCTGATTTTATAAGAGCTGGTTTAGTGGGGCTTTCCAACTCTACAAACGTCCATTCAAATCCACCAGAGTGCTCACAACATAAAAGAAAGTCTGGATATAACTCTCCTCCCAAAGAGGGTTCGCCAAAACACCAAAAATCGGACGTGTTTAATGTGAGTGATCTAAGTAAGCTTGGCGTCGTTTCTAACACTTCTTGAAGTGGCTTTTCATCTTCAGCTTTTTCAAGCTCATCCTTAAAAAGCTTGATATTTGCTTTTGAAGGAGACTTTTGTTGTACAAGATTCTCAACCCATAATTGATGATTTTTCATTTTATATAAAGTGCTTTTGTAGATGTTGTGAATACTATGGGGTAAACAGACAGAAATGTGCCTACTGTGCATTCCGAAACCGATTGGTACGGCACCCTTTTCTGTGTGCCTCTTTTAGTAGTCAGCCAAAGCATCGGTGTTCTCCTAGTATGAATTTTTGTAATGCCGCAACAAGCATTTCAAATTTTCTCCAATCCAATCCTTAACATGCCAGTATCATATATCACATTGCAGTATACTTTCAAGCAAGTTAAGCATATGCAGGAACTACATATCGGTATGATTATCGGAAGACCTAAGCTGAATGGCTTCCCAGACCGTAATGACGGCATTATTTAGGATTGCTCCTTACTTACCATTTGTAGAATACACAAGCGCATTTCAAACTACCTCTCAGTAATAAATGGTTGAATCAAATATCAATCCGATTATGCCAGCTAAATTTCAACATCCTCACTTTACATTACTAATATATAATGACACACTTATTAATATATTTTAAT
Source organism: Candidatus Fraserbacteria bacterium (assembly GCA_029262795.1). Taxonomy (GTDB): domain Bacteria; phylum Bipolaricaulota; class Bipolaricaulia; order RBG-16-55-9; family JAJCYT01; genus JAJCYT01. The sequence continues at coordinate 9,806 of JAJCYT010000043.1, forward strand.
AACGGAGGTGTGAAATGAATATCGTGGTAGGAGCCCCATTTGTATTGATGGGCATGACTTTGATAACGTCGTTCTTTTTTTTGACCAAAGGATCCCTACTAAACAGGTTTTTCCGTGACTGGGAGATGTGGAGGTTTTGGTGGGGTGGATTTGCTTTTTCTCTAGGTGTTCAATTGATGCTCATTTAGTTCAATTTTTACTTCAAGCAATGGAAGAGGAAATCTCTTCCATTTTTTACTTTATGAAACCTAAGATTCCCAGTAAAAGTGCATATTTGGAGAGCGACAAAGCAAGTTTGAGATGTTGTTGGCTGAGGCTCAAATGGAGTAAGGCCATGGTTATGCTGAGTGTTATACTGACTCCAATAATGGTGAATACAAGAAACCAAACTGATGTATGGATATGCAGTAAATATGGAATTGGCAACATAATCATCAGCAATCCGAAACTTACATACATACATCCGAGGGCTTTTTGCTTACCAACAATTATTGGAAGCGTTTTGACCCCCACCAATCTATCGCCATGGATGTCAGAAATATCTTTGATAATTTCGCGGCCAAAAATCAACAAAAACGTTAGAAGAGCTAGTATTCCCAGCTTTAGAAATTCATTGGTAAGCAGTGCGGCCAAAATAATCGGAGCAGTGCAAATTATTGGGGTTATAAATATCGTTGGGAATAACCATCGTTTTTTCATATATGAATAAAGAAATAGCGACCCTATAATGAATGTTGATAGAGAAAAAACCTCGAACGAAGCAGAAAATATACTTATAGTAAAAGCTAGAATAAGTGAGCCAAGGCCAATATATTTAGCGGCCACTGGAGAAATTTGACCTTGCGGTAACGCTCTGCCTGGATTGTTTATCTTGTCTTGTTGTTGATCAAAATAATCGTTCCACGCAAAGCCTCCTGACGCCATAAGGTACAATATTGTAGAAATCTTTATCACTTCAAAGAAATCAATATTTTCCCCCGTACTATATAAAGCAGCGTTAAATGACCCGACAATGATGAACACAATCGTTACTCTGATCAATCTTGCGTAACCAATAATTTTTTTCATGGGTCAGGAAATTCTGTATGTTTTGCTATAAGAAATTCGTTGATTTCAGCTCTTATCCGCTTTGCTCTATTTGATTCTGATGCCCACAACACAAAAACTATATTTCGAATTGGAGGAATTCCGCAAATGACTAGCATAATCATACTTGTAACATCTTTAATCATCCCAACCGAAATTTTTCCAATAAACGGAACCCAAACTAACTCTTTGATTACAGTTGGAGGTATGGTTGACACATCGACAAGACCAATATTATCAGGCAATGAAAGCACAAAGTAACAAATAGCACCTAGCGCTAAGCTGCAAGCAAGGTATGTGGCACTCCATTTAAACCACGTCCAAATTTCATCCTTGAGGGGATAACCAACGGGATATTTTTTCTTAATTAACCGAAATAAATGGAGATTTTTCAATGTAATCAATGCTGCTGCCCCTGCAACCATTAGTACCCATAAAGTATAATTGTTAATGGCAACCCACGCCAATATTCCTATAAGGATCATGAATATGAACGATGTTAATTTGCCGAAAGTACTATCTATCACAACTTCTCTCAAAAGACCATACAGATAAAAGACACTATTGAGAATAAACGCTCCAAATGAACCGATCACAGCCCATTTTTCAAAATTACTGTAACTGGTTGAAGTTAAGTATGTGCTAAACAAGAACCCCATTAATATGGGGAATACTAATGAAACGGTGATAAAATAGGGGCCGTCATTCTTATTTTGTTCTTTAATGCTATTAATATCTTTATGATTTTTCGTCAACATAGGGCTCCAATCAACAAAGCTATATTAATCGATGACCTTTTCATTAATCAACAAAAATTTCGCATTTCTGATAAAAGGGAGTTTTGATATCTCTAGGATGTTCATTGGAGTTGATATTCGTGCTCCAGGGCCACTTCATCTGTCGCCCATTTCCTAATTTAATATCTAAAAAAGCCAATTACATTTCCAATAGAAAGCGCGTGGAATATATTACCAAAAATTTGATGGCCGGAAATGAGTTATTCCAGTCCTTGCGTCATAAAATTGTGAGAATCCAGTAAAGGTTTTTCCAATGTAAGCTCTTCCAGGTGATGAACTATTCATCACGCCTATATGAAGGTGGGGTTTTGTAGAAAACCCAGTGTTCCCTACTGCTGCTATTTGTTTACCTGGAGTTAGCCATGTACCCTCTGAGACGAAATCTACACGAAGATGTGCATAAATAACATATGTCGAACTCCGGTTATACCAATATCCATGCCGAACAATAATATAGTTCCCCCAACCATTATCCCAACCAGTCTTTACGACCTTTCCATAATAGATTGAATTAATGATCGTGCCTTCAGGAGCGCCATAATCTGCTCCTGTATGACCATACCAAGCCCTCCCCTTTGTATCACAACACCAGGAATTTCCAAATCCATTGCTCGTCGCAGGCATATTTGCTAGAGGTGGTCTTGGAGAAAAGTGGCTTTCTGGCAGTGGTGCGCCAAACTCAAGTTGTACTTCGGTTAGACTAAATTCCTGAGTTGATGTATCAAGAACGAGATCAGTCTTACCCATGATCCCGCAGCCCATCAGTATTAAGGTTAAAGAAACACTAAAGATCGCACTGACATGCTTTACCTTATCCATTTGAACCCTCCTTATAACATTGAAAAATTTCTCATTTTTCTAACTACAAGATTTTTTTAGAATAGAGTGACTAAGCATTCTAAAATGAAACGTTGAATAAAATCAAATTGCATATTTTTCCTAAAAAAAGTTGTAATGATATTGTATCATTACTTAGTTCTCTGAATCTTTCTTTATGACCACCGTATAGGACAAATTACGTCAAATAACAAGTGGAAAACTTCATTTGTATATTTCCCCTCAACTGGCACAAATCAATTAGCTGGGAGGATACCCCTTCTTTAAATATATATCCCTTCATACTTTCTTCGCTTGAGCGCTGGATCAACCTTGCCCCCTGCTTGAAACCTAGGGCGGTGGTAGCCCCTCCGCGATTGACAGGGTAGCGGTATATGAAGCTATGTCCGTTAGGCGACAACTTGCATCTTCATCACTGCAAGTCGTAAACAAGGAAAGTTTGGATTTGTATTAAATAAGAAGCTGTCCGAACAGCTAACAAACCCTAGACAAAGCCCCTACAGTTGGGGCTTTGTCATTAACAAACAAACCCCATTCTAAATAAAAACCCCGAAGGAAAACCCTCGGGGCTGTAGGTTGGAACCGAACCTCAGGTTCGGCAATTTCAATGACTTCTTCAAAGGTACAGTTGGTGCACTGACATATAAGTGCACGTGAAAAAGCAGTCTCTTTAAGTGGTGCAAGGCACCACGGACAGGTATTCATGGTGCCTCTTTTAATTGATCATGCAGTTATTCGACCTTCGTCATGGGCTTCGCTTGCATAATCGCTTATTGGTTTCGTTGCTTTGAAATACAGGTCGCGCTCCACTGGCAAGTTGAGTGAGCCTCGTATTTCCTGTATTTCAGAGATGCTTACGCTTCCTAATTCTGGAAACCCCAGACCAAGATCACATAACCCAAAGGCAATATCGGGGTCATCAGGGTCAAGTTCTGTTACAAGCCAAGTACAGTTTGCGTCCGGTGTGAAGAGTTTCACGACAGGATGAAAGTCCTTTTCTTTTTCTGTACCCCTGACCTTAGCTTGTTGTCTTCCATTCTCCAGCAATATATTTCGTATAGATTCAGGTAACAGTTCCAAGCCTGTCCTCCTTTTCGGTTGGATATGCAGATTCATTCCGAACCTAGCACACCTGACGAAACAGTCAAGAGGTCTTGGAATATTGAGTTTTTCTATAAAACAGAAAGGAACTCAGCAGGGCGGATAATTTGAATATCTCTAAAAGGATGGAGAGTTAAAAGGTCATCGTCACCCGTGACGATGTAATCGGCGTTGCCTTCAACTGCGGCGATCAGAAACTTGTCATCGTCAGCATCTCTGCTTGCCTTAATAACAAGCTTCCCTGGTACGTGAATCTCTGAAACAAATTCAACGAGTGTCAAGAATTCGTGTACCTCTTCAAGAGACCATTTGCTTCTTTCACGAATCCGTTCACGAAAAAGCACCCGTTGGTATTCATCAACCAGAGCGGGTGAAATAATGAGGTGGTATTTTTTGTCTAGCCACGCGTCAATAACCTGTGCAGGGATGCTCGTTGGATGAAACGACGCGCTCACAATGAGATTGGTATCAATTACAGCTTTAATCATAGGATAGATTAAATGCGTGTTTCTTTTTGTCGTTGCTCGGCTCGAACTGCCTTTATTTCTTCATCAACCAGCTTGGCAATATCGTCCTCTGACATCTCAGAAGCACCTGTACGTGATTTTACCAGCAGTGCCTTCATTCTTTGCCGAGCCTCATCTGGGCTCAAGGTGACCACAGGCTTGAGCGTGATCTTGCCCTTTTCAAAACACACCTCAATGAGGTCTCCTTCTTGCAGTTGGGCTTCTTTTCGAAGCTCCTGGGGCAAAGTTACCTGTCCGCCTCGCAGTAATTTAATAATAGGCATGGATGCCTCCTTTGGTGGACGAGTTTTCATAAATTCATAAATACATGATTACATCAATACACCAAGTATAGCATACCCTGTTTGCGCGTCAAGATCTGCAAGTAGTATTTGGTTAGATTGGGTGACTTTGAGAAGAGTTTGAGCTCTGTTTGTGGGTCGTTCGAGGTAGAGTAAAGGGTGATCACGCGCCAGATATGTTACCTAATCCCTTTCTGAGTGATGTTTTGTCTGTTGTAAGTTCGTCAGGATCATAGGCTAGTGCATGGACACCATGTGCAGCCATGCTTCTTATGAAGTCAACGATTCCTGCCGAAGTAGACAACACCAATTTAGTATGAGAATATCGGACTACTAGGTTGGCTCTCTTACTTGCTAAGTGTACGGGAGAATCCTGTGCTGCCTCATGAATCGGCAATGTATTGCTCCGTGAGGAAAAGCGTGGTGTCCACGCGCCACGTTTGGCAGGGTGCCTAACGTGGAATGTTGGCATTAACTCGGAAAGTCACTTGGTACACCAACATAAGAAAACCCCTTTACATGGGGTTTTCTTTTTTCTGGGAAGTTGCTCCAACTCTAAACGTGTAATGTTTTTAACCAGTCGTTTAGTTTGATGCGATGCACTCTTAAGAGCATCGTATTCGATCATCATCTTTTTGGCCAGACCGTCTCAAAGAGGGTTCTGGACAAATTCTTGGCAAGCCTCATTGTCCTCTCCAAAATCAACCATGCCATTGAAGAGCGGAGAATAACAGATTCTACAGTTTCCCACAGAAACTGGTAAATTAGACGCATTTCTTATCAGTGGGCGCGATTCAGTTGCTTCCCACTGCAAAACAAGAAAATCCTTATTTTTTTCATCAGTTAGCCCCCAGGAGTGACTGCCATCGACATTTCCAGGACAATCCTCTATAGCAATGCTTCCCGAATTTACATTGGAGTGAATGTAAAGCACATTGGCGCTTTGTGTTGGTTGACCACTGCTATCCGTTCCACCATAGCCCGATTCGGGCTGAATGAACACTGAATTATTGATTTTAAAATCTCTTACACTGCTGTCTATGACGACATATGCCAGCTCAGTAGGAACTTCCAAGAATTTACAACGACAAATCTCTACATCATTCATCAATTCTTCTTCTGTTGTGCTGATGACCGCTTTTATACAAGCGGCTTCCACGCCATTACCATATGAACATGGATCTTGACTGTCATATGAGAATTCGCAACCAGTTATGGAAGCGCCACCTTTTCTTATTCTGATACCATAATTCGGATAGTGCGATGTTTGCTCCGTTCCCTCATTGAACCATGTCCGCTGATCATAGCCAGTTTCCTGTGCAATGGAGAAATAGAAGTTGCAGTCAACAACCTCTGTAAAAAATAGGTGGCTCGTTTCAAGTGCACCTTTCTTAGTATAAAACGTACACTCTTTAACGACGTTTTCTCCCTCAAAGCTTCTTTGTGTCCACAGAATGCTACCATCTTGAGATCTTTCGATTAATCCTTCCTCGTCTCTGTCAATGAGCACTTCGAATGTATTTTGAGTGCCTTGGATTGGATCGCTCTGATCATTGACATACAGGGACGAGCCTGAAGTAGAATGGAAGTCACTCTCTTTTGCAAGAATTCGGACATTCCTGGACACATAGATATTATGGAATCGCTCTGGCACCCTCGTCGTTTCTTCCCCGATGGCATATTGCGCCTGTGAATAGAAGGTATCCACATCAATATAGGACTCAAACCTGCCACCTTCGATCTCAAGCGAAGCGAATTCAGCGACCTTTGTGTCTCCGTTCTTTTGGCAATGCATATCAATGCAAGTGAGTAAAGTAAAGAAATGACAGTCTTTGCATCGAACGTCGTTATCCCATCTTGCCTTTAGCGCAAAGGTGCCACCAATGAAATCACAGTTTTCGAACACCATTGTTGATTTAATGTACTCGGCGGAATCTATGCAGGTAAACATAGGCAATGCCTTTGATTCGTCTGATGGCACGCCTGGCCCTTCCAGGGTCATATTCGTGATTTCCAGATCAAAGGTCGCCCCTTCTCTCGAATAATAAAGACCTGTAAACTTCGCTTGATCGGGGTTCGCTATCTCGATCTGTTGACTCGTGCCAAAATCAGGCATGTGTTCAAGTTCTGACGAAAAGTTAGCAGTCAGTGGCCTGGAACTAAGACCGCGAATACTAACCATGGGCCGATTATCTGCATCACGAGACAATGTGTACCGTCGTTTTCGGAGTGATGCAGTAATTCTATCTGTGACTGGCAGAATTTCTACGCCCCCTAGTTGGCTCAAGTCCAATTCGTCTTCGAAAATCTCCCTGTTAAGATCCCATAACCTCAATGCCTGAACAGATGGCAAATCTGCCTCATCAATATGAAAGATGAACTTCGTGGAACTATTTGATTCTCCGTGGAAGATCATGCTCTTGATTGCGTTGCCGGAGTGTGGGTTAAGCCTGATCGCGTAATTATATGGATTTCGCCCTTCCTCTTCTTGATATTGCAGGTAAAAGTAATACGTCCCGTCAAGAATCTTGATGGTGATTTCGGAATGGCCCCGCTCCTTCTTGAGCGTTGTGATTTCATGCAAGCGCTCGTTTAGCCGTTTGGTATTTTCCCTTGCAATTTCGGATGCAGAAGCTCCTTCCGGCTTTGAACTTAGTTGGAGCGCAGTTGATGTCACCATACGAGGATCAAATGGATCGGTTTGATCATCGTAAATAATGATGTCGTATTCGGTGAGTTTCAGCCAGAAGCGAAGCTTTTCCTGAGAAATCTCTCTGGCAAATATATCCAAGATTAGGTCATCAAGTCCAAACGCCTGTTTGAGTCTGTTGGCTTCTGTATCTGAGATTCTAACCATATAGGCTCCTCGCTCTCCAAACAAAGATGTAATAATTTGTTTAATTGGCTCTCTCGATGAATGTCTTTTTCAGGGAGAACCATTGAATACGCGCCCAAGATTAATGATGATACTGATCACTGTTGAAAGAATCGGCAACAGCGACGTTGCTATGAGGCTGTTGGGCGTACACGGTCGAGAACGTCGAACATCAAGGAACCGATCACGTCCTCGTCGTCCGTCAGCACAGACAACATATACAATCTGCAGTCACCAATCTCGGGTATGTTGATGACCAGCACTGGATTGCCGAGCACTTCATCGTCATACGATGTAGTCAAACGCCTTGGGGTCGCTTCTGGAAATGATCCAGTGCGAAACGACTGAATCATCACAACATAATCCTCTTGCAATCCATCTCCGGATCTTCGAGAGCCAGCGTGTCTACTGAACCTGAGGACACTAGCCCCACATACAGAAATATAGCCAACAACAGTGCCAATACTATCTTTAACATGCTGTCTCCTTCTTTTGAAAGGTAACGAGCCTGTGTTAACTAGACGTTAAGGAATGTGATTCAATATTTGACATCAGTGTAAACCGAGATTTCCTATTTGGCACAGTTACCATACCCCGAACCGTCCTTGAATCATTTTCAGCAATCATCATAACACCATTCCGTGTCGCGTAACCAACTTGACCCCCCTCATGGAGCTGGTTCAAACCCATCAAATGCCAGAAAATCAGCTAAAAACGCTTGTCGACAAATACCTTCCATATTTCAGCCGTGCGTCTGGCTGCTCCTTTGGCTTGTGATGCCCGTCATCCCGTCACCGGCGATAAGCAAACTCCAAGAATAAAGCAAGCCAGTTACCCTGCTAAGTCAAACAGTTTCACAAGGCTAGACTGAGTTGGATTCGCCCAGATATTCTCCTGAACGGAATACGGGTTGATCGGGTCAATGTTAGGATGGCTTGCAAAGAAAGTACGCGGGGCAATCTTGAACTGCTGTGCAAGCTCACTCATATTGTCACGTCGCTGGGGCGATGTGGTGGTAGTGATAAGCGAAAAGTGATCTTGTCCAAACTCTGCATAAAACCCCTTTGACTGGTCATAGGAGTTGTAGATGGTAAGCTTCTTTTTCCAGTCAGTATTCTTGTCTTTTTCTTTGCGCTCAATCGGCATAGTTCCCTTGTCAGCTTCGTAGAAATAGTAGCGGGGTTGAGTGTTGTGCTCAATTGCAAAAAACGAATCTGGATAGAATGAGCGTGTTTCTCCGTCGACATTTCCCTTAATTTTAAAGTCCGTAGCATTTTCCCAGAATAAGAGTTTGAGTTGTGGATGAGAGGCAGTAAGCAAGGTAATTACCGTTCGCATTTCTGAGATCATTAAATCGTGCTCAATGGTGTGGAATTTAACGTGGGGGTCTAGTAGGCGATACGCAACTTCTTTCCCATGTGCTGACCAGTGCTCTTGCAAAGCACGTTCACCTTTTGGAGGAAGTGCAAACACATGCCCAATGGAGCCTTTAACTGCTTTCCTCATTTCGATCTGCTCAGGAGGCTTAATGAGATATCCTGCATGGAAAAGCTCTCGCGTTTCCTCAACAACAACTTTCCCAGTCTTTTGATTCTGCAAGCCTTTCGGTGGTTCTTGCACCGAGTCGAACAAAAGGGCTTGCAGAAGCCGTGTAGTAACCACCCTATACCGCCCAACAGTATCTAAAATGAGAAGGTGGCGAGGCTTGAGCTTCATGATCCGTTTTGGATTATCGGGGGTGTATTGTCGTCGGTATTCGATCATGGTGGTGTGAAGTCATCAAGTGAATGCTCTGTGTTCCTGTATCGCTCCTCAGGCGGTTTAGGTGAATCGAGAGGTGGTGAAGTGCCTTGGTTGGATTCAAATCTGTCTGGGTGAACGTCAGGGGCCTTGTCGTTGATATCAGATGTAACCTCAACCGTACTTGATTGCTCTATGATTTGTTGAGCTATTTCGGGGTCGCCTTTGCCTTTGAATTCGAAGGTTTGGGCGTGGTGCCATTCTTTGGATTTGGTCTCATCGTGGTACACGGATACATAGCACTCACCAGGTGTCATTTTGGTGAGCTTGTTTGCACCTACGGTAACATCTTCACCCATGTCGTCAAGCACAATGAAGCGGGCTGCACGTTGCGCATCAGGTGGCGTGAGGTTGAGGAATACTCGGGCACCTGTGCCCCCCAATTTGGTATTGAGGTTATCGGATAAATCGGCGGTGTCTTGATGTGCAAGATGCAGGGCTACATAGTTTTTTCTCGCCCTGATTAGAAATTCTGCAAATGCTTCCTCGTTGGATTTTTCAGAGAGGTACTTTGTAAATTCGTCTACATACAGCATGAAGGGATAATTGGCCCGTTCATGCTCTAGCATCTCTTGACGATTACTCATCTCTCTCTTAATGGCGGTTATGAGGTATGCGCCGAGGAGTGAGGACTCTGTCTCTCCAAGCACTCCTCCTGCGTCTGATAGGTTTGCAATAAAGATGCCTTTGCTTTGCATGATCTCGCTCAGACTCAGGGTTGTTTTTCCACACATGATCGCTTTGAGTTTGGGGCTCAGAACAAAGGGAATGAACTTTTCAATGATGTAAAAGGCGGCAGCTTTTTGGGGATTTTTTGGACTGTCGAAGCGTTCAAAAGCTTCAATAATCATGTCCATGTCGTAGTGGTGTTTGACTTCGTTGATGATGCCCCAGCGATAGTCTTTATCTTCACCTAAGAATTTTGGGATGTGTTCGAGGCTTGATTCTGGATGTGCAACAAGGGCGTAGAGCATGTAGCGGCAAAGGGCGACTTGAGTAAACGCGCTTATGCTTAACAGTGCCGAAAAGATTGTAAGGAGTTCTGCTACATGCTGGTGAAGATCAATGCCTTTTGGAAGCTCTAGGGGGTTAAGGCATAGTGGATGTTTTGCGGTTGGATTGAGATAGACGGTTTCGTGTATGCGCTCTTTGGGGACGAATGGGAGCGTTTCTCTCTCGATCTGGTCATTCTCTTTTGCAAGCACACCAACACCATGACCGTCGCGCATGTCGGCTTCGATCATTTGGCGCAAGAGATTTGTTTTGCCGCTTCCCGATGTGCCTATCATGTACATATGGCGAAAGCGATCAGTGAGCCATAGGACTTCCTTGGTATCGAGGTCTTGACCAATACGGACGCCTGTTTTGCCCTTGATTTCGTCAATATGCACAGCAGTTTCAAGCACACCTTGCTCAAGTTCCTTGGCAGGTTGAGGGAGTTTTAATCCGCCTCTTTTCTTCTTTGTGGACTTGTACTTGAGAATAGGGTGATCAAGGTGAAGCGGATGACTCCGTGGTGGATTCAACAACTCATCCAAAGGATCAGGGTCATTGGGTTTCGCCACCGAGAGCCTCCTGTTTTTTTCCCAAGTCAGTTATTTTCTTCATAATGGCTTCGCGCTCCTCGGATGTTCCCGCGTTCGCCATGTCTTCTGCATAGCCCTGAAGAAGCAATGGGATTGCTTGCAATATCGTTTCACGCTTGATCATGTGTGCTTGAGCTTGTAGTTGATGGTCGATGGCGTCTGTGGTTACAAAACCAGAATCCTGCATGGCTTCATAGAATTTGGAGTTTGTCAGGGCATATTCATTTATTTCAGTAGACACTCTTCCTGCAATGATTTCCTTTTTCTTATGCTGTCGGGCAAGCTGTACATCTGTCTCTATTTCTTCCCGCACATAGCCACCGACAAGTTGTTCACCCACAGTGGCTTGTTCGACTTCGGAGTGTAACCATGCCTGAAGAAGGCGCTTTCCAACAAAATTCCCTTGGTTATATCTCAAAAGCATCCGTATGCGCTCTGCGGGAGTTGTATCTTTATTGACTAAATTGTGTGTGTCCAGATATGCCTCAGTATCGGTTTTCGCTTTGCCATAGAGATATTTCGTAGTGGTGATAGTAATAAAAATGGAGATGATTGCCACCACAATATATGGCTCTGGAGTGTATGCGTCACGTATCAATGTTGCTCCCACGAGATACAGAACCACGGTGGCAATTCCTATGACCTTGAGAACATCGAGTTTTGATTTGTCGAAGTCTAGCATATATACCCCCTTAATTGAGGGTATGGGATTTTATTATATGTTTGCAAATCTCTTCTAGAATATTTAATTGTGTCTAAGTCTATTGGTGTGGTTGAGATATATAAAAACCTAGACTCCTATGCGGGAAATCTAGGCTGCGCTTGTAGTTTAGGTTTTGACCCTAGTTTATTCCTGCGTGTTCTTCGAGGTTTTTAATAGCGCCACCATGAAGCGTTTGCTCTTGCGACAAAGTTTGAATCTGATCTGTAAAATTATCGAGTTTGGTTAGAGTATCTTCGTGCTTCTTTGTGTGGTCGTCTAAGGTTTCTTTAATTTCATCGAATTGAACCTGACCAACCGCGAGCATTTGTGAGTTCTCGGTAGTCGTTTTTATAACTTCATTGATTACTTGAGTATTCTCAGCAATGGCTTTTAAAATTTGTTTTGTGTCGTTGGTCATAAAATTTTAGTCCTGCTCCCGCTTGCCAATGACGTATCCCGTGTCAAAGGCTTTTTGAAGCAACGGCCACAAGACTTTGTACATTTGCTCTTGGTGCTTTTTGGGAAGCAAACGGTATACAAACATAAACTCCTTGTATTCTTTGAGGTTTCTGTCTTGAAATGCTTTTGCAACTAAACCTTGCTTTCGTTCGCTTGCAATGGTGTTTGCAAATACCTCCCGCATGATTTGATTGAGGAGTTTTTGAGGCATAGAAATAGCAGGGAGAACGGGGAATGTTCCAGCTAACCAACCCTAACATCTAGCCTAGCACACACTGTTTTCTCGTCAAGATAGAAGGGTGGGTGGGCTCAGTGATAACTCCGAGGCTTCGTGGTTGAAAACCAGGATCGATAGAAACGTGTGTCTCAGGGTACTCAGGTTTTGAGGTAAACGCATCGGTGAGCGCAAACGCTAGGCTCTAGGGCGTCGCTGGTTCGTGCTGTTTCAATGGCAAGGTGGTGTGGCGCTCTGAGGCAGGTTGAGTTCAGGAGGGAAAGTCGTCGAGGGTCGCAAGAACGAGGAGCGATAGCGACGTGGTGATTGCTGACACCCGACTCCCCCTTTTTAGGGTGAGCGAGTGCAGCGAAGCGATCCCCAAGCGTGGGAGAATCTGATTGGCGGTGCCGTATGAGCCGCCAATCAGATTTGACCCAGCGCAGTCGCCGCCGTGGAGAAAGAATGAAATGAGTGAAATACGACGGTTTTTATCTGCTCAGTAACATGGTGATGTTATGAGGTGATGAAAAGGGGGAGTCGAGGGCAAGGGAAGAAGCGGAACACTAGTTCAGTTGTCAATATTGCTATGGAATTCAGTCACGCTATTCACTTCCTTAGAAGTGGAGCGACTGAGTGCAGCCCTCGACGACTTTCCCCCACTGGGAGGTTTGGAGGGTCGCCCTCCAAGACTAGAAAGGGTTCGGGAAAGTATTTCCCGAGGTTGTTATAAATCTACGCCTCTGGCTTCAGCAATCTTATGAACTTCCGAAACAAACCATTTCCCAAAATGGGGTTTATCTTTGGCTGACTTGTTATTGATAATATCTGCTTTGAGCTCGTGAGTCACTTTGTCGATTACTTGGGGGCCAAGTTTTGGATTAAGACCAGCCTTGTATAGAAACTTCTTCGTGATTTCATTCTCGGTCTCTCCCATTACTTCAAGGGCTTGATTCACAAAATAGTCGAGTTCTGCGGATCGTTCAATCTGTGATTCAGATGTGTGTGAACGCTTCTTGACGACAACCTTCCAGTCCTTCCCGTTTTTAGTCGGAATAATTTCCATCGAATTAATAATCCCCGTTGAAAGTGGCTTTTTGATGAGCTCCGCCTGTACAGCCTTAAAGCGCTTGAGCCTGTCAGATGGATATTTATACGAATCAAGAAGACCAAGTTGTTCAAAGAGGTATGTTCCGGACGGTGTATAGATGCGCTTGTCTGCCATAACAGAGTCGAAGTGACAATACATAAGCATCGAAAGTTCATTTTTTAATTCACGAAGCACCCTGAAATTGAATGGACGATTGTAGGAGCCGCGCATATTGGTCATCAACACTTCATTCAACCTGTACTTGAAACCAAGCACCTCCTTCTTACCTTGGCGTTTATTCACCTTGGAGACTTTCATCAAACTAGATAAAAAATGCATTTCGGTTAAAACTTCAAGGGTTTCCTCCCCTTGTTCGGAGGGAAGTTTAAATGATGCATTCCATGTGACAGGGATATTTAAAAGATTGCGGAGCGACTGATAAGCATTAGTATAGTTCTTATGGCTAAATGAGATTTTTCCTGAGTCAGAAATAAATTCCCTAATTCCATACCTGATAGGCTCTTCAGGCTTGCCTGCCTTTTCCCAATGCTCTATGAGAGTACATAACGATACAAGCTCAATAGCAGTAAGAACACCAATTTCAATTACTTCATTTTTTCCAGTTGTGTGCCTACCAACAACAACACCTACTGACCCTTGCGTTGTTTCAAAGTGCAGTTCTCGAGACTTACCCTTGAATTTGCTCGTAGTAAACAGTGCAGACCATCTGAGTATGTTTCTGTCTGGTCTAATGAGTGACTTGCGAGATGCAGACTCTTCCCTAATTGGTTTGTTTTCTATATTCATATGTGACCTCTCACCAAGGTTTACTGTAACACGCACAGGACAGAAATGTAAATTTCGTCGGACATTAACGTATTTAAATATTGTTAGTATTCAGCGTTAGTATTCCGTTCAAAAAGTTCGCTAGAAAGCCTTACCTGATCAGACTTTTAAAAAAACCTACTCGACATGAGAGCGCAGTCTCTCGACATGAGAGCGCAGTTAACTCGACATGAGAGCGCAGTCTCTGAGGTAGTTATCCACAAGACGTGCTTATTGTCAGTGGTACGATATAAGTGTTCCATCTGATGAAGTTTTGTCAGTAGGTGGATTCCATGAATCTAAACATGGAAACGGAAAATAGTGGCCGGAAATTCCGTATGTTAAATTTTAACCTTCCGTTCCGGTGCGGAGATCTATCTATATCTTCCATGACAACCGAGAAGTCAAATATTAACAACCAAATACAACATGATGATTACGAACTAGATCAAAAACAAGCAGCAAAGATTTTGGGCGTCTCAACCAAAACAGTGCGAAACTGGGCAAATAAAAAACCTAAAAAATCAGGAGATCCGTACCTTTCAAAACTGATGTTTCTTGATGCAAATCGTCCTCCATCACCAAGATATTCAAAAAGTGAAGTGCGTGAACTTAAAAAACAATTGGCGGAAAAAAAGAGGGCCGGAAAGAAGCCGGAATTTTCCGCAATGGAAGGCGGAAATTCCGCGCAGGAAAAGACTTCATTGGAGCTTCCGTCCTTTGATCTAAGTGACTTTTCAGATGATCAAAGGCCGTTTGTGTTTATGGTGCATCAAGCAAATTCAGAACGCAGGGTATTGCAATCCCAAGTGAATGAATTGACGAAGAAAAATGGTGGTCTAGAAAAAGAGCTGAAACTTAAAAATAGGCAGATTGAGTTAATCGACGATGAAAGGAAGTCGAAACAAGTAGATAGTGAGCAAGAGAAGCCTGATCCAGAGATGATTGAACATCAAAATCCTCAGCAATCAACTGAAACGACAGGGAAATATGCAATTTGGGTCTTCGTAGGGTTGGTTTTGATCGTGGCGCTATTCTATCTGTATCTTATAAATCCATCCCTATTTCAGAGCTAGTGTTGTATTTACCTACCAGTAAAAACTGCCTTGAGGTATTGCCAGCGACTTTTCCGACCTTCGCTATGCTCGGGCAATGCTCTCATTTGAACATCTTTGAGTTGAGCAAGCAATTCTTCGATCTGTTCATCTTTTCTATCAAGTTGTTCTTTAAATATCGAGATGATTTCTGCGTTTGGGGCTAGATTGTTCTCGTTTGTGGATAGTTGTGGCGGTGTTTGTGGTGTGTTTTCGGTAGAGTCTGTCATCTCTTTCTTGAGTTTGTCACCACAAGCGCTCCAACTAAGCCCAGACCGACGTAATTCTATCATACGGTCAAGGATGAAGATAGCTTCTTCTGATACCAATACTGCGTTATGGGGGCCACGTTCAATGTAATCCACAAGCAGTGGCGAAACTGCATCCCAACAGGCCCGAGTCTGATTTGAAGTAAGTTCGTATCGCTTGGATATGTCTTTCATTGTGAGCATAGTGACTCTATGCTGGTCAGTGCACAGTCTGTGCACAAACCCAACAAACACTGAAATGTCGGAGGTTTGTTATTTGTTTACGTGATGGATGCCAAGAATGTGTTAAGATATATGTTTATGGTAGAGAATATACACCACCGTTTATTGAAACGACATTCCATTTTTCTATTGGTTATGGTTCTGGGAGTTCCGGTGCTTAACACAGCCTTTCTTGTGTTCACATCACAAGGCACTATACTCTGTTTTCCTACTATTGAGTGTGATTGAAGAGCAAATGGTTGAGATGGTACAGGAGTTCTCAATCGATGGTCAAAGTTGGGGCAAAGGATTTAAGGAGTCAATATTATTAGGATTGGAAAAGCAAATACCGAACTCGTTCGAAAAAGGCCTAAGAAAACTATTCATACGAATTAGCATTATCTAATGGGGTCATACAATAAGAAAAATACGGGCTAGAAAAAAACTAATCAACGTCAATTTAAATATGACTAAGAAGATTATGTTGAGGGAATTGTCGAACCTGTTTTGAAGAACTTCTTGATTGAAGGACAACCTCATCATGAAGTCCCTAGTTAGGTTATAGAGGAATGAAATGGATTCACGGGTAGAAGCAGCAATAATCGCAGGTATTGTCTCAGTAATTGTTTCTCTTATTGCTTATATAGTTGGAATACTAAAGATTCGAAACGAAAGACTAATGCTAGAGAAGAAGCTCAATAGAAACCTTACTGAAAAGCTATACTCTATCAGGCTTGATGCTTACCCTGAAGGATTTGAGATTACTGCAGATATTGGCAAATTTGCTGGGAGAAGTGATGAAGAGGTATCAACCGAAATAATCAAAACAAGAAAAGCACTGAAAAGCTGGTCACGGAAAAAAGTTAGTTTTCTATTATCCGAGAAGGCACTTGATGCGTTTTATAAACTTGACCAAGCATTGAAGAAAAATCCAGGCGATAATACTACCTACACAGCTCAACAACGCACGAAAATTTGGGAAGCAAGGAATAGGTTCCGTAGTTCATTGAGAGAAGATGTTGGTTTACTGTTCGAGGAAGACGTCTAGAAAAAGAATGACCAATTATAAATTATCCAATTTCCACCTTCAGTACTGCGAACCAGTGTTTCACCATCTATATTTTCATAAATCATTCGAAATACGAACGGCTGGCTTTTATTCTGACCGTACTCTTCATAGTTAAGTACAGTCTCA